>NZ_CP178861.1:1296467-2592934 GCF_047344985.1 Bdellovibrio sp. HCB-162
CCCAAGATAAACGATCTTGGACCCAAAAGCTCTCTATTTCTTGGGTTTCTCAGGACAGTGTACTATTTGCACAATGAGAGGGATTTTACGATTCCTTGGATGTTGCTGATTTGCTGATAGCGTCCACCTGATTTGATCACAGCCCAATACACTCCAGAACTCACGACAATGGAACCTTTGCTCTTAATCTGCTTTGCCATAATACCAACGCCGCAGTCGAGATTCAGATAGGGACTCAAAATAGTTTTCTTGGGATCTGTGCCGCTTAAATTTTTATCCTTCGACCAATCAAATTTGCACCATGGTGCCCACTCGATGTCCTGATAGGAAAGTTGCAAAAGCCCCTCGGAGTAAACAGGTTGTCGTGTGATTGGATCTGTTCCCATTGTGGTCTCTTGCATGCGCGATGTGGGACTGTAGCCGCTCTCATATTTTGCAATTGCGACAAAGAGTTGAGCCCAGACATTGGCGCGCTCGTTGTTGTCCAAAGAGTAATAGCGAGGGCAGAAATTTGTGATGTCGTTAGAGCCGGGAAGCAGACTGTTCCAGTCGTTTAGGATGATTTTTTGAAGGTACTCAGACCACTGCGTGCGCTCGGGATACTTCGTGCTTTCCCAAGCGAGAGGCGCCATTTTGTAAGAAGGTTCCGGGGTTGGTGCAGGCGGAGTTTCGGTGTTGTTGCCGGTGTTAGTTTCATCGTCTGTTCCTGGATCAGTGACCCCAGAACTTTGGTTTGAATTATCAATGCTTGTGACTGGAAATTGCCCCGATTTCGCACAGCCCGTCGACAGGACTAAGAGGAAAATCGCCGTCGCTGCGAATATATTGTTTCTCGAGTGAGTGTGGTTCGATGTTGCAATCATTTGCTACCCCCGAAGTGGTAACAAAGCAACACGAGGACCAAGTGAGACCTTCGTAAAATTCGCTAAAGTCCGCCTTTTTGTGTACACTCTCGAATGTGCATATAAACTAGGCAAAATATTTTAAAATTTTTCGAGAAACTTCGGGAATTTCAGGTTATACAAAGGTCCTATGATTCATTTATCAAATATCTCTAAGCAGCACGGAAATAAAATCCTTTACCGCAATGGTTCTTTTCAGATCAATGCCGGTGAAAAAATCGGACTTGTGGGGCCTAACGGTGCCGGTAAGACGACCATCTTCCGCATCATCACAGGAGAAGAAGGCGTTGACGGCGGAACGGTTTCAAAATCGGATCGCACGGTCATTGGTTATTTCTCACAAAACATTGAAGACATGCGCGGCCGTACGGCTTTGGATGAAGTGAAATCATCCGTGGGTAACATCGGTGACATGCAAACTCGCATGCAAGAATGCGAAGCAAAACTTGCAGATCCCGAGCTAGACGCTGATGAGATGACGAAGATTCTTGAAACATACGGCGAGCTTCAGGCGGAGTTTGAACGCCTGGGCGGTTACGATCTTGAATCTCGTGCTGCGGAAATCCTCACCGGTCTTGGAATTGGTCCTGACGATTATCATCGTCCGACAGAAAGTTTTTCCGGCGGTTGGAAAATGCGTATCGCCTTGGCGAAAATTCTTGTTTTGAATCCTGAAGTTTTGCTGATGGACGAGCCGACGAATCACTTGGATGTAGAATCGATCGTGTGGCTTGAAGAATGGCTTTCGAACTACAAGGGCGCAATCCTTATGACAAGCCATGATCGCGATTTTATGAATCGTCTGGTTACAAAAATTGTGGAAATCGCAAATAAAACGATCACTGTCTACGGCGGAAATTATGATTTCTATGAGCGTGAACGTGAAATTCGTAAAGAGCAATTGATCGCAGCTGCAAAACGCCAAGAAGATATGCTGGCAAAAGAAGAAGAGTTCATCGCTCGTTTTGCCGCGCGCGCATCACATGCAGCCCAAGTGCAGTCTCGAGTTAAGAAACTTGAAAAAATTGATCGTATCGAAATTCCACCTGAAGAAGCTGAAATCAAATTTGAGTGGCCTGTTCCTCCACGTGGAGGAGAAGAGGTTGTTAAGTTCGAAGGCTTAGCTAAAATTTGGAAGCGTGATGACGGAAAAGAGAAATTAGTTTTCTCTGGCGCCAATGCTTTGGTGAAACGCATGGACCGCATTGCGGTTGTCGGCGTGAACGGAGCGGGTAAATCCACTTTGTTAAAAATTATTGCAGGCCATGCTGATCCTTCTGAAGGAAAAATGACTTTGGGCGCTTCTATCAACGTGGGCTACTTCAGTCAGAACTCTTTGGACGTCTTAGATCCAAAGGCAACGATCCTGGATGAAGTTCACGCTCGCATTCCCAACGCGGGGTTGGGTTTTGTGCGCAGTCTTTTAGGCGCCTTCAAATTTTCTGGCGAAGAAGCAGAAAAGAAAATTTCCATTTTGTCGGGGGGGGAGAAATCCCGCGTGGTTCTGGCAACAATCTTAGCGCAACCTGTGAATCTGTTGATTCTGGATGAGCCGACGAACCATCTTGATATCAAGTCTCGCGAAGTTCTTTTGGAAGCGATCAAAAATTTTCCGGGCACTGTGATGATCGTAAGCCATGATCGCCATTTCTTGCGTGAAGTGACGACTCGTGTGTTTGAAGTGGATAAAAATCAAATTCGTATCTACGAAGGCGATTACAACTATTACCAACATAAAAAACAAGAGATGGCATGATAAAGAAGAACCTGGATCTGCGAAGTTTTAAAATTCCTTTGGGGAAATTAGCCCCGCAGGAATCCTTTCGCACTCGCCAGGGGGACCTTCTTTCTTATCGTCTTTATCCGGCGTGGTGTGATGACTTGATTGTTCTCTATCACGGCGTCGGAGGTGACAGCCGCTACATGTGCGTTCTCGCTTCAGCGATTGCAAGTGCGGGAATTGCCAATGTGGTGACTCCGGATTTACGTTGTCATGGTGTGAGCCTGGCGCTGTCAGATAAAATTTCTCCGTCACAACTAGAAATCGATCTTGAAGAGTTGTTGATTCATATAAAAATGCAAAGAGCCGTGTCGCGAGTGACCTTAGCAGGGCACTCGATGGGTGGCGGCTTTGTTTTGCGAGTGGCAGTTTCCGAAGTGCGCTCGCAGTTTGCAAAATTTGTGGCGTTGGCACCAAGACTTCCGACGTCTTTGAATGCTTTTTATGAAGACTATGGCGGATGGATCACGCCCGAAGCTGACGGTGGCTTTGGTGTGAATATGGCTGACGTGTTTAAATCCGGTCAGGAAAAACTTCACTACAGTCCTGAATATGTCGCAGCCGTTTCTGCGCCCGATGATGTGTTAATTCGTCTTGAAAAATTAAAACCGAATTTGAGTGTGGTGATTGGCGCTGAGGATGAAGTCGACATTCCTTCTCGCTATGCAGAGCTTTTTTCCTCTATCAATGTGCCCGTGCAAGTTGTTGAGGGGCTCAATCATTTGACTCTTGTCTCAAAACCGGATGCTTATTTGTCTCGTTTTTAAAAATCAGAACATAATTTTTCCCAAGTTGATTGAGAAACATTAAAACCTGCCGCAAAGAGTGGAAAACCACTTGTTTCCTTTAAGCTCGTTAAAAGTCCTGCCGAAGAGTTCTACAGAATAACCAAATATTGAACGTAGGTGGTGGTTATATGAATTCGGAGCTCAGTGCATTTGCTTTGAGGCAGGTGTTGGCTTCTACAGTCGTGGTCGGTCCGATCCTTATCTTGATTGGACTTTGCTATTATCTCTTTAAACAAGATCGCAGAAGTGTGGTGCTGTATCTCGGAGCGGGTGTTGTCTTTACCGTCATAGGAGCCGCGTGCCTCTATGTGGAGTTTAAAACTGAAGTGCCTGAGGAAGCTGCGGGTGAAAAGCAGGCGGAGTCCCTGGCTGTCGAACCCGCCCGAAAATAAATTACTTCGTTTTGATCTCAGTCCAGGAATCTTCAAAGAGCTTGTTGTGCTCTCCTAAGTCGTGAATGCGCTCCATTTTTTTCAGAGTGCTGTCAGGAGGGAAGAGAGCTTGGTTGTTTTGAAGTTCTTTAGGAAGTTTTCCCTGAGTGCCTTTTAAAACGGGGCCACCTAAAACAGTTTTGACCTTATTGATCTCGGCATTTTCGCTCAATAAAAAATTAATCAACTGATGAGCCGCCTCAGGATGTTTTGCGCCCTTTACAATAATCAAATTGTCGATGGCAAACGTCGTTCCTTCATCGGGAATAATATACTCAATTTTCCCTGGAGATTTCACGGCCGCTTGCAGAGCATCCGAAGAGTAAGCTTGAGCCGCAGCGACTTCTTTGTTGTTTAAAATATCAATCGTGTCGGAAGAGAACATTTTAATATTTTTCTTCGCCGTCAAAAGAGTGTTCTTCGCCTTTTGAATTTCGTCGGCGTTGTTTGTGTTCACGCTGTAACCATGAAGCTTTAAAGCCGCGCCCATGGTTTCACGAACGTCATCCAAAAGAGCAAACTTCCCTTTGAGCTGTGGATTTTCCAGAAGATCCTTCCAGCTATGAACTGCGCCCTTGTAAAGTTCACGATTGACCGCAATGCCCACGGTAGTCCAAGTGTACGGCAGGGAAAACTGGTTTTCCGGATCGAAGTTTTGTTTCAAAAATTCAGTGGAGACTAAGTTTTTATTGGGAATGAGCTCGGCTTTCAATGGTTCAAGCAGGTTCATTTTGCGCATGATATCGACCATGTAGTCCGAAGGAACTGCGACGTCGATGCCCGAAGAACCCATTTGGATTTTCGCCAAAAGCTCTTCATTTGAGGAATAGTTGGAAATATTGATCTTAATGCCGGTCTCTTTTTCAAACTGAGCCTGCATTTCCGGGGAAAGGTAATTGCCCCAAATCGATAAATTGACTTCCTTTTTGTCGTAGCTGACCTGTTCCTTTTTCGTGCAAGCCGAAAGAAGCCCACAAAGAATCAGTCCGATCATCAATATTCTCGACATTTTTTTATTTCCTTCTTATTGTTAAGCAGATGTTAGAACTTCTGAATATCGGTAAAAGTTTTTCCAGTCAAACAGCGTTGAAGGGAGTCAATCTCTGCATCGCTGAAGGGGAGTTTTTCTCTCTGCTGGGACCCAGTGGCTGTGGCAAAACGACGCTTTTGCGCATCATTGCGGGACTGGAAAGTGCGACTCACGGACAAATTCTTTTGGATGGCCAAAGAGTCGATCATCTGCCGGCCCAGAAGCGTCCTTTCAATATGGTGTTTCAGCGCTATGCTTTATTTCCGCATCTGACAGTCGGTGAAAATATCGCCTATGGTTTAAAAATCAAAAATCTTTCCAAAGATCAGATCGAAGCCAAGGTCGCTGAAGTGCTTGCTTTGGTGGATATGGCGGAATTCGGTGATCGTAAGCCTGAAACACTGTCGGGCGGACAGTCCCAGCGAGTGGCCGTTGCGAGAGCCCTGGTCAATGAACCACGAGTTCTTCTTTTAGATGAACCGCTGTCGGCTTTAGATCAAAAAATGCGTGAGCACATGCAAAAAGAGTTGCGCGCTCTACAAAGAAAATTAGGCCTGACTTTTATCTGTGTTACGCACGATCAAGAAGAAGCTCTGGCGTTGTCCGATCGTATCGGGATTATGAGCCACGGTCTTTTGGAGCAGGTGAGCTCGCCGCGGGAGATTTACGAAAATCCTGAAACGATTTTTGCGGCTCAGTTTATTGAATCGACAAGCTTGCTTAAAGGGGAGCTTATCGAAGTGAGTGAAGATCTGGCCACCATTCGTTTGGGAGATGGCAGTTTAATCAAAGGAAAAGTCAATATTCCGCCGGATCAAGTTGTACTCGGCATGAGTTTGGAAGCTTATGTACGGAAAGCCATGATGTTTGGAGAACGCGGGAAATGAGACTCCGCGATGTCTTTCTTCTTCCGGCTCTTTTATGGTTTTTAGTTTTTATCCTCGCGCCTTTAATGATTGTTGTGGGCGTGAGCTTTGCCACTCGCGGAACCTATGGTGGCATTGAATGGCTTTTTGCTTTTGAAAACTACCTTCGCGCTTTTTCTGAAACCTATGCCGGTATTTTGTTTGAAAGTTTAAAGCTGGCGGCGCTGACGACCTTCATTTGTTTGGTGTTGGGAGTTTTGATTTCCTGGGCCATGGCGACGGCAGATTCTTCTGCTAGACGCTTGTATGTTTTGGCGATGGCTCTTCCTTTTTTAACTAATCTGGTGATTCGCGTTTACGCCATTCGTGTTTTTGTCGGTGTCGATGGCCCTCTGCAGGTTTTTTTGCAGTTCTTAGGTGTGCCATTTGATCCATTTGCTCTGACTCAAAACAAGTTTCTTGTCTTGTATGGAATGGTGACGACTTATTTGCCATTCATGGTTTTGCCTCTTTATGGAGCTTTTGAAAAATTTGATTTTAATTTAGTTGAAGCGGCCCAAGATTTAGGCGCGGGCCCTTGGAAGATTTTATTTTCGGTGATTTTACCTAACTTAAAGAAGGCTCTTTGGAGTGGCGCTTTATTGGTGTTTATTCCTTCTTTAGGTGAATACGTGATTCCTGATTTGTTGGGTGGCGCTAAGAATATGCTTTATGGAAATCTTATCACTGAACAATTTTTAAAATCCCGAGATTGGCCCTTTGGTTCAGCTCTTTCTGTTGTGATGATGGTGATCTTAGTAGGACTTGTTCTTGTGATGCACAGACGGCGCGGGAAGGTGTCATGAAGAACGAACGTTCTCGCCCTAACGCCCCTCTTGCGGCTCGTATCGTTTTATGGATGACGCTGTTATTTTTGTATTTGCCCATTGCCGTGATGATTTTAGGTGCGGTCTTCGTTCGGGAAAATGAACAGATTCATGCGACTTTGAAATGGTTTGTGGAGGTTCTTAACGACGAAGCTTTAATGGGTGCGCTTCGGAATAGTTTCGTTGTCGGACTTTGTGCAAGTGTTCTCTCAACGGTGATCGGAACCGCTGGAGCATTGGGACTGCGCCACAATAAACGTGCGTGGACGTGGGCCGTGGAAGGTCTTTCCGTTGTCTCTTTGATTTTTCCTGAGATCGTTTTTGCACTGTCACTTCTTTCTTGGTTCTTTATTCTAAAAATGGAATTGGGATTAACGACAGTCGTTCTCGCCCACGTGAGTTTTTCGGTGTCGTATGTGATGATGACCGTGAGCTCTCGCTTAGCGACCTTGGATGCTTCCTTTGAAGACGCCGCTCGTGATCTGGGCGCGAATGAATGGCAGATTCAAAAAACGGTGGTGCTTCCGCTTTTAGCTCCAGCTATTTTGGGTGGTTTTATTTTAAGTTTTCTTCTTTCTTTTGATGATTTTCTCATCACGTATTTTGTGAATGGCGTGGGACAAGATACTTTGCCCGTAAAACTTTATACCGCGATGAAGTTGGGAGTCAGTCCTAAGCTCAATGCGCTTTCAAGCATGATGTTTTTAATGACTCTGTCAGCGTTGATTTTCTTCTTCCGTTCTTCAGCTTTCCGTGTTCTCTTTGAAGAGAATCGGGGGAAGAATGGATCAAGCGCAGAAGAAAAAAATCTTTAGTTGGGCGTTGTACGACTGGGCAAACAGTGCTTACTCCACAACGGTCATGGCCGGATTCTTTCCCATCTTTTTTAAAAAATATTGGAGTGACGGGGCGGATGCGATCGTCACAACCGCTCGTCTGGGAACGGTGATTTCCATTTCAAGTTTAATCATTGCTCTTCTTAGTCCGACCTTAGGAGTCGTTGCTGACTTAAAAGGTTTTAAAAAACTTTTTTGTCTTCTGTTCACTTTTGTCGGTGTTGTGGCCTGTGCGTGGATGGGATTTATTCCGATGGGTGACTGGTGGGCCGCGATGCTTGCTTATGGAATTGCGATGATGGCGTTTAACGCGAGCAGCGTGTTTTACGACTCGCTTCTTCCTTATGTCGCAGACGGGGCACAAATGGATTATGCCTCTTCGTTGGGATATTCACTGGGATATCTTGGCGGCGGTGTTTTATTTTTGATCAATGTGTTGATGTATCTCTTCCCGGCGTTCTTTGGTCTTGCAGATGGCGTGATCGCTATCAAAATTTCATTTGTGATGGTGGCCGTGTGGTGGATGGGATTCTCGTTGCCTCTGGCGAGAAATGTTCCGGAACCGCACGTACAGGCCAACAATCACAACATCATAAGGCTCACTCTAGAAAGTCTTCGCACCTTAAAGAGAACTCTCAAGGCCCTTTTGCTTGAGAGAAATCTTTTGATTTTCATGATCGCGTACTGGCTTTATATCGACGGCGTGTACACGGTGATGACAATGGCTGTGGATTATGGAATCGCCATCGGCTTTGAAGCAAAAGACTTAATTGCGGCTCTTTTAATCACCCAGTTCATTGGTTTTCCTTGCGCTTATTATTTTGGAACCGTGACGAAAAAATGGGGAACAAAAGCGCCGATTCTTCTTTGCATTGTCATGTATGCAATCACGGTCATCCTGGCGACAAGAATGTCTCAAGCATGGCATTTTTATTTATTGGCCACTGTGATCGGTATGTTCCAAGGTGGTGTTCAATCTTTAAGTCGTTCTATGTTTGGTCGAATGATTCGTAAGGAAGAAAGTGGCGAGTACTTTGGATTGTTCAACCTGGTAGGGCGTTTTGCTTCGATCTTAGGTCCCATGGTGGTCGCTGTAGGAGTGACGGTCACCGGCGACTCTCGTCTAGGCATGATGGGTTTACTGATCTTGTTTGTCAGCGGGGGTCTGATGTTAGCTCTTGTTAAGGAGCCTGCTGTTCACTCGTGATGAGGATTTGAGGGATCTTCTTGTTGTTCAGCGATGATCTGTTTGGCTTTTTTGCCCGTGATTCCCATCCACTCTGGTAAGAACACAGCAATCGCCACAAAGACCATTGTTACAACGATAAAAAAGATGCCCATAGCGATGACGATGCTCATGAATCCTCCAAAAGAGTGTATCTTTTCTAGTATAAATGGGCTCAAAAGGGAATGCAAAATTTAGTATTGGACTTTGAACAGGGAAAACGACATAACCCTCCGATATGACTTACAATCCTCGCGATCATTATTTTAGAAAAGCCAAGCAAGAAAACTTTGCCGCGCGCTCTGTTTTTAAACTCGAAGAGATCGACAAAAAGTACAAACTCTTTAAACCGGGGCAAACAGTTTTGGATTTAGGAGCTTCTCCCGGCTCGTGGTCACAGTATGCTTCAAAGAGTGTGGGAGATAAAGGTCGCGTGCTTGGCGTTGATCTTAGTCCCGTGACAGTGAAGCTTAATAACGCCGTTTTTATTCAAGCCGATTTACGTGATTTGAATCTGGAAGACATCTTTAAAGAACATGGCTTTGTGCCGCCTTTTGATCTTGTTCTTTCTGATATGGCCCCAAAGACCACCGGCATTCGTATGACAGATCAAGCACGCTCGATGGAGCTTTGTGAGTTGGCGTTGGATGTGGCTCGCCGTTTTCTAAAAAAGGACGGCCACTTTGTTTGCAAACTGTTTCACAGCGATGATTTTTCAAAACTTCGCGATGAGATTAAAAAGACATTCCATAAATGTGAGGCTGTAAAACCAGACTCAACACGTAAAATTTCCAAAGAAATCTTCCTCGTCGGCATCGGAAAAAAATGATTCGTATTATTTTTCAGAACGATTTTTTCGTCATCTGTGACAAAGAAAGTGGTGTGCTTTCGACACCGAGTCGTCATGAAGAAAACGATAAGCGGTGTTGTTTAGGCACTGCTTTGCAAGATTCTTTAAAGCAGCAAATCTATCCGATTCACCGTTTGGACTTCGAAGTTTCAGGTCTAGTGATGTATGCAAAGACGCCTGAAGCTCATCGCAAAGCCAATGCTTGGTTTGAACACAAACAAGTTCAAAAAACTTACAGAGCACTGACAACGGCGCAAGATTATTCCCACATTCCCGCCAATGTTCCTAACCAAAAAATGGCGATTTCACTTACACAGCCGGGTTTAAAATTTGAATGGAAATCGCGCATTCTCCGAGGGAAAAAGCGCGCTTACGAGAGTGCGCAAGGTAAAGACAGTTTAACTCTTGCAGATTACTTAGGAGTGAATGAACAGGGATATTTGATGTGGGATCTACAGCCTGTCACGGGTCGTTCACACCAACTGCGTTTTGATCTCAGTCGTCATGGTTTTCCCATTCTTGGTGATAAACTGTATGGATCAAAAGTTGATTGGGGAGTGGATCGGATCGCACTTCGTGCTTATAAAATTGATTTTTCCAGTGCGCCTGGAGCAGCAGCTTTAGGACTTCCAAGTGATGTCACTTTGACATCACTTTAGTGCGAAAAAATATTTTTCGAAAATTTTCTTTCATCGTTTTTGAGCCTCGCAAAATGTCATGTATGAGAGCGCATACAAAAATAAAGTTGCGTGATTTGGTTTCATCGTTCTAAATGAAGAAATGAACAGAGATTCGTTTTCACAATATCGTTCAGAGGTGAGTGAAGTTATGGACTACATTCGCCATATCTTCAAAGCTCTTCGTGTTTCATCAAGTCAGTTTGAGAAAGAATTGGGTCTTAGTGCCGCTCAGATTTTCGTTCTGAAAAAGCTCAAAGAAGAACCGGGTCTTTCGATAAACGATCTGGCTTTAAGAACAACGACACATCAAAGCTCCGTATCTGTTGTCGTAAAAAAATTAGAAGAGCAAGGCTTAGTGTCGCGTGCGATCTCTAAAGAAGATTCACGCCGTGTCGTTGTGTCCCTCACCCAGGACGGGGAGCGCAAGCTGAGTGAGATCCCTCGTACGGTGCAGGAGCAGATGATTGATTCTCTTCAGAAAATGAATCCAGAAAAAACGGCGACACTGGCGATGTTGATGAAAGAGTTCGTCAATCAGGCGGGCATTGTAGAAAATGCCGCAGCTCCGATGATGGAAAATAAATAATCAAATTTCTCTTTTGATTTGATCTAAGTAGGTTTTGATGAAGGCGACACGATGTTCGCCTTCTTTTTTTGCCGTCTCCGTATTGAGATGATCCACCAATTTAAAAATTTTCTGATAGAAGTGATCAATGCCAAAACTTTTATCATCCAGATTTCGTGATTCTGCCCACGGATCTTCTTCTGCATAAAACGGACGGCTCATCAAAGTTGACGTCGCAAAACAGCGGGCAATGCCAATCGCACCAAGACTGTCCAAGCGATCCGCATCTTGCACGATCTTCGCTTCGAGCGTTTGTGGCTTGATGTTCGCACTGTAACTGTGAGCTTCAATCGCGTGACGAATGCCTTCAAAATATTTTTCGGGATAACCGACAGACTTTAGATACTCAATCGCCGCTTCTGCTGAAAGTTGAGAAGCATAAGGACGGCGCGGATCTCCCTTTGGAACATTGATGTAGTCATGAAAGAACGCCGCAGGCATCACGATATTCCAATCGCCATGTTCAGCCATGCACAGGTTTTTTGCTGTGCTAACGACGCGCTGGATGTGCAGATAATCATGGGCGGGATCCGAGTGTGGATACAGCACACGGGCTTTATTGCTAAAAAGCTCGTACCATTTTTTCTCTTCGGTGTGAGGGACGTTTTTGGTTTTTTCCATGACGTTATTTTAGGCTTACTATTCAGGCTCTGGCAAATTGATCAAAGACTCTCTGCCGGGAGCTTCCCAGAGTTCAATTTTATTGCCTTCTGGATCGTAAATCCACGCAAAGCGTCCATCCTCACTCACTTCGAGGTGGTCTTCAATGCGGACACCCTTGTCGGCCAATCGCGAAATCAATTCTGCAAGGTCTTTGACTTGAAAATTGAGATCGTTCGGTGGATTGGAAGGCGTGAAGCGACGGGTGTTATAAGGCGAAACATTAGGCACAACGAAAACGCCTTCTTTATTTAAGGTGAGTCCTAAATTGTCTTTATACCAACGATACAGCTTTTCGGGGTCTTTCGCTTTTAGTTCCATAACCTAGTGTGCCCCGAGGTTAAAAATCCGCGCAAGTTATTTGCTGGCAGGCTGACGAAGAACCTTGCACCAATCAAGGTGTTGCTTTGTTCCACCATCATAGGAATAAGCAAGATTGTTCTTTAGCAAAATGTCTTTAAGAGAGCGTCCGTCCACCATGACATCAGCAAGGATGCGGAAATATTTATCACGCTGTACGTTGTGCAGCTCTACAGTTTTGGCATTTTTCAAAGTCGTGGCGACAAGATTTCTGGCAATGCGACCCGCTTCTTTTTCACAACGATTCTTGGTCTTTACTTCCGGCGTATCAATTCCATAAACACGCACAGAAATATTTTTTCCAATCAAAGCCGGAACATCAGGAATATTGACCGTCAGAGTGTCACCATCATAATTCTTTAAAACTTTCACGCAGCGAAAAGTCGTATCATCGTGAACGCAATTCGTAGACGAGGATTCAGTGCGAGCTTGGGTGCTTTCGGTGCACGCTGTGAAAAGAAAAACCAAAGGAAGAATAAAACGCAGGTGTTGATTCATGCGTTTATTTTAGATTGTCCTTTGGCATATTGGCAAAGGGCTTCCGAAGAAGCCCTTTGCGTCAATCTAAGGGGAGAAGTTGAAAGAAGCCTGAAGACTTGAAATGCGAGACTGCGAACGTATTTTCTTGGATAGCATGCTGTCTTTGACGGCATTTTTCTCTAAGAACTTTTTAATATCCTCGGGCTTCCACGATTTATCCGACTGAATCATTAAGGAAGCTGCAAGTCCGCTCACCCAGGCGGTGGCTTGTGAGGTGCCTGTCATATATCCGTAGCGTCCACCAGGGAGAGCTGAAAGAATATGGTTACCAGGGGCCACAATGTCGACGGACTTCGCACCGTAGTTGCTGCTCGCAAGAAGGCGTTTGCGTGCATCCATCGCTGCGACAGAAATAATATTGCTCAATCGGTAGCCCGCTGGATAGTAGCCGACGCGGTCGGTATTGCGCCCTTCATTTCCCGCCGCTGCAACAAAAAGAATTCCCTGTCTTTGTGCATCGCGGATAGCAGCTTCCTCCAGCGGGCTTCGTACGTCGCCACCACCTGAGTAGTTAATAATATCGGCCTTCATTTTCGTCGCATAACGAATGGCCTTCACTGTATTTAAGAGATTGTCGTCCCCTGACTTCTCTGGATCGTAATATTTTAAAATCATAAACTTCACACGATGAGACTTGGCCTTTTGCAGAATGATGCCCGCGATGTGAGTGCCATGTCCGTGGTTGTCGGAAATGTCATTATTATTAGAAACAAAATTCCATCCATGGAGGTCTTCGGCATATCCATTGCCATCATTATCTAAAGCATTTTCTTTTTCCTTGGGATTCACCCAAAGATGTTTTTTTATCAAAGGATGATTCACATCAACGCCCGTATCGATGATCGCGACAACGATGTCGCGAGTTTCCTGTGCGAATGAAGTCACAGGAGAAAGAGTTGTTAGTAAAAGAGGAAATAATATTTTGGGATGTAGTGCTCTTGTCTTCATGACAAAGACACAAAGCAAGGGGAGGGCCAGGGTCGCAGCAAGTTTAAAACGAATTCGGCCGGAAAATCGCTGCGAGTGTTCAGAAATCTCTAAACATAAAAAAAGCCCGAACGAATGTTCAGGCTTTTCTGGTCACTAAAACTTCATTTACGAGTGTCTAAACTTTTGACACTTTCCCTCTAGGCGACACGCTTCATCGCAGGTCCTTTAGAGATTGTATATTTGTTGCGGCCTGTTTGCTTAGATTCATACAAAGCCTCGTCAGCGCGCTTATACCAACTGTCAGCACCTTCGTTTTTCGTGATTTCTGCAATACCCATAGAGACCGTAAAACGAATCTCGAGCTTCTCGTGCACGAAGACTTCTTTACGAATCCGGTTCATAGCTTCTTCAGCCATGCGGATCGCGGCCTCTGTGTTGCAGCCTGGAAGAATCACGGCGAATTCTTCACCTCCCAGACGGGCGATAAAGTCCTCTTCACGGGAAAAGCTTTCTTGCAGCAAGCGCACACACTCTTGCAAGACAAAGTCGCCAATATCATGCCCATAGGCATCGTTGATTTTTTTAAAGAAATCAATGTCCAAGAGGAGCAACGTCATCGGGTCGCCGTCAATATCGTGAAGTTGTAAATAACGGCGCACTTGTTCATCGTAACTCTTACGGTTGTGAGCTCCGGTTAAATGGTCACGGCGCATGGTTTGGTTGGCTTCCATCAATTGCTTTTTCACGGTTGTGAGATTCTTTTTGATGGATTCCATACGTTTTGAACGGCGCTCATTGTTGACGTTCTGATGCTTTAAATAAAAGTTAATAAACTCACGGGAACGTGCGCGCAGCTCTTCGATAGAGTTGGACTCTACAGCCTCACGCAACTGTTCGAGGCTTTGATTGATGTCACCCTGCGAGGAGTCTTCGATATGGGCTTCTTCGCTCAGGTGATCGGCAAAATCCCAGATGATCCGTTTAAAATCATCAAAAGTATTTTGTACATAAGTGTATTCATCAATGCGGTAGCTTGAAATAAACTGGCGGATTTTAAAAAGCGCCTTTTCTACTTCCTCTGCATCGGATTGCACCAGTTCTTTGGCAAACGTGTCTAACTTTGCACGAACTTTACGGACCTGGTGATTTTGAATTTCAAATAGATGTTTGTTGTAGACATCTAAGATGTAGAGCAAAGTTGCACGGTCCTCGCTTAGCGAAGGTGCCTGAGGTGCTTCCTTACCGTTGGAGGGTGTGCCCCAGTCCATATCAAACTGCTCAACAAGTTTTTTCACCCATTGTTTCAAGTGCTGCCTCCTACTTACGTAGCGTAAACAAATCCAGTATTCTCATCGGAATTTGGACGGTCCTAATCAAGATATCCGCTTAAAAATTCTCACAACTGTGTCTCATCTTGAAACATCCGACAAAGATGCAACAGGAATTGTTGTTTTTCTGCATAACTTCCGCACACGACCTGCGGGACTTTCTGATTGACACTACAATGAAGGTTCAACAAGGAGAATCCCATGGCGGTAAGTGCAAAGACCAGTGGTCCCGATTTCTCTAAGGGCATTTCTGAAGAATCCTTGAAAGACGGCGAGAGTCTTTTAGGTCATGTCGGAGAGGAACCGGTTTTGTTGGTGCGCCAGGAAGGGCAATTTTATGCCGTCGGAGCGAAGTGCTCGCACTATGGTGGACCGTTAAACGAGGGCCTTATTGTCGGAGATACGGTGCACTGTCCTTGGCATCATGCTTGTTTTGATTTAAAGACCGGGGAAGTTTTAAAAGCTCCAGCCTTAAATCCGATCGCGGCCTGGCACGTGGAGGTGCGAGATGAAAAAATTTTCGTTGTTGATAAAAAAGCTCCAGTCGTTAAGCCGAGAGAAAACACCGCTTCACAAAAGTTTGTGATTGTCGGCGGAGGTGCCGCAGGCGCGGCCGCGGCTGTGATGTTACGTCGTCATGGTTTTCAAGGAACGATCCAGCTTATTAGCGAAGATAAATCTTTGCCCTATGACCGACCTAATTTATCAAAAGATTTTTTGGCGGGAAATGCACCAGAAGATTGGCTTCCTCTTTATTCTGAAGAATTCTACAAAGAAAATAAAATTCACGTCGAACTGAAAGTGCGGGTAGAGAAAATAGATCCTCATCGACAAACTCTTCTTTTATCCAATAGCAAAACTTTGAAATATGACCGCTGCCTGATAGCGACAGGAGGTAGTCCTGTCATTCCACCAATTCCGGGAGTTGAAAAAGATCACGTGTATATGCTTCGATCTTTGGTGGATTGTCGTCGTATTATTGCGCGCACCTCGTGGGCTTCAAAAGTTGTTCTTGTCGGTGCTGGCTTCATTGGTCTTGAGGTCGCAGCCTCTTTAAGAATGCGCAATATGGAAGTTCACGTTATAGCTCCGGAAGAAATGCCCTTGCTTAAGGCCGTCGGTGTTCATGTGGGAAGTTTTTTAAAGAAACTCCATGAAAAACATGGCGTGCATTTTCATCTGGGCCACACGGTGAAAGAAATCCGGGATCGCAGTGTCGTTTTAGACGAAGGTCAAACGATTCCTTGCGATTTTGTGATTGTGGGAACGGGTATTAAACCCAACACGGCCCTGGCTGAGAAGGCGGGGTGTAAAATAGATCACGGTGTTTTGGTCAACGAGTACTTAGAAACCAGTGTGCCCGGAATTTTTGCCGCCGGTGATATCGCTCGTTGGCCCGATCCCCGCAGTCAAAGACCCATCCGTGTTGAACACTGGGAGGTGGCCGAGCGGCAGGGCCAAATCGCGGCTTTGAATATGTTAGGCGATCGGGTGCGCTTTCAAGATGTGCCCTTCTTCTGGACACAACACTATGACGTGACCCTCAATTATGTAGGATTCTCGGATCGCTTTGATCGCATGGATGTGATGGGCGATATGGACAAAGAAAATTTCGCGGTGGCTTATTATGAAGACCAACGAATTGCTTCTTTTTTAACCGTAGGACGTGATAAGGAAAACTTATTGGTGGAAGAGGGACTTGCGCATTTAGATGACGACAAAGTCCACGAAATTATCCGAAAATTCGAGCACCGTTTTGAAGCACGCTAGTTTCCGGACTTAGAAAGTTTATTGATCCAATTGTTTGGAAAAAAGCTTGAGTAATTTAATTCTTTCTCACAGACATTGGTGGCTGCAACCAGCGGCTGCCATTCTTTTTGACCTTCATAACGAACTGGAATCATCAAATCAACCTGCAAGACCTCAGGATCTTTCTTGGCCCACTCACAAGCATTCTGCGCCAGACGCCAAAAGACCATCGAATCACAATGAGTGCGCGTGATAAGCCATGGTGGTTGCAAAGGCAGTTCTTCTTTTTCTTGATTCTTTTTCCAGATCGACAGATGCGGTTGGCACTGCACGCGGCCGTCATACATGATCATCGCATACATGCGGCCTTCGCCTGTCATCGCAGCATCACCCGGAATAAAATATTGAGGAAGTTGCAATGCCACAAAAATCACTAAAAGAACTTTTGCGACCCTTGGTTTAAGCACAAGTTTAAACGTGTCTTTAATTCTGAGAGGCGGAGCTAAAGGACGGGTGATAAGAAGAATTCCTAAAAGTAAGAGCATCACCGATGGATAAAAGAACCGTGTGAGATGCCATGAATATAAGTGGAATACCGTAAGCTGGATAAATAAAAAGTAAAACCAAAAATTTTTTCGTGCAAACAAAAGAAAGATCAATCCCAGTTCCAGAACCAAAACATACCACACGCCGATTCTTGTAAGAAACGGCGGAATCAAAAGGTCATTGATTGCAGCTCCGCTGAGCCAATTCGTATCAATTTTTAAAAGACCCGCCGTAAAATAGATAACAAAAAAAGTGAAGGGGAGGGAATACGCTCTTTGTGGAATAAGCAGGAATACAAGTGTGATGAGTGTTGGGAGATAATGATAATTCCCTGTCAGTCTATAATCCTGCAAAATAATTATATTTTTAATGACAAGAAGAGTCCACAAAAGTGGAATGGCGACGCGGTATTTACGAAGAGCCCAAAATAAAACCGATGCAAGAGCCAAAATTAGATAAAATCCAAGAACTCCGTTGAGAATTTCGGAACTTGGTTTTAATTTTTCACACGCATCCATAAGCGGCCAGCAAATAGACGGCGTGGAGGGCGACAAAATCCAGTGCAGGGGTTTTTCTGTCATCCAGAAAATAAAAGTCAGAATATGTTCAAGACTAAGAAGAACTCCGACACCAGCCAATGCCGGATATTTTTTTAATTCGGTGATGAGGTTTTTCATTCTTGCTCCCTCATCCCAAGGCTTAAAGCGACGTTTTTAGAAAATGGCAGCTGAGTGTCTTTATCAAAGAGAGCTCCATCGAGTCTTGCGCCGTAAAGCAAGGCCTTGGATAAATCCGTTCCTCGCAAGTTTGCATTGCGAAGATCGGCAAAACTTAAATGCGCTTTCGACAGATTTTTGTGTGAAAGATTTTGATTTTTTAAAATAATAAACGGAGCGAAGAGTCTTTCTTGCAGAATGATTTCGGAAGCCGGGAATTGCGGCTCGACACCGGGATTTAATACAGGAAAAAGAGGCGTAAAAACTTGGTCTTGAGATGGAAAACTTAATGAATTGATTTTAGGTTTTGGAAAAAGACGCTGACCCCAGGGGGTCAGCTGACTTAGAAAAACTATAATTAAGATAGATCCGTAATAAAAACCAAGACGCTTCATTCCTAGAATCCGTCACCATCACCGTCGCAAGATCCGCCCGTGGAGTACGTACCGACTCCGACGATACTTCCATTCATACATTGAGAAAGAGTCGCAGTGCTGCAACCGGTTGATGAAACGTAAACACGGCCATGAGGAGTGCCTCCGCAAGCAGCACCTGCTGCGACGGCAACGTTATTAACAGCAGTAATACGGCCTGTAGAATCGACGTAGAATTGTGGGATGTAAGTCGTACTACCATACCAACCAGCACCGACCCCGGTATTTCCCAACCAGATAGAAACGGAACCTGAAGAACCGCCACCACCGAGTCCGTTACTGACGGAAATATTTGTGATTGTACCGCCCGAGTTATTATCCGCTTGTCCAATCCACTGAGAGCCATCCCATTTCAAAACTTGACCCACTCCAGGAGCGGCACTTGAAACGTTGCGACCTTGCAGGCGTTGCACAACAGTGGAGCTTTGGCCTCCAGCAACGTCACCGGAAAGTGCGCCGTAGAATCCAGCCGCATTGCCTGGAATATTTCCGGTTACTTTTGCTCCCGAGACAGAGGCGATTTTAGCATCGGTCACATTACCGTCGGCAATTTTAATCGTAGTCACATTTCCATCCGCGATTTTCGCGGTCGTCACGTTGCCATCAGCGATCTTAGCCGTAGTCACGTTGGAGTCTGCGATTTTTGCCGTCGTTACAGCACTGTCTGCGATTTTCGCAGTTGTTACATTGGCATCGGCAATTTTGGCAGTCGTGATATTGCTATCTGCAATTTTCGCCGTTGTGACTGCGCTGTTTGCCAAGTCCACAGTGGCGATAGAACCATCGAGGATTTTTGCCGAAGTAATAGCGGAATCGACAATTTTGTTTGTACTGACCGCACCATTGGCAATCTTATTAAACGTAATTGCACCATCGGCAATTTTTGAATTTGTTACTGAAAGGTCAATGATCTTACTAGTGCTCACAGACTCATCAGCCAATTTTTCCGTAGTGATGGCGTTATCCATAATTTTTGCGCCAGTTACAGAATTACTAGCTAAATCGGCAGTACCAATAGATCCATCTTCAATATTTGACGAACCTACAGAGGTATTTCCTGTCACGACATCCTGCCACTGTCCACCAATAGAAACTTGAACAGTTTGTGAAGTTTCATCATAGCGCATAAGACCATCACGGACGGGAGCTGCGGCAGTTCCATCCGAAGAAGGAATGCCGATAGCACCTGTTGTTGGTGTACCTGCGCTTGGATTTAGTAAAGAAAGAAGACCATCAAAGTTTGAAGGCAAGAATAAAACCTCAGCACGTTCCTGAGTGACATTGGCAGATTTAGAAATAAAGTCCGCTGCTTTTTTACCTTCCAAAGCCACAGCATTTTCGGATTCCATCGCATAAGGAACAGAGCGCATGCTGAAATCAGGCGACAAAGCTACAGTCTCAGTACCTACTGTGAAAGAAACGCGCACTTTACGAGTGTCTCCCGCTTGCGGTGTATAACTGTTGTATCCAGAAGCACACTTTGTAAGGCCGGTAAGAGCACCCGTGTTTTTAAGAACTTTATGGACAGGAAGACTGTGACCGACATTCACGACAGAACTTCCAGCTTCAGAAGCTCCCAGAACGAAATTGATCACACCCTTGCTATTGTTCATATTCACAACGCGCTCTTCTTCGAAAAGCACGCACGATTCCGCGCCGGGTGAAAGAACTTTGATATTAAAGGTGACATGCGAGTCTTCAAGCGGAAGACCGTCAGGTTGGATGATACGACCTTGAACTGTTAAACCTTGGGGAACTTCAGAGAAAGAGACTTGCGCGAAGGCAGGTCCTGTCAGGGAAAGAACAGCCAAAATTACCAAAGTTCTTTTAATTGAGAAGTTCATACGTGTTCCTTTTAATATACGTTCAAGTAAGGACTCTCACACTTTTCTACCTATCTTATCGGGTAATCTTGAGGATTTATAAATAGTCGTTGTTAAAAATTACTAAAAGTGAATAAAAAGCGTTTTGAAATGAGACGGATTATTGGCGAGAAGATTCCTTGATGTTTTTACGGCAGTCTGGCGTAAGCTCTGCGACCTTTTCTTTTAAGCATCCAAAAAAGTGACTTTGCTTGGGACAGAACTTAGCGATGTCCGTTGAACAGGCTTTGCGAAAGGCGTCTTGGACGGTTTTCACTTGATTGAAGCATGCTCGAGAAAGCTGATCCTTCTTGCTTCTGAGGCAAGCCAAAGGATGTTCTGCAAGAAAGCGATTCTGAGTGCAGAGTTGCTCATATTCGTCGCCACAATCAGGTGTATCTTTGAGAAGTGTTCTTTTTACTTCTTCAGGTCGAAGAGGTTTTCTAGCATCGTAGTGTGGATCAAATTCTTTTGGAACGGTGTATGCTGAAAGATCAGCCAAAGGCGGTGCTTGTGTAGGAGCAACAGCTTCCACTTTCGGAGGCGGGGGAATCGGTTGCTTCGAAGGTGCAATTTGAATAGGACCACTTGCAACGGGAAGAGGCTGTGATTGGATTTGCGGTTGCGGTATTTGTTGAGGAGCCTGCGCTGTATTGTTTTGAGTCAAACGCACGGCGATCAGTGCCGAAGACACAGATATAAAAACAGTTCCAATAATAAGGAGAAGGACGTTCCGAGTGTTCATATCTATATATATTGTCGGAGACTTCTTTTAGTTACTTAAGGTCTTGAATATGAGTCGGCATCGCAGCCCATTTAAGAAATCTCATAAACTTTCCGATAAATAGAGGTGATGGAGGCAGTCATGAATCGGTACGTCTTGGCACTGCTTATGGCAACATTCATGTTTTTAACGGGTTGTGGACTTGAAGCGAGCCTTGAAGATCTTGCGGGCCTGTCTTCGCCAAAACTTCCGCCTGGTATTGAACTTCCGAAAAGACCTGTCGCAGGTGTGGTAACTGATCCGGAAAAATCTGATTTTTTAAATACGGAAATTTTAGTGGGATCACACGGAGTCGCTGACGGCGAGACGATTTTGCAAATTGTTGTGCGTCTGATGAATTCAGATAACACCGTGGTCGCGGGATACGTTCCCGAATACAGTATTACAAACGGCACTGGTGTTATCAAAGGCGCGTGTACGGCCAGTGATAACTTCGGTGTGTCGATTTGCTCTTTACGTTCGACTGACTCTGGAATTAAAACGGTTCGTTTGGAAAATACCGCCGACTTCCACCCTGAAAAAGATGTGGTGTTTGATGCTCCCGTCAAAGAGACAACGACGATTGGAAGTTCCGGTGGGGACGTTCAAGAGGTTTCAAATCCGCGTGGCTGGCGCATGACTGCGACTGTCGGTACTCAATATGACAAAGTCGTCACAAGCAAAAACGGATACCAATTGCGTGTAGGACCTGTAGGTTCTGTTACTGAGTAAGAACCAGAAGTCCGTCCTTTCCCGAAGTCGCTAAGAACAAATGACCATTATAATAAACTGGAGAGCTTGAAAACGTGCTTTCCAGTTTTATTTTTTGGAGAACTGTTCCTGTTGCGAGATCGTGAACGCAAAGAGCTTTGTCTTCGCACAAAAAAATCACGGCTTCCTGCTGACGATAAGAAAGAATCAAAGGACTTGCCTGCGCTCGGGCATTACGGTCTTCAATTTTGGAAGTCCAAAGAATTTGGCCGGATTCTGAATTTAAAACGAAATTTTTTTTGTAGCCGGTGATAGCAAGACGTTTTCCATCAGCACTGAGTGAAGGGCAACTCATGCCACCGTCATCCAAAGCCGTTTTCCAGCGAAGAACTCCTGAGGCACTATCAAGAGCATAAAAGAAACCGTCCCACGAAACGAAGTAAGCTTTGTCCTTGTGAATTAAAGCGGCACATTTAATGTCGTCTTTAGTTTGAAAGGACCAAAGATTTTTTCCGGTAGAAAGTTCGTAAGCTTGCATTTGTCCGGTGTTTGAGCCTAGCAGAATTTGTTTGTGAAGAAGATCCAAGGCTGGGGAAGAGTGCGGATGATTTCCAATCAATGGAGAAGTCCAGAGCCAATTTCCACTCTTGGCATCAATCGCTAAGAGATAACCGTTCGGATCCGCCAACTCCACTCCAACATATAAGTGACCTTCGTGCATAAAAGGAGAAGAACCTATTGTGACCCCTGTTTTTGTGATCCAGCGAATTTTTCCGGTTTGTTTGTTGAGACCGTAGAAATAACCTGCATAGTCACCTATATAAATGCTGTCGCTGTCAGTGAGAGGTGTTGAGTGAAACCCGCGAGAGCTAACGTCATTATAAAATTGCCAAAGAAGTTTTCCATTCCAATCATAGGCACGTAAGTATCCCGTGTCGTCTGCGATATAAAATCCGGAGTCGTCGACGGCTGGAGAACTTTTACTTGCGCGATGGATGCCGTTATTTAGCTTGGCCACTTTCCATTTTATTTGAAAAGGATAAAAGCGATCGGATGTTGTTACAGAAGCGACGCCTAAGCGCTCGGGTCCGCCTCGGTAGGTGGACACAGCCTTTTTATTCTCTTCCGTGCTTAATTCGTATTGAAGAGTGGACCCTTTCACAGGCGTTTTTAACTTTTCAAAGTGAAGATCTTTTTCCAATAAAGGAAGAGTTTTGACTTCCGCCCGAATCAAAAGTCCGACAATTAATAATGAATAAAGACTTAAAAGAATTTTTTTATTCATAAAAACTCCGTCCATAAAATCGAGGCCGGGTTTTTATTGCATATATCTTTAACAAAGAGCCTTGTATCAAGTTTATCGGTTGTCGTTCGGCGCGATTGAAGCCAGAAATCAAATTTTTCTGTTGGATCTTTACAAACAGATTTAATCTGAGAAAGAAAAACCAGAGGATCACATTGCGTTCTTGTCGAGGGCGCCTTAACAAAAGGATCGTAAACCTCTTCAGATCCGTTTTGATGGCGGACCAAAAGGGTTTCACATTCAACTCGTGCATCCAGCATATTTAAAGATAAAATTCTTGGGGCCCCGGTTGTTGCGGGATCTTGAAAGGCAATACTCGGGATTACTTGCAGCAAGATTAAAACTGAACACAAGATGACGGTACTTTTATTCTTTAATGTGGATGAATCTAAATAAGCTTCCCAGTTTTCCTTAAAAAGAGGAATAAGGGCAAAAAGGCCGAGAAGCAAAAACATTGTTAGAGGATAGAAGTAACCTACGATGTGCCATGAGAAGATGTGAAACAAAAGGAACTGCACAAAAACACCACTGCGGATCCATTTGTTATGGCTAAAAAGACCTAAAACAAAGACGCATTCCAAAAGAACCGCATAAGCAAGACTGAAATGCTGAAGTTGAGAAGGTAAAAAACTAGGGGAAATGAGCGCTACACCCGACAACCATTCGGGATCAAATTTTAAAATTCCCGCTCCCCAATAAAATATGCCGATAAAAAACGGAATGATGACTTTTTTACGAGGGAAGAAAAGAAACGCAAGATGAGTGAAAAAACTCATGTAGTGATAATTTCCCATCAACCCATAAGAAAGGCTTGTGAAGAATACTTTCAGGAGTAAAAGGAAAATGAGCCCGACATAACCAAGACGGATCTTTCCCAAAAAGAAAAGCGCGGCCGTTGCAATACCCATCATGGCGTAGACTTCAAGGAAATACGCTGCTCCCAAGGAATTTGTGAACCGAAGGGTGTCACAAAAAGGAACCATAGGCCAACAAAGGGGTGAAGAAATTTCGGAGGCTTTAATGACCAAATCCAAAGATCGATCCGTCCAAAAGTAAGCGGTCAAAACGTGGGTGAGAGCGAGAAGTCCGCCGTAGATCTGTAAAGCTTTAGAGTTTAGAATTTCTTGGAACTGTCGACGAAAGTAAGTTCTCATGGTGAATCCTTGACGACAAAGTTCCATTTTTTGAGTTGTTCTGGAGTAACTGTTTTTGCGGTAGCCAAATCCACGCTGCAATTTACACAAGCTGTGGAAACAAAATCGGCGCGACTTAGATCGGAACGCACGAAGCGAACATTTTTTAGAGTGCTTGCTAGGAAGTGAACACCATCTAAATAACAATCTTCAAAAAGCACGTCTTGAAGTAAGCAATGCGCGCACTTCACTCCGGCTAAATCAGAGCTTATGAACTGAACAAAAGAAAGATCTGCCTTTGAGATCCGCGTTCCCGTGAGACGAGATTGCAGCCAGTTTGTATTTTTGATGGAAATCTGAAACCAGGTGTTCTGCGAAAAGGAGCTGTCATTAAAGTCGGCGTTGATGATTTGTGCGAAAGCCAAGGGCTGTTCAGAAAACTCCATTTTGTTATTCTTTTGGCCACTCAGGGGCGAAGCACTCAACGAAAGTCCTAAGGAAGTTCGCGGAGTAATCACGGAAGTAATGAGGACGATCCCAATAAAAGCCAAAAGTCTCATGATGAGACGATCATGACAGTTTTTTCTCGAGGAAACAATCCAGTTTTTTCGTGAAATTCCGATAAGTATCAATGTGATGCTTGCACGTACTATTTTGTTTATCACTTCTTTGGGATTGCTCTCTGGCTGTATGAATGCTAGCTGGGAGATATTGAGTTCAAAGCTCGAAAGTACAGCTTCGCTTAAACCTGCCTATAAACCTGCTGATATCGTTGAAGTTCGTTGGAAAACCAATGGTGGTAGTGTTACGCCGGATTATCTTCGGCTTGAATATTCCAATGACAGTGGTTCGACATGGACAACGGTGGAGTCTCGTCTTGATAATGATGGAGAGTACGATTGGAATATCAGCACCCTGCCAGCTACGACCTATAAGGTTCGTCTGATTGCGGTTATTAAAGAGAGTTCAGAAACCATTGAACTGGGAAGTTTTCTTCTTGATGACCAAGTTCCTGTCGCGGGGGCAGATCAAACTATTTCTGTCACGGAAGATACGGTCACTCCCTTTACGATAAATTCTCCAACAGAAAATGACCAATACCATATTGAGTTCGTGACAACACCGACAAAGGGCACTTTGACAGGATGTGTGAATGGTTCCAATGTTTTGGCGTGTGTCTATACTCCGACACACGACAACGAGCTTGATGATTCATTCACTTATAAAGTCGTTGATCGGGCGGGCAATCAGTCCGCTGTCGCAACAGTGACGTTGGATTTACAACCTGTAAATGACGTTCCTGTGATTACCACGTTAGCGTGTCCAGCTACGATCGGTGAAAATCATAATTACTCTTGCACTATTGCGGCAACAGACGTGGATTTACCAGGTCCAGCGACTTTGACATATAAATTCGACCCGGCGACAAACTGCGGTCCATGGCTTTCTATCAATGCCTCAACTGGTGAGGTGAGCGGAACTCCGAGTGGTTCTGAAGTCGGTACGAGTTGTCAGGTGGATGTTTATGCAGAAGATGATGTTGCCGGAGAAAGCGCGCGCTTCTCTTGGACGATCTCTATAGAAAACTCTCCGCCTATTATTAATGTGACTGGTGGACCTTATAGTATTTCTGAGGATGCGCCTTTGGCCGTCGTCATTCCGGGAGCCAATGTTTCTTCGATTGAAGAAGGCGGCGGCAGTGTCTATTCTCTAGTAACTCCAGTTGTCGCAGGGGATCGCTGTGAAGATCATGCGATGGCACCGACAGCAACAAATTATTCTATCGATGCTTCAACCGGTGAGTTCTCTTTCCGTCCGGCTGCGGATTATCAAGGAACTTGTCAGATTCGTATTGCTCTGACTGATACATTTCCTTCGACAGGGTATGTGGATATCGCAATTAATGTTGTGAATACTCAAGATGCTCCCGTGATTGCAGCAGCACTGGCCCCGTGTTCGGCTGCGGCAACAGAGGACGTGGCTTATAACTGTGTTGTGCCCGTAACGGATCCAGATCCCGAAAATATCACGGTTGTCAGAGATGCTTCGGACACATGTACGTGGTTGACAGCGACACCGTCTGCAAATGGAAGAACGGTGACAATTGCGGGAACGCCGAATAACTCCCATGTCGGCACTTGCACGCTGGCTCTTTTGGCGACGGACCCTCAATCGGCAACGGATATGAAGTCATTGTCTATCACGGTTGCCAATGCAACTCCGACGTTGACGATTGGTACACCAGTCGTTTTAACGGAAGACGATCCGAGTTTTTCGTCACTGGTTGAAGTTTTGTCTGATGCTGCCGTTCAATCTTTGGATGAGAGCATGGGGACTTATTCTTTAATTTATACAGGTCTCACGGGCACGGCTTGTAATGACTCATCCGTTGTTGCAACACCGGCAAGTGACTTTGTGATTGATCCCGCGACGGGCGCCGTGAGTATCAAGCCTCGTGCGGATTATTACGGAACTTGTTACGCAAAAATTCAATTTGATGACGGGAATGGTGCAGGGAATTCTGTAGTTAATCAGGAAATTGCGATCATCGTGAATCCTGTGAACGATGCTCCCACAATCACAGCCATTCCGACGACGCATGAAATTTTACTCAATCCATCCGGCAATACCACTTCAAGCTTTAATCTGACTGTAGATGTTGGACCGCCGAACGAAAATGCGCAGACGGTTTCTTTAATTTGTACAAATTCGAATACGTCACGCTTGACTGTAAACTGTTCGCAAACTCGTACAGGCGACGGAAACTTGACGGTGAATTTGACTGCGACACAAGGGGTGGATGCTTCTGCTGTCGTGACGGTGAAAGTGAAAGATAGCGGTGGCGGAACAGATCAATCTGCCGTCGCTACAATCAATGTATCGATGACGGATGCGGTGGTCTTGGCACCAATTGCGGCGGATGAATTGAATTACAACATTTACGATAAAGCCGTTGCACAATATGACTCTACCGTTGCATCTTCTAACCGTACGTTCGTAGTGACAGTCAATTCAGCGGTTAAAGTTTCAAGCAATGATCCGACCTTACCTGCGATGAGAACCGGACTTCTCTCTGCGGGAGCCAGAGTTCGTTTGATCAACAATGGTCAAATCATCGGCGCTTTCGGTGCGGGTGGACTTGCGCCATCAGGAACAACGGGTGCTTTTCGTATGGGACAAACTGGTGGAACGGCATTTAAAATTGAAGCTCAATATAACAACGTCACGATTCTAAATAACGGCGTTATTTACGGTGGCGGTGGCGGCGGTGGCCGAGGTGGTACTGACGATTTCGATGCAGGAGCTGGCGGAGCTGGTGGAGCGGGAGAAGGTCCCATGACATCGGCCGTTTCAGGAACTGCCGGGGCAAGCTCTGGTGGTGCAGGTGGTGCTATAGGAACAGCATCGGCAGGTGGGGCAACTCCAGCAGGCGATTATATTCCAAGTCCCGGAGGAGTTGCGCAAACAAATGGATCCGCCGGGCAAGGTGGAAGCAGTTGTAAGATAGGTGCGTCTCTCGGGAATGACACCAACGAAGGAGCATTCTACGGTCGCGGTGGATTTGGAGCAGGTTTTGGTGGAGGAGCTGGAGCTTGTTCAACAACTTATGGCGGCGGCGGTGGCGGTGGTCATTATGGTGGTGGCGGTGGTGCTGGAGCTCTGGGAGACATGGGCTCTGGTGGTAATCTAAACTCAGATAGAAACGGCTACAACGGTGGACATGGTGGTGCCGCGATAGAAGTGCCTAGTTCAGTAACTAATCCCGGAGATATTAATGTCGTAATTACTCCAGGTGGTGGAAGTCAGATCGCGGGTTGCGTATGGAATGATCTTTCCGGAAAATATTTGACCAATGTGGCGAGTGACGGCTTGCCTGATAGTAGAACTATGACCTTTTCTTCTACAGCAAGTCAAAACGTCAACGCTCCGACAGGAATCAAATTCTGGAATAACGGCCGCGGTAAGGCGTATCGCTAAGAGGTACGCCGTACCTTTTTGAATTGCGGCGCATTCCATTTACAACTTATTCAACTGTCCCAAACCTTGATCTAAATTCTTAAAGATCAAGCTCAACGCTTCTTCGTAAGCTTTCGTGATATCCACACTCATCTTAGCGCCGAATGGATTTTTCATCTCAAAGCAGCTCGAAGCTTCGGCACCCAGTTTCGCTTTTTTGGGAATCGTCAAAGAGCTTGTGATTTTCACGCAGCCTTCTTTGTATTTGCCCATCTCTGTATTGTGAATTGTAAGAACAAGGTCGTTGGCTCCCGGAGTAGACACTGTTGTGCCTTCACGAGCCAAAGCCTCCGTTACGGCGCGAGTGATTTCTGTCTGTAACTCCGCAGATTGATTTTTATCGTCTCGGGCATCGACGACAGTCAAAGAAATATTTCTTTTCGGAAGACCACTTAAAGCCGACACCTGAATATTTTGTGACTTAATCGCAGGAACATCGCGAATGCTTTTGCCTGTGATCGCGCAAGAAGAAAGTAAGAGGGCAGAGCTGACTAAAACCAATGCTGTTTTCATAAAAGAATCCTTGTTGAGGCTTCATTATGAAAACAGCATCGAATTTTGTAAACAACTAATGCGAAGCGCTCGTGCTATGTAGAGACTGATGGAAATCCACATCCAAAGAAATTTTTAAATTCAATGCTTTGGATACAGGACAGTTCGTCTTTGCATCATTCGCGATGCTTTCAAACGTTCCTCGATCAATATCGGGGACCTGCGCTCTGAGTCTCAGTTTGGAAGAAGTGATAGCGAACCCGTCTCCTTGCTTTTCCACTGTGACTGTGGCGGATGTTTCGAGGCTGTCGGCAATATAGCCCTTCTTGGCAAGCGCTCCGGACAGGGCCATTGTAAAGCAACTGGCGTGAGCCGCTGCGATCAACTCGTCGGGATTGGCTCCCGATGCTTCCCCGAAGCGCGTGGAAAAAGAATAGGGAGTGTTTCTTAAAACTCCACTTTCAGTGCTGATTTCGCCTTTTCCGTTTTGAAGATTGCCTCTCCAGACCGCCGTTGCTTTTCTATCCATAGTGACCTCCTGATTTGCAGAGGATTTTAATTCGCACAAAACCAAAGGAGAAGTTCATCGTTAAAATACAAATGTGTCAGAGAACACGTTCCGGTTGCCGTTACCACGGAAATCGAGTGAAATGAGCTATGAGTCTCACAGTCTTTTTTCAGAATTTAATTAAGAAAGTCGAAGAATCCGACATCGTCACTAATGCAGGCACGGATCAAGAAGGCTTCTATAAACCCACGCGCACGATTTTATTGCGACATTTAAATCTACTCAAAGATCTTCACGGAAAACCGCTTGCTAAACCCATGGTGCAAGCCTCTTGGAAATACGTCGTCGAGCATCTACCAGCAGAATGGCTCATTCCCGACGCCGAAGACCGCGAAGAGCTTAAAAAAATCCTGTCCTGAGCCCGGACTGTCGATCTTTTCAAAACCGATTTAAAATGGCGTCCTCTTTTGCGCTGTTTTTGCAATGTAATTGGCTATTTGGAAGTGTATTTACATCGTAATAACAGTGTGGTAATATGGATTTTGAAAGTTCCGATGAAGAACGTTGGGTTCGAATAGGTCGTTCTTCTAAATCGAAAGTTTTGGTTGTTGTTTATTGCGAAAGAATAAATCCAGAGAGAATAAGAATTATTTCTGCGCGATCAGCAACTAAACATGAGGAGAAACAATACTCTTTTCGGGGATTTTTATGAAAAAAGAATACGATTTTTCCAAAGCCAAAAGAGGTAAGGTCGCAAAAGAAGTCAAAGTACTTAAAACGGTTCGTCTTGATTCCGATGTTTTGCAGTGGTTGGAAGAAGAGGGCGAAAAACAGGGAATGGGTTATCAAACGTTCTTAAACTGGTTTTTAAAAAAATCCATGGGGAACGAAATTTCCCTGGAGGAGCGAATTAGCAAACTGGAAAAGGCTGTCTTCACCAAAAAAGCTTAACGAAGCCGCATCTCTAACATTTTTGCCAACGGGCCGATTTCAACTTGAGTGTCTTCGTTAGCGGCACTGATTAGTAAATCCACCTTGGGAAAATACCGAATCACGATTTTTCCATCTGAAGTTTCGCAGTTTTTTGCTGGGGACGTCACCGAGTGACGGCGGCACATGACGGGCCGGTTTTCATAAATACTGCAAGCGCCTTCATCATTAAGAAAAACGCAGCGATTGGATAAGTTGCGAACGCCTTCACGCCAAAGGGGATCTTGCAATGTGCGTTCACTCTGCTGTTGTAAACGTGAACGCTCGATAGAATGGTCTGAGCGCACCAGATTTCCCAAAACCTCGGCCTCATAGTTAGTGATTTCCACTTCCATATGGCAGCACGCGGAGCATCCTTTTTTGCAGGATGTTTCGATGTTGGCACCTTGAGCGATTTCATTCTCAACCAATTCATGCAATTTTTTGGCACGGGGAGGACCTGCAGGAACTTTTTGTAGTTCCATATGTGCAGACTTTAGTTCTTCGCTGAGAGTTTCAAGAAAAGCCTCAAATACATCCAAAGAAAGTTCTTTCTCATAATCCAGAATGAACTTCTTTAAAGAGCGTGTGAGTTTTTTATGCCGAGCAAAGAAAGAGTCCAAAGTCATATACTAAGCCTAGCTCTTTCTTTGTGTGAAAAGAATTAAATCAGAAGCTTACTTAAAAACTGGACTGTGGTTTTTCTCTTGCAGAGCCTCTTCCACCCAGAATTGTACACCGTGATGTTCTTGAACGTTGTTCATATACTCAAGGACCATTTTATCTTTGATCTGAACACCATAAGACAAAAATCGGAAAACAATCGGGGCAAAGAAAGCATCGGCAATCGTGAAATCACCAAATAGATAGGGTCCTTCGCTTTGCTTTAAAGCTGTCTTCCACATTTCAAGAATGCGTTCGATATCAGCAATGGCACCGCGGGAAAGATGGCGTGCTTTGGTTTTCAGTTGAATGTCCATACTCAGCTCGGTGCGCAGACTGGCGAAACCCGAGTGTACTTCTGCCGCATAACTGCGAGCCAGGGCGCGCAAAGCAGAATCATCTGGCCATAACTTCGCTTCCGGAGAAAGCTCATGAAGATATTCGGCAATCGCCAAAGAATCCCACACAATCGTTTTTCCGTGTTTCAAGGCGGGAACTTTTTTAGAAGGGGAGTGCTTTAAAATCTGCTCCGCCGTTTTTGGAGAATCCAATTTTATATTGATCTCGCGGAAAGGAAGACCCGATTGCACGGCCACAAGCCACGCACGCATCGACCAAGAAGAGTAGGCTTTATCGCCAATAACAAGATCGAAAATAGGTTTGTCACTGTGGACGTGGTAAGTCATGAAGGCTCCATAGCTAGTTCTTTTCTGATCACTTCACTTAAAGATTCAGGATGAAACTTGATCGCAAGTCCGTCGTTAAACTTAAGTTCCAATTCCGGATTTAAAGTTTTTTCCAGGCCGCTTGTGTTCCAGAGAAGGCCTGGATGTTTTTTCATAATATCAGGAATCAGTTCACCGACGACAAACTCAACATGTTCCAGGCCATCGGCAACATCCTTCCCCTTTTTAGGAGCGGGAAGTTCAATTAAAAACAAATCACGATTTTTATATTTCAAAGCCTGATGCAGTTTGAAAGTTGCAATAGGCCGTCCGTTGACATTGGCTTCTGTTAAAAGATCACCGAACTGAAGCAGCGCCGCTTTTTTGATTTCATATTGTTGAAGGTTGCTAACACGATAACAGGCATGATCCATCTCAAATGACGCAACATCAATTCCTGCATTTTGAATATTGGCAAAAATACGATCCAAAAAGGCCGTATAATCACCAATCACATTTTGAATAGGCATAAGCTCCTTGTACCAAGGAGCTTAAAAAGGTGCCAGGGGATTTTTTACGTCTAAGGTGCATCATAAGTCGCAGGAACAATCTGCGACTGAGCATCTTCGAGTAAAACATCGCGAACAGATTTATTTTGAGGAGTATACAGGATCAAATCTCCTGAGCCGTATCCCTTAAGCAAAGGAATCGTCACAGTTTCTTTTCCGGCAAGTTCGATTTCCTCAGGCATCTGCGCATAGGCTTGAGCATTTGGCGCTACAGAAATCTTTTCCCAACGATTTTCGTGACCTTCCAAATAATCGTCATATTCAATAGCGCCGGCATCCTGATGAGTCGTTGAAACTTTGATGTTCAATTCACCTGTGTCCGCCAAAGCCAAAGCAGAGATGTCCGCTTCGATGATTGCCAAAGTCGAATTATCAAAAACGGCCATACCACGTTGATCGATGACCGCGTCTGTGTAGTCTTCTTTGGCTTTCTCTGGATTTGTTGCGAAATCCGTTTCAAACTTCTTGCGAAGCTCTCGCGCTGTTGCCCCATCAAGAAGAATGCTAACGAAAGTATCACCACTTAAACCTGGAACATTCTCCGTCGGAAGACCTGCGATCTCCTGATCGGTTTTGCCATCTTTATCGGCATCAATCTGCACGTTGACTTCGCAAGTATCCCAGGTTGTTTGACCTTCGTAAAGTTTCACAGCGACCTGAAGAACACGCACGCCGTCTTTTTCAATGATACGGTAGCCCGCAGATTGCATATCGCAATTTCTATTGTGAGCAAGATCAGGCTTCGTATCTTTCTTACGAGCATCTTTGCCTAAAAGATTGAATAGGTAAGCAGTGCCTTTGTTAATACCCGCATTTTCTAAAACCAGATCCACGGCACTTCCCGCCGCATCAGCAGGTGAAGTCGCTTGCACAGTCAAAGACTTGGCACTGATTTGTGAAATTTGACGAGCGACGACAAGGGCAGGTAATTGCGCCACTTGCTCTTTCTCTGTAGAAAAGGCCAAGAATCCATCAAGTTCGTCATTTGCACTGTTCATTAAAGAGGCTGTGACCTTCGCAGAAACAACAACCTTTTGTGATTCACCTGGAGCCAAAGTCACCGCAGAAGCAGAAACTTGCAAACCCTTAGAACCTTTCCATTCAGGTTTTAACGTTAAAGTCTCTGAGCTGATATTTTTTACGACAATTTCTTGGCGCAAAGTTTTTTGTTTTTCAATGTCAGTGATTCCAAAGGACAATGTCGCAGGGATTGTCACGACTTTCGCATTTAAAGATTCGGCGACTTGCACGCGGCCCGCACCTTGGCGGCTTACTGTGTACTGATTCTTTTTAGCGTCAGAAATAATTTTTCCGTGCGCCAAAAGAACGGATTTAAGCTCGTAAGGAGTTAGATCTTTATATTTTTGCTTAAGCAAAGTCATCACACCCGCAATATGAGGACTTGCCATAGATGTTCCAGAATTAAGAACACCTTTGTCTCCGCCACCCATCATCGCAGAAATAATATTAGAGCCCGGTGCTGCGATTTCGGGTTTAATCAATCCATCTTCAGAGCGAGGACCGCGAGAAGAGAACGGAGAAACCGTATCCGCCAACCAAGGCTTTTCAATTTTTGTAGCAGGTTTTAAATCAACACTGACAGGACCTCGCTTTAATTTTTCTTTGATAAGATCGCCATCTTTTTTCGAGATCATAACGCCTGGAATGTCGAATTCTCCTTCGCCACCCATAACAATGGACTCGCCATCGGCGTTATTTGCGATGATGACGGCAATAGCACCATTGTCCTGTGCACGTTTGATTTTGTCTGCGAAAGCGACTTTGCCACGATCGATGAAAGCCACTTTGCCTTTGATTTGTTCTTTGATCGGAGATTCAAAATCCGCATCTGCAAAACCCAAAGAAATGATCTCACCTTTAAGCTCAACGATGTCAGCCAAAGGTTTTGTGATCGCGCCTTCCAGAGCTTCAGAAGTTAAACTGTCACTAGTGAATTTAAATTCCACAGCAGGGAATTGTACGTTTTGATTTTGATTGTCGATTGTGGAAGCCACTGAAATCGCATCATCAGAAACACCAGGTGCACCGACGATGTAGCTTTTATCTCCATTGTTTCCAGCTGCGGCAACAACCACAGTTCCACCATGGACTAGATTGCGAATCGCATGATTGTACATGATGTGCGGATTGCCGTGACCACTTCCTAAAGAAAGATTCACAACGTCCAATTGATTTTTAAAACTTAAGTCTCCCGTAGGATCTGCGGCATATTCAAGTGCCGCAATCACAACTTCATCACTTGTGGAGCCCTTTGCGCCAAATACTTTAATCGCATAAAGATCCGCTGCAGGAGCAACGCCACTGTACGTGTTTAGTCCATCACCAAGTCCCGCGACAGAACCCGCAACGTGTGTTCCGTGTCCACCTTCATCCAATGGGTTCGCATCAGGAACAGGAATACGTTTTTCAAAATCAGGAGAGGCCGAGTTGTACTCAGTGCCTACGATATCAATACCGCCAACAACTTTTTTGTTAGGAAAGGCGGCATTGGGACTCTTTGGATCATTGTTTTTGTAAGCCTCTTCCGTGCCTTCGCCTGTAAACATTTTGTGAGTGTAGTCGATACCGGTATCAATGATGCCAACTCTCATTCCTTCACCGTGAATATTCTGAGCATAAGCCGCATCAGAACCGATAAAGTTCACAGATGTGTTTGCACCAACGAGACCTTTTGTATCCGCTTCTTTGGCTTGAGGACGGGCAAACGTTCCAGACTTTTCACCCATTACAACATTCGGAAGAGCTTTGATCGCTTCAAAAGCATCAGCCGGAGCCCAGATCGCAAGACCATTGAGAACTAATTTATAGCGAATCAAAACACGAATCTTCGGAGAAATTTTTTGCAGCTCTGCAATCGTTTTGTCTTGTTCTTGTTGAATCGCCGCCAAAAGTCGTTTGTCGATAACAAGCTCGCCATTTTGTCTTTTAGAAGTTTCAAGCAAAGCCGGATTTTGCAATTTTAAAATCGCAATCATCGGCTCTTCCACCTCAGGGCGTGTGACGTAAAGACCTTCTAGAAACTCCGCGCCTGTTAAGGTGCCTTTAGAAGATTTCGTACAGCCCGTGATCAACAATGCTGAAAGAAGCAGTGATGTAAAATATTTTGACTGAGAGAGGTGGTTCTTTATTCTCATTGGTGGCTCTTTCTTTTAGTGTCATCTCGACACTGAATTACGGGCAAACAGACCTGCGTCGGTTGTATATCCAAGAAATATGCCGGAAGAAAGCACGTTTTTGACAATGTTTCAGGAGCTTTCTGGGACCAATATTGAAGCAGAATGTCAGAGATACTTGTGAATCAATCTCAAAGGAACTAGCTTTTACCAATGGCACAAAATAAATACGACGATCCCGATTTTTTCGCTAGTTACAGCAATATGCCCCGTTCGCAGCAAGGACTTGAAGCTGCAGGGGAGTGGCATGTTCTGCGGACAATGCTTCCCGATTTTCAAGGAAAAACAGTTTTAGATCTTGGTTGTGGTTTCGGGTGGCACTGTCGCTATGCGGTTGAGCAGGGGGCCGCTTCTGTTATTGGCGTCGACCTCTCAGAAAAGATGCTTAAGCGTGCTCAGGAAATGACTCAAGACTCGCGCATCACCTATCAACGAGGTTCTATTGAAGGTGTCGAGTACAAGGAAAACCAATTCGACGTGGTGATCAGTTCGCTCGCGTTTCACTACATCGAAAACTTTGCGGAGCAGTGTCGCAAGACTTATCGTTGGCTTAAGCCTGGTGGTTCGTTTGTGTTCTCTGTAGAGCATCCTATTTTTACATCTCTAGAGTCACAAAATTGGATCATTGGTCCGACAGGAGAGCGTCTGCATTGGCCTGTTGATAATTACCAACTTGAAGGTCCCCGCAATACAAAATGGCTGACGGGAGACGTGACAAAATTCCATCGCACTTTTGCGACGTATATAAACTCTCTCGTGGAAGCCGGATTTCAAATAAAAAAAGTAATTGAGCCAGAACCTTCGCCGGAGATGTTAAATCAAATTCCCGAATTAAAAGATGAAATGCGTCGACCGATGTTCTTGATGATCGCATCAATGAAACCATAAAAAAGAGGCTCCGCGATGGAGCCTCTTTGAGTCGTATTAAGCTTGTTTTGCCAAGTAGTCTTCGAGTTTGTCGAAAGAACCTGTCCAGCCCTGAGTCATGCCTGTTCTTGCTTTGACGAATGTCTCCAGTTCTTCCGGAGTCACATTGCCATAAGTTTCCCAAGTCACAGTCACTCGTGTTTGGTCGGGACCTTCTTCGCTGAGAACAACCGTTGTCAGCATGGTCTCGGGCCACGTTGGTGCCATCGGGTGACGGGATGTATTTTCTTTTTCATCCGCGAACTGTTGTGTGTACTTGATGAGATGTGGTTTTTCCATCTCCAGATAATGAGCCTTGCCGTACATTTTCGCATCACCATTGGTCATAAAATAAAATGTATTTCCGCCAGGTCTGATATCCGAGCGAATGAACTCCATTTTAAATCCCGCGGGGGCCAACCACTGTGAGAAATGTTTTGGGTTCGTCCACATCTCATACATAAGACTGATCGGTGCATCGAAAGTTCTGTTGATAACAAACTGCTCTTTGCCTTCCGTCTCTTTTGCCAAGTATTCAGCCAAACGATCCCAAGTGGAATTTCCGCTGGCTTGTTTGATAAACTTACGAGTTTCTTCAGCCGCTTCCGGAGTTGGCAATGTCATTGTCATCTCCATTTTTGTTTTGCCTTTCACCTCGGCAAACTCAACGGTCACGCGGAAAAGAGGCGGGCGATCATCGTTGCCACCATGGTCATAAACCAGGCGAGAATATTTTTCGACCTCATGATAGATCGTTTTATTTTCGTAGTCTGTGCCATCGGGACCGTGCATTGTGTAGGCCCAATGTCCTCCCGGTTTTAAATCTTTGCTATGAGTTGTGATCGTGAAGCCGCGCGGGCCCCACCACTGCGCAACTTGTTTTGGGTCTGTCCAAGCATCCCAGACAAGTTTAACCGGAGCATCGTAGATACGAGAGATCTTGATCTCGTTGGATTTATTTTTTGCGGCCATGGTTTTTTCCTTTCGTTTTTTTCTTTTCAGCAGTCACAGTTTTTAAATAAGCATCCAGGCGATCGAAACTTTCTTCCCAGAAAATTCGATACTGCTCCATCCAATCGGAAGCTTCTTTCAAAGCTTCACCGTTGAGTTTGCAGGGACGCCATTGAGCTTCTTTGGTTTTGGTGATGAGTCCCGCTTTTTCTAGAACCTTGAGATGTTTTGTGATGGCGGGGAGACTCATTTCATTCAGAAAAGGTTTTGCGAGATCAGAAACATTCGCTTCACCTTTTGAAAGGTGCGCAAGCATGGCGCGCCGAGTGGGATCGGCAAGAGCTGCGAATGTCTGGCTGAGATGGTCTTGCATATTTTACCCTTTGGTTAATTAACTTATAGGTTAAATATAGTCTGTAACAGAATAAGTGTCAAGAGGGTGCATAAGTGCTTGAAATGAGGACGCTATTGCTTGTTAAAGGTCAGATAAAGGTCGCGAAAAGAAGTCCCAGACCTTGAGGTCCTCTGCCATTGCACATTAACCTAGGACTACTAACTAAAGGATGCGTTTTATGATGATGAAGTCTGTCTTGGCCGTGTTAGCGGCGGTGGTCGTTGTTCCTTCTTCTTTTGCTCTTGCGAAAGAGATTCCTGTTCAGGGCCGTTTGTTCGCGGGTGTTTCAAGTATTAATCCTACCAACGTAAACGACACGATCGAAGCACAAGGGCTTAAGAAGTTAGACAACTACACTCGTCTTGGTATCGAGATCACGTATCCTTTGCATCGTTATTTGGACGTTGGTATTCGCTACACAAAAAGATTGGCTTCTGTTGAGGAAAATCCAGACAGTTCCAGCACAGATTACAGTGCGAAAGTAGATCAAGACTCGATGCTCGTATTAGCACGCGTGCCGATTGTGAAATCAGATTTGATTCACTTCGACGTGTTTGCAGGAGTCGGCGGAAGTAATACAACATTGAAAGTAAAAACAGCGAGCCAAGACGGAGAGTTCACTCGTCGCGCGGGTGGAGATTGGCTTGCGACACCTTATGCTTCCGCAGGAGCTTCGTTCGCTATCGGTTACAAACAAGTCTACTTGGTTTTTGAAGGCGGCTACGAAACGAATAAAGTCGATGGCTTTAAACGTTCGGGCTCAGCAAGCACAAGCATTGATACTTTGGATTTGTCGGGATCTTATGTCTCGATAGGTTTGATGTTTGATGGTGTGCCGGGAACTGTAGGAAAGTAAAAATAAAAAACCCGAATCGAGAGATTCGGGTTTTGTTTTTTAGGGATATTAAAATCCAACGCCTGTCGCTAAGAAAAACTCTCCTCGGACTTTGTTATCAAGAAGTCTTTGCACAACACGACCTCCGAAAGTGATTGGCAAGAATCTAAGAATCACGGATTCAAATCTTAATTCCGCTCCGTAACTGTTCAGTGTCGAATCAAGCTTTGTGCTTTGCACGTATGTAGAATCAAAAAACACTGTTGAATACAGTCTTCTTAAATAGTACCAACCACCCAGGGCAAGATCAGGATAAGCGACGGGGAAAACATAATTCCCCGAAAGTTTTTGAAATTTCGGCACGTCTTTATAGTCGTATCCACGCGAGAAAACATAACCCATGAACGTACTTTCCGGAAGGAAGCGATATCCTGTGTCCGTCTGTCTTTGTTCGTCGAGAGTGAATGCAAATCCGTCGTTGGCAAAGAGTCCCGGAGTTTGCAAGTTCGCCTCTTGCAACACACGGTACGAAGACTGAAGAGAGTCTGAAGGCTGGTCCGCATCGTCGTACTGAATTTTATAACTTAAAAGCCAAGGCGCCATGATGGATCTTGCTTTTGGATCTTTGCTCCAAGAAAGTCCTAAAGACGAAGACGTTTTATAGAAGTAACTGCTTCCATCCAACTTCACTTTATTCAATTCGTACTCAGAGGTGTCCGTGTAAAAACCTCTTAAGTTCAAAAGAGCCGTGAAATTATAAAGGCCGCTTTTTTTGATGTAAGGAACACTGACGCCAAGGCCCGCCGCATTTTCCGTCCACTCCAGCTCATCATCCGTATCGAAATCCGTGACTTTGCGACCGCGAGTTTCCGCTTCAAGATTTATTAGCGGATAATATTTTTTGATATCAAAACTAAGACTGCCGAAAGATTTCATCTCTTCAGCGTCTGTTCCGATTTGGCCCGTGAATCCCAAAGTTCGAAGATAGTTGTCGGTTTTTACAACCAAACCTCCGCCACGGCCGATATTCAGTCCCCAGGTGTGGGGAATTGCGAGTCTTCTATCGAAGTCTCCGTAAGGTGCGGGCTTATATTTTTCCGCGCTTTTTGTATAAAGAGATTCCTGCTCGGGGAAACCTTGAGGAGGGAAGTCATTGTAGTTATCTGAAGGGGATTTATCGAGATAATTAAAATCGACAAGCTCTTTCGCTGAGAAAGTTTGGCAGTCCGGTAAGTTCGCCGTCGCAATTGTGGAGCCATAAGTGTCCATATTGCTGTAATAAAGCTGAGTTCCATCGGACCAAGGCATATAGGCACCGAGTTTTGAGTGCGTGCACTGAGCAAAACCCGAACCATTCATCATAAAGATTTCGTTGTGTCCTTTGTATTGCGCCTCAAAGAATAAATTTTTATTTTTATCGACGTGCAATGAGTAAAGAAGATTGCGCGACGGTGGTACGAGCACATTTTCGATAGCTTTCTTTTGTAAATCGACGACAACAATGGATTTATAACCTGTTTTGTTTTCGATGATCGCGACAACTGTTTGATCATTCAGATAGCGAGCCTCCGACACCTTCGAATCGGGAAGGGCGATGGTCTGAACTAAGTTTCCCTGCAAATCAAACTCAGAGATATTCCAAGATTGATCGGGTCTAAAATCCGTCGCCAAAATTTTCGTTTCAGCCTCATTCAGACTTGGATTGTAAAGAATTTGACCATGAGTGATTCTATTTTTCTTGCCGGTTTTTAGATCCAACAGCACTAATTCTGAAAAGCCTTTGTGGGCGTAGCGTTTGTCAGGATTAAACTCCGTCATCACCGCTTTGTTCTTTCCGATATGCAATTGCATGAACTCTTTATTAAAAGAAATCTCGGCTATTTTTTCTTTCTTTCCGTTTTCTTCTTTATAAAGTGTTGGGTAGGTATCCAGAGTTTGTCCGACGTAATAAAGAGCATGGCCCACTTTCACTGGAACCAGGTTTTCGCGGAAATCGACTTTGGCTTCTCCAGTTGGTGGAGCATCTGCCGCCCATTTTGTTTTTAAATCATTCATCGCTTCATTGTAGAAATCGCGGAAGTCTTGTCCCGTCACGCGCTTAAACGAAACGTAAAGACGTAGAGGAATCGGAAATCTAGAGACATCTTCAAGAACGTATTTCCAAAGTTCTTCACCGTATTTGTTCGTACCGTAAGAAATCAGCGCGTAACCGTAGACATACTGATTAGGAAGATTCGTTTTGTAAGTTCCATTTAAGAACTCATCGTATATTGGGATTTCACCACTTAGAACAAGCGCTTTAAGTCTTGCCATAAATCGTGGTGAGCGTCCGCGACCGGCGTCGGTGTATTTCGTCTCTGTCCAAACGGCATCACCCTCCATAAACCAGGAAGGAATCGAAAGAGCCGTTGCCAATTGAACTCCCATATCTCCCATGATGTAATAGAGAAATCTTGTTCCGCGATGGTTGAAGTGATCAAACTGATTGACGTGGCGGTATTCGTGAATGGAAAGAGTTTGATACCACTCTGTAGATCCAACAAAGGGAAAGAAAGTGGAAGAAGTGAACCATTCACTTCTTCTCGGTGCGAGTGTGACAAAGCCGTTGGGAAGCGCGATTTGCGGGCGAATCACAAGGTTGAATTGCTCCGGCTTTTCAATGCCGTAAGTTTGTCCCACGAACTTCGAATAGTGCTCGACGAGATTCGCGATGTAAACAGACTCTGCCTGTAAGTAATCAGGATAGATCACTTGCACGGAGTCGTTAGAGATTGTTTCCCACTTAATAGATGGGGGACTTTGCGCGAGGTCAAGTTGCGCGTGAGCTGCTGTGGTTGTGAGGAGCAAAAGAAGATAAACGAAATAAAATTTCATTGGAGTATCCTTGTGAAAATACAAGGATACACATAACTTAGTTTAAATCGAGTCGCAACTAAACGCGTCTCTTAATTAGCAAGTGTCCTAAGCTTCCTAAGCTGTAAAAACGAACCAACAAGAAAAAGTACAAACCAAAAAGAAATAAATCCGCCGACCAAAGGGTCTTGCGGTCCCGCGGCCCACGGTGCATCCACGGGCAAACGAGTGAGAACCTCAAGTGTCGCAGGAACCAGCGAAAGAAAGAAACTAAAAGAGAGTGCGAGCGTTTGAATCTCTTTTCCAAGCTTCATTTGTTTTGTCTCAAAAATCCAACCAACAGAAAGACACGCAAGCACAAGGATTGCAACCGCGTGACCTGGGTTGAAGCCTCCTAATTTAGAAAGACCAAATGAGGTGAAGCATGTGATGATTGTCGTAAGATAATAAAATTTCCCTGTCGATGATTGCGGAGTGATTTTCCCATAGCGGAAAAGATCGAAAAGTCCGCTAGCGATCGCAATTAAACTAATCAGTGTATGAACGCTTCCAAGAGTAGAGAGATTAAGTCCCATTTTGTTTCCTTGTAGGGGTTGCGTGGCAACATATCATAAATAAGCGAGCGGAGAAGCCTCGTGTTTGAATCCCTTTTTGACCAATCTTTAAGCATAGTTAAGTCTTTTTCGGAAGTGTTGCCCATGGCTTAAGCAAAGCCCCAGAAATGCAGCAAAAAAACTTTAAATTTTTTAAAAAACTGCAAGAAATCGTATTGACTTTGTCCCCCGCTTACTACAAATTAGCACTTCCTAAACGGACAGTGGTTCGCTAGCTCAGCTGGTAGAGCACTTCACTTTTAATGAAGGGGTCGATGGTTCGAATCCATCGCGAGCCACCATTTTTTGTTCGTTGTTTTCTCTACACGTTCCCATCGTCTAGGGGCCTAGGACACCTCCCTTTCACGGAGGATACAGGGGTTCAAATCCCCTTGGGAACGCCAAATTTTTTCAGGTAGGTTACGATGTCTTATGAATCAGAACTGCCTTTTAAAAAGAATCCTCAAGAAATTTTAGCTGAAGATCCAAAGTTATCTCTCGTTGTTTCGCGACTTCAATCTCTATTCAATCCATTGCATATTTATCTCTTTGGCTCGCGTGTGACAGGTTTGAATCGAGTTAATAGTGACTATGATTTTGTTGTCGTCGTTAGTAAGACTGAAAAATCACGTCTGGAGAATATGCAATTTGCGCGACAAGCACTTTTCGATCTTGACGTCTCGGTGGATGTTTTTGTTTACGAGGAAACCGAGTTCAATGAATGGAAGAATGAACTCAATTCAATTCCTGAGGCAGCATACAATTTAGGTGTGGAGCTATCTTGTGGCTAATGAGAAATCCACACGCCTTTGGTTTGCTAAAGCTCGCGCTGATCTAAAAGCTGCGACCTATCTTAATCCTAGTGAAGCCGATTTTTTTGGTGCCATCGTATTTCATTCTCAGCAATGTGCAGAAAAAGCTATTAAGGGGTTTTTAACATTTCATAATATCCGTGTGTTCAAAACCCATGACATGAATAAACTTATAGAAAATCTTTTAAGAATATACCCTGACTTCTCTGAAAAATATCCAGCTCTTTCAGAGTTCACGCTTTATGCTGTGGAATATCGATATCCTGATTTTGAGCACAGACTTCCATCGTTAACCTCCACGCGTGTATCCGATGCCGTCAACGTTGCAAAAAATCTTTTTGAAGATCTTTCATCTCGTGTGGGTGAGCCTTTACCTCTTAAATAAACAATTGGTAAAAATCTTTCTATTACTAATCGTTGGGACTTTTGCAAATTCGTTGCACTCGATTTCTAACGCCCTTTCCGTTCTGCTGTTTAACTGCCTAAATTCATACCAAACAAAAAAACTTATTCTCGTGCACAAGAAAGATTTCTCGACTGCGAGAACTAGCCTCATTTGCAAAACGCTGTATCCGACGAGGGTCTTAGAGAGTGCGCCGATGCGAGAAATCGAAATTTCAAAAAGATGCGAAAATGCGGTGATGTGTTTGTTTCGTACATTACTATGTACATCAAACACATTGTTGTGCAACCAACTAAAGCAATTTCTGTTATCTGACGAAGGATAGTGGCGTGAAACAGAATAAAAATATTTTTGGAAATACATTAAAAGCTCTTTTAGGGCAGAAGAGATTAACGGCGAAGGATCTTTCTAGAGATCTTTCAATTCCTTATAGAACGGTCCAAGAATGGATAGGGAATGATGAACGCATTCCTCGTGAAGCTGAAACTATCAAAGCATTGGCAAATTATTTTGGAGTGAGTACACATTATCTTTTATTCGGAGAACGAGATCCAAGAGGGGATTTGGCAGAGTTTTTGGATAAAACAGAAATTCATACAGGACTTTACGAAATCACAATCAAGAAAGTAAAAACCACAAAAGGATAATGGAATGAAGAAGGTATTTCTTAATCATAGTTTATTGCTGATGTTGACTGGTGTTTTGATGTTCTTTTTTATGACTGAAGGTCATGCAAAAACCTCAAAGAATAAATCTACCTTATTGGATGATATTTCAAGCGGTAAAACTAGATTTTGTAACTTGAAGGAAAAAATCAATCCGAATGATCTTATTTCCCACTACTCTGCTTGTGGCACTGATAAGGATACATATTGCTATTTTGATCTTGTCGAAGGAAGTACCTGGTACTTTAACTGGGAAAGAGATCAAAAAAGAAACTGTGCTTATCTCAAATCAATCAGATACATCACCTTGAAACAAGAAAAGATCAGTATTGATGATCCTGAAAAGTTGCGACAGGAGGAACAACAAGCTTTTGAATATCCATTGTCACTTGAAAAAGAACGTAATAGTCAACAAAGCAACGAAGACTTTTTGCGCGGGAAATAGGAGTTAAGTATGGGCTATATCGCTGTAATGATCTTTTGTGGGCTCATAGGAATTGTTATTGGCAAGCGCAAGGGCATGGGAATGGTGAAGTCTTTTATTGGAGGAGCTCTACTAGGTCCCTTGTGTTTTCTTATGATCTTCCTCAGTAAAGAGGCTGTGGATTGTCCCAAGTGTGCTGAGAAAATTAAGCCAAAGGCTAAAAAATGTATTCACTGCGGCTATGAACTAGCTGCTGCTACAAAGTGAGGACTAAATGAAAACCTGGATCTATTCAATAATATTGTGCTTAGCTTTTGTTGGTTGTGCATCTAAAGAGAAAAGAACTAAATTTTCAGATAAATCCATGAGGATAATGATTGATAGCGCCTCTATTTCTGCCAAAGAGTATGCAAAGCTTCAGACAGCACTAGTAAAAAATGGAGCTTTCATTGTTTTAGACAGAGCTAAAGGACTAAAAGCTATCAAGGAAGAACAAGATATGCTTCATCGCAAGTCTATTGATCGCTTTGAGGACCGCGAGAAGTTCGCTATTTATGGAAAATTATATGGAGCCGGTGCTGTCGTGGTCGCGAATGTTCAATGCAAAGATATTTCTTATTGGACAGGTATGGGACATGAATGCCAGCAATCTATTAACTTGATGGATACTTCTACTGGAGAAGTCATTACAGCGGTAGACAACATCGTTAAGACGGACTGGGGAACCACCGCTCAATGGGATGATACTGTAACAAAATTAGTTGAAGCATATCCAAAAGATTTTAAGTCTCAACCAATTACCGCTCGTTTAATGGAATATAAAGCTGAATCTCAAGAAGAAGCCCAGAGACAAAGAGAACAAGCTGTACAAAATGGTATTACTGAGTCAGAAAATTAATGCAAAAGTACTATTTGTTTATTTCTAAATTTGCCTACTGTTCTAAGACCCGGGCACCAGGAAGCGCCAACTTATTTGCACAAGTATTTTGATTCGTTATAGTGGACATCATGATGGGTGTTCGAGCTAAGAAAAAATCCAGTGAAAAAGATATTCTTTCTTTTGAGTCGGCAAAACAGTGGCTGTCGTGGCTGAGGGTGAACCATGCGCGCTCAAGCGGGGTGTGGCTTCAGATACAGAAAAAAGGTTCCGCTGAAAAGTCTCCGACTTATGCTGAAGCTCTCGATGCAGCTCTTTGTTATGGATGGATCGATGGGCAGAAAAAGGCTTACGACGAAAATTCTTGGATACAAAGATTCACGCCCAGACGTCCTCGAAGTGTCTGGTCAAAAAAGAACACCGAGCACGCTGAGAGACTCCTGCGAGCTGGCAAAATAAAGAAGGCGGGACTCGCAGAGATCGAAGCAGCTAAAAAAGATGGACGATGGAAAGCGGCTTACGATTCTCCAAGTAAGGCGACCATTCCGGAAGATTTTCTTAAGGCTCTTAAGAAGAACAAAAAAGCGGAAGCATTTTTTAATTCGCTGAATAAAACAAATCTCTATTCGATCGCTTATCGGCTGCAAACTGCCAAAACACCTGAAACTCGTGAAAAGCGCATGAAGATGATTTTGGAAATGATGGCGAAAGGTGAGAAGTTCCATTAATATCATCAAATGAAGTCTAAATTTCACTTTCTGATTTATATATTTGTCCTCATCACAACAAATAGTGCGTGCACGACGACTTATCCGCGTGTTGAGCAGGATTTGAAGGACTACGACCATAAAATAGAAAAAATGAACAAGGATTTTTCGGTCACGCCGGAAAATACAGATAGTATCGAATGGGTTAAATCCAAACTTGATCACATGTTTGAAATAGATCAATACATGAGAAATTACTGGAGCACTCCCATTGAAAAAGACTATTCCGTTGATGAAAGAAATCAGTTCAACCAAGAGTTTTTTAAACGCAATAATAAGTTAGACAGTCAAAACACGGCTGATACTAAAATGCTTTTAAAAAAATATGAATGGTTTAAAATCAGTGTCTTTGGAGAGAAGGCTGATAATCAAGGTTGGCTTCTGGTTCAACACGCTGATCTTGACGTTGAATTCCAAAAACAAGTCCTCACGATTTTAGAGCGGCTTTATCCTCTACAAGAAACAAAGCCCGCAAACTATGCTTACCTTTTTGATCGTGTGGCTATTTCCTCTAATGACCCTAAAAATCGAAAACCTCAGCGCTACGGAACTCAAGGGCAATGCGTGGGCCCGGGCCAATGGGAGCCTTGGCCTATCGAAGATGAAAAGAATGTGGATAAAAGAAGAAAAAGTATGGGGCTTCGTACTATGGCTGAGTATAAAGCCCTTTTCAAAGATATCTGCCACTAAAAAAAATCTCGAAAAACCTTAGTTGTTAAACAAAGGCTTCACCCACAAAGTCTGTTCGCGACCAGGGCCTACAGAGATCACATCAATCGGTGTGCCCAACTGAGAACCCAAGTAATCAATGTAGTTCGTCGTCGGTCTTGGCAAATCAGAAAGAGTCTTAACCTTCGTCAAATCTTCTTTCCAACCAGGAATCCATTCAATCACAGGTTCCACTTTTGAAAGTTCATAAGGAGACGTCGGAAGCTCTGTCACAATCTCGCCATTGATTTTGTAAGCGGTGCACACGCCAATGCGATCGTGGCCTGTGAGCACATCCAACTTCATCATCGCAAGATTCGTAATGCCATTCACACGAATCGCATATTTCAATGCAACAAGATCCAACCAACCGCAACGACGAGCGCGTCCCGTTGTAGAACCGAACTCGTGACCATCAGCTTGGATTTTTTGTCCCACTTCATCCGTCAACTCAGTCGGGAATGGGCCGCCACCCACGCGAGTCGCGTAAGCTTTGAAAACGCCAATGACTTTTTGAATGTTCATTGGACCGATACCCGCGCTTGCGCAGGCATTCGCTGACAATGTCGAAGAACTTGTCACAAACGGATAAGTTCCGTGCATGATATCCAACATAGTTCCTTGAGCACCCTCAAAAAGAACTCTCTTACCGGATTTCAAGTTTTTAGAAATAAACAACGACGCATCTTTCGTGCGGTATGGAGCCAATTCCTCCGCCACTTTTTCAAGATCCGCCATGATGTCTTCAAGCTTGAAACCTTTTGTTTTGTAGTAGTTCTCAAGCATGAAGTTTTTCTCGCGAAGGGCGAGTTCAATTTTGGCTTTTAAAGATTCGCGATCAAAGATGTCACCGAACAAAACCGCTCTGCGAGAAGCGCGATCTTCGTAAGCAGGTCCGATACCTTTTCCTGTTGTTCCGATTTTGCTATCGTCCAGAGCTGCTTCACGAGCGGCATCCAAAGCTTTGTGATAGGGAAGAATGATTGTCGCCGTATCGGCGATCATCAATTGTTTTGGATTTTGCAAAAGGCCTGAGTCTTTCAACTTTTTGATTTCATCGCGAATCGCGAAAAGATCAACCACAACTCCCGGAGCAATCACGCATGTTGTTTCAGGTCTCAAGATACCACTTGGAACTAAGTGAAGAATTGTTTTTTGACCGTTCACCACAAGAGTGTGGCCTGCGTTGGCGCCGCCTTGGTAGCGAACAACCATGTCTGCTTTTTCAGCGAAGACGTCAATGAGTTTACCTTTACCTTCATCGCCCCATTGGGCTCCGACAACAACAATACCTGCCATGGAAAAATCCCCTCAAAAAAGACCCTAGAAAATGTCTCTTAAGAGAGGAGCCGAGGCAAGTTTTATTCGCCTTTAAATGGAGCCGCTCCATACCAAGGTGCTCTTGGGGGGAGGGTGTCAGAGGTCGAGCCATCCACAAAGAACGCCATAAGCTTATTAGCTGCAACCTGGGACGCTTTAAAGAAGGCGTCTTCCGTATTTGCTCCAATATGGGGAGTCAAAACAACATTAGGATAAGTCAAAAGTTTGGAGTTTCTTTGCAGAGGTTCTTTTTCAAAGACGTCCAAGCCGACGGACCGCAGCCAGCCGTTTTCGATGGCCTCGCAGAGATCATTTTCATTAATCACTGAACCGCGCGACGTATTGATCAAAATAATACCACGGTGAATATATTCAAATTGGGAGCGATTGAGCATATGCTCTGTTTCCAAAGTCTTGGGAACGTGAAAGCTCACGATGTCCGCCGTTTTCAAAACTTCCTCATAACTTAAACGAGGAATTTTCAGACGCTCAAATACAGAGTCTTCCTGGTAAGGATCATAAGCAACGATATTCATACCGAAGGCTTGCGCGATCTCAGCAACACGAGTTCCGATACGACCTAATCCGATAATTCCGTAATTGCGACCGGCAAGTTCAATTCCCGTAATCAAATCCCGTTTCCACTCACCAGCCTTCACCATTTTGTGAGCCTGTTGAATGTTGTTCACGCAATTTAAAACCAAGCCCCAAGTGAGCTGCGCCGCCGATTCAATGTTCGCCGATGGCGTGTGCATAACAGTGACGCCCCATTTTTGAGTCGCGTGCAAATCAATATGATCAAAACCACTTGTGCACGTGATAATCAATTGCAACTGGCGGGCTTTTTTTAAAAGCTCTTCGTCAATGCGCGTGCGACTGCGAATAATCAAAGCATTGGCGCTGACCAAATGTTCTAAAGGCAGATGGTGAGGATGATCGGCACGCACGACTTCAAAATGACTGTGCTGTTGCAAATACAAGAAACTATCTTGCGCAAAACGATCCGTGATTAAGATTTTCTTTTTCATGGATTTTGCTCCAAATAATTTTTCGCCTCTTGTGCGATATTGGAAACATGTTCCAGCGACATAAAGTCAGGATCAAAATGGCGCAGAGTATGACCCAGGCATTCAATCAAGCGCACTTGTTCGTAATCACGAATGTAACCCATATGGCCGATGCGGATGATTTTTCCCTTCGCCTGATCTTGGCCGCCCATGATCGTGATGTTGTGAACTTGCTCCAAATGCAGACGAATTTTTTGCCCGTCCATTTGCGGAGGAACCACCAGAGCGGTCACCGAATCACTTGGAGATTTTGCGTAAAGAGTGAATCCCAATTTCTGTCCGAACTGACGAGTAAATTCGGCACGGCGATGAATATCATGGAAAAGTTTATCCAAGCCTTGGGCGTTGATCAGATTTAAAACCACATCCAAAGCGCGAATGATCGCGACGTTGGAAGAATAAAAAGTTTCTCCTGCGCCATTGGCTTTTTTCTCTTTACGAAGATCAAAATAAAATCTTGGACACTTCGCTTGATCGACAAACTTCCATGCTTTTTGCGAGTAGGCGACAAAGGCCATTCCTGTCGGAAGCATGAACGCTTTTTGCGAACCCGCGACAATCCCGTCAATACCCCAAGCATCCATCGGGATTTCGTAAGCACCTAAAGCTGTGATGGCATCGACAAGGAATAAAGTCTCAGAGTAATTTTTAACAACAGCCGCAATATCTTTAATTGGATGAGCAACAGCGGTGCTGGTTTCGCAAGCCTGGCAAAGAACGGCGCGAGTGTCGGGATTTTTCTTCAACAATTCTTCAACATCAGAAACTTTGACGGTCTCACCCCAAGGAACATCGATCGTTAGAACATTGGCGCCAAAAGTTTTCGCCATCTCTGCCCAACGCTCACCGAATTTGCCTGAAACAATGGCAATGACTTTATCTCCTGGCGAAAGGATGTTCACCAGAAGTGCTTCCATTCCGCCAGAACCCGTTGCTGTCAAAAGATAGACTTCTTCGTTCGTTTGAAAAACGGTTTTAATTCCCGCCAAAACTCTTTTGAGAATTTTATCGAATTCCGGAGTCCGATGGTGAATCATAGGAAGTGCCAAAGCTTTGCGCACCTCAGGATGGAGGTTCACGGGGCCCGGCGCCAATAAACTGTATTCGTCAGTGAGAGATGTCATTTTTCTTCCTTGATAGTCGCCATTTTTGAGATGACTTCTCCCTAATTTTATACTCAACTGGGGTCGTGGACGCAATCTTTAAAGGTCTTCTCATTCTGGCTGTTTCTCTCTCTGGTTTGCTCACAGGTTGTGCATACCGTTTGGGGGCTGCGACTCGCAGCATTCCTGGTGGTTATCGCCAGATCTCTGTCCCGGTTTTTAAAAATAAAACTCAAGAGACAGGGATTGAAGTCGCTTTCACAAATGCATTGATTCAAGAGTTCCAACGTTCGCGTATTGCCCGCGTTGTGGACAATTCTTTGTCTGAAGTGGCTGTGGTGGGACAAATCGATACGATTCAGTACTTACCAAGTTCGCCACGAAAAGAAGGGGAGTTGTATCTTCCTAAAGGCACCGTCATCGCGTCAGAATATCGCATCCTTCTTACAGTGACTGTCAAAGTTGTAAGACAGGCGGACGGAACGGAACTTTGGAGTGGATCGTTCAGCGGAGAGCGTACTTATGTAGCACCTCAGGTGACGCTCGCGGGCGTGAACTCCGTAAATCCTCTTTACAATCTTTCTGCGCGAAGGCAGAACATTGACGTCATGGCTAACGACATTATGACGGAAGCTCATGACCGTATTACTGAAAATTTCTAATAGGGTTTAGCAACTAGATGGCACTCATTGATGCGCAAAAATTTTATAAAGATCTTGAAAAAGGTCAGCTTGCGCCCTTGTACTTCCTTTTCGGGGAAGAGCCTTATCTCCTCAACCAATCCGTAGAACGTTTTAAATACGCCGTCCTCACTGAGGGCGCGGTGGATTTCAACTACAGCCTTTTCTATGCTAGCGACGCTGACGTGAGTGTCGTACGCGATGCTGTTGAAACCCTGCCGATGATGGCCGCTCGTCGTTTGATTATCTTAAAAGAAGCGCAAGAACTCACAGACAAAGAATGGGCAGAGCTGGAAACATTGATTGAAAGCCCTGTCGACAGTTCTGTTTTTGTGATTCTTGCTTCGCGCGTGGATAAAAGAAAAAAACAAATTCGTTTGTTGCTTGATAAAGCCGACTGTGTCGAATTTAAAAAGCCTTACGAAAATCAGATTCCTTCTTGGATCAATTATATCGCGCAATCTTTGGGTCTTACGATCAGCAATGATGCGATTCAATTGCTGCACAAACTTGTCGGTCATCATCTGACTGAAATCGAATCAGAGCTAAAAAAGCTCGGCGATTTTGTCGGTGGCAATCGTCGTATTGAAATGGCTGACGTCGCGCAAGCGGTGTCTCGCTCTAAAGAAGAAAACGTTTTTGATTTTACAAAAGCTATCGGTGAAAACGATCGCGTGAAAGCTCTTGAGCACTTGGTTCATTTGCTTGATCAAGGACAGAACGAAATCGGTATTATCTCTTTGGTGGCCCGTCATGTGCGCATTCTTTTGACTCTAAAAAGAGGAGCCGAAGAAGGCCTTCATGGAGCAAAGCTGGCTCACTATGCGCAAGTGCCGCCGTACTTTTTAGAAAGCTACTTGGATCAGTCCCGACTTTGGACGATGAAGAAGCTAGAGCAAACCTTGGTGGTGCTCTCTGAGACGGATAAAGCTTTAAAGTCGTCTCCGCTTTCTAGTCACATTTGGCTTGAGAACATGGTTCTTAAGACGTGCAGCTCGAACTCTTCGTATTCGTTAAACTAAGGCTATAGTCCAGCCACGGCATCCTCCGCATCCGCGGGTCCGGCCGTCTTTCTGCAATTTAGTTTTCCTTTCAAGATTCCGATAAGAATCCTGATGAACAAGCCATTTGAAGATAAAGGTTATTTCCGCCGTCAGTATCCACGTCGCGCGATGAAACGCAAAGTAGGAGTCCTTTGTGATGGATCTTATTTTGTGTGTGATTCCGGAGAAGTGGGCGAGGGTGGCATGTCGATCATTTCAGACTATGTCTTGAGTGAAGGCCACGAGCTTGTTGTCAGCTTTCAAGTTCCCGGCGGGGATTTTGTCTTCTTACGCGGTGTCGTTCGATCCACGCAAAAAAAAGAGGGTGACCAAAGAGTCACCCACGGCTTGAGCTTTAACGAGATCGAATTCGCTATCAAAAGACAAATCCGATCTTTCGTATCAGCAAGAGCAAACGCGATTACTTAGTTGCAGAAACGCGAGTAGAAAGGCGGCTGATTTTACGAGAAGCCGTTTCTTTCTTAATAACGCCAGTTTTAGCAGCTTTCATTACTTGAGCAGTGAACTTCTTCAACAACTCAGGAAGAGCTTTAACATCTTTAGCTTGAATAGCTTTTACCAAGCTTTTTTCTACTGTTTTAACAGTGCTTTTGCGAGCGTTGTTAACAGCAGTTTTACGGATAGACTGACGAGCTCTTTTTGCTGCAGACTTATGATTTGCCAAGGGATAACCTCCACAGTAATCTTATTTAAACAGAAACAAAGGGATTAACATAGGGTGTCTCGGGAAGCAAGCGGATTAAAGGAAGATCGCAAAAAGGTCTTTAAAAGGGCTTTTTTGATGGCTTCAGGGACCTTAACTAGCCGCATCTTGGGCTTATTAAGGGACGTGGCTTTGGGCGCCTTATTCGATCGCACGGTCACCGATGCGTGGACGGCGGCTTTCCGCATTCCCAATCTTTTCCGTCGACTTTTGGGCGAAGGCTCGCTTTCTGTGAGCTTTATTCCCGTTTTTATGGAAGCTCAAACCGAGGACCCGCATGGGATTCGCGCCAAAAACTTAGCTAACAGTCTTTATACGCTTCTTTTAATTGTGTTGGGAGTTCTGACACTTTTGGGAGTGATCTTTACCGAAGACATCTTCCGTTTATTGCTTTCTGACTCTTACGGTTCTTTGGCTGAGAAATGGGACCTTACGGTGCGCATGGGCCGCATCATGTTTGGCTTTGTGTTCTTTGTCTGTTCCTACGCTTATTTTATGGGAATCTTAAATGCGCTGGGGAGCTTCGGTCTTCCTGCGGCGGCTCCGGCATTACTGAATATCTCAATGTTGGTGTTCACGTTTATGCCGTCTGAGTGGTTTCCCGTGAGGGGAGACGGGCTGGCATGGGGTGTGTTTGTCGGTGGATTCCTGCAGGCATTGCTTTTATGGGTTGCTCTTAAGAGTCGCGATTACCTACCACGCATTCAGTTTAAAATTTGGAACGATGACGTTAAACAAGTTCTGCGCAATATGCTTCCGGGACTTATCGGAATGGGACTTTTGCAATTTTCAACGCTGGTGAATTTGTATTTTGCGAGTTCTCTTCCCGAAGGTTCGATTTCGTATATTTATTGGGCCGATCGTTTGTTGGAACTTCCGCTGTCTTTGATTTCAGTGAGCATTGGTTCGGCCTTGTTACCGACGTTAAGTGCTTTAGCTGCGGCAAAAGACCAAGAAAAATTTCGTGAGACTTCGCAGGAAAGTTTTCTGATGAATTTATTCTTGGCGTGGCCAGCTGCTTTGGGTTTGTTCTTTTTAGCAGAGCCTATCATTGAGGTTTTATTTTTGCGCGGAAGATTTACTTCTGCCGATGCCGTAGCGACCTCATCCGTATTAAAAGTCTATGCTGTGAGTTTGGTTTTAATTTCCTGCAGTCGCGTTTTAATGCCGCTTTATTATTCGATTAAGAACACATTGTTTCCTGCCGTGGTTTCTGTTGTGTGCCTGGTTGTGCACGTGACCTTAGCGCCGTATTTTATGCAATCTTATGGTTTGGTGGGGTTGATGTTCTCTGGACTTCTTTCTGCTTTTCTAAATACGGTCATTCTTCTTGCGGGACTTCGCTTCTGGAATTTATCTTTTGCGTGGAAAAGTCTTCTAAAGTCTTTAGGAAAGTTTGTTGTCGCAGGAGCTGGGTTGGCTCTGACTTTAAAAATTTACGATTTCATTTCATTAGAAATAGGAAGAGGGCTGCAAACGCTCGCCCTCTTCATCACCATTCTCGGTGCTGTGGTTGTCTATTTCGGTCTCGCAGCGTTGCTTCGCTGCGAGGAGTTTACTAAAATCCGTCCGTTGTTCCGACTTTAGCGCGGCCGTCGTCATCGAAGGGGATCACTTCAGAGGCTTTGCTTGGTACGTGCGCCGGCGTTTTTGCTTTCGCCTGGAACTTCACGACGTTGGATTTTTTAGTCGGTGTCTTTTTAGATTCTGTCTTTTCTGAAACAGAAGGGGAGTGAGCTGTTTTATCCGTTCCCAAGATCACTGAGTTCAATTCCACTGTCAGATTTTGTGCAGTTACAGCCAAGTTGCTGATCTCACCACTTGTCGCGGCGATTTCTTCTGCAGAAGCTGCGTTGGATTGAGAAGCTTGATCCAACTGATTCATAGCTTTACCGATTTGTTGGATACCCGTTGTTTGCTCTGCACTTGCGGCGGCTATTTCATTATTGAGGTCCGCAACTTTTTTGATGGAGGTTACGATGTTCGTAAGAACAGTACCGCTTTCGTCAGCAATTTTGCTTCCTTCTTCAATTTGCGACACCGATTCCTTAATAAGACTTGAAATGTCTTTCGCAGAAGAAGCACTTCTCTGTGCTAAGGCACGTACGGCTTCAGCGACAACCGCAAAACCTTTCCCTTGTTCTCCGGCGCGAGCGGCTTCAACCGCGGCATTCAGAGCCAACAAGTTTGTTTGGAAAGCGATATCGTCAATCACGTGAATGATCTCTTCGATTTTTTTCGAAGATTGAGAGATCTCAGTCATCGACTTAATAAGGCTTTGAATTTCTTTTTCACCTTGTTCTGCCGAATCACGAGACGATGATGACAAGGCGGCTGCTTGTTTCGCATTGTCCGAATTCATCTGAACCATCGAAGTCATTTCTTCAAGGGCCGCGACGGTTTCTTCAAGTGACGCTGCGGCTTCAGTGGAAGATTGAGAAAGGCTGTTACCAGCTTCATTTAACTGCTCAACAGATGTTGCTACTTGGCCACCCGCTGTTGTCAAACGATCTGCAATAGAGCCGACGGAGCTAGAGATGCGAGCTGCAATCCAAAGAAGAACCCCGAAAATCGCGATACCACTGAATAGTGTGACCATGATCACCATATTCTTAACAAATTTTTCTGTTTCTGCTGCTTGGACGACACCTTCCTTCGCCATTTGTGCATAAATATCTTTCACAGCGCCATTCCATTTGCGAATGCCGACAGCAAGTTCATTCATACGACCATTGAGAAGAGTTTTTGCTGTTTCAATTTTTGCGGGTTCTCCGGATTCAACCATTCGGAGAACTTGCTCCATCTCCGCATAGAACTCAGAGAAGGTTGGTTTCACTTCCTGATACACTTTGTCTTCTTCAGGCGTGCGTGGAACTGGATCATAAGTTTCTTGAGCTTTTTTAAACTCTTCAAAGCCTTCGCGAGCCGCTTTCACACGGGCTGCGAGCTCGGTTTTGTTGTCTGCATATTGCATGGCTGACCACACTTGATAGAGATATTTATTGCGTGCTTGGCGCATCTCTCCAACCACATCGAAGGTCGGGATGACTTGCTCATTTGCGACACTTAAAAGGTTGAGGACTTTGCCAACGCCTGAATAGGCCACTGTTCCCAGAACTGCAAAACCGATCATCGGTAAAAATGCAGCAAATAACAAACGTCCTTTGATTCCGCGAAACCAACTCGAAATTCCGTAATTTTCCATTTTCGACTCCAATATTTTTTTGATGCTTTCTTAACATCTTTGACCGAATTTTATTCGGAATACTAACCGGATAGGCGGAGTCTAGTTTTATGAATGCGATTTTAGTATACGTTAAAACGACAAAACCCCTCGAAGGTCGAGGGGTTTTGTAAATAAATTTTGATTGCTTTAGATTTAGAATCCGTCAGTCGTTCCGACCTTGGCGCGAGTGTCTTCATCAAACGGAATAACTTCTTTTGCCTCTGCTTTTACCGCAACGGGGGCGGAGGTTTTCATTTTAATGACGTTGTTCTTTGCTGCAAGCTTCACAACCTCTTTTTTCTTCGCGATTTTCGCGTTTGTCGTTGCCTGAGTGTTTGTCACTGTATGACCTCCCAGAACAACATTGTTCAGTTCCACAGTCATACTTTGTGTCGCTGCCGCAAGATTGTTGATCTCGCCACTTGTCGCCGCAATTTCTTCGGCGGAAGCCGCATTAGATTGTGCTGCTTGGTCCAACTGATTCATCGCCTTGCTGATTTGCTGAATACCTGTGGTTTGTTCCGAGCTTGCCGCAGCGATTTCGTTATTCAAATCAGAAACTTTTTTTACAGAGTTCACGATGTTGCTAAGAACGGCACCGCTCTTATCTGCGATTTCACTTCCGTGCTCAATTTGTGACACAGAGTCTTTGATCAAGCTTGTGATATCTTTTGCCGCTGCCGCACTTCTTTGTGCCAAGGCACGAACAGCTTCGGCCACCACTGCAAAACCTTTCCCTTGTTCTCCAGCGCGAGCGGCTTCAACCGCGGCATTCAGAGCCAACAAGTTTGTTTGGAAGGCGATATCGTCAATAACACTGATGATCTCTTCAATTTTCTTTGAAGATTGAGAAATTTCAGTCATGGATTGAATCAGTGTTTGAATTTCTCTTTCGCCGGTTTCTGCGGCGTCTTTGGAAGACGAAGATAGAGCGGCCGCTTGTTTTGCGTTGTCCGAGTTCATTTGCACCATGGAACTCATTTCTTCCAAAGCTGCGACCGTTTCTTCAAGTGAAGCGGCGGCTTCCGTTGAAGATTGAGATAAACTGTTGCCAGCTTCATTAAGCTGCTCGACAGAAGAAGCTACTTGACCGCCAGCCGTCGTCAGACGTTCTGCAATAGAGCCCACGGAGGCAGCGATACGCGAAGCAATCCACAGAAGTAAACCAAAGATGGCGAAGCATGCAATAAAAGTAATTGTCACCATCAAAGTGTTTGCCTTTGCAACAGCCTCGTCAGCGCCTTTGTCATCCGCCTGAGCTATGTCATTATAGTATTTAATCGATGTACTGCTCATTTTATGCATGATCGTACCAATTTCCCACATACGACCATCAAGTTGTTTGCGCACTTCTTCAAAGGCTTCTGGTTTTCCCGTGGAAACCAACTCAACAGATTTATTGAGAAGTTCGAAGTATTCTTTTCTCACTGATTTTGCGTCAGCGTACACTTTTTCCATTTCAGGAGTGAAGGGGACAGATTCATAATAGTCCAAAGCCTTTTGGTATTCTTCAATGGCTTCGCGTGCAATTTTCAAACGCTCTTCACGTTTTTCAGCTGTAGGCATCGTCATCGCCGCGGAAATCTGGTAACCGAATTTATTGCGCGCTTGGCGCATTTCGCCCAGCGCCTGAATATTCGGAATAATATTCTTATGAGAATTTTCCAGATAGTCCGCAATAGTGGACATACCCGACCTTGCGATCATAAATACGGTTGCAAAGCCCACGATGGGAAGAACGGCTGCGAAAAGTAACTTACCCTTGATTCCGCGGAACCAAGAGCTGATGGAAGACTGTTGCATAAACTCCTCGTTAATTAAGTTAGGAACCTAAATTTTTCCTGAGAGGTTTTCGGTGTTTCTCCACCGGGGATAAGTCTAGTTTTTTGAATATGAGTAACGAAGAAGACCTTAGGTCTAAAGAAAAAAGGGAGCCGTAATGCTCCCTTTTGAAACAGGTCTTTAGTTGAATATCTTATTTAACTTCAGCCAAAGAATTGTAGCTGTCGCTGAGCTTCTGCTGTCTTTCGACTTCTTTGCTCCAGCGTTTCACTTCACCCTGATAGCCTTTCTGTTTGGCTTTCCACTCGTTCTCTTCGCTCGCTAAAGAACGAAGTTTTTGGTTCACTTGATCGTTTTGCTCTTTCAAAGTGCCCGCACGAGAACTCCAGATCTTCTTTTCTTCCTGAAGCTGAGTAAGCTGTAATTGATAATCGTTGATGTTCATCTCACGCTTCTTCTGGTTGTCTTTGATCTTCGCAATCATGGCCTCAAGCTCTTGAATCTTTTGGTTCTCCTGAGTCATTTTGTTTTTCTCGTCATTGATCAGCTGTTGAATTTCTTTTTCCTGGCCGCCGATGCGCCCCATGGCCTGGTTGTTTTCTTCAACCTGCTGCAGAACTTGTTTTTGTTGTCCCTCAACCTGGGACTTGGCTTTACCGACTTCAGCGATATTGCCTTCAACAGTTTTTAAGTTCTTTTCGTACTCTTGCAAGTTTGTTTTAGAGTTATTGACGTTGGCCTTGATGCGCTCCAGACCTTCTTTTGCGGAATTCTGTGCCCAAGCTGTTGTTTGCAGGCTCATCAAAACACCGATAGTCAAAGTCGTCATTGCTTTTGCGAATTTCATCTTGAAAATCCTTTCCTTATTGTTCAGACAAACCAGCCACATTTGAATCTTGTGGGCATACGTTTTTCAAAGAAGAACGGTAGTGACCTACTTCGTCTTCCCAGATTTCGCCTTTGAATTTCCAGTTCAAACTTTTCTCTTTTTGAACTTTCAACTCAGGACGTTCTTTCTCATTGATATCTCCGCCGGCCATTTGGTAGCGGATGTGTTCACCGGCACCAGAGTAGAGTTCATACTGAAGAACTTCATTCTGATCCAGAACCTTATTCAAGCTCGCAAGCATTTCAGTGAAACGACCTTGCAAGGCTTGAGAAGCCTGAGCACGAAGAACTGTTTTTTCTTTCTCGATACGCGCTAAGCCTTTTTCTCTCAAGTTTTTGATCGAAGTGCGGGCTTTCTTCGCGATATGGTATTGGATGCGATAACTCAAAAGTTTTTTCTCTGCCAATTGCACGTTGGCGATCGCAGACTCAGAAGGGCTGTCACCTTTGATTCCTTTTTTCGCATCGACCAATTGTTTGTTGGCTTCATTTTGTTTTGCAATCAACTCGCGCTCTTTTTTCACAAGAGTCAGAGCAATTCTGTTGAAACGAACAACTTCATCTTCGTAGTTATTGATTTGTTTTTGCACGCTCATGTAAGCAGGGTGGCGGGCAAGTTCCACGATGAAAGAACGTGGAAGACCATCAACCTCTTTAAGGTCGGAGTTCTTAATCCAGTTCTTCACTGTATCATAATAGTTCAAAGATGTTTTGTTCGCCTTTTGGTAGTCTTCCAATTTCTTTTTCCAAGGAGCGTACTTCTTGTTCATCTCATTAAGAACTTGAACACCGTCCCCGTATTGGCAAAGGTTCAAGTAACCCACGGTACGAACAACGTAAGACTCTGGGGCAAAGGCGTTTTTAAAGAAGTCCGTGTGAAGCGAGAACATATTTCCCGCGGCACCTTCATAGTCTTCGCCTAAGATTTGTGTCCAAGCGCTTTCAACCATCGCTTGCAACCAAAGTGGGTTTGACTTATCCACCTTCAAATAAGATTGGAAAGCTTCTTTGTATTCACTTTTTTGGAATTGCATACGAGCCAGTGTCAAAGCTCCAACGGAACGCAATTGCGATGTCTTGTTGTTCTCAGTCACTTTCATTAATTTTTCTAACTGAATAACAGCGTCGTCCACTTTACCTTGACGGTAGTTAAACAAAGCCGTCAAAAGCAACGCGTCTGGATAACGGGGAGACGTCTCTGAAATAAAGATCAAAGCATCTTCCATCAAACCCAGTTGGCCTTTTTCAGAATAGTATTTGGCCCGAGTCAATTGATAATCGTCATTCTTAGTAACATCCATTTCGTACTTCATAACCAAAGGATCAATCAAAGCAATGTCTGAAGTCTCAAGCACAGTGATGTGTTGAACCAAAGCTTCTGTGGCCTTTTGTTGCCAGTCTTTGTTTTTTGCTTCTTGAGCCACTTGGATCATATATTGGCGGAACTCAGAATTAAGTCCCATACCTTTTGCCGTCATTGCATAGTGGTATAAAGACTCAATACGGTGTTCAGGATCATCCATCAACTCTGCAAAAAGTCCCATGGCCAATTCATAGTTCTTTTGGATTTCCAAGAAAATCAACGCCTGCAAAAGTTTGTAGTCGTTAGGTTTCATATCATCCATTTTAACCAATTGAACCAAAGGATCTTTCGTTGTTGGGTCCATCACTGGATTTAAAATTTTGACGTCAGGAATTTTTTTGAAAGCATCCGCATTCGTCAACGTTTTTGAAGGTTCCACCGTGACATTGTAAGGCGCCACTTGGAATTGCAAAACCGGAGGCGATTCACGGCGACGAGTTTCCTTCACCACCACTTCACGGGAAGCGGGGAGGCGAAGAGGACTCATCTCTGCGGCTTCCACCTGGCGCTCTTCGCCCAGATCCAAGACAGGAATGTTTTTAACTTTGAAAACTTCCACTTTCCCTTTTACAACTTTCTTTTGATAAACATCAAAAGTCGGGACAAGGCTTGTTTTCACTTTCAGGCTCGATGCCGGAGCACGGCCCGACTTAGTTACCTTCAGTGCGGGATCAGCGAAAGCTGTTCCGCAGAGAAGGGGAATTGTAATTAAAATTTGTAACGGCTTATACATAAATCCCCCACCCATGGAGAAAATTAGTGCCAATAAGTAAGACCAATCATCAATGAAGTATCGTTGATGGACTCCGAGCCCAGATCACGATTGCCAGTTACGGTTGTACCACCCACGCTAGTACCTGGGGCGTAATACTTCATTTTATCTTGAGTCGACCATGTATTAATTAAATCCGCTCTGATCGCAAAGTTCTCAGAGAAGAAGATTTGCTGGAAAATTCCAAGCTTATACGCAAAAGAACTCTTTGAAAGATTTCCTTCTTTTTGCGCGATCTCGTAATCAAGATTACCCGCGCCAACAGAAATACCCATATCAAAGTAAATGATGGCTTTATCAACCACGCTCATCTTTGCGTAAAAGGGAACCCAGATTCCAGAAAGGAAGTAGGATGACTTTAAAATGTTGTGATCTGGAATCGCTCCGTAAGAATCAACGAATTGTTTAACCGCATCGTTGTCTTTAAGGTTTGCAGAGTTATAAGTGGCTTCCAAACCCCAACGCTCGTTAAAGAAATAACCCAAGCTTCCGCTCACGATACTTCCTGTGCTGTATGGGTCGTTAAATGGGATACCTGCAGAAGCTGTTAAATAAAAACGCTCTGCTTTTGTGTAACGACGATTTTGCACGACACTGAAATCATCGTCTTTGGCTGCCCAGTATTTTTGTTCCAATTTTTTGATGTCTAACTTATCACTGCCTCTTTGCTCTGCTGCCGGCTTTGTTTCCGTTCCTTGCTGTGCAAATGCTTGAGATGCAGCCAAGATGAACATTAAGATTGTCTTCTTCAACATGATATTACCCCCGCCTTAGTTTGTACTCTTGAATAAGAATGGATATGTTACGAGCACTCGAGTTCCCCCCTGTGGATTCGGAAACTTCCATGCGGCAACCCTATTCAATATACATCCCTCAACGGTTGCGTTCTTAAGTGTTGTATCACCAATAAGCTGTTGTTCGACTTGGCCCGATGGACCAATGGTGAATTTCACAGCGACTTTCCCGAAGAGATCAGGATTGGCGCTGAGTTGTCTTTCATAGCAATAAAGAATTTGTCCCAGTTTTGATTTGATATACTGAGCGATCACTTCACGGTCTAGACCGCCTGTGATTTCGCCTTCTTCTTCGATCAAACCAACACCAGCTCCGCCAGTACCGCCGGCAACAAGGCCGCCCATACCAGAGGCACTTTTACCACCACCTTTACCGGCAGTAGAAATCACAACTCCCGTACCGTTACCTTCAGCACCCCAATCACGACCGGATCTTTCCATGCCACCAACAGCGGCAAGAGCGCGACCTGAAGGACCTGAACCGGCTTTCACGCCATTAGCAAAAACCACGTTTCCGCTTTTTGCTGCTTGGGCTGAAACTTTTCCTATGAGTTGAGAAATACGACCACCCGCAAGTGATTTCATCATTTTAGAAACCTTGCTTTGGCTGCCGCTTGTAGGCATCTCAACTTTTGGACCGCCTGCTGGAGGAGTCGTTTCTTTCACAACAACCTCTTGCTTAGGAGCGGCTTCGACTTTTTTACGTTTTTGTTTGAGCTCTGTTTTTACGATAATTTTTTGCGCTACTTTTGGAGGTGTTGCAACAGTCTCAATGCTTTGTTCTTTCGGAGTGAAAATTCCCAAAGACACAAGGAAAAGGGCTGCACCTAGCACGATGTAAACGCCGCGCTTGGACTCGTCGTCAACCAACTGGTCTGCAGAAAGGTGGCCGAGTTTCGCCGCATTTTCCAAAGACACTGTTCTTTGGCTGATTTCAAGATCTCCCACTGTTTGTTTGTGCCATTCCTCTGAAGGAGTGCACGCAATTGTGATCGGTGTCACAGAGACAGCAGGTTTAAATTTTTTATTCAAAGGTAAAACTTTTGTTTCAACGACTTGGCCTGATTGTCTTACCATGAAAAGTTGAAACTTTTTACCAGACTCACGTTGTTCTTTACCGGCTTTATCCAAGCGCAAGTAAAGATCTGTTTCTTTTGTAACAGGTGTGAACTTCAACACGCAATCAGCAAGTTCAATGCTCTTTTCCTCATCCAAGCAAAGGGCAGGGGAGGTAGAACCTTGCGCACTTGTCGCGAGATCCATATTTACATACCACCAGCGGCCATCACGGAATTCAAAGAGACCTTGAATACCCTTGGTTTGCGGGGCAATTGAAATCACATCAGCCAATCGGGATGAACCGAAAGTGTGTGTTGAATTATTGGAACGAAGTTTCCAGGTTTTTGCAGTCCCGTTTTTTAGAGACTGACGTACAATCAACGTGAGCATGTAACACCTCTAACTAATTAGTTATTCAAATAGAGAGCAGATTCGCGAATGCGGCCATCCATATCCTTTTGCACATCGTAAAGAGGCATAAACTTAATACCTCTTTTTTGCACAAGGTAGGCACCGTCAGGGTTACGAATCGTTCCCTTGAGGTTCATCTCACCAAAATTTACTTCCTGGACTTTACGGACTGTTCTTTGTTTGGCAAAGGCAGTCGTCGCTGTTCCCAAGAGAATGAAAGCGATCATCGCTGTGATGAAAGATTTCACTTGTACCCTCCATACTACAAGTCTCCCGAGATTACGTGCTGACCGACTTTGTTTTGAGTTTTCAAATACTGTATTTTCTTACCTAACCAATCACGCACTTCCAATTGCTGACTGGCTTTAAACGCTTTTTCATAAGAATCCAACGCTAACGTTGGACTCTCTTTGTAGGTCTCAAACAAGTGTGCTTGTTGTAGAAGGAAATCGGCATTTTCTTTGCGAACATTAAGTAAATCTTTGATCAAACTTAATGCTTTGTCGACTTCACCCTTCTGAGCATACGATTCACTCATCAGAGTTCCCACATTCAAAGTATACAACTGTTCTTTTGACAGAGAAGAAAATTTTTCGATTGCCTTCGTAAAATCTCCCTCTGAGAATGCCTTCACACCAGCGAAAGTTTGCATTTCTGTCGATGGCATTTGCATGTCTAAAACTTTTTCGAAAAATGGCATCGCGGAATTCAAACCATCTTCTTTGTAAGTGAGACGGGCTTTTTGATACACGTAAGGAGAAGCTTCTGGTTGTGCTTTTAAAGCCGCCTCAATCATCCACAATGCTTTGTCGTTATAGCCTTTTCCTTCAGAGCCAAGACTTGCATAGAAAAGTCCCAAAGCGCGAGTGTCTTTGTTCTTCGCAAGTTCAAGACCTAGCTTTTCGACCATCTCGTACTGTTTAGAATAATAACAATTTCCTGCAACTTCGAAAGTGTTCACGGCTTGCAATTGGCCCGTCATGATAGCGGATTTATTGCAGGCTTTCGGAGAGCGAGTCTCAAAACGAGACACCTTTCCAATTGTCATATCTCCCGCAGAAGGCAAAAATGCCGTCATCTTTTCTGGAGCCGGATACTGCACAAGAGGCGGAACTGTTTGATCTACGCGAATGTTGGCAAAAACGCGCTCTGTACTTGCAGCTTGACCTTTGGAGGCGGCAAGAACTTTGAGTTTTGCTTCATTCTCGTTTTTCTTTTCCTGAATTGGCGCTGTCAATTTTGCGATCTCAGCGCGCAAGGCTTCTTGATCCGCCGGAGTTAAAGAAGCGGGAAGAGGCATTGTTTGCAAGCTCTCGATAAAGTTACCGTAACAACGGTCGATACCGCGCATCGCTTCCAGTTGTTGATAAGGGTCTTTGCTCATTTTCAAAGTTGTGAAATAAGCCGTGTGAGCCTTATCAAGTTTTTCTGTTTTCAATGAAAGCACCATCGCAAATTTTTCTTCGCGGGCTTTCACACTTTGTTGCGCCAATTCTTTTTCAAGAATACGCGCTTGGATCAAGCGAGCTTCGGCACGAATCTCTGGAGCCACATCACGACCGTTGGCTTTCATCGCTAAATCAAAGGCCGCTGTTGATTTACCAGAATCCAAAAGAGCCTTTGCACGATCAATCATGATTTGAGTTGTATAAGGCTCAATACCTTTTGCTAAAACTTGATTTTGTAACTTTTCAAGTTCAGCAGAGCGCGGTTCGTTCTTATAGGAATCCATCAGTTTGCCGTAGATGCGTGACAAGGTTTTGTTGTCAGCACCATTGAGCATACCCATGTAAGCCGCGCGCGCTTCTTTGTTTTTCTTTTCAAGAAGGTAGATGTCAGCTGCTAGTTCTAGGTGAGCGTTGCGGTTTTTCTTATCTAAGTCCGCGACTTTCAATAAAGTCTCAGCCGATTTTGAAATTTGACCGACATCGGCATAAGCTTTTGCCGCATCCTTCAAAGCATCCAGGTTGCGTTTGTCTTCTGGATACTTTTGCACGAACTTCATTGAAAGCTCAGCAGCATCATAGATCTTACCTTCCGCATAAAGAAGGCTTAGAGCTTGCCATAAAGCATCTTGAGAAAGTTTTGAGTTCTCGTGTTCTTTGGCGAAGGCGATCAACTTCTGGGAAGCTTGATCTTTGTCGCCACCTTTAGCAAATTCCTGGATCTCAGTGAAATGAGCTTCTTCCAAGATTTTGTTCATGTTCTTCTTGCGAGAATCGTCCGTTGTCGAGTTCATGACTTGCTTAGAGAAATCTTTAATACCTGCGTAGTCTTTACGGATATTGAGCATATCCAAGATCAAGTCTTCCGATTTTTTCTTAATATCTGCATTGTCAGCACCTTTAAGCTGAGCCAACGGTCTTAAGAGCTTTTCGGCTTCTGCATAGTTCGATTCTTCGTAAGCGATATGGCCCACTTTGAATTTAACCAATGTAGAGTATTTTCCAGTAGGGTGCTTCGCCAAATAATTGGCAGCAAGTTCCTTACGTTCTGCTTCTTTCAAAGGATCTTTGCCTTTTTCTAGGCTCTTCTCTTTTGAATAAAGGGCTGCATAGTTGGCGTCATGACGAAGAGGTTCCTCTGTCGCTTTGTCGCCAACCATTTTGTATTGCGTGCTGGCTTCGTCGAATTTTTCCAATTGGAAAAGAAGTTCAGCGTAAGCGTAGCGTGTTTTAAGATCCGGTTTCGTTGGATCTTCGTTCTCAAGAATCAATTTAAATAATTTTTGCGTCAAATCAGAGAACGCTACGTTTTGTTTGTTTTTAAGCCAGATCTCCCACCATTTTTTAGCCATATCAAGGCTTGTGTGGCGGAATTCTTCTTCACAAGACACCTTAATGTCTTCGGCTTTTTGCAATGTTCTCCATGTTGAATCTCTTTTGCAAAGGTCGCTCGCACTTTGCAAGTGGTCGATTACTTTGTCGCGTTTTTTCAAAGTCTCGTTGGCTTCAACCAACAAAAGGTGAGACTTCACAACGTCGGGACCGGAAGAGCGTTTGTCGATATATTCTTCCAAGAAGACATTCATTTCTTTTTGACGGCTGTGCGAATCATAAAGTTTCGCCAAGTCGATCATCGCTTGACCGAGCTCGTCTTCAGTTGTGATGTCTTCAAAGAAAGAGAAAAGTTTATTTGAAGGGTAGGAGTCACCGATAAAAACAGTCAAATCGCGAAGAGCTTCGCGGCGAAGATTGTGGCGATTTGTTGGAACTTCACCATCTTGCAATGGCGGATTTGTTTTTACGACTTCAACCAGTTTTTTGATTCCGTTTTCACTATCGCGAAGGTTGTAGTAAGCCCAAGCGGCTTTATACATGCCGTAGGAAAAAACACGGCTGTTTGGGAATTTTTCCACTTTAAGGAAATGCTCCAAGGCTTCTCTGAATTTACCTTGGTCATAAAGCAATTCACCAACCGCCAACGTACCGTCAGCAATCAGTGGAGATTTCGGGAAACGAGTCAAAAGCTTTTGATAAAGAGCTTCTGATTGTTTGTATTGAGCGACTTGTTGGTTTGCGAAGGCGTTATTGAATAACACCGCATCCATTTGTTTGAAGTTAGGGAAGTCGATCTCAATTTTAGTATAGATTTTAATAGCGCGTTTCACCGCCTCAGAACCTTTTTCATTTGGAACTGGGAACGGAGAAAGTTTCATCAGGGGAGTGTCTTGGTGCAAATCAAAGAAACGGCCGGATTTAGAACGGCGCATGTACATTTCTGCCAAACGGTACCAAAGATCCGCTTCTTCTTTAGAGCCCTTTTTCTTTTTGATGATGGCTTGCAGTGATTCAATAGCCTTGTTTTCAGAGCGAGTGATCATAATCTCGCTGCTGAAAGCTTTTTTCTCGTTTTCGTCTTCGCTGCTGTTCAAACGAACTTCAGGCAAAAGGCCTTTCGCGTTTTTTTCGGCAGCGAAGCAATAAAGTGAGAAGAGATGAAATGCAAGAAGCAAAACCACTGTGCGCATCATAAACTTATTCTCCAACCATGGTCACAAGTTTCAACTGAGGGAAACCTGCCATCGAAGCCGTGTACATCACTTTTCTCAAAGTCGCGTAAGGAAGTTCCTTATCGGCTTGAAGAAGGATGCGGCCTTCCTTGATGTGTGCTTTATCAGAAGAAGATTTCGCAAGCTTATCTAGCTCTTGAAAAAGCGGTTTAATAAAGTTTGTGTCTTTATCTTCAAGATCTTGCGGAAGAAAATCGGCATTCTTCACGTCAGCGATCTTGGTTTCATCAATCTTCAACTCGTCTTGTGAAAGAGAAATTTTCACAGCCTCTGTGGGGTTCACTTGAGATGCTGAACTTGGCAGACGCAATCCAGTCACCGGATTAATTTGCACATCTGACGTGGAGTAAGATTGCAACAAGAATACCAGCAAGAGGACGAACATGTCCGTCATGGATGTAATATTCAAAGTGAAAGTCGAGTTGTGATTTACTTTGGGTTCAAATCTACGACGACGTGACATATCTTAGCCCTCCATCATATTGGCGAAGACGATCTCAGGAAACATATAGTTCGTTTCTACGTTCTTACCTTGTTTGGTATCGAACACAGGGAACTTGATAGTGTTGTCGCGAGACTGGCGAGCTTCATCCATGACTTTGACGACTTCGTTGTAAGGAACTTTGCCATCAGGGTTGAGTTCAATTTTGAAAATCTCGGGGTGTGCTTTTTTAACTGCAACTAATTTTTGGTGTAAAGTCGGGTAGTCGAAGGCGCCATTCTTAAGAGGAATATTCTCGACCTGATCTTTACCTTTTTCAGTCACAACGATGTTGATTCCGTCTTTAGCATCGACTTCAATCGCCACACTTGTCGGAGTAGGTTGTTGTTCCTGGCGTTGAATCGCTTCACTGACGACTTGCGGAAGTTCTGTTTCGATCACCATCATTTGCACGAAGGCCGATGAAAGCAGAAGAACCGGAACAAGTTTTACCATCACGGCAAGGAGGGGAGCCAAGTCCAACTCGAACTCACTGTGATGATTAATTTTGATCTTTTTCATGCGTCTCATAAATTATCCCATCCTTGATAAGGTTCCACCGCTCACCCAAAAGCTTCCCTTAGGAAGCTTTTGAACCAGGAGACGGAGGAGTCGCTGCCGGAGCCGTTACGTGATCAGGGAACACGTTTTGGCGAGTCAGGTTAGGGATATGAGCGCTAGTCAAAAGCTCTGCTAGTTTTCCGCACTTCTCAGTCAATTGCTCAAGCAATTGGTTTTGACGAGCTGTCAAGAATGAGAAGAACACCATCGCAGGAATCGCTACGGCAAGACCCAAAGCTGTCGTATACATCGAAACGGAGATACCGTGTGCGAGCAATGTTTGTTTTTGTGCAGGGTCTGCAGTTGCAACCGCTTGGAACGAAAGGATAAGACCGTGGATCGTACCAAGAAGACCCATCAAAGTTGCGACGTTGGCAAGCATTGATAAGTAGTGCAGACGTTTAGTATAAAGCGGCATGTTCTCACTCAAAGCGATATCATGAGCTTGGAAGATCGTATCATCGTCACGATCTGCTTTCTCAATGATTGTTTTGAATGCGCTCGCCAAAGGTTTTTTCTCAAGCTGTGCACAAAGAAGTAAAGCCTCGTCCATTTTTTTAGCGAGAATAAGATTTTGAATCTTACCCATGAACTCTTCGACATTCATGCCGTAGTCTTTATAAAGTGCGCGTGCGCGTTCTGCCACGAGAACTAGAGCGCCAATTCCCACCAATAGAATACACCAGCCGACGAAGCCAGAATCATTCATGAACTTTAAGAATGCCATTTGTTTCCTCCTTGGAAACGCCACCGCGTGTCCATTTTGTTAACTGAGTCTTGCCTTGGTCTTGCACTTGGAGGAAACGAACTGCGTAATGCAAACCTGATTTTACGTTGAGTCTTTGCTTTGAGAAGTTCTTACGAACAATTTCACAAAGCACGTTGAAGCTCTGAGGATTCGCCTCAGATGTTCTAAAATGAATTAATACTTGTTGTCCGAGTTGTAGCAATGGATCGTTAAGAAGAACCAATGCTCCGTTTTCACTCACACTCAAAGTTTGTCCGTCAAAGAAGTTGTGTTCATTGTGAGCATAAATAGGAGTCACAAGATCCACGCGAGGAAATTTACGGTCTTTGAAAGCGCCGGAAAGATGATCTTTGGTTTCGATCAAACGGCACAAACGGTCTTTTGAAAAATCTTGCAGATCGCCTACAAGAGTCCAATTATCCAAGTGAGAAGCCCACACATAGTTGTAGTCAAAGAGCTCCCCATTTTGGATCATTGTGATCAGGGATCTATATTCGTAGGGACCGTATTTCATTTCCCCACGAAGGATATACCACTGAGCTGTATTTGTCGCTGCTTGTACCCCACCCATACTAAATCCTTTTAGAGTTTAATCGACTTCGGATAGTAGTCGATTTGAATTTTGGCGTCGGCACCAGGCACGGAACTTCCGTGGAAGGTGATCGTCAAGTCAGTTGCGTTGTAAGTCCAACCATTCGTTGCATCTTTGTTGATAACGACTCCGTCAACCATCACGCTGATTGTATCTTCTTGAGGTTCGCGGCTAAGTTTGAACACGGCTGAAAGTTGGATGATCGAGTCTGAGATCAACGTCAATGTGTCACCGAAGTTAGAGCACAATGAACCCTTCACGCCGCCAGTCAAATCAGCAAGCTGAGGAAGGCGAGTGGAAATCTTACGTGCGAAACCATCTGTAGAAAGTTGATTCTTACAAGCTGTGTCTGGCACGGAGATTGTGTTCACGGAATAGTTTTTACCGTTCACACTTGCATTCGTATAAGTATCCAAGAAATCTACGTAGCTTTGTACTGTGTAGTTCTTAGATGCATCTTCAAAAGCTGTCTCTGATGAACCAGAGAAGTCTTCTTCGTCGCTCACGATGATAACCGCCAAGAAAGCGTCATCGCGGCGGAAAGCTGAGTTCCAAGGATCAAGCAGAGTTTGCTTGAAGCTTTCAAACACACGCTCATCACCGTTACCAAGCGTTCCTTGCTTGATATTTGTGTTGAACACGTTGCTCATGTTTGGAGTGTTCTTATCCATAACAAACACGCCAGAGTGAGTTTCAACTTTTGGATTTGCTTGAAGAACCGCGCCATCCCTGATGCGGGCTTTAACACTGTCTGAATGAAATTGTTTTTCCCAAGCATCTGAAGTTGTCACTGCCATGTGGAAGTCATAGTTGTATTGATTGAAACGATTGATGAATGCCTGGAAGTTGGAAGCCAAGTTGTTTTGCGAAGTTTCCATGGAGCCCGAGTTATCGATCACCCACAAGATGTCAATCTTCTTAGGAATGATGACAGCTTGTTGTTTGTAATCGTTGGCGTCGTTGAGGAGGGAATAAGAGCTAGAGCTCTTGTTGCATCCTGCAAATAGTGCCACAGCTGAAGCTATTACGATTGCTTTGCGTGCGACTTGATTAATCATACGGTTATGCCCTCCTGAGCCCCACCATGCTTTGCGATGAAACCAGTTTCGTTCAATTCAACAAGAAACTGAAATTTGCGATAACTGCCTGATTTTGTTTTTTAATTTTTAAGTGGTCTCATTGTGAGACAAGCTAAGTGTTTGAAATCATAGAGAGTTGCAGAATCATTCATTTTCAAAAAAATTTTCTTCTGTAGAACCTCTCGACACTTTCAAAAAGATTCTCAAGCCCCATATCAGCTAAGTACGCGTACTTTTGGGAAGTTCCTTCTTACTGCCGAACTTCTGGCCACTCCCTAGGACGTGAAGGTGAGTGGGCTCGGGTTTTTCGCGCAAGAAGTTGCGGTGGATTTTTGTATCTTCGAGTGTGTAAGGGAAATTTTCTCCTAAGAACTCTTGGACAGCAGTGATTTTTATACATCATATATACTCACTCACTCTATCTGTCTATTGCTGCTAACAAATGAACTCCAACTTTTCACTTCCATTTGGCAGTGGTGTGCGGAGTTGTTTGCTATTAATAGCAGAAACAATAGCACGAGCGCCCTCCATCCATGAGAAGGCCTTCCTGACGAGCATCGTGCTCGTCAGGGAGAGTAACGGGGAGAATTTAAAATTTTGAATAAGGGGTTTTTAAAACGAAAAGTAATTAAAATAAAAAATAAAAAGCGACAAACAAAAACAAAAAAATCATCCCTTTATACCTTCCTTTCCTGGCCACGACGGCCAGGAAACAGCCTTCTCAAGGACGGACAGCCCACAAAGATATCCGCACAGCTGTACAAGAAAAAATCCACTTCCATTTGGCAGTAAAAAATAATCCATTGTTCATTTGTTCATTTGTTCATTTGTTCATTTGTTCATTTGTTCATTTGTTCATTTGTAAGGGCGCTGCATCACTTTTCTATTACAAAATCATCTTCTTAAATATTTTTATTGACGGTGTTTTTCAGTCCGTAAAATCGGTTAGGTGATGCTTCCTTTAAAAAGATAGGAGGCATCTCGGATCGGAATTGTTAATTCAATATAAGCAATTCATGAGCGAACAAAACAGCGAATTGAGTAGTTCCCATAATTCCATTTCCCTCAGGAAAATCGTCAAAAATTCTATTTTAAAATCTATGTTATACAAGTTCTACAAAAAGGTGATTTATGAATATTCGATACTTGTCTGATGAAAATCTTGAGCAGAATTTAAAATATTTAGTTCAAAAAGAAAGAGAAATTCTATCTGACATCCTTTTGCATATTGCGGAAGTGGATCGTCGCAAGTTGTATTTGTCGAAAGCTTATTCAAGTCTCTTTGATTATCTCACTAAGTACCTTGGATATTCCGCAGGAAGTGCGCAACGTAGAATCGATGCGGCTCGGTTATCTCGTGATATTCCGGAAGTTGCTGAAAGTCTTGAGTCTGGCAGTTTGAATCTTTCTCAAATAAGTCTTTTGCAGAAGGCCCTCCGTCAAACAAAAAAAGAGGCACACATGGCGGTTCCCGTTGAGATTAAGAAAGAAATCTTAAATGAACTTATCGGAAAGTCTTATCAAGACTCCGAAGTCCTTGTTGCTAAAGCGCTGAATATCGAGATCAAGCAGGCTCCTAAAATTCAACACCAAGCTGACGAATCCGTTCGGTTTGAAGTAAGCCTCAGTAAAGATCAATGGCAGAAGATGGAAGAAATGCGTTCATTGTTGTCACATTCACTGACAAATGGAAGTTGGGATGAAATCTTGGAGTTTGTCGCAGATAAAGTCATTCAGCAAAAAACTCGAAGAGCTTCGGAAGCTTCGGAGGAACTGAAGATTTCAAATTTAAATAAGAAATTTAAAGCAAACACCAGTGAAAGAAAAAATATTTCTGAAATGAATAATTTAAAATTAGATTCTAAACAACAGTCAGAAGTTTTTTCTCAAAGAGAATATATTCCCGCACCGTTACGAAGAATGATTTTTCAACGTGATCAATGCTGTCAGCATGTTGATAAAACCACAGGCAAGAAGTGCACTTCCAAATGGCAGTTGCAGGTTGATCATATTCAACCTGTTTGGGCTGGTGGAAAAAGTGAGCAAAGAAATCTGCAGTTGTTATGTGCGGCTCATAACAGAATGAAGTATTTCAAAGAAGCCAGTATTCAGATGGTAAACGGATAGCTTTTTTGATTAGATAGATAGATAGATAGATAGATAGGCCTAAGGAATGGCGGCAGGTTGCCAAAAGAGCAAAGATATATGCACGGGCCTTATCGAGTGGCTTTAGCCCACTTTGCGATCTTCGCTTGGAGAAAGTGCGGAAGGTGTTCGTTCTACTTTTTCGTCTTTGTGTTTTAGAGCTTTATAGAATGCATGAATAAATATTGCTCTTACGAAGATGGCGCTGGGATTTATAAGGCCTTGCAGTAGCATGTGAATGGTTTCAAACAAGAAGAAGCCGAAACCCCATTTGATGCATGAACGTCGTTTGTCTTCCCAGCCGATAATGGCGCAGACAGAGTAAAATGCTCCGGAAAATAAATTGTAATAACCCATGCCGATCATTTTTAGTGACGGAAAAATGCCAAAGACGACAGCTATACCCATAAGTAAATTTAAAACGCCTAAGAAGGCAAGAAGGCCATAACCAGCACCTCGTGACTCTTGCGAACTTTCTGGAGTACCATCGAGAATTTGACTGCCGTGAGAGACATAAGGAGTGGAGGAGCCCATCTGCCAACGAACGGTCACTGAGCTTCCGTCATCCAAGGAAAAGCTATTACCTTTGGTGATGCCTTTCCAGCCTTTTAAAACTCCAAGAGTTTCTTTATCAAGAGAAACGGTGAGGGTATTGGAAAACCAACCCCATTCAATCATCAAACTTTTTACTTTGCCATTGATACGCAGAAGATACTCTTTTTGTGCCACATTCATCTCCTAGAGTCCGCAGACCTTAGAACTAACGGCACAGTGTTTCGTAAGCTAAAGATTGTTTAAGAAGAATTTGCTGAACTTTTTAAATAAATAAAAAAACGTCGTCACATTTAGAGACGAATGCATTTTTCTATTTCTTTTTTAAAAGTGCCTTCGCCTTTAACCAAAAAGCTTCTTTTTCATCCAATGTCAAAGAACCCCAGTCTTTGCCTTCGGATTTAGCAATTTCGATCATCTTGTTAAAGCGGCCTTCAAAACGCTGATTGGCTTTGCGCAGAACTTGCTCGGGCTCCATGTCTAAATGACGGCCTAGTTGGGCTAAAGAAAACAACACGTCACCCAATTCGTGTTCGATTTCCGCAGTGGAACCCTCATCCAAGGCTTCACGCAATTCATCAAATTCTTCTTCCACCTTCGTCATCACACCTTCGGCGTTGTCCCAATCGAATTGCAACTTGTCAGTGCGTTTGCCGATTTTGTAAGCGCGTTGCAAAGCGGGAAGTGGAGGTACGTTCAATGCGTAAGGAGAGGCTTCTCCTGCGGCACCTTTTTCTTTTTTCTTAATGTCTTCCCAATTGCGCACAACTTCAGCAGAGTCGGCAACGGCCACATCGCCAAAAACATGGGGATGACGACGCACAAGTTTTTCGGAGATCGAAGCAATGACATCGTCCATCGTGAAAGCACCGCGTTCAGAAGCGAGCTGTGCGTGCAGAACAACTTGGAAAAGAACATCTCCGAGTTCTTCTTTCATTTTGGCGTCTTTTTCAGAGCTGGCAGGGTTTTCAAGAACTTCGACGAGTTCATGAGTTTCTTCGATTGCGTATTGAGTCAAAGACTCGTGAGTTTGCTCTTTATCCCAGGGGCAACCATCAGGGCCGCGAAGACTGGATACGATCTCGACTAAGGACTCAATTTGACGTAGGTTAGAAGGAATGCGCGCCATGAAAAGCCTCGACTTTCTGATGGAATCTCTTCATAGCTAGCACAATTACAGAGTGATTTCGACAATTTTCGTAAAACACGTTAGGGTAGTGTTAATGCCCTTTTAAGGATTACAGACTAAGGATATGCAACGAGCAAAGAATTCCAAAAAAGGCGAGAGTCCCGCGACTCGAGTCAGTTATGAAGATCACAGTCTTAAGTTTTTGGACTGGGTGGATTCTATTGGCCTGGAGAAAACTTTCTTCGGCCGCATCGTGCAAATCATGGAAGAAAAGTTCTTCATCCGTCGTGCGGCTTTGATCTTCCTGTATTGCGTCCTGTTATCCTACACAATCTTCTATCAATTCGATATTCCGTATAACTTCAACGTCGGTGACGTCGCGAAGTTTGATGTGGCTTCACCAATCGGTTTTGAAATGACCGATGAAGTAACGACGGAAGAGAAACGTCTTAAATCCGAGTACGCCGTTCCTATCGTTTATGACTATGACACGTCGGTGTTTGAGAGAGTGTCCGTGAACTTGATTCACTCTTTCAGAACGATGCGCGCCTATTACCGCGAAACAAAGTGGCCAACGGCCGCAGCGGCGTATCGTGCAAAAGTAAAAGATTTCTTTCAATACAAAAAGCAATTTGAAAAAGAACTTGGAGTCGGTGTTTCTGACTTCATGTTCGAATGGCTGATTGATCTAAAATTCAACCCACGTATTGAAGCTGTGATAATTCGCAATCTTGAAAGCTGGTACGACAAGAAAATTGCGGAAGCTCCAGATCGTTTTATCCCGGCCAATCAGCTCAACGTTTTAGCTCGCGTAGTTCACAAAAACAATTTGGGTAAAGAGTTCCCGATTGGACGGGAAGAGATTCTGGATCTACAAGCGCCCGAAAATTTCGAATTCGATTCTAAAAAAGACCTCAATCGCTTCTCTGAATCTGACCAAGCGAATTTATTATACTTCGCACGCTCTTTACTTGTTCCAAACCTCACTTTGAACAAACAAGAAACAGCCTCAAGAAGACAAGCTGCCCGTGATGCCGTCATTCCCGTGACGATCACAATCAAAAAGAACCAAACAATCATCACACAAGGTTCTGTGATTCAGCCCTTCCAAATGGCGGTGATCAAACAAATCGAAAACATCCGCGCTGACAAACGCAAAGACGTGATGGCCCTTTCCATGGCGCTCATGCTTTCGGTTGCGATCATGGTATTCTTCTCGTACCTAAAGCGTTTCACGATGAACAAAGTAAAGATCGACTTTAAAGACGTGACCGTCATGATGTTGATTGCGTTCGGAGTGATCTTCTTCACAAAAATTTATCTTTTCGTAACCGATGCAGCCTTTGCCTCCAAGATGGGGCACATCCTTCCGCCAGCCGTGTTTTTGTTTGCGGCTCCCGTGGCGGCAGGACCGATGCTCGTAGGCTTGCTCATTACCTACGGCGAAATCGTATGGCTTTTCACAGCGTTCTTATCGGTGTGCTTAGGAATCATGGTGGATTACAACTATCCATTTATGTTCGTCACACTTGTTGGTGGTATCGCCGCAGCCAGAGGTGTTTTCAACTGTAAAACTCGCAATGACGTGTACTTCGCCGGTGTTCGCACGGGTCTTATTAATGCACTCATGATCGCCTTCATTCTAACAATGACGAAGTTCGATCAAGAGGGTGGGGTTAAAGAAATTCTTCTTTCAATTCCAGCAGGCTTTATCGGCGGTATCTTTAGTGCGCTTGTTGCAATGATGTTCATTCCTCTTTTGGAATCGATCTTCAACTACACGACAGACGTGAAACTTCTGGAGCTCAGCAACCTCAATCATCCGCTCTTAAAAGAAATGATCGTCAAAGCTCCAGGAACTTATCACCACTCGATGATGGTAGGCTCCATGGTGGAGGCCGCTGCGGAAGAAATCGGCGCGAATCCACTATTGGGAAAAGTCATGTGCTACTACCACGACATCGGAAAGATGGAGCACGCCAATTACTTTATCGAGAATCAAAAACCAGGACACAACCCGCACGATCATATTTCTCCGTTCATGAGTAAGACCTTGCTTGTCGCACACGTGAAAGACGGGATTGAGATGGGAACGTCTTACAAACTAGGTAAGCCGATCCTTGACGGTATCATCCAGCATCATGGAACGACGCTGATCTCTTACTTCTATAACAAGGCCCTTGATCTTAAAAAAGAAGACGATCCAGAAATCAGCGACAACGACTTCCGCTATCCGGGACCAAAACCACAATTCCGTGAATCAGCGCTTTGCATGCTTGCCGATAGTATCGAAGCCGCTGCACGTTCTTTGGATGAACCGACGCCAACGCGTTTGCAAAACATTGTTCGCAATATCATTCAAAGAAAGTTTTCAGACGGGCAGCTCGATGAGTGTAATCTGACCCTCAAAGACATTTCTAAAGTTGAAGCCGCTTTCGTGCGCATTCTTCTTGGGATTTACCATCAACGTATCGATTATCCAAAGAGCGCCGGTGGCGGTTTAGGAGATGTCGGTCAAGTAACGCCATCACAAGGGTAGACATGCAAGTTCTGATCGTGAATGAGTCTAAACACTCCGTTCCCCGCAAATTCGTTAATGAATGGATGGAAGACATCACAGCGGAACTTAAAAAACGCAAGGTGCTGAAAGCCGCGCAAGCTTCCCGTGAACTTACGTTGGTGTTCTTAGATAAAAAGCCCGCACAGAAAATCAATTTTGAATTCCGTGGCAAAGACTATGCGACGGATGTTCTTAGTTTTGATTCCATGGATCCAAGTTCTTTCGGAGAGTTGGTTCTGTGCCCGGAAGTTTTAAAACGCCAAGCTAAGGAACATAAACTCACGTATCAACAAGAGCTCGGTTACATGCTCTTGCACGGAGTTCTGCATCTTTTAGGATACGACCACGAAACAAACGAGAAAGACGCTCGTGAAATGTTCGGCCTTCAAGACGCGGTCTTTGAGAAGCTTTTGAAAAAAGTTTCTAGATAAATTCAGTTCTTCATCCTCTATATTCGCTCTCGCAGAAAAAATTCGCGGAAAATCCCCGAAAGCGCCCATTTGCGCACCTTGATTTGTTTAAACATTAGGCGATTCATACGCGTCTGAAGAGTTCACGACTCCCAATCCTATTTATTTCGCAAATCGTCGAAGAAAACACCCCTGGCACCGAGATTGTAATAGGGAGATTTCGTGTTCTCCCTAGTTGTCGCCTCCGAGAGCTTTCCCCCTCCCTGTTCTCGGAGGCGTTTTTCTTGACAGACGTGTCCTCCCGGATAAACTCTTTGGCATGTCTATCATTACGGAATCTTCCGAAATCAAAAGTAGAATCGCGGCTCTCGAAAGTTTCTCAAAGGAACTTCGGGGGTATCTTTGACTTAGATAAAAAGAAAAAGCGTCTGGACGAGCTTGCCATTCAAGCCGAGAACCCAGCTATTTGGGAAAAACCTGCTGAAATGCAAAAGATTAACAAAGAAAAATCCCTGCTTGAAAGAGCGGTGGGAGAGTTCGATTCTTTTGCCAATCGTCTCAGTGACGCGGAAGTGCTTTTAGAGATGGCGATGGAAGCCCAAGACGAAGGCAGTTTCACCGAAGTGAAAAACGAAGTCGCCTCTCTTGAAAAATACGGACAAGAGTTGGAACTCAAACGCGTGCTCAGCGGCGAACTTGATGCCAACAGCGCGTATCTTTCAATCAACTCGGGCGCAGGTGGAACAGAGTCGTGCGACTGGGCGCAAATGCTTCTTCGCATGTACACGCGTTACGCTGATAAACACGGATACAAAGTTCAAATCGTGGAGATGACTGAAGGTGAGGGCGCAGGGATTAAGTCATGCACGCTCCTTATCGAAGGCCCTTATGCTTACGGATATCTGAAAGCGGAGTCAGGTGTGCATCGTTTGGTGCGTATTTCTCCGTTTGATTCGAATGCCCGCCGTCACACATCTTTTGCATCGGTCTTTGCATGGGCCGAAGTTGATGACGATATCAATATCGAAGTTCGTCCTGAAGACATTCGTGTTGAGACATTTAGATCCAGTGGTGCCGGTGGACAGCACGTCAATAAAACAGATTCTGCGGTTCGTATGTATCACATACCAACAGGCATCGTGGTGTCTTGCCAAATGGAACGCTCACAGATTCAAAACCGTGAAAAGGCGATGAAAATGTTGAAGGCGCGTTTGTATGAAGTCGAAATTGAAAAGCGCAACGCTGAAAAAGACGCGATGAATTCGCAAAAGAAAGCCAACGAATGGGGATCGCAAATTCGCTCTTATGTGATGCACCCTTATCAAATGGTCAAAGATCACCGCACGGATTATGAAACCAATCAGGTGGATGATGTGATGGATGGGGACCTTGATGGCTTCATCATGGCTTATCTGAAGGAGCAAATCAAAACCGAGGCTCAACCTTCGTGAATAAATCATTAGCATGGATCTCATGGCGACTTTTGATTTCCCGAAACACTTTGTTCGGGGGCTCAACGCCTTTGTCGCTTTTGGGATTGGTGCTCGGTGTGGCGGCACTTGTTGCTTCCATGGCCGTGATGAGTGGTTTTGAATCAACGTTAAAAAAAGCCATGGCCGATGTGTCCGGGCACGCGCAAGTGATGAAGCGCTCTCGTTTTCCCGATGATTGGAAAGAACTGGAAGACCGCATTCGTAAAGCAGAACCCACATTGGTGTCGTCTTCGCGTTTTGTATTTATCGAAGCCGTTCTTGCCCATGAAGGAAAAATCTCAGGCATTCTTATTCAAGGTGTTGATACTGAGCGCGTGAATAAAGTTTTAAATTTCAAAAATCGCGTGGTGAGTGGGTCGGAAGATTTAACTCAAGCCAGTGAGGTTCCTCTTGCCTTAGTAGGGAAGGGCCTTGCGAATAAAATGGGTCTTAAAGTTGGTGACAAGTTTCGTGTCGTTGTTCCGGTGGCGGATTCCGTGGACCCGTCAAAGTTTCAACGTCGTGTGGGGCAATTCCAAGTTCAAGGAATTTTAGATCTTGGAAAGTACGAGTGGAACGAAAGATTTATTCTTGCCGATCTTAAGGCAGCGCAAAGCATTGCAGATATTGGGGATCGCTATTCAGGCCTGTTACTTCGTTTCGAAGACGTGGATCACGCGAGAGACGCCGCATTTAATCTTAGTGGCGTTCTGGGGTCTCCTTATTGGGTCCGCGATTGGCGTGATTCCAACGAAAATCTTTTTGAAGCTGTGCAAGTCGAGCGCCCTGGTATTTTCTTTGTGGTCCTTGTGATTACGTTGGTCGCAGCTTTCAATATCTCAGCCACATTGTTCGTCAATGTGGTTCGTCGCTACAAAGACATCGCCATTCTTAAAACCGTCGGTTTTTCTCGTAAGGACATCATCAAGGTTTTTGCCTTCCAAGGTCTGTTCTTAGGCGCCATTGGGATTTTCTTTGGATTTCTTTTAGGCTTTATCCTTTGTGGACTTTTTGCGTTTGCGCAATCTCGTTTGGGACTTATCGCTGGAGAAGTCTATCGCCTGGATTCTATCGAATTAAATATTCGCCTTGTGGATTCGATCGCTATTTGTATCGCAACCATGTTGATTTGTTTTATCGCGACTTTGGCTCCCGCTCGCCGTGGCGGAAGACTCAGTCCTGTTGAGGGGCTTCGCAATGAGTGATAGCAATGTTTTTCTTAAAGCCGTTGATATTCATAAATCTTACGCACAGGGTTCAGGCGAACTTGAAATCCTTCGCGGTGTGAGTCTTGAAATCAAAGAAGGGGAAGCGCTCGCGATTCTCGGAGCTTCGGGCGCAGGAAAGAGCACATTGCTGCAGATCATGGGAACTCTGGATCGTCCAAATCGGGGTGAGCTTTACTGTGAAGGTCGTGATCTTTTGGCAATGGGTGACGAAGAGCTTTCCCGTTTTAGAAATTCAGAAATGGGTTTTGTTTTTCAGTTTCATCACTTGTTGGGTGAATTTTCCGCGTTGGAAAACGTGATGATCCCTTGTCGCGTGGCTGGTGAGTCCATCAAGGTGGCGCGCGAAAAAGCCATGCATCTTTTAAACTTTATGGGGCTTGCCGAACGCGCCGAACACTTTCCAAGTCAGCTTTCGGGCGGGGAGCTTCAGCGTGTTGCGATTGCAAGAGCTCTGGTTCGTCACCCGAAAATTCTTTTCGCCGATGAGCCTACAGGAAACTTGGATTCCACAACCAGCGGCAAGATTCAGGAACTCTTTTTCCGTCTAAAAGAAGACATGAAATTAGCGCTCGTCATCGTCACGCATGATCTGACATTCGCGACACGCTTTCCGAAAGTCTATCGAATGAAAGATGGTCAGTGGCAGTCTTAAGGGACTGCTTGAGACATATTTGCGAGTCTAAAATTGTTGTAATTTTTTAAAATCATTTTGCGTTTACTGCTGCGGTAATTGTGCAACAATAATTGTGGCTTGCTGTCCACGCTGCTCCCACTTGAGATGTTCGATGTGCGCTTTCGATTCAGTAATCCTAGGATAGACTCGCAATCAAAAATTTAACTCTTTAGTTTTTTTAAACTCGCCGATAAAGCCACGTCCGGTACTTAGTACCATTAAAGAGAGGGAGTTTATGAGAAACGCAAAACGGATTTTACAAATATGTCTTGTTCCCACTTTGGGATTAAGTCTGTCAGCGTGTACAGGAAGTGGTGGCGGAGCAAGTTTAGATACATTGGATGTTTCGGGAGTTCTCAGTCTTGGCAATAGTTCTCAAGGGCTTGAGAAAGTTCAAAGTCTTGCGGAAAAAGAAGATTCTGTTTCTGCGATGAGCGTAAATTTGGCGCTATATAAAGTAACTTGTGCGACGACCACGCCGCCGATTCAAAGTGCTTCAGCAAGTGTTGGTAGCGACGGATCTTTCACGGTGAGTATCCCAGGTGCCAAGGGTCAACCTTTGAGTTGCTTCCTTGTAAACTCTGATGGAGATAAAGCAGCAGACTTTATTATTTCTGACTCGTCGAAAAAAGACTTAAATGGAAACTCTGAGACTTCTTCGACGGCGGCATTTAAAGAGCACGCAAATTTAGGAACGATCAATTTTGACCCGAATGCGGGAGAAGTGACTGTTCCTAAAAGCAATATCGCAAGTGTTGTTGAGGAAAAGAAACCCGTCGCAGCCAGCGTTTATGATCCATCGGGAGCTTGGACGATCAGTGCGGTTGATTTCACGTTGCCTCATGGTGTGAAAGCGCCGTGTGCAAACAACGATAATACATGTCATGGTCCACCATCAGGTCAGGCGATTTATTTAAAACTTTGGAAAGGTGTTGTGACAGCGGATAGCTCTGACATCTTTGGATTGCAAGTGTGGGAGGGTGCCAACTCCTTTGCGACTTGCGGTTCGAAAATTGGTTTAACTGCAGACATGAAAACAGCGTTGGGTGTGAATTTCAGCGCGAATGGTGCTGCCGATGCAGAGTTTTCTTTTTCATCATCAGTTCCTAACTTCCTTGATCAAATCACAAATCAAACGAGCACTGTGACTTTGACGGATGGTTGGAAGATGAGCACGGCGACTCTTCAGCGTGACATCACAACAGGTTGTGGTCCTCGTGATATCACAATCGGGGGCGTGATGTACTCAAACGCTTGGGTGTGTGGTGCGGACGGCTCTAACAACTATCAAGTGAGCTTGGGTGGTGGTTGTGTGGACTCGACAGGAAAATCTGTGGAGGTGCATGATTGGTCAGGATTCGGCGGCAACTGTTCTATGGCGGTCGACTCAAATCACATTCGCACGAACACTTGCAGTGGTAACGTCATGGTGAGTGGTCAATCCAAAGCTGTGACTTGCACAAACAAATGGGTTGTGACGGATTCTTCGTATGCACTTAGAGCCGATAACGTGAACTTTGACTGGAATGCATTTAATACTTCAAATGGAATTTCTTCAAATAACGGTCAAACAACGTGTGCGTCGATTGCCAATAGCGGTAGCTCTGAATCTTTGAAAATGGCGCAGCTTCAGTGTTATGCCGAATACTACTGGCGTTCAGGCATGGAGCGCACAGAAAATGCCTGCCTTCCTCGTGTAGATATGGACTGGTCAGCAACAACGTCTGAGAATTTTGCGCACGTGGATAAAATCCGTCCGCAAGGGTTGGTGTTCTTTGAAAAATACGCACCGTTTCCAGATGGCAGTGGTGGTTCTTTGATGACTCGTCAAGAGCACTACGAGGGCGTGAGTGTGGATGGAACGAGCTGGGTGAACTGCCGCGTGATTGATGTCGGTGGTTTGACGATCAAGAAAGTCAGCGACACAAAACTTCTCGCGACTTATCAGTCTTCACTCATCACAACAAGCACATCAAAACCTGCGTGCTTAGCAAAGTTCAACGGCACTCGTGAGTCTTACGTTTTCTATCTCAATAAATAATGAATTCTACACGGCGCACCCTTCTTTGGGGTACGCCGTACCTGTTTGAAACGCGACGCGCAGCGATCCCTCGCAGCGCGTCTTCTTTGACACGACCTTAGTCTTAAGTTACGATTCCCCAATCAAATTGTAAGTATTGAAAAATCTTATTGATTTTAAAAAACTGATTGTCAGAACGACTGTCAAAACTGTTGGGGAATTGAAACTTTGAGTAAGCTTCTTTGTGCATTGTTAATCACTTCGTTAACTTCGACGGTTTGGGCGGCTCCAGCCAAAAAGAAAACCAACAAGAAAACTTCTTCTGTGCAAGCGGCGGCAGCTCCGGCTGTTTCTGGTTTGACGATTAAAAACATCGAAGTTTCCGGCAATCGTAAAATTGAAAAAGACGCGATTCTTACTAAGATCGTTTCAAAAGTGGGCGAGTCTTATTCTGCGCAACACATTCGTGAAGACGTTGAGGCGTTGTTTAAGCTGGGCTTTTTCAACGACATCGAAGTCGATCGTCAGGTCAGTGGCAAAGATGTCACTTTGACTTACAAAGTTTTGGAAAAGCCTTCGATTGTCGAAATCACTTACGAAGGTAATAGCGAAGTAAAATCCGATGACATCGCCGATGCCACGGGAATTAAAGCCTACCAGCTTCTCAATATGGCAAAAGTAAAAGAAGCCGTTGAGAAAGTTCAAAAGCTTTACGAAGACAAAGGTTTCTTCCTTGCGAAAGTGGAAGCTGAAGTCCAAATCATGAAAAAAGACGAGACAGTTCGTCTGGTGTTTAAAGTTCGTGAGAACGACAAAGTGAAAGTGAAAAAAATCACTTTCCTCGGTAACAAACACTTGGGCGATGCTCAATTGAAATCAAAAATGCTCACGCAAGAGGGCGGTTTCTTCTCAGGACTTTCAGGTTCAGGTCAGTACAAGCAAGAAATGTTTGAGCGTGACGTGCAGATCTTGCGCTTCCTTTACTGGAACCAAGGTTACGTGCAAGCCAAAGTCGATCGTCCGCAAGTGACGGTGACTCCGGATAAGAAAAACATCTACATCACCATCCGTATCGAGGAAGGTGAGCAGTACGACGTGGGCGACGTTGATTTCGCCGGCGACATCTTGTTCCCAAAACAAGAACTTTATGAAGCGATCAAGATCGACGACAACGGTGTCTTTGCTTACGATGTCTTGCAAAAAGATATCAGTGAGTTGACGGCGAAGTACGGTGACTTGGGTTATGCTTACGCCAACGTAATTCCGCGCACGGCTTTCAACGCCAAAGAGCGCAAAGTGAACCTGGTCTTTGAATTCGACAAGGGTTCCAAAGTTTACTTCGGTAAGATCAACATGGTTGGAAACTCCAAGACACGTGACAAAGTCATCCGTCGTGAGTTGAAAATCCACGAGGGTGAGCTTTACAACGAAACTCGTCGTCGTCAGTCGTTGGAAAACATCCAACGTCTTGGTTTCTTCGATGAAGTGAATTTCAAAACTTCGATTGATCCTGAGCGCACGGAAGTCATGAACGTTGATATCTCTGTGAAAGAAAGAAACACAGGGCAGATTCAGTTGGGTGCGGGTTACGGAACGTCGCAAGGTTTCACTTTGCAAGGTTCTGTCAATCAAGCCAACTTCTTGGGTAAGGGACAAAACTTAGGTGCGTCTTTGAACTTAAGTAATACAGGAAGTTACTACAGTCTTTCTTTCACGGAGCCGTATTTCAACGACACTCTGTGGTCTGTGGGTGGAAGTATTTATCAAAGTGCCAACACAGGCCGTGTGGACTTCGATGAAAACCACAAAGGTGGCACAATCAGTTTGGGTCACCCTGTCGCTGAGTTCACTCGTGGTTACTTGAAGTACAGATATGACGACACAGAACTTTCAACGAAGACAGATTCTGATGGCGTTGTGACGGATCCAGACTTGTTCCCGTTGAAGTCCGCTTCCGGTATCACAAGTTCTTTGACCGCAACTCTTGAATATGACACTCGTAACGACCGTCAAATGCCGAGCAAAGGTATTTATACGATGGGTGCGTTTGAGTACGCGGGTCTAGGTGGAGATCTGAAATATACTCGCGGAAATGCCTCATTCCGTTATTACAAAAATATCTTCTGGGACGTAGTGTGGAGAAATAACATCACTTACGCGCGTATCGATTCTTTGGAAGGCCAAGATGTTCCGTTCAGTGAATTGTACTTGCTCGGAGGCCCTTATTCTCTAAGGGGTTACCGCTCTTACCGTGTTGGTCGCATGAAGCTTTCGAATAAGATTAAGCAGAAGATTATCACTGATAATCCGGGCATTAGTGACGCGGAAGCCACAAAACGCGCGATGCGTTTTTACGGTGGTACTCAGCAGGCCATGTACCAGACTGAATTACAGTTCCCTTTGGTAAAAGAAGCTGGCATCATGGGAGCTGGATTCTTTGACATCGGTGCGGCGGATGACGTTCTTGAAGATAAGAACTTCTTTGCTGACGTGGGTTTTGGAATTCGTTGGTACTCTCCGATTGGGGTCTTGCGCTTTGAATGGGGCTTCCCATTAAACCGCGATCCTCTGTACCAGGACGCAACAGTGTTTGAGTTCTCAATCGGTCCGTCGTTTTAGTTTTAGACCTTTTAAGGAGGATTTTAAGAATGAAGAAAATGTTGATCGCGATGAGCATGCTTCTAGCAGCTTCTTTCGCACACGCAGAAGCTAAGGTTGGCTACGTAGACATGCAAAAAGCTATTCAATCAACTTCAGCTGGTAAAAAAGCAAAAGGTGAATTGGAAACTGAGTTCAACAAAAAGAAAAAAGAACTCGAGAAAAAAGAAGCTGACTTGAAAAAAATGGGCGAAGACTTGGAAAAGAAAAAGTCTGTTCTTTCTGAAGAAGCTCTTGGTAAAAAACAAGCTGAGTTCCAAGAAGAAATGCTTAAATACCGTGACGTAGTAGGTAAGAGCCAAATCGAAATCCAAAAGAAAGAGCGCGAATTGACAGCTCCGATCTTGGAAAAGATGAAAAAAGTGATCGCAAAACTTGCGAAAGACAAAGGCTACACAATGGTGATCGAAAATTCTCAAATGGTGCTTTATGCAACTCCAGATGCGGATTTAACTCAAGAAGTGATCACGGCCTACGAAAAAGAAAAGTAGTAATGAAATCAAAAGGGCCTCAAAAAGGCCCTTTTTTAGTTGGGTGTTCTTAAAAACGAAAAACACTCTGTTAGGTAAAAAATGGCAAATTATAAAATTCATCCAAGCAGTGTTATCTCTCCAGAAGTAGAAATCGCCGATGACGTTGAAATCGGTCCTTACTGCTTGATCCAAGGTAAAGTTAGAATCGGTAAAGGTACATACGTAGAAGGGCACGTCACTTTGGGATCTCGTCATGGGATTTTAGAAATCGGTGCAAACAATCATTTCTGCCCGGGTGCTGCGATCGGTGGAGCTCCTCAAGATATTTCGTACAAAGGCGAGCCGACAAGTTTGATTATTGGAAACAACAACACATTCCGTGAATTTACGACAGTGAACCTTGCAACAAGCAAGGGTGATAAAAAAACTGAAATCGGTGATAACTGTTATTTCATGGCGTACACGCACGTGGGGCATGATTGCAAACTTGGTAACAATGTTATCATGGCGAATAATACTCATTTGGGTGGTCACTGTGAAATTGCAGACGGCGTTTTCATCGGTGGTATGTCCGCTTTGAATCAGTTCACTAAAGTTGGGAAGATGGCGTTCATCGCTGGCAGCAGTATCGTGAACAAAGATGTTCTTCCGTTCTGCCGTGCTCAAGGAACTTACGCGACGATTCGTGCGACAAATAAAATCGGTCTTGCTCGTAAAGGCTTTGATCGCGCTGAAATTTCAAATGTGCATAAAGCCATTCGTATCATCATCATGGGTTCTCACACAGTTGAAGAAGGTATCGAGCGTATTAAACAAGAGTGCGCTATGAGTCCTAACATCGAATACTTTATCAACTTCATCAGAAGTTCAAAACGCGGTATTGCGGTAGATAGAAGCCCTAAAGGATGGCAAGACGATGAGTAAGAAATTACGTGGCGCCGTTGTTGGCGTGGGATACCTGGGTAACTTCCATGCGCAAAAATATAAAAACAATCCCCATGTTGAACTTGTGGGTGTGTGTGACCATTTTCCTGCGCAAGCAGATAAAATTGCAGCCGAGTTGGGAGTCAAAAGTTTCCACCGTCCTGCAGATCTTATCGGCAACGTGGATTTGGTGACGATTGCGGCAAGCACATTGAGCCACTTTGAATTGGCAAAAATGTTTTTGCAAAATGGCGTTCACGTGAATGTAGAAAAGCCGATCACAGCAACAGTGCCTCAAGCCGAAGAGCTTGTGGCTTTGGCTGAAAAAAATAATTTAAAATTGGCAGTGGGACATATCGAAAGATTCAATCCTTCTGTGAATGAGTTAAAAAAACATCTTAAAAATCCTCGCACGATTGAACTTGTTCGCATGGCGCCTTACAAAGCGCGCGGTGCGGATGTCAGCGTTCTTCATGATTTGATGATCCACGATATGGATCTTCTTTTCTGGCTTACGGGGAGTGAGATCGACACGATGGTGTGCTCGGGAACAAAACTTGTTTCCAAAGAACTTGATACAGCCTCTGTGTCTTTCAAAATGAAAAATGGAACTCACGGTATTATCAATGTCAGCCGTGTTTCTCCGACGACACAAAGATCTATCCGCGTGGCTCAAGATGATTGCACTTTGTTTGCGCAAACAGGAACTCACGAACTTGAAAAAGTGGAAGTGGGACCTGGTGGTGACGAGCTTGTGAAAGTCACAAAGTGGACAGTGGAAAAAGCAGATGCTCTGCAAAGAGAAACCGACGCTTTTATCGACTGCATCTTGAACGATAAAAAACCTGTCGTGACAGGACTTGATGGTTTGAAAGCTTTGAAAGCCATTGAAGACGTTCAAAGAATGATCGAGGGTTAATGTGGATCAAGTCTTGATTGTTGCGGCGGAAGCCTCCAGTGTCACATATGCGCAAAGAATTCTTGAGACCTGGAAAAAGCAGGGAAGAAACATCCATGCTTTTGGTGTCGGCAGTCAGGATATGGAAAACATCGGCTTTGAACGATTGGGCAAATCTGAAGAGATGGCTGTTGTAGGTGCTGCTGAAATCATCGCTCAATACAGTCATTTGAAGGGCGTTTTTGATAGCCTCGTTTCTGAAGCTGAAAAACGCCGCCCTAAAGTAGCCATCGTCATGGATTACCCTGAGTTCAACTTGATGCTTTCCAAAAAGCTTCACGCTTTGGGTATTCCGGTTGTTTATTATATTTCTCCGCAAGTCTGGGCATGGCGCAAAGGTCGTGTGAAGACGATTAAAAAATACTGCAAAAAAGTATTCGTTCTTTTTCCGTTTGAAGTTCCTTTCTATGAAGAGCACGGAGTTCCGTGTGAATTCGTAGGGCATCCTCTTTTGGATGAATTGGATGATCGTTTATTGAATGATCCGGGTTATCTAAAAACTCATCGCAATCAGTGCGGTATTCGCGACGACGAAATTGTTTTGGGTTTGATGCCGGGAAGTCGTCGTTTGGAATTAAAGCAGCACTTCCAAATTCAATTGGACACGGCTCGCATTCTTTCTAAAAAGTTTCCGAATTTGAAAGTCGTTATTTTGACGGCACCAACATTTACGAAAGAAAAAATGTTGGAATATCTCGAGGACTTCCGTCTTCCTTATATTTTGCTCAAAGACGAACCTTTCCGCATGATTCACTTGGTGGATATGATGCTTGTAGCTTCGGGAACGGCGACTTTGCAGGTCGGTATTTTGAAAAAGCCGATGGTCATCATGTACAAGATGAAATGGCTCACAGGTGTTTTTGCAAAACTCTTTGTGCGTGGAACAAAATACTTCGGTCTTGTGAATTTGATTCTTGGAAAAGAAGCCGTGCCTGAAAGATTCCAGTCGGATGCAAATCCGGAGCTTTTGGCTTCGCTCTTAGAAAAATACATTGTCGATCCTCAATACAAAGCTCAAGTCGTGTCTGATTTGACTCAGCTTCGTCAGTATCTTGGCGATAAGGGAGCAACTCAACGTGTGGTGAAAGCCCTCGACGAGTTTTTCACGAAATGAAGTTTTACCTAAGACCCTTTTCATTCCTTTATGATTCAATCGTCGGAGTTAAAAACTCTTTGTACGACAGGGGAGTGATTGGGGCTTACAAGGCTCCGGTGCCTGTTGTGAGTATCGGAAACTTGACGGTGGGTGGAACGGGGAAAACTCCGATCACGGATTTCTGTTTAAAAAATCTAGTGGCTCAAGGAAAAAAAGTGGCGGTGATCAGCCGCTCTTATCGTGCTGACGCCTCGTCACCGGTTTTGGTGGATGTCGATCATCCGTTTGCGGCTCGATACTTTGGCGATGAGCCTGTGTTTTTAGCCCAAGCTAATCCTGAAGTGTCTGTTTTTGTAGGACCCAGCAAATGGCAGACAGCAGAGTATGCTGTTTCCCAAGATAAGTTTGATCTTTTGTTGGTGGATGATGGATTTCAACATCGCAAGCTTGCTCGTGATTTGAATATCGTTATCTTGGATGCCACGGAAAGCCTTGATAACTACGCCGTTGTTCCCGAGGGGCGTGCCCGTGAATCTTGGGCTGGCGTGCAAAGAGCGGATGTCTTGATTCTGACAAAATGCAATCTTGCGAAAGATGACGATCTGAAAGCTTTGGAAGAAAGACTTCCGAAGGATAAGGAAATCTTGTACTTCGGTTATGAGATTCGTCATTTTCGAAACGGCAAATCAGGGGAAATCAAGGCTTGCACTGAAATGCAGGGGCAAGAAATGTTCTTGGTTTCAGCGATTGCTCGTCCGGATGTGTTTGAGAAAATGATGCGTGAACTGGGTGAAGTCTCGAAGAAAAGCATTCATTATCGCGATCATCATCAATACACCGATCACGACAGCAAACATATTGAAGAGGAATTCCACAAGTCTCAGGCGAAGTATTTGGTTTCTACAGAAAAAGACTCTGTAAAGCTTCGTCATATTTTATCAAACCCGTCTCAACTCTGGAGTGCTTCTTTGGAAGTGGCCGAGCTTGGCAAGAAGGGACGTCTTAGTGAAATTATTGGTCAAGTTCTTCGTTAAAATCATGGTGTTTTTTAGCTCCTTGTTTCCGCGCACCTGGCTTCGTAAGTCAGGGGCTTGGGTCGGATTTTTATGGTTCGACGTCATGGGCTTTCGAAAAAAAATCGTGATGAACAATCTCGATATCGCTTTCCCAGAATGGAGCGAGGAACAAAAACACAAAGTGGGCCGAGAGTCCGTTTATCAACTTGGATACAACTTTGCGGAATTCTTTTTTATTCCGTCAGTGACTCCTCAGTGGTCTGACAAGAATGTGGTCTTTGAAGGCTGGGAAAATGTTGAGAAAGCGCGCGCGCTTGGCAAGGGAATGTTTTTCTTAAGCCTGCATTTAGGAAACGGGGACCTTGCCGCCAATACGATTGCGCAAAAAGGCCAAGAGATTTTTATTATCACCAAGCGTTTTAAAACTCAGTGGTTCAACGATTTGTGGTTTTCCGTGAGAGGTGCCAAAGGTGTGCAGTACATCGATGCTCATGGACCGAACAACGCTTTTGAAATTTTAAAGGCGCTTAAGAAGAACGCCGCTTTGGTTTTTGTGCTTGATCAGTACATGGGAAAACCTTACGGCATTGCGACCACGTTTTTTGGAAAACGAACGGGAACAGCCTATGGTCTAGCTCTGTTCGCACAAAAAACAAAATCACCGGTACTTCCAATCTACACGTATGAAGGAAATGATAAAAAACTTCATGTGGTGATTGAACCAGCTATGGACACTTTGAAGCACGTGACTGATGATAAAGATCAGACCATTTTGAACTTAACCCAATCCTTCAATGATAAGCTTGAAGAGATTGTGCGTAAGCACCCGGAACAATGGATGTGGGTGCATCGTCGGTGGAAGGACTTTTAGTGAAACGCTCGACTCTTCTTGGCACTTTCTTCTTTGCAGTATTTTTGGTGTCTTGCTCGACATCATTCCTTAAATATGAAAAAGCAGAGCAGCTTAAGAAGAACGAAGAGTTTGAAGAGGCCGTCAAAATCGTAAAGCCTTCAGAACCTGCTGAAGGAACCGCGGGAACAACTCCTGCTCCGGCGGAAACCCCGGCTCCTGTTGTTACGGCAAAAGAGACTGCGAAATCCGTAAGCAAAAAAACAGAAAAGACAGCAAAGCCTGCGGCCAAAGCTCCTGCTAAAACTGCAAAAAAATCTAAGGGTAAAGTAGAACCAAAAGCAGTGCCTGAGGTGACTCGTCGCCAACCCGACATTGAAGACGATGCGGGCTTTGAAGGACGTCGTCCGGTTGTTGATCCTTTCCGTGTTGGTGAAGAAGTCGTTCATGACGTTCATTATTTTAAAGTGTCTGCCGGAGAATTGCGTTTAAAGGTTGAACCGTTTTCAATGGTGAACAATCGCAAGTCCTACACATTTGCGATTGAAATCAGAACAAGCTCTTTGTTTTCGACTTTTTACAGTGTTGAAGACCGCGTTGAAACGTTTGTTGATTATGAAGACCTCGTTCCCCGCGTTTTCCAACTGCATGTAAAAGAGTCAGGTCAATTGCGTGAAGCGAAGATGCTCTTTGATGTTGAAAAGAACACCGCGACTTTCTGGGAAAAGAAAGTCACCAAGGATCATGGTGAAGAGGAAAAGAAGCAGCAGTGGGAAATCTTGCCTTACACGCAAAACGTTTATAGTGCTGCTTTCTACATGAGAAATTTCCAGTGGGAGCCAGGTAAAGAAATTGCGTTCCGAGTGGGCAACGATAACGAAAATTTGGTGTTTTCCGGGAAGGCTCTTCGCCGCGAAATTTTAGACACAAAACTTGGCCCCATGAAGGCCATTGTTATTCAGCCAAATATTGTTCTAAAAGGAAAGTTCAAGCCCATCGGTGACAATTTTATCTGGTTGTCAGATGACGATCGCAGATACATTTTGCGAATCGAATCGAAAATTAAAATCGGAACACTTGTTTCAGAAGTCGTTTCTATCAATCCCGGCAAACAATAAATCTCACCCAAATGGAGGAGGTCAAAGAAGGTAGTTTTTCTTTGACTAAAAATCCTCTGACCGTGAGAATTTCTCATCATGAGTAGTGAACATCGAGTTGGTATTTTTATTGTAGACGATCATGCAATCACCCGTGCCGCGCTGAGAGCTGAAATCGAAAAGTTTTCTGACAAGTTTTATGTCGTAGGGGAGGCGGGTAACGAGTCCTCTGCTCTTACACAAATTGCCGCTTTGAAGCCTGACATGGTTTTTTTGGATCATGCTTTGAAATCCTCTGATGGTTTGCGGATTCTCGAATATCTAAGAACTACTCCCGCCAAAGTTTTTGTTTTCACTCAAGTGACGGACCCGCATATTTTGCATTTCTATTGGAAGAACGGTGTTGTCGCTCTTGTGAGTAAAGCGTTGGAGTTGAGCGACTTGCAGGCGGCTTTGCACACGGTCAGTGCGGGTAAAAGATATCTTTCCCCTAATTTTGTGAACATCATTGAAGCCAATTACAAGAGTCTTTTAACAGCAAGAGAGATCGAAGTGATTCGACTTATTTCTAGCGGACGCTCCAATAAAGAAGTGGCCGATGTTCTTGGCTGCACAGATCACACGATCAAAACCCACAAAGCCAATATCATGGAGAAACTGGGTTTTAGCAGTACAGTGGAAGTCAGCGTGTGGGCGACTAAGAACGGGCTAATTTAATCCTACCGATTTCTTTTGGCGTCGTTAGCTAGGCGTTCGGCAGCGAGGGTTTCGATCTCTTTCGCCAAAAGAAGATTTTGCGAAAGCACGCGATAAAAATCATTTTGATGAATTTCTAAAAGGACTGAGTTTTGTTGGGTTGTCACCGTGGCCGTTCTTTGTCCGCCACTCATCAATAACGAAATTTCGCCAAAGGCAGAGCCTTGCCCAAGCACGTTGATATTTCTTCCGCGCTGACTGATGACCACGTTTCCTTGAATCAGGATATAACAGGTGTTGCCCGGTTGACCTTCTTGAAAAAGCATTTGATGGGCCGGAGCCTGGCAAAGTTTCCCCGTGAAAATCAAGCTGTCTAAGCTGTCGGTCGGAAGACCTTTAAAAAACGGAGAGGATTGCAGAGCCTGTAAAACCCAAAAGCGGTGCTGCAGGCTTTGCGCTTTTTCAGATTTAATTAACTGGTCAAACTCCGGCAAATGTTGAATGCGTAAAACTTCGGAAGGCAAAGTCGTAATTACGTCGGCAGAGCGCGGTTGATTTAATAAAAATCCACGCTCACCAAAAATAGATCCGCTTCCTAGAACAGAAACCATCTGGCGACGTTTGGCATCGAGCACTCGATAAATTGCGGCTTGTCCTTGCAGGATAATATACAAATCGCGATCCAGCATTCCTGATTGAGTTAAACGCATTTGCGCAGGAATTTGAAAGCGCTCGGCCTTTTGCAGAAGGTAATTTGCAAGCTGCGGTTCTAAAGAACGAAAAAAGGGAAGGTCACGCGGAAGAACTTTTGTTCCATGCAGAACTTTTTTATCAAAGGCGGAGTTTTGATATTTGATCTCTTGCGCCTCGGCCTTGTTGAAATACTCGCGAAAAGTAGGATTGGCGATAAGTCCTTCGACGACCAGGAACTGCAAAAGACTGTAGAGTTCACGAAAGCTGACAAGCCATCCTTGTCCCAGGAAAAACTTCACAAGGCCTTCAATGCTTCCAGAATTGCGAAGAACATCCAGATAGGAATATTGAAGAGAGCTCAAACGAAAACTTTTTCGAGTTTCCGAAATGGTCAAAGTTCCCCCGTCACCTTGGGGGCTCATTTGAAATCCTTGAAGCTGGACCTTTTCGCTTTCGATCTTCATCCGAAAACTTATCGGAAAAAAACAGGCTTAAGCTTACCGAACCAAGGTCGGGAAAGAGGAACTTAGACTCAGGAAAAGTAAGGGTTTGTCATACAATAGCCTTATGGCCATTACCGACTGCAGACATTTCTCAGGTTACAAACCTTGCAACAAAGGTGAAAAGTGTGACTCTTCCTGCGCAAGCATGGATGTGCCGACGATGTCTGTTTTGATCGTGCATCTGGGCGCTCTCGGGGCTGTTGTTCGGAGTACAAGTTTGCTCAAAGCTATTAAAAGAAAATACCCGCGCTCCATGGTGACATGGGTGACGGATGCTCCCGCTCATTATCTTCTAAAAAATCATCCCGCGATTGACCGAGTGTTGACGACTGCTGAAGCGGATCTGCTTCAGTTGGGAGCGTTGGAATTTGAAGTGGCCTTGGTCATTGATAAATCTCTGAAAGCCGTTGGAGTTTTAAAAAGAACAACGGTGGATCAAGTTTTCGGTTTTACAGCAAGTCCTCGCAATGGCGCGATCGTGCCCGCCACTCCGGCAGCAGAAGAGCTCTGGGAGCTGGGTCTTAATAATCAGAAAAAGTTTTTTGAGAATGAAAAGCCTGAAACGCAGCTGATGATTGAAGCATTAGAACTTGGCGAATATCAGCGTGACGATTATTGGTTGCCTCTGACAGAGAACGAAACTCGTGAGGCGACTTTACGTCACTATCAATGGCTCAGTGAAAGAAATAAAGAATTGATCATCGGTCTAAACACGGGTTGCAGTCCGGTGATTCCGTATAAGAAACTCACGGTGGACTATCATCGCATGATGATTGAAAGAATTCTTAAAGATTTTCCGAAAGCGGAGGTTGTGCTTTTGGGAGGCCCTGAGGACACGGACCGCAATGCCTTGATAGCGCAAGGTTTGCCCGTTATTTCATCACAAACAGAGTCGGGATTGCGAGACGGACTCATCAGTGTTGCCGCATGTGATGTGGTGATTACCGGAGACAGTCTTGGTATGCACATGGCGATCTCTCAACAAAAACAAGTGATCGCCTGGTTTGGTCCAACTTGTGCGCACGAGATCGATCTTTACGACAGAGGATTTAAGATCCTCACAAAAAGCCCGTGCAGTCCTTGCTGGAAGAGGACTTGTGAAAAAAACATTATGTGTTACGATCAAGTCTCGTTAGAGGAAATCGTTCATGCCCTTGAATCTTGTTGTGCAAACAGCCTTTCTGGGAGACTTACTGCTCTCCATTCCACTTCTGAAGAAGTGCCGGGAACTTTGGCCTCAACATAAGCTCGCTTTAGTCTGTCGCAAAGGTCTGGGTGATTTTTTTCTTAAAACTCATCTGGTCGATCAAGTCTTTGAAATCGAAAAAGGCAAATCCGAAACGTACGCTCAAATCCTGGAGCATCTTCGTTACGTGGAAGTTGATAATTTAATTTCTCCACATCAATCTTTGCGCACGGCTTTTTTCTGCGCGCAGGTGAAAGCCAAACACAAAATCAGTTTCCAAAAAGCTTGGAATTTTTTAGTTTTCTCTAAAAGAACTCAGCGCAATGTGCAATTGCCGGATGCAATGAGACAGTTAAGTCTTCTAGCGCCTGAAGATGCAAATTTGGCCAGTGATCTTGCTCAATACGTGACGGATGCCAAACCCTATACTCCGGATGCACAAGGCAAACTGCAAGCGCCACCGAAGTGGGCGTCCATGAGTCTTCGTCATCAAGTTTTAGAGCAAGAAGATATTTACAGATCTCTTCAGCAAAAGTTTGATCTTAAAGCCTTTGAAGAGGGGAGGGCCGTCTTGCTTTTCCCTGGCAGCGTATGGGCCACAAAGCGATGGACAGAAGAGGGATTTATTCGCACAGGTAAAGCTCTGCAAGCCAAAGGCTTTCAAATCTATGTGATGGGCGGACCTGGCGAAGAAGCTTTGGCTGAAAAAGTCGCTTCCGAGATTCCAGGATCACAGTCTCTTGCTGGAAAAACAAAGATCATCGAATCAGCTCAATTGATTGCAAGAGCGGCTTTATTGATTGGCAACGACAGTGCTTCAACACACTTAGCGGCTGTTTGCGAAACGCCGCTCATCGCTGTATTTGGTCCAACAATTCTAGAATTTGGTTATCGTCCGTGGTCCGCTGAAAGTTACGTCGTGCAAAGGGAAGGTCTTAAATGCCGTCCTTGTGGCAAGCACGGCCACAAAGTGTGTCCTATTAAAACTCACGAGTGTATGAAGAGCATTTCTGCTGAAGAAGTTCTTCGCACCGCTGGATTTATTCTTAAGTAAGTTAGTATTCGTAATCGATCAGAGTGCGGAAGTATGCAGGCACACGAGCCTTAATGCTAATGCGCTTTTTAGAATGTGGATGCGTGAATTCAAGTTCCGCAGAATGCAGTCTTAAATCTTTAAAGTTCGTCGAAGGTTTGCCGTATTTGCTGTCGCCAACAAGAGGATGTCCTTCACCAGAAAAGTGAACACGGATTTGATTCTTTTTGCCAGTCACTAAGTTCACTTTCACCAGACTGAACTTATCAGTCTCTTTTAAGACTTCATATTCCGTGATTGCCAATTTTCCGTCATCGGAGGTTTTGCTGGAGTGAACCACGTAATCTTCATCTTCCGTCAGATAACTTTGAATTGTGCCTGATTTTTTCGCCATGTGACCATGAACGATGGCATAGTAGGTTTTCTTCGTTTCTTTCCAATTGTTCTTTAAGTACTGCTGAACTTCTTCAGTCTTTGCAAAAATCAAAACTCCGGAAGTCGCTTGGTCAAGACGGTGAACCACGTAAACGCATTTTGTAGAACGGGGATTGCCTTTACGAATGTACTGATTCAAAACTCCATGAACGGTGAAATCCCTTTCCCACTTCGCAGCCACGGTGAGCATGCCAGGAGCTTTGTTTCCTACGATGACATCTAAATCCTCATGGAGAATTTCAAAGCCTTTGGGTTGATATTTTTTAGGGATCTTTTTCATGAAGTCCTTAAAACAAAGCGAGGACTATTCCTCGCTAGTGAATTCCTTCACGTTGATTCCGTACTTACGGATTTTACGCAGAAGTGTGTTCTTAGGAATATTGGCCTGAGCCACCGTTTGATTGATACGTCCGTTGTTGGCTTTCAAAGCGCTGATAATAAATTCCTTTTCCATCTCTTCTTTAAATGCATCAAAATCCAAAGGACCCGAGTATCCAACGTTCGCGGTTTTATCGCCGTTCTCTTTTGGAGCAAGCTTGATAGACTCAGGCAAAGAATCCGCTGTGATCGAGTGAGAGTTTTCAACAATGAACGCGCGCTCAATCACGTTTTCAAGTTCACGAATATTTCCCGGCCAGCGATAAGACTTCAGAAGATCCAAAGCGTCTGGAGTGACGCCATTAATGACACGACCATGTTGCTTTGAAAACTTCTTAATAAAGTTTTGAATCAAAGGCTCGATATCGTCATAGCGTTCACGAAGAGGTGGCAAGAAGATCGGCATCACATTCAGACGATAGAATAAATCTTCGCGGAAAGTTCCTTCTTCCATCATTTTTTCTAAGTTGCGATTTGTCGCTGCGATAATACGTGTTGTGGTTTTCACTTCACGAGTCCCGCCGACAGGAGTGAACTTTCTTTCTTGAAGCACACGAAGAAGTTTCACCTGCATATCCGGACGAAGCTCACCGATTTCGTCAAGGAACAAGGTTCCGTTGTTCGCCATTTGGAACTTACCGATTTTTCTTTCAACAGCGCCTGTGAACGCCCCTTTTTCGTGTCCGAAAAGTTCACTTTCCATTAAGTTTTCTGGAATCGCTCCGCAGTTGATGGCGACAAAGCTTCCAGATTTGCGAGGGGAGTTAAAATGGATGGCGCGGGCTACGAGTTCTTTTCCTGTTCCGTTTTCACCGCGAACCAGAACCGTCGTATCGACTTTGCAAAGACGATAGATCAGATTAAAGACCTCTTTCATTTTGGAGGAGCCACCGACAAATTCACTTTCGATGTCGTCATCAAAAACCGGATTTGAAAGTGCCAGGCTGGACACCAAATCACGCGCTTCCAAGCTCTTACGAACAATTTCAGCCAGCAATTGAGGATTGACCGGTTTTTCGACGTAATCGTAAGCGCCTTCTTTGATCGCAAGAACGGCGTCGTGTAAGTTTGAGTGCGCTGTCATCAATACCACGAAAGTACGCGGGTCGTGTTCCTTGATCGCTGTCAAAGCTTCAAGACCATTCATCTCTGGCATTTTGACGTCCATTAAGACCAGATCCCATTGCTGTTGTTTTACTTTCTCTAAAGCTTCTTTTCCTGTGGAAGCTTCGTCGATTGTAAAATCAATTTCAGGCATTGTTGATTTCAGAATAGAAATCACTGAACGGCGCAGTTCAGCTTCATCATCTACAATCAGTGTGTGGAGTTTGTTCATCATGCAAGCACCTCAGTTTCAGTTTCCGTATCGTATTCAGTATCCAGCGGTAAAGTGAAAGACACTGTGGTTCCGTGTCCTACGGTACTTTCCATTTTCACTTTTCCGCCATGCAGTTCGATAAAATATTTAACGAGATAAAGTCCTAATCCCGTTCCTTTAGTTCTTAAATCCTGATCACTTCCGCGAGTGAACTTGCCCCAGACCTTTTCCATGTCTTCAGGCTTAATACCTTCCCCGGTGTCTTTCACGATCACGTGTACTAGATCATCAGACTCATGCGAGATCACCTCGATGCGGCCGCCGGCAGGAGTGTACTTCACGGCATTTTCAATGAGGTTGATCACGACCTCTTTGATCAACGTCGTATCAAACTCCAAAGAAAACATGGGTTCTAAAGAAGTATGAATCGCGATGTTCTTTTCACGCGCTAAAGGACGAAGTGAGTGCAGAGCTTCTTCGATCACTTCGTTGATGTCGCCCACGTCCGTGTTAATTTTAAAATCCCGGGACTCAACACGAAGGACTTTTAAGATGGACTGAATGTAGCGATTGAGTTCGTCACCGTAAAGACGCAAAGAACGAAGATCTTGGTTGAGTTCCGAGTCCTGATGCTGTGTCATCAAGCGATCGACAATCGCCTGAATCTTGGCAATCGGCGTTTTTAAGTCATGAGAAATAAGACTGACGAAATTGTTTTTAAGCTGCTCAAGCTCTTGCAGGTATTGTTGTTCTTGTTGCAGGCGGAAGTTTTTCTTTTCAATCTTTGTCGCTTGATAGCCGATAAAGATAATCCACGAAGCTCCCAAAAGCACAAACGGCGAAAAGGCCGGTGACCAGAAATAAAAACTATCAAACACCCACGCCGACAAGGCTGCGAGCAACGTCCCCATCCACAGGATAAAGAATAAAGCCACAGATTGCGGATAAGTTGTGATTAAGAAAACCGCAATCAGCATCAAGACAAAAAATCCTGAGGCGTACCACCAAAAAGGAAGTCTCTTGATCCACTTGTTTCCTAAAACCGTATCGGTTGCATGTGCCAAAATTTCCGTGCGCGATAAAGTTCCCACCGGAGTCATGTAAGTCGGGGAAGAAGAAGTCTCTGCGCCAATCAAAACAATTTTGTCGGCAAACGCATTGCTTGGAACTTCGTCGTACATGATTTCGCTTAAAGTGTACTGTGTGAAAACACGGCTCGATCCGCGATAATTGATAGGAAGTCCCGCTTGTTGAGTCGGAAACTTCTTGTGCGTGACCATCTCGACAAGATGAGGCATTTCAGATCTTTGCGGGAAAACGCGGCGGACGACACCGTCTTCATCGCGACGAACTTCATTGTTCCCAAGATTCGTGTGATCGCGATTTGAAAACACCGGCGTTAATACACGCTCTAAGCTGTTTGTCGTTGAAGCCCAAACCACGCGCGAATCTAAAAATAATTTTTGTTCTTCAGGGGATAAACGAACAGTGCCTACGTTGTCGCCAAAGTACAACGTGACACCCACAGAGCGAGGGTTCTGTCTGAGAATGCGCAAAAGAAGTTCAGACCAGATTTGTTTATTCCAGAAAAAGCTATCGGTGATATCTGTCACCTCCGACATGTTGTCCAAGAAATTAGTGCGAGATTCATAAATCGCGGCGAAGTCAGATTGGCGAATGGTGATCAGGACGATTTGCGAGGAGGCTTTCTGGTCTCCACGCAGTTGAAATCTTTGGTCGTAAGCATTGATCTCGTCATTGGAAAGGGCCAGGCATCCAATCGCCCAACACAGAATACAGCGGAGCCAGAACCCTCGACGACGGGAGAAGAAACGAAGCAGGACTTCGAGACGGAGTTTGAGGTGTTCTAAAGAGACTTTTTGCACGCGTTGCAACATAGCAAATTTATTAAAAAATTCAACTATTAAAAGGGCTTACAGACGAGCTTGGAACAGGGTATATTGAAAAATATGCATGTTTATCAAGGCGTTCATCAGCTCAGCTCTCCTCTGGAATCCTCTGTTGTCACTATAGGGAACTTTGACGGCGTTCACTTAGGGCATCAGCAGCTTATCGAGAACGTGACTCGCGAAGCTCAGTACTTCGGGGTGCCGTCGGTGGTTTATACATTTCATCCACATCCAGTGAAAGTTCTTCATCCTGAAAGAGCGACGTATCGTCTTTTTGATCTGAAAGATCAGCAAGAACAGTTTGCAGCCAGAGGCATTGAATACGTGATCATCGAAGAATTCACGAAAGAATTTTCGCAAGTCTCGCCTCAAGATTTTTTGGATCGTTACATCGTTTCTCGTTTGCATCCAAAAACTTTGGTTGTGGGACATGATTTTTCGTTCGGAGCTGATCGCGCGGGAAATATTCCGTTCTTAGAAAAATACTGCGCTGAAAAAGGCATTCGTCTGATTATCATTCCGCCGTTTCAGTACGAGGGCGCTGTAGTTTCCTCAACTCGCATTCGTGAAGAACTTAAAAATGGACACGTTGAAAAAGCGAACGAACTTTTGGGCCGCACATACTATATGCGTGGGCACGTGGAAAAAGGTTTTCAGCGCGGTCGCACAATTGGTGTTCCGACGGCGAATATTCATCCTGACGTGGAGTTCATTCCGCGCAAAGGTGTGTATTGCACGCTGACAAAATTCGGTGGACACATGCATCCGTCAATCACCAATATTGGTGTGAATCCCACATTCCAAGAGAATGGCAAAGGTCCCATTAAAATTGAAACGCATCTGTTTGATTTTGATGCGCATCTTTACGGTTTGGAAGTGGAGGTGTACTTGTTACATTTCATTCGCGACGAAAAGAAATTCTCCGGCATTGATGAATTAAAAACCCAAATCCAAAACGACATCTCTGAAACACGCAGGTATTTCCGTGAGCACCCACAAAATAGTTGAGTTCCGTCCCGAAGGAATGGGTCACTTTGTGAGGTATTTAAAGTTCCTGTCTGAGAAAAAAGGCTGGGGCTGGGAATTTGAAGTTCATCCTGAATTTTCAAGAGATCTCATGCAAGGGGCGATGGCTGTGAAGGTCGCGCCGTCTTTGTCTTCCAATATTCTCCCGCAATTGCAAGTGTTGCCAACTTTGGTGCGCACTCTTGAATGCACGGATTCTTTTTTTGCAGAAAACGGAACTTGGTATCCACGTCTTTTATTGCATGAAGCTCTTCGTTTGGTTTTCGTTGAGGCGTCGAATGACTTAGACATTCGTGCGCCTGCTTTTGTGATCGGTGATAACGAAGAGGCCCGAACGGCTTCTTCGGCTTTAGCGGAGATGGGCATCGCGGATATTTACATGGTGGGATCCGGGCGGAAGATGCAACGTCAGAAAGATATTCTTTCGCGCTCGCAATTAGGAATCCGTTTCCATGTTCTTCCTGCTGAAGAGCTTACGCTGCAAGCGGTGAGTGCGGGAATTGTCGTCAATACTGTGGATCTTTCTTCTCAGAAATCCCTTTTGACGGATCTTTCTTATTTCAACTTTATGAGTCCAGCGGGATATGCGTTGGATTTAAATATTCTTCCGGAACATAATCTTCTTTTGGAAGAAGCGGTGAAGGCGGATTTGCGTGTTCTTCATCCGATCTTGGTCGCTTCTGTGTACACGAAGCTGTGGTTGGATCGTCTCGAAGTGGGAAGTGAACTTTCACACGAAGAGATCACCGAAAGTTGGAAAGAGTTTTTAAAACAAAATTCCGCTTAGATTTTGGTCGGGAAAATTATCTTCTGTCGAGCGAAAGAAAACTATTCTTAGGCCTAGTTACAAAAAATGGCACCCTAGAGTAAAGTGAGTCTAGGGAGACATTAATGTCGTCACTCAAAATAGGTGAAATATTAGTTAAGCAAGGTTTGCTAAAACCTGACCAGTTTGCTTTGGCTGTTGAAGAACAAAAAAAGACAGGTCAAAAGCTGACGTCTGCAATTATCCAACTTGGATTTCTTAAGGAAAACCAAATTCTTCGCGCGCTTGAAAAACATTTTGCGGTTCCGGGTGTTGAGGTCAACACGTTTGAAATCGATCAAAGTGTGATTGCGTTGATTCCTAAAGATGTCTGCGAAAAAAACACGCTGATCCCTCTGCAAAAAGCGGGAACCACATTGGTGGTCGCGTTTGCCGATCCCTCTAATATTATAGTCAAAGAAGATTTGCGTTTCATCACTCGTTGCCGCATTCAGGCCGTTGTCGGAACGGAGAGTGCGATTGCTTCCGGTATTGAAAAATACTACGGCGGAAGCATCAGCACGAAAAACCTGAATAGTATGAATGCGGATGCGCTGGATGAAGAGTTCAGTGTCAACAGTCCTACGGCGGAAATCATTGACCAAGATGGCATGACCGACGATGCGCCGATTGTGAAATTCGTGAACTCCATTTTAGGAGATGCAATTCGCAAAAAAGTTTCCGATATTCACTTTGAACCTTATGAGAAAAAATACCGCGTGCGTTTCCGTATCGACGGTAACTTGGTGGAAGCGACAGCTCCTCCGGCGGGAACCGGGGCCGCGATTGCTTCACGTATTAAGATCATGTCTAAACTAGATATCGCTGAAAAACGTCGTCCTCAGGATGGTCGTTTGAAAGTACGTACCTCCAAGGGAAAAGAGATGGATTTCCGCGTGAGCGTTCTGCCAACTCTTTGGGGCGAAAAAGTCGTTCTTCGTCTTTTGGATAAATCAAACTTGCAGTTGGACATGACGAAGCTCGGATTTGAAGAAGACGACTTGAAACTTTTCAAATCGCAAATCAACCTTCCGCAAGGAATGGTTTTGATCACGGGACCGACGGGTTCCGGTAAAACGAATACAATTTATTCTGCATTGGCGGATTTGAATCAGCCAGACGTGAATATCTCCACGGCGGAAGATCCTGTCGAGTTCAACTTGGAAGGGATCAACCAGGTGCAAATGAATCCTGATATTGATCTGACTTTCGCGAGTGCTTTGAAGTCTTTCCTTCGTCAAGACCCTGACATCGTTCTGGTGGGGGAGATTCGTGACTTGGAAACGGCAGAAATCGCCTTTAAAGCGGCCTCAACAGGTCACTTGGTTGTGAGTACTCTGCACACGAACGACGCGCCAAGCACGGTGATTCGCCTGACAGAAATGGGGGTCGCTCCGTACATTATCACTTCAACAGTGAACTTGATCGTCGCGCAACGTCTTGTCGGTAAAGTGTGTGAATCTTGTAAGGCACCGATTGAAGTGCCGGCGCAGACGTTGATTAATTTGGGTGTCGCGCAAAATGATATCCACGAGTACAAACTTTTCCACGGAAAAGGATGTGCGAACTGCAATAATACAGGAATCAAAGGTCGTACGGCGATTTTTGAACTTATGCACATGACGGAGAAAATGAAAGAGGCGATCCTCAAGGGAGCTTCCACAGGCCAGCTTCGTTATCTCGCGCGCGAACAAGGAATGAGAACTTTGCGCCGTAGTGCTTTGTTGAAATTGAAACGTGGTTTGACGACGATTGAAGAAGTACTCAATGCATCAGTGAAGGACACATAATGAGTTTGACGGAACTTCTTTTGCAGGCAAAAGCGAAAAAAGCGGAAGAATTTTTATTTGTTGTGGGAAGTGAACCCCGCGTGCGTCTGCCTTCGGGATGGACGAGTTTAAGAACGTCTCCGGCTCTGGTGACAGAGTGGAATCTTTTGCAGCAAAGTTTGCTGAGCAATCAGCAAAAAGCAGTGCTTGAAACAACAGGTGTTGTGCAAGGGGAAGCGTCCTTTGAAAGTGTCCGTATTGGATTTTCTTTTTTCCAGCAAGACACCACGATGAAAGCGATTTTGGATATGGATCTGGATGGCGGACGCCAGGAGATTCAACTTCCTCCGTCGCTTTTGGAAACCTGCCTTCGTATGAAGGGGTTGGTTTTACTCTCAGGTCCCGGCGAAGCGGGGCAAGTGTGGGCGTTGCACAGAATTTTACAAAAGCTCAGCGAAGAAAAATCTTTTGTGGGTGTTGTGTTTTCGCGCAAAGCTTTCCCGCAAGTGCGTGAAGCAAAAGCTTGTTATCTGTATCACAATGGTGATTTCGCTCGTCCGGAAGAAAAAGAAAGTCTTCTGGCGGGTGTGGATATGGTGGTTTTTGACGGATACTCTGACGAAGAGTCTTTCGAAGAGGCGTTGGCTTTGGCAGAAAGAGGAACTTTCGTCGTTTATTCAATGAAAGCTCCCTCCATCACGAATGCTCTTCGCCGTTGTTTGTCTGTGTTGGGTGAAAAATACGGTGAACACGGAGCGCCTCGTTTGGCGGAAGTTTTAAGCATGGCTTCCGGACAATATGCGGTTGCGGGTTTATCCGGCGAAAAAGTTTTTGCTCATGAAGTTTTGTTAATGAAACCTCAAGTGAGAAACATGATTGAAGAAGAAGATGTGAAAGGCCTAGAGAATCTGATGGCGAGCTCGCCAGAGAATTCCGGCATTCTGACTTTGAATCAGTCTTTATTACAACATTTGATTCGTCGCCGTGTGGATCTGAAAACGGCGTTTGAAGTTTCTAGAGATCCAGACAACCTTGATCAACTTCTTAAGAAGGTAGGTATCTAAGATGGCTAAATTCCAATACCAAGCCAAAAACTCCGGGGGCCAAATGGTTCAAGGAGAAATCGAAGCCGCTTCCCAACAAGAGGCCATCATTCGTCTTAGAGCGCAACAACTGCTTCCCGTACGTGTTGTGCAATTCGGAGCTGCTCGTGCTTCTGCCGGGAAAAATGCCAGCATCTTTGCCGCTCGTGTGAAGGGTAAAGATTTGCAAATTTTCACTCGTCAGTTTGCAACATTGATCAATGCCGGTATTCCCGTTGTAGATTCTTTAAAAATTCTTTCCGAAGGTCTTCGTCCAGGACTGCTTAAAGAGGCCTCTGCACAGGTAAAAACTTCGATTGAAGGAGGACGTCGTTTGGCGGACTCCATGGCGCAGGTTCCAAATGTTTTTGATAAACTGTATGTGAATATGATTCAAGCCGGTGAGGAAGCCGGTATCCTTGATGGTATCTTGCAACGTCTTGCAAGCTACATGGAGAAATCAGAGAAACTCAAAGCGCAAGTCAAAGGTGCCTTGGTGTATCCGATGGTCATCATCGTGGTTGCGATGATCGTTATTGCAGGTATCCTGGTTTTCATCATTCCTAAATTCATGGAGTTCTTCGCATCTTCTGGTAAGGAACCACCGATGCTCACGCAAATGGTGGTGAACTTAAGTAACTCCATGATTCACAGATGGTATATTTATCTCGTTGTTCTTGTGGTGGGGCCTTTTGCTTTCATGCAGTGGATTAAGACAGACGACGGTAAAAATACTTTCGATCGTTTCTTAATGAAGGCACCTGTGTTTGGCGAAGTGATTCAGAAGTCCGCGATTGCGCGTTTGACGAGAACTCTTTCAACACTTTTAGGTTCCGGCGTGGGCTTGATCGAAGCCATTGAGATTTCTGCAAAAACCGCAGGCAATATCGTGATCGAACAGTCTCTTTTAAGATGTAAAGATTCTGTAACTCAGGGTCGTACCTTTGCCGCTCCTTTGGGTAAGGAAAAAGCATTCCCAGAGATGGTCGTGCAAATGATTTCCATCGGTGAGCAGTCAGGTACGCTCGATGTGATGCTTGGAAAAATCGCCGACTTTTACGAAGACGAAGTTGAAACTGCGGTGAAAGCCATGACATCACTCTTAGAACCTCTTTTGATGGTGGTTCTCGGTGGTATCATCGCCGTTCTTGTGATCGCCATGTATCTTCCGATCTTCAATATGGCGGATGTGGTTCAGTAGATGCGTCTGAGTCTGGCGTTTCAGAACAATAAAAATCAAGGACTGATGGTGGAGTTTGCACGCATCAGTCTTTTTGCATTGATCCTCGCAATCAGTGTGATTTCCAGTATTGTTCAAGAGGGATTTATCAATTGGTCTATTTTGGGGCCTTTTTATGGAATCCTGACGGTCGCCTTTGCTTTACATCTGATCTGGTTTTCTTTTTGGAGTGAACTTTTAAAGCGTCCTGTTTTATTTTTCCTAGGCTTTGTTTTTGATTCTCTGTTTATTTCCCTTTTGATTTATTACTCGGGGATCAATCAGTCTCTTTTCTTGTTTTTGCACCTGGTGAATATTCTCTTGGCCGGAATCGCTTGCCGTGGTGTAGGCGCTGTGACGCTGGCTCTTTTTACAAGTATTTTCTTTTCGGTGGCGGCGTTGTTCTCGCCCGAGATGAAGGCTCTTAATTTCTTTTTCTTGTTGGCGCTTAATAACATCGCGTTCTTCTCCGTGGCGGGTCTTGCGGGTTACTTAAGTGAACAGTTGCAAAGTGTTGGCAGCGAACTTAAGAAAACAGGTTTGAGTCTTCGCTCCGCTCAGGAACTCAATGAAGTTCTTATCGAAAATATTCCAACGGGAATGGTGTCCTTCACGGAAGCCGGCGAAGTTGTGAAAGCCAATTCTTCCGCCGTTGAGATTTTAGGATTCTCTGATTTTACCAAGCTTAATTGGTTTGCGCTTTTTCCTGAAATCCAGAAGTCCGAAGGCCTTTTTAAAGGCGACGTGAAATACACGGATCATAGAGACAGCAGTTCAAAAATTTTAGGAATGACGGTTTCAAAGATCTACAGTCCTGAATTGCAAGCACACTTGTCGATTGCTCTTTTTGATGATCTGACAAAAATTCGCCAGTTGGAATTCAGTGCGCGCCAGAATGAAAAATTAGCGGCAGTCGGTGGGCTTGCCGCCGGCATTGCCCATGAAATTCGCAATCCCTTGGCGGGAATCAGCGGCAGCATTGAAATGCTGACGCAAACGGTGACTAATGAAGACGATAGAAAACTGATGAAGATCGTTCTTCGCGAAATTGACCGATTGAATAATTTGATCACGGAATTTTTGGATTATGCTCGTCCGGAAACTCCGCCGACAGATCCCGTGGATTTGTCTTCGTTGTTTAACGAAATTCTGGATTCCATGCGCCTGAATAAACAAGTGCGCGAGGATGTCGAGCAGGTGCGCGAGTATGCCGAGGGCCTAAAGATCCTCGGTCGTCGCGATAAATTGAAACAAGCTTTTTTAAATATCATTATCAACTCGTACCAGGCCATGAACGATTCTCAGAAACCGGTCCTCGCGGTGAAAGCTCTTGTGACTGAAAAAGAAGTGCAAGTGCGTATTCGCGACGCAGGTTCCGGGATGAGTGAAGCAACGAAGAAGAAAATGTTTGAACCTTTCCACACGACGAAACCTAAAGGCACGGGCCTTGGTCTAGCTGTGACTCATAAGATTTTGGAAGGGCATGGAGCACAAGTCTTTGTCGAGAGCGAAGTGGGCGTAGGGACTGAGTTTATTTTGACTTTTCCAAGAGCAAACTGAGAGAATAGTGTTTAATACACAGGACGTGGGAGCGTATAAATGAAGTCGAGAATTCTTGTTGTCGATGACGAAGAATCAATTCGCGAGTTTTTAGAGATCATGCTCAAGAAAGAAGGGTATGAAGTCACTTTGGCTGAGGACGGCCAAAAGGCGAAAGACCTTCTTACTAAAAAAACTTTCGACATGATCATTTCCGATTTGCAAATGCCTCATGTGACAGGGATTGAACTTTTAAAACACGTAAAAGAATCTTACCCAGACACAGTGTTCATGCTGATCACCGCTTTCGGTACAACCGAAACGGCTGTTGAGGCGATGAAAATGGGTGCTTATGACTATTTGACAAAACCGTTTAAGATCGACGAAGTTCGTTTGAACATTCAAAACGCTCTTCGCTCTCGCAATCTTGAAGTTGAAAATAGATCTCTTAAAAAAGAACTCGTTAAGGAATACTCTTTCCAAAACATGGTGGGAAATTCTCCTGCAATGCACGCCATCTATGACATGGTGAAAAGAGTTTCCCAAACTCCAACAAACGTTTTGATCACGGGGGAGTCGGGAACAGGTAAAGAGGTTGTAGCAAAAGCGATTCACTACAACGGTCCGTTGAAAGACCGTCCGTTTGTGACAGTGAACTGCGGTGCCATTCCTGAGAACTTGATGGAATCAGAAATGTTCGGTCACAAAAAAGGCTCCTTCACGGGTGCCGTGGCTGATAAAGCGGGTCTTTTTGAAGTGGCTGACGGCGGAACCTTGTTCCTCGATGAGGTCGGTGAGTTGCCGCTGACGATCCAAGTAAAATTACTTCGTGCGATTCAAGAGCGTGTGATTCGCAGAGTCGGTGCAACGGATGACATGAAAGTCGATGTTCGTATCATCGCTGCAACAAACAGAAATCTTGAAGAGATGGTGCAAAAAGGCGGCTTCCGCCAAGATTTGTTCTATCGTTTGAATGTTATCAATATTAAAACTCCGGGTCTTCGTGATCGTCGTGATGATATTCCTTTGCTTGCGGGACACTTCCTTAAGAAGTACAACGAGCGCTTGGGGAAAAACATCGGCGCGATCAGCACAGAGGCGATGGAAATCTTAAAGAAGTACGACTATCCAGGTAACGTGCGTGAGCTTGAAAACTTAATCGAGCGCACCGTGGCCCTTGAAGGTGGCGCGACAATCTTGCCTGAATCTTTGCCTCCAATGGTGAATACGTCTTCAGGCCGCAAGATGGCTTCTTCAAACGAAATCGAGATCGGTGATGATGGTGTTGATCTTGATAAGGTGATGGGGCAAATCGAAAAAGAATTGCTCATCAAAGCCATTCACGCTGCCGGTGGGGTTAAGAAGAGAGCTGCCAAGCTTCTTCATATTTCCTTCCGATCTATGCGTTATCGCATCGAAAAATACAACTTAGGTGTTGTGGGCGATGATGAACTTGATGACGAATAATTCTTAAAGAGAAACATTAATTCTTGTGAAAGGGAGCGTTAGCTCCCTTTTCTTTTTGCGAAGTTTCGCTATCCTAACAGCATGAGCGTAAAAAAAGTCTTAATCCCTCTTCCCGGCACTGACTTTGACCCCACCGAATCCGCGGTGCCTTGGCGCATTCTCACTAAAGCGGGCGTGCAGGTGGTGTTTGCGACTCCTGATGGAAAAGCCGCTTCTTGCGATCCGCGCATGATTTCCGGAAAAGGTTTAGGGCCTTTGGCGAAAGTTCTAGTGGCCGATAAAAATGGTCAGGCTGCTTACCGTAGCATGATCGCGAGTGCTGAATTCGTAAATCCTATTTCTTGGAAAGATATTAAGGCGGAAGATTACGATGGTGTTCTTCTGCCCGGAGGTCACGCTCCGGGGATGAAAGAGTATTTGGAGTCTAAAACGCTGCAATCAGTGATCGTGAACTTTTTTGAAATGAACAAACTTGTGGGCGCCATCTGCCACGGCGTTGTGCTGGCATCTCGCAGTGTTGGTAGCAATGGTCACAGTGTTCTCTGGGGAAGAGTCACGACAGCTCTTTTGAAATCCCAGGAGCTGTTAGCGTGGTCGCTGACTTGTTTGTGGCTTAAAGATTATTACCGTACATATCCGCAAACGGTGGAAGATGAAGTGACGGCAAGTCTTCGTACGCCGGCGGATTTTCAGACGGGGTCTATGGCCTTGCTCCGTGATAGTGCAGAGAAGTTAAACCGAGGTTTCGTTGTGGAGGATCGCAATTATCTTTCTGCACGATGGCCCGGCGATGCGCATCTCTTTGCGACGAAGTATTTACAGAAGCTTCTGACCTAAGGCGAGTTCCGGGTATTTTCAGCTTGAGAGCTTCGTCAGCAGATGTTTTGCTTAGATCTGTCTGGAGGCTCAATGTCGACAAAAGAAAATAAAAAGGTTGTTTCTCTTCTTAATGAAATCATCGAAATGGAAATTTCAGGTGTAGTTCGTTATCTGCACTATGCTTTGATGATCAAAGGCCCTAATCGTATTCCTATCGTGAAGTGGTTTCACGAACAAGCCAACGAAGGTTACCAACATGCATCTTTGATCGGTGAAAAGATCACTGCATTGGGTGGACATCCCTCTTTGAAGGTAAAACCTGTGCCTGAAACAAAAACGCACAAAGTTTTGGACATCCTTAAAGAAAGCTTGGATTTCGAAGAAGCTGCTTTGAGCAAATACAAAGAAGTGTTGAAACATTGTGAAGACGATGTGGCTTTGGAAGAAATGATCCGTGGAATGATCCGTTTGGAAACAGAGCACATCGAAGAAGTCGTTAAGATGCTCGACACAAACTAAGATCAAAATATCTACAATAGTGTATTTCAAAAGCGGATGCTCAAAACATCCGCTTTTTTTGTGTCCTACGCGGACGGTCTTAACAATTTCCCAACATGGTCCTGACATAAGCTTAGCGGAATCACAACGTGATGTTCGCTCTGGAATCTTCTAAATTTCGCGCCATCTGAAATGGCTCAGAAAAAAAGGAGAGTTCCATGAAATATTCCGTTTTAGCGGTGGCTTTGCTGATTTCTTCAGCATCATTCGCTCAATCTAAACATTTGTTCTCTGGCTCTGACACTCTTGGTGGAGTGATGACAGACGCTATTATCGCGGCTGGTCTTGATCAATCCATCGGTTATGTTGGTGGTGGTTCAAGCGTTGGTGAAAAAGCTTTGGTGAATGGCGAAATCGGTATCGCTCCGATGTCTCGTCCAATGAAACCCGAAGCTATTGCTCAAGCACAAGCGGCAGGTGTCACTCCTGTTGAACACGTGATCGCTTTGGATGGCGTTTCTGTTTTTGTTAACGGTACAAACGGCACTCCAGGTTTGGATTTGAACACTTTGGCTCGTATTTTCTCTTGTGAAATCACTTCTTGGGCGCAAGTCCCAGGTTCTGGTAAATCAGGTGCGATCAATGCTTTCCGCCGTGATGACTTGTCTGGAACAACAGACACTTTCAAAACATTGGTTGGCGTTAAAAAATTCGGCGCTTGCGTTACAATCGTTCACGAAACGGCTGATATCGCTGAAAAAACAGCAACGGATGCGGATGCTATCGGTTACGCAGGTTTGAGCGGTAAGAACGAACACAACCGTGAATTGGCGATTTCTTCTACAGGAACTGCTTACGTAACTCCGACAGCGGGAACAATCCGTAATGCGACTTACCCACTTTCTCGTAAATTGTTTGTTTATGAAGCTTCTGGTGCACGCACTCCAAACAAAGCGGAAGCGCAACTTCTTGAGCAACTTTTGGATCGTTCGTTCCTTGATCCTATCGTTCAAGACCACGATTTCGTCACTCTTGATTAATAAGGTGTTTTAAGTGAAGCAACTCACACTTCTGCTTATCTCATTGTTCACGCTTGCTTCCTGCGGAGGAAAATACGCCCCCGGGGAGCAAGACCCTTTAAGAGCAATGCAATGCCCGAATACCGATAAGGCATACAGTTATGACGAAATCGAGTATGAAGGTGGAAAAGGCACTGGCCTTGTTAGTTTCGGCGACCTTCGCGATGGAATTAACTCTGCCTGCATGAGTTGCCATCAGGCTCCCGCACAAAGCGGGGGCTTTTCGTACATTGATTCTTATCGTGGTGAAGTGAGAACCATCGCAGGAAAAACACAGTTTTATCCGGGCTTTGTAGAAATCGCGGATAAAGTCACTGAATATATTTTCCACGCAGATCCCGACAAGCGCATGCCTCCGACGGATCGTCGTCAAAAAAATCCAGAGGCTTTTATTAGTTTAGGAAAAAAGATTCAAGCTTGGGTTGCCGCAGGAAAACCTGATGGCAGTTTTTCTTTAGATCCCAATGCTCCACCTGAAGCTCCACGTAAACCTCGCTTCCGAGGCAGTCAAAGTGGAAACTGCACACCGAATTCAGAAATCATCGGCTTTGATTATTGGAAAGACCGTGAATTTGCGAGCATGGAAAAGTTGCCGCAAAACTTAGCGGACACAGATTTATTTTCTTTAGATGCTTATGAACTCGCGAAAAAAGGAACGGTGGCTTACACCGTGGAATATCCTTTGTGGGCTGATAACAATGGCAAAGGCCGTTGGATTCATCTGCCAATGAAACTCGAAGGTTTAAAGCTTGTTCGTCAAAAGGCAAGGTATATCGAAGGCCAAGAAAACTTCTTTGATATGCCCGAGAACACGCGCCTTTATAAATTCTTTTATAAAAAAATTAAAATGGCCAATGGGAAAACTCGCTACAAGCGTATCGAGACGCGCATTATTGTTGTACGCAAACCTTGGCAAAAAAGTCTTTTTGGAACTTACAAGTGGGACGACTCCGAACAAACCGCGACTCTTGTGGAAACTCCGTACCGTGATGGAACTCCGTTTAAGGACACTGTCTTTACGGTGACTGTGGATGAAGTCGCAAAAAAAGTGCGCAATTATGCCATTCCAGGCAGTCAGCGCTGTATTGATTGCCACATGGGTTCGCAAGGTCAGAACTTTGTTATTGGATTTTCTCCTCTGCAACTCCATCGCAGAACAATCGGTGAGGCGGGACGTGAGGAGCCGGTGCAATATTCTGATTTAACTCAAGTCGAGCGTCTTAGAAGGTACGGTTTTATTGAAAATGCTCCTGTTGAGCGTGAATGGCCGATCTTAGAAAAAACCGGGACAAGTGTCGCGCGCAATATTTATGAAATGCGTGCTGCCGGATACATGGTCGGTAACTGTGCTCACTGTCACAACCCCAATGGTCTTGCGTTCACAAAAGAAAATGGCATTACGCTGAATCTCACGGCGGGTGCCGTATTCTCTTTTAATACAAAAACACGTTCCACTCAGATTCCTTCGCGTTTGATCGTTCATCAAAACGGCGATTTAGATCAAAGCCATATTTGGAGAAAAGTGGCGGATTCTTCTCAGCAGTTGGGTTTAACAAGTCAAATGCCGATGAATACGCCAGGTGGTCCTGACTGCGGTATTTTGCGCATCATGGGTAAATGGGTGCGCAGTTTTGAAAGTGAACAAGCGGCCGAACTTTGGGAGCCGACGTGCAAAAAAGAAAATGACTTTAAGTGGATCGACCAAGATTTCACGGTCTCAACCAGTGATGTGTTTGTGCCTAGAAGATCAGATTGGAATGATCCGACTTCAGGAATGCCGGCCAAGTTCCGCAGTCTTGAGTTAACACCCGAGTTAGAAAAAGCCATCACACAGGAAATTCCTGTCGGCTATTGGAATAAAAAAGATATTTGCAGCTTCCCAGAAAAAAATCTTCCTAAAGAAGAGCAACGTCCTTGGATGATGAAGGGCACGCAACCGAAACGTCCGTTTGGTGAAGTTTATTATTCGACTCCAGGGTCTTGGTACTTCCGTACGTCTTGTATGAAGTGCCATGGACCGAACGCGGATGGAAATTCATCTTTAGCACGCGGAATTATGCAGTGGTCTGGTGGCAGTGTCCGTGTGGCCGATCTTGCCAATGGCATGTTTGGTAAACGCGGAGAAAATTTAAAAACATTTGATAGCGGTGGAAAGAACTATGCGCCTCAGTATCTATTCTGGATGGCCATGGAAGGAACGCGCGTGCAATTCCCGCCAGAGCTTTCAAGCTTCGTCGGGAAACACGGCGGTCAGATGCTAAATCAAATGCGTGAGAAGTGTCTCAATCAGATTTCGACAGCGAAAACTTCGTCTCCGGTCTTTATGGATCACGAGATCTTTAACAAGGTCTGTTTTGTGAACAACTTGCATCCAGGGCATCCAGATCTGGCGTTTAATCCCAACACCAATAAGCCGTTGTATCCAGAAAGAGTGGAAGCGTGGCTCGATCGTGCCGCTTTTAATATCGGTTATGCGATTTTCTATTATTTAAAAGACATGTCCCAAGGTGTCGTTCGTCCTAGTAACGACCAATGTGAAGTTCTTTATCCTAAGAAGGAGCAATAGTTATGAAATATGTATTGTTTGTTTTATTTTTTATGTGCTCTCCCGGTTTTGCTGCGACTTCTTTTAAGATGACCAAAGAAAGCGGCACAACCAACTTCTTGGCGATTGGAAATCCCAGCGCTATCCGTATTGATGGCAAAGGCGAGGGACCAGAGGGAACTTTGGTGGCGCAAGAGAAGGGTGAAAACTGGATTGTTTCAGGGGATCTTCGCGTAAACCTTAAAAACACGGACACCGGTATTGCTCTTCGCGATCGTCATATGAAGGAAAAATATCTTGAAGTTGGTAAATTCGAAAACGCCGTTTTGACTGTCAACGATCTGACAGTTCCAAAAAATACAATGACTAAAGAAACAGACACAAAGTTGCCGTTCGCAGGAACTTTGGATCTGCACGGAATTAAAAAACCGGTTCAAGGTGAATTCGTTGTGAAGTCTTCTAAAGAAGGCGTCAAAATGACAGCGAATTTTCAATTAAAACTTTCTGATTTTGGAATCGTCATTCCTTCTTTTGCAGGAATCACGGTGGCTGACCAAGTGGAAGTGAACACGACATCTACGGTCGAGAGGCTGCAATGAAACTAAACCCGCTTGTGGCAGTGATAGTGGGCTTCGCTTTGACAGCGTGTAACTACAATCACGTCAAAAAAGAAAATGCGACAATGGGTGGAGGTCTTGGCAAACAAGAAGCCATGATCGCCGCCAGCCTTGATTATCAAAGCTTGAATATGGCGGTGATGGGGCCGGAGTGTCTTCGCTGTCACTCAACTCCAGGTGGTGTTCAGGGAGGTTTAAACCTTGAAACCTATCAACAAGTGCGAGCAAATCTCAGCCGCATTTATTATCGCTCTATCGAAAAAAGGGACATGCCTTCCGGTGGTTTGGGAGCAGCTCAGTATGATTTGCTTAAAGCCTGGATCGAAGCCGGAGGACCTGAACGCAACACAGGTCGCGGCAACGCTCGTCCGATCAAAGGACCTATCAATTGGCCTGTGATTAAAAACCAAGTTTTAAAATCGAGCTGCCTTGATTGCCATCGCGGAGCAAATGCGGATGCGGGACTTGATTTTGAGTCTTTGGACGTTGTGAGAAAAAACATCGGACGTATTTTTGACTCAGCCATCGTCAAACAAACCATGCCACTAGAACCATATGGAGCTTTGACGGAAGCGGAAAAACAAGCCCTGATGAAGTGGATTTCGCAAGGAATGCCAGAGTGAAGTATTTTTTCGTTCTTGTTCTGTTTTTATTTGCTAACAAATCTTTCGCTTATCCTGAAATGATTCGACATGGTTATGTGAACTGCATGGCCTGTCACACGACTCATCAAGGCGGGGACATGCTCTCACAATACGGTCGGGAGCTGGGAAAAGAACTTTTCTCGCGCAATGATTCTATTTTTAAAGCTTCCAATACAGAAAAGAATTACTGGGAAATTGAAACACCAGAGTGGTTGCGTGTCGGCGCGAATGTTCGTCTTTTGCAGACCATGACGGAAAATTCTATGGCTTCCAAGGGGCGCTTTATGTTTATGCAAGTGGATATCGACACTCTTTTTAAGGTGAACGATAAAACAATCGTATACGCCTCTGTCGGTCGCTATGAACCGTCAAAGTCTGATGCCGAGTGGAGAGATTTTATCTATATGCCCCGAGCGTGGGCTCAATATTCTGAAAACTGGCGCGGGGGGGCCGTAGTCGCTTCCTTGCGTGCGGGACGTTTTTATCCTGTGTACGGTTTGAATATCGCAGAACACACTTATGTGACTCGTCGCTATTTGGATTTTAATCCTGGACAAGAAAGAGTTTCAGCCGAACTTGCGTGGAGCAATGAAAACTATCAAGTGGTCGCAACGGGCCTTGCTCAGCGCGCTCGTTTTGATAAATACGACGATGAAAAAGGTTACGTCCTGCAAGTTTCTAAAGTCTTCGGCAAAACAGCGCGGGCGGGTGTGAATATCTATCGCAGTAAACTCACACAAGCCGGTGGTGATCAAGACAAAGCCTTTGAAGGTGTCTTTGCTTTGATTGGCTGGACGCCGGAAATTTCAACATTGTTCCAGGCTGATAAGATTTATTATCCCGACGGAAAAACAGGCTTCGTTGATTTCTTAAAGTTTGGTTACGAGTACACCCAAGGTGTGCAACTTTTCTTAACTCAGGAATACTACAACGCGGATACCGAAAAAACAGATCCTCATGTGGAATCCTATGGCGTTGGTGTTCAATATTTCCCTTTTCCTAATTTTGATTTCTTTGCCACGTACAAAAAAACAAAAGACTCGTCACAGCTTGATGAACATCAAAATGTGGTTTGGTTGATTGCGCATATTTATTTGTAGGAGTTTTTATGAAGTTCGGTCTTTTTTCTTTGATTCTTGCTGCAACGGTTTTTGCAAAAGCGCAAACTCCCGCAGCGACACCTTCCGAAACTAAAGCTGCAAGTGAAATGCCTGCGCCAGCGCCAGCAGTGGCGACTTCTGTTGCTGAAGTCGCTCCGAAAAAAGAAACTCCAAAAGAGGAACCTTTTCAATTCTTCGGGGATTTTCGTTATCGCCAGCAAATGGAAACACAAGCTCCCAAACAGCAACGAAGCATTCAGCGTATTCAAGCGCGCTTTGGACTGACAAGTCAGCTTCATGAAGACTTGAAAGTGACTTTGCGTTTGATGACGGGAAGTTCCGCGAACAGTGGAAATCAAACTCTGGGTGACGAAAAATCTCCGGGAATGCCTCGCCGTAATTTTGGTTTGGATCAAGCATTCTTTGATTATAAGCCGCTCTCTGTTTTAAATATCTATGGCGGTAAAATGCCGCAGCCGCTGACGTTTGCAGGTAAAAACCAGATGCTTTTAGATCGTGATATTACGCTGGAAGGCTTGGGTCTTAAATACAATCAACCTTTGAGTGACGAATGGAGTTTCTTCACGCAAGGCGGGATGTTCTGGGTTCGCGAAAACTATGACTCTCAATTCGGTGAAGAACAGACGGATAACTTCTTAAACGCGATTCAAATCGGAGCCCAGTGGAAGAAACAAGATTGGACCGTTCTTTTTGGTGTGGGTTCGTTTTCGTATACGGATCTTAAAGACAATCCTCCGGCGAATATCACATCAGGCGCTACCGGGAACGGCAACACTTTGGATATCAATGGCAACTATCCAACAAACTTTGACATCGAGCAGGCATTTATCGAAGTCAAAAAGAAATTCGACTCTTGGGATGTCTCGGCTTTTTACGAAACTCTTAAAAACAAAGATGCAGAGACGCTTAATAAAGCCCATGCTTACGGACTTATCGCAGGATACAAGGCTTGGAGTCTGACATGGACCCAAGAAGAAGTGCAAAAGGACGCTGTCTTAGGTGTTTTCACTGATTCGGACTTCGGCGGTGGTGTGACTTCCACACGCGGTCAAGTTTGGAGTGTCGCTTACAAAATCACCAAGAAAGTGCAAGTGCAGTACACAGTGTTTAAGAATGAAAATTCAATCGACACCATTCCAATGGACTATGACCGCACTCACATAGATCTTTTAATGACGTTCTAAACTACTTGCAAACAAGAGTGTGGATGATATCGCTGGCATAAGCATAAAGCATGTCTTCCTCACCTTGAAATTCAGGGCGTCCCATCATCAAAGAGACGACAAGTTCCTGAGAAATCCGGCGGGCTTTGGTGAAGTCTTCCACCGTTTTGTTTTCAACGACAATGATCGACTTTTCTTTTCCTGATATCTTGAAAACACCTTCTTTGGGATCTTTGAGATCTTGATACTTATGAAGGTTGATGTCTTCTAAAGTCACCTGCGTGTCGGAACCCATTTGCTCGACGACAAGTTGGTGAGTTTGCGTGGTTCCTATGCAGCGACTGACCGGCGCCGCGAAAGCTGGAAGAGTAAAAAGAAATGCTAATGACGTGATGACGATTTTCATGAGGACCTCCTAAAAAAGGAAGTCTTAGCTATGAGTTTTGAAAAAGACCAATTATCAATTCTTCATTTCGTCTTATTAACAAATTCTATTTAAAATATGTATTCCTCCAAGGTGTTTTGACTTCAAACCCTGTTTTTGCTCGGATCTGACAAGGAGGCTCTATGGTGTCCGGTCAAATTCTTGTCGGAAAAGGGGAGGTGCCATGTCTCTTGGAGGCTCGCTACGCCAATCGACATGGACTTATCGCAGGAGCTACGGGCACAGGAAAGACCGTCACGTTGCAAGTCCTAGCAGAAGGTTTTTCAGATTTAGGAATTCCTGTTTTCCTTGCGGATGTTAAAGGTGATTTGGCCGGTCTTTCACAGGCAGGAAAAAATGATCCGAAACTTATCCAACGGGCGCAGTCTTTAGGAAAAGAGGACTTTCAGTTTCGATCCTATCCCGTCATTTTTTGGGATGTTTTCTCAGAGCAAGGCCATCCGGTACGCTCCACTATTTCAGAAATGGGACCTTTGTTGTTGGCACGCTTAATGGAACTTAACGATGTGCAAACCGGCGTTTTAAATTTAATTTTTAAATATGCCGATGATAACGGACTTTTGCTTTTGGACATGAAAGATCTCAAAGCTCTGGTGAGTTTCGCTTCCGAAAACACAGAATTTTTTGGTAAAGATTATGGAACGGTCAGCAAACAAAGTTTGGGGATTATTCAAAGAGGCCTGTTAAGCCTTGAAGAACAAGGGGCTGACAAATTCTTTGGCGAACCGGCATTGAAGCTAAAAGACTTTATGCAGACAACGCTAGAAGGGCGTGGTCACGTTAATATTTTGGCGGCAGAAAATCTTTTTGCAAATCCCAAGCTTTATGCCACTTTCTTATTGTGGTTACTTTCCGAATTATTTGAAACTCTGCCAGAGACGGGCGATGTTCCTTTGCCTAAAATGGTTTTCTTTTTTGATGAAGCCCATTTGTTGTTTAACGATGCCTCAAAAGTTGTTTTAGAAAAAGTAGAACAAGTGGTTCGCCTTATTCGCTCCAAAGGCGTGGGTGTTTATTTTATTACCCAAAATCCTCTGGATGTGCCCGAAAAAATTTTAAGTCAGCTGGGAAATCGGGTGCAACATGCTCTTCGTGCGTTTACTCCGAAAGATCAAAAATCCGTGAAAGCCGCCGCTGAAACATTTCGGGCAAAACCTGGCTTGGATGTGGCGACAGTGATCACGGAGCTCGCCGTCGGAGAAGCCTTGGTTTCAATGCTGGGCGAGGGCGGAGTTCCCTCGCCGGTGGAGCGCGCGAAAATTTGTCCTCCACAGTCGCGGATAGGAACAATCACAACGGAGGAACGCCAAACGGTGATGAGTCGATCTCCATTTAAAGATCAATACACGCAAACTGTGGATCGGGAGTCGGCGTATGAAAAACTGCAAGCTCGAACGCAAGAAAAAGTGGCAGAGCCTGTCACAAAGAAAAGGTCTGTCAAAGAACCTGACAGTGTTTGGGAGATCGCTGCAAAAAGTGCGGTTCGGGCTGCCAGTTCAAAAGTGGGCCGTGAGATTGGTCGGTCATTATTAAGAGGCATTTTGGGCTCTTTAAGTAAAAAGTAAATGGCTCGCTGGGATCGTAAGGGTTAAGTTGACCCTTTAGTATCATCAGTTAAAATCAATTCAACTGTTTCATAGGAGATTTTTATGCGCATTCAGTTCGTTATTGTCGCTCTGGGATTTCTTTTTTCTTTAGCAGGAAATGCGGCGCAAAGATCTTTCGCGGTTTTTTCTTCGAAACAAATCACTCCAAAGGTGGAGCGATTCTACGGGCAAGATGGCAATGCGTTTGCGACGATGTTTTGCAATTCGGAATCACCGCAAGTGATGATCGTCGATAGTCGTTTGACTGATCTAGATGGAAAAACATTTTTGTTTGGTTCCTTGCAAGCGTGTGAGAAAGGTCGTGCGGATGCGCGCAACTCTTTAAACAAATGTCTTGTTGAACTTGTCATTGATACAACAACTCAAGCGGCTGTTGTGAAAGTGAGTCGTTGTAAGTAACTCACTTTAACGCGGCGTTTCGATGCGCGGTCCAACGCGTTGACGGATATTCCAACCAGAGAGAGTTTCAATGTCTTGGAGGCTCCAGTTGGTTTCAAATGAACTTGTTAAACGCCGTCGTATTTTGTTAGTTACTGCTCTTTGTTGTTTGGTTTCGGTAGCGAGCATGATTGTCGCGAAAGTCCTTTTGATGGGCATCGCGCTTTTCACAAACCTTTTTTATTTCCAAAAATTTTCTATCGAATATTCTTCGCCTGCAGATAATCACCTGGGAATTTGGGCGATCTTCATTCCGGCGATTGGCGGTGTGATTGTTGGTATTATGGCAAAGTTCGGCTCGCCCGGCATTCGTGGTCACGGCATTCCTGAAGCGATGGAAAACATTTTACAAAAAGAGAGCAGAATCCCACGCCGAATGACTTTCTTAAAACCTATTTCGTCAGCAATTGCGATTGGCTCCGGGGGACCTTTTGGTGCCGAGGGACCAATCATCGCCACAGGTGGTGCTTTGGGTTCTTGGCTGGGACAAATTGTTCCGGTGAGCAGTTATGAGCGCAAAGTTATTTTGGCAGCAGGGGCAGCGTCGGGAATGACGGCTATTTTCGGAACGCCGTTTTCAGCGGTGTTGTTGGCGATTGAACTTTTACTTTTTGAATACAGGGCAAAATCATTCATTCCCGTAGCGCTTGCCACTGTTGTGGCATCCACTTTGCGCGCGACAGTGATGGGTGGGGAGGCTTTCTTTACGATGCCTCCGATTCACTCTCCCGATTTAATCAGCTTGTTTATCTATCTCGCCTTCGGTGCATTGGTGGGAGTTCTTGCGGTCGGAGTTACGAAGTCGGTTTATTGGATCGAAGATATGTTCGAGAAACTTCCTATTCATTGGATGTGGTGGCCTGTGATTGGCGGTTTGGTTGTGGGCTTGGTCGGACTTATCGAACCTCGCGCCTTGGGTGTCGGATATGACAACATCACGATGAGCCTTGCAGGTAAATTGAGTGTGGGCGCAGCGGTGAGTATTTTTGTTTGGAAGTTTCTTGCATGGTCGGTTGCTTTGGGAAGTGGAACTTCCGGGGGGACTTTAGCACCGCTTTTAACTTTAGGATCTGCATTTGGATTTTTAGTGGGAACGGGACTTGCGTTTTATTTCCCAGAACTTCACACAGATGTTTCAACCATGGCTTTGATCGGAATGGCAGCACTTTTTGCCGGTTCTTCGCGGGCGCTTCTTGCATCCGTACTGTTTGCGCTCGAAGGCACGCAACAGCCCGTGGGAATGGTTCCGCTTTTAGGTTGCTGCTCCATCGCGTATTTGGTTTCTTCCGTGTTGATGAAAAACACGATCATGACAGAAAAGATCGCCCGTCGTGGCGTCTCGGTTCCGCATGAGTATTATTCGAATCCGGGGTAAAAGAGGGCTTCACTGCCACAGTGGCAGTGGTGGCCCCACGTGGACTCGAACCACGATCGACGGTTTAGGAAACCGTAGCTCTATCCTGTTGAGCTATGGGGTCGCTGTTGAATATAAATATATATGAGGTAAAATAAGGCACGCAAGCCATGGAGCTCCGAATGTGGTTGATCTCTAAAATCCTTTTAATCATTTTGATATGGCCTTCAATGCTTTACGCAAACGAAAAGGCTATTATCATCAGCGGTTTTGATGATGTTTTACGTCAGGCTGAAAATACGGGATTAGTTAAATCCGCTGTTAAAATTTTAGAGAAAGACAAAACTTTTGCAGGCATGCCGGAGCTATATTCGGTGATTTCAAAAGAAGAATCTGCGCCCCATTTTTATCTGGTCAGCGCGATCTCTTCTTGGTTTGAAAAACGTATTTCGGGTTTTTTGAAAGTTTCCGGTTATCCTGAAAGTCACCGTTATTTGAGAAACTGGCTCACAGAGTGGTCGATTGAAGATTTTAAAATCTCGCGCATTCAAAAAATCATAGAAGAACATCCGCAACGGAAATTTATCGTGATCTTTGATAACTCGGATCCAAGTATCCAGATGGCAACAATCCTTCATGAAAAATTTGGTGATAAAATCCAGGCCGTTTATTTGCGCGAAGTGGTGAAAAAAGAAATTCCATCCGTGGCAATTCCCTTCTTTACGGCTTTTGACATTGCAATGAATGAATTCACTTTCGGCCGTATGACAGCTGAAGAGGTGCAGCAGGTAGGACAAGCGATAGTCAAAGAAACCCACGCAGAGCAAATAATTCCTTCTTATGCTCTTTGTCCCTCAGAAATAAGATGTAATGGCAGCAGCACCGAAATTGTGTCCGTATGCCAGGACGTGCAAAAACATTTGCAGTTCGTATGCGCCCAGCGCTAAGTGCATCCGCGGATAAGATAAAGAATCAGTAAAATAGGAATCGGAACTCCTATCAACCATAATAAAATCCAACCGATTTTGCCGGATTGATTATTGTTCGCCATAAGTCCCTCCTTGGCCTTACGAAAACTTCAAATCTTTCTTCATTTTATAATAAGTCGAAAAAAGAAGAAGCCATCTAGATGATGGCTTCCAACACTTACAAGGACTTTTGCAGAGGCGATTGCAGCACAGGCCATGTGCTTTTTAGAACAGCGGGGCGACCTTGGAAAACCAGGATACCAAAGGTTCCATAGTGCGTAAGGCGACCGGCCCACTCGGCAGGGTTGTTGTCTTTGCTCCAGCGAACCCACACGATGGGTTGGGCAGGATTGCTCTTTAGTCTTGTGACTAAAACCGTGCTTGTGTTTTCAAGCAAGAACTCTTGACCGTCAATCGTCATCTTCTTGTCAGTCAGAGTAAATTTTTGATCCAGAAGTTGAGCCTTCATAAAATTAGCAAAGATTTCTTTGTCTCCGACAAAAACTAACGCTCCTTCCGAAGCGATCTGCAAAGAGTCTGTCACTGCTGTGAACGTGCTTTTGCCTTCGGCGGATTGAGCCCAAGATTGTGCAAACTTTTCGGCATCAGGATTTTCTTTATCAAAATAAAAATTCACTGAAGCGCTGCCAAGAACGGAGGATAAGGTGGCAGGACGTTCTTCTAAATAAAGATCGCGGAAGATATGAAAATCGGGATCGACAGAAATATGCACGGGCTTGGAACGGCTGACCAATGAGAAGACACCAGACTTATCGGTGAGCCGAGCAAGCTGACGAATTTCCTCTCCAGATTCTAACTTCCAAACTACAGGAATAGACAAGTCGTACATTTCAGCCTGTTTTTGAGAAAGCAGATAAGTGGTGCTGTAAGAGCCGTCCAACCATCTCATGACTTTCACGTCTGTCAGTTCAACTTTGGGAGCACCGGTGCGATCAAGCCATTGCGCGAAGAAGCCCTGCAGATCTTGGCTCGTGATCTTTTCAAAGCTTTTTTGAACTTCATTAAAAGAAACGCGTTGAAACAGATTCTCAGTATAAAAATCTTGAAGCGCTTTCTTAAAAAGATCTTTGCCGAATTTAAACTCTAACATGTGAAAGATCATCATGGACTTGCTATAGCCCACAGCTTGAGAGCTGGAATTATGGCGGCCTTTAAACTGGCGCACGGGAAAATCTTTTCCGGCATTTGCAGAAACAAAATCACCGTAATTGATCAAAGCATTCATACGATAGCCGCGGTCGTTGCCGACTTTTTCTTGTTGCCAGTAATCCGCCATGTAAGTCGTGAGGCCTTCACTCCAGTTGCCTTTTTCATAATCAACGTAAACGCTATTACCCCACCAGTTGTGCAAAACCTCGTGTGGCAAAGAAGAATTTAAAATAAACGGCAAGCGGATCACCGTAGGTCCTAGCAAAGTAAAGCTAGGCATTCCGTAACCTGTTTCCCAGAAGTTTTCTACAACGGTGAAGCTGGAGTACGGATAAGGGGAGATGGTGTTGCTATAGTGCTCAAGATATTCAGGAACCAGAGATAGAAAAGTTTGTGCTAAAGAGGGATCGGCTTTACGTAAAAGAACTTGGATTTTTTTTCCTGCAACATCGGTTTCATAACTTTGAAAAGGACCCGCCACCAAATAGATCTCTTCTTGCGGATAAATTTCAACAAAGCGAGATGTGCGAATGGCATTAGCAACTTGAGTGCTGGCAATTTGGCCTTGCACTAAAGAACGCCATTCCGCCGGAGTTTGCACAGTCACATCAAAACTTTTTTGCGTGTCTAAGAAAAACGGATACCAGTAAGTGCTACCAAAGAGAGTTGCTCCTTCAGGGGCAATCAAACCATTGCTGCTGTCGTTCACAACAGCATCGTAAATCACACCATAGTAGCTCACCGAAACTTTGTTGTCCTGAGTTCCCAATTGCAAACCGTATTCAGAGTACGGTTCGTTCGCAGTTCCAGCATGAAGAAGTGTCAAAGAGTCATCAGCACTTGTGACCGTAATGCGCAAATCTTTGTGCAGCAAAAAGCTTAATTTGCGAGGAGAATCTTTCGGAAAAGTGAGCGTGTCCTCCGCCTTCAGCATCTTCAATCCTGGATAAATCTCCACCTGCATTTTGTGATGCAAAGGAGCGGAATGAGACTGCATGGAGACAAGCAAAATAAAAAGAAGGCCGATCACAATCATTAGCTTGTGAAGAGCTTGCGCTTTGGTCATGAATTACCTCTAAAACGGGGACCATATCTACGCCCGCTCTAGAGGGAGGTCAAAGGGAATTCAGGGGGTTTTGTGGCGCATCCGTGTGATTAAACAAAAGTTGAATTTTCTTCCACTTTTCGCAAGGGGGAGCCTCGATCGAAACCGCTTCGCCACTCCACGGGTGAGTGAACTCCAGGCGCAAAGCTTTAAGGCATAACCCCTCAATTCCTATATGGTTTCTAAAGAATCGATTGTGGTGAGAATCGCCATGAACGGCGTCACCTAAAAGAGGGTGAGAAATGCGATTGAAGTGACGGCGGATCTGATGATAGCGACCCGTGTGAGGAGTGACCTCCACCCAAGAGTAGCGAGCCGTGGGAAATTTTTTCCCGACGGCCACGGGAAACTCCACGGTCCCTAAGCGCTTAAAGCTGGTCCGTGCTTCGACAAGATCCCCAGTGGAATCCAGTTCCAGAGGAATTTCGATGTCTCCCGCTTCCTTTACATAACCGCGCACAACGGCTTGATACGTTTTCAAAGTGGCGCGTTCGGTAAAGAGCTTACAAAGTTTTCCTGCGGATTCTGAAGAAAGAGCGAAAAGTAACACGCCACTTGTGCCTGCGTCTAAGCGATGCACAGGATACACATGTTGCTTCATCATACGACGAGCGTGATAAAGACAGATTTTATCTCGAGAAACGCGGTGCTGAACGTTTTCGTGGGGATGAACATGAAAGCCGGAAGGTTTATTCACAGCGATAAAATGTTCATCCTTATACAAAAGCTCCACGAAAAATTCCTAACTAGTTTTGTCCCGCCCATATGTAGTAAACGCTGCCGCCTTTAAGCTGCGTCACAAGAGTATTGATATACTTCTCTTCCACAGCGGGGCAGCCCTGACTGCGACCCAAGGGCTTGTATTGTGGGTCCACGTACCACGCGCCGTGCACGACGATCGCACGATCCATGGCTTGGTCGTTGGTTTTTTCCAATCCCACTAAACGCATCGAGCGACCATGCTTACCACTGTATTCACCGCCGGTCACGTACATACCGATTGAAGACATATTGGAACCTTCGACATTGGAAAATTTCTTCGCCATTCCGGTGTGGCTGGGGTCGGAACCCTTTCCGTGGGCCACCAGATAACGAGTCACAGCGCCGGATTTCATATCGACCACGTACATGCGTTTGTTGTTGGAGGCCTGAGTGAAATCGATCACTGTCAGATAGTTTTTATTGGAAATTTTATTGTAGTAAACATCGTAGTACGTCAGAGCCTTTTCCAAAGCCTTTGTGGGAATTTCTCTTTTTGGGTCGACGTAATCGTATTTAGAAAGATCGGCAAGGGGAGGTGCATTTTGAGCGAATGCGGGAGTGATCAAGAATAAGCTCGCTATAAAAGACATGAGTTGAATTGTCATAGTCGTGACTCCAAGAAATGATTTTGACTGTTGCAAATCAGATCGGAGTCCCCGACGAGGACTTGACGTCCTTCAGAGTTAAACTAGACTTAAGAGGGAGGCGAAATGCGTTACCGAGCGAACCTGTATAGCGATCTGAATTGCCCGTTTTGCTACGCTTTGGAAGAGCGTTTGGTGGCTTTGCATCTCAATTCTCTGGTCGAATGGAGAGGTGTTCAGCATTCCCAAGGTCTCTCGGTGCCTATGGAGATCGCGAATTATTCTTTAAGTCGTGCCTTAGAGCGCGAAGTTTTGCAGGTCCGAGAGGTTGCTCCTGAGATTGAAATTTCGTTCCCACTTGGAAAGCCGAACACACTTCGTGCGATTCAATACGTGATAGCGGCTCAGAAAAAAGACGCGATGTTGGCTCTTGTTTATCGTCACACTCTTGGACGTGAGTTTTGGGTGAACGGGGAAGACATTTCGAATGAAAAGTTATTGATTGATTTAGCACGCGATCTTGGCATGCCGGATTTGCGCGTGGATACGGCGAGTGAGAGTCTTGCTGATGTTTGGCAAAGGGAGTGGGAGCTCTTAGGCACGGGCTCGGTTCCTACTTTGCAAAGAGAAGACGGCGAAGTCGCCGTGGGTCTTATGTCTATTGAAGACCTTAAAAAGTTCTTCGACATTTAATTGTTGATTCGCAAGTCCCCTCGGAAAATTTGAGTTCCTCCTCTGGGTGCGAGATGCTGGTGGTAGTTTGTTTTTGCAAGGAGGACTTTTTATGCGTCATAAGAAGATACTTTTTGTCTTAACGAGTGCGAGCCAGCTCGGAAACACCGGCCACAAAACGGGAGCCTATCTTTCGGAAATCACTCATGCCTATGATGAATTCGCACGATGGAATTACGATATTGATGTGATCAGTCCCTTGGGCGGCGAGGTTCCCTTAGATGGCGTGAAGATGGACGATCCCATTAATGCCACGTGGATGAACGACGAAGAGTTTCTTAGTAAAATCGAAAACACCATGAAGCCTTGGCAGGTGAGTGGCAAAGATTATGGCGTGATCTATTTTGCAGGCGGGCATGGCGCGATGTTTGATTTTCCAGAAAATCTGCAATTGCAAAAACTGACGGCGGAAATTTTTGAAAACAACGGTGTCGTCAGCTCCGTCTGTCATGGCGCCGCAGGTTTGGTGAACGTGCGCCTGTCATCGGGAGCGTATCTTGTGAAAGGTCACGAAGTCGCAAGCTTCACGAATGAGGAAGAAGAAACTGTGGGTATGGAAAAAGCCGTGCCGTTCTTATTGCAAAGCAAATTGGAAGAGCGAGGTGCACATCACACGTCGTCACCGCGGTTTTCTCCTCACGTTGTTAAAAGCGGTCGTTTGGTGACCGGTCAAAATCCCGCATCGACCACGAATCTCGCAAGGGCCGTCATGGAGGTTTTGGATTTTATCGACGAAGGCCGAAGTGTGCCTGAGCAAAACTGGTGTGAATGGAGGGCTCCACTGTGACGGAGAATCCGCAAATCATTGCGCAGAGTCCGCGCTTCCAAGAGGTGTTGAGTGTGGCTCGTCGAGTCGCCGCAAGCTCTGCCAATGTGCTTATCACAGGAGAAAGTGGAACAGGCAAGGAAGTCGTCGCGCGCATGATTCACGATTTGAGCGCGCGAAACCGCGAGACGTTTGTGCCCATCAACTGCTCCGCGATTCCCGATCAGCTTTTGGAGTCGGAACTTTTTGGATATGCCAAAGGAGCATTCACGGGAGCGACGCTGGCAAAGCCCGGTCTTTTTGAAGAAGCCAACGGCGGTACTTTGTTTTTAGATGAAGTCGGAGATTTGGATTTGCATTTGCAAGCCAAGCTTTTACGTGTGCTTCAAGAAAAGAAAGTTAAAAGAGTCGGAGAAAATCACTATCGTTCCTTGAATATTCGCATTCTGGCAGCAACTCATAATGATCTTAGCGAAGACGTGCAACATAAAAAGTTTCGCGAAGATCTTTATTTTCGTCTGAATGTAATTCCCATAGAAATTCCGCCCTTGCGGGATCGAGCGGAAGATATTTTGCCTTTGGCCAAATATTTTCTAAAAAAATATTCTCTGAAGCATCATTCGGCGGAAAAATGGTTTACCGCAGATGTCAGTTCTTACCTCTTGTCTCATTCCTGGTGGGGAAACGTGCGGGAGCTTGAAAACACCATAGAGCGTGCGGTGGTTTTAAGTTCGCATTCTGAAATTTCTGTCAAAGATTTGGAAAGTGGACAGCGGCGCAATCCTTCTTTTGAAAATGCCTTTGATCGACTTTGTCAAAAAGAAGGCCGGTTGGTGACTCTTGAGGAGCTGAGCCGTCAATATATTGAATATGCTCTTCAATTCAATAAAGGCGCACGCGAAAAGACGGCCCGTGATTTAGGAATAGATCGAAAAACTTTATATCGCAAAACGCATCACCGTCTTCAGTGAAGCGGTGACGAACCTGTTGTGGGGGATTCTTGTTCAGCAGTTTTGGTATGGCGCCAGGCTTTTTCTGCGCGTTCAGCTCTGCGGGTTTCACGGCGCGAGCGGCGGAGTTCTCTTTCGCGCACAAAATCCATGACAAGAGCGGACATCGCCGTTTCTAAGGAAGAGGGCGGTATTGCTTCATGGCGACGATGATGAGGTGCTGTGTGATTATGATGGGGATGACGAGCGCCGGGCCACGCGCGTAAGAAGACAATTGCAAATGTAATAACTGCAATGGCGATAAGGCCAATACCTGCGCTGAGGGTGGCGGTCCAAGTGACGGCGCCGGTGCGATCGTATTGAGTTGTTCCATTAAGCAGAGCAATAAAAAATCCACCGCAGAAAAGAATCACCGCGCAAAGTCCTGCCAAAGTCAGCGAGACCACTTTGCGACTTTTGCGGCTGACTTCATCAAAAACTTCTTCGGCGGTTTCACGCAGGCTACGAGCTTTGGCATTCAGACGACCGACAACAAACGAGACAATCATGGCTATCCATTGCATAGAAAAACTCCTAAGCTGAAGGGGAGGGCTTTGCAGCACCTCCCGGTTTTTGTTTTTATTGGTTGCGACGGATTAACATGCCAGCAACAAAGCCGACAGTGGCCGCTCCAAGAATTGTGTAATAAGGATGAGCTTTTACAAAATCTTCGGATACATCCATAGCTTCACGCGCTTTGTCCTGAACAGCATGGTAGCGATCTTCCCAACCGCTGCTTTGAAGTTCCTGCTTCACGCCTTTTTTGACGTTCTCTTTGATATTGCCAATGCTGTTTTTGAAATCGTTGGGTGTCGTTTCCATGTTCACTCCTTTTTGTGGTTGTTGGTAAGCACTGAATAGAAGAGAGCAGGAAAGATGCCAGGCCTTTCGCGATCACAGCGGCAGCGGACGAAGTCCAGAGGGAAATCTGCCCTTTTCGCTCTGGGACACTTGCCCCATTTGACCACGACTTGGTGCTGGGCTAGGATGAGCCATGAAAAAAGCTTTGGTACTTTTTGCGCATCCGTTTTCAAAAAAATCCCGAGTCAATCGCACGATCATGGATTCTCTGCGGGGTCTTGATAACGTGCATGTGCATGATCTCTACGAAGAGTATCCGTACTTTCATATCAAAGTCGACCGTGAACAAGAACTGCTCATGGAACATGATCTTGTGGTGTGGCAGCATCCGTTTTATTGGTTCAGTATGCCGCCGTTACTTAAACTGTGGTGCGACGAAGTTTTGCGCCGGGATTTCGCTTATGGTCCGGATGGTTCTCGTTTGCAGGGGAAAGATTTTCTTTTGTCTTTGACGACCGGAGGCTTGGCTGATCCGGGCAATTCACAATTAAACATTGAACCCTTTCTTGCGCCTTATCAGCAAACCGTCAAAGTGTGCGGCATGAATTGGCAAACGCCTCTGGTAATGCATTCGACGGGGAAAGCGACTCACGAAGAAGTTCTTATGCATGCCGAAAAAGTTCGACAAACCTTATTGATGTACTGTGGGTGTCCTTAATGGAAGCAAGCGGGCTTTATTATATTCTGATTTTTCTTGTGGCCGCTTTGATTTGCGTGCCGATCTGCAAGCGTCTGGGTTTTGGTTCTGTTCTGGGATATCTCTTGGCCGGACTTATCATCGGTCCTTTTGGCTTGGGACTCATCAAGCGAGTCGAAGACATCATGCACCTTTCCGAATTTGGTGTCGTGCTTTTGATGTTCATTATCGGTCTGGAATTGGAACCTAAAAAACTTTGGGAGATGCGCATTTCAATTTTTGGACTGGGCGGATTGCAGGTTTTAGTAGGCAGTGTGGTGATTGCTTTTGGAGCTTACCTTCTTTTTCCACTTTCCGCTTCGGCATCAGCTTTGATTGGAATGGCCTTCGCACTTTCGTCAACGGCCATTGGCTTGCAGCTTTTAGGCGAGCGCCGTTTGATGGCGACAACGTCCGGAAGATCTGCTTTTTCTATTTTGCTTTTCCAAGACATCGCGGTCATCCCGATGATCGCGATCCTGCCTTTGATGGTGACGACAGCGAAAATTACCGAAACTCAAGAGGGCAGTCCGCTGTTGGGAGTTTTGCGTGTCATCGGTGTTTTGCTTTTAATGGTTATCGGAGGCCGACTTTTATTGCGCCCTCTTTTGCGCTGGATTGCGGCTCAACACCTGCGTGAAATTTTCACGGCCTTTGCATTATTCTTGGTTGTCGGCATGTCGTTCGTGATGCAGCAACTGGGAGTTTCCATGGCCTTAGGAGCCTTTATGGCAGGTGTCCTCTTAGCTGACAGTGAATATCGCCACGCTCTAGAGACAGACATCGAACCTTTTAAAGGTCTGCTGATGGGATTGTTTTTTATCTCCGTCGGTATGTCCGTGAATCTTTATAAAGTTTTGCAAAGCCCGGGAATTTTCATCGGTTTGGTACTTTTGGTGTTTGTTGTAAAAACAATCATTCATGCCCTCCTCGGAATGGCTTTTAAAATCCCATCGAAACAGCTTCCTTTTTTTGCACTTCTTCTTTCACAAGTCGGGGAGTTTGCCTTCGTCTTATTGGGAGCTGCGCAAGGATTTAAAATCCTGGATGTGGATTTGGTGGGAACTTTGGTGGCTATCGTCGCTTTGTCCATGTTGATGACACCTTTAGTGGTGCTTTTCTATGATAAAATTTTGCTGCAGTTTCTTGAAAGAAAAGAAGACATGGAAGACGACAAGATTGAAAACGAAAACAATCCCGTGATCATCGCGGGCTTCGGTCGTTTTGGTCAGATCATCGGTCGCCTGCTTTATGCCAATCGTATTAAAGCCACAGTTCTTGACCATGAACCCAGTCAAATTGAAATGCTTCGCCGCTTTGGTTTTAAAGTTTATTATGGTGATGCGACGAGAATGGACTTGTTAGAGTCTGCGGGCGCTCATCAAGCGCAAATTTTAATTGTCGCCATTGATAATGTGGAGGACAGCCTCAAGCTCGTGGATCTGGCTAAAGAAACATTTCCGCATCTAAAAATTTATGCCCGCGCCCGCAACGTCAATCATATGTATTTGTTGATGGATCGGAAGGTCGAGGTGATCGAGCGTGAAACATTTGAGTCTTCCTTGCGTATGGGTTCTTCCGTCTTGCGTGCTCTCGGGTGGCCTGCCTACCAAAGCGTTGTGGCTGCGAATATCTTTCGCGATCACAACCTGGAAATGATTAAGGACCTGCACCAAAGAAGAGACAATCCGGACGAAATGATCGCCAAAACAAAACAGGCCCGCGATGATCTTGAAAAAATGTTCCAAAAAGAAAATCATTATCTAGAACTTGCAGATCAAACTTGGGGCGGCGATTGATGATGAGATATGTTTTAATACTGAGCGCATTTGTTTTTTTTGGAGACATCAGCTTTGCCGGTAACTGCCAGGAAAAACAAGGTGCTTTGGATTTTGGATCCGGAACAACGAAAGCTTTTGCGGCTCTTGTCGATGTCTGTAAAAAACAAATTATTGAAGTGATCTACGAAGAGCGTCTTCCTATTGCTCTGAATGAGGCTTTAGAAAAATCTCCGAACAACGAAATTCCAGTGCCTGTTATTAGTGAAGCTCTGCCTCGTTATCGGGGCCTCGTCAAAAAAATGAAAGAATTGGAAGTAGGGAAGATCTATGCGGTGGCAACCTCTGTCTTTAGAGTGGCTAAAAACGGCAAAGACATCGCCCAAAAAATTTCTAGGGAGCTTAAGATTCCCGTGAATATTATTTCCCAAGAGAGGGAAGCCGAGTTGGGTTTTTGGTCGGCTCTGGCACAAAAGAAAGTTTCTGCGGATGACTCCATTGTGGTTTGGGATATTGGCGGAGGCTCCATGCAGATGTATTCCCGAGAGCATGGAAAAGTGCATATTTATCAGGGAAATCTTGCTTCGGTGACTTTCAAAAATAAAATTCTTGAGGTTCTGCAGTTTAAAAACCCCAAAGAGGTCTCTTCGCCCAATCCTATCGGTCGGCAGCGAGAAGCCGCTTTGCAGTTGGCTAAAAATCATGCGTATTTAAATGTTCCTGCGTTCTTTAAAGAAAAAGCACCTCATGCACGCTGGATTGGTGTGGGAGGCGTTCTTTCGATGTCTGTGCAAAAGCAAACGAAGAAAAATGCTTCGGAATTTGCGCAAGGTGAGCTTGATGAAGCTTTGAAGCAACGGGTTTTTTTGCAAGATTCGCAAATTGAAAGTGATTACCGAGTTTCTGATATTTCAAATCTCGCCTTGGTTTTGGGATATATGCAGGCGCTAAAAATCCCCAAAGTTGAAACAGCCCAAGCTTCACTCGGACAAGGGCTGATTTACTCGGCTCTTCACGCCAAATAATTTAAGCGTTTAAAATCGCCGCCGCAGGGGACTGTGTCGGCATGTCTTTATCGGTCAATACGATGACCTCGCCACCGTGACGGATCACCTCACACGCGATATCGTCTAAAATATCATCGTCTTTAGAGTCTATCTGTTTTTCGTGAAAAGTAATCTGACTGCTCCGGCGATGCAAGTGCCCCCAGATCTCGCTGTTGTTGCGAAGGAATAATGTTTTTACTTTGCCGTTCAGGGCCGCCCGTGAAATTTTGATCAGATCATCGATGACTTTTTTCTGACGGGCCAATTCTTCCATCTCCATGGTCGAAAGATTTTTATGCTTAGTCATATTGTTTTGGATGTGCAAATTCGCCTGATGAATCAAGGCCTCCATGCGAGGCATGCCTTTGCTTGGATCGATTTTACAAAGAACCGGAGCCGGGTGTGTGCTTACTTCTTTGTAGGCGGTAAAAAACGTTTCATTGGTAAAAACAAAAAGAGGCAGTGTTTTATACCCCTGTTCTTTGCTGATCTTGGCTTCAATCCAGCGCAAAAAAAGTTTCGCACCGGATTTTTTCTTAAACTGCGTATCTTGGGAGCCACGTCCGCGCAGATGGGATTTTAAGTGGGGAATTTGCGCGGTCTCGGACTCATCGTGGTGTTTCCAGTGAATGCTATTGCTGTGCTGTCCCTGGTGAAACAAGAAAGTGTGCACTTCCGTACCCGTTCCGCCATCGCAGTTTAAAAGCAAAGCTTCTTCTGCAGAGAGAACAAGCGCATGATAGGTGTGATCTCCCTGCAAATCTTCAAGCAGAGGTTTGAGATGAAAAGTTTCCGCCACCACGACTTTGGAAGGCATTTCATGATTCGCAATGAAATAGCCGTTCCAATGTTTGTTAACAAAGATCGCAAGACCTTGCTCCCGGGACGACAGCGGTTCTGCAGGATTAAATTTATAAAGCGTTTGCAAAAGATTTTCACGCAGCTCTTCGCGGGGATCGAAAGAGAGAAGGTAAGTCGCTCTGCGCACGAGGGCTTCGTATTCAAGTTGAAGAGTTTTTTCTGGCATGCCGGGAATGTATATCGAAATGCACGGCCCATCCTGGACAGAGGTGAGACGTAAGAGATCATCATGAGTCAGCTTTTCAATCATAGTTTCCTCCGTACACTCAGCTCAGTTTTTTCATGATCTCGCGAAGAACGTTGAAACTCAAAACGTCATTTAACAGTCCAGTGTGAGGGGTCATCTTGAGAGAATTGGCAGAGCTTCGTATCATAGAAGAAAAGCGAGGATGAACATGAAAACCTGGATAGTTGTAGCATGCAGAACCGAGGCAAAAGTGTTTGAATACGCAAATAAACAGAGCAGTGATGTGGAATTCGTCACTAAACTGGAAAACCCACGAGGTCGTTTGAAGGCTCAGGAAATCAATGCAGATAAGCCCGGAGTTTTTTCAAGCGTTATGTCCCATGGAACTCGCCTTGTGGGACCTCAATCACCGACGGAACGAGTGGCGCAGGAGTTCGCCAAAAAGATATCGGACTTTTTGGAGATTTCTCGACAGCAGGGCGCTTTTGATGACTTGGTCCTTTTTGCCGACCCCCATTTTTTAGGTCGGTTGAGAAGTGCATTTACTAAAAAACTCCGCCAATGCGTGTCTAAAGAGATCACCAAAGACCTTGGAGCCGTGACAACGGAAGAGATTAGAATCCGATTATGGCCGGAACCATCGGCTTCAGCTCCTCTGTAGGATTGAAGTGCGCATGACGCAAGCATACTTTTTAGTATGTTAAAAATCTTTGTTTTGAAAATTCAAAGACCTTGGTAAGAATGTTGATCATGTGTACTAATTTAAAATTGTTTCTATTTGTCTTTTCTATCTTATCTGTAAAAACCGCACCTGCTGCCACTCTACAAGAAGCCTTTCAGTCCGCTTTGCAAAAAAACGAGACGGTGGGGCTCAGTAAAGAACGCCTGGTTCAGTCTCAAGAAAGAGTGTCCCAGGTTCGTGGCGGACTCTATCCTCAGGTGGCGCTTAATGCGACTCACATGATTCAACCGCGGCCTTCTGATCCGGTGGCGCGGGAATTTTTTCCTGAGAAGCAGACGACGATCAATCTCTCGGCGAACCAGGTTTTGTTTCGGGGGCTTCGAGAGTTTGCAGGTCTCCGCCAACAAAAAGATTTGGTGGCTTCTCAAGAAGAACTTCGCAACCTAACTATGGTGCAGCTCTATCAAGATGTCGCAACGGCGTACTTAAGTGTTTTGACTTTAGAGAGAGATCTTAAAAATCTCGATGTCCAAGTGAAACTTTATGAAGACCGTGTCTCTGAATTGCAAACCCGTGCTCGTCGTGGAGAATCGAACTCCAATGAAGTTTTAACGGCGCAATCCACAGAGGCAGCGTTGAAGGCCGAAGCTCAGCTCAATCGCGGTCAACTCCGCATGGCCCGAGAAAATTTCGCTTTCGTGACGGGATTGTCTTCAGAAGAAGTTTTAAATGACCCGAATTTGGCGGGGGGGAAAAAACTCGCCCCTTTGGCTGATTATTTAAAACGCGTGGAAGAACGTTACGATGTTAAAGCGGCTCGCGAACAATTCAGTGCCATGGAAGAAGAAGTTTCCATTGCTAAGGGAGCGCATTGGCCTTCTTTGGATTTGACGGGCAATTATTATTTTAAACGTCCCGAAGGTTTCACCGAAGATTTGAATTGGGATTTGCAGTTCCGTTTCACTTTGCCGATTTTTGAAGGCGGCTCCACGCAAAGTAAAGTGCGTGAGGCGGCTTCAAAAAGAATGGAAGCGGATTTAAACTTAAGCCGCATCCGTCGCCAGGCCGCTCAGGAAATTTCTTCTTATTATGAAACTTTCCAAACAAGACAAAAACAAGTGGAAGCTTTGGAAAAATCCGCAAGCCTTGCGGAAAAGAACTATCAAGTGATGCAAAGAGATTACCGTCGCGGTCTTTCACGCAATATTGACGTGCAACAGGCTTTGACTGATTTCCGTACGGCCGCCCGCAGTTTGGACCAGGCCCGTTTCGCCGTTCAACTTGATTTGATTCGTTTGCAAATTGCTTCAGCAGAAATCACAGCGCCGGCTGTGAAGGAAGATTAGAAAAATGACTTTATCCGATTTATCCATCCGTAGACCCGTCTTTGCGTGGATGCTCATGTTTGGTTTGATCGTCTTTGGTGCGATCAGCTTTATGCGTATGGGGGTGAGTGAACTTCCCGACGTGGATTTCCCTGTAATTGCGTTGTCCGTTCGTTACGAAGGTGCCGCTCCTGAGGTGATGGAAGCCGATGTGATCGATCCGATTGAGGATGCTCTCATCAGTATTCAAGGCGTTAAAAATATCACATCCATTGCGCGTAACAGTTCGGCTGACGTGACGATTGAGTTTGATTTGGAACGCAATATCGATGTGGCCTTCCAAGACGTTCAAGCCAAGATGTCGCAAATTCAAGCGGCCCTGCCTCGTAATATGGATCCTCCGACCGTGATGAAAATCAACCCGGAAGATTTCCCAATCATGTGGTTGTCTCTTTCCAGTTCCACAATGCCGATGGAAGAGATGATGATCTTCGTGAAAGATCATATCCGTGACCGTCTTACGACAGTGCCTGGTGTTGGTAACTTATGGATGCCAGGTTACTTAGAGCCTAACTTGCGCGTGTGGGTTCGTAATAAAGACTTAAATAAGTATGCGTTGTCTGTGACGGACGTGATCAATACTTTACGTTCTGAACATGCGGAACCTCCTGCGGGTCGTTCGGAATACAATAAGACAGAATACTCTCTGCGCACCTTGGGTGAAGCAAAGAAGCTTGAGCAGTTTGATAATATTCTTGTGAACACTCGCGGTGGGGGACCGAACTACAATCCCATTTCTTTGGGGAAAGTGGCTGATTTTAAGGAGGGCATGGTCGACGTCGTGCAATTTGCCCGTGCTAACGGAAAATCAGCGGTCGGTCTGGGCGTTGTTAAACAGCGTGGTTCCAATGCGGTTTCCGTTGCGCATGCTGTGAAGGAGCGTATTGCGGAGATTCAAAAGACGTTGCCTGAAGGCACACAGATTGTTGTGAACTATGACGGTACGAAGTTCGTGGAAGAATCCGTTCACGAACTTGTTTTGACATTGGTGTTGGCCGCTCTTTTGACTTCTTTGGTGTGCTGGTTGTTCTTGGGATCTTGGTCATCGACGTTCAACGTTTTGCTTGCGATCCCGACTTCGGTTTTAGGAAGTTTCATCATTCTTTATTTTGCCGGCTTTACCCTGAATATCTTTACATTGATGGGACTGAGTCTCGCCATCGGTATTGTCGTCGACGATGCCATCATGGTTTTAGAGAATATCATCCGTCACTTGGAGATGGGGAAAAAGCGTCGGGAAGCGGCCTTAGTCGGAGCCCGCGAGATCACATTTGCCGCCATGGCAGCTTCGGTTTCACTGGTTGCGATCTTCTTGCCGATTGCTTTCATGGAAGGTTTGATTGGTCGCTTCTTGTTCCAGTTTGGTGTGACCATGAGTGCGGCGGTGATGATCTCATTGCTGGAAGCTTTGACGTTAACACCGATGCGTGCATCGCAATTCGTCGAATCGGGCCATCGTAAGACTCGTTTGGGCCGAGGATTCGAAGCGGGCTTTGATAAGTTGCGTGACGTGTACACAAAATCTTTGGATGTCGCTTTAAGAAATCGCTGGAAGGTCATTATTGCTTCCTTAGTGTTCTTTATCTTGAGCTTCTCGTCGGTCGCTTTCCTTAAAGGGGAGTTCCAACCGGCACAAGATCAGAGCTCACTAATGATTCAAATCAGCAATCCTCCGAAGTCGGCCATTTCTTTTACGGATGAAAAAGTAAAAATTATCGAAGACTTCTTGCATAAGCGCTCCGAAGTGAATGCTTCATTCGTTGCGGCTGGCGGTTTCACAGGTGGTGAAGCGAATAATGCGATTATCTTTGTCGACTTAAAACCAAAAGGAAAGCGCGGTAAAGATGCCGTGAAAAAGAAGGAATTAAGTCAGCAGGAATTTATCGAAGTCGTTCGCGAGTATTTAAATAAGACAATTCCTGATTCCAAACCTCAAGTGCAAGATCCGTCCACGCAAGGTTTTGGCGGCGGCGGCGGTAAAGGCTTCCCGGTGGAGTTCAGTATTCAGGGTCCGAATTGGAACGAGCTGGGAAAATATTCTGAACAGATCGTCGAAGAAGTCAAAAAACAAAACATCATGACGGATGTGAACTCGGACTATCAAGGCGGAGCACCGGAAGTGCAAATCGTTCCGAACCGTCAAAAAGCTTCTGACCGCGGCGTGAGTGTTATTGCCGTCGGTGAGGTTGTGAATGCCATGATGGGAAGCGTGGTCGTTGGCAGCTATGAAAAGGGCGGACACCGTTACGACATTCGTGTGAAGATGCAGGAAAACGGAAAATCTCCGCAAGATCGCATTAAAGAACTAAAAGTTCGTAACAACCGTGGCGAACTTGTTCCGATTGCTGATGTTGTTGACATCAAAGAATCTGCGGTGGCGTCGAGTATTTCTCGTAAGAACCGTCAGCGTAATATCGTGATTTTCGGAAATATCGGAAAAGGTCTAAGCCAACAGCAAGCCGTTGATAAAGCCCAAGAAGTGGCAAAAAAGATTTTGCCACAAGGTTATCAAGTTCAGTTAAGTGGATCGGCGGAAGAATTCCAAAAGAGTTTCATAAGCTTGATCTTTGCGCTGGTGTTGGGATTTGTCGTCGCGTACATGGTCTTGGCGTCGCAGTTTAATAGCTTTATTGATCCGATCACAGTCTTTATGGCGCTGCCGTTTAGTTTCTCGGGAGCATTCTTGGCTCTCTTGATTGGTGGGCAATCGTTAAATATCTTCAGTATGATCGGTTTGATTTTGCTGATGGGTATCGTGAAAAAGAACTCGATCTTGCTGGTGGATTTCACAAACCAAAGACGCGATCAAGAGCATGTTCATGTGAACAAGGCGTTGATTGAAGCTTGTCCGACACGTTTAAGACCGATCTTGATGACGTCTTTTGCGACGATCGCAGGCGCCGTACCTGCGGCAATGAGTTTCGGTCCTGGAGCCGAAGCTCGTCAGCCCATGGCCATTGCCGTGATCGGTGGGGTGTTGGTATCGACATTCCTTACATTGTACGTCGTGCCTTGCGTATACAGTCTTTTTGCTTTCTTCGATCGCAGAGAAAGAAAGTTTGAAGAAGCCGCTGTTGAGCAATAAAAAAAAGGCGCTGGTTTCAGCGCCTTTTTTATTTATCGAGTCGTCCCCAAATAAATATTCTTTTAAAGGGATAAAAGAACGGTCGCTCGTCAGGAAGAATTTTAAAAAGCCGTTCGCGGAATTCATTTAAGAATTTATCATAGTCCTGTTCGGAAAGTCGGCTTTGAAAATGAGTGAGCATAGAGCCTTTCACCCATTCCACGACTTGTTCGCGCGATTCAAGCGTGTGTCCGTACACTTTCACAAAAACATTCTGTTCTTTAAATCCAAGTTTAAAGAGCAGGCGCGCATAGTCTTCCGGTGCGAGCATGACGTCAAACTTGTTATAAGTTTGTCCTTTTAGAAGATGAGACCATTCAGGTTCTTCGCTCAGGCTCTTGGCTAAAACGTGAGTGGGGTAGTCGTGGTTCATCGGCATTTGTACGGCGATCTGGCCACCGGTCTTTAGCGCACTTTTTATTTTACCAAAAATCTCAACGTGATCGCTGCACCATTGAATGGCGGCATTAGAGATCACGAGATCATAAGTGTTGTTAGGTTTCCAGTTTTCAATATTTCCCTGTACGAAAGAAAGGCCGGGTCTAGAAAACCTTTTTGCTTTTTCTAACATCGCATCAGACAACTCAAAGCCCACCGTCGCACGCGGCTTAAAGGTGTCATGCATAAGGCTGGTGAGTTCACCGGTTCCGGAGCCGAGATCAATCACATTCCCCTCAGAAAAAGGCTGTACTAAATCAAGAAGATCTAAGAAGGGTTGGGATCTTTCATTTTTGAATTTTTCGTATTGAGAGGGATTCCAACTGTCTTTTTTCATAGAAGCCTCCTACGTTCACAGTAGGCCTGCGGAGAACGCTTGTACAGTTAGATTCCGCTTTAACGCAGATGTTGTCGGATTTTAACTTGCGATAATTCTTTTATAGGAGGGCTCGGCCTTCTTGCGGAGCGCCTTTAAGTCCCTGTCCAGTTTTTTATGAGAGCCTACACTTTTTTTAAGGCTTTCAAGATCATGAGTGCGCCCCAAACTTTTTTGCAGGGCCTTGAGTGTGGGCGCTTGAATACCAAGAAATTCCAATCGATAAATCATCTTTTTTGTTTCAATGCGGATCTCATGCAAATCCTTTTTTCCCTCAGGCATTTGCTGGGGCCATTTTCTTATTCCTTTTTTTATTTGTACAACCAGATCTTTTTTGGGAAGAGAAATTCCGTGAATTTTTGCAAGAAAGCCTTCCAGATTTTTTTGAAGTTTGCCGTAAAAGGACTTGTCTAAAAATTTTTGCAGGTCTTGCAGTTCTTTTTTTAAAGATTTTTCTGAGTTCTTGTCCTTCAAATTATAAGTTTTGGTGTCTTTGAGTAAAACATCCAACTCTCGACAAGTGCCCAGTTTTTTTCCTAAAATGCGCAACTCTTTTTTAAGACCTTTAGGAATGGCGTTTTTTGAAACTCGTTCCACAATCCAAAGAGCAGCGCGGAACTTTCGGGAAAGAATTCGCAATTCATGAATGTCTTTGGACTTAGGATCTTTGGCCACTTTTTTGACTAAAACAGAAAACTCTTGAATATTCGCTCTGAGCTGACGTTCGGATTCAGTCATGGCCATCCCTGGTGATTTCTATAAATTTAAAAAATCCCAGAACCCTCGTCTAGATATGCTGCGAATTACACAGAGCTGCTAGTTAGCATTTATTCAAGATAGCGGGGTGCTTGATCGTGGAGTTCGGCAAGAACCTTTGTCATAAGACGGGAATAGTAAGGTTGCTCAAAATAATGGAGTGTCATCGGACGCTTGTACTTGTTGTAGCCCGAAAGAATGCGTATGTGTTTGTTATCACCAATAAGGTGACGGCTCATCACGGCCCGGCCCAGTCCTAATTGGACTCCATCAATAATTCCATAAACGTCGCCCATAAAAGATCTGCGAATATTTTTCGGTGCCCGAGGTTGTTGCCTAAAGAACTCTTCAGTGGCGTTGTCCAGAGGCCCATGATCTAAATACAGGTCATGAGGTGTTTCATGCTTGGCGCTTTCGATAACGACAAACTCTTCAAAGCCAAGACGGGCTTCCGCAACACCTTTTTTATTCCATTGATAGTCCATGATAATCAAATCCGCGCGAGCAGTATTAAGAATCTCTGGAAGTTGAAACATTTCGTAAGATTGAAAATCAATGTGCACTTTGGGATTCTTTCTTAAAAAACCAGCAAGCGCGGGAATAATCACGGATCGCAAAACGGAAGAATATCCGGCAAGACGAAAGCTTCCCGCCAGCTCTTCTTTGCTTCCTTTAAACTCTGTGAGAAGCTCTTCTTCCATCTTTTGATTGAGACTTGCAAAGCGCAACAGGCGTTCTCCAGCTTCCGTCAGTTTAAGACCTCGGGGTTCCCGAATAAAAAGCGTGACCTCGAGTTCACTTTCCAAAAGAGCAATTCTTTGCGATAACGCCGACTGAGTGAGCCCCAACTCTTTGGCGGCCTGGGTGATGTTCAGATTTGACGCTGTTTGGGTAAAGGCTTGAAGTCCTAAATTTGATATTTTCATGAGTAATTAAATATTCTAATGGATACATAAAAACAATGAATTTTAATTATTTCTCCTAAAGGTGTACTTAAACCCTACGACGTCGCTAATGACGTCGCAACAAGGGAGAAAGAAATGAAAAAATGGATGTTGGCCTTGGCTTTTTTATGTGGAACTTCACAGGCCTTGGCTTTTAATACGTGGGAATTAAACTGCGTCAATGACCAGAACCAATCTTTAAAAATCATTCATGTCGATCTTTTTCAAAAGCTTGATATGGATCAAAACGTGACCGCGCAACTAATAACCGGTGAATTTGCCTCTGAGTTTAAAGGCGTAAAGAATGATCTTGGTTATTTCTTGTCTTCGGAAGCGGGTGATCCAGTGTCTTTGCAAGTCGTAAAAGCAACGAATCACGGCGGACGATGTGGACGCTGCGGTGATGATTGGGGTGCGAGGTATTACGCGAAACTTAAAGTGGACATTCAAGAGTATAATTTCACATGTCACGAATAAAATGCTTCTCCGCTCAATTGCTGTTTATTACAGGCCTTCTCACTGCAGGAGGCCTGATTGCAACCGTCAATGACACGAAGCCCGTCGTTATTGAATCAGAAGAGTCCAAGACGAAAGATCTGACATCGGTCTTTAATGAAATCCGTTGGATTCCCGGTAAAGATCAAGATGTGTGGATGATGAATCAAAGTCATTTCGGCCGCCATCCCGGAGCCGACAAATGGGAGCGTCTTGCGATTGTGATCGATAAAACTCAAAAGCCGATGGTGGCAAGATACTATCAACTAGAGCCGGGTGCCTTGGTTTGGGAAAAGGATCTCCCTCAAAAAAGAGTGGAATATCGCGCAAGCTGTTTTATCTGTCACAACAACGGACCTAGGGCTTTACGACCTTTAAGTGAAAGCGCCGAGGCGTCGTTAAAGTGGCCGGACAGATTAAAAATTCAGTTGTGGAATTTACGTATAAAAACTTACGGACGGATTCGCTATTCACCTGAACATGATCAGGAGGATTCGAGCCTGCGGGTACCGTTTGGGTATCACACCAAAGAGGACCGTGACGAGCTTAAAGTTAAGACGTGCATCTACTGCCACAATGAAAGCGGGTTTCTGGCGCGTGGATTTTTGCAGCGTCAACAGACAGGGACCATTGCCTCTTTAGTCCAAAGAGGCGAAATGCCGCCTCCGGGATTTTCCTTGTCAGAAAAGGAAAAATACGAACTGCAAGATTTCTTGCGAGGATTTTAGTTCTTGCAATTGTAAGTCGTTCCTAAATGCAAGTGTTTGCGGTGATCTTTGTTCGTCCAGTTGATGGTGGTCGCCGCCACCGTATTACCGCAGTGTCTTTTCACAGCCGCTTCCCAGCCAGCCATGAGCTTAAGGAAAAATGCACGCTCTGAAGATTTCTCGGAAGCCACGGCTTTTGAGTATTGATAGCTTTTGCCGTCAACAATCACTTCGGCCACGTCGATGGCGCGACCTGTGTTATGCAGACTTTTTTTAGCCTGGTGACGGGCATCTCCCATAATACCTTTGTGAACCAGAATAACTTTGCTTCCGCCAACAATGCCTAAAAGATCTTTTTGCATCACGTTCATAAGGCTTGGGTGAATCGGACGGGCAGAGCATTTTCCACCGACGACATAACGTCCAATAATACTTCCTTTGCACTCGTTCCACACTGTCAAAGTGGAAAGAGAAATGCCGCCTCCACCATTTTTAGCTGCGAGCCGCAGGTAATCAGAAGGGAAGTAATAGTTGGGAATAAGGACATAGGCCGCTGTTTCTAGGTTCTCCGCCAAAGCTCCGTCTGCCGTCATAAAATCGATATCTGGATTTTCTTGATCGACAGTGATGATCTCATCGGTTTCAGGGTTTCTAAGAGTGATTCTTTTCAGTGGCAATGTTCCCGGAACAATGCGCGCTTGAATGTATTCAGCCTGAGGAGTGATATCTTCAGGAAGAGTGTCATTTTCAATAGATGCGTTTACACAGCCTTCACCGATACATAGAGTTTGGTAGCCCAAAGACTCATCGTCGTGGCTATGCCCCAAGCTTGCGACAGCATTTTTTGTTAAAACCAAGGCAAAGAAGAAAACGATCACTCGTTTCATGAGGCAGACCTCCTACGTTCCCGAAATTCACGAAAGGGTCCTGTTGCGAGATTTATTCCAGCCCAAGCCCCGTTAAAGACGTTCTGAGAGAGAAAAATCGTCTAGGTTTTTGCTTTGGTGGCAGAATTCGCGCTTAAGGTCCCTAGGAGAACCTCCGTAATCCATGAAAGTTATGGAAACAGGTTCGGAACTAGAGCGTACAAAGTTGGTTGTTTGTAGGAAAGGCTTCCTCTACCATTAAAGGCATGTACGAAACAAAGAGCTTTTACGAATACGATGATTACAGAACTTTGCTAAAAGAAAAGTTTGAGTATTTAAAATCAACGACAAAAAAACTTTCTTTAGAGTATCTGGCAAAAAAAATCGGAATCTCTAAATCATTTTTAAAAATGGTTTTGGATGGGGATCGCCATATTTCTCTCGATAAGCTGGCGGCCGTGGCAGAGACTTTTGAGATGAAGCGTGATGAAAAGAATTATTTTATTTTTCTCGCGTGTCGAAACTCCGTGGACGACAAAGAAATGGGAACTTTTTTTGATGGTATCCTAAAAACTCTTGCGACCCGCAAAGGTTCTTATTTTCCAAATGTCGAGGAACTTCGCGTGAACAACGCGATTTTTAATAGTTCTCTCAGCATGACGATGCAGAACATGCGTCAATTGGAGGGATATCAGGAAGATCCGGCTTGGATCAAAAAATATCTTAAAGACCCAAAGGTGACCCTTAAGGATATTGAGCAGGTTTTAGAAACCTTTAAAAAAAACGATATTGCGCCTGGATCTGTGGATGCCGTTCTTTCTCCGACGGATGACTTTACCGTTGCCCGGGTGGGATTAAGACTTGCGGCTGACGTCGTTGCGGATCCACATAAATTTAAGCCCATGAAATATTATATGTGCGCGTACAGGTTTGATGAAGAAAAACAAAAGAAAGCTTTTCAACTTTTCACGGAATTTCATGAGAAACTTCGTCAGATGAATGACGAATGTAAGAAAGCGACGATGGTCGTCTTTGTCTCTGACAATATTTTCACCGTAGCGGATACGGAGCCTTAATTATGAAAAAGCCTCTTTCTGGAAAAATTGCATTGGTTGCGGGGGCAACACGAGGCGCAGGAAGGGGTATCGCCAATCAGCTGGGCGCTGCGGGAGCCACCGTTTATTGCACAGGTCGCTCAACACGCACCTCTCGTTCGGAAATGAATCGTCCAGAAACTATCGAAGAAACGGCGGAGCTTGTGACTCAAGCAGGTGGACAAGGGATAGCTGTGAAAGTGGATCACCTTATTCCCGAAGAAGTGAAAGCACTTGTTCAACGTATAGAAAAAGAACAGGGCGCTTTGCATATTCTTGTGAATGACATCTGGGGCGCCACAAAAATGGAGTGGGGAAAAACTGTTTGGGAGTCCGATCTGGATTATGGACTTCGCACTTTGCGTTTAGCCATTGATACACACGCCATCACCAGTCATTTCGCTTTGCCACTGATGATTAAAAATCCAGGAGCCCTTGTTGTTGAAATCACCGACGGCACTAAAGAGTATAACGACGAAAATTATCGCGTTTCTTTTTTCTATGATCTCGCGAAAGCCGCTAATTTGCGCATGGGATTTTCTTTAGGTCATGAATTGAAAAAATATGGGGGAACTGCGGTTGTTCTTTCACCGGGATGGTTAAGATCTGAAGAGATGTTAGAGATTTATCAGGTGAAGGAGTCAAACTGGAGAGACGCCACAAAAAAAACAACCTCACTTCGCGATTTCCGAATCTCCTCACTATGTGGGCCGCGCGGTTGTGGCATTGGCCCAAGATCCGCAAGTTGCCCGCTGGAATGGCCAAAGTCTTTCTTGCGGACAACTAGCCAAAGTCTATGGTTTTACCGATCTTGATGGCAGCCAACCGGATGCCTGGAAATATATTGTCGAAGTCCAAGAGGCGGGGAAACCCGCAGATACAACGGGCTATCGTTAATCCTCAGCTCCACGAATCGTGAAAAGGACTTTGCCTAGGATTTTACCGTTGTTGGCGATAACAAGTTCGTGGCGACCGGTTTCGGGCTGAGGAATTTTAAAAGGACTGATGGCCTCTCCTAAGTTTTTTCCATCCCAAAGCAGTTGGCTTTTTGACGGCACATCACCTTTAAAGCGAATGAAGAGAGCTACATGTTCCTGATCGATGTGAGGATCTTTAACTAAGACAGATCCTTCGGCGGGGAAAATAAATTGCACGCGCTTTTGCAGAGCGGTCTCAATCACGTTTTGCTGAGGTTCTGTGCCTTGAATAAAATATTCCTTGTGAGGATGAAGCGCCCACTCGTGTCGCACTTCTTTTTCAACAACGTGAGCGGGAGGGGCCGGAGCGGAACTTCGTTTGTCTCTGTGAAGTTCACTCATGATTTCATACCAGGACGGTCCCACTCCGGAAACGCCACTGACTTTGTTCATCGCTTCCGCATTAAAATTTCCGGCCCAAACACCGACGGTATAATGCTCGCTATAACCAAGGCACCAGTTGTCGCGGTAGTCTTTGCTTGTTCCTGTTTTCACCGCGGTCCAAAAAGGAGTTTCCAAAGGATTGTCCCAACCAAAACCAATGGAGCGAGCATCGGGATCGGATAAAATAGAACCAATGATGTAAGCGGCTTCCGGCGAAAGAATCCGTTGTGCCGTAGAAGCCTTTTTCGAATCGGCTTCGGTAAATCTTAAAGGAGACCAGACTCCGCCATTTGCAAGCATACGATAAGCATTGGCCAGTTCATCAAGACGCACTTCCACGGCACCCAAGGCCATCGAAACACCGTAATAGTCAGGCTCTTGTAAATTCGAAAATTGCAGGGACTGCAAAGTGCTGTAAGTTTCGTGAAGCCCTAAGATTGTCACGGCTTTCACTGCCGGCACATTCAAAGAAGACGCCAAGGCTTCACGCACGGCCACCGGCCCATAAAAATGTTTGTCGTAATTAGAAGGACGGTAAACATCACCACCCCAGGAAATTGCCGTGGGATCGTCCAACAAAATAGAAGCCGCCGTCAGCGTTTTTGTTTCAATCGCTTTTCCATAGATAAAAGGTTTTAAGCTAGATCCCGCTTGACGGTACGACATCACACCATCGACATACGGGTTTTCAGAAGAAGACACTGTTCCGACATAGGCCAAAACATTCCCTGTATGATTGTCGATAACAATTGCCGCCGTGTCGCGCACGTTGGAGTTTTTCAATCGATAAATATTTTTTTCTAAGATCGCCGTGACTTTTCTTTGCAGGTCTCCATCAAGAGTGGACGTCAAAAATGTGTCATTTGAATTTTTAAACAGGCGACGAGCCAGGTGAGGAGCCAAGGAGGGACTTGCTGGCATAGACGGAGGATTTTTAAAGAACTGATCCACGGAGGCAAGAATGTTTAAACAAGAGGAGCCTTTGTGAAAAGCACTTCTTTGATACAGAGCACAGACTTTGTTTTTTAAATGGTCCGCGCGTTGATTCGGAGAAGAAATCAAGGAAGCAATCATAAAAGACTCCGCCGGATCGAGGGCCAACGGATCTTTATTCAAATAAGCGGCGCTAAATGCGGGAACACCCTGAAATTCTCCGCGGAGATGAATAAGGTTGAAGTAGGCTTCAAGAATTTCATCCTTACTCCATTTAAGTTCAATAAAAAAAGCGCGAGCTATTTGCAGGAGCTTGTGAGAAATCGAACCTTTTTTAATCGAATGATTATTAAGCAAAACATCTTCTTGAATTAAATCACTGAGCTGCATGGTGATGGTGCTGGCACCTTGTAAACGGGAGCCTTTAAGATTTGCTAATAGAGCTCGTGCGAATCCCAGTGGATCAAAGCCCAAGTGATATGGAAATCTTTGATCCTCTGCCAAAATCACGGCGTGTTGCAGACTTTGCGGAAATCTTTTAAGAGGCTGCCACGCCCATCGGCGCTTTTTAAAATCCGTGCGCAGCGTTTGCAAGGACTCGCCGGTTGAAGAAAGTAAAACACGATCTGAACCCAAAGACATTTTCATCACGTCGTTTTTGCTCGGCGTACGAAACCACGTGAACGTGACGAAAATGCAAGATCCAAGAATGAATGAGAGAAGTCTCTTTGTGTTCTTCTGCATAGGTGGCGCAACTTAACTCAATTCAAAAAAATTGCTAGAGATTTCGAGTGTTATGCAGATGCGTGAAAAATTTTTGCCGCACTTTGCGGGAATATAATCCTCCGATCTATTGATGAAGGCCTGCTCGCTTGTTACAACGCCGAAGAATCGAAATAAAAAAAGAGCGAGGAAACTATGAAGCACGTGATCTTAAGTTTAAGTGTCCTTTTGTTTTTTCCGTTTATTGCAAATTCGAAAGAACAAATCAAAGATTTCAATGGAGTAATTCCTGAACCGATCAACAAAGTCGATGAACCTCTTTCTCAGTTGAGAATTAAATTTCCGTCGACCATTGATAAAAGTAAAAACGGTGAAAAAGAAATTTTCAAAGTGACTTGCTCTCCCGTCATGGAAGGCTATTCAAGCTGGGCGGACAACGACACGATGTGGACTTATAACTTTAAGGCTTCCGACGACGAAGACTCTACAGGAGAAACGGCGGGCGGCACGAAATGTGATATCGTCCAGCTTTACGACGTCACCGCCAACAGTGGAACTGTTTGGAAAGCCGGAACGATTCATTATTCAGTGACTGTCAGTGGTCCAAACGTTAAAGAAGTTTATGCCGCGCGAGGATTCCAAGGAACGCTTCGTGAAAAAGAAGCGGTGATACTTCTGGTTTTTGACGGTCCCGTGGATCGAACGAAATTTTTTGCAGAACAAAATGGATATTTAAACTATTTAAGCTCTAATGCTCCTAGTGAGAAGATCCCCCTGGTTCCAGTACCTCCCGATCAGGTTGAAAAGATATTTTCTTACTTTAGCAGTTACCGCTATATGGGCATCGAGTTTAAAGCCAAAAATTGGATCTTGGCGACCGTTCATCAGAGTCTCATCCCGGGGGCTCAAGTCGGTTTGACGGTTGAAAATCAGGCCAGCAGTGAAAACAGCGATGTGCGTTCCGAAAAGAAGTTCACTAGAGAATTCTCCGTTCGCAGTGAATTTCAAGCAAAGATCCAATGTGCAAACCCGAGTGCTAAAAATGCCACTTGTTTGCCAAAATCTCCGATCACGGTCGCCATGAACGGTCATGCGAAATGGCTCGACGTCAAAGAATCGTACATCGAATATGTTCCCTATAAATCAAAAGACGGAAAGTTAGTGCGAAGTTATCCTGAATTAAGTCAAGAAGTGGGGCTCTGGGACAGCATCTGGGATATTTTGGCCGAATACTTTCCGTTTCTCGCAAAATACAGCGACACCATCGTGGACTCCGTTGTTTTCAACGTGAATATTGAACCTGAAACTCAGGCCAAGGTTGTGCTGCCTCAAGGTCTTAAAGATATCGACAATCGACGTCTTTCAAATGCCATTGCCGAATTTCATATCCGCATTGGAACTATGAGTGAAGTGATTCATGTTCCTCAGGCAGTTTCGTTCTTTGAGAAAAACGTACCGAATGTCTATTTGCCTGTAGGTATTGTGAATTTAAACCAAAAAATCTCTATTCGTAAAACAGGCAAGGACGCGAAACTGTGGGAGCCGATTCAGGACGTTTCGGAGATGATCCGAATTATCCGCGCTTACGAAACTCGCGGTGCTTATGGATCAACACCGAATTACGTCAGCCCCATGGAGACGTTGGGTGTCGCGAATACAGTTGTAAATCAACAGCTCTCTGGTGAAAAAAATCGTCCTCTCTATTTACAATTTCCTTTTGCCGAATCTGGTAAAGTTCCGCAAAGTGGTTTTTATCCGATTGAAATTTCAAGCCCGACGTTTGAGGCTGGCCATTCGGATTCTGAAGAAGACCGCTACTACAATCCAAAATACGTTCTTGCCCAAGTCACGGATCTTGCCGTTCATCTAAAAAAAGGAACAACGAGTAATCTTGTTTGGGTGACAAGACTTTCTAACGCGGAACCCGTTGCCGAAGCTGACGTTGAAATTTACAACTGTCTTGGTGAAAAGGTGAAAACTCTTAAAACAGACAGCTCAGGCCTTGTGAGTTTCGTCAAAGAGGAATGGGCTGCAAATTGCAACTCTCCTGAATCTATTTACTCACCTTATTTGGAAAAAGACGGCTTCTATGTTGTAGCAAAAATCGCTGACGACATCACTCTTTCCCATTCTTCATGGACCAGTCCCAACACCTATGCATTGGCAGCCCCGGGAATCGATTGGTACTACAGTGACATCACTGAAAACCAACCGCACTTTCATAGCGTGATCGGTGTGAACTTAGTAAAACCGGGTCAAGAAGTTCCTATTGAACTTATCGCCAAAATTCCTCAAGCAAAAGGCTTTAGTGAGGTCGCCGAAAGTCAGCTTCCCACGCTGGCGCGAATTTCAAGTGCAGAAGAAAGAGATGTTTATTATGAACTTCCTCTAACTTGGAAAAATGGTGTGGCGAATATTGTTTGGAGTGTTCCAAATGATTCTTCGGTCAAACTTGGCCGCTACTACGTAAAACTTCTTGGTAATAATGCGGAAGACGTGAGTCTAGCTTCGGGTGATATTGAAGTTGCCGAGTTTAAAATCCCGTTGATGTCGGGCATTATGTCTTTCCCAACGCAAGCTTTGGTTAAGCCGGATGCCATTCCCGTAAACTCTGTCATTCGCTATGCCAACGGTGTCGGCGCAAAAAATCTGGCTTCCGACATTTCCTACTATTTCGAATCGACTTCGATTGTAAATAAGAACCTTAACGAATTCACTTTCGGAAATGGTCCCGTTAAGTTAAGCGAAGATGAAAGTAGTGGAGATGCAGATCCATTACCTACTTACAGTCGCCCGGCCACTATTCCGAATCTAAAAACCGGGGATGATGGTTCTTTGACGAAAGATATCGCTAAAGAAACTCTTAGTGATGGACGCTCTATCGCCGAAGTTTTAAAAACAGTGGATCGCCCAAAAAAACTTGTGGTTCGTGTGCGCTACAAAGACCAAATGGGCGAATATCAAACTCTTTCCCAGGCTAAAGAAATCTTTAACTCTCAAGAGTACGTCGGAACACACCTGATTTCCGGTGGTCGCAGCGAGGCACGTCTTCGTGCGGCGGTGATGGATGTAAATCAAAAAAACATCACAGATCTTAAAAATCTTGATTTTAAGATCCTCCGTGTAGAAACCAAAGTGATCGGTGAAGAACTCTATGGCGGATTGATTAAAAATACTCTTGAGCGAGAATTAAAATCTGTTCGTTGGACGAATTCATGCACAATGCAAAAACAAGTGGCCTCTTGCCGAATGGGTTCTTTGAAAGCGGGGAACTATGCTTTTGAAGTCAAAACAAAAACATCACAGCAAGTAGCTCATGTGTTCTTTAAAATCGGCAGCGACGGAAAAGTTTACGGCGCTGGTGATTATTATAACTTCGGCGATGGAGAAGCGAACAAACAGCTTCCTCTGGCATTGAACAAAAAACAATACAAAGACGGCGACCGTGCGGTTGTCAGCTTCTCTAGTCCATTTAAAACTTGCCGCGCTCTTGTCACAACCGAACGCAGTGACGTGATGGAAGCGGCTGTCGTTGCAAACGCATGCGAAAAAGGTCGTGTCGAAGTTCCAGTCAAAGCGATTCAAGCTCCGAATACGTTCTTGTCGGTGTACGTGATCACCGGAAGAGCACAAGCAACGGCCTTAAAACCGGGAGAAATGGATTTAGGTCGTCCCACGTATCGTCTTGGTTTTGCCAATATGAAAGTCAACTGGAGTCATTTCCAATCCAAAGTGACGGTAAAGTTGAACAAAGAAAAATATGAACCAGGTGAAGCTGTTGACGGCCAAGTGGTAGTGAAGGCGCAAGAAGGATCTTTAGGAAATGGCACAGTGACTCTTGTTGCGATTGAAGAAAAGATTTTAGAACTCAAGGCCAACGATACTTACAAAATTCTGGATGCTTTGATGCAGCTTCGCGGTCACGGCGTTGAAACAGTGACGCCGCTTGAAAAAATCGAGACGGTGACATCAAATGAAAACGCCGATATTCCAAGTGAAAATTCTCGTAAAGGTGGCGATGAAGGTGGTGACGGAAGTGCCAAGGCTGATTTCAAAAGAAGATTGTTTAACGCACTTGTCGCTTTCCAACCAGGAATTCCCGTTGTCAATGGTGTCGCCAAGTTCTCATTTGCAACGAATGACAGCCTCACGCGCTTTAAAGTTTTCGCGATTGCCACGGATTCTTCACAAAAATTTGGAACGGGCGAAGCAACATATTTAACTGAAAAAGACACGCAAGCTTATTCCAATATTCCGTCTGTAGCCCATCACGGTGACACATATCCCGTAAAAATCACTGTGCAAAACAACGGTGCCAAAGCAGTTAAATACAAGACAGAAGTGGAAGTGATTGTTAAGGACAGCAACGGCAAAGAGATCGCCCGTAAGACACTCACGAAACAAACCGAGATCAAGCCTTCCGCTTCAGAGACTGTGGACGTCGGTGACATCGCGATTTCTGAGGATGCAGGTCGCATCGAATACGTGGTGAACGTTTACGATGAAAACGGAAACCTCGTGGACAGCATGGAGCCGGAGGCTCAAGTGATTTTGCCATCCGTCCCTCTTGCGATACATAATTCTTTTATCGTGCAAATGGACAATGACAGTTTCATCCAAGAACTTCACAAAGAAGCCACAGCTCTTCCGCAAAAAGGCGAGATCCGACTTTCTTTGTCGAGCAGTCTTGTGAACGGCGCTCTTAAACAAATTCAAGAACGTGTCTCGCAAGATATTTTTGCAGATTTCTTTATCGAGTCTCAATTCTATAAAGCCTTGCTGAATAGTTCCGAGGCAAAACCCGAAGAACTCAAAAAAGTTCTGAACATGTTACTTGGCTATACGGACTTAAATGGTTTTGTAAAATATTATCCGCAAGCCCGTCGCGGAAGTGTGTGGCTGACGGCGAATATTCTCAATGCTCTTCAAGAAGAACCATGGGCTTTAAAATATGTTCCAACGGCTTTAAGCGAAAAACTCAAAGGAGCTGTTTCCCAAGTTCTTACAAAATCCGTAGACCCCGTGTACGTCGGTAAAGAGCCTCTGGATTGGGTGCGTGCGCAGTCTGTGATGGGCAGAAGTGCTTTCGCCTTTAAAGATCAGAACCTTCAAGCTTCTGCAAAAGCCGTGAGTGTGACGATCGCAACAGAGCTTCAACGAAATCCTGCGGTCTATGGCCCAACGGTTGATAAGTGGACAAACAGTGATCTAGTGAACGTGTGGCTCTTGCAGGTTTTTGGCACACCAGAGATGGCATTAAGTTCACCATTCTACATTCAACTGATGGGACCCTCGCGTTTGATTTACACAGGAAATACGGCGCAATTAAAAGGCGCTCCTAGCTACGGTTGGTTCTATTCGGATGAAACCACAGAGACCGCCAACCTTTTGTTGGGACATGCGCGTTTGCACGGAGATAGCAACGCAGCAAGAAGTCTTTCTGTCGGGCTTGTTAATCTGAACACGAATGCTTGGTATAACACATCAACCATGATGTCGGTCGCGCAAGGTCTTAAAGTGTTTGCTAAGACCTATGAGGCAGAAACGGTGACAGGCTCCTCGGTGATTTCAATTCCTGAACAGCAAGCACATGGTTCCGTGGATTGGAGTCGCACAAGCGGAGTCGAGATGAAAACTCCATGGACTCAAACAAAAGCCACAGTGCAAATCACTCACGCCGGGGAGGGAAAACCGTGGGTTGGTATTCAAGGCTTGACTGCGGTGCCATTGACGGCTCCGCGCGGTCAGGGACTTTCAATCGAAAAGGAAATCCATAACATCACAAGAGACTCTGGCTATCAAGCGGGTGACGTGATCGAAGTGACTTTAAAAATTCACTCTAGCGGTCATGTGAACAATATAGCGATGCTAGACCCTATTCCCGCCGGAAGTAATATTTTAAGTGAAGCTTATGGTTACTACAGCTCGGGCCAAAAAAGTTATTCGGGATATAAGTTCTATTTCGAACAGCTGTCTTCAGGTAGCACAACCGTGAAGTATCAATATCAGCTCAACAATCCGGGCACGTTCAAACTTCCACCAACACGCGCAGAAGGTCTCTACACGCCAAGTATTTTTGGTGAAACGCCGAATGCGGCTATGACCGTGAAATAGGTGAAGGCATGTTGATTGAGCACATGAAACGCACCTTTGCTGAACGCTGCCGGAAGAATTCTTCCTATTCCCTGCGAGCTTTTTCCCGCTCGCTGGGAATGGATTCTTCCACGGTGTCAGCGATTCTTAAAGGCAAGCGTCCGCTCACAATCAAAACGGCGCAAAAAATCGTCGAGGGTTTAAATATCACAAACCCCGTTGAAGCCCAGGCTTTAATTATGAGCACCTTCGTGAAAGAAGAAAATGAAGCTGTTCCTAATTACAGTGAGCTTGCAATGGAAAGTGCCGAAGCGATTTCATCTTGGCAACATTTTGCAATTTTAGCGTTGCTTGAGATTAAAGATTTCAAAGGGCAAGAACGAAATATTTCAGAGCGATTAAATATTCCCTTTGGAATCGTTTCAGAGTGTTTGGTCCGTTTAGAAAAGTTGGGTTTGATCGAAAATAAAAACGGTCTTTGGCAGCTCACGGGAAAAAACATGGCAACGCCATCGCAAATTCCCTCTGCGGCTTTAAGAGAAGGGCATCGACAATACATCTCAAAGGCTCTGCACTCTTTAGAAGCCGACCCTGTGGAGGCCCGAGATATCAGTGGTATCACCATGGCGATTTCCAAAATGCGTTTGCCGGAAGCCAAGGTGATGATCCAAGATTTTCGCCGTCGCTTGTCTACGTACTTAGAAGACGGAAAAAGAGACGCCGTCTATCGCTTGAACATTCAACTTTTTCCTCTTTCACAGGAGAAAAAATCATGAGGTTTTGGTTCATCGTCATCATGACCTTTCTAAGCTCCGCCGCCCACGCCGTTGCTGCAGGATGGGACCACGGAAATGCCGGGGACACCGTCGCCTCAGAATTTATTCTCAGCGGACGAGATGTTTTACAAAGGCTTGAGCTGCTGTTTGAAAATAACAAACCCGTTTTTGATACCACAAACTTAAGAGCAGCCATTATGACAACGGAAGTCGTTTCTGAAGATCATGTGATGCTCGACGGATTTGAACGAGACGCCGTAAACTACTATCCGACAAAACGTCTTATTAAAGTCAATCGCTCACGCTGGACCGATCTTCGTCGATCCACAGAAACCAAAGCACGCCTGCGCCTTGTTTTGCACGAATATCTTTGGATCAGCGGAGTCGATGATACAAACTTTGTTCACTCCGAACATTTAATTGAGTTGCTCAACATAAGTAACTACAGCCCCAGCATTTGGTGGAATCCGGTGAACCCTGCAAACTACGTCAAAGCGCAACTCAGTTTCGCGCCCGAGGGCTGCACAATTCAGCCGGGAAAACTGGATGTCAAACTTTCAGCAGAAACTTTAGTGATGGAATCTACGGGAGACTGCAAAGACTCTTACCGAGAAGTGCAAATCGTTAAACAGACGGGCGTGACACCGCCATCAAGCAATGCCCGCGGTCTTTTTCATAAATACGAAATCACGGTTTTTGACAAAACGAAAACCGTAAAAGGCGAAATGATATTTGAACCTGAATGGGGAGCCTGTCTGCTTCCCGAAAAAGGGGTCTGCCAAGTCTCTGGAAAGATGACGATCGGCGGAGTGGAACTTGTTTTTTGGTTTTTAAGAAATTAAGGAGTTTGTTGTGAAATATTTTTTTCTATTAGCAAGTTTGATTTGTTCAGCAAAAGCCTTCGCGGTCTCTGAGTGCACAGGTCGCGCAAGTGATAACACCTGGGTCACAGTTCACATCAATACGACAGGAGCCACAGGAATTCCCGAAAGTGGAGAGGTGACTTTCGAAAACGAAGAAAACAAATTCGGCTATCGTTTCACCAAAGAAGAGATCACGCAGTTCTTCGAATACGACGAACCAGCCAACAATTCAGCGATTGTGGGGCTAGCCGCCTACGCAGAAAAAGAATTCCCCATTTCAATTAAGTACAACGGCCCGAACTTCGTCGACATGGATCAAAAATCCGTGATCGAAGACGGAAAAACCCAACCGATAAAAAATAACTTCCTAAGAGTCTGGAAGGGACCCGGTCACTCAGCGACAGATCAAATTCAGTTAAACGATATTGCCTGTTCTGTATGGTCCAATATTTAATTTGAGGAGTGGTCAGTGATGCGAGAATTGAAAATTTGCTTACAAAGCATGCAGGAGCCATTGAAACACTGCGTTTTTAGCGTCCGTAAGCACTTTTTAGAAAAAAGAGCTTGAGTATTAGGGCACTTTTATTTACAAAATATCCCTCACGCGCGGGTGTGGTGTAATGGTAGCCACGAGAGACTCAAAATCTCTTGGATTCACGTCCGTGGGGGTTCAAGTCCCTCCACCCGCACCAATTATTTCTTTTCCTCTTCTTTTTCTTCTTTCAAATTTTCGGACTGAGCGGGCTTATCTTTTTTTTGCTCATTGAACATCACAGGCGGTGGAACCCCCACCATAGCGAGCAGAGCAAACAAAGGCAGCAAAGTATAAAAGAGGATTTTTTTTGCTTTCACTTCTTAAAAGTGAGGCCCCGGCGGATATTGTCAAGCTTGCGGGACCCTGTAAGCACTAAAGAGAATTTATTTTTCCACGAATCCAATCAAGATGGGGTCTGAGGTCTGTGAAAAGTGCCATACCATGGCAAGTGCGCACATTCTTTTCATCCGTCGCGCGGTTATCAACTCCCATCGATGTCACACCGATCAAAGTTAAACCTTTTTCCGTGCTAACATAAAGAGGTCCGCCAGAATCGCCTGTGCAAACACCATTGTCATATTGTTGAAGCATCCAAGTATTCTTGATTGAAACTGTGGAGCCGACCAACGCTAGATAGAAATCCTTCACCAAACGCGACACTGTCGCCGTTGTAAAGCGCAGAACACCAGCGTCTTCATTTTTCTCAGCCGTATTGCCGTAACCTGACATCACGATGGTGTCGCTGGCAACAGGCTCAAAATCCTTTGAAGGAAGCTCGCGCACTTTGTAACCCGCAGGAATGCCACCGCTGAATTTTAAAATCGCAAGATCGTAAGAGGCATTGTCCAAAGACTTCGTCCAATAAGAATAGTCCTTATGATAAGTATCCTTCACCACAGGACGAAGAGTTCTGTTTTTTGCTTTCGCCGCACAATCAATATTATTAGTAAACGCAATCACAGACTTTCCGCCGAAAGCCGAAATGCAATGAGCCGCCGTCAAGACTTTGTCTTTATCTATAAGTGTGCCTGTGCAGATGCTGACGTCGTCTTTATAATTGACGTGCACAACCATCACCGTGCTCGCACTCAACTCATTCCCGGTTCCAAGAACTTCGCCGCCAACAATACCAAAAGATTTACCGTTGATTTCGCAGTTGGCTGGTTCGACTTTTAAGTCTTCACCGCCACCGCCGCCAGAAGAACATGCCGCCAGAGTAGAAAGAGAAAGAACGAGTGCGCTGGCTCTGAGGAGTTTCGACATCATGAGAGACATCTCCTTATATATAGAGCGTAGTTTTACCAAATCCTTCCCTAGTCAGGGGCGAAATGACTCCTCTTTGCAAGAATTTCAGAAAGCGTCTTGTAAGTTGTCACATTTGTGGTCAGTGACCGGGGCTCGCGTTCAAGGGGCAGACAGCGACTTACTTTTGATATCAACAACTTAGACGCCGGGGACGAAATTCGGCCCTGTTGGCATCAGGCTTGCTTTACGCCCAAGTGACTTAAAAAGGTTTTTGAAACCAGAACCACGAGGAGACTCTATGAAAAAGTATTTCTATATACTTGCGGCTTTGAGTATTGCGCCCACTTATGCGCTAGCTCAAAGTATCGAAAGTGATGTCGATGCCGAGCTTGATCAAATGTATTCAAGCCAGCAAGCGGCACCTGCGGCAGCGGCCGCGCCAGTACAAGCTCAGCCTCAGGCTCAAGCGGGTATTGCAAACACAGCACCGGTCAGCGGTCAGCCTATTTATATTTTGAATCAGGCAACACCGACGTCCAATGCTCAGTTGCAACAAACACAAGTTCAAAAACAGCCAACGACTGTTATTGAAGCTTCTCCACTGACGGAATCTCGCGCGGAACAAATCCGCAGATCACGTCAAGATGCTGAGTTGCAAACTGAACAAAGAATCGTTGAAAAGCTCGAGCAATCTCGTATGGAAGACGAGAAGAAAAGAGCTTCGGTTTTATTTGGTGATAAATTCAACCAATTAGACCAACAACAACAGCAACCTCAACAAGTTCAACAACCTGTTTATGCTCAGCCTGTACAACAAGTACAACCTGTGCAAGTTCAACAAGTTGAAGAACCTAAAGAGAACACACGCGACATCATCCGTGAAGAATTAGCTGCGGCTATGAAAACGGAAGAAGAAGCGGCTGTTGCTCCTCTTGAAACTAAATACGTGGCAGGTATCTTGGGAGTCGGTGACTATCCAGACACTCGCCAAGTAAAAGGAAATTATGCCCTCGGTGTGGCGTTCGGTACGAAGTACGACAATATCGTTGTCGAAGGTTCGTTCTTGTACTCAAACTACACAGTTGAAGGACAAGGTTACTACACAAATGGTTACGCGTATGGCGGTGGCGGAGTTTACGTTCCGGATTCTATCGACGTACAACAATATTCAGGTTCATTGGCTGCGAAAGTTCAATTGTTCTCTGGTATCGTAAAACCTGTATTCGGTGGTGTGGTGTCTTACTCTTACAGAGGTTTCTCTTGGGATAACAAATCCTACGGTTACTACAACGACACGAAAGCCAACTCTCACGCGATCGATATCGGTACGATCATCGGTGCGGATTTGGAATTCTCTCCGAAGTACTCTTTGGGTTTGGATTTCAGATATATGTGGAATTTGTCTAGCCGTGTGAACGCTGGAAACACTTGGATGTCTGGACCTCAGTATGGAACTCCGATCGAAAAGCTTCAGTACTATGTAATGTCGCTTGTCGGACGAGTTAATTTCTAATCTAATATTAGTAAGTAGTTTTATTAATTCCTCAGTGGTTGCAAACCCCGTCTGTAAAGGCGGGGTTTGTTTTTTTGTTTCAGGCGAAGAGCGGGTGGGCTGGCGAGGGGCTTTGTTCTAGGAGTCGCTTCGGTCGGCACGCCTTCCGGGCTCAGTCGTCGCCACCGCTTTGCGGTGGTTCGCGCCGTCGTGGCGCCGACGAAGGCCTCTCTTCGGACTCCTAGAACAAAGCCCCTCGCCAACCCACCCTCATCGTTGAAAAATAAATTCCCCTCTTTGTGTGTGCTGAAACTTTGGTGCAAAACATCTTTTATTAGATGTTGGTATTGCGCTTTGGGTTTCTGGCGCTGCGCGCTTTTTTTGTTTTTTGCTGGTCTGCTGATCTGTGGCTTTGGCGAAGGCTGGACTTTGTTTGGATTCTCTATCATAGTTTTCTTTATGAGATTTCTTCTTCCTTTTCTTTTTTCTTTGAATGCTTTTGCGGCTTCTGTGGTTACTGAAACTGTGGGGCAGGTTTCTGAGCATGTTGTTACTAGTCGGGAAGTTCAGATTTCTATGGTTATCGAAAATATTCTTTTTCCTCCTAAGACTCCTTTGAAGGGGCTTTATGAGATTCGGCCGGTGCAGCCGGAGTTTCGGAATGCGGTGACGGCTGTTTTGCTTGAGGCTGTTGTCGCTATGGAGGCTGAGAATTTTAATGTGGCGGCTATTTCTGATGACGATCTGAAAGCGGCCATCAGTAAGGTTGAGAAAGCTGTTTCTGGTAGAGCTTATTGGGGAGACCTTGAGGTTTCCTCTGATGAAGTTAAGAAGTTTACGGCTCGTAAGTTGACGGCTAAGAGTTTTTGGAAGTTTAAGTCGAATTCGATGTCGAGCATTATTACCGACCAAGAGGCGCAGGCTTATTACGATAAGAATCGTGTGAAGTTTGGTTCGACTCCTTTTGAATCTTTTAAAGACAATATCAAAACGTTCCTTGCTCAACAGCAGCTGGAAGAGCGCATTCGTGCTTGGTTTGAAGTGATTAAGCGTAAGTACAAAGTTCGTAACTTTATTGCGGATTAGTTTATGCATATTGAAACTCTCACTAGCATTCATAAACCTGCCATGCGGGCCTTGATTGAGGCCATTCATGCCGAGCAAGGGTTGCTTCCGCAGTTTTATTGGCCTCAAGAACTTTTGGGGGCCGAGATGGCGACAGCGGAGGCCGTCGGGGCTTTTGAGAATAATGTTTTAATTGGGTTTGTTCTTTATCGTGAGCTTCCCGAGGCTTTTGAGATTTCTTTGGTCGCCAGTCACCCCCAGTACCGACGTCGAGGTGCCATGGAGAAGGTGTTTGAATATCTGGTCAACGCAAAGGGTCAAGAGAGGGAGCTTTGGTTGGAAGTGCATGAGGAGAATGTTCCGGCGCAAAAACTCTATGAAAAACTAGGGTTTAAGGAAATTCGTCGGCGTCCTCGGTACTATAAGGACGGAGCCACGGCGATTTTGTACTCACACTCGTAAAGGGAGTGTCGTCCCTTTGGGGAGTGAAGATAAACCCTTGCCCTCGCTCATTTTTTTTGCTAGCTTCAAGTCGTTCCAATGGGCCCAGTAGGCCCATTTTTTTTTGCGCCCGGACGGGTGGATCGATTCTTCGATCAAATTTCTAGCCCCTGCAAATCTCGCAGGAACTGGACTCCGTCCAGTCGCCGTTTATGTTATAAAGGATTACCTTAAAATGTCAGAGACCCCATCTTGGATGGAAAAAGTAGAAGCTATAGCCACTGAGGTTGCCGCTCAAGAAGGCGTCCTTATTTACGACATTGAGTTCGTAGGCTTGGGCAAAGGAAGAACACTTCGTATCTACATCGACAAAGAAGACGGCAACGTCAGCATTGATGATTGCTCGAATGTCTCTAAAGGTCTTAATGAGTTTCTTGATGCCAATGAAGACCTGATCCCTGGCGGCGCTTACAATCTTGAAGTTTCAACTCCGGGTTTGGATCGGGTGTTAAGAAAACCTTGGCACTTCCAAAAAGCCGTGGGGAAAAAGATTTATATCAAAACCTCCAAAGCTTTGGAGAGTGCTGGTGTGACAGATAAAAAATGGAAAGCAGCTAAAACAGTCGAGGAAGTTTTGGAATCGGCTGATGAAGGCGGCATCCGTTTTGTCGTGAAGGATGTGGAGATCAAAATCCCTTACAACATGATCGACAAAGCTAAAGTAGTTTTTGAAATGACCAAAGGTCAAAAAAAGTAACGAGAGAGGAAAGTCATGGCTGAAAATATGTTTTCAGATCTTTCTAAAGTGATTGATCAAGTCGGAAAAGACAAAGGTATCGACAAGCAAGTTGTTATCGATGCAATCACTCAAGGTATGTTGGTAGCTGCTCGCAAGAAGTACGGCACATACCGTGAAATTGAAGCCGCTTATAACGAAGAAACTGGCGAAGTTGAACTTTTTGAGTTCAAAGAAGTCGTCCCTCGTGAAAAGTTCATCGACGAAGAAGTTGAAATTCCTTACGACGAAGCTCAAAAGTTGGATCCAAACGTTCAACTTGATGACTCTATCGGTATTAAAATGGAAGCTTCTGATTTGGGTCGTATTGCTGCGCAAACAGCAAAGCAAATCATCATGCAAAAAGTGCGTGATGCTGAACGCAATATCATCTTCAACGAATTCGAAGAACGTAAAGGTGAAATCGCATCGGGTATCGCTCGTCGCGTGGAAAAAGGTGCCATCGTTGTCGATTTGGGCCGTACGGAAGCGTACATTCCGCCTCGTGAACAAATCCCAGGCGAACAATACAAGCCAGGTGACCGTATTCAAGGTTACTTGTCTGAAGTTCGTCAAACAACTCGCGGACCACAAATTATCATGTCTCGCGCGGATGAGCGCTATTTGATGAAACTTTTCGAAATGGAAGTTCCAGAGATCTATGACGGTGTTGTTGAGATCATGGCAGCGGCTCGTGAGCCGGGCCAACGCGCGAAAATCGCGGTTCGTTCTAAAGACAACTCTGTAGATCCAGTAGGTGCTTGCGTTGGTATGAAGGGTTCTCGTGTGCAAAACATCGTACAAGAACTTCGTGGCGAGAAGATCGATATCGTTCCTTGGGACGAAGACATCACTCGTTTTGCGTGCAACGCTTTGGCTCCGGCTGAAATCTCTCGCGTGTTCCTAGATGATGCGAACCGTGAAATGGAAATCGTTGTTCCAGATTCTCAATTGTCATTGGCTATCGGTAAGCGCGGTCAAAACGTGCGTTTGGCAGCGAAGTTGACAGGCTGGAAGTTGGATATCATTTCTGAATCTTCAGCGGCTTCTCGTACGGCGGAATCCATCTTCAATTTGATGTTGATCCCGGGCATGAACGAGACAATGGCGCAAAACATTTTCCAATCTGGCTTCGGTTCTTTCCAAGCAGTGGCGACAGCGACTGTGGAAGAGTTGATGACGATCCCAGGTTATGACGATCCAGATAAAGCTGAAAAATTGGCGAAAGAAGCGAAAGCTCTTGTCGCGAAATACGAAGCTGAAGGCGTACCGGTGCCAACAGCTCCAACAGCAGCAAAAGATAATAAATCTAATGTTTCCGCGAAAGCACAAGCGGACCTTCTTTTGAAGCAAGAGTTGCAAAAACTTGATGCTCAAGAGGCGGATGAGGAGTAGTCGGCGGAAGCCGGCAGAAAAACAGGAGACTGAGTGAGTAATCCAAAGGTTTTTGAATTTGCAAAAGAGATCGGGATGACCCCGCTAGCCCTCATGGATAAAATCCGTGAGTGGAATTTGCCTGTGAAAAGTCACATGGCGGAGCTGGATCCGACAGTTCTAGAGCAAATTAAAATTAAACTCTCTGGCGGCGATAAGCCGGCTGAAGAGGCTAAACCGAAAAAAGCAGCAACCCGTAAGGCAGCTCCGAAGAAAGCCGCAGCAGCGGCAGAGACTGAAACTGCAGCTCCTGCAGCCGCGAAGTCTTCTGTGATTCGTCGTAAAAAAGACGAGGCTCCTGTTGAAGCTCCGAAGGCGAAAGTCATAGCTAAACCTGAAGCTGAAGAAGCGGAAGAGGCAGCTCCGACAAAAACAACTCGCGTGGTTGTGAAGAAAACTCCAGCAGCGAAGGAAACCGAAGAAGCTCATGCAGCTCCGGCTTCCACTGTTGAAGAAAAGGTTGTCGCAAAAGAAGAAGCGGCTCCGGTAGAAACAAAACCTGAACCGGTGGTTGCAAAAGCAGCTCCGACTCCGGCGGCTGAACCAGCGCCTGTGGCGGCTCCGGCAGCACAAGCTCGTAAGAAGGAAGTGGTTGTGGGAACAAGCGGTGTTGCAAGTTCATCTACTCCGGCGACAACAACAGCGAAAAGAAATATCATCGGTCGTATGGATCTTTCCCGTGTCCAGCCGCAAACTCCGCAACGCGGTGAACGCCCTCAAGGTGGTTATCAACCAAGATCTGGTGGACCTGGTGGCGATCGCGGTGAACGTAGCGGGCCTGGCGGTGGCTTCCAACCTCGTCCGGGTGGATTCAATAGACCAGCAGGTGGTGCACCGACTCGCAACATCCGTACAGGATTCGTAGCGGCGGCCCAGCCTCCTGAACCAATGCCAGACAGTGATTTTAGAAGAGATTTTGATAAGCGCAAAAAAATCGGTGCAGGCCCAGCGGCAGCTGCGGGTGCAACTCGTGAGCGCGAAAAAGAAAAAGAAGAAGAAGTAGCAAGCTTCAACGCGGTTGAATTCCGTAAACGCGAAATGGTCTTCCAGCCTAAAAAGAAAAAAGGCATGTTGGACCGTGAAGCGATGAAAACGCAAATCACAACGGCAGCAGCTCACAAACGTGTTGTTAAAGTAAACAACACGATGAAGCTTTCTGACTTGGCGATGGAAATGGGCTTGAAAGCTCCACAACTCGTTAAAGTTTTGATGACGAACGGTGTGATGGCCAACATGAACACGGATCTTGATTTCGATACGATCGCTTTGATCGTTCCGGAGTTCGGTTGGGAAGCACAAAACGTCTTCAAAACAGCGGAAGACGTGGCGCAAGAAACAGCCTTCGGTGAATTGGATGCTGAAAAAGTCACTCGTCCACCTGTTGTGACAATCATGGGTCACGTCGACCACGGTAAAACATCTTTGTTAGATGCAATCCGTAATGCTGACGTTGCTGCGGGCGAGGCCGGCGGTATCACTCAGCACATTGGTGCGTACTCGGTAAAAATTGAAGATGGTTCTTTGATCACATTCTTGGATACTCCGGGCCACGAAGCCTTCACGGCAATGCGTACGCGCGGTGCGAATGCGACAGATATCGCTGTCATCGTCGTTGCGGCGGATGACGGTATGATGCCGCAAACTCAAGAATCTATCAGCCACGCGAAAGCGGCGGGCGTTCCCATTATCGTTGCTGTGAACAAAATGGATAAGCCGGGTGCAAACCCAGAGCGTATCAAGCAACAATTAACAGAGCTTGAAATCGTTCCTGAAGAATGGGGCGGTAACACAATCTTTGTTGAAGTTTCCGCTTTGAAGAAAACAGGTTTGAAAGAGCTTCTTGAGCAAATCAAACTGTTGGCTGAAGTCGGTGAATTGAAAGCCAATCCAAAACGCTCCGGCACAGGTCTTGTGATCGAAGCGAAAATGGAAAAAGGCAAAGGCCCTGTGGCAACTCTTCTAGTTAAAGACGGAACAGTTGAAGTGGGTCAGTACATCGTTGCCGGCACTATGAAAGGCCGTGTTCGTTCTTTGATGAACGACAAAGGCGAAAGAATTCAATCTGTCGGTCCGGGTCTTCCAGCCGAAGTTTTGGGTCTTGATGGTGTTCCAGCAGCCGGTGATCAGTTCGACATTGTTAAAGATGAAAGAACTGCTGAAGAAATGTCGACTCTTCGTAAGAATAAAGCTTTGGCTGCAGCATCAACACCTGCACAAAAACTTTCTTTGGATGAGATCTTCGCGAAGGTTAAAACGGGTGATGTGAAAGAACTTGCGATCATCCTGAAAGCGGACGTTCATGGCTCTCTTGAAGCGATCAACGGCATGCTTTCGAAGCTTTCAACTCCAGAAGTGAAAGCACGTGTGATCCACGCCGCTGTCGGCGGTATCACAGAGAACGACGTGACCTTGGCGAATACTTCCAAAGGTATCGTTTTGGGCTTCAACGTACGTCCAGACTTGGGCGCACAGGCTAAAGCGAAACAATTGGGTGTCGACATCAGAACGTACTCTATCGTTTACGAATTGATCGATCAGATGAAAGCCGCGATGGCGGGTCTTCTTTCTCCAGATGTGGTGGAAGAAGTTATGGGTCGCGCAGAAGTGCGTAACACATTCAACGTACCTAAAGTCGGCGTCATTGCTGGTTGCTTCGTAATTGATGGTAAAGTTCAACGTAACAATATGATCCGTTTGCTTCGTGAAAATAAAATCGTTTACGAAGGAAAGATCTCTTCACTTAAGCGCTTCAAAGATGACGCGAAAGAAGTGGCGCAAGGTTACGAATGCGGTATCGGTATCGAAAACTATAACGACGTTAAAGTGGGCGATATGATGGAAGCATACGTGAAAAAAGAAGTTGCACGTGAACTCAGCTCGGGGACTCACTAATGAAGAACATGGGTGATGGGCGCAGAGTCGCTCGCGTAGAAAGAGAAATTCAAGCTACCATCGCTCAGTTTTTGATCCGTGGTTTTAAAACTCCTTTGCCAGGTCTGGTGACCGTGTCTCAGGTGAAAATGCCGGCGGATCTTCGTGCCGCGAAAGTTTATATCAGTGTTTTAGGTTCCGACGCCCAACAAGAAGAGGCGTTGGAGCTTTTGCAAGAACGAGCTTTTGAGATTCAAAACTTCATCGGTAAAGAACTCAAAATGCGCTATTGCCCGAAACTCACTTTCTATCCTGATCACACAACAGAGCAGGTTTTGAAAGTCGAACGCATTCTTCATGAACTTGAAGAAGAAAGAAAATCTGCGGGCAAAACAGAAGAGTCTGATGACGAATAATACGAAACAATTTAATGGTCTTCTGTTGGTTGATAAACCACCAGGGATTTCTAGTCATGATGTCGTGGCGAGGCTTCGTCGTATCCTCGGTACAAAAGCTGTCGGCCATTCAGGGACTTTAGACCCTATGGCGTCAGGATTGATGGCGTGCCTTATTAACGAGGGCACAAAACTCAGTCAGTATATCTTGGAAGGCGACAAAGGATATCGTGTGCGTGCGCAATTTGGCGTTCGTACGGACACTTTGGATACGACCGGGACCGTTTTAGAAACCAAACCCGTCGATTTAACCCGCGAACTTATCTTGGCTGAGGCGGCAAAGCTTCAAGGCGAGATGGAACTTGAAGTGCCTATTTATTCGGCGATCAAGGTTCAGGGGAAGAAGCTCTATGAGTATGCCCGCGAAGACGAACAAGTCGTGATCCCGAAAAAGGTCATGAAGTTCTGGGACGTGACTCCTGTCGATGTCGGCTCTGATTGGGCCGAGTTTGATATCAAATGCACGAAAGGCAGTTATATCCGCACCTGGGTCGACCTGTTAGGGAAGGCTGTGGGTTGCGGGGCGGCGATGAGTGCTCTTCGTAGAACGTGGTCTGCTCCTTATCTGTTGCATCAAGCGCAGACTTTGGAGGCTATTGAAGCCTCAGTCAAAGGGGGCGCATGGGGAGACGCCTTTGTCCCCATGGAAATGGCTTTACCTCAGGTCAAAAGAATCCGCGTTAAAGGGCAAGATAGAGTGCTTTTGGGGAATGGGCAAATCAGCCATGACCTCAGAACTCAGCTGATCACGGCTTTTAAGCCGTCTGAGGACCAATACGTCCAAATTATCGGTCAAGATGACGGGCAAATGCTCGCTTTGATTGGCTTAGAGCCTGGAAAAGGCTTTGCTCTCCGCCGAGTCTTTAAATATTGACGGGGTGGGGCTAAAGGGTTAGAACCTATAAATTCGGCGGACGCCGGCAGAGCCGAAAGGCTGAAGCAGCACTCATAAACTCTAACGATCGACAGCCATGACGACGGCGGGGTTTGCGGGCTTACTAAAATCGAAAAAATAAAGAACAGGAGACTTTAATGGCAGTCACAAAAGAGAACAAATCACAAATCGTAAAAAAATTCAAAACAGCAGACCTTGATACTGGATCTCCAGAAGTTCAAGTGGCTCTTTTGACTGCGAAAATCAACGATTTGACAGCTCACTTCTCTACTCACAAGAAAGATCATCACGGTCGCCGTGGTCTTGTGACTATGGTTAATAAAAGAAGAAAACTTTTGGATTACCTACACCGCAAAGACGGTACTCGTTACCAGGCGCTTATCAAAGCTCTTGATATCCGTAAGTAATCGAAATGGAAGGGGCTTCGTGCCCCTTCTGGTTTTTCCGGCGGTGCCGGGAGAACCGAAGCGCCAAGAGCGCACGCTGAACAGCAATAGAGCAACTTCCAGCAAAGCATAAAGGCTTTGCGATATTTTCAAGGAGATTTAATGAAAACGACTGTCACTACTTCGGTGGGCGGAAAACAGATCACCATCGAAACAGGCCGTTTGGCAAAGCAAGCGGACGGTTCCGCTCTTGTCACTTGTGGTAACAACATGGTTCTTGTTACTGCGGTTTCTTCCAAAAAAGCTTCTGAGCTTGATTTCTTCCCTCTCACAGTTGAATACATCGAAAAATTCTATGCGACTGGTAAAATTCCAGGCGGGTACTTCAAACGTGAAGGTAAACCGACAACGGACGCTGTTTTGACGGCGCGTTTGATCGACAGACCTATTCGTCCTTCTTTCCCAGAAGGCTACCGTCATGAAACACAAGTTGTGGCGACGGTTCTTTCTGCAGACGGTGCATTCCCTCTTGAGATTCTTTCAAGCTTGGGTGCTTCTGCAGCTCTTCACGTTTCTGACATTCCATTCAATGGCCCTACAGCAGCTATTCAAGTAGCGCGCGTTGACGGTCAATTCGTTGCCAACCCAACTCCACAACAGTTGGAAAAATCTGACATGGACATGATCGTTGCGGGAACTCGCAATGGTTTGTTGATGGTGGAAGGAGAAACGAAATTCATCTCTGAAGCAGATTGTTTGGCGGCTTTGAAATTCGGTCACCAATCCATGATGCCTCTTTTGAATGCGCAAGACGAACTTCGTGAAAAAATGGGTTCGAAAGCAAAACGCGCGTTCACAGCTCCCGTGATTGACGCTGACTTCAAAGGCCAAGCAGAGTCTTTGTTGAAATCTAAAATCGCCGCAGCTCTTGCGATCAAAGTAAAACAAGATCGTTATGCCGCCGTAGCTGCAGCTCACGCCGAAGCGGAAGCGACTTTGTTGGCATCTATCACTGACAAAGATTTGGCAAAACAGCGTAAAAAAGAATTGGCGACGATCGTGGAAGAAATTAAATACCACGAAGCTCGTTCTATGATCTTGGATAAAAAAGTTCGTATCGATGGCCGTGATGTGAAAACAGTACGTCCTATCGCTAACGAAGTGGGCTTGTTGCCTCGTGCGCACGGTTCTGGTTTGTTCACTCGTGGTGAAACTCAATGTTTGGGCACAGTGACTTTGGGAACAGGTGACGATGAGCAAATGGTGGATGCACTTTTGGGAACTCAAAAGCGCAAATTCATGCTTCACTACAACTTCCCTCCATACTCTGTAGGTGAAGTAGGTCGTTTCGGTGGTCAAGGTCGTCGTGAAATCGGTCACGGTAACTTGGCAGAGCGCGCTTTAAAAGCCGTTCTTCCTGATCACGAGAAATTCCCTTACACAATCCGTATCGTGTCTGAAGTTCTTGAGTCGAATGGTTCTTCTTCAATGGGTTCTGTTTGTGCGGGAACGATGGCGATGCTTGATGCCGGTGTACCTATCAAAGGAAACGTTGCCGGTGTGGCAATGGGTCTTATTAAAGAAGGCGACCGCGTAGCAGTATTGACTGACATCTTGGGTGATGAAGATCACTTGGGTGATATGGACTTTAAAGTTGCGGGTACTCCACAAGGTATCACAGCTCTTCAAATGGATATCAAAATCGACTCTGTTTCTTTCGATGTGATGGATCAAGCTTTGGCGCAAGCTAAAGAAGGTCGCGCGCACATCTTGAATGAGATGGAAAAAGTGATCAAAGTAGCTCGTGGTCAAATCTCTGAATTTGCTCCTCGTATCGAAACGATCAAAATTAAACCAGATAAGATCCGCGAAGTGATCGGTTCTGGTGGTAAAGTGATCCGTGGTATCACTGAAGCGACTGGCGTTAAGATCGAGATCGAAGACGACGGTACAATCCACATCGCGTCTGCTGATCCTGAAGCTACTAAAAAAGCTATCGGCATGATCAACGACATCGTTGCGGAAGCTGAAGTGGGTAAGACATACAAAGGCCGTATCGTGAAAATCGCGGAATTCGGTGCTTTCGTTGAAATCTTGCCAAACACACAAGGTCTTTTGCACATCTCTGAAATCGCTAACGAAAGAGTACGCGCAGTGACTGACGTACTTAAAGAAGGCGAAATCATCGACGTGAAAGTCCTTGAAGTCGACCGCGCTGGTCGTATCAAGCTTTCTCGCAAGGCTCTTCTGCAATAAGAATGAATACTAAGTTCAAAAAATCTGAACTTTCTAACGGGATCCGAGTGGTGAGTGAACTTCATCCAGGGTCCCGTGCCGTTTCTATCAGCGTCTGGGTTTTAACCGGGACTCGTGATGAAACTCCTGAGGTGGCGGGAATCTCGCACCTTCTTGAACATCTTGTTTTCAAAGGCACAAAAACTCGTTCGGCATATCAGATTGCCAAGTCTTTGGAAGCTTTGGGTGGGGATTTAAACGCTTACACCACTCGTGAATACACTTGTTATCACGCCATGGTTTTGAAGGATCACTGGGAGAAAGCTCTCGATGTTCTTTCAGATCTTATTTCAAACATGCATCTCACAAAAAAAGAATTCGGTCTTGAAAAAGGCGTGATTCTGCAAGAGATCGCGATGTCTGAAGACAGCCACGAAGAGCTTATCTATGACGTCTTCTATGATGTTGTTTATGGAAAGCATCCGCTCGGCCGTCCTATTTTAGGAACGCCAGAGTCCATCGCTTTGATGAAGCAAAAGCAGGTGATGGATTATTATAAAAAAACTTACACCGGGAAAAACATCATCGTCAGTGCGGCAGGTTGTCTGGATCATGACGAATTGATGGCGGGAATTACAAAGCGTTTGGGGCCTAAAAAGACCACAACGCTGAAGAGTAAGCGCTCCGTGCCTCGTTGGTTGAAGCGTCGTCATGTCGTGGAAAAACAGGCCGAGCAAGTGCACATGCTTATGGGATTTCCGACGGCCAGCTTTAAAGACAAACATCGTTTTGAGGCTGTGATCACGAACACTTTGTTGGGTGGAGGGATGACTTCCAAACTTTACCAAAGTGTGCGCGAAAAAAGAGGCCTCGTTTACACAATTCACTCAAGTTTAAATACGCACATGGATTCTGGAATGCTCACGATCTATGCGGGAACGGAAGTTAAAAACGCTCGCAAAGTCGGCGATTTGATTTCTAAAGAAATGCAGAAGATCCGTAAGCAGGGCGTATCAAAACACGATGTCGAAATGTTTAAGACGCAAGTCATTGGAAGCATCTTGCTAGGCTCGGATGATATTGAAAATCGCATGACATCTTTGGCAGTCAATGAGATCGTCTTTGGCCAATATCGTTCGGTGGATTCTGTGATCGAAGAGATTAAAAAAGTTTCTGTCGATTCTGTGAATCACTACATCCGTCAAGAATTGGATCTGTCGCAAGCTTCGGGCGTTTTGTTAGGCCCTGGCGTGACGGAGCTTAAAACTTGGTGGGAAGATTTAGAGCTATAAACGGTGAATGCCGGCAGGTAAGGAGATCGTATGCAAAAGATCGCAGTGAAAGTTAAAAAACTTGAAAATTTCCACGGTGAACTTCCTCAATATCAATCTTTGGGTGCGAGTGGTTTTGATGTTCGCGCGCAACTTGCGGGCCCTGTTGTTTTAAATCCTGGTGAAAGAGCGTTGATTCCAACGGGTTTGTCTTTTGAGATTCCACTGGGATACGAAATTCAAGCGCGTCCGCGCAGTGGTTTTGCAGCGAAAAATGGTGTGACGGTTTTGAATACTCCGGGCACCATTGATGCTGATTATCGCGGTGAAGTTAAAATCATCATCATCAATTTGGGTAACGAAACTGTGACAATCGAAGATCAAGAGCGTTGTGCTCAGCTAGTGATTGCTCCGGTTCTCCAAGCGCACTTTCAGTTAGTTGACGAATTGGGTTCCACGGAGCGCGGTGCCGGTGGTTTTGGTTCCACGGGCCGTGCCTAGGGAATTCTAAGTATTTTATTGCAGAAGCCCTGAGCAGGGCTTCTGATGCCTGTCTAATCCTTGGACGTTCAAAAAAGATTTTCCAGATTTTCAATCCTGACAATTGTTTCGCTATCTTTGGGTGTAGTCTCCGCTCACGATTTTTAACCGTCTTAGGAGGCTTTATGAAAAAATCTATTTTAGGTTTGTTAGTTCTTGTGTTTGCGGCTCAGGCTCAAGCCAGTCGCCAAGCTGTCACTTGCCAAGAAGTGAGCAAGTCAAAAAGTAAAATCAAGGTGTATTTGGATTACGATCCTGCTCTTGTCCTAGATGACAACTGGCAAAAGGATGCAAAGGGAAATACGATCATTGTTCCTTATACTTTAGGTACCGCGGATATCGGGACGGAAACAACGGTTCGCGTGGGCATTGAGATTCCAAACTCTCAATTTAGAAAACCTTATTCAGGTCGCTTCTTGCTCACAGGTCTTTATGATGCAAACAGTATTGAAGAAGCAGGGTCAGGATATTCTTATAAGTTCGGTGGTCAAGCTTATCGCAGCTTTCATGGTTCTGATGAAAATGGCCGCTGGGATGCTATGGTTTATATTCCTGACTCTGTGACAGGTCAGACAGAGAAATCCTTCCCGGGGCTTTTGACTATTCAAATGGACTTGATGGATCAAGGTTACTACCACATTGATCTGACTTGCTCTTCTGTTGTGAAGTAATTTTTCCGATTTAGAAAATAAAAAGGCCCGGTTTTTTGCCGGGCTTTTTTATTTTGAAATGACATCTAAATTATCCCAGTCTTTCCAGACGAGAAATATCGATACGATTCCACAACCACAAGATAAACACGATTGCAAAAAGGATGGTGACGAGACGAATGGATCTGCGTTTTTCCATTTGGAAGTTTTCAGTCAAACCTACTGCCATTAAGAGTGCCGTGAATGCAAAGCCGACCAAAGTGATCGGTGGAATCATCTCTGAGCCTACTTGAAATACAAAAAATGGAATGTTGGCGAAAAGAACCAAAGTAAAGATCTTGCGAAGAGAGCACGTTCTTTTTTCGTACACTTGGAAATAGTAGTAGATGAACAAAGAGCCGATGAATGTTGTCACCACTCCAACGATAGGAGAGATGATAAAGCCGCCCATGATTCTGAAAAAGTTCGGAGGCACAAGCCCCGTTAACACACCCGAAGCCATCGAAAGAACGATCAGCGTGATAATCAACACCGGCCAATTCCACTCGGGCAATGTTTTGATTTTTTCAATCGGGTGGCGAAGGTAGTTGATGATATAGCGAACGACCTCTTTGGCCGTTTCGAAGTGGGGCTGATTCTGGGGTGTCACGTCTCTGTAGTCGCTCATGGTTTTATTGCACCACCGCGTCTGTACTTAAGCAAGGGATTTAAAGGGGACGGTCCTCTCGAAGATCCATTTCTGCCAAAGTTTGCGCGCGCTCAAGCAGAAGCAGACAATTAGAAATAGCCGTGTCTTTGTTCGCTCCCAGAGTGCTGAGTGAAGGAAGATCTTTCTTTTTCGTAAGCCATTGATGAAGGCCATAAGCGAACTTAAGAAATAAACTGCTCTTTTGCGAGGGAAGACACTCGACCTCTGCCGTTGGGATGGGGAGGGCCGAGAGATGATGTGACTTAAGAGAAAGTCCCGGGTCCACCATTTCGGTTAAGCTCATGAGTGCCGATGATTTATGCTCACGGATCACTCCTTCAAATTCTTGAAAGGTCACGGCATCCAGAATCAAGTGAAAATGTCGGTTGTGAGTTTCCTGTTGCTTCAGGAAATACAAAAAACGTTCTTGGCGCTGTTGAGGATTGTTCCAAGGAAGGTGCAGTGTGAAAACTTCATAGCCATGTTCAGCCAAAAACACTGTATAGATATTCCAGTAAGATTTAAAATAAAAAATCGAGCGCGGGCCCGTGACAAAGAGCAAAGGAAAACGGGTGAGCAGACAGTTGGGTTTTAATTCAAAGGGAATATCTTGGTTGGATCTTGCTTGATTAGAGAAAAGTGCAAGACCCAAAGTGAAAACAAGAAGGCAGAGTATAAGTATTAAAACATCCACCCCTCAATTATAGAGAGGTGTTAAGACGAAATGCAAAGTCAAAGGAGTTTTTATCAGAAGTGTCGTTCACAACGGCCGTTCTTGCGCTGACCTCAGCACCTAAAGAAAGATTTTTATGAACTTGCGCGATGAATCCTGTAGAGACAACCAAAGACGGCGTCGTTGAATCCACGCTGATGTCTCTGGAAGGATCAGAAAATTTCAAGAAGCGGTTGGAAAGACCGGAACTGATGGTGTAATTCCAAACGCTTTCAAGCTTGTTGGTGTAGCCGATCTTAAGATCAAACTCACGCAGCGTGAACTCTTCACTGCCAGAGGAGGTGAGGCCGTAATTTCTAAACACTCCTTCGGAGTACCAATTCGGTGAAAACAAATCCATTCCCAGCGAAAGTTGAATGCCGCTGGCGTGACGATTGAAGTTTTGTTTGTTTGCTGAAATGTTCGAGAAGGAGTTGGCGTAACCAATTCCCGCATGCAAGCGCACGTCATCAAAAGAGCTGTTTTGTTTTTTAGCTAAATGATTCTTTTTTGCGCTCAGTTCGTTGAGCAAATCGTCGTAGCTGACTTCTTCATACTCAGAAGAGGAGCCTGCTGCCTGGACCAAGGTGGGAGCGGAAAAGAGGGATAATGCGATCAAAACGAATTGAATTGCTTTAGATATTTGCATTCCTTGATTCTAGCAAGCCTTTGTCATTTTTCAAAAATTCATCTTTCGTTCTAGACCTCATTTTTGGCAAAATGGTTGTATGTTTTCTTTATTTCATAAACGTCACAACTGTTTTTGCGCTTTCTGTAAAAGTCCCCGCCGTATTTATCGTAAGAAGAATATCTCTTTGATGAATATTGTTGGCAGTGCTTTGGCGTCCATTGTTGTGATGTTCGCGATCTGGCAACAGTATGATCCGCGCGTGATGATTGCATTCGTGGTGTGCTTGGCTCTTTCGGAAGTGTTCGTGAAGATTCGCTGGCGCCTTTCAGTTGTTTGTCGTTCTTGCGGATTTGATCCTGTCTTGTATTTGAAGCATCCGGAGCAGGCAGCTCAGAAGGTGAAAGCACAGTTGGATATGCGCAAGCAGGATCCAAAGTATTTGCTTGCAAAACCGCTCAATTTGCCCGCAATTCCTGCAGAGAAGGCTAAAGCTCTTCAAGCTAAAGAAAAAGGCCGCTTGGTCTCCCGCTCTATTTGATCTAAGAGTTGCCTAAAGGCCCTCTTTGTGACAGCTTAGAGGTGCATGAAAACACTCATCGTGATTCCTACGTACAATGAAAAAGAAAATATTCAGGCGATTGTACCTGCCGTTTTAGCTCAAAACTTGGGCGTCGATATTCTGGTTGTCGACGACAATTCTCCAGATGGAACGGGCGCCATTGTTCGTGAAATGCAGAAAAACATTCCGCAGCTTCATCTTCTTTCTCGTCCGGGCAAGCAGGGCTTGGGAAAAGCTTATATTGCGGGCTTTCGTTGGGGCATGGATCATGGATATGAAGCCATCACTGAAATGGATGCGGATTTTTCTCACCGTCCTGAAGATTTAGGACCGTTGCTTAAAAAGTTAGAAACCAATGATTTTGCAGTGGGTTCTCGTTATATTGAGGGCGGTCGCACGGTCAACTGGGGTCTTATGCGTAAGATCATCTCTCGCGGTGGTGGTATCTATGCGCGCTTGATCTTGGGCTTTCCTTTGAACGATTGGACCGGCGGATTTAATGCTTGGAAGAAAGAAGTTCTTCAAGGCATTGATCTTTCAACGGTAGAGTCTAACGGTTACAGCTTTCAAATTGAGCTTAAATATAAAGCGATGAAAAAAGGTTTTAAAGGTGCGGAGTCGCCGATTGTTTTTGAAGATCGCCGAGTTGGTCAAAGCAAGATGTCGCTAAAGATTGTCGTTGAGGCCTTCTATCGTGTTTGGCTCATGCGTTTTAAATAAAAGGCTTTGCCTTCTTTTTATAGCACTTCTTTTTCCTGTGTTGTCGTGGGCGGCGGCTCAGCAGGCGACGGTTATTACTGATGGCGCTTTGATTTATCAAGATGCGGATTTTGATGCTCCGGTGATTCAGACTTTGAAGCGCGGAGGCGTTTACAATATTTCTACGGGCAAAAAAGGGCCTTTCTATAAAATTCGTTTAAAGCCGGGGACAGTCGGTTGGATTGCTGACACCGATTTGAAGATGGGCGTTGTGAAGCTGGCGCCTCCTCCGGAAGAGAAAAAACTTTTTGATAAAAAAGAAGAACGTAAAAAACCTTTCTTTGCCACTCGCTACCGTGGACCTGCGCTCGATTTTATTAACTTCACGGAAGATACCCTGGGGAAAGAGCGCTCAGAGTATTTGCCTTTTTACGGTGTTAAATTTAACGGTTTTAATACCATCATCAGTGGTGAGATTTACGCTGAAGGCAATATCATGTTCCATGTTGGTGCTCCTAGCTACTACACGGATGTGACGAAAAAAAGTGCCGACGGATTTATTTTTATTTCAAACTTTCTTTTGCAAACCGTAAGTCCGATGAGCAAATCGAATTTGTTTTATTACGGATTCGGTCCCATGTTTAAATACTCGCACTTCACATTGGAAGTTCCGAACGGCACAAAGACATTAAGCTACTCCGCAGATGATATGAACCTGGGCGCGGTTTTTAATGTCGGCATGGCTTTCCGCTTAGGCAGTCTTTCTTTGCGCACAGACGCAAAATACTACTGGGAGCGAGTGAAGTACTATGGTTTCGGCCTGAATCTTGGCTGGGAATTCTAAGTTTTTCCTTTATAATGCGACTTCTTTGATGTAAACGAAGCCTCGTCAGCTTGAGGGGGCTTTTTAGATGCGTATTTTTTCTTTGTCGTTCCTGCTTGTTCTTTTTTCTCTAACTACTTTTGCCGCAGATATTGAACCGTATTTTGAAGCTTTGAAGCAATCCGGTGCGAACTTTGAACCGGATGGAGCCATCTGTGAACAAGTGGCTCGTCTGGCCTTGGCGACACAGTATCCTGACAAAGACTTCTCTCTTGCCAGTGGCATTGAATACGACGCGGGCGGCATGACGCTGGGAGAGCTCGATGTTCTTGTTATCAATCGTGCGACACAGAAAGTAGTTCTAGTTACGGAAGTAAAGTGCTGGAAGAATTTAAAGCAAGCTTTGGATAAAGTGGTATCGCAAAGACAGCGTTTCATTTGGAATTTGACGAAATTTCCTCAAAAGATGCATTTCGTTTCTTATTCAGAATTGGATTTAAAAGCCGAACAGTTTGACGCCGCGACGGAATATCGTTCGATCTCTCAGTTGGGTGGCGTTAAATATGGTTTTGATATGGAGCTTGATTTAACGCTTTCTGAGTTTAGAGCGCTGCGTATGAAACTGCTTAAATGTCAGGCATGGGGAGAGTGCGCACGCGCTGCGCAATAGGTGACTTGGGAGGGAATCTCATGCAGATTCCTTCCATGTCTATTCAAGTTTTACCTCCTGAAGTCGTCGATCAAATTGCCGCTGGCGAAGTGGTGGAGCGTCCTGCCCACCTCGTTAAAGAACTTGTAGAAAATAGTATTGATGCTGGCGCTACAAGAGTTCACGTTGAATTCTTTGATGGCGGTCGTATCGTGAAAGTGATCGACAACGGCAAAGGCATGTCGCCGGAAGATCTTCCCAAAGCTCTGGAAAGATTTGCTACTAGTAAAATTTCAAAAACAGATGATCTTTGGAAGCTTCGCACTTTCGGATTCCGTGGGGAAGCATTGGCGAGTATTGCGGCCGTCAGTAAATTGACTCTGACATCTCGTCGCGAAGGTGATGAACAAGCTCATCAGTTGATTAGTGAATACGGACGTAAGAAGCACATTGATAAAGTCGGCGGCTCGCAAGGTACAACGATTTTGATCGAAAATCTTTTCGACAATACACCTGCGCGTTTGAAGTTTTTAAAATCAGACGCAGCGGAAAACACGGCGATTAAAACAACTCTCAAAGCCATGGCGCTTTCTCACTTCGATGTTGAATTCCGCATTCAGGAAAACGGCAAGCTTGTGAGTTTTTGGCCTGCTTGTAAAAACCGCAAAGACCGTGTTGAGCAAATTCTAGAAATCAAACCACTCTTTGAAGGCGAAGCGACTCGCGAAAACGTGCGCGCTTATGCGGTGTTTGCGGATCCTCACAATGTCGCGAAGACAGCAAAAAACATCTGGCTCTTTGCGCAGAATCGCTGGATTCAAGATCGCAGCCTGCAAGCGGCCGTGAATGAAGCCTATCGCAGTCTTCTTATGCACGGTGAATATCCGATCGCGGTCGTGTGGGTTGAAGTCGATCCGGATTGTGTCGATGTGAATATTCATCCGACAAAATCACAAGTGAAATTCCAAGAGCCTTCGTTGGCGTTCCGTGCGGTGGCAGGAGCTTTAAGATCCACATTGGAGCAAGCGCCTTGGCTTGCTGAATCGCAAAGACCTCGTCCTCCGCAGCCACTTTCCGATGTGTCAGCGGCGGATTATCCTTCAACACAAGGTCTTCCGAATTTTGCAAATGCGCCGATGCCCAAAGAAAATCTGGCTTTCCAAGACGCCTCTTTGAGTGCGACACAATTTCAGAAAAAAGAATTTAATTTTCCTAAAGCGACAATCAACGAACCAAAAATTGATTACCAAACTTTGGCGGAGGCCGCGGCTTCACGTGAAGAAATCGCCACTCAGCCAATGGCACCGATGAAATCTGCTGAGCCCGAGGCTCCGCGCGGATATTGGTCGTCACTGGAAGTTTTGGGGCAAGCGAATCTCACCTACATCGTGACTCAAGCGCGCGATAAAATCGTTTTCGTTGATCAGCACGCCGCTCATGAACGCGTGGTTTTCGAGAAGCTTATGAACGCGTGGAAGGGTGGCAAAGTTGATGTGCAGGATTTCCTATTTCCACTCGCCATTGATATGTCGCCGGAAAAAGTCGAAGCTCTTTTAGGAATTGCGAAAGACATCGAACGCCTTGGAGTTCATATTGAATCTCTTGGCCCCGGCACGATCGGTGTGAAAGCTGCGCCACTGATGATTAAAGAATCTATTCTAAGCACTGTGCTTGATAAAATGGCGAATGAAATCGTCGAACAAGGCGGAAGTTATTCTCTGGAGCGCGTTGTTGGCGACATTTGCGCAACGATGGCTTGCCATTCGGTTGTGCGTGCAGGACAAGCGCTCGGAATTGACCAAATGAAAAGTCTTTTAAGAGATATGGATATGTTCCCGTTAAGCAGTTTCTGCCCGCATGGCCGTCCTGTGAGCGTGGAATATCCTTTCTACAAACTTGAAAAAGATTTTGGTCGAATCGTTTGATGAAGAATCCGCGCAAGCCTGTGATTTTTGTCGTGGGAGCCACGGCCACCGGAAAATCCGAGTGGGCCTTAAAGCTCGCGCAAGAATTTGGCGGAGTCATTGTTAACTGTGACTCTATTCAAGTTTATAAAAAGCTCGATATTGGCGCGGCGAAACCCACAAAAGATGAGCAAGCATTGGTTCGTCACTATTTGCTCGATTATGTGAATCCTCCGCAAGAAATGACGGCAGGACAGTATTGCCGGGATTTTTACGAATGCATGGAGCAGATTCCGGAAAATACTCCTGTGTTCGTCGTTGGCGGAACGGGTTTCTATTTTATGGCCATTGAAAAGGGAATGTATCCGGTTCTTCCGGTTCCTCCTGAAATTCAAAAAGCTGTGGAGGAAGAACTTAAAACCGCCGAAGGTGCCGAGAAACTTCACAACGAACTTTTAGAAAAAGATCCCGAGTATGGCGCAAAAATTCATCTTTCCGATCACTATCGCATCGGACGCGCCATTGAACTCATTCGCAGTCAGGGAAAAAGTGTGACACAGATTCAAAACGAATTTGCCGAGTCACGCAGCGAATTTCCATTTCCTCTTTTAAAAATCGGCCCAAGCTGGGATCGGGAAGTTCTCAAAGATAGGATCGCTCTTCGCACAAAAAAAATGTTAGAGCAGGGATTGGTTCAAGAAGTGCAAAGCCTCCTCGACGAAGGTTTGGAATCGTGGGCACCGATGAGCAGTGTCGGTTACAAAGAAACCATCGCATTTTTGAAAAACGAACTGAACTCTGAGCAACTGTTTGAAGAAATTTCGAAGAACACACGACAGCTCGCTAAAAGACAAAGAACTTGGTTTCAGAGAGACAAAGACATTCATTGGTTTGCGGGGAGTGATGGCTATTATGAAGCTCGCGCCATGGTCGAGAAATTTCTGAAACCTTGACCCCATAAGAGGGGCCGTTTCAAAATGGAGTTATTATGAAAAGCATGACAGGGTACGGCACCGCTAGAGTTCAATCCAAAGACGTCACAGTTGAAGTCAGTATTCGCGCCGTGAATGGCCGTTTCTTAGAACCTCGTTTTCATCTTCCGAGAGAATTTGTCGCCCATGAAGGGGAACTTAAAAAAATTCTAGGTCAGTCTTTGCATCGTGGAACAGTGGATGTTTTCGTTTCTCGTCGCGTGAAGAACACGGCGAACAAAGCGCAAATGACGGTGAACGACGCTTTGGCGAAAAAGTATATGATGGCTTACAAACATCTTTCCAAAGAGTTGGGTGTGCCTTTTCAAGTTCATCTTGAGGTGTTGGCACGTCTTCCAGAGATCATCAAAGTTGAAGAAACTTACGAACTTTTCCCAGGTGAGGATAAAGTTCTTAAAAAGGCTTTCGCGGATGCTTGTAAGAACTGTGATAAAGAGCGTATCCGTGAAGGGCAAGCTCTGCGCCGTGATCTGCAAAAACTTCTGATCGCTTTAGAGAAACAAGTGAAAGTTATCAGTGAGTTGCGTGGTGAAGCCAATGCACAACTTCAAGATAAGTTTGAACAAAAAATCCGCGCGCGTCTTAAAGGAAATGACATTGATCCGAACCGTCTGTCGCAAGAAATTGTGATTCAGTTGGAAAAGGCTGACATTAATGAAGAACTCTCTCGTTTGAGTGAGCACATTAAGAACTACCGTCAGTTGGTGGCGTCTCAGCAGGCAGAAGGGAAGAAGTTGGACTTCTACACCCAAGAGCTGCTCCGCGAAGTGAATACGATCGGTTCAAAGTCTCAAGTAGCCAAGATCACTCAAGCCGTGGTAGAAGCAAAAACCCTTATTGAAAGACTAAGAGAACAGGTACAAAACGTCCAATGAAGACACGTCTTATTATCGTCGCCGCTCCAAGTGGTGCAGGAAAAAGTAGTTTTGTCGAAAAGCTCAGCAAGGAAAATCCTCGCTTGGTCGATATCGTTACTTACACCACACGTGCGATGAGAAAAGGCGAAAGTGAGGGGCAGCCTTATCACTTCATCAGTTCCGAGGATTTTCAGAAAAAAATCAAAGAAGGGTTTTTCGTAGAGTGGGCGAAGGTTCATACAAATTTTTACGGAACATCTTTCGAGTCTATTGAAAATGCCTGGAAACAAGATAAATGCGCGATCATGGATATCGATATCCAAGGCGTTGCGACGTTTAAAGCCAAATTCCCAGATGCGAAGACCGTTTTCATTCTCCCTCCGTCTATTGACGAGCTGCGCCGCAGAATCGAGAAGAGGGATGGCGGAGTTCCAGCGGATATCGAAGTCCGTATGGCCAACGCCGAAAAAGAGATCCGTGAGGCCTCTAAATTCGATTATCAGATCGTGAACGACGTGTTTGAGCAATCTTACTCGCAATTTAAAAAAATCGTTGAAGAATTACTAGCTTAGCGGTAACTTGTCCGGATCTACTTTGTCTAAAAAAGTGCCTGGAGGCTAAATGGCTCGCGTAACTGTTGAAGATTGCTTGGAAAAAGTTCCTAACAGATTTGCTCTTGTATTGATGGTTGCAAAAAGAGCGAAGCAACTTCTTAAAGGAGCTGAAGCGACAGTTTCTACTCGTAGCAATAAGTACATCGTAAGTGCGCTTCGTGAAGTGGCTATTGGTAACGTGGGTTACACTGAAGCCATGGAAAATGCAGAGGCAACTCGCCAAATCGAAAAAGACCTTAATAAATAGTCTTTAAATCGAATATATTGCTTAAAAGGAGGCCAACAAGCCTCCTTTTTTGTTTTCAGAGCAGGGCTTGTGACTTCTTTTATAAAAGCCCTCGGCTTTCCCCATAAACGCTTAAAATAACTAATAAATCCAAGACCTTATTGAAAACTTAGTTGGACTCAGTGGTCTCCTCAGGTAAACTTATTTAATATGTTAGAAGTCCTGAAAGAGAGCGGAGTCAGTCAGAAGCCAGTAAAGACACTTGATGATCTTCTGTCACGCATTCGCAATTTCTATCCGAATGCTGATTTAAAAATCATCGAGAAGGCCTACTACTTTTCTGAGAAAGCTCACGAAGGACAAATTCGTCGCAGTGGTGAGCCTTACATTTCTCATCCACTTTCTGTCGCCGCGATTTTAGCGGATCTTCATCTTGATCTCGATACGATTGCCACAGGACTTTTGCACGACACTGTCGAAGACACGGCCGCAACACTTGAGGATATTCGTCGCGAGTTCGGTGATGTGATCGCGCATCTCGTAGATGGTGTTACAAAAATCGGTCAGATGAAATTTAAAAACAGTCACGAAAAACAAGGCGAAAATATTCGCAAGATGATCGTGGCGATGGGTAAAGACGTGCGTGTCGTTCTTGTGAAATTGGCGGACCGTCTTCACAATATGCGCACTTTGAATTTCATGCCGTTTGAAAAACAAGAGCGCATTGCTCTTGAGACTTTGGAAATCTACTGTCCTCTTGCGGGACGTATGGGTATCAGTTCTTTGAAAATTGAACTTGAAGACCTGTGCTTCCGTTACTATCGCCCGGACATGTACTACGAACTTGTTCAGCACATCAAAAAAACAGAGTCTGAACAAAACCGTTATATCGAAGACGTCAAACACATGCTCTCTAAGGAGCTGAACAAAGCGGGCTTTAAATACGAAGTCTACGGCCGTTCAAAACACTTGTGGTCGATCTATAGAAAAATGCAATCACGTAACATCGAGTACGATCAAGTCTATGACGTGCTGGCGTTCCGTGTCCTCGTAGATAACGTGGCAGAGTGTTACGCGGTTCTTGGACTTGTGCACTCGTTGTGGAAGCCAATTCCTGGCCGCTTCAAAGATTTCATCGCGATGCCGAAGGCCAATAACTATCAATCACTGCATACAACAGTGATGGGCCCAGGCGGGGAGCGCATTGAAATTCAGATCCGTACTCAAGAAATGCATCTGGTGGCAGAGCGCGGTATCGCGGCTCACTGGAAGTATAAAGAGCGTGGTAAGATGGTCGATGACTCGGATTTCCAACAAGCCAACTGGCTTCGTGATCTCGTGACATGGCACCAGCAAGTGCGCAGTCCCGATGAGTTTTTGGATACAGTAAAGACCGATCTTTTTGAGACAGAGATTTACGTTTTCACTCCGACAGGGGACGTTCGTGAGTTTCCAGAGGGCGCAACGCCTGTGGATTTTGCGTATGCAGTCCATACGGAATTAGGAAATCAAATTGTCGGCGCCCGCGTGAACGGCAAAATGGTGCCGTTAAAGTATCAACTGCAAAATGGGGATACTGTTGAAGTCATCACTTCGAAAACACAAGTGCCATCAAAAGATTGGCTCAAGTTCGTTGTAACGAATAAAGCCAAAGCGAAAATCCGCGCCTTTGTCAAAGAAGAGCAACGCCGTCGTGCGATTCTTCTGGGTAAAGAACTTGTCGAAAAAGAATTCCGTAAATTCGGAATGGCGGCGGTGAAGTATCTTAAAGGACCGGCGTTTGATCAGTATCTGAAAGATCACGGTCTTGCGGATTTAGATGAATTGTACGTGACGGTCGGTTACGGAAAACTTGAAACGCGCATTCTTGTTGAAAGATTGACTCCAGAGAATATCGCTAAAGAAGCTGCGAAAAACGATGACACTTCTTTCATGGAAAGAGTCATGCGTGCGGCGACTCAAAAGACTCGAAAAACGAATTCGTTGATCAGTGTCGACGGCATGGATGACGTTTTGGTTCACTATGCAAAATGCTGTCATCCGATTCCAGGAGACCCTATTGTTGGCTTTATCAGCCGCGGTCGCGGTATTACCATTCACCGTAGCGATTGTCGTAAGGCTTTTGAATTCGACCAACTTCGTAAAGTCGATGTGAACTGGAACGTGAAACAAGCGGGCGAAGGCCAAGAGCGCGTTGTCCGTTTGAAAATTATTTCTCAGGACGTTCCGGGATTATTAAAATTAATGTCAGAGGCCTTTGCGCAGCAGGGAATTAATATTCAATCTGCACAAATCCGTACGACAAAAGATAAAAAAGCCATCTGTCACTTTGAAGTCAGTGTGAAAGATGCGAGCCAATTAAACCAAGCGATCTATGAGATTCAAAAAATCAAAGGTATCATTGGTGTGACTCGTGTCATCCACTAAGATCTCCAAAAATTCCCATTTCGTTTTAGCCTTTGCCGTTCTTGGTGTTGCGATGACGGTCATGATCGGATGGATCTTAAGAAGTCCAGAGATCATCCAGCTCAGTCCTTCCATGGCGCCAATGGTGTTTAATACCGCGTTTTCGTTTGCTGCATTGGCAGTGGGATTTTTATTCTCAGAGTTCAAGTCACCGTTTGTGTCTAGAATGATGTCGCTCATCGTGATTTTTATTTCTGTCCTGACCTTGGCGCAATATTTTTTCGGAGTGAACATTGGCATCGACAGGCTTTTCATCGAACCGTTTTACGGGGTCGGCGTTGTGGTGCCAGGGCGCATGTCCATTAGTGCTTCCAGCTGTTTTTTGATATTAGCTCTTTTGTTTTTCTTTCGTCGTCCCGGATATTCTTATCAGATGGCTTGTGTTTCGATATCAACTTTGGTCATCGGCTTTTCTGTTTTTGGTATTGCCGGATACGCTCTGGGATTTAGCGCAGAATATGGGTGGGGAAGCTTCTCCCGTATGGCCTTGCATACAAGCATCTGTTTTATTTTGCTTTCATTGGCGGCCTTGTGGCAGTTGCGTTTGCGAGTTCGTGAGTACTCAGTCCGTCGCAGCGCCTTGATTCCGTTTTATGTGGTGATGGTGGGAATTCTTACCTCGATGCTGATTTGGCAGCTTTTGGTTCTGCGTGATCAGGAGCGCAACAAGCGCGTTATTCAAATTCGTGGTGAAAGCCTGAAAGCAAGCTTAGATAACGTCTTTTTACCTTTAGAAAAATCTTTAGAACACATGTCCCGGCGTTTCTCTTCAGGAGCTTACAACGACTACAAAATGTGGCTGGTGGATGCTTCAAGTTACTTTGAAGAATTTGATGGATTAAAGCGCCTGGTATGGGCGGATCCGAACGATATCATTCGTTGGGTTTATCCCATGGCCAATGGGGGTGACCGTGTTATTAACACAGGCGTGGATAATCGCGAATTGCGCGAGCATCTTAAAAAAGCCACCTCGGAACATCAGGCCATTCTTTCTCGCATTTTTGAATTAAAAACCGGCGGCCGAGGCTTTATTCTCATCGTGCCCGTTTTTAAAAATGAAAAATATTATGGCTCTGTTTCTGCTGCCTTGATGGCGGAACCTTTTTTCTCTCGGGTTATTCAAGTCGACGGTTATGACCTGTCAATTCTTGAAGACGGGAAAGAAATTTATAGCAAGGGAACACCCGATCCGGTTTTTGCTCGCGACTGGAAAACGGAAACCAGATACTCCACGCTGGGAGCCAGCTGGGATATTATTCTTGTGCCCACGGCGACGACAGTTCGCGAAAACACCTCGGCTCTTCCAGGAGTCGTTTTGCTCTTTGGCGTCAGCGTTTCCATCCTGTTGGGCTTGGCTCTTAATTTTTACAATCGTTCTCGAGACTCAGAAAAAATCGCCAAAGAATCTTTTGAACTCAAACAAGCCAGTATGAATGCGGTGCCATTGATGATGATTTCAATGGATACGAACACCACCATTCGAGAAATGAATGCCACCGCCGAAAGAATTTTAGAATATTCTTCGGAGGAAGTTGCCGGAAAAACTACGCCGGTTATTTTTCATGACGCGAATGAAGTTCGTGATGTGCAAGACAAGATTGAAAAAGAACTCGGACGTCCCGTAACTTTGGGGGCTGATTACCTTCAGGCGTTTTTTGCCTTGGGATATAACAAAGCCTCTGAATGGACGATGATTTCTAAATCAGGGAAGCGCTATTCAGTTGTGATTTCGACCAGCGAAATTCGTGATGAAAATGGGGAAGTGACGGGATATCTGGAAGTTTTAGAGGACGTTACTCAGCAAAAAGAAAAAGAGCGCGTTCTTAAAGAACAAGAGCTGAAAATCTTAGCCTCTTCGCGTTTGGCTTCTCTGGGGGAAATGGCAGCGGGAATTGCGCATGAGATTAATAATCCTTTGGCGATCATTGGGGGGCACGTCGGCGTGTTAAGAAAACTCTTAGCGCAAAAGGGTCTTGCTGAAGAAACAGATTTAAACAAGAAAGTCGATTCTATCGAACACGTGGTTCACCGTATTGCAAAAATCATTCGTGGCTTACGCAGTTATGCGCGTGAGTCGGATCTCAGCAGTGATGAAAGCGTAAAAGTGGAAACACTGATCGAAGACACGATGGCGTTTTGTCACGAGAGATTCCGCTCCGAAGGGGTTGAGATTGTGATCTCCATGGAACCCAATTTGGTTGTTTATGGGCGTCCGTATCAGATCTCGCAGGTTTTATTAAATCTTCTCAACAACGCTTTGGATGCGGTCTCTACCGCCAAACTTAAAAAAGTCACAGTGGATGCGCAACGAAGCGGTGAGGGTGTTGAGCTCAGCGTGGCCGACACCGGTCCCGGAGTTCCTTATCACTTGCGCAATAAAATCATGGAACCTTTTTTCACAACGAAAGAAGTTGGAAAAGGCGTCGGCTTGGGATTAAGTATTTCTCAAGGAATTATTCAGTCACACAATGGGAAATTTTATTTGGATGAAAGCTCTGCGAAAACCAGATTTGTGATTTGGTTGCCTCAGCCTAAAGATTCCAAGCCCATCCACCCTTAATCAAAATCATATTCGCCTTCACCGTGTCTGAAGCGGGGAAGAGATTGTATTCAATGCTGACAGGGATGTAGTTCTTGCGACTCATTTGAATGTCAGTGCCAAGAGCAAATGTGAAAACCTGATTGGTAGAAATCTGCGATTCGTTTAATGCTGTGCTAGATTTAGAAACGGCGAGCATGTATCCCATGCCTCCACCGACCCATCCACGATATTTTCCCTGGATCGGATACCACTTAAGAAGTCCATACAATGACAGGTAGTTGATTTTTGCGTCACAGCTTGTTGAGCCCGAGCAGGCCGCCTCTGAGGCGTTTCCTGAAACATTGAATTGTTCAATGGCAGCAGAACCTCGTCCCACTAAAGCTTGTCCAAAAGCGTAGTCATAAAAACCACCCACGCCAAAGCCAGAGCCACTCATACTGGTTGAAGTTTTATGGCTGATGCCAAAGCCATCTTTGTAGCTCACGTCCGCGTTCATGGAATTCATGATGTAACTGCCGGTAATCCCGTAAGAATCTTTCACCACGCGCAAATAACTCATGTCATTGCGAGAAACGGGTGCCGACTCTTCTTCCGAAGTTTCGCTCGCTGGAACATCGGCGCTCATTTTCGAAGCGGCTTTGGCTTGCAGAGCATAACCTTGAGCTGCGCGTCCTTTAAGGATTTCTCCCAGAGCTTTGGAACCTTTGACTTGTTTGATACGAATGATCGCCGTTTTTTTATTGTTCGCAGGATTGAGCAAATAAAATTCGTCACCTTCGGAAGTGGTGTCGCCTTCAAGATTGATCAGAACTTTTTGTCCTTTAACGGCAGAAACAGAAGCTGAGTAAGCAGCAGAAGTCCAAAACATAAAGAGGCAGGCAACGAAGATGTGAGTTCTCAAGATCACTTGTTTTTCCTATTCAAGAGTCATCATGTTGTTTTCAAGTTCTCGAATGAATTGGTCCTTATAAAGATTCCAAACCATGTCATTGGCAAATTCATAGACGCAAGCTTGAGTTGCAGTCTCTGTTTTTTGCAAAGCCTTTACCTCAACACGTTGATTACGGTGAGTGCGCCAAACTTCTAAATCTGGTTCTGAAACAACAAGTTCATAGGTGTGAGAAGGGAATTCTTCATTGAACCAGGTCTCGAGGCGGCCTTCTTTTTTGCAGCTTTTAAGTTGAAATGCGGTCGCAGCGGCAGAGATCTTGCCAGGAGCTTCGGATTCAAATTGCTTACGACCTTCCGAGCGGTAGACGGTGCAACCACTTAAAAAAAGGACTGAAACTGTGGAGAGCAATAACCACTTCATAGCCCTTTAATTATAGAAGAGGCTGGACTAAATAAGAATAAATAAAAAGCCCCGATGGGTTAAATCGGGGCTTAAGCACGGCTTTGTTCCTTATGGATAAAGCTGTATTTTTTGTCGAACTTAATGACGAGAGTTCAGTCTAAAACGGGATCTCATCGTTAGAGTTGAAGCTAGGTTCTGGACCGAAATCTTGGAAGTTGAAGTCGTCGTTACCTGCAGATGAAGAACGGCTTGAACCAGCTTCTGCACCAGCGGCACCCAAGAATTGAACTGTGCTTGCTACGATTTCAGTCGTGTAGCGTTTTTGACCTTGTTGGTCTTCCCACTGACGTGTTTGAAGTTTACCTTCAACGTAAACTTGACGACCTTTTGCAAGGTGCTTACCGCAGATCTCTGCAAGTTTGCCCCACACAGTTACACGGTGCCATTCTGTTTTTTCTTGGCGTTGACCGTCTTTAACCCAAGTTTCGCTTGTTGCGATGTTAAGACGAGCTACAGTGCTGCCGCTACCGATAGCTTTCACTTCTGGATCAGCGCCCAAACGACCTACTAGAATGACTTTATTTACACCTGACATATTCCCTCCAAATTAAACCATTTGGTTTTTGTTCTCTTTATGATCGAAGTCAATAATGGACTTCAGACCGCATTTTTATTGTGGAATGGGATGAGCAATATTTAGGCAGACCCCTTCTCAGTTTAAATTAGAAGGGGTTCCATAGGGGAGACTAAAACCGGACTAACGCGCAGCCCCGATGCTCGGCGGCATCATAGGATTTGTTGCTGAAACTTTGAACTTATACTGAGCGCCTTCACTGGTGGGTGTTTTATAGCCATCAATAAAGGAGAGGAATAAAGCCGCGCGATCTTGGAAGCTCTTACGAGCTTTCAAATCGATCTCAAAGTTATAAGCGCCAATCTGCTGACCAAAAGAACCGCCACGGTTGACGATCGTAAGACCAATGTTGCCTTTGATCGTACCATAAAGCTCATCGCCCGGTTTTCCAATGGTTCCACTTTCAATCACAAAACGGCCGGCTGCCAAACGGCCTTTCAATTCCACCGTACTCAACTTTAAATCCGGCAATGTCAAAGGACCCATCGGTGTGTTGACATTCGACGGAGGCAATTCGAATTTACTGATCGACATGTCGACTTCCACTTCAGGTTGTTCCTGAAATGAAAGATCGGCTAGCGCTGTCGTTTCCAAATTCAACTGACCTTTTAACAAAACAGGCAAATTCGCAAGCTCACGCAAATCATGCAAAGAAACTTTCTTCGCTGTGAGTTCAATGCGATGTCTTTCAACGCCATTCTCAGTGCGTGTGCCTTTGCCCACGTGAAGATCCACGTCGCCTTTTAAAAGACCCTTCGCAGAGACATGACCATAGGGTTTTTGCGCAATAAGGCCTGACACAGACGGAGTAATCACAAGTTCCTGCGCTGAAAGAGCAGGGGTGCGAATGGATTCAATATACACTTGATCCATTTGTACGCCGGGCTGCGGGAACAAGCTCATCTTCAATCTTTCAAACTGCAAATAAACTGAGTTGTTTGAAAGCTTGGACACTTGGGAAGAAATCAAATCACTTAAATCATCAAATGGAAAAAGAACGAATAAGAAAACCAAGACGGAAACAACCATCACGAAGATCTTGCCTTTGCCTTGACGAATAAGCTGAATCAGCGAGCGCAATTGTTCCATTTTTATTCGCCTCCAGAATTGTTACGATTCTTTTTCCCGCGGGGAGCAGGAACTTCTGGAGGAGGTTCCGGAGCTGCCGGAACAGCGAGAGCCACCAATTTGTAAACGACATCAAAGTAACGAGCATCTTCACGATTGGCTGTCATCACCATGTCTTTTAATTTCACACTGGGATTGATCGTTTGAAATTGATAACCCAAATCCAAAACCTGACGCAGATTGAGCTTTGCAAGGCTCACTTGCAAAAGTCCTTCTGTCAGATTTTTAGGAATCACTTTGGAGTTGTTATCAGCGACTTCCGTTCCCTTGATTTGTTCCGGCAAAAGATTCGCGTTTTTAATCTGATTTTCAACGCTGGAACGAATCATGTCCATGCTCGGGGCTTGCGGGATTTGCGGAATGTCTGAAGATTCGCGGCTGACTTTAAGAAGCTCGCGAATTGTCATGCGCTTTCCTTCAAATTCTCCTACGTATTCTTGAGATTGTGAATAGTAACGGTAGGGAATCGAAAGAATCACAAAAGCAATCAAAGCAGCCCCGCCCACCAGCGTGACCTTCTGCATGGAGGGTGACATGTTTTCATAGCGGTCGCGCAGCTGATTGTAAGTACCGCTTTCTTGAATACGTTCCCAAGTGACGCGGGCATCAGAAACTAATTTGTCTTTTAAATCATCTAAATTCATCTTGTCACCTTTTGGATACCGCGATCGACGTTAAAGCTGAAAGAGAAAGCTGTTTTTCCAGGAAGAGCTCCCAATGTGGATCTTTGCGTCTTCACTTGGCCATCGGTTGTGATATTCGTGAGAGACTGTTGCAAGAGTGACATCTCTTGCGGAGAGCTAACATATCCTTGCATTGTCACTTGCGTGTCTTCGACTTGCAGTTGATGCACATCCAAAGTCACCGAATTTTTCGGAGGAGTCGCGTCGTTGATTTTTTTCACGATATCCAGAGCGGAGTTCATTGTTGCAACACTCGCCAATGTTTTCAGATCGGCTGCGCGCTTTTTGTTTTCACGAATGTATTTGCGAATACCACTTTCAGAAGCGTTTTTGCCTTTAAGACCCGCAACGGCTTTCGCCTGGTCTTTCAAAACTTCCTGAGTGCGATCCGCAAGGCTTAAAGAAAAGCTTTCGCGCAGAGATGTGTAAACGAAAAGAACAAGAAGAGCCGCTGTCGCGATCTTGAAAGTGTGGCCCCATTTTTCCCAGAACATTTTCATCTGGTGATTTTCTTTTGCAAACTCACCACGAAGGAAATTGATCGGAGGATTGCGCGGCTTTTTAAAGCCTTCAATCGCAAGACCTAATGCCACACCGGCTTTAGCGCCATTTTGCACGGAACGTTCAAAAAGAACATTCGGAACCAAATCCAAGGAAGAAGCGCGGTTTACGGGAACTTCCAAAATCTGAGTCAAGAAAGGACCCAAGTTTTGAATTTGTGAAACACCGCCATTCAGATTGATCATGTCAATCTGCGCATTGAATTCACTTTTCAGTTCCAAAATAGAAAGCTGAAGATCACGAGCCATCTCACGAACACTTTTGGCAATCGTGTCCGAGAAAGTCACTTGGTCAAACGTAGCCCCTTGTTTATTTATCAAAATAAAGGCTTTTGTTTGCAGCTCTTTCATCGCTTCTAAAAACGGGATTTCATATTTTTTAGAAATTGCTTCGGCGATATTTTTTCCGCCCCACAAAACAGAGCGCACCGCGATCAAAGAGTTTCCTTCAAAAGCACTCACCAACGTGCGCGTGTGACCCATGTTTAAAACCAATTGCACGTGACGAACAGGTTTGGCCTCTTCGTCAATCGGAATGGCTGGAGGAAGTTGAGCAGGGGGAGCTTCGTTCCACTTTTCAAAAACGTTGGCAAAGGCAGTGCCTTCAGCAGAAATCAAAAAGGGATCGATACCTGCATCTTGAGCTCTTTGAATGCAGTTTTGCACGTGAACTTTCGGGGCCGCACAAGCTAAGACTTCAGCGCCGCCACCCACAGTGCGAATGATTTTCGCATCAAAGATCGCATTGTCAGAAGAAAACGGAATGTCTTCTTCCAATTCAAAAGCCAAGCTCTTAGAAATTTTAATGCGATCATTGAAAGGGAAGAACTTATTTCGAATGGCCACACGGTCTTGACGAAGACCCATGATAAAACGTGTTTGATTGGGATCGTAATGACTGATGAAACTGCGGAGGAATTCAATGATTTCAAGTTCTTGGTCAGCACCCAATGCGATGTTGAGCGGATGCTCAACGAATTGAGTCACTTGAAAACCCTTCGAAGTGTTTTGCACTTCGACAATCTTGATGCTGCTAGAACCTATGTCTATGCCGAGTGATTTCACCGCTATGCTCCTCCATGAACACGCTTTTAGTCTAAAGTTTACGCGACGTTGGCTGGTAAGTATAGTTTAAATTACCGCTACGCCTTCCGGGCTCGGTCGGTGCCGAGGCTGCGCCTCGGTTCGCGCCGTCGTGGCGCCACCGAAGGGCGGTAATTTAAACTATACTTACCAGCCAATCGGTAAAAGACCTCAGCGTGGGGCCTTCTGCGAAAGCTTTGAAGAAGAAGAATGAAAAACACTTTTCTTTCCCAGCCACGATGGCCGGGAAACAGCGGACTCATGGATGGTGGAAGATCGCAAAACTGTTTCTGCTGAATGAAAAATGAGTTAGTAAGCTAAACCAAAGTCTAGCGCTCATTCCAATAGACAATTCTTGGTGGGCCTTTAGGGATTTTGTCTTTTTGGGCTTGTTGGTTTTTTTGGTTTTGATCTGTGTTGCCGCCAGAACCGCCGTTTCCATTTCCGTTGCCACCAGTTTGGGCTTTCTTTTCGTCATCGACGAACTTTTTGGTTTTCGAGGCGGATTTATTCAAATCCATCACAATCGCTGTAATTTCCCTCGTGGCGCCAGCGAATTCTCCCGTGCTTTTGATTTTGAAATTCATGACAGTGTCGCAGGTTAATGGAATGTCTTTGGGATCTCCCATCAGGCGCACTCTTGTGTTTTGTTGAACGAAGTTCCAGAAGTCGGCGCTGCCGCCGTCTTTGTCGCATTTAAAAGGGCCGCCTTCGGATTCGGTTTCTCTTCTTTTGATGATGGCTGTGACGGCTTCTTCGGTCATTCCTGGGTCTAAGGATTTTAGGACGTCTTTGGTTGCTAGATTGGGATTGATTCCCTTCATTCCGTAGATGGTGACTCTGGGTTCTAGCAAGTTGTAGAAGTCATCTGTCATTCCTGGAATCATGTGCAACTCGGCTAGTGTCCTAAAACCGCGATTGGGTGGATAGTAATCAGTTTGTGACAGTTGATTCAGTTCACCGTATTTGGCTCTTTTGTCGCCGCCGTTCAGAGACGTTGCTTTTGGAGTCATCCAATCAGCGATGTTGTTGACCAATTCGTCGAAGCGGGTGTTGCTGTAGTCTCTGGCGAATTGTTCGTCTTCTTGTTTTTTCTGTTCAAAAATATTGAGCAATTGTTTTTTTGTCGACTCTTGCAAAGATTTTGACGGGGAGTTGAGGTCGTTTAAATCAATTTTTGAGCCTTCGTCTTCGATCGTTGCAATGTAGCTTGCATCCATGGAGGATTCTTTAAAGATTTTTTTGAAATTATCTTTATCAACGGCACTGAGTTCATCTGGAATTGGCAAAGGCCATGCAAAGGGGAACTTCCAAATTTGATCTAGCAAAGGGCTGTTACCCAATTGTGCACCGAATTTGTCTTGAGCTTGTTGATAGATTTTAATGCGCAGAAGGCTTAACTGCATTCCAGATTTTGCAGCGTAGTACGCTTTCACACGATTAAGACCTTGCGAGTTTACTAGGTACTCAACATTGGAATCGTAAGAAACTTCCATCGCGAAATACATGATAAGCATGATCGCTGCGATCGCGATCATGAGGGCCACTCCGCGATTATTACTGATCGGCTGGTGGAGTTTGCGGCCAAGAGCTTTGATTTTGCGCATTTGCACCCTCCTCAGGATTGTTAGGGAAGTGGATCGGGACGATCACTTGCATTGAATATTTTTTGCTTCTGTCTTTTACTTTCTTTTCTACTGTCAAAGAAACTTCTACGGCCTGTGGGAATTTTCCTTTTGTGGCGCCATCGCCACCAGCGTCTGTGCGCCAGTCGCCGACCCAGTCTTGTTTTCCTTTACCACGGTAGCGAAGTTTAAATTCCGAGACATTTTCTAGAAGAACGATTTCGTCTCCGCCTTTTGTAACATCTAAATCGACGTAAGGGGAGCTTCTGCGCCACAAGCATTTTGACGACGCTTTATCGTCGCGCAGGTTTTTACAATCTTTCAGTGAGTATCCCACTTCGATAAAATCAGCTTGTTGAACATTGCGTACGGTGCGTGCGTTGTTCATTGTCACAAAGCTTAGAGTATCACTTGCACCAACAAAGTGTGTTTCAGGATCTCTGCGCGGAACTTCTCGGCGATTTGCAGGATCGTTAGGGTTTTCAGGAATTGGTCCCGCTGGTGGTTGCCCTGGTTGAGTTGGAGGAGCATTTTTCTTTTTAAGAATTTGCTCCAACTCTTTTTCAATATCGCGATAGTGATAAGCTAAATTAATATCACGCTCGATAAGGCGCATGGCATCTCTCATGCGAGACACATCGTCGATTTGGTCTTGCAACTTAACTTTGGCTTTGATCGCCTGACTGATGGCTTGCGCCGTCAGAACCGTCAACGTTCCCAAAATTGAGATCGTGATCATCAGTTCAATCATAGTAAAGCCAAGGCGATTTCGTTTCACTATTGCGCCCCCGGCATCGCTGGAAGTTGAATCTCTTTATCGTAGTCGACAAAATATTGAGTGGCAGAGAACTGCAAAGGTTTTTTACCGCCTTTATAGATCACGCTCACTTTGACTTCTTTGACGGATTTTCCTAAATGCTCCGCCAAAGTTTTCATCACGGTTAAAGTCATTTCATCAGCGCCGCCAGATTGTGCGGTGAGGGTCGCGGAAAAATCGGGAACTTCAAATTCTTTGGTTTCCATTTTCCAAGAATATTGAGGATACTCGGAACCGAAGTCGTCTTCTTTTTCTTCAGGAATTGAATCAAGAGGTTTGCCGGCGTATTCCATTTCGATCTCCACCATTTTTCTTTCTAAGAGGGCAGAGACTTCCGTGGAGAGTTGCGTCTTACGGAGGCGCATAAAGCTTCCGCTCCAGGAGTTCGACAAAAGTAGAAGTCCCGAAGCAAGGATGACCACTGCCATGATGGTCTCGATCAATGTGAATCCGTTTTTTTTCACCTTTGAACATCCTTTAACGAAGAAGCTTTTTCTATTATATCAGCTTGACCCGTTAAAGGATTAAAAACAAGCGTCCAAGTTAAATTATTTCCGTTCGTGATTTGCACAGCAGCGGCTTCAACAAAGCCTTCTGGGAAAAAATGGACGTAGGCAATACCTGAAGTTAAAGGAGCTTTCATATTGGCGGTTTCCACCGAACCAAAACGAAGTCCACCAGGCAAAGTCTGTTCTTTTTTTGTGATAGATTTATCGATTTGAAAAAGAGGCGGTGGCGCATCTTCTTTTTTTTCTGATTCTTTTTCTTTCGCTTTTTCGTAAGCCTCAGGATCGACGGGTTGCGGTCCGTTGGCCCTTTCCACCCAGTATTGTCCGTCTTGGGAATCCAAATCGATCACAAGGCGGTAAGTGGAGTTTGTAAGACGGGCTTTGTTTCGGACATCCTTGCTAAGCACGATAAAGTGCCTAGCAACAGATTTGATATTCGTATTTGATTTAAAAATACGGGGCATTCCCACAAGAAGAACGGCCCCCAGAATTGCGAGAACGATCATCACCTCAATAAGAGTAAATCCCTTACGAGACATCACGCTCCTACTTGCCGCTATCTAGATCTTCTAGAGAGATATCTTTAGAGTAACCGTCGCCACCTTCGCGACCGTCTTTACCCAAAGACTTCAAAGAGAATTCACTGCCTTCAAGTTCGTACACAAAATCGTGACCGAATTGGTCTTTGAAACCTTTAGTGTAGTAAGGTTCAGGGCCCCAGTTTGAGCAGTTTGGATCTGGCTTCGCAAGACCTTCCAAAGTTTGAGGATATTTACCGCAATCTGTGTAGTACATAGAAAGCGCTTGAACGATTTGAGTCATTTTAATGCGAGTTTCTTTGACTTTGGATTTATCCAATTGACCAGTCAGACTTGGCAAGAGGAGGGCAACGATACTACCGATGATAGCAAGGACGATCATGATTTCAATCAGGGTCATACCTTTGCGATTCTTAAGAAGAGACATACATACTCCTTGTTAACAGATGTTGAGAATAGCAGAAGCCAGTACTCAGGTAAAGCATCGGTCGAATGTTTCTATGAAACGCGTTCAACTTGAGAACTCAAATTATTTACTCTTCGACCTTGGGCGGGTTAGAGGGATTTGTTGATGAATTGCTTTAAGTGCGCGGGCGCGCGCTAGCCCGCAATGTTTGCCATTTCGAACATCGGTACCATCACGGCCATCACGATCATACCAATTGCGAAACCCATCAGAACGATAACGACGGGGCCCATCAGACTTGTGAGACTTTCCAGCTTATTTTTAACCTGAAAATCATAGGCGTCAGAAACTTGTGAAAGCATGTTCTCAAGTTCACCGGTTTTTTCACCAATGTTCACCATGTGAATAACGATCGGCGGGAACTGACCGGATTTTTTTAAAGGACCCGCAATAGATTCCCCTTCAGAGATATTGCTGCGTGCTTCATCAATCGCCATCGCTAAAACGTGGTTGTTAACGATGTTTTTGACGATGTCCATAGCTGCAAGCATCGGAACACCACCATTCAGCAATGTCGCCAATGTACGAGTAAAGCGAGAAACCGCGACCATGCGAACAGTGGGGCCAACAATAGGGAGTTTGAGTGAAATCGCATCCCACTGGTTGCGTCCCGCAGGAGTATTCTTCCAGTTTCTGAAAAGCAAGATGACGATAAAAATACTTCCAAAAATCAAATACCAGTAATTCACCATAAACTGGCTGGCATCAATCAACATGACCGTGTACCAAGGAAGCTGCAAGTTCGGTGCAGATTCAAAGACCACAACCATTTTTGGAATCAAGAAAATGAAAAGGAAACTTAAAAGACCCATGGTCACGACAAGCATGATAATAGGATAAGTCATGGCACTGGAAACTTTCGCACGAAGATCTGCTTGCGCTTCGGTAAATTCCGCAAGACGCATTAAGATGACATCCAGACTTCCTGACATTTCACCGGCTTCCACCATCGAAATATAAATATTCGTGAAGATGTTTGGATATTTCGCCAATGCCTTATGAAGGGGAGAACCCTCATTCACCATATTCTTACAGTCCGCAATTGCCTCAGATAAAACAGGGTTTTCAACTTGTTCCGAGACTGCCGTCAAAGCATCGACCAAAGGAATATTAGCTTTGATCAAGGTCGCCAACTGACGAGTCATCAAGGCTAATTCTTTAACGCCGATTTTTTTCGTGGAACGGGGACCGCTTTTCTTCTTAGGGTCCACTTTTTTCTTATCGCGAATATCAACGACATAGACATTGTCTTTTTTGAGTTTAGCGCGAGCCGCACGCAAATTCTCAGAGTCGATGACTCCTTTTACGTTTTTTCCGTCTCGTGTGAGGCCCTTGTACTCAAAAATAGGCATGTTCGTTTTCCTAGATGTCTAACTGTGTATTCGAAGTCAGTTCTTCAATCGTCGTAATGCCCGCAAGCACTTTGGCGATACCGTGATCTCGGAATGTTTTCATTCCGTTTTGCACAGCTTGTCTCTTGATAGAGTTACCATCTTTTCTTTGCATGATCAAAGAGCGGATGTCATCTGTCACAACCAAAAGTTCACTGATCGTCGTACGACCCGAATAACCTTTTTGCCCACAGTGATTGCAACCCATCGCGCGGCAGATGTGCGAGTTCTTCGCTTCTTCTTTGCTAACACCGATCAATTGCAATTCAAAATCAGAAGGTTCATAAGGAGCTTTGCAGTGAGGGCAGAGAACGCGCACAAGACGTTGAGCCACGACACCTTGAATGGACGTGGCAATCAAGAACGGTTCCACGCCGAAGTCAATCAAACGCGGGAAGGCACCGGCCGAGTCATTCGTATGCAGAGTTGAAAGAACCAAGTGACCTGTGAGGGACGCTTGAATCGCAAGTTCGGCAGTTTCCAAGTCACGAACCTCACCGACCATGATAATGTCAGGGTCTTGACGAAGGAACGATCTTAATCCCGCCGCAAATGTTAAACCAATTTTTGAGTTCACTTGCACTTGTCCAATCCCATGGATACGTTGCTCCACCGGATCTTCCACTGTCAGAATATTTACGTCAGGTTTGTTCAATTTTGAAAGGGCTCCGTACAGAGTCGTGGACTTACCAGAACCTGTTGGACCCGTCACAAGGAAGATTCCGTAACTGCGCGCCAGAAGATCATCCAGGCGTTCTAAGTTTTCAGTCGAGAAACCCAACTGTTGCAACTCCAAAACGATGCTCGATCTATCTTGAATACGCATCACCAGACGTTCACCGTGAGCCGTCGGCACCGTAGAAAGACGGATATCGATATCTTTACCGCCGACTTTCAAAGGAATACGACCATCTTGGGGCAAGCGTTTTTCGGCGATGTTTAAGTTCGCCATAACTTTGATACGGGACGTGATCGCGTTTTGCAGCTTCTTAGGTGGTTTAAAGACGTCGAACAAAATACCGTCCGTACGGAAACGAACGACCATGTCTTTTTCATAAGGTTCAATATGGATATCAGACGCTTTTTCTTTGACGGCACGAAAGAGAAGGCTGTTCACCATCTTGATCACCGGCGCATCATCTTCGCCAGCTTCAAGAAGATCTACGATCGGATCGTCTAAGTCGTAATCTTCGTCTTCGATTTCATCAAGGCCTGAAAGATTCGCTGTGCTTTTTTCGTAAACTTTATTGATCGCATCTTGCACGCGGCTTGTTGTCGTAATCAAAGGGCGCACGCGTTTTCCGAATAGAACTTTCAAATCATCCAACGCTTTTAGATTCACAGGGTTGCTCGTCAAAGCAATCAAAGTGTCTGAGTCTTCCTTGTAGGGGAGGACGTTGTGTTGTTTGGCGTAGTTAATAGGAATGTCTCGGATCAAGTCGACGGCGATATCGCTGACAGGGATGTCGCGAATAAAATCCAGTCCCAATTCTTTGCAGAGATCGGCGACGACTTCATCCGCCGTGGAAAATTCTTTTGCGGCTAAAGCTTCTCCGACCGTGACGGGTCTCACCACGGAAGGATTGGCTAACACAGAACGCACTTGGTCCTGTGTCAGGGATGTTGCTTTAGTTAAGATCGTTTGAATATCCACGGAGGCCATTCTTATTATTCCTCTTCAATAGCAGGGGCTGGAACATCGCTCGCAGTGCCCTGAGCGCGACGTTGAATTTCATCCATCTTTTTACCATAAGGATCCACGCCGCCCTGAGATTTGATGAAATCAAGACGCTCGTCCAGCTTTTTAGACACGATTTGGTTCGTATCGGCAGAGTTTCTCACAATTTTCGGAGTTAAGAACACCACCATGTTTGTTTTGTCCTTCACAATCGTGCGGGACTTAAACAACCAACCCAAAATAGGAATATCGCCGAGAAGTGGAACTTTCGTCACAGATTCGATGTCTTGTTCTCTCATCAAACCACCCAGAATCGCTGTATCGCCGTTGTTCACGTTGATCACAGTTTTGATCGAACGTTTCGCCAAAGGCTGAGTCGAGTCTTGGAACGCTTTTGGCGTACTTGCTGTTGAAAGCTGAGAAACCTGTTGTTTGATTTCCATACGAATCGCATTTGTCGTTGGGCTGATGAACGGTTTCAAATTCAATTTGATCGTTGCATCTTCAAACACAGGTGTTGTGACTGTCGTACCGCTTGTTCCGCTGCTTGTCGCATTCGAACCCACGACGACTTTATCACCGACCTCAATTTCACCCTCTTGATTGTCCAAAGTCATGATCTGAGGAGTGGAGAGGATGTTGGCTTTTTTCGCTGTCTTTAAGAAGTTAATAAAGCCCAAAAGGTTTGGAATCTTCAAGCTTGTTTTGCTCACAGGATCTGTGACCTCAACAACTTTACCTTCACCAAAACCAATCACGGCCCCGTTACCACCCGTCGGACTCAAGAGTGTATTCAGGTTATCAATACCATTGAAACCCACTTTGCCGTAACCAGAGTCGCCGTATTTATAGTAACCAATACCCCAAGAAGTTCCGTCGTTGGCACTCATCTCCATGATGATCGCCTCAACAAAAACCTGATCGCGAGGAGTGTCGATTTTATTTAAAAGATTCAAAACCACTTCGTAATCTTGTTTGCTGGCCGTGATGATCAAGCTGTTTGTCGTTTTATCGCCGACAATCTTAACATCGCCACCGAAGATCTCTTGCGGAGCCTGCATTTGACCACCAACGCCGATAGGGGAAAGAATGCTACCGCCTGTTTGCGGTTTTGGAGAAGCATCTTTCGTCACACCTTGAAGAGTTTGTGCCAATTTTTCAGCATCGCCATTTTTCACGTGATAAACATAAACGCCGCCAGATTCTTCTGCGCGGATTTTGAAATCAAGTTGAGAGATCAATTTTTTAACACGAACGATACCGGATTTATTTCCGACTACGATGATAGAGTTTGTTCTGTCATCGGGGATGGCCATAAAGAAGCTTGCACCCTGTTGCGACGTCGCTCCCGCGGAACGAGAGAAGCGCGGAACACCCGCTGTGAAAGTTCCTGGCGCGCCACCTTGAGTTTTATTTCCTTTGTTAACAATCTTGTCAACGAGGTCCGCAAGATCTTTGGCCTTTGCGTACTTAATAGGAATAACTTCAAGTTGTTCTTCAAATCCCGGGACGTCCAACTGGCTGATGATTTTCATCACGCGGTCAATGTTAGAGCCGTAGTCAGAGATGATGATCGAGTTCGTTGGCTCATAGATATTCATTTCACCATCTTTAGACGGAAGAATACGAAGATCTCTGTTCACTTGCGCTGCTGAAATGTGCTTCAAGTGAATGATACGAGTGATCATTTGATCCGAGTTTGGATAGTAAGCGCCAGAGAATGTTTCAATGTTGTCGCGTTGAGCATTTCTTGCCGACTTCACTTTTAAGAAGCTGCCTGAAGGAACTACGGTGAAACCGTTGATCGCAAGGGCAGAAAGGAAAGCTTTATAAGCTTCCGCAACAGTGATTTTAGATGGTGCGATGATTGTGATCTTTCCGCGCACACCTGGATCAATGATAAAGTTTTTTCCTGTCAATTCACTGATCGCTTTGATGATGTCTGTGATTTCCACGTTCGGAAAGTCGAAAGACTCAATCGTCTCAGGAAAGTTTTTGCTATTGATATCTTCAATCGGAGCTTTAGCAAATTTCTCTTTCGCACTTTTGTTCATGACTTCATTGCCACCAGCAGCGCCTTTGTGATTCGAGCCACTGTTAGAACCAGGCGTTGCTGAAGGACCTGAAGAGAATGAATCGCTCGGATTTGGAAGTCCGCCGCCAGAATCGCCAAAATCCGGTGGTGGAGGAGGAGGTGGAAAGTCCTCAAACTGTGCATTCGCTGCGGGGCCCACTAACTGGGCTGTCATCAATGAAGCAATTCCTATGCTGACGGTTTTTTTCATTTTCCCTCTCCTCTGTCCTTGAGGATTATTGAATATTATAAGTCATAGTTTCGTTTTTGCCGTTTCTCTCAACTTGCAAAGTCACCTTTGGTGAATTTTTGAGAGTGTTGTAAAGCTCCATCGCTTTTGCGGGGCTATCAACCGGAGTTCCATCGACAGATTTAATCACGTCCATGCGTTGCAAACCGAGTTGCTCATAAATACTTCCAGGCTGCATATCAAGAAGGCGGAAGCCATTGATATTTCCAGTACCGGGTTCACGATTGGGAACAGCACGGGCTTGCATCAAAATACTTGAAAGATCGTTTGTGTATTTCAAAAGGTCGGCGCGTTTGATCGTGAAATTGTTTTCTCCCGTTTTCATGACTTCACGTCCTGTACCGCCACCCATGGGACGAGCGCCGCCGAACGCCACCTTGTTACCTTCTTTTTTCATTTCGATGTACTCAAGACGGTTGGAGTTGAGGTTGCGGAAAATCACTTTTTGACGCTCTACTTTTAGGATTGAAGCCATGCCTTCAATCTCTTTTCCCGGACTGTAAGAAACAACTTGGTTTTTGCCACGAACTTCAATCGCGGCAATGGATTTTTCAGGGTTGGAATGCACCAAAGTTCCGATCAAATTCAACGGCAATTGTGAAGGAACAGGTTCGTCTTCTTTCTGCGCTTCGGCACCTTTGGATTTATCCACTAAGGCATCAGGAATTTGGCCATTGGAAGCAAACATGTTACGGCTGGTTATGCTGTTGTAAGCGCCGCGACTGACGCTGGAATCGATTTGTGCAGATTTTGGATGCGATGGGGGAGCCGATTGAGGAAGCATGCGATCTCTGTAAGCCAAGATAGCTAAGTCAGCAATGCAGTAACCAACAAACACAAAGAGAATGTAGGCGTACCATCTTTCAAATGGAGGGCGTTGATTCTTCGGGTTACGTGAAATCACAGTTGTACAATCCTTTGTCTAATGATCGGCCTAGTCCTTGGGCCTCTCACAATCCTATCAAAAAGGCGGGGGATCGGCACTAAAAAATACAAGCTGGACCATGGTCTTGATTGTTTAAATTTCTACACACATTCTCAAAAGTTAAGTCATGATAGAAGTATGAGAATTCTCTACTTCACGGATGGAGCAGGAATTGATCTTCTGGGGATTCGCGAATCTCTTTTGAGAATACCAGAAGTACTCACCTCCCTTCGTCGCGGCCAGGAATCGGCTCGCTACGTTGATTTGATGCAGGTGATGTCGTTGCCGGACGAAGATTTTCGTCTGGTCCCTAGTGTATTGCGCAACTTCTTAATTAATTTAGTGCAAAGAGGTCTTCATCAACGTTGGATCAATCGCGATCATCGTGCGGATTTGATTCTTCGCCGAATCAACTATCGGTCTTTTGCTGATATCAAAGCTGAAGTTCTCAATTTCATACGCGGAAAAACGGAAGGGAAGGCCGTTGCCACTCAGGACCTTCATCTTTTGCATTTTTTAAGTCGTGTTGAAATCACCATCATTGGTCCAGGATATGATGAAATCGAGATTTGGCTTCGCCGCGAAATCTCAACGAAAACGGACATTAAGGTCTTAATTAAAGACGTTATTGCTTCTGATCCTCAATTGGATTGGTTCTGGCCACAAGTGCGGGAAACTTTCACATCTGGTGAAAATCCTCTCATATAAACAAGAATTACTGCTTTAAATTTTTGTTAGGAAACCGAAGAGTCCTCCAACTTAAAACTCGAGGTTTCTTCCATGAATGTGTTTGCAAAAGTTCGTCTTTTTAATTTTTTCTCTGTCGGCTTAGTTCTAGCGTTGTACGTCTGTATTGGGACAGCTTTTTTCTATGAAAAAGAACTTAACAAAGCTCACGAATCGAAGTTCGTTTCCATGAAGCTTGCGCAAGAACTTCGAGATGGTTCTGCTAATTTGACTCGTACGGCGCGTACTTTCGTTGTGACAGGTGATTCTAAGTACGAAAAAGAATATTTTGATATCATCGCGGTTAGAAACGGTGAAAAGGCGCGTCCTGACGGCCGCAAAGTCGCTTTGAAAGAATTAATGAAGGAAGCGGGTTTCACGACGGAAGAATTTGCCCTTTTAGAAGAAGCTGAAAAAAGATCCAACGCACTAGTGGAAACCGAAACTGTGGCGATGAATGCAGCGAAAGGTCTTTTCAAAGACGACGCTGGAAAGTTCACGGTGAAAAAAGATCCAGATTTGAATATGGCAAGAGCGCTGATGCACGATGAAGCTTATCATAAGTTCATCGCAACTATCGGTGAGCCTATCAATGAGTTCGAAAAATCTTTAGAGGCTCGTACTCGTGGCGCGGTTGAAGCCGCAATGGTTTACGCTCAGTGGGCGTTGGGCAGTGTGGCTGTGATGATCATCGGTCTTTCCCTGACAATGTTGATGGCATCAAATGCGTTGAAACAAGGTATCCGTTTGCAAACAGAAGCTTTGGCGGCAGCGTACTCGCAAATCCGCAATCTTGTGGCAAATTTGACGGGTTCAAGCTCGGCCCTTTCTGCGGCATCAACAGAATCCGCAGCTTCTCTTGAAGAAACAGTGGCGTCTCTTGAAGAGCTTTCAAGCATGATCAAACTCAATGCCGATAACGCTAAACTGGCTTCTGAACTTTCACAAGTTTCTAAAGGTTCCGCGGAGGAAGGTTCTCGTGAGATCGCAAGTCTTATGACTTCTATGCAAGACATCGTAAAATCTTCCAAGAAAATTGAAGATATCATCACAGTGATTGATGATATCGCATTCCAAACAAATCTTTTGGCTCTTAACGCAGCGGTGGAAGCGGCTCGCGCGGGTGAACAAGGTAAAGGTTTTGCGGTCGTTGCTGATGCTGTTCGTGCCTTGGCGCAAAGAAGTGCCACTTCAGCAAAAGAAATTTCTGATTTGATTTCTGAAAGTGTCACGCAAATCGAACAGGGACAAAAAGTAGCTGATTCAAGTTATGAAGTTCTTAAAAAGATCGTAGATTCAGTTAATAAAGTGGCAGGCCTTAATAATGAAATCGCAACAGCGAGTGTAGAGCAAAGCACGGGTGTATCACAAATCACTCAAGCGATGAATCAATTGGATCAGGCAACCCAAACGAACGCTGCTTCTTCAGAGACAATTTCTGAAGCCGCTTCAAGCTTGAATGATTCAACAGAAGGTTTAACAACAACTATTGGAAACCTTGAGAATTTGACGGGTATTAAAAAAGCCGCTTAATCGCAGGATTCGTTCATCGAACTTCGACCTTGTGGGTAAGGCTTACAGACGCTGGCTGCGAATTTCGCGCCAGCCATGTGCTGAGACACGGTCCAATCAAAATCAATTTCCCAACTGCTGATCGTGCCCAAAGCTTTGCGGCACGATTCTACAGACAGGCCACTGCCGCAAATATTCAGGGGCACTTCGGCCTGCGACACCAGCCATTTCATGAACGGATGCGGACCAAAAAGTTGTGAGCGAGAGCAAGGAAGACTGATCCCTGCAATTTCTCCGCTGACATGCCATGCAGCGTAGAGACCGCTAGCAATCATGTTGTCCATGTATTTTTCAATAAGTCCTTTAGCGCGATCTTCAAGACGTTGAATTGAAAGATCAAACGGAGCACCGACGGTTTGCAAAAGTTCACAAAGAGCATCGTCTTTGGATTTTTGTGAAAGACATGTTTTGTTGCGACCGTACTCCAAAGCCTTTGCTATAACGGCGTCTTCAAAGCGATAACTCGCGGGACGTTTGCGGATTTCAGGATGTCTTTGCAATTTCCAAAAAAGGCTCGCTGGAACTTCAATGCTTTGGCAAAGACGAATACCACGGTACAAATTCGCTGCCATGGATTCTACACGCACAGCCAAAAAGGGAGAAAGACCCGCTTCAATCATCTGACAAGTCATGAAGGCCGCGCCCAAGACGTGATAGTTCTTAGAGGCGATCTGTACGGATGTTTTTCCAGGATATTGAACTTTCAGAATTCTCTTTTTTAGAGCGTCCTCGATATCATCCTTTCGTCCCAAAGAACCAGAAATGAAAAAGTCAGAAGTCAAAGGAGGGCATGGTGAATCTTGAGCACCGTCCTCGCCAGCTAAGAAAAGAGCTTCGTGATTAAAACCTGCATTAGCAAGTTTGCTTTCGACTTGTGAGTTTGCGAAGTTCCCTTGTTTGGTGTCGTCATGCCCGCACATGCCAATCAAAGTGAGTGCTAAATTTGGATTGCCGTTAGCATACTTTAAAGCTTTGTTGTAAAGCCAGCCTTCGGGAAGATCTTTGCGAGTGTTGCCGGATTTGTCCCCTAAAGAGGGACGGCTGTTGCGTTTTTCCTCGGGATTTGTTTTTTGCGAAATTTTTGTTGTCGAACGAACGTCATGATAAAAACGCAATGCCTTTTCTGCAAAGCAAGCATTGTTTTTAAAGTGATATTCAAAGAAGTGGGCAACGCCGGTATTGTTGATCGCAACATCGTTATCACTTGTATAAGCTTGAGGATTTAAAATCTGGTAATAGCGTAAAAGACCACTTTTAGTTCCTGAATCAGGAAGAGTCTCAATCAAAGTGCGTGCGATACGATCCGCCGAAGAAATATTATTGTTGTCGGTAGGACCCACGCTCATAGCATCTTGCGCATTGGCAGAAAGAGCCCATAGAAAACCCACTCCACAGAGGAGTTTTGTCATGTGTTTCAAAATGAGACGGCTCGGGATCGTTTTCATCATCCAAAAGAGCAGCAAAACCAAGGCCTGTCCAGGCTCCTTTGTAGAGGAGCTGGGATCAGTAAACTGCCCAAGGTGCCAAAAATAAGCTTAGTTTTTTTGATTTTTTCCGATGAAGGATACTCAATCAACACCGGAGATTCAGCTATGATTCGCTCAACGAAATGCCTTCGAGCTGCACTGTCAGTTTTCGTGGTCTTCTGTCATGTACTCCCATTGCAAGCTCACGCAGCCTTTATGAAAACGGGCCTTAAACCTATCAGTCCTGAAGAGCAGGTCTCTTTAGAGAAAAGAAAATTAAAGAGGATTCGTCTGAATGCTCTAGGAGCATCGCGGGTGAACCATGAAAGAAAAAAACACGGCCTTGTTCCAATCAAAAAAGAGACCTTTCTTCCAGAAGTGGATGCAGAAACTTCTGGAGCTGCCGCTAATATTACGGAGGTCAGTTCCTTAGGGACTTTAGATATTCCGGCTCAGTTGGATAACTCGGCCTTGCCGTCATTTCCGGTGATCGTGAATCAGGGACCTCAAGCGTCGTGCGTGGCATTTGCGAGTACTTATTATCTGGCCAGTCATGAACTTTGTTTGACCTTGGGTTGTGATAATAAATCAGCGCAACAAAAAGTTCTTTCTCCGAAATGGACCTACAATCTTATTAACGGAGGTGTCGACGATGGCGCGAGTTTTTCAGACGCGTTTTCTGTTCTGGAAAAGCATGGTGCTCCTTTAAACGCGGAGTTTCCCGTGGATGCTGATTTCCGTGCGTGGAGTTTGAACTCTGCTCTTTGGAAAGAAGCTCTGGGTGCAAGATTATCTCCCTTCGTCTCTGTCGCTATCAATACGGATGCAGCGATTGCCAACGTCAAACAAGTTCTTATGAACGGACATGTTTTGATGATGGGCACTTACATTAATAGCTGGGTGTTCAACACGGTGAAAGCCAATCCATCAGCGATAAGTAATCCATTTGTGGGGCAAAAGATCGTCACCCATCTCAATGGTAAATTGGGCGGTCATGCAATGACTATCGTTGGTTACGATGACAACATCTGGACGGACATCAATGGAAACGGCTTGGTTGAGCCTTCTGAGTTGGGAGCCTTCAAAGTGGCAAATTCTTGGGGCGTTTACTGGGGTAATCAAGGGTATTCGTGGGCTTCATACGACGCTTTTAGAACCACGACGACAGTTCCAGGTTGGAATGTGACAGGTCGTTTGCCGGTGACACAAACCTCGACGGTGTTCTTTGCATCGTATGCTCCCGCAGTGTCAAAAGCGTTGGTTGAAGTGACTTTGTCGCACGCTCGCCGTAATCAAGTGGCGGTGCAATTGGGATCTTCTTCAAATATGCAAACAACTCCGAATACCACATGGAAGCCATTTGCATTTTCAAATATTGGCGGCGATTTTGCCTTTGATGGAACCACTGTTGAAAAAGAAGGAACATTCTACTTTGATATTTCCGCTCTGGTTTCGGATTTAAGTACAGAGAAGTACTATCTCACTGTATCTGATGCAACAACGGGCAGTGCCTTGCAGGTGAAGTCATTTAAAATTATCGACCCTCAGGTCGGGACGACTTTGTTTGCAGCTTCGAATGTTCCACTTTTCGTGGATGCTGGAGCGGCGACTCTTTCCGTAGGAAATCCTTATTTGGGTGATGTCACTCCTCCTTCCGTTCCGCAGAATTTCAAGGCGACTTTGGAGTCGTATAAAGTAGGTAAAAAGACACAATACCGTACGGCGATGAGTTGGACGGCGGCGACGGACAATGTGGGCGTTGCAAAATACCGAATCTATCGTAACGGAGTAAGGCTGAATGAAACTACTTCATCAAAGTACACTGATTCCAGTATTTCACAGGGTGTGAGTTATACCTATGAGATCACAGCTTTGGATGCTAAGGGCAATGAGTCTCAAAAATCTGTCGCTATGACTGTTCGTTGGTAGTTTTGAATCTATAAAAGACGACCTTTGCGCTGCAAGGGCGTCTTTATCTATCTTCTAAAGCGCGAAAAACGGTTCCATCTCAATCGGTTTTTCATTTCCGGGATGTAAAAATTTAGGCGGTTCCTGGTCGGGAGCTAAAAGCACATAAACCCCAAATGGCATCTTCGCGCCAATCCAATTTTGCGGGCGACGATAGATGTATTCTGAGCGGATTTGATTGTAGACTAAAAATTCATTATCGCGAGCTTCGTCATAAGCCTTCCAAAGAAGGCTTTCAAAAATATCTCCGTTATCGGCAAATAAGAAATTCAAATATTTAAAATTAAATCCCGCTTCGATCTTCAAGCGAGAATAAGGTTTGGTCAGAGTTCTTGTCCAACCCAACATCTTTCCAAACTTTAAAAACTGACGGAAGTTGTGCGCACGCAGAGAGTACTCCATCGGAATAAAATCTTGAATGCCGCCTGACGACCATGGCGCTGCACAGCCCACGATATTGTCATCTTTATCAAACGCAATCAGGAAATCTTCAAGCTTTAGACCTTTCCAACGATCGAGTTTATCGTGAAAGCTCTGCGCATCCCAAACAGTGGAAAGATCCTTCTGACGGGATTTTTGAATAATATAATAAATCAAAGCGTCGACATTGTTTTCGTTGCCGCGGCGAATGCGCAAATGTGGAAGTGGATTTTGCGCCCATGGCAGTCGTCCATGCACAGACACCATATTGAATCTTCGGAAAAGATAATAGTGTGGCAAAGGACGCTTCATCGTGCGCGGGCGCACAAAAGCATTCATCGCTTGCACTTCGCTCATACTTAAAACCGAAAATAAATGTTTGCAGCCAAAGGTGTGGAATACTTCTTCCATCACAGGTAAAAAGTGCTGAGACCATTGTAAAATCGCACGGCGATTTGAAGAAATACGCAGATCGCGACCAAAAGCGACAGGACGAACTTTATTGTCCAAAAGTACATCACGCATCACAAAACTCGCAACGCCTTCGATTTTATTTTCGTCGTCTTTGAGCTGATAAGTCAGATGACGATCCGATTGAATCGAGTAGGGAGCAAAAAAATCTCCGTCTCGATCAATTTTCATTTCGACAAGGCCGCGCAGAGGAAAACCTTTGTAAAATTCAACCAGCGCCTTAGAGTCTTCCGGTTTTGCGATCTCTAACTTCATTAAGTCTTCTTCCAAAGAACATCGCCGTGTCCCGTTTTCATATTAGCCCAACGAGCCGCTACAAAAAGATAGTCACTCAAGCGATTCAGATATTGAAGAGGCATCATATAGCGGTCATCTTTCACCGCGATTTCAGCCGAGCGGCGTTCACTGCGACGGCACGACGTGCGCGCCACATGTAAAGCCGCCGCAACCGGATGACCTGCTGGCAAAATAAAATTGCGAAGTTCAGGAAGTTGTACGGTCAATTCGTCAATTTGCACTTCTAGAAAACGAATCTGTTCTTCCGTGATCGGCGGAAGCATTTTTAAAACTTCATCTTTTTCTGTGGCCAAAAGACTTCCGATATTGAAAAGTTCATTCTGCACTTTTTCAAGAGGCGCATCCAATGAAGCCAATTCTGTAACAGATGACAAAGCCGCACGGACAACGCCAAGAGAACTATTGAGTTCATCGACTGTCCCATAAGCTTCCACGCGAGGGTTGAATTTTTCGACACAAGATCCGTCCACCAAACGTGTCGTTCCTTTGTCACCTGTCCGCGTATAAATTTTTGCTTTGGGAGCATTCGTCATAAGCATTATCCTTTACTAAATTCTTGCTTTTTCCCGGCAAGAGGTCAAGGGTTGAAGCCGCGGACGCGGGCAGAGCGCAGGGCCAGCGGCCCGGAGCTGAAGCAGATCTAAAGGAGTAGTATTATGAGTTCCACTGACATCCCATTGATCGTAACGATTCCACATTCAGGCGAAAAAGTTCCACCACAAACGCCGTGGCTGAATTCTTTACCGGAAGAAGTTTTGATGTGCGACGTCGACCGTTATGTGGACTTTTTGTATGAACCTGCACTTCATAAACTTCACATTCCTTTTGTCAAAACAGAGTGGCATCGTTACGCCGCTGATTTGAATCGCATTCCTGAAGATGTGGACGCCTCCTCCGTGGTTGGAAATCCGAATCCGGCGGGAACTCACAATCGTGGTTTTCACTGGGTGATCACGACTTACAAACATCAACTGATGAAAGAGCCGATGACTCCGCAAGTGCATGATGAACTTGTAAAACTGATCTACGAGCCGTTCCACAGCGGCGTGCGCGCTCTTTACCAAGACCTTCATGCCAAAGGTTATAAAAAAACTTTTCACATTGATGCGCACAGTATGCCGTCCGTAGGTACTAGCGAGCATCGCGATCCAGGGGAACTTCGTGCTGATATTGTGGTCAGCGACAGCAAAGGAAAAAGCTGTGATCCAAGATTCAAGGATCTCGTGATTGCGGCCTATGTGACAGCGGGTTTTAAAGTGGGTTACAATTGGCCCTACTTTGGCGGGCGCGTCACAGAGCAGTACGGAGATCCCCGTCGCGATCAACACACTCTGCAAGTTGAAATGAATCGCTCTCTGTATATGGATGAGAAAACAAAAAAGCTCAAACCTGAAGAGGCGAAGAAAGTTCAGGAAAAAGTTCTCTTTGCCTTGAGCTATATCCGCAACAATTTGATGCATATAATGTAGGGCGTCGAAAAGTAAAAAGCATAGTCAGCCGAGCCGACTTAAATTATTGATAGCTATCAGCAATTAAAATTTTTTTAGCTTTCAAGGACGGCTCGTTGGATAAACCCTCTTTGCCCAAAAAATCTCTGCTCAAGAGGCTCAATAAGCCTCTAGCTTCAGTTAAGCTGGCTGTTTTCATTATCATTTCTATTGCAGCGATCACGGCGGTCGGTACGTTCGTTGAAGCGAAGTACGATTCGTACGCTGCTCGAAAACTCGTTTACGACACTTGGTTCATGTACGGCATTATGGGACTTTTGGTGATCAACCTCACTGCGGTGATGTTGGATCGTTGGCCGTGGAAAAAACGTCATGCGGCGTTTGTTCTTGCGCACATTGGGATCATCGTCATGCTTGCGGGAGCAGTTCTAACAATGAACTACGGTCTTGATGGCTCTATGCGTGTTGGAATTGGTGAAGACAACAATCTTGTTCAGACATCTGAAACAGATCTTGTTGTGTACACGTCCTTCGATGGCGACCGCTATTCAAAAACTCTCGAACAAGAAGTGGATTTCTTTAAGAACCCACCGTCTGAAAAACACCCCGTTGTGATTCCGGCTTACGAGGGCGAAATCCGCATTGTAGACTACAAAAAATATGTTTTGCCTTCACGTAAAGTCGTCGTCGATGAAAGCGGTAAAGGTGGAGCGGGTCTGCGTTTTCAACTGCAAAATCCCAACGTGAATGTGATTGAGTGGTTAGTGCAAAGAAAGTCGGATTCGGTTGCGACTCATAATTTCGGTCCGGCGCAAATTCATTTAGGCAAGGCTCCTGAAAAAGGCCGTGGTGCCAATGAAATTTTCCTAACGCCGGAAGATAACAACACTCTTCGTTACGTTGTTTTTCAAAAAGACTCTGAAAAGCCTCATAAAAAAGGTGTCGTGAAAGAAGGCGAAGTCTTTGATCCGGGCTTTAAGATGGCTTTGAATTTCCGCGTTCTGCGTTTTCTTCCTTCGGCGATCGAAGATTGGGATTTGCAACCGTCAGCTCGTCCGACGCCTTTGACAACATCCGCGATTAAGATCGTGTTCGATGGCAAAGAACATTGGGTTCTTTTGAATGACATGGTGAAGTTGTTTACAAACAACGCCGTGTATCTTTTGACATACGGAAATCGTCGTACAGATATCGGTTTTAAAATTAAGCTTAAAAACTTCGCGGTGACACGTTATCAGGGCACAATGCGTGCGATGGCTTACGAAAGTGTCGTGGAAGTTCCTGAAAAGGGCGAGCAGGTCATTTCAATGAATGAACCTCTTAAGTACAAAGGTCTCACGATTTATCAGGCGAGCTTTCAAGAAGAAGAAGGAAAGCCCATAGCCTCGATTTTCTCTGTGAATCACGATCCGGGACGTTTTTTGAAATATCTTGGTTCTTTGATTATGAGTTTGGGAATTGTTTTACTGATGTGGTTTAAACACCTGGATTTTAAAATTGCGCGCAAATCGCAAAAAGACGGGGAAGAGTAATATGAAAAAGTTGATGTTGTTGATTGCCTCCTTACTTGTGAGCGTCTCTGTTTTTGCAAAAACAGGGGATGCGCTGAACTATCTGCAAGTGCAAGACGGTGGACGTATTAAGCCTTACGACAGTTTTGCTCGTGAAATGCTTGAAATCGTTTACGGTAAAACGCAGTACGAAGGTCGTCTGGCGACGGAGATTGTCATGACGTGGATGCTGTCTCCGCAAGCATGGCATGACAAAAAAATCTTTGAAGTGCGCAACCATCAAGTTTTGGATGCGATGAAACTTCCAAAAGATCAACGCTGGTTCACCGGCGAAGAACTTTTTGGTGGCGAAAGATTCGCTCTTCTTCGTCAAGAGTTGCAGGCTAAACGTGAATCCAAAGAAAAACTCGATCCTTACTTCCAGGCATTGCAACGCCTCGAAAATCAATTCGTAGTTTTCCAGGAGGTCGCTGCAGGCCGCATGCTTAAGGTCGTTCCTCCTAAAGAAGGCGACGCTTGGATCGCAGTTGCCGATTTAGATCCGGTTCAGCAAGAAAAGTTCATGGATCTCACAAAAGCTTTCGTGAGTCATATCGGGGCCGTTGCAAAAGGGGAGAGCACGGAGGCAACAGGTGCTGAGCTTGATAAAGCTGTTCATGCTTTTGAAGACGTTGCTCGTGCAAACAATCCCGCTCTTTATAACCACGAAACAAAGATGAAAGCCGAAGTTCACTACAATAACTTTCATCCGTTCCGTTGGGCTTATGTGTGCTACTTCATCGCCTTTATGGTTTTGCTTTTGGTGTGGACTCTCAGCAAAGAATCTTTGATGAAGGTCGTGTGGATTTTCCTCATGTTGGGATTTGTGTTGCACACTTACGGCTTTGGCCTTCGCATGTACATCATGGAGCGTCCGCCAGTTTCTAATATGTATGAAACAGTGGTGTGGGTCGCGTGGGGAACAATTTTATTCGCTGCGATCTTGGAGCTTATCTATAAGTATCGTTTGATTTTAGTCGCAGGAACTTTGGTTTCGGCTTTTGGTCTTGTGATCGCTGACTTTGCTCCAGCCGTTCTTGATCCGACGCTTCAACCTTTGGAGCCGGTTCTTCGCAGCAACTATTGGCTGACGATTCACGTGATGACTATCACTATCAGTTACGCGGCGTTTTTCTTGGCGTTCGGTTTGGGCGACATTGGTCTTATCTACTATCTCCGTGGAGAACAAAAACATCAGGCTCAGATCAAAGCCGTGGTGACGGGAATTTATCGCGCGATGCAAATCGGCGTGGCGTTTCTAGCACCTGGAATTATTTTGGGTGGCATCTGGGCGGACTACTCTTGGGGGCGCTTCTGGGGCTGGGATCCAAAAGAGACGTGGGCGTTGATCGCTCTCTTAGGATATCTCGCGGTTCTTCACGCGCGCTACGCCGGCATGATCAAAAATTTTGGAATGATAGTGACGGCAGTGATCACTTTCTCTCTCGTGATCATGGCTTGGTACGGAGTGAACTTCGTTCTTGGCGCAGGGCTTCATTCGTACGGCTTTGGTGCGGGTGGTGTTGAATATGTGTCTGCTTTCGTGGCAGCGCACATCTTATTAGTGATTTATGTAAGTGTGATTAGGCAAGGTAAGGGTAAAAAACAGACACCTGCTACTTGATTTTTATTTTGCACACTTCTTGGGCGAATAGTCTGAGTCATCTTCTTTTTCAATATGTTTGCAAAAAGAATATGGACAACTGGACTTTTCCACCATTAAATAGGAGCAAACTAAAATTAGGACAGCATTCGTTTGTCTTTGGCCCACAGTAGTGAATAAGCGAAGGATGATTATGCATCGGGTATTCAAAAGAACGGCGGCGAGCGCATTGGCGTTATTAGGCGCGCTCATGGTTTCAACTCTTCTCGTTGGTTGTAAATTTCAACCAGGGTTTGGATATAACAAAGGATACGCTCCAGAGCAGCCTATCGCGTTTGACCACTCCCTCCATGCGGGAACTCACAAAATTCAGTGTCAGTACTGCCACAATCAGGTGGAAAGAACGAAGCACTCGAATATTCCTGCACTTTCAACGTGCATGAACTGCCATCTTCAAGTGGCGACTGATAAACCTGGTATTCAAAAATTGCGTGAAGCGTATGACAACGGCGGATCTATTGAGTGGGTTCGCGTGCACATGCTTCCTGACTTTGTTCACTTCAACCACAACGCCCACATCGCTAAAGGCGTGAACTGCCAAACTTGCCATGGTCAAATCGAGACTATGAAGAAAGTAGAACAGTTTGCTGACCTTTCTATGGGTTGGTGTGTGAACTGTCATCGTCAGCCTGAAAACAAGGCTCCACTCAACTGTTCAACTTGTCACTACTAAGGATTTCGGAAGGTACCATGTCTGAAATGCATCATGATAATGAATTAGAAATGAAAAAAGCGCTTCGCCCACAAGTGGAGCGTGATAACAAATACTGGCTGAGCCTTGAGCAATGGAAAAACGATCCTGAGTTCATGAAGCTTGCTGAGACGGAATTCCAATCTTCTCCTCTTCGTGCGCAAGACGATGAAAGCGGTTGGGCACGTCGTGAATTCTTGAAGTTGATGGGAGCTTCTATTGCTTTGGCATCTGCGGGTTGTATCCGTCGTCCAGTGCAAAAAATCGTTCCTTACAACAAGCAACCTGAAGAAGTGACTTTGGGTGTAGCGAATTACTATTCTTCAGCTTACTTCGAAGGTTCTGAAGGTCTTGGTGTTTTGGTTAAAACACGTGAAGGCCGTCCTATTAAAATCGAAGCAAATCCGGGCCACCCATTCAGCATCTCTGGTTTGAACATCCGTTCACAAGCCTCTTTGTTGAAGATGTACGATCCAGAAAGATTGAAAGGTCCACAACGCAATCTTTTCAATGAGAAAAGATCCAACAGCCAAGTTGTCGACGTTAAATGGGAAGAGCTAGACAAAAAAGTTGTTGAGCAACTCAAAAAAGGTGACGTTGTTGTTTTGACGGGCGCGATTGCGTCTCCTGCAACACGCGCTGTGATCGGCGACTTCGCACAAGGTTTCAAAGCGAAACACGTTGTGTGGGAAGCATTCGCGAACGAAGAAGTTCGTGAAGGTCAAAAAGCTTCTTACGGTGATGACGTCGTTCCAGCTTATCGTTTCGATAAAGCGAAGATGATCGTGTCTATCGACGCAGACTTCTTGGGAACATGGATCTCTCCAACAGCTTTCACGAACCAATTCGTGAACGGCCGTAAAGATATCAAAAACATGAATCGTTTGGTTTCTTTCGATTCAAATTACTCTCTCACTGGTGCAAACGCAGACATCCGCATGAAGATCAAACCTTCTCAACAGCTTGATGTTGTGATGGGTCTTCTTCATGAGATCATCGTGAAAAAAGGCGCTTCTTCTTACGCTGGCAACGCCAATGTAAAAGCAGCTTTGGCTCCATTTGCTGATACGGCGAAAAAATTGGGTGTTGAACCTGAGTTGTTCGCAAAAGTCGCTGCCGACCTTCTTGCAAACAAAGGTGAGTCTTTGGTTGTAGCCGGTGGTATCCAAACAATGACTGAGAAGTCTAAAGAGCTTCAAGTAGCTGTAAACTTCTTGAACTCGATCTTGGATAACGACGGTAAAACAGTCGACCACAAAAATGGCAACGTGGCTTTGAAAGCTTCTTACGAAGACATGGCCGCTCTTATTAAAGATATGGCTGCTGGCAAAGTAAAAACTTTGGTTGTTCACGGTGTGAATCCCGCTTTCGTATTGCCTGCTGAAATGGGCTTCGCTGACGCCATTAAAAAAGTTCAAATGGTTGTCTACACAGGTGACCGTATTGACGAAACAGGCGTTTATGCAGACTACATCACTCCAGACAACCACGCGTTGGAATCTTGGAATGATGCTGAATTGGCAAATGGTGTTTATACAATCTGCCAACCTGCGATCCGTCCAATGTACGACACTCGTTCATTCCAATTGTCTTTGATGACTTGGGCCTTCATGGCCAATATGGGTCCTCAACGTCTTCGTGACTACGAAACTTTCTATGACTACTTAAGAGTGTTCTGGAAATCAGACATCCAACCAAAAGTGGGCAAAGGAAAAGATTTCGAAGACTTCTGGCAAGAAACTCTTCAAAAGGGTTACGCAGGGTCATTGGGCGCAGGTTTTTCTGCTCGCTCATTCAAAGTAGATGCTTTTACATCTATCAAACCAGCGGCAGCTTCTGAAGGATTCGAACTTGTTCTTTACCCAACGTCTCACATGGGTGATGGCTCTTTGAACAACGTTTCTTGGTTGCATGAGCTTCCAGATCCGGTAACAAAAGCTGTATGGGACAACTACATCAGCGTTTCTTTGGCGACAGCTGAAAAACACGGTTTGAAACAAAACTCTGTTGTTGAATTGACGGTAGGGGATAAGAAGATCGAACTTCCGATCTTGATCCAACCAGGTCTTCATGACGATGTTTTGGCGATCGCTGTTGGTTTCGGTCGTACACGCGTAGGTAAAGTAGGTAATGGCATTGGTAAAAATGCTTTTGCTCTAGCTACTGCGAAAGACGGCAAAGTTGTTTTCGCTGGTCAAAAAGCGGAATTCAAAAAATTATCTAAGAAGTATGAAATTGCGATCACGCAAGGTCATCACTCCATGGAAGGTCGTAACATCGTTGCGGAAGCAACTTTGAAAGACTACAACAAAAAGAAAGACGCCGGCATCCACAGACACCACACTTGGTCGATCTGGTCTGGCCACGAATACAGTGGTCACAAATGGGGTATGGCTGTTGATCTTCACTCTTGCACAGGCTGTTCTTCTTGCGTGGTTGCATGTCAATCTGAGAACAACATCCCTGTCGTAGGTAAGCAGTACGTGATTGAAGGCCGTGAAATGCACTGGATCCGTATTGACCGTTACTACACTGGAAACCCAGCAGACGCTGAAGCAGTTTTCCAACCGGTTATGTGTCAGCACTGTGACAATGCTCCTTGCGAGACGGTATGTCCGGTTCTTGCGACTGTTCACTCTGATGAAGGTCTCAATGACATGGTTTACAACCGTTGCGTGGGAACTCGTTACTGCGCGAATAACTGTCCTTACAAAGTTCGTCGTTTCAATTGGTTCAACTATGCGAAGTTGATTGAGAAGCCGTTGCACATGGCTCTAAATCCTTCAGTGGGTGTTCGTACTCGCGGGGTTATGGAGAAATGTACATTCTGCGTTCAAAGAATCCAGGATGCAAAAATGGTTGCTCGCAATGAAAAACGTCAGTTGAAAGACGGCGACGTGAAGACAGCCTGCCAAACTGCATGTCCTGCAGGTGGTATCGTGTTTGGTGATTTGAATGATCCAAACTCTCAAGTGGCTAAGATCTTCAAAACAGAAGAGCGTTCTTACGCACTTCTTGAAGAATGGCATGCGAAACCTTCCGTTCGCTACCTTTCTAAGATCCGTAACAATGATAAAGAATCAACTGGTGACCACAACGGTCACGGTACTGCAAAACAAGGTGAGCACTCATGATGAAGCGTAGTCCATTAGTCCTTGGCAATAAGACTTTAAAAGATGTGACGGACGACATCTGTGCGCCGGTGGAAAGATTCCCATCCAAAGGTTGGGTGGGATTGTTCCTCGGTGCGAAGACGTTGTTGTTATTTTATATCGGTATTCTTGCAAGCGTTGTTGGTATCGGTATCGGTTTGCTGGGTGTTAACAGCCCGGTCTTCTGGGGTACGATGATCGTTACGTTCGTATTCTGGATCGGTATCGGTCACGCCGGCACATTGATCTCTGCGGTTCTTTTCTTGTTCCGTCAAAAGTGGAGAACATCGGTGGCGCGTACTGCGGAAGCGATGACGGTCTTCGCCGTTATGACAGCAGGTTTATTCCCGTTGCTTCACACGGGTCGTCCTTGGTTGGATTACTGGTTGTTCCCGTATCCAAATCAACGTGGACCATTGTGGGTGAACTTCCGTAGTCCATTGTTGTGGGACGTTTTCGCCGTATCAACATACGCGACTGTTTCCATGGTATTCTGGTACATCGGTTTGGTTCCTGACTTTGCAACTATCAAAGACCGTGCGAAAAACAAACTTCGCAGAACTGTTTACGGTGCGCTTTCTTTGGGATGGCGTGGAACTGCAAGAAACTGGTCACACTATGAAATGGTGTACTTGATCCTTGCGGGTCTTTCGACTCCACTCGTTCTTTCAGTTCATACGATCGTCTCTTTCGACTTCGCGGTTTCTAACTTGCCAGGTTGGCATACAACGATCTTCCCTCCATATTTCGTTGCCGGTGCGATCTTCTCCGGTTTCGCGATGGTTGTGACGTTGATGACTTTGGTTCGTATCGGTTTCAAAGAATTCCAAAACTACGTAACGCTTGATCATATGGAAGTGATGAACAAAATCATCATGACAACAGGTATGCTTGTTGGTTACGCGTACGCGTCTGAGTTCTTTATCGCTTGGTACTCTGGCAACCAATACGAGCGTTTTGTGTTTATCAATCGTGCTTTCGGTCCTTACGGCTGGTCTTACTGGTGTATGGTGACTTGTAACGTGTTGATCCCGCAATTGTTCTGGTTCAAGAAAATGCGTCGTTCAATCCCTGTGATGTTCGTAGTTTCTATCTTCGTGAACATCGGTATGTGGTTTGAGCGTTTCGTGATCACTGTGACATCTCTTCACCGTGACTTCTTGCCATCAAGCTGGGGCATGTACGCTTGGTCATGGTTCGATACAGGGGTTCTTGTTGGATCCTTCGGTATGTTCCTGACACTGTTCTTGTTGTATCTACGTTTGTTCCCTGCGATTTCTATCGCGGAAGTGAAGCCTGTACTCCATGTTGGTTACGATGATAAAGGAGGGCACCACTAATGGCTCAATATACTAAAGGTATCGCTGGTATTTGGGAAGATGAACACTTGATCTTGAAGGCCGCTCGCAAAACTCGCGAGTCGGGCTTCACAAAGTTCGATGTGATCTCTGCTTATCCTATTCACGGGATGGAAGAAGCTTGCGGCATTAAAAGATCTTGGATCCCTTACGTCACTTTCGTTGCGGGATGCGTAGGTCTGACAGCAGGTCTTCTTTTGACTTGGTGGACTTCAGCAGTGAACTGGGCGGTGAACGTGGGTGGTAAACCTTTCTTCTCGCTTCCAGCCTTCATTCCTATTATGTTCGAATTGACTATCTTGTTTGCCGCTCTTTCTTCTGTTGGAGCTTTGTTCTATGCGTGCAAAATTCCACGTATTGATCCTCCATCAATTGATCCTGATTTGAGCTCTCACAAATTTGCGGTTTTCATCCCTCACAATGATACAGGGTATGACGAATCCAAAATTGAAAAGATGTTCAAAGAGCTTGGCGCTAAAGAAGTGAAGAAGACGGAGTACTAAAGATGAGAAGCCTTGTGAATTTATCCATGGGTGTAGCAGCGGCAGGCTTGGCAGCTATCGCATTGTCGAGCTGCGGTCCGCGCGGTAATAAACCCAATGTAGAAATCATCCAAGATATGATGGAGTCTCCGGCGATCAAAGCTCAGGAGTACGACGAAACATCTCCTCACCACAGCGGAATGAGAGTTCCGCCTGAACACACAGCGCCTGTTGGTTTTGAACCGTACAGATACGCAACTGATGTGGAAGGTGCCGCGAAGAATTTGAAAAATCCTTTGGCTGGTAAAATGGACGAAGAGACTTTGCTTGTAGGTCAAAAATACTACGAGACAAACTGCGCGGTCTGCCACGGCTTTAAAGGCGAGGGTGGAACTGAGTCGAAGTCTTCTGTGTCTGAGAAAATGGCTTTGAAACCACCTTCAATCCTGACTGACAAAGTCAAAGGATGGCCGGATGGTCACCTTTACCACGTGATCACGATGGGACAAGGTGTGATGGGCCCTTATGCTTCTCACATTCCACAAAAATATCGTTGGCAAGTTGTTAACTACATTCGCTTCCTAGAGAAGCAATCTAAGTAGGTTTAAAATGGGCGAACACAATCACGTAAATCTACAGGTATCTAAATTTGAAGCTCCGGCAAAGTTGAAAACAATCAGCTTTGCTTTGATTGCGATCGGTCTTTTGACTTTCGTAGTTGGTTTGATGAAAAGTCCAGAAAGACTTTGGACATCTTACCTTGTGGCTTTCTTCTTCTTCTCTGCAATGGCCGTGAGCGGGCTTTTCTGGATTGCTATCAATAATGTAGCAAAAACAGGTTGGTCTGTAACAATCCGCCGTTACGCGGAAGCGACGACGTCTTTCATTCCAGCGATCTTGATCGGTGGTTTGTTGTTGCTCGTTGGTTTTAAGCATCTTTACCCTTGGGCAAATCCTGAGATTGTTGCTGAAAACCCAGTGATCGCAGCTAAAACAGGCTATTTGAATGCAGGCTTCTTCGTTGTGCGTTTGTTCATCTTCGCCATCGGTTGCATGATTTTCAGATGGGTGATGGTTGGAAACTCTTTGAAACAAGATCAAACGGGTGATGAGAACCTAACAAATAAAAACGTGTCTCCAGCAGTTGGATTCATCGTATTCTACGCGTTGGCATTCTCTTTCTTCAGCGTCGACTTGTTGATGTCATTGTTGCCAACTTGGTACTCGACAATCTTCGGTATTTACACTTTTGCAGGTATGTTCCAAGCCGGCATGGCTTTCCTTGCGATCGTTATCGTGTTGATGAAACGCGCGGGCTTCGTAAAAGGTTATGTGACTGAAGAGCACCAACACGACGTTGTGAAGTACCTTAAAGGTTTCTCTATCTTCTGGGCTTACATTGCGTTCTCTCAATTCATGTTGATTTGGTACGCTAACTTGCCAGAAGAAACTGAGTACTACATCATGAGAGCTCAAGGTGGATGGATGAGCATTTCGATGCTTCTTTTGATCTTCCGTTTCGTAGTTCCATTCTTGGCATTGCTTCCTCGTGCAGCGAAAAGAAATGATGCAAACGTTTTGTTGATCTCTGCAATTGTATTGATCATGCAATACGTAGATATCTACTGGATGGTGTATCCAAACTTCTTCGAAGGTCAGGTGACTTTCGGCTTCTGGGAAATCGGTGTCTTTGCTGGTTTTGCGGGATTGTTCTTGCTAACAATCATGTCTTTCTGGAGCAAACACAGTTTGGTTCCTTTGAAAGACCCGAGAATTCACGAAGCAATCAATCACCACGTTGCTTACTAAACTTCGAGGGTCCGGCTTGCTAGCAGTGGGGTGCCGCCGCTAGCAAAACGCTCAGACAGTCCTCGCGCATTAAGGAGCCTTGCTGGCTCCTTTTTCTTTTTTTCTTAGTCTTCTGATTGCTACTGCTGGTCTTTCTTGGCGCTGCGGAACTCGGTTTTGCTAGCGGCGGCACCCCACTGCTAGCAAGCCTCCTCGTGTTTAATAAGCATCTTGGTGATTTCTTTTTCGTGGTTCTTGGACATTCTGTCACTGCGCTTTAATACTGGGCTTCGCCGTTTTCGCCGGCGGAATTATCAAAAACTCTTCCAAATTACTTTGCTTTCCCGCTCAGGAAGAGCGGGAAACAGCCTGCTCATGGACGGCGGAAGATCGCATAATTGTTTCTGCTGTTTTTGAGAGGTATGGACTTCCTTTTTGTAGTGCAGCTGCTTTAGTAAATGTTAGGTTGATTGGGTATGAAGATTGTTTTTAAAGAACTCACTTTAGGTGAACTGATTATTTTGCACGACTCCTATTTTGAGTCTGGCGAGCCTGATGCTCCTTTGAAACGATTTTCTGAAATGTCTCCGCTTGAGCAGAAGCTGGCTCTTGAGGTTTATTCTCCTGAGTTTCATTTTGCGGCTTGGAGTGGAGAAAAGCTTATTGGGTTTGTTGGGGTTTATCCTGACAAGGAGCCTATCAATGTCGGGATCTTTTATATTATTCATCCATCCTTTCGTGGACAGGGATATTTTGCTTCTTTACTGGAGGCTTTGATCGCTCATTGTCGATCTAAATATCCCCACTACAAATACATTCGGGCTCTTACTCGCAAAGAGAATCTTGCTTCGGTTCGTGGGCTTTCTAAAGCTTCTTTTACTTACAATGGTGAATGTGTTGAAGAGCTTCCTCAGCTTGTTTCTTATTCGGAGTATTTACTTTCCATTTAAGATTTCTTTTCTGGTTTTGATCTGACTACGATGACGGGGACGGGTGATGACAAAATCACTTTCCTTGCTGAACTTCCCAGGAAGGCTTTCATCAATTGGTCTGAGTGTGTGCCCATGATAATCAAGTCGTAGCCCTCTTTTATTTTTCTTTGCAGTGTTTTTTCCAGGGCTTCTTCTTTAGCAGTGGCTTCGGATTTTATTGTTAGACCTTCTTTTTGCCAGCGGCGGTTTCGTCGTTCCAGATTTCTTTGTGTGTCTTTGATGAGATCCGTAAACATCTTTTCCATATCAAAGGGAATGTAGCCCGATCCATACAAGCTTTGACGAGTCCTTCTTATTTGGTCTCCGACGGAGTGGAGCATGGTGACTTCACATGACAATTCCTTCGCTAATTTTTGAGCAAAGGTTTCTGCTTCGTTGCTGCTTTCAGAGAGGTCTGAAAGTAAGAGAACTTTAAAGTCTTTATCTATCTTAAACTCTCTTTGTTTTTCCTGAGCCGTGGGTCCTAAGACCAAAACGGGTACGTCGGTGTTTCTTAAAACTTCTTCGGCAACGCTACCTAAAAACATTTTCTCGAGGCCTTTTTTCCCGTGAGTGCCCATGACCACCATGGAAATACTTTCCGAAGCATTGATGCGCGTAAGAATTTCTTCGGCCGGATTTCCTGAGGTGATTTTCACTCGGCCTTTCACGTACGCTTTCATGAATTGTTTCATAATGGACGTTTCAATATCGGCGTAGGTCTCTAAAAGAGCATCGACTTGTTTTCTTTTAAAAAAGCCGGGCTTCAGGTTTTTGACATACAGAAGTTCGATGTCCCAATGAAGGTTTTGTGCAAACTCAACGGCGATATCGCGAATCATTCGAGAGCGCAGTCGTCCTGGCGCGCTTCTTTCTGCCAAGTCATCCGGAACTAAGATGGAATTTGTCGCCATGGTTCGCTCCCTGTTTTTGTTTATTATAGCAATCCCTTCAGCAGGCTCTAGGCAAAGATCCTTGTATTTTAACTTCCCTAAAACCCAGCAGTTGAGGTTCTGCTTTTTCGTCATGAGCATGAAGAAGGGGAGGGTTTATGCGTCTTCTTATTTCCAGTTTCTTTATTCTTCTTTTGCTTATTTCTCTCGACAGTTTGGCAGCGCCTTCAGCGAAAATTAAAAAACTTGTCGACGGTTACTACAGTCAAAAAACCGTGTGGAGTAAACTTCTTGGAACGGCTCCGCGACCTCGTCCTCTGCCGGATCCTCCAGATAGCAACAATCCGCCTCTTCCGGAAAGACCACCCAATCGTCCTCCGAATTGTCCTCCCGCGCATTTTCCTACGGACTGTATAGAGGCTGTTTGCCAGCAGATGAGTCGTTTTGAATGCGATGATCGCGATGATATGATTGAAGTGACCCAGGCTTGCCGCAATGTGGATGGCAGTTGTGTGCGCACTGTGTGCAGTCATGTCAGTCGTTTTGCCTGTGATGAAAAGGTCGAGATTTTTGAGGTCACCGATATGTGTCGGGGGCTGATTGATTCCTCATGCATTGATTACGTCTGTTCGCGAATTTCGAAATTTGAATGTGATGAAATCAGCGAGATCCGCCAGATTGCCGAACAATGTCGGTAAAGAAAGTGCCTGGAAAGGTCCAGGCACTTCATAAAACTACTTCGACATTTGGTCTTTCGTGTCCTTCATCGTGTCGACGGCAGAATCTTTACCTTCTTCAGCACGATGTTTGGCTTTTCTTGCAGCACACTCGACGTCGCCTTCCATACACACGGCTTCTTGAGTTCTGTGCATGCCTTTCTTAGCCATGCGCTTCGTTTTTCGGCCCATTTTTTTAGTTTCATCTTTGGTTCTTTCGCCCATTTCTTTGGCTTTGTCAGAAGTGGTTTGCATGCCTCTATCAACCTTTTCGCCCACGGTCTCTTCTGCGTGAGAGAATGATGCAAACGCCAGCAAAGTCACAAGAGTCATAAAAAAATGTTTCATATTTTTTCCTTTCTTTACTCGTTTTAGTTTTGCGGCGACACCGCTATTTGTAGATTGATAGTCTTGTGCATTTTAGCTCTGGTAAATCAGTAATTTAGCAATGTTGTTTAAAGCTTTCTTTACGCCTGTCCACGCTCTTGACGATGAGGCGCTCTATAAGCGAGCCCACCTTGGGCTTCCGATTTGCAATGGAAGTGTCTCATGCAGATAGTGCCCCTAAGGAATCTCGTTTATCTCAGTTCGAGTCATTCTTTGCCGCCGTACCTTCAATCCCTGAAGGACGTGCGCTGGCATTTTTGTCAGAACCCAGAAGAGTTAAAGCGATACCTTATGTCCCAACAAGGAGAGATCTTCGTGATTATTCGAGTGGAAACCATGACCCAACGTTTGATTCAGGCCTTTATAAGTTGGGGTAAGACAAACCTGAAGCTGTCTTTTATCATAATCGCGCAAAGCATTGAAAAAGCGGCACAACAGGTGGCTTTTTCAAGCAATCAACTGCTTTTTATCTTTGAATCTGAAGGTCTTCGTATTACCGACATTGTGACTCGTCGCCTCATGGGGCTTCCGGTAAAAAGCCGCAAGCAAGAGCGCATGGCCGTGCAGTCTCAAGTGATGCTCAAAAAGTCTGTTCTGGCGGAAGAGTCTCCCACAGGTCGAGGGGTCCAGTTCATCCGTGAAGGTCAGATGCAGGACTTTTCCAAAGGCGGGGCGCAGATCTCCCTCACGCAGGGAACTGTGCGTCTGAAGGACTTTATCAGCCTCATGTACCGCAATCGCCATGGACAATGGGTGTCGGTGGAGTCCCAGGTTCGCTGGGTCGTGTCGGCTGCAAACGGAGACCAGATTATAGGTGTGCAATTTCTTGCTGTGAGTGCTTGACCCCGAGCGGCTACGGGACTACTACTTATGTGATGCAAATGCATAATTCTTCATCACATTTTCTAACTATTTCTTACTCCGGCACAACCGGAGTGCACGCAAGCTAATGTCACAAATTACAATCGTTCTGCCGGATAATTCTACCAAGGTGTTTGACCATGAACCCACGGCGCTTGAAGTAGCGCAGTCTATTGGCCCTCGTTTGGCTAAAGAGACGTTGGGAGTTCACATCAACGGATCTTCAGAGATTTCTGATTTCCGTACGCCACTGAAAGATCAAACCAAAATCGCACTTGTTACAACCAAGAGCCCTGAATCCGTAGAAGTGATCCGTCACTCTTGCGCGCACATCATGGCCCAAGCCGTTCAGGAAATCTGGCCCGAAGTGAAAGTCACTATCGGTCCTGTGATCGAAAATGGTTTCTACTACGACTTCGATTCTCCGTTTGCTTTCACTGAGGAGCACTTCGAGAAAATCGAAAAAAAGATGGCCGAGATCGTTGCGAAAGATTTGCCGATTCACAGAGAAAACTGGCCGATTGCAAAAGCGATTGAAACGTTCAAAAAAATGAACGAGCGCTTTAAAGTCGAGTTGATCGAAGACCTGGCGGCTAAAGGCGAAACAGTTGTCGGTATCTATTTCAACGGAGAAGGTTGGTTTGACCTTTGCCGTGGACCGCACATCCAAAGCACAGGCCAAATCAAAGCGTTTAAACTTCTTTCAGTGGCGGGAGCTTACTGGAGAGGGGACGAAAAGAACGCGCAACTTCAGCGTGTCTACGCAACGGCCTTCAATGACAAAAAAGATCTCGATCTTTATTTGCACAATATTGAAGAAGCTAAAAAACGTGACCACCGCAAGCTTGGCAAAGAATTGGGACTTTTCCATTTCAATGAATTAGCTCCGGGATCTCCTTTCTTTACTGGAAAGGGCGCGACAGTTTACACAGAACTTCAAACGTTCTTGCGCGAATTGTATTTTGAAACGGGTTACCAAGAAGTGATCACGCCGCAAATCTTCGACGTGAACTTGTTCCACACTTCAGGTCACTATCAGAACTACAAAGAAAACATGTTCTTCACGAAAGTGGACGAGCGTGATTTCGCCTCTAAACCGATGAACTGTCCTTCTCACTGCTTGTTGTACAACTCTGAGAAATATTCTTACCGTGATTTGCCAATCAAAATGGCGGACTTCGGTCGTTTGCACCGCTACGAAAAATCAGGAGCGATGCACGGTTTGACTCGTGTTCGTACGTTCTGCCAGGACGACGCGCACATCTTCTGCCGTATGGACCAGCTTCAAGATGAAATCGCGAAGTTCATGAATTTGCTCAACCGCGTTTACGACAAACTAGGTATGAGCAATTACAAAATTTATTTGTCTACTCGTCCAGACAACCGCATGGGCAGTGAAGAGTACTGGGATATGGCCGAAGGCGCTTTGGCTGAAGCTTTGAACTCTTTGAATTTGCCATTCACTTTGAATCCGGGCGACGGCGCGTTCTATGGACCAAAGTTGGATATCATGTTTGTGGATGCTTTGAACCGCCCTTGGCAGTTGGGTACTCTGCAAGTGGATCCAAACTTGCCGCAGGCTTTCGATTTGAAATACACAGGCGAAGACAACAAGGAACACCGTCCAATCATGCTTCACCGTGCGATTCTAGGATCTCTAGAGCGCTTCATCGGTGTTTACATTGAGCACACGGCGGGTCACTTGCCACCATGGTTGTGTCCAACTCAAGTCGCGATCTTGAACGTTACGGACCGCGTGAACACATTCTGTGAAGATTTAATGAAACTTCTCAAGGAGAACAAAGTTCGTGTTGAATTTGATCGCCGTAATGAGAAGCTAAACTATAAGATCCGCGAGGCTCAGCTTCAAAAAGTTCCATACATGATTATCGTAGGGGATAAAGAGGCCGAGACGAAAACAGTTTCTTTGCGCTTAAGAGATGGTTCTGAGCACAAAGGTTTGACTGTGGATCAATTAATGAAAACGATTTTAGACGATATTAAAACAAGACAATTGCAGTCTTCACTTGCGAAGTCTGCAACGACTAACTAGAACCCTGGAGGTTTCCCATTAGCAAGTTCGAAGGTAATTTTAGAGGTGGTGGCGGACGTTTCGACCGTGACCGCAAAAAAGACTCTAAAGACTCATTAAGAGTAAACCGTGAAATTCGTGCACAACAAATCCGTGTTATCGATGATGAAGGTAACATGCTTGGAGTCATGTCTGTTCCTGAGGCGTTACGTATTGCGGAAGATAGAGGCCTCGATCTTCTAGAGATTGCTCCAACAGCAACTCCACCTACTTGCAAAATCATGGATTACGGCAAGTGGAAGTACGAAAATAAAAAGAAAGCTACGGCAGCTCGTAAAAAACAAACTGTTGTAACAATCAAAGAAATCCAAATGCGCCCTCGCACGGACCAGCATGACTTTGAAACAAAGATGAACCACGCACGTCGTTTCCTTTTGGATGGCGACAAAGTAAAAGTCTCTTTGCGTTTCATGGGTCGTGAAATGGCCCACCAAGAGTTGGGTATGGAAGTGATGCAAAAAGCGATCGCTTTCGTGAACGATTTGGCCATGGTTGAAGCTCAACCAAAAATGGAAGGTAAGAACATGTTCTTGATGCTGGGACCAGATCCCCTCAAGATCAAAGAATACCAAAAGCTTCATCCAAACAAATCAAAACAAGACACAAAAGAACTAGCCGAACTAGAAGAAGTCACAGAAGAAGACGAAGACTAAAAGGTGCCTGTTTCTTTTCTGCACTTCAGTGCATCAAAAAAGGGAGTCGAAAGACTCCCTTTCTTTTTAGGTGCCTGCTTCTTTTTTCTGGCTACAACGCAGCAGATCCTTTTAAAAAGTGCCAGGGGATTTTTTACGTCTATATTGCATTAAAAATAGCGTTGGTCTTTTCAATTAAGAATGATTTGATTTAGATAACACCGTCGGAGGCAAACGATGACTAAGAAACTAATTGCGGGTTGTGTTCTCATTCTCTCTTTTCTTTCTTTCAATACAGCTTTTGCTCAAGACGTAAGTGGCGACGGAATTTCAAAAACTGAATTGATCGAATCTCTCAGAAAAAACACGAACCTTAGCCAAGAACAGATCGACGGCCTTATTCAAGTTCTACAAAAACAATTCGATGTTAAACCAGAAGAAAGAATTCCGATCGAAGGTTACTTATATTCAAGCGGAATGAACGGCGCCTTGTTCGTCGATCATGACGTCTGGAATTTCGACGCCACAATGAAAGTGCCGGGGAGTCAGGAACTTGTTACCATTCACGATCTCTATTCCTGTGACTTTCACAACGGCGGCTTGAAATTCGAAATCGCCTACAAGTGGATGTTCACCTTCATTCCTAGAGGAGTGACAGTCGATCAGCTCGATGGCGCTGTTTATGGCCGCGGGATCGGCGTCGTCGCAGATGCCTTGTTGGGCCTTGAAGGCTCCTGGATGCCAGCCAAAAACCGCAATCACGACGTCTTTCACGCCGCTATCAAAGTAGGAATCGGCGGCGGCATCATCTTCCCAAAAATGGAATTCAAACTCCGCCCGATCCGCTAAAAGGTGCTGCCGCACCCTCCGCAGGAGGGCCCACGGCAGTTATTCTGGCTACGCCAAGTCAAAAAAGCAGGCAAAAGTAGAGACGCGAGAGAAATATGAAAGCCGTAGTTCAAAGAGTTCAAAATGCTTCCGTAACTGTTGATGGAAAAATAATTTCTTCCATCGAAAAAGGTTTTCTAACTTTATTGGGAGTCGCCAAAGGGGACACAGAGGAGCAACTTCAAAAACTGATTTCAAAAATCATAGCCCTCAGAATTTTCCCCGATGAAAACGGCAAGATGAATTTGTCACTCAAAGACGTCGGCGGTTCTCATCTGATCGTTTCGCAATTTACACTCTTAGGAGATGCCTCAAAAGGAAATCGCCCGAGTTTTATCGGCGCCGAAGCACCAGACATCGCCAATAAACTCTACGAAAAAGCCTTGGAGCTAAGCAAAGCCCAAGGCGTTCCCACATTCGGCGGGCAGTTCGGTGCCGATATGAAAGTAAATCTTCTCAACGACGGCCCCGTGACACTTATTATTGAAGTTTAATAAACCAACGGATGGCGGCTAATCACTTCCACTTGCGCGGGCGTCAGATAAAAATTTCCCTGGCCCGTAGATGGAAACATCATGTTTTTATAGTCACACGCACTATTCAGAGGATCACGCACGCCCATTGGGACGCCAAAGACGGGGACTTCGCAAACATGGAAAAGCCCCAAATAGTGAGCAATCTCGTGTGCGACCGTTAAGGCATAATCCGGCATCGAAAGACGCGAATCAATTGTTACGTAATCAAGAGAGTTGGGACTCTTACGTTCTTTCTCTGAAAGAATCGTCTTCATACGAACCATCACGCCCGTCGCGTAAGGGGACATATAGCCACCTGGGAGTTGATCCGCATATGCAATCGTCCCAGCACCAACCCAATTAAAAGTCGTCTTCGCAAAGTAAACGTTCACAGCGTCGCCTTTGGAGTATTTCAACATATGCTGCAAACCTTGTCCGTCGCTATCAAAGACAACATCCGCTGTATCATCTAGCGAAAGAACCTGAATGTTGATTCCAGCAAACTTAAAAATATCCTCCAGCACTTTCATAAAAAGTTTAAAGTCTTTATTCTTAGGAACGGACTTCGCATCCCAAAGCGATTTTCCCGCGAAATGCAAACGCAGTGGAATGGTTGGTTTCCGTGCGGCACCAGAAATATTCTTTTTAAAAACAATCTGCACAAGACCTTTTAAATTTCGACATTCAGAATTCTCTGACTGACAAGAAAATTTCATTTTCCACGTGCCCGGAATAATTTTGGTCGCAGTATTGTTGCCAATCAAAGCTGTCGTAATGCCAGTAAAGGAAGGAGCCACTGGGTTTTCCCACTCCATATACGGAATGTGTGCTTCCTTGTTAATATAATCAAAATGACGAGCGGATTTTCCAAGAACAAAATGACTGTTTGGATCCGACATGAACTCAAAGCGAATCCCTGCATAATCAGAGTTCGATGAAAATTGAACAAGAAAGCTTTTGGTATTTGCAGGGACTTGAAACGTCAATTCATCACTCATGCCCGCAGCATTAAATCCCACATCCTTAATATTGAGAATTTGAAGATCCGCTCTGCCTGTAGGCGATTTTTCCAGGGCCCAGGCTGAAGGAGTACCAAGAGAGCATAAGGTCGACATCAGAAGGGGAAGCAACGCCATTTTTCTCATAACAAGACTCCTTTACGAACTGCTATCTAAGTCTTAAACACTGTGACCCTCGTGGTGTCTTCACAGTGTTCGACGGGAACACGGCGACGCCATTATCGACAGCCTATAAACATATGAAGAGTTATTGCAAAAGAAGTGCGCGAAGCCGTTGTTCGGCCTAATTTGCTGAAACGCCAGAAAACAAAAACCCACAACTCGGAAAAGTCGTGGGTTCTTAAGAATAAAAATCTAAAAGAAAACTATTGTTGCTGCTTCAAAGTCAAAGGAGCCAAGTCTACGGAGAAGCGAGCCCCTTCAACATACTCATAATCGATATCACCAGAAAGCTCGATAGAGTTGTTCTCAGGATTGTACAACCATCCACCTTTGGCTTTTTGCGGAATGACTTGCTTACCGTAACGAACGCGAACCATCAACTGACCGTTCTTATCCGTGCGAGGGCGTTGACTCAAGAAGATTTCTTTCGCCAAAGTCTTCACAGTGATATCAGAACCGATCTTCGCAAGATCATCACCGAACTTAGGACTCACGATGCTCATGATATGCTTCGTACGAATCTGATCCGGAGTTCCTTCATTTTGGTTCGCTGCCACGATGAATTTCTCAAGGCGGTCAGGACCAAAACCAGTACACTTGCCATTGTTCTTTGGAGACTTTTGCGAAGTCATATCAAAGCACTCAGGATGGTACTTAGGGTGAATTCTCAAGTCCCAGTCTTTATAATCGTCAGAATCTTGAGGGCGAACAAGCACACCATAAACTGAAACCTTTTCAGCGCGACCACCTTTAAAGTCGATCAACTTCTGAGCCATCTCTTCAGGATTGATACTCTTAGAAGAGTCATCCGCATCTGTCAAAAGAACCACAACCAATTGAGCGTCTTGACGGAAGAAACCTTCATTCGTAGCACCACGGCCCGTTTTTTCAATAGCAGCTGCAAGGGGAGAGAACAATTCTTCAAACTCAGGTCCGCCTTGAGCGTAAGGAGTTACACCGATATTCAAAGTCGAAGCGATCAACTTGCTATTGTTATCCGACTTCGCCACGAAACGACGGTTTGAAGCCGATTGACCTTGAGAGTTTTTAATAAAACGAAGATCACCAATTTGATATTGGTCTTTCTTCATCTGGATATAACGATCTGAACTGTCCCAAACAGAGATCACGCCCACGTGATAGTCGATCATTCTATTTTTAAGAACACCGGCTGTGAACTTATCAATATTGCGCACAAGGTTTTCTTGTGCCGACTTCATACTGTCCGAGTTGTCAGTCACAAACAAAATATCCACTTGCGGATTGAAGTCGAGCTGGCTTTGACCGCCGTCTTCAGTGATCCACTCAGCAGGTTTAATGATCGGTTTTTCATATTGAGGAATTTGCACTTCCGGCTGAACCAAAGGTCTTTCAACTCTCAAAGTCGCAGACTCAGGAGAGCATGCTGATACAAGCATCAAAGCCGACATGTAAATACAGATGATGACGAGAGTTCTCACATCTTCCTCCTGATCCCTTTAGCGCACGTTTTCGCCGCTACCTCGAACTTATCAAGTTCGTCGATCCAAGGTCTGCCGTCATCCATAAAGACCAACTTATCATCCGTAACTTCCTGAAATTTACCTTTTTTGTAAAGCTCTTCCGCCATGTTCATGTCAGTGTGAACACGTTGAATGGCTTCCACTTCAACAAGATTCAATTTTTGAATGATCTTGAAGTTTTCGTTGGTTTCTTCTTGAGCCAATTCTTGAACACGGTCCTTCAAAGAACGGAAAGCTTCTTGATTGATTTTATCCAAAGAGGCTTTCACGCGAGGGTAGTCAGAACCAACCAATTCCATCGCACGTTGAGATGCTTTGAAACGAAGAGCTTGTTTTTGAAACTCAACGTCTTTGTAAATCATCAAAGGCAAACGTTGAACAGAGTCACCCATATCGTCCAAAGTTAAAGGGAACTGATCCGCTTTACGAAGAACTTGCGCTAAAGAATCATTCCAACCTGACTTTGCAAGGTTTTGAACTTCCATGATGCGGTTCTTTTGTTTTTCTTTGAAAATCTGGTGAGTTTCAAAAACGCCTTTGTAATCACAGATCTTCAACTGAGTTAAAGACTGCAATAAAAACGCTTCAGAATTTGAAACTTCAGCAAACTGAGGAGCTAGCAAAGTTTTGGTTTGCGCCAAAGCTTTTTCGTAATTTTCCTGACGGAAATAAGCCCAGCCTTTTTCCTCCACAGCCGACAACCAATAAGTGTTGCCGCGAGGAATTTCGTTGTAAGTGCTGATAGCTTCGTCAAATTGACCTTTTGCAAATTGGCTGCGAGCTTTCTTCAAGGAAGCCTTGTTATCGCAGTCACTGCAAGAGCCAAGGGCTTTCTTCTCTAAAGAAGACGTGTTGAAAGAAGAAGCTCCATTGCTTTCCAAGGATTTCACCCAAGACTTGGCCCAGTCAGAGGCTGAAACGCGATCCGCTGCCAGAGCTTGCGAGTGCAAACCACAGACAACAATCGCAATAGCGCTAAGAGCGAATACCAGCTTCATCATAAAATCCATCCAAGACCGAGAGAACCCGTTACGATATCAAGTTTACGAGCGCCCGTAGCGATTTGGTCTTCGTAACGTTGATAACGAACTTCCGCGCGAGCAGAAACGTGTTTAGAGATCCATGCACCTAGACCCAAACCACCTGTCATCACAGATGTGCTGCCGCTAGAAAGAGTGATATTTCCGCCACCAGCCAAAAGATAAAGGTCAAACTGAGTCACACCCATATCAAGGAAACTCGTCTTACCGTAGATAGGGTACCAGTTCACAACCGCGATCGTTGAATTCAATGGATAGTCGATATCTACAGGAAGAGCACGACCACCAGCTGCTTCAGCGGCTTTCGCGTCGTCATAGATACGTTGACCTTCGCTAGTCAGGCTGTTACCGAAATCGTAGTAACGAACACCCACAGACCAACGGGGAGTGATGTGGTAATCTACTTGAGCACCCAAGCTTTGCGTTTTTACGTAAGCATCACCACCAAAAACGCTGCCGTAAGAAAGACCGAACTCAAGAGTGTTATTGCGATCGACGATGCGCTCTTGAACGATACGAGAACGGCTTGTCGATTTGATCTTTTGCGCCATCTCCATCAATTCTTGGTTACCACCTAAAGAATCGATATCTTCAGAAGCATTGATTTGTTTTGCAGCAGATTTACTTTTTGAAGACGCAGCGTGAGCCGTTGTCGTCATCAAAGAGCATGCAAGCAATGTGATTGCGATGATGTTCATAGTTTTCATTTTGCAGCCTCCGCTGGGCAGAGCTTCTTGTCTTCCTGAGAAGCAAGAACCTTCAATTTATACGCAGTCACGTCAGAATTTCTGCCGTTCACCACGCTTTGCGCGTTCATAGAGATTTCCCCACCCAAGTTCGCAGCTGTTGCATCACAAGGAACGGACCAAGTAAGGACACATTCTTGTTTTGCAGCCGTCGCTGCCGAAGCTTTACATTCTACTTTTGGAGAACCTGGCAAGCTTGAAGTTGCAGGTTCTACTTTTACAACAGCGTCTTTATCCGCTGAAGAAACAACAAAGTTCAAAGTCACATTTTGTCCCGGAGACACTTGCAAACCTTGTTGACCAAGACCTGACAAATCAAAACGGGGAGCTGCAATCGGTTTCGTGTAACGAACTTTAACCTGAGTCAAAGATTCAGGTGTCGAAAGACCGTAAGGGCTGTACACCTTAAAGCTCAAACGAACGCGAGTGCCATCAGCATTAGAGAGGATTGAACCATCTTTAGCCAGTTGTGGTTGAACAGAGATGTTTTTAGTATCGAAGATCAAAGTGAACTTCCATTTAGAGTCACCAAGATACTCCGCTTCTTTTTTATTCAAATCAGCGACAACATAACGAGCGCCATCAAGTTCTAGGAAGCTGTTGCCAGCTGTGTAGCTAACGCCGTCGTAACTCACAACAAGGCGAGGTTTTTGCGGAGCTTTATTATCAGTCCCAGGAACTTTCACAGTCACAGTGAAAGGAACCAAAGAACCCTCATTCACTTCAGAAGCAAGGCCTGCCACAGTCAAAGCCGAAGGAGCTTCTTGGTTGCGGAACAAGAAGATATTAAATTCTTTTTCACGAACAAGGCCTTTAAGTTTGTCAGCTTCAACTTGGCTGCTTGAAGAAGTCACTTCAGCAGAAACTTTTGCTGTGTAACTCTTCATAGCCGCATTCGCTGGAACTGTGTAAAGAGCCGGAGTCCAAGTCAGGATATAAAGATCTTTTTCCTGAGTTGATTTCTCAAGTTTCGCTCCATCAGGAAGACCTGAAGCCGTCAATTTGATCTCGATACCTGGAACAAGAACGCGAGCGCGGATTTTAAACTGCGCTTGTTGACCTTCGTTGAAAGTCATTTGTGCATCTGGAGTGATCACGATGAATTTTTCGTCAATCGTAGATTCCTCTTTAACAACCACAACCGGTTTTTCCACGATCACTGTGTTTGTGATCTCACGAGGTTTATCAGGACCTTGTTGAGCTTGTACTTTGGCGTTCTTACGCATTTCCGCAAGACCCGAAGCTGGATCTTTTTTATACTCTCCGCAACCAACCGCTGCGAGAGTCAAAGCTACTAGAGGGAGAAGAGTTTTGGTGTTTTTCATTTTCACATCTCCTCTTATCGAGCACTCACGCGAGTGAGTTCGAAAGGATAAAGTACGTCAACGTTTACTTGTCCAACCGGACGTGGGAATTGCCATGTTTTCATTCTTTGTAGCATGCAGTTTTCAACCATGCGTGAGCCCAAAGAAGACTCTGCTACTTTCGCTACTGTGATACGGCCCGAAGCGCCAATTACGAAGCTGACAGCGACGCGACCACCGATTGTTGGTTGGGCTTGAAGTCCTTTTTCGTAGCAGTACGTGATTTGACCTTTGTTACGGTTGATCACCGCGATAATTTGGTCTTGGTCCAAACCACCTTCAACAGTCACTTCTTCATCAAGAGGCAGGCTTGTTGCGGCAGTTCCGCCAACCATAGAGATCTTGCCGTAACCAGCGCGACCACCACCAGAACCTTTCGTTCCGTAGCCACCAGCACCTTGTGCACGCGCGCCTTCACCCGCAGAACCCGCAATCAAACCATTGCCAGGCATATAACCTTTAGCACCGCCACGGCCCGCATTACCGATACCGCCGCCACCTGCGCCAGTTCCTGCAGCTCTGATGTTTTTCAAAGACTGCATATCCAAACCCTCAGCACCTTTGTGGCCTGTTTTAAGTCCACCCAACGCTGCCAAAGCGCCAACACGGCGAACGTCAGTCGCTTTTGCCGTATGAACTTTATAAGGCTTCGTCAAAAGTTTCTTAGCAACAGGTCTGTAGACTTTGTTCGTTTGCTTAATTTTAGTTTTAGAAACTTTCACAGTCGGACGAGCTTCTGGCTTTTGTTTTACCACGGGCTCTTCCTGTGGAAGCATGATCGTCACAAGAGGTGGCTCTTGAGTTTTGCTGAAGTAATTTAAATAAACCCATGAACCCAAGATCAAGAAGAAGACAGCAATCATGTGACCAGCTGCCGTTTTCTGCAGCATTGTTTTAAGCTGTTCATTGTCGTCTTCTTGAGCCAAAGAATGTGTCGGGCTATTTTGAACACCCGAAGCAGGATAGAGGCGAACGCGGCCTAAACCTTGAAGTTCAAGGCCGTTCTCAGAAAGTTGCGACAATTGAATTTCAGAAATAAGAGTGTAGTTAACTTTATTCTCATCAAGGTCATTAAGATGAGCAAAGGCTTCAACACGGCGGCTGTCTTTCAAGTAAACCAAATTCAAAGAATCTGATTCAACTGCGAAAGTGCGAACCTTTTGGCCTAACTGATTTTCGAGTATTAGAAGTTTCGCTGCGCTCATAATCTTTGCCTTTAGTTACGTTCTGTTTCTTTTTCTTGGCGGTCCTCAAACTGAGTTCTGCCTTTCAAAAGATCTTCCAAAAGTTTATCGTTCTCTACCGTTGCTGCCGTACCCATGGAGCTTTGGTATTTACCTCTCAGCGAGGACCCGTTGAATTTAAACGAAGTACCAAGCTGTCTTTTTGTCGCCGTTGGTTTTGCATTTTTCTCTGCAGGTTTTCCGGCGGCAAAGGTCGTATGGGATAACAGCAAAATGAGGGCCAAAGAAATCACGGATTTCATAAGCTTTTTCCTCTCTGTAGATGGCTTAAACGAGCTTCCAAGTAAGCAGGCATTAAAGGATGGCCAATTTTCGTCTCGATCTGTTTCAATTTTTCAATGTTACGTGGATTCATAGGGTCTTCTGCCACTGTATTGCGAGCGGCGATAAGATCGCGTGACGAAAAAGGTCTCTCATCCAAAGCGTTTTCCAACGCTGTTTTCATGGCACCTTTTCCAGGGATCTCGTTAAGCAATGTCAACTCACGCGCGAGCAAATTACGAAGCTCTGGGCGTGCTGTTTGGTAGTCCTTAATTGTCTGAGCCAAAGCCGAAGATCTATTCCAAATTTCTTGCTGTTTTTGCTGAGCCACTCTTGCTTTGTATAAGAATGGTTTTGATTGAGCTTTAAGCAAAGAAATATACTGATTTTGCTCTTTCGCGGTTAAACCCTGAGGCATTGGCAAACCCGCCAAGTCACGAACCATGCGTTCGTTCTCAGAAGAAACCAAATTCAAGGCCATCATCTGAGCTGTCACGTCTTTCAACGTCAAGCTTTCAGCCAAGATCTTATCAGCCTTCTTCAAAAGACTTACACGTTCCGCAATTGTTTTTTGCAACAAACGATCTTTGCTTGAATTCAACTGATGAGAAGCAATCGACGCTTTTTCCTTCTGAACTTTTTCATAGAAGTCTTGTTTCTTCACGAAAAGGGGAGCGGATTGACGACGAAGCTCTTTCATCTCAAGAACAGACTTTAATGCTGAAGCATTTCCGGTTTGAGCATAAACCAACAAAGTCGTCTCGTTCAAAAGAGCCGGTCTTTGTTTCAACTCAGGAGCTTGAGCTTTTAATTCTCTCACTGGATTTTCAGAAGTCAAAACCAAGCGAGAACGAACGATCAAAGATCTTTCACCGCGAAGGCCCGCATCCAAAGCTTTGCGGTAGTGCTTCGAAGCATTAAGACCCGCAAGGTCCGCCAATGTTCCAAGACGGAATTCTTTTTCTTTTTCAGAGATCTTTGGATTATCAAGACGCAAAGCTGTTGCGTAAGCGTTTTTAAAGTCCAAACGTTTCTCGTAGAAACCAGTCAGTTGCTCAAGAGTGTTTTCACGTTGTTCTTTTGTCAAACCAGGGATCGCCATCAATGACGCCAAAGACTCAACGTAGATTTTCTCTTCACCCAGTTTTTGCGCAAGAACACTTTGGTTATTATAGAACAAGATCTTTTCTTGATTGCTTGCTGTTTGAATCTTACGAGCATCAAGACTGTTCAAAGCCTTCTTAAGATCCGACTTCGTTGAGCGAGGGTCGTTAGCAACACGAGCCACTCTGTTCATCAAAGATTTACGAGCGATAGATTCAAACTCAGCACGAGCCTGAGGGAAGATCTCAGAGTAATCCCAAGCCAATTCTTCCAAGGCTGTTTCATTTTTAGTTTGAACCAACGAGTCCAAAGAAAGGTCTGCTGCTTTCTTGCGAAGATCCGCTTTGCCAGATTTATCCTTAGCCAAATCCTCGAAATCTTCGGCGGCTTGAGCAAATTGTTTTTGTTGGTAGCTCAAGTAAGCCAATTGATATCTTACTTCGAAAGACTTTTCGCTCTTAGAAGCGTATTTCAAGTAGTGAACATAAGCTTCTTTTTGCAAAGCTGGGTTTTTAGATTTTTCCGCAGCAGAAACTTCATTCAACAAAGCCTCTTCACGTTCTTTAGAGGAGAACTGACGGCTTTCGCTGATCGTGCGATACAAAGAAACTGCAACAGGGTAGTTGTTCAGTTCCATTGCTACCGAAGCCCCACGTTGAGTCATCTCCATGTCTTGTGGGAATGTTTTATTGTACGTCAAATAAGCGTCCATCAAATCCTGGTCCGGATTTAACTTCTTAGAACGGTGAAGTTCCGTTACATAACGTTTCATGGATTTTTGCAGCTCTTCGCACTTCTCACCAGAGCAACCGGATTTTTGCAGAGCCAAAGCGGCCTTAGAAAATTCCGCCACGGATTCTTTCGTTTGACCGCGGTCATAGTTGATTTGCGCAAGCTGAATAGAAGCTTCCACGCGCTCTTCTTTCGAAAGAGCCGCGTCAGCCAAATAGCGGCTCATGATTTCTTGAGCGGCTTTCTTTTGACCGATACGGTCTGTTTCTTTGGCAAAGTAAAGCATCAGGTCTTTGCGCTTTTCAACCGGAGTTAAAGTTTCAAATGTATTGATTTCGCGAACTGTAACTTCTTGTTTTGTATAGAAAGAAGCAAGGTCACGCAAAACGTCTGTATGGAAAGGAGCATCGTACTTGCTGCCTTCCTCAGTTTCGCGAGTGATTTGTGAAGGGTCTTTCAAAAGACCTTCGAGTGTTGCAATCGCAGATTTCAAGTTGTCCGTGTTGAAATCACACCAAGCGACGTTGTAAACCGTCAAATAACGATTTTGCAGATTTTTATCTTTTAAAGCGATTTTATAGTTTTCACGAGCCTCTGCAAAACGACCTTTTTGGAATAAAAGATCTCCCAGGCCTACGTGAGAACGAGTGACGATCTCAGCAGAGATGTTTTTCTTTTTCGCATCTTTGATGATGCTTTCATAAAGAGAAATAGCCTTATCAACTTGGCCTGCCATTTCATACAAGTGCGCCAATTGGAAAAGAATAGGGCCGTGTTCGTTAACTTTCACTTCTTGAAGAATGGATTCGTAGATTTTAATAGCTTTTTGACGGTCGTCTTTAGAACCTTTGCAGCCGTCGCAGTTAGCTTCCACTTCAAGCATAAAGCGCGTGCGCGCTCTTTCAGAAAGAAGATCCGCCAAACGCTGCTGGCTCGACAACCAAGCACCGTCTGACTTTTCCATTGCGGAAAGAACTCTTTCCATCTTTTTGATAACGAGATCCTGAGTCTCTGCATTCATTTTATCAGCAAAGGCTTGAGGAGAACTCAAGATTCCCGTAACAAAAGCGCCTAGAATAAGGATGTCGTTAAGTGTTTTCATCGTGCAGGTACCACCGCAAATTTCATTTTCTCAAAGCCAGATAAAGAGCTCGCTTTAAGAAGAGGATCCAAGTCCTCGTATTTCATCTCTTGATCGGCCTGAACTAAAAGTTCCATGGCTTTTTCTTGAGATTTGTTTTTTAACTCCGTCAACTTTTCGCCAAGGGCTTTCACCGGAATCACTTCGTCATTCAAACGGTAAATACCTTTTTGGATTGTTAAAATCGGAGTTTCTTTTTCAATGCCGACACTGTGTTCAGCCATTGGTAAAGACATCTTCGAAGGAATTTTAGATTCCATTCCGCTGTTTTGCGTTCCGATCAGAAGATAGATAACGATGATCGAAAAAGCGTCGATCAAAGAAGTCAAAGGAAGCGCCAAAGCCAAGTTTGCCGCTGCCGATTTTTTCTTCTTCATTCCAGGTTTCAAGCTTTGCAAGTCACCTAGAGGAGATCTTTTTTTACCAACGTTTGCAAAGGACGATGTTTTCATAAGTCCTACCCAAGAGGGGACAAGCCCACTCCCTCAAATTGAAACTGTTTAAGTTTATCCATGATGCGAATCACATCGCCGTAAGAAGCGGTTGCTTCAGGACGTACGATGCCGGTTTTAAGATCCGGAAACTTTTCGCGAAGAGCTTGAAGTTTTTGTTCAAGCGCGGCCCAGTTCACACCTTTGCCTGCAGCCTGAATATTATCTTCATGGGTTTTGGCACCAGGAAGATCGCGCAAAGACAGTTGAACAGCTCCTTGTGTGTTTACCGTGATATACAAGGAAGGAGGATTTTTAGCTCCAGCCACAGAGTTATCGCCGATTGCTTGGCGCGTGTCGATCGTGCCGATTTGAATCCATACTGCTGTTAACAGAAGGAAGCAGATCAGAACCGACAAGATATCCAAGATCGGTAGAATATTAAGTTCAAAATTCAAATCTTTGTCGCCATCACCGGCGCCGCCCATCATGCCCATGATTATCTCCCAGCGTTAGCAGGAACTTCTTTTTTCGCAGTTACAGGCTCGTAGTGGTAACCCAATTGGATGAACAAATTCAAAGCACCTTTATTAAGGTCGTCAGTCAAACGAGATGCTCTGTTTTGCAAAACCGCATACATGATCAAAGCAGGAACTGCCACGATCAAACCGTAAGCTGTTGTATTCATCGCAAGAGAAATACCTTGAGAAAGGATCGTCGCTTTTTCAGCAGGGTTCGCATTCGAGATACCCGCGAAAGAGTGGATCAAACCTGTGATTGTACCTAATAGACCCAACAATGTTGCTACGTTGGCAAACATCGCAAGGAAACCGATGCGCTTTTCAACGCGAGAGTTTTCTTCAAGAAGAACTTCATCCATTTTAAGTTGGATTTCTTCTTTACCACCCATATCCATTGCAGCTTGAATGCCTGCAGAAGCAACAACTCCCAATGGTTCTTTCGTGCCCATTTGTAGAGATCTGCGCAAAGCTTTATCCAAGTTTCCAGCACGAATGTCTTCGGCAAGAACTTTAGAAAGCTCTTTTTGGTTGGTTTTACGAGAACCGAAAAGGGCAAACGCTCTTTCCGCAATAATAGCGATTGAAACAACTTGTGCTGCCAAAATCGCCCACATCCAAATAGCATCGCCAGAAGTAAATCCGCGACCAAGTGACAATAGGAATTCCATATAATAATCCTCCAACGGTAAATCCTGCGGTCTTAGGAGCAAGGGGGGTGCCAGAGTATGGGAACCGTTGGCCCGGCGAACTTTTAAGATTTAAAAAGTGACAAAAAGGGGCCCTCGGAACACGGCGAAGCCTTTGTTTCGAATAGAGACGCGAAGTTTTTCTAAGAACTTTCAATACTCTATCCCTGATATGGAAATTTAAAAGACAGCGGAAAACCTCAAGATGACCATTTTGATATAAATGATTCAGATAGGTGCCGCAAATTGGCGTCTTTCACTTCAAAACCTCTTTTCTTTAGGAAGGTGATTTTGTTACAATCACTAAGAGGTTTAGCAGCGCATGCGTTCGTTCATTCTCCTCAGTCTTATCTTGGCGTCATCTTCTTGTGTGTTTGCCACAACGGGAACTCCTTTAGATACAAAGTACAAAACAGAACTTGAATCTTCCGTCCAGACGATTGATGAAAGAGATCTCGATGCTCTTGTCGAGGCCTTGAATGAATTTTTAAAAGCCGATCAAAAATACCGCTCTGATATGGAGCCGATTTTTAGAAACATCCGCAGAGAACTTGCAAAGCTCAAAGAAAAAGGACTTCTAAAAATGGAGTTCGATCCGCGTCGTCTTTCCGATGAAGATCTTGCGGAGAAAATTCGCAAGATGACAGCTTATAAAGAAGTCGCAGGTCCTTCGGTTTTAGTTAAGACAATTCATGTGGGACTTGTGTGCACGGGCCTTTTAACGGGAAAATGCGGGCGTCTTCCCGAAATTCAAATGCCGGCTCCAGCACCGATTACCAGAGCCACGGGAACAAGATAGTCAGTGGTTCGAAATTCTTAACTTCTCCACTGTGAAGTGAGCCACTTCCAAACTTCAGGACGACGTTCGCCAATATCAAAGTGATTTCCGTCAAACTCGACATATTCATGATGAACTTGATGTGATTTCAGCATTTTTGAAATTTGACGAGATCCATATTGCAGATGGAAGTTGTCTTTAGATCCACAATCTAAATAAATCCCCGAAAGTTTTTTTAAATTGCGAATTCGTTCGGGCAAAAAGTGCAGAGGATCTTTCGCAAGCCAGTTTTTCCAGATGCCAGGAATTTTTTCTCCCGTATGCGTGTCGATAGGAAATTCAAAATCACCGTGAGTGCCTTTCGCTGAATAACAAGCGGCCATGCCAAACGCATTCACGATGGTGTGCCAGTTGCGCATCTTCATCAATTTACCATTACGGAGTTCTTCAAGGGCACGAAGACCTGACTCTTTATATTTTTCCCACAAAGGAAGCGCATGATAAAGTTCCGGCAAAAGACTGGCTTCAAAGAAAGAATCCGGAGCAATAGCGCCGACGTAACCAAACACTTCAGGATATTTCGAACCTAAATGCAAAGAACCGTAACCTCCGCTAGAGCCTCCGGTCACGCACCAGTCATTCACTTTGTGCGAAACAGGGTAGTGCTCTTTCACGGCAGGAATCAGCTCTTGCATAATATAATCTTCATAATTTCCAGTTGCTGCTGAATTGATAAACTGAGAGCCACCCCAGGACGTCAAAGCATCGACGAAAACATACAAAGCTTCCGGCGCTTCGCCGCGACCAAAACATTGATCGATCACTTGAATCGCATTTTGTTCATGAAATTTGGGATTAAAATAATAAGGCGCATTGCCAGTGAAACCACTGAGCACAACGACAACAGGCCATGGTCCTTCCGAGCGAGGAATTAAAAGAGCGTTGTAGCGAGTTGTTGGATCTTTTAAAGGATTGTTTTTAAGAAGAGCACTTTCAATTTTCAGAGTTTCAATTTGAAAGTGCTCGACATCATAAGCGCGGAAATTTTTTAAGATCTCTGTTGTTTTCATGAAGAAAAGTCTGGCATCTTCACCGAGATCTATCAAACACTATTGAACAGGAAGCTTGACGATCTTTCCTAGCTCCAATGTTTTTGTCACAGAGCCAAGATACTTCATATTCGCATCCGTATTAGCAACGGCGTGTTCTGTGAATGTCACCATATGTGTGGATTCAAAGTAGTGTCCCGTGCCTGCAGAGCGGAAGCCCACAAAGAAAGTGTAACCGGAAGCACCTTCCATCCAACCTCCACGACCAAAAGAAGTGCGGATGATCTCTGTCACCTCAACAGCGCCGCAACCATCAATCCATCCATCAGGAGTGGCACTGATTTTCTGACAGTGTTCCATTTCCAAGGTTTGTTTAAGCAAACTCAAGCGTGATTGCGAATCATCTAAAAGCATATTGATGAACTGAGGGTTTTCAGCGCCATCAAGATAGGCCGCGGCTTGCGTTCCATCTTTGTCCTCCGTTTCGATGCTGACGATAGCTTTATTGCTGTTTACTTTTTGAAAGTCGCGAACGTCATCGGCATGCGCGGAAAGAGTGACAAAAAGAGAAAGGACGAGGCCAAAGATCTTATACATATGAGAAACTCCTGATTTTGGAAGGGGTAAATAGCCTTATTTTTAGGCAAGGCGCTTCTACCAAAGAACTGGAGTAAAGACGTTATAAATAACGATAATGTTCCTTAAATTATTGAAATTAGATAAGAATGTTCGATTTACAAGGGTGAACCCAGAAGAGGCTGAAACTCTTCTAACCCCCTAAAAAAGCTTGCTTTTACCTGTCAATCGACCTAAAACGATGAGTCCGTAATTATGACTGTCTAAGGCAATGGTTAAGAGCTGTCCCTATCGGGAGAGACGCCTTATCGGTGGAAGGTATTACTATGAAAATGCGCACACACTCAGGCGCTAAAAAACGTTTGAAAGTTCTTTCAAGCGGTAAAGTTAAAAAGAAAAGCACTCGCATGCGTCACTTGAACTCTCACATGAGCTCTAAGACGAAAAGACAACTAGGTAAAACATCATACGTTGAAGACGCGAACATGCTTCAAGTTCGTCGTTGCCTAGTATTCTAATTTTATAAGTTTAAAAAATTAATTGTCTTTTCTGTTGCCCGGCTAAGTCCGTGGCGTAATGAGGTTTAAAATGGCTCGTGTAAAATCTGGTAAAACAAATCGTGCTCGTCACAAAAAAGTTCTTAAAAGAGCAAAAGGTTACTACAGCGCTGGTTCTCGCGCGTACATCCACGCGGTAGAGAAAAACGACCGTGGTATGGCGTATGCTTACCGCGACCGTAAAGTTAACAAACGTAACTTCCGCACTTTGTGGAACCAACGTATCAATGCAGCAGCTCGCTTGAACGGAACTACATATTCTCGTTTGATCGGTGGCTTGATTAAAGCTGGCATCCAAGTAGATCGTAAAATCTTGGCTGACCTTGCTATCAACGACGCAGCGGCATTCACTGCACTTTGCAAACACGCTTTAGCGTAGGCTGAAGCTCTGTTTGAAGGAGCAGCCCATGAACGAGTCTAACTCCCAGTTTGAACAAAGAAAGCGCGATCATATTAGAATCGCGCTGGATCCAAGGTCTCAGACCGATGGACAAAATGGATTAGACTCGATCGAATTGATTCATGAGGCTCTGCCTGAAATGGATTTTAAAGAGGTCGATATTTCGACCTCTTTTGTTTTTAACGGGGATGCAATTCCTCTTTCTTCTCCGATCTTTATTTCCTCTATGACTGCGGGCCACGAGAAGGGCCGCGAAATCAACGAAGCTTTAGCCAGACTCAGTGACCGTCGCCAGATTTTAATGGGCGTGGGGTCGCAACGTCGTGAGCTGGAGGATTCCAATGCTGCCGAGGAATGGGCTCGTGTGCGTAAACAAGCGCCGAAAGCCAAACTTCTTGGAAATATTGGAATCGCTCAGCTGATTAAATCTCCGATTGATAAAGTGCGCAGACTTGTGGACTCCACAGAGGCTGTGGCATTGTTTATTCATCTCAATCCCTTGCAGGAAGCTTTGCAACCTGAGGGAACTCGCGACTTCAAAAATGGCCTTAACGCCATTGAGAATCTTGTGAAGATGGTGAATGTTCCTGTTATCGTGAAAGAAGTCGGTTGCGGGTTTTCAAAAGAAACTCTGAAACGACTTGAGGGCACAGGAATTTTTGCTGTCGATGTGAGTGGCAAAGGTGGAACGCACTGGGGCCGTGTAGAAGGCTATCGTTCGCAAGAATCTGAGATGCTTTACAAAGTCGCTCAGACTTTTTCGAATTGGGGTATCAGCACTGTGCAATCAATGCTCAATGCGAAGGAAGCTCGTGTGCCTTTTGAAATCTGGGCTTCTGGCGGCGTAAGAAATGGTCTAGAAATTGGTAAGTTATGTGCCTTGGGTGCTGCGAAGGTCGGAGTGGCAAAACCATTCCTGGAAGCAGCTTTAAATGGGGACGGAGCTCTGGAAGAGCTTCTTAATAAACTCGAACTTGAACTGAAGATCACGATGTTCTGTACCGGTTCAAGAACTCTGAAAGACCTTCAGACGAAGAGGGTGACACAATGACAAAACAACTCCATGACATCTTCAAAGGTTTCTCAAAACTTTCCCGCGAGGAAAGACTTAAAGCTCTGATGGAAGTCGGCGTACTTCATGATTCAGACGTGGATTACATCGCTAAGGGCGGTCTTCGTGACACAGCTCTCGGTGAAAAGTTTATTGAAAACGTGATTGGTTATTTCCAACTTCCTCTAGGCGTTGCTACGAACTTCCGCATTGATGGCAAAGACTATGTCATCCCAATGGCCGTGGAAGAAACTTCGATTGTGGCGGCTGTTTGTAAGTCGGCGAAATGGATTCGCGAATCGGGTTCTATCACAACAGAAGTTGTGGGAACTGAGATCATCGGTCAAATTCAATGCGCGAAGATCAAAGACTACGCGACATTTGAAAAACAAATTTTAGCTCAGAAAAACTATCTAATTGAAATCTCCAACCGTGAAGTGGCGTTCGGACTTGTTCGCCGTGGTGGTGGAGTGCGTGATATTCAAGTGCGCCGTGTTCCTCGCGGCGATGGCACTGACATGGCGGTGGTTCACGTTTTGATGGACCCTTGCGATGCCATGGGTGCAAATATCATGAATCAAGTTTGTGAATATTTGAAAGAGCCGATCGAGACTTTCACAGGTGAAAAGGTCACAATGTGCATCCTTTCAAACCTTGTGGATTCTAAAATCACTCGTGCGACGGTTCATATCACGGACATTGACCCTGAGTTGGCTGAAAAAATTGAAGAAGCTTCTTTGTTTGCGCAGCAAGATCCATATCGTGCAGCCACGAACAACAAAGGCGTTCTTAACGGTATCGATCCGATTTTGATTGCGACAGGCAATGACTGGCGCGCAGTTGAAGCGGGTATTCATGCTTACGCCGCTCGCGATGGTCAATATCGTTCGATCACTCGTTGGTTCCGTGACGGTGAAGGTGGACTTAAAGGGATCTTTGAAGCTCCGTTGATCGTGGGCACTGTGGGTGGTGTGACAACTCTTCATCCGACAGCAATGATGTGCATGAAGATGCTCGGAACGACTTCAGCCAATGAACTTTCTCGCGTGATTGCAGCTGTGGGCCTTGTGCAAAACTTGGGAGCTTTGAAAGCTTTAACGACAGTGGGAATCATCGAAGGCCATATGAAACTTCATACGAAGAATCTGGCTTTGGGTGCGGGGGCTGAAGAAAAAGAAATTCCTCTTGTGCAAAAGAAATTAGAAGAGATCTTGGCTGTTCGTAAGCGCATTTCTTTAAGCAACGCGATCGACGTTCTTAAAGAGCTTCGTTCTACACAAAGAGCTTCTTCGACGCCGCAACATCACTCTTAAGGGTGCGGCCATGTCTTTGGTCTATTCAATTCCAGGAAAAACATTTCTAGCCGGTGAGTATCTGGCCCTTCACGGAGGGCCGGCATTAGTTTTTCTTTCTCAACCTTGTTTTGAGTTGGAAGTGACTAAAGGAGCAGGCAGTAAAGGCACGATTCACAAAGAATCTCCGGCGGGCCGCTTTATGCAAAAGCATGAAGATTATTTTCTGCAATTCGATCTCAATTTCAAAGATGCTTATGCGGGACGTGGAGGCTTTGGTGCTTCGACGGCGCAGTTTTTAGGTGTCTATGCTTTATGGCTTCATAAAGAGGCTCACCACCAAGATATGGAAAAGATCTTGGATTTTAAACATCTTCTAGAAGCGTACTACGAAGTCGCTTGGGACGGTGTGGGTCGCAGGCCGAGTGGTGCCGACCTTGTAGGACAGCTTAAAGGCGCTTTGACGTTCTTCGATAAACGCCAGGGTTTGATCTCAGTTAAAAGTTGGCCTTTTGAGGATTTAGAATTCTTCTTGATCCACACGGGCAACAAGGTCGCCACTCACGAACATCTAAAAAAGCTATCAGACTTTGATAGCAGCTCTTTAGAGAAAAGTTTTACGCTTATCCGTGATTCCTTCGACAAACAACAAAGTGAATTGTTTGTTGATGGTGTGAACTCTTATGCGGCGGCTTTAAAAGATTTGGGATTCACTTGCGACGAAACTTTAGAGCTTTTAGAAAAACTCAAAGTTTTAAAAGGTGTTAAAGCCGTTAAAGGTTGTGGAGCGTTGGGAGCAGACGTTGTTCTTGCCGTGACGGCGAAGGGCGAACATCAGTCCCTTCACGATTATTGCTCTCAGCACTCTCTTTCTATTCTTTCTTCTTCTGGAAAAATCTCTTCAGGACTTCAGGTTCGAGGCTCGTTATGAATCAAGTTTTAGTTTCAGCTCCGTCAAACATTGCGCTTATTAAGTACATGGGGAAAATCGAAGGCTCAGGCAATAAGCCGACGAATGCGTCTTTGTCTTATACTCTTGAGAATCTCAGAACCTTTGTGCGTTTGACGGAAATTGAAGGCAACCAAGATCAATGGAAGCCTTTGGTGCGCGAAGATCTGGAAAAAATCGAACTTTCTGATAAAGGACTGCAACGCTTTATCAAGCACTTGCAAAACTTAAAATCGAAGTGGGGCGTTACTCAAAGTTTCCTTATTGAATCCGCGAATAACTTTCCTTCCGACTGCGGTCTTGCAAGTTCGGCTTCTAGTTTTGCGGCGCTCACGTTAGCGGCCTCTGAGATGTTTCAAAAGATCAATCCTCAACCTTGGGGAAATGACAAAAAAGTTTTGTCTGAACTTTCTCGTCAAGGATCGGGGTCTTCTTGTCGCTCTTTGTACAGTCCTTGGGCTTTGTGGAAAGAAGAATACGCGCAACCCATGAATCTTCCAGTGACTCATCTTCATCATATGGTCGTTGTGGTTGAAGCATCAAAAAAGGAAGTCTCAAGTTCAGAGGCGCACAAGCTTGTTACAACAAGCCCAAGATTCCACGGGCGTCCCGAGCGTGCGGAGCTTCGTTTGGCGGATTTATCTCAAGCTTTGCAGTTTAACGACTGGCATATGGCTCGCCAAATCGTGTGGGATGAGTTCATAGATATGCATCGTTTATTTGAAACAAGTCAGCCGCCGTTTAGTTACATGACCGACGGTTCAAAAGCCGTTTTGGAAGACTGTCAAAAATTCTGGAACAGATGGCAAGATGGTCCTTTGGTGACCATGGATGCAGGTGCCAATGTGCACATGCTTTTCAGATACGATCAAAAGAAAACTTTTGAAGAGTATCGCGAGCATTTTAAAAAGAATTTCAAAATCTTGGCATTTGAAGGCGTAAAAGAAAATGTCCATTAACTTCACCTGCAAAGCTTTTGGAAAATGGATTCTCGCTGGGGAGCACGCGGTTTTGCGTGGGGTGCCTGCGTTGGTTTTTCCCATTCAATCGCGCAATCTAGAGCTTAGTTATTCTCAGAGTGACAGTCCTTTAGAGCTTCGTTTGATTGGTGATCATGGTAAAGATCTGCAATTGCTGGTTTGGGGCGTTTTAGAAAAAGCCTGTGAACTAAAAAGAATCTCTCGTGGCGATCTTAAGGGAACCTTGCTTCTTGAATCCTCGATTCCCGTCGGGGCAGGAATGGGAGCTTCGGCTGCGCTCTGTGTGGCTTTAACTCGTTGGTTGGGTTTTTTAGGTTACGTCAAAGAAGAAGAGTACTACGAATTCGCCCGCACTTTGGAAAATCTTTTCCACGGTGAAAGCAGTGGAGTGGATATTGCCGTCGCTCTTTCAGGTGAAGGTCTTTATTTTATCCGCAATGGAGAACGCAAACCTTTGCAAACGGCGTGGCAGCCTCATTGGTATATCTCTTACTCTGGTAAAAGAGGTGTCACTGTTGATGCCGTGAACAAGGTGAAGGATTTGCTTCTTAAAAATCCAAGTCTTGGTGAGAAGATTGACGCAAAAATGGGTAAAGCCGTTGAAATTGCAGAGCGCGCATTAAAAATGGACGCCAAAGAAGGTCTTCCAGTTTTGGCAGAGGCCATTGACCTAGCCGGTCAGTGTTTTGACCAATGGAGCCTCAATGAAGGGGCGCCAGCAAAACACATCGAATGGCTGCGTGAGCAAGGTGCCTTGGCAGTGAAGCCAACGGGCTCCGGCGGTGGCGGTTATGTATTGTCACTGTGGGACCGCGAACCTAGCGCAGAAGTTTTAGAAAAACTGATCCCTTGTTAAGGAAAAAGGTACCTGGTACCTTTTTCCTATGGTTAAAGAAATCCAAAAAGACATTCGCAAATCTGCCGATGCCACTCGCGCCAAAAATCTGAAAAGATTTTTTAAGACGGGGCCGGGTGAGTATGGAGAGGGTGATGTCTTTATTGGTCTCACAGTTCCTCAATCACGGGCCTTTGCAAAAAAATATTTTGCAACTCCTCTTAAAGATCTTGAAACGCTTTTAAAATCCGAAATTCACGAAGAGCGTTTGATTGCTTTGATCATTTTATCCAATCGTTTTGCAAAAGCTGAGGAGCGTGAGAAGTTTCAGATTTATAAACTTTATCTGAAGAATACCAAATATATTAACAACTGGGATCTTGTTGATACATCCGCTGAATACATTGTTGGCGGTTATCTTTATGACAAAGACCGAAAAGTTCTGCAAAAACTCGCAAAATCAAAAAGTCTGTGGGAGCGTCGAATTGCGATGCTTTCGACTTTTCATTTTATCAAGAAGGGCGAATGCAAAGAGACCCTTCGTATCGCCAAGATTCTTTTAAAAGACGAGCACGACCTTATTCATAAAGCGAGTGGCTGGATGTTAAGAGAAATGGGAAAACGTGTGAGTGAAAAAGAACTCCGCGGGTTCCTCGAGAAGTATGCATCCAAGATGCCAAGGACGATGCTTCGTTATTCCATCGAAAAATTTTCTTCCAAAGATCGCCGGTATTATTTGGATTTGAAATAGCTGTCCTCAAAATCTCTGTGCGTCATCCGTATTTTTGGTGACACTCCATAAACCCTGCAATAGGTCTCCATCTTAAGAGGGAGGGGAGTATGAGGGGACTCTTTTTTGTTCTATTGTGGGGCGCACAATCTTTTGCACTGACGAATGCGATTCCTGCGGAAACGCCAGAGCTGGAGTCGACTGTATTTTACAGTGCCACTTCTTATGATCCAGAAGCCAAAGAAGAAATGCCTGGTTACTGCAATGGCAATCTGGTTTCGAATCGTGTGATGATCACGGCCGCTCATTGTGTTTTTATTGCAGAAGCATTGAATTCGCGCGAAATCGATCTTCAAGTGGGCGAGTATCGCTACGTGAAAACGCCAGCAGGCGAAACACGTCGCATCGGTTATGCTCCTGTTCTACGCGAAAAAGTAAATGCGCAGTTTTTCTTTATTCAAGACCTTAAACGTCGTTTGGATTCATCGGGTGTTCGTCTAAGAATCGGTCCCTCGGAAGATGTAGCGGTGGTGGTATTTGATAGACCCTTGTCACTCAAAGAAAACTTCCGTTTTACACAAGTAGCTTCCGCAAAGGATTTGGCCGGAGTTCTGCCTCAGGTCTTGAACTATTGGCCTACCGTCGTGACGATCAATCCCTTCGAAGAGATTTCCACGAACGACACAAAAAGAATGGCGAAACTTGATAATCTCACAAAAGGTTCGGGTAATTTAGAATCAAAATCGAAAGCTCGTGTTCAAGCTGGCGACAGCGGGGCACCACTCTTCGTAAGAATTGGAACAGAATGGAAACAACTCGGCGTCGTGAAGGGCCGTGCAGAAACATTGTTTTCAAATTGGGATGTCTACGGACTTTTAGATCAAAAGATGTGCGATATCGCAAAGCAAGTCACTGATGCCGAAATGAAAACCCTGCTTTGCAAATAATTATTTTTGAGAAGAAGCGTAGCTGAACAGAGCAATACTGGCAGCTACGGTTGCATTCAAGGATTCAACACCTTGAGTGTGAACCGAAAGTCTTTTAAGACCTTTAAGTCCACTAAAACCAGGGCCCTCTTCGCCAATTGCCAGGCGCACATTTTTAGGCCATTTGAAAGTGGCGACATTTTCGCCTTTCATATCGAGAGCGAAAATCTCTTCGTTGTTGCTCGCAACAAAATCAGCAAACTTTCCGGTTTTCACCAAAGGCAATTTTAACAAAGCACCTGCGGAAGCTTTAATAGCTTTTGGATGATAAGGATTGCAGCTTTCTTCCGTCAAAATCATTTTGCTTGCGCCAAACGCCAACGCTGAACGGGCCAAAGCGCCAAGATTGGAAGGATCTCCTAAAGGAGAAACCACTTCCAAGCCCTGAGTACTTGCAGAAGTTAAGGGTTCAATCTCTTTAGGCTCAAGCACCAAAAGATTGTAGTGAGTGCCAACAACGTCGATTTCGTTAAAAAGAGCCTTAGGCAATTTAAAAACCGGAATACGCTGACCACGCAATGTGGGAGCTGTCAAAGTGATGGACTTAAGATCTTCGTGAACAATCTCACCTTTGATTTTGAAATTCGGATTTTCCAAAAACTCACCAATCAGTTTTTCTCCCATAAGAATAAACTCATTGTGCTTCTTAATGCCGCGAGCGGAAGAAAGATCCGCCCAGCGTCTGAAATGGTCATTGGTTTTGGAGCTGATTTCAATCACAGAAAGAAGATCCTATTTCGTGCGATAAAGTTTTAGATCCAGGAAACGGTGCGAACCCGTTGCGATACGAAGCTTTGTGCCTTCGTAATCTCTGAAAATCACAAATGCCGTCTCATGGTTTTCGTCCATCTTCAGCTTGCCGTAGAAGATGCGATCTGCCGATAAGAACCACCCTGACGCTTTACGAGTGAAAAGAGCTGCTGATTGTATTTGAATGGAAGAACGCTCTGGCTCCATGTCTTTTTGATCGATATTGATATACCAAACCGAGTTGTGTCCGTAAGCAACCCATTCGCCTTGCAAATCTTCGGTGAAAATAGATTCGCGATCAATGCTCGTTGGCCATGGAACGGTAGGACCGTCTCCGGAGCGGGCAAGTGCAACAACACTAAAAAGAATCAAAAGAAGTGAGGTTAGGAACTTCATAGAGATGCTTCCTCCAAGTTCTTAAATTGGACAATGGACTGTTGGTTAAAATAATATCCTTTGCGATCGCGCAGGATGTAGCGTGGACTTTCCAAATCAGGTTCGATCAAAGTGCGAAGACGTTTGATCGAAACGTAAATCAAGTTGTCATGCAAATCCGGATCGTAAATCTGACTCCAGATTTTAGAAACCAGATCTTCTTTTGAATAACGTTGACCCGGATTTTTAATAAAGAGCAGCGCGAGATCAAAAAGAATGTGCTGATTTTTAAAATCAATCGGCCCTTTGGTTTTCTCACTGACAAAACGGCTTTTTTCATCAATTTGGAAATCATAGTGAGGCTTAAGACCGTTTAGATTTTCAGGACAAATCGCAGCGATAGATTTATAAAGTCTTGGTGCTTTGGTGCGCTCAAGACCTTTAAGAGCCAGCTCTCCGTAAATTTTAAACTGCTCATCTTGATTTTGCAGACGGTGAACACGAGCCAACTGCGCTAGAACGCCAGAGATCGAAAGAAGAAACCCATGCTGCTTGGCGTGTTCATAGTTTTTCCAAAGAACGTCCAATGCCTGATCGTAAAGACCTTTTTCAATATAGATATAACCGCGAATGGTCTTAGCTGTGAAATCCAATTCAGGATTGTCGATTTCGCTTAGTAGAACTTCAATTTTATCTAAATTCAAAAGAGCTTGCGAATGATTTTTAGGATCAAAAGAAAGGCTGAAAGCGCAAATCAATAAGGCACGAGCCAAAGTGTCGAGATCACGACTTTGAGTCGCTTTTGCAATCGCCGAGTTTAAGTAAGCTTGAGACTCATCTACTTTTTCCTGAGCGCGCAACCAAGAGCCGATCAAAGTTTCCGCTTGTGCTTGATGAGCTTCAGAAAGAACGCCGGAAGAAAGAAGATCCAAAACTTCCGTCATCACGGACTGTGCTAAAGGGATTTCCTCAAGCTCTACGCAAGATTGGAAATAGATACGAGCCGACTCAAGCCAAAATGCTGCTTCTTTTTCTTTGGAAAAAAGAGCGAGACCGTCCCCAGCCGTCAAACGGGCTTCGTGCAAGTCGCCTTTGCGCGCTTGCAATCGAGCTAGTTGTAAGAGGTGAGGGACTTGTATCGTCATTAGTATTTAGCCCAGCGCTTTTTCTCTTCGCCAGAGAGTTCTTCTAAAAGAAGTTCTTCACCTTCGTCCTCTTCAGGCAAAGGCATGTTCTTGATTTTTTCGTAAACAACCAAGCGACGTTCATGCGGAGAATTTGGCAAAGTGTAAGCGACATCCTCAACAAGCTTGTAGTATTCGCTCCAGTTTTTCTTTGCGGCGATGATCTCGGGATCAACTCCGGGACCTTTCATAAAGTAAACGCGACCGCCTACTTGCAGGCAGTTTATCACGTTACCTAAAGTGTTTCCGATATCCTCAACAGCGCGAGTGATGGCGCCATTCACGGGATAAACGCAGTATTTATTAATATTGCGACCGAGGATGTCCAAGTTTTTAAGTTTCATTTCCGAGCGCACGTGTTTTAAAAACTCCACGCGACGTTGGACGCCCTCGCCGAGAAGAATTTTTTCTTCAGGGAACATGATTTTAAGAGGAATGCCGGGGAATCCGGGGCCTGTGCCTACATCTAAAAGAGGAAACTGAAGCTTCGTATACTTCATGATGATAATGCTATCGATGAAGTGTTTAATAGCAATGTCACGAAGCTTAAGAAGACGAGTGAAGTTTTCTTTTTCTTGGTTGAGCATCAGCAGACGATAGAAGTGCGCAAGCTGCATTCTTTGCTCGTGATTGACCATCGTAAAGTCGTGATTGCGAAAGACATCCGCCAGACGATCGTTGGCCTCATTGAGCTCATAAATCAACTCAGGCTTTTTATGACGCCCCATTTGTGGTCCCGAGGACGGCAAACTTGCGCCTCCAAGGCCTTTTTTGCGGCTTTCTTGGCGGGCTTTATAGGGGCTGTAGTTGGTCTTATTCTTATGAGCCATAGGGTCGGGGGAAGATAGAGCTAAAGTCCCACAATCTCAAGCCTTTTTTGCACTGTGTGAAAAAGCTAAACGCTTGAAAATACGTGGTTCTGGGGTGATTATACGGGACTATGTCGACGACCAAACTTGATTCCATTAAAGATAGCGCTCTAGCGGCTTTTAAAGCGGCCCCGAGCTCCAAAGACCTTTATGACCTCAAAGTTCAATACTTGGGGAAAAGCGGATCTCTTACAGAGATCATGAAAGAAATGGCCACTTTGCCAAAAGAAGAGAAGCCTCTTTTTGGTAAAAAAGTAAATGAAGTGAAGCAACTTCTTGAGGTGGCTTACACGGAAGCTGAAGAAAATCTCAAAAAGAAAGAGATCTCAGCGAAGATGTCAGCAGAAGAAATCGATATGACTCTTCCGGCTTTCACGCAACCTAAAGGCACGCAACATCCCGTTCACATTGTGACCGAAGAGATTTTCACAGTGATGGCGCGTTTGGGTTACAGTGTTCGCACAGGTCCACTCATTGAAAAAGATTATTATAACTTCGAAGCTTTGAATATTCCCGCAGACCATCCTGCGCGTGATATGCAAGACACGTTCTTTATCGATAAGACTCATGTGTTAAGAACACACACGTCGCCAATCCAAATTCATTCTTTGGAAACAGAGAAGTTGCCTCTTCGTGTGATCGGTACGGGTCCTGTGTTCCGTTGTGATAGCGATATTTCGCATCTTCCAAACTTCCATCAGATTGAAGCGTTGTGTGTGGATGAAAAAGTCTCTATGGCGGATCTAAAGGGTACGATCAGTTTCTTCGTTCGGGAGTTCTTCGGCCCGGGTTTAAAAACTCGTTTCCGTCCAAGCTTTTTCCCATTCACAGAACCTTCTGCGGAAGTGGATTGCTCTTGCCCAATTTGTAAAGGCAAAGGTTGCAGTCTTTGTAAACACTCTGGGTGGATTGAGATCGGCGGTTGCGGTCTTGTGAATCCGAAAGTATTCCAAGCAGCGAAAATCGAATATCCAAAATGGCAAGGTTTCGCGTTTGGATTTGGTATCGAGCGTATGGCGATTATCAAGTACGGCATTGAAGACATCCGTTTATTCCCTGAAAACGACGTAAGATTCTTAAGGCAGTTTGTAAAATGAAGATCAGTTTAAAATGGCTCCAAGATTATGTAGACGTGGCAGAGTTTTTCCAAAAACCGGAAGAACTTGCTGAGGCATTAACTCGCGCAGGCCTTGAGGTTGAAGAGATCACGAATCGCGCAAAAGATTTCAATCACGTGGTGATTGGTCACATCCTTGAAAAAGACAAACATCCGAATGCGGATAAATTATCATTGTGCCGTGTTTCGACAGGCGAGGGTGTTGTTCATCAAATCGTGTGTGGAGCACAAAACCACAAAGCTGGTGACCGTGTGATCGTGGCTTTGCCAGGTGCGGTTCTTCCAGGAAATTTCGCGATTAAAAAATCTGCGGTTCGCGGTGTGGATTCAGCAGGTATGTTGTGTTCATTAAAAGAACTCGGACTTGCGAAAGAATCTGATGGTATTGCGATCTTGCCTGCAGATGCTCCGGTTGGAAAACCTTATGCGGAGTATGCTGGATATGACGACATCACTTTTGAATTGAAGGTGACCCCGAATCGTGCGGATTGTTTAAGTCATTATGGTTTAGCTCGTGAAGTGGCTTGTCTTTTCGGTAAAGAATTAAAAGCTCCGAAAGCAGAACCAAAAACAAGTTCTCAGTCAACGAAGTCTGAAATCGCTCTTGAAGTGAAAGCTTTTGATTTGTGTCCTCGTTATACAGGTCGCTACATTAAGGGCGTAAAGGTTGGTCCTTCTCCTGAATGGCTTCAAAAACGTATTGAGAGTGTGGGACTTAACTCCATCAACAATATCGTCGACGTAACGAACTACGTGATGATGGAACTCGGTCAGCCGTTGCATGCGTTTGATGCGGCTTTCATTGGTGGTAAAAAAATCATCGTAGACCGCGCCACTGCGGGCGAAAAGTTCATCACTTTGGATGGATCTGAAATTTCTTTGAACGGTGAAGAACTCACAATCCGTGATACTTCTCATCCGGTGTGTTTGGCGGGCGTTGTGGGTGGTAAAAACTCTGGCGTTAGCGATACGACGGCGAATGTCTTTTTGGAAGCAGCTTACTTCTTGCCAATGAGTGCGCGTAAAACTTCTCGCTCTCACGGTATCGATACGGACTCTGCTTACAGATTCTCTCGCGGTGTGGATCCAGATGGAGCACTTCGTGGTTTGAACCGTGCAACCGCTTTGATTTTGGAAGTGGCTGGTGGCGAAGCTTATGGCGATCACCATGACTTCTATCCAAATCCAGTGAAGAAAGCTCCGGTTTCTATTTCTGTACAAACGGTTTCAGATCGTTTGGGTTATGAAGCGGAAGAGCATAAATTTGTCGATTTCATGAAACGTTTGGGTTGTGAAGTGGAAAAGGCGGGAAGCGCTTATAAAGTTCTTCCTCCGACATTCCGTTTCGATCTTGAGCAAGACATGGACTTGGTGGAAGAGTATGCGCGCCTGAATGGTTACGAGCATATTCCAGAAGCTTTGCCAGTATTTGCATCGGCACCGTCTCATCATGACAAAGCATTTATGCTCAATCGTACAACAAGTGAGTTGATGCGTGCGGAAGGTTTCCAGCAAGCGTTCAATTTTGCGTTTGTAGGTTCTAAAGGCGAAAAAGCTTTCTTGGGTTCTTTGGAAACGATGAAAGCGGCGGGCCTTACTTCTTCAGAAAAAGAGATTCGTATTATGAATCCTTTGAATGAAGAAATGGATGTGATGAGATCGTCATTGAGCTATGGTCTTTTCAAAAACTTGAATACGAATTTCCACTACGGAAATATGCAAGGCCGTTTGTTTGAGATCGGAAACACTTTCGCAGTGAAGGACGATGGCTCTTACGGTGAAAGCAGTCGTTTGGGTTTGGCTCTTTGGGGTAAATCATCAAATCTTTGGAATAAGTCTTTGGATTATCCAATTGTGTTTGAACTTAAAGCAGCAGTTGAAGTGTTGCTCAAATCTTTGAATATTTCTTCTTATACGTGGGTAACACCGGCGAATAAGGCCGAGGTGCCAGCGTTTATGCACCAAGGGCAATATGCTCAACTGTTGGTTGAAGGCAAGAAGGTTGGTTTTATCGGAACTCTTCATCCGGTTCTTTTGGATGATAACAAGATCCGTGTGCCAGCGGCGTTGGCGGAGTTTGATTTAGATCAGCTTTATAAAGGTCAACCTCGTCCGTATCGTATTCAAAGTGTTTCTAAGTTCCCAGTGGTAGAGCGTGATTTCGCTTTCGTGATGCCGAAGACTTTGAAAGTCGGCGACGTTATGAAAGACATTCGCAAAGCTGCTGCAGGATTGCTTGTGAATGTAGACGTCTTTGACCTTTACGAAGGGGAGAAGATGGAAGCAGGCAAAAAATCCGTCGCCATTCGTTTGTGGCTTCAGGATAAAAATGCCACACTGCAAGAAACGCAAATCAACGAAGTGACGAACAAGGTGTTAGAGAGTCTCAAAAAGAATTTTGATCTTTCTGTGAGATAAATTCTTGATTGTTTTCAGGGAGTTGCTACCCTGAAAACAAGTAACTTATGGAGTTGTTATTATATGGCAGGCCAGAACTTAGGTAAATCAACGGTGACTAAGGCCGATATCGTCGAGAACGTTTATCAAAAAATCGGTTTCTCGAAAAAAGAAGCTTCTGAACTTGTTGAGTTGTGCTTCGATACCTTGAAGGATGTTTTGCAAAACGGCGACAAGGTTAAGATTTCGGGATTTGGTAATTTCGTTGTTCGCGGTAAAAATGAAAGAATTGGTCGCAACCCACAAACTGGTGAGCAGATCAAAATCTCCGCTCGTCGCGTTCTTACGTTCCGTCCGTCTCAAGTTTTAAAGGCGATGCTGAACGGTGAAGAGTATGCTCACTTAAAAGATGAGGACGATGATGATGACGACGATTACGATGACAACGAATAGTCCAGAGAATCTCGAAGCGGAAGTGTCTGAACTTTCGCTGGGGGATCAACAATTGGAATTTATCGAAGAAGTTGAAGAGACATCAGGTCCCATCACAGCGTCAGCTCCGATTTCGATCCCAGCGATGCTTTGTGATGACAAACTTCTTGAAGAGATCAACGCCATCCCAGACAAAATGGGATTTAAAATCGGTGACGTGGCAGAGATCTTGGGAATCAAACAATACGTTCTTCGCTACTGGGAAACCGAGTTTGAAATACTTCGTCCGAAAAAAGCTTCCAACAATCAACGTATGTACACACGTAAGGATGTTGAGAATGCTCTTTTGATTCGTAAGCTTTTGCATCGCGATCGTTTTTCGATTGAAGGCGCAAGAAACGCGATGAAAGAACTAAAAGCCCATGTCCGCAAAGAAAAAGACATGAGCCAGGTTTACCACAAGCTAGAAAACCTCAACGAAAGAGTTGAAGACCTTATTCTAGACATCCGCAAAGTTCGTCAGATTTTTAAATAAAGCGATCTCCCGAAAGGGAGACCGCTGGTTCTTTAGTTCAAATGTTGGCTGTCAATTCTATAGCCGCGAATTCGAATCGTTCCGCCAAAACCAATCGCAGGACTGAAGGTGTCTTCAGAGTGTCTGTGCAGAACTTCACCTTTCCAATTCACCTTATCAACGCCCACTTTGAATTTCTTCGGTATCTGGATGTCATTTTTGATGTGCAGGATCGGTAAGTTCTGATTCTTTTTAAAGATCTCGCAGCCCGGCTGATTTTCGATTCGTACGGTGAGGCTATCGCCGTTGCCTTCACGCTGGAAGTATCTGAGTGGGCAAACGACTTCCGTGAATTTTGTTTCATTTCTGTCGTAAGTCGCAACCGTGAATTTTAAAGTCAAACCTTCGTAGATTTCTTTAAACTGGCCTACGGGGCGTTCCACTTTTTTCATGCGGGAAAGGCTTGAAGAATATTCTGTAGAGATAACAAATTGGTCTTCATAGCGTCCACAAGTTCTAACTTCTTCGCAGACATTTTCACGGCGGCATGCTGCCACTTCCGGGCCTGCGGATCTATTGATACAAGTGGCAGGAACTGAATGGCAAACAGACTTCGTTGAGCTTTCAACACAAACATTATTGGAAGTCTTTGTTGTTTTCGGTTTTTCAAGTTCACGTTCTTCAATATTCAAATAACTCGGAGAAATTTCTAAAAGATCACCTGGTTGAATAGTCAATCCTGTTTCAATCGATGAATCATTGTTGAACAGAGAAGGGCGATTAAAGCCTTGATCTGTCACTTCAGCAGAGGCTTCGCCGATCACGACGGAGCGGTCATTTAAAGGTTGCAAGCGCGTTGTACTTCTAAAAACACGGCTTCCTAAAGTATTTTCCGTGCGCTCGAAACTAAACGAAAGATTTTGTTGGAAGTCGCGATAGTCGCGGTTGAAAGTCACGCACGCCATGGCTCCAGAGCATTCTAGCTCCACTTTTTTTACATCGGGAACCTCGACAAAGAAGAGCTTCATCGCTTGATCGACGGCGAACTGCAATTGTTGATCGTAGTTACCGCGAATATCGACACTCATCGTTTGATTGCGCATGATTTTTTCTGTGTAGTAGCGAGCATCGACAGAAGCGATTCCTTTGTAGTTCGCCTTAAAGTGAATTTCCAGTTCATCGTAAATGCGGCGCTTATCAAACGTGACAGTCACTTTAGAAGCTAGATAAGGCACCATTGTTTGATAGTCGGCACGCAGGTCCACGGTGTTATTGTAAAGCGCATTTTGCAAAATGTATTGCGCCATGCTTTTACTTGTTCGCAAAGCCACGGTGAAAGGCTTCGTTAAGTCACAGTAGTCAGAAATAGAAAGATCTTTCGGAGTCACATCGAATTCACGATCGACAACTTTGATTGAGAAGGCCTTAGGGCATCCCGGCAACAAGGCGACTTTGTTACGACTGCGAGACGAGATTTCAGTTCTAAGGTCGTCCGTCTTTTTAATCAAATAGCTTTCAGGCACATTGATAAGGTCTTGTCCTTTAGGACCTGGGATTTTGTTTTCAAGACCCGAAACCATCGTCACATGAAATGGAATGCTCACGGTGCCGTCTTCGTTTTCAAGAATGGAAACGCGAGCGCCATCGGCAGTAGAAAAAGCGTAGACCTTAGGAGCAATAAATACGAAGTCCCTGTATTCCTTTTGATCTAATGTGAATAGCTGTGCATTGTAACGAGGATCAACGGGGAAGGGAGTGAGTGTCGTCAGTTGCGCTTCTTGTTTGAGACGGGCTAAAGCCTCATCCGTTACTTCTTGAGTGGTAACAGTAAGACCTGTTTTCTCATCGACGATGGTTTTTGGGGTTTTGTACTCTGTTTCAGCAACAGGTTTAGGAGTTATCGGTGAAGGTGTTAGGGGTTTATGACCGGAATTGTCTTTCTGACACGCGATAAGGGCTGTGCAGGCAAGAAGGGGAAGAAGTTGTTTTTTGTAGTTCATTGGAACCTCCGATTTTGGTTATGAAACCGGATATTTCAATGTCAGTGCCGCTCTGTATTCGAATATATTGATTTAGGGACGGTATTCGGACGGATCCGTCTTAAATCTTGGAAACTGAATTCGCCCAATCAAGAATCGCTCCTACACGCTCGCCAAGAAGGGCCTTGGCATTTTTATAGTTCACCCAACGGTATTCTTGATGCTCGGGGCGGCCCAACTCCTCGTTGATTCCCAAAGTGACGCTCTTGGTTTTAACTTCGCCAATATAATACCGAGCGATCTTTCCTTGGCTGTACGGCGGAGTTTCTTTGTAAGCTTCACCGAAAGGGAATTGCACTTTTTCAATGCCGGTTTCTTCTTGAAGTTCGCGTTTGGCTGCGGCGAGAGGATCCTCATTTTTTTCGACTTCGCCTTTTGGAAAATCCCAATAATTGTACGAACGCAAAAGTAAAAATAAAATTTCGTGATCTTCTTTGAAGATGGGAACAATTCCTGCGGAGAAACGTTTCGTTGAGTGGTCGCTCATAATTGCTCCGTGGTGGTAAATGGTCTGCGCGACTGGATTTGAACCAGCGACCTCTTGCACCCCAAGCAAGTGCTCTACCAAGCTGAGCCACGCGCAGATCAGTCATATTTAGTTTATTAAATGACATTTGAACTGTGCAAGGAGCGGCATGACATGTCAAATGTGTGAAATTACGAAGACAAAGTGTCGTGACGACTCCTATGCTTAATCCATGAAAAAATCGTTTCTCTTTTTTGTTTTATCCCAGTTTTTTGTTGTCGCCGCCTTTGCGTCCATCAAAGTGGCTATCACCGTAGACGATCTTCCGACACATCAAGATCTGCCTCCAGGCGTGACGCGTGAAATGGTCGCTAAGAAAATGACCCAGGTTCTTCGTAAGCACAAAATCCCTGAAGTTTATGGATTTATCAATGCGGGTAAAGTTGAAAAGAAAAATGAGTCCAAAGAAGTTTTAAAAATTTGGAAAAAAGCGGGATATCCCTTTGGCAATCACACGTATCTTCATGAAGACATCAACAAAGTCTCTCTTGAAGACTACAAGAAATCTATCGAGCTTAATGAGCCCATGTTGAAAGAGTTGAGTGGCAAATCAAACTGGAAATTTTTCCGATATCCTTATCTGCGTGAAGGGGAGGCTCTTGAAACGAGAAGTGCGATTCGCAGTTTCTTAAAAGATCATGGTTATCAAATAGCGCAAGTGACAATTGATTTTGAAGACTGGAGCTGGAACGGGCCTTACTCTCGTTGTGTGGCAAAGCAGGATCAAGAATCCATTGCATGGTTAGAACAGACGTACATCAAAAATGCGACGGACATGTTGGATCGTGCGGAAGTTCTTTCTCAGTCTCTTTTTAAACGCAGTATTCCTCACGTGCTTCTTCTTCATATCGGTGCTTTTGATGCTGAGATGATTGATAAGCTTATTACGGAATATAAGAAAAAAGGCGTGGAGTTTATTCCGCTTTCTGAAGCGCAGAAAGATGAAGTGTATTCTTTAGATCCTGCTTCTCCTGCGAAAAGAGGCTCTGAACTCACATATCAGTTCATGAATGCGCGCAATTTAAAGTTAGCAGATGTAGGGTTAAAAAAATACGAAGACTATCCTGAAGAAAAACTACAAAAAATTTGTCAGTAGGATTTTATGAATCTGATTTTGCGTGAGCTTACAAAGCAAGACGAAGCGGCTTTCCTAAAGGGAATGGAAGATTGGAAAGGTGAAGATCTCACTTGGTACACTTTTGAGTGGAAGCCGGGGATGTCTCACGAAGAGCATTTGCAAATTTTAGAAAATGCTAAGGATGCGAATAAGATTCCTCCAAACAGAGTGCCGTCATCCATGCTTTACGCTTTTGTTAACGGAGAAATTGTAGGACGTTTGAACATTCGTCACAGTTTGAATGCCTATCTTTTGGAAAGAGGCGGGCACATCGGTTATGCCGTAAGCCCTCGTCACCGCCAAAAAGGATATGCGAGTGAAATATTCCGTCAAGGGCTTCAATACTGTCAAAAACTGGGAATTGAAAAATTACTAATTACCTGTGCCGATCACAATGTGCCGTCGTGGCGAATCATCGAAAAGTTCGGTGGTGCTCTTGAGAATCGAATTTTCGATGACAAGAAAAATGAATTCGTGCGCCGTTACTGGATTGATTTAGCGGATGCAAAAGGTCACCCTTTCAGCGCTGTTTGATGATTCCGTTGATATATTGATTTTTAAATCAAAACCCTAGACCTTTTCTTAAACATACACATAATTTACATATTCGTTTGACTCTAGTCTTTGGCCTTTATATCGTTATTGAAGGCTCTTTCTAGAGCTGAAAAATCCCAAAGCGCCTATATTTGTCTATATATAAATAGATTTTTTATATCTAAAGGTCTATCTATATATAGACGATATGTTATTGTATGTCTATATATAAATAGACTAATAGGTGGCCTTATGGGAACGAAGACGGCAAAGCTCCGCAGAAATCAGCTCGACAGATTCTTTAACGAGCATAAGACATTTCTTCTTGGCAAAGCGCCTAAGTACGGATGGGTCAAAGAGATCCGCCAGGCTCTTGGGATGACGATGCAAGATCTTGGGGAGCGACTCGGAGTGATCAAACAACGAGTAGAGCGCATTGAAAAAGATGAAGTGACGGGGAAGCTGACTTTGCAAACTCTGCAAGAGACAGCCGAAGCGTTGAATTGTGATTTGGTTTATTTCTTTGTTCCTAAGGGCGAAGGACTGCAGCGCACTTTGGAAGAACAAGCTCGTAAAGCCGCGCGAGACATCGTGCGAAGCACAGAGCATACGATGCAACTGGAACAACAAGATACGTCGCGCCAGTCGCAACAGCAATTGATTGAAAACATTGTGCAGGAACTATTGTTGAAAGAGGATCGCAGAATATGGAGAGCACAAAGTGAAAATCCAAAGTCCTCCAGGGGCCACACCTCTCGACGATGAAACTTTACGCGGGCTCATTCCGGGGCTCACGACCCAAGGGGAGCTTGACGAGTTTGAGGCCGCTGGAATTGCGCGAGCGCTTCTTTGGGCTTTTAACAGCCGCACCTTAAAAAAAGATCTTATCAGTGCGTCAGGTCTTTGTCTTTTGCACAGAAAAATGTTTGAGGAAACCTGGGAGTGGGCAGGACAGTTTCGAAAAAAGGAAACCAACATCGGCGTTTCTCCTGAGTCCATTCAAAATAATTTGGCGATTCTTTTAGAGGATGTGAAATTTTGGCTCACTCATCGGACTTTTTCCATGGAAGAAATCGCCGCCCGCTTTCACCATCGTCTTGTTTGGATTCATCCGTTTCCCAATGGAAATGGGCGGTTTTCTCGTCTGGCGGCGGACCTTTTGATGAGGCAATATGAGGGAATAACTTTTTCCTGGGGCCAAGAGCATTTGGGCAGAATGGGTGAGAAAAGAGAGACTTATATTAAAGCTCTTAAAATCGCCGACCAGCATCAAGACTATGATCCTTTGATTCGTTTTATGAAAAGCTAACACAGTTTTTGTACGTCAAATGTGTTATCATGGTTTTTCCCGCAAAGAAGGAGTTCCGAATGAAATTAGAAGGTGGCATTAATTTTCGAGATCTCGGTGGTTATCTTACAGCCGACGGTCGTCGTGTGAAAAAAGGACACTTCTTTCGTTCAGGATCTCTTTCTAGATTAACAGCGAAAGACTGCGAGGTTTTGCAGGCTTTTCCAGTAAAACATATCATCGACTATCGCGATCTTCATGAATCTGAAAACGACAAAGATCAATTGTGGCAGGGTGTGAATTATGAATGCTGTCCGGCGAACCCGGCAAGTCATGCCTCTTCTGCAGATGATGGCGATTTCTTTACGTCACAAAGACTTGAGGCTTTGCCAAAAGATTTCATGGAGACTTTGTATCAACGTCTTCCCTTTGCAAACCCAGCCTATCAAAAACTTTTTCAAAGAGTTGAAAGCCTGCAAAATGGTTCTTTGGTTCAGCACTGTGCGGTTGGAAAAGATCGCACGGGCGTAGGCTCTGCTTTGCTGTTGTTGTCCTTAGGAGTTCCAAAGCAAACGGTCGTTGAAGATTATCTTTTGACTGAGCAAACACTCCATCCTTTCCGCATGAAGATCCTCAACCAGATTGAACATCTTCTTAGTGCTGAGGCTCTGAAGCGTTTTCACTATATGATGTCCGCCAATGAGCAGTTCCTTCATGCGGCGTTTGGTGAGATTGAAAAGCGTTACGGGAATATGGAAAGCTATTTTGCGAATGAATTCTCACTTTCTTCGGAAAAACGTCAAAATTTACAGGCCAAATTCTTAGAATAAGCGTCTCAAACTGAGACGCTCCCTCTAGCTTTGTCTCGCATGACCGATAAGTGAGACATGGACACGAAGTTCAATCCGGACGATTACGTTGCAGTTTCCAGGGACGAATTTATTGCGGGCACGCAGGTGCCGGTCGATATCTTCCTTAAACTTTCCGAAACAAACTATGTGATGATTTTGAAAGAAGGGGCGAAGGTCAGTTTTGACCAAATGCACTTTCCTGAAAAAGCGGAATGGCTTTATGTGCGCCGTTCAGACTATCACAAATGCGTTGGGCAAACGTTGACCGTCGCAGGCATTGTGATTGACAGTGACAAAATCAGTGAGGAAAAGAAAACCATTTTTCTTTCTAAGGCCGCAGATTCGATCTTTAAAGAAATTGAACATCTGGGTTTTGATCATCAAGCGTTAGAGCATTCGAAGATCGTCAGTAAATCCATTCAAACACTCGTTGAGAATAAACCTGATATCGCAGCGGTCATCAACATGATGTCAAACTTAAGTGATGAACTTATTCGCCATGCGATGATGGTCTCGGCGATTTCCGTGATTATCGCTAAATCCATGAAGTGGACTCTGGCGCAAAACCTAGAGAAATTAGCTTTGGGAGCTTTGCTTCACGACGTAGGGATGAAAGAGCTTCCGGATGAAATTCTCGAGATGCCAAGACACGCCATGAGTCGCGATCAAGCTGCGACGTATGAGTCTCACGTGCATCGTGGCGTTGAAATTTTAAGAAGCATGCCTTCGATCTCTGACGATATTATTTCCATCGTTTTAGAGCATCATGAAAATGCACCGGGGCAGGGTTATCCTCGTCGTTTGCGCGATATTAAGATCAATCCGTTTGCTCGTGTGGTGGCGTTAGCTGATTGTTTTGCAGAGATTGTGATGCAGTCGCCGAATAATCCGCACCCGAAAAATGCGATAGCTGCGATTCAATTTATTGAAGTGACGTTAGGACAGCCGTTTCATAAGCCCGCGTTTGTGGCTTTGAAGCAAGCCCTGCAAGGGCCTGCTCCTTTAGCTGTTAAGAAAGTGATCTAGTGACGAACAAGCTCTGGAGCTGTTTCGTTAGCAAGTTCATGCAGGCAATCAACGAAGAATTTGCAAATAATGAACAAGTGAACTTGTTCATTGGCTTCCAAGGCCGGCTCTAATTCCGGAGACATGAAAAGCTCTTCAATGATGTAGTTCAAAATTTCAGGTTGACCTTCCTTCATCGATTTTTCCTGAAGGTCGGCGATGATGTCGTCGTTGATTTGCAGATATTTTTCAAATTCCGCTTCGTTTCTTTCAAAACGTTCAACCACTTCTTCTTCGTTCATTTTACGAAGGTTTTGATATTGCTCTTCAAAAGATTTGTTAAGGATAAGAGCCATCATGAAACCCAAGTCCTGAGCGCCTTCACTCATGTCTTCGATGAACTCCATAAAGAAGCCTGCAAGATCAGGTTGCACTTCGAAAAGATGTTGGGAGGCTTTTTCGAGGTCGCTTTCTTCCGTGATACTGCAGATTTTATCAATCGAATTTTGCACAGTTTGAAACGGGATTTTTTCCATGAGAGCCTCTTTTGTTTTTTTTCGTTACTTTGTCTTTCCCATAATCAAGAAAGAGTTTTATATTTGCAGAATACACGGGGAGTGTAGAAATATGCAATTTATTACGGCAGCGATGCTTTGTTTTATTTCAGTTCTGATGATGAGCGTCTCAAATGCGGATGAACCGAATCTGGATTTTTATTCCCATAAGGTGCAGCCGATTTTTGACAATCGCTGCTTGGCTTGCCACAGCTGCTTTAATGCCCCCTGCCAGCTTAATTTGCAGAACTATGAGGCCTTCCAGCGTGGTGCCAATAAGCTCAATGTTTATGATGGAACGCGCACAAAAAGTGTAGAACCCTCACGAGTTTGGATCGACGCGCACGGTGTTTCGGAATGGCGAAAACGCGGATTTTACGACGTCAATACGTTTAAAAAGCCTGAAGAAAATCTTTTTTTTAGTTTCCTAAAACTGCGCCAAGAGCAGCCGACCAAAGCCATCGATAAGCAAGTCGCCGACACTCAAGTCTGTGCTTCCACCATGACCGACTTTGCCGCTGTAGCCAAAAGCTCTCCTCAACTAGGCATGCCTTATGGTTTACCGACGTTAAGCGCTTCTGAAATCCAAACGCTCGAAACGTGGATTGCGAAAGGCGCTCCGGGGCCTTCAGAAAAAGCTAAAAAAGAGTTGGCGAAAAATCCTGTTGAAATACAAAAGCAGATCGAAGAATGGGAGAAGTTTTTAAACGAAAAACCTCTTTCGCACCAACTCGTCAGTCGTTACTTGTATGAGCATTTGTTTCTGGCTCACATCTATTTCCCTGAAAAGAAAAATGAATTCTTCCGTTTGGTGCGTTCAAAAACGAATTGTTCCCACGGCGTCGAAGAGATTGCCACTCGCAGACCCAATGACGATCCGGGAGTAAAACGTTTCTTTTACTGCCTTCAAAAATTCCCCGGCACCGTCGTTATGAAAACTCATATTCCCTATGAATGGAATTCGGCAAAACTGGCTCGCTATAAAAAGCTATTCTGGGAAACAGAGTGGGACGTAAAGACGCTGCCGAGCTATGAGGCGGGGGTGGCGGAAAACCCGTTCATTGCCTTTAATCAAATCCCGGTGAAAGCCCGTTATCAGTTTTTGCTCGACGATGCTCAATACCATGTGAGTACCTTTATTAAGGGACCTGTTTGTAACGGCAGCATGGCAGTGAATTCGATTCAAGAACAGTTCTACGTCTTTTTCTTAAATCCCGAATCTGACAATATGCTTTTATCAAAAGAATACGAAGCACAAGCTCAAGGGCTTCTTATGATGCCGGGAGTGTGGGGAAGTGATATTGAAATCAAAGACGCACCGGTGTTCTTAAAACGTCTGGTTGATCATCGCGAAAATTATAGAAAGCTTCGTACCGAGTGGCTTAAAAAATTAAAGCCCCAAGGTTATGATCTCAGTGATATTTGGAACGGTGATACAACAAATCCGAACGCTGTCTTGACCGTGTTCCGCCATGACGACAACGCCGTTGTTTTAAAAGGAGCTGTTGGAGATTTATCAAAGACGGCTTTTGTGATGGACTACGCCTTGTTTGAGCGTCTGGTTTACAATCTTGTGGTTAATTTCGACGTCTTTGGAAACATCAGCCATCAGCTTCTGACTCGCGTTTATATGGACATGATTCGTATGGAGGCGGAAGAGCTTTTCTTGATGTTCCTTCCGCCAGAGCAGCGCCTGGATTATCGCCGCAAATGGTATCAAGGGCTTTTGGCGCAGGCGAAAATGACATACATCTTCCCTACGGTGGGATCGGCCGAACCAACCGGAGTGCGCTTTAATGAGGACAGCAAAAGTACCAAAAAACAAATGGTCGAAAAGATTTTGTTTTACCGTATGAATGAAAAAGTGCGTGGTTCTTTTGATACTGTGAACTGGAAAGTTTTGGAAGTTCCCGACAGTCTAAAAAAGCAGTGGAAGGTTTCCGGTGTCGAAGCTGAACTCAGAAAAATAGCTTCTATCAAAGCGGCTAATAAAACACCTTTTGCTCGTTACTTTCCGGATTTCGCGTATCTTAAAATTCAACCGGCTCAAGGAGACATTCGTGTTTTCTCTTTGATTCACAATAAAGAGCACGAAAACATTTCTTGGATTTTAGGCGAGTCGCTGCGAATGGCTCCGAAAGAAGATTCTTTGACGTTATACGAGGGCTATTGGGGTTCTTATCCGAATATGATTTTCGACGTGAAGGAACAAGATCTTCCGGTTTTTGTGAATGCTGTTAAGAAAATAAAATCGGCTAAGGATTATCAAAAGCTTGTCACAGATTTTGGTGTGCGTAGATCTCAAGAGTCTTTCTGGATGCACTATGATGAAATGACAGCTCATCAGAAAAGAACAGATCCAGTTGATTTTGGCTACTTGGATCTGACTCGTTACGAATTAAAGTAGAAAGAGAATTTTTCGCTCTTCTCATCCCAAAGAACTGTATACACAACACAATTCGGGGTGGGAAGAATCTCTGTGAGATCCGGTCGAAGCATGTGCAGAAATCGTCTCATCACAAAACCGTGAGTGGAAATCGCCGCGTTCTTAAAAACATGTTCTTTGCAGATTTTTCTTAAAGCGGAATCAAAGCGTGCTATAGCTTCGCGAGCACTTTCTGCAGAGGGAAAATGAAAATCTAAATTTTCTGGATCAATTGAAGTCCATTTTTGCCAAGCTTCCATACCAAATTGAGAGTGAACGTCATCTTGAACCATGCCTTCAAGAACACCTAAAGAAACTTCACGCAGCTCCGTTAAAAGGTGCACCGGGCATTCTAAGTGAGCATTTGCGATGTGGGCCGTTTCTTGGGCTCTGACAAGATCGCTGCTAAAAATAACATCGATGGGATTTTCGCTAAAGAAAGTCTGCAGGCTTTGCGCTTGTTTGCGGCCTTCTTCATTCAAAGGAATATCGGTGTGGCCTTGCATGCGACGAAGATTGTTCCAATCTGTTTGCCCGTGTCGAAAGATGTGTATGATTCTTGGCATAGTGCCCCTATTGAAGCACTTGCCAGAGGGAACGGAAAGGGAAAAGATCTAAATATGACTGCTATTTTAAAAGCTTTTCGACAGGCCTTTGATTCTCTTTTGCGTCTTCAAATGTTTTGGTTGATTTTGTTGCCGCCATTTTTATCCGTCTTTGGATTTATTGTTCTTTTTGTTATTTTCTGGTCTGCCTGGGTGACAGGTTTAGGAAACTTTCTTGCGCAGATGTCGATCTTTCAATGGTTGCAAAGTCTTACGGGGCTTAATGGTTTTGCATCATGGACGGCGGTGATTTTTCTTATTCTTGTTTTTATTCCTCTTGCGTACTTAGGTGCGGTTTTACTCACATCTATTTTTGTGATGCCTATTGTTCTTTTGCGAGTGGCAGGTGCGGATTTTAAACATCTTGAAAAGAAAAAGGGCGGCACCACGGTAGGAAGTTTATGGAATACGCTTTGGGCGACGATGATTTTTATCGTCGCATTTGTTATGACTCTGCCTTTGTGGCTTGTTCCGGGATGTCAGGTCGTTGTTCCACTTTTTCTTACGGCATGGCTTAATAAAAAAATCTTCTTGTATGACGTTCTTCAAGACTATGCGAGCCTTGAAGAGCGAAAACGCATAGAGCGTGAAGATTCAGGAACTCTTTATGGATTGGGGCTTTTATTAGGGCTCCTCTCATATATTCCGCTTGCGATCTTCTTTGTTCCGGTTTTATCAGCACTTTCTTACACTTATTACGGCCTGAATGCCTTGCAAGAGCGCCGAAGTGGCGAAACCTAGTGGATTTTTAGGGCCCTTTGGTGTATCTATGGGGGCATGACGAAGTGCGGCCACGAGCGAAAAAATATCGATATTGATTCTCTCAACGAGAGAGTGCGCAAAGCGGGGATGAAACTCACATCTCAGCGCAGTCAGTTGCTTAAGATTTTGCTCAACCATCCGGAGCCGATTTCAGCCGACGAAATTTTTAAAAAGTTCGATAATAAATCAGACGGCATGGACCTCGTCACGATCTACCGTATTCTAAAAAAATTCGAGGAAGCAGCACTAGTTTCTCGTTTGGAATTTGGTGACGGTGTGGCGCGCTTTGAACTGACTCTTGAGTCCGGTCACCATCATCACCATGTGATCTGCCGCCTTTGTCAACGGGTCGAACCGTTGCATATTTGCGACCTTGATCAGCATATAAAAATGGTTGAGACCATGGGCTACAAGCAAGTCTCCCACCGTCTGGATTTCTTTGGCGTGTGTTCCCGCTGTCAGTAATTTAAAGCTTCTTCCTGCTGCCATTTTGGCAAATGAATCACGAAACTCGTATTGGCGGAGTTATGATTTAGACTCAGTGAACCTTTGTGAGCGCGCATGATTCCCGCAGAAATGCTAAGACCTAAACCTGTTCCCTTGCCAACTTCTTTGGTGGTAAAGAAAGGAAGCATCATCTGATTGGCAATATCAGAGGGAATGCCAGGGCCGGAATCGGTGACGGTGATTTCCACAGAATCGACTAATTCTTTTACGGAAATACGGATCCATTTATTTTCCAAATATTGAATAGCATCAAAAGAGTTATTAAGAAGATTCAATAGAACTTGTTCAATCTGGATCAATCGGCATTCGACTTCCAGTTCTTCGTCAATTTTTCCGACTTCAATTTCCACACCGTGATTGTAGAAACGTGTGCGGCAAAACTCCAACGTTTCGTCGATGATTTGTTTGAGTGAAACGACTTCAAAAGGGTCATAAGCTCCCTCTCGCGCAAAAGAGCGCAGGGACTTAATAATACGGGCGATTTTATCTGCCGTACGACTGATACTCTCAGCGGCTTGTTTGATTTTTTCGGGATCTGTTTTGCCGTTTTCCACCATTTGTGAAAGTTGAAAAGCTCGCGCCTGAATGACGGTGAGGGGATTGTTGATCTCATGAGCTATGCCACCAGACATTTCGCCTAGAGCTGCCATTTTTGCTGCAGAAATCAATTTTGCTTTGGCTTCATTGATTTGCTGCTCAGTTAAAATTTCCTCTGTAGAATCCCACGCCACACCGTACATGCGTTGTGAAGACTCATGGGAAAGATATTTTCCGTAACAGCGAATGTGATGCACTTCTTGATTTTCGTGAGTGACGCGATAAGTGACATAAAAGTCCTGATGTTTCTCAGCAGCTTCTTGGACTTTCATATTCACGATTTCCATATCTTCGCGATTCGAACGCTTCCAAACTTCATCAAGGGGATTCATGGAAGGAATGTTGGGGACGCCGTGGATTTCATACATACGCTGGTCCCAAAGAAGTTGATTTTTCTCAACATCCCACTCCCACGTTCCCATTTTCGCTGCCGACAAAGACAGATTGAGTTTTTCAATGGTCTTTTTTTGAGTTTCTTCAAACTCCTTGCGGTCATTAATGTCGGTTGCAACACCTAAAATGGCGGTCACTTCGCCAGCCTCGTTGCGGGAAAAAACCGTGATGCGATCGCTGTGCCAGTGATATTTACCATCACGATCTTTAAATCGATACTCCAGCGACATCACTTCGCCGTCTTTGAGATTGCGGGATTTAGCAACACCTTCTCGAAGAGAGGGAATGTCGTCGGGATGCATGGTTCGAGCATAATACTCAGACCCCATGCGGCGAATCTCTTCAAGGGTGTAACCGTAAAGTTCAGGACCGCGTTTATTGAGCCAAATAAGGTTCTCTTCTTTAAGATCAAAGATATAAATGCTGTCAGAAATAGCATTGTTGATCTTCTCAAGGATGGCAGCTTCGTCTTGGAGTTGTTTTTTACCCATAACTTTGTTTAGTTTACCCGGCTTTTGCCTAACGCGAAACGGCTAAATCATAATAAAACCCTAACAATACAGGGCGGCATATTGGTGCTAGATCTTTTAGCCATATTGAGGAGAGTCTATGTTGAAGAATATCATTCTGTCTTTATCTTTTGTGATGGGTGCTTCTGCGGCCCATGCCCAAGTCCCAGTTATTAAGATTGATGGCTCCAGCACTGTGTTTCCAATCACGGAAGCCATGGCTGAAGAGTTTCAAACAGCACAAAAAGGAAAAGTTCGCGTGACTGTAGGGATCTCTGGCACTGGCGGTGGCTTTAAAAAGTTCTGCCGTGGTGAAACGGATATTCAAGATGCTTCTCGTCCAATTCAAACTTCTGAAATGGAAACCTGCCGTGCAGCCGGTGTGAAATACATCGAAATTCCTATCGCTTATGATGCGACAGCGGTTGTTGTAAATCCAAAGAACACATGGATTAAATCTCTTTCCGTGGCAGAACTTAAGAAAATGTGGGAACCAGGTGCTCAAGGTAAAATCGCTAAGTGGAGCGACGTGAACCCAGCTTGGCCAAAACAAAACTTGAAACTTTACGGTGCAGGTTCTGACTCAGGAACTTTTGACTACTTCACTGAAGCAATCGTTGGTAAAGCGAAGTCTTCTCGCGGTGACTACACGGCAAGTGAAGATGACAACACCCTTATAACAGGCGTTGCTAATGATCAGTACGCATTGGGTTACGTTCCTCTTGCTTACTACGAAGAGAATAAAGCGAAGCTTAAAGTTGTAGCTATTGTTGGCGGTGACAAAGCTCCTAAAAAGAACGAGGCCGTTCTTCCTTCTCGTGAGACGGTTGAAAAAGGCACTTACTTCCCATTGTCTCGTCCGATCTTTATTTATGTAAGCGAAGCGGCATTGAAAAAAGCGGAAGTGAAGGACTTCGTTAACTTTTACTTGAGCAACTCCGCACAGGTTGTTCCTCAAGTGAAATACGTTGCTTTGCCGGCGAAAGCTTACGAAACAGGCAAAGAACACGTTAAAAAAGGCAAGTTAGGAACTGTTTTCGGAGGTCACTCTGAAGTAGGTCTTAAAATTGATGAGTTGATGAAACGTGAAGGTTCGTTGTAGTTTATCCCTGTGAGTAAAAGCCAACTCAAAAAACTATCTGAATTTACATCCGCCGACCACCCGGTCCGGCGGATGCGTCGTTTAAGAGAACGCGCCATTGAAACGGTGCTTTTCTTAGCGGCAGCTTCTTCTGTTCTTGTGACGGCCGGAATCGTAGGAATTCTGGTTGTGGAAAGCATTCCTTTTTTTAGTCACGTGTCCTTGAAAGATTTTTTGACCGACACAGAGTGGACACCTCTTTTTGAAAATGCCCACTACGGAATTCTGCCTCTTTTGTGTGGGACCTTCTTATCAACAGTGATTGCTTTGTCGGTCGCGATTCCGCTTGGAACTGTGGCGGCGGCTTTTTTAAGTGAGTACATCCGTCCTTCCTTGCGTGAAGTTTTAAAACCTCTTCTTGAGTTACTAGCGGCTGTTCCCACTGTTGTTTACGGTTATTTTGCGTTGTTATTTGTAACTCCGCTTTTGCAAAAGTTAATTCCATCGTTAGGGGGATTTAACGTTTTAAGTGCGGGGATTGTGATTGGAATCATGATCGTTCCTTATGTGAGCAGTCTTAGTGAAGATGCTATGCGCTCAGTCCCTGGACATTTGCGTGAGGCTTCATTTGCTGTGGGCGCTTCCCGTATGCAGACGGCTTTTCGTGTTGTGATCCCGGCGGCGTTCTCGGGAATTTCTTCCGCGTATATTTTAGGTATTTCTCGGGCTCTAGGTGAAACCATGGTTGTGGCGATTGCAGCTGGTATGCAACCGAATCTGACTTTGAATCCAACAGAACCTGCGGCAACGATCACAGCGTTTATCGTGCAAGTGAGTTTAGGGGATTTGCCTCACGGCTCGATTGGTTATCAGTCTATTTACGTCGCGGGTTTAAGCCTTCTTGTTTTAACTTTGTGTTTCAATGTGATCGGTCTTTGGCTTCGTAAGAAGTTTCAGGAGAAAGAGTGATGGAGTTGTCACAGTCTCAGCAAATTTCAAAATCAAGTGCGATCGAGGCAAAAGAAGATATTTTGAGCAATATCAAACGTCGTCAGATGTGGGATTTTATCTTTGCTGTCTTGGGATTGATGTCTTTGCTTTTTGCTTTGGTCACGCTTCTGACATTGATTATTGATTTGGCAATCACAGGTGTGCCTCGTATTAATTTTGAGTTCTTCACTAATTTCCCGTCGCGATTTGCGGAAAGAGCGGGGATTTTGTCAGCGTGGGTGGGATCGTTCTGCATTATGCTCACGACGGCTTTTTGTGCGATTCCTTTGGGCGTTGCTGCCGGTGTTTATCTTGAAGAGTACTCCAAGAAAAATTGGGTTTCGCAATTGATTGAACTTAACATCATCAATCTTGCGGGGATTCCTTCGATCACTTATGGCCTTATGGCTTTGGGGCTCTTTGTTTATAAGTTAAAGCTGGGACAAAGTATTTTGACGGCGGGTTTGACTTTAGGGCTTCTGGTTTTGCCGATTATTATCGTGACCACTCGTGAAGCGATTCGCTCTATTCCCAACACCATTCGTGAAGCAAGTTACGCGATGGGGGCAAGTAAGTGGCAAACTATTCGCTATCATATTCTGCCGTACTCTTCCGGTGGTATTCTTACCGGCGTGATTATTTCTTTGTCTCGCGCGATTGGTGAAACGGCTCCGTTAATCACCATCGGAGCTTTGACGTTCATCGCGTTTTTGCCAACGCCTCCTGTAGAGGGGCATTTTCCGTTTGTTAATTTTAAATGGCTCATGGATCCGTTTACCGTGATGCCGATTCAGATGTTTAACTGGTTGTCGCGTCCTCAGCCTGAGTTTCACGTGAATGCAGCGGCGACCGGGGTCATTCTTTTGTTGATGACTTTGATTATGAACGGAGGAGCTATTTATTTGCGCCTTCGCTTCCGTAAAAAGATGAAGTGGTAATGATTATGGAACTACAGCTTCGTGCCGAAGTTAAAAATTTGCTTTTCTCTTACGGGGATAAAAAAGTCCTAAATGGCGTAACATTGCCGGTTTATGAAAATCGTGTGACGGCTTTGATTGGACCTTCGGGGTGTGGAAAGACGACGTTGCTTCGTTGTTTTAATCGCATGCATGATCTTTATCCGAATGCGAACTACCAAGGGGAGATTCTTCTACATCCGGATCGTCGTAATATCCTGGGTAAAGAAATTGATCCAATGGAAGTACGCATGCGTATCGGAATGGTTTTCCAAAAACCAAACCCCTTTCCAAAAAGTATTTACGAAAACGTCGCTTACGGACTCAAAGTTCGCGGTGTGAAAAAGAAAAGCTTTATCGAAGAACGTGTTGAGCGTTCTTTGCAACAGGCCAGTCTTTGGAATGAAGTGAAGGATCGTTTGAATTCTTCAGCGACAGCGTTGTCAGGTGGGCAGCAACAGCGCCTTTGTATTGCACGTGCTTTAGCGACGGAACCGGAGATTTTGTTGTTGGATGAACCGACATCAGCTCTTGATCCGATTTCCACTCGTCATATTGAAGAATTGATTCAAGAACTTCGTAAAGAAGTGACGATTGCGATTGTCACACACAGTCTGCATCAAGCAGCCCGTGTTTCTGATTTCACAGCGTTTATGTATTTGGGTGATTTGATTGAATTTGGCGCCAGCGACCAAGTCTTTACAAACCCTAAAGACCCGCGCACAGAAAACTACATCACAGGCCGCTTCGGATAGAAGGTACGCCGTACCTTTTTGAAACGCGCCAGGCCGTGATAGTATCATTTGTGTTGAATATCCCTAGAGAATAAATCTTAAAGTGACTTTGCCATAAAAGGCATTGCCGATATCGACCGGATTCTTGGGATCCGTTGTGTAGTTTTCATCGACAAAGAAAGCACGATCAAAAGCGTGACCGGCTTCCAATTCTGCGAAAACAGATTTTGAAAGCGGGGACTTAATACCTAAGAAAACTTTTTTCTCGTCGTAAAACAAACGATCGTTGCGGTTGGCTCTGCCGTACAAATAATAAGTCACTTGTGAGAAGTCGAGTCCCGTGTAAATGCGGGCGTATTCGTTGAGTTTGTAATTGATAGAACCTTTGAAAACCCATGGAACTAGAGTGAATACTTCAAGACCCCATTTCTCAGCGTAGTCCCAATTCACAGAGGCAAAAGGAACGCCGAAAACTCCGCGAAAAGTTTTTGAAGGCGCATAGAAGTAGGCAAAACCTGGAAGAGGAATTTCATTTAAGATCGGGCGATTGTTTGAATAGTCTACGAGCAAAAGCCAGCGACTGGTTTCGTCACTAGGGTAAGAATAAAATGCAGTGATCCCCAACGTAGTGACCGTGGAATCTTCAAACGGTTTGTCACTGGCAGATCCATAGCGGGCTGAAACTGACCAAAGACGTTGTTCATCTAAGGCCTTTGTGTAACCCAGGCCCACTTGCATGTCATAGAGTTCTGAAAAATTATTTTGCGCGGGACGAATTGAGAATTGGGAGCCGCTTAAGGATAGGGAAACAGCTTCACCGTCGGTTTTGTAAACGGGCGCAATAAAGTTCATCGTTTGGTAAGAAGTCGAAGCACGCTCTTGAGGAAAATCTGACTTATCGTGAAAAAGTCCAGAGTAACTGAGCATCACCTTTTGCATTTTTGGCGGAGTCAGTCCCGAAGTCAGTTCAAAAGCGTGAGATGAAAGTGCGAAAAAGAAAACGGCAAAAAATATCTGAGAGGCTTTAATCATACGCTTTTCAGCATAGAAGCCTCTTTGACGCCTTACAAGTCGTAATATTGTTCGGGGTGGGAACTATACGCGTTCAATGCGCACTACGCGAGCGCAGTTCTGGCAGATCTCGGTGATCGGCCATTGAAGTTCTGCGGGTTTTACCTTCACTTCTGTTTGGCAGTGTGGGCAGCGTGTTTCGCCGCTTAAAACTCGGCCTTCGCTTTTATACGTTCGGCGAGCAAAGAATAGACCCAGGAAAAAGAAAAGAGGAACCGTCACAAAATGGAAAACCGGAATAAGAACTGAAACCAGAGCGATCCCCCAAAATAGAGCGAGCTTCTTAAGAGCTTGCGACATTCGTTCAGGCGGGGAGAAGTGTTTGATATAAACAATACCGTCAGTGCGACGTTCGTCGCCAACATTGGCTTGAATTAAAACTTTTTCCCCTTGTGCAGTGGCATCCATCTTGGGCTCCCTTTTGTGAGCATATTGAAAGTGCCGTGTGGACGGGTCAAGACACGGCGTTTCGATGCGGGGAGTTGAGAATGCTAGAGTCGATAGTTCCGGACGTCGGTTGCATTCGGGGCTTACTTAAATTCGAGCTGGAGTTAGAGGTGCGCGGAGTTTTGCAGTAATTTAGAAATTATTAAACGTGCATATATTGTATGTACATTTTGATGGTTTGGTGATACTGTGAAAATAGAATTTGTCTGGGATAAAGCGAAGGCTCAAGCCAATGTGAAAAAACACGGGCTTTCTTTCGAAGAGGCGACAACGGCCTTTTACGATGAAAGAGCATTGCTTATATCTGATCCTGTACATTCCGTTGGTGAAGAGCGATTTATTTTGTTGGGTAGAAGCAATGAAGATCGAATCCTCGTTGTTGTGCATCTCTACTGGGAAAAAGACGAAGTGATTAGGTTGATATCAGCTAGATTGGCGACTCGATCTGAAAGTAATCAATATTTTGCGAGGTGAGCGTGAGGAAAGAATACGATTTCGGCAAAGCAAAGAAAAATCCTTATGCGAAAAAGCTGAAAACGCGAACGACGATTCGTTTGGACGAAGATGTTATCGAATATTTTCAGAACTTGGCTGATGAAACTGAAATTCCGTATCAGACGTTGATCAATCTGTTTTTAAAAGACTGCGTAAGGCAGAATCTTCAGCCCGATTTGAGTTGGGCCAGAAAGAAGAAGTAGTTCATCTAGGCAATGCGTCATAACTCAGAAATAAGTGCCAGCGAGAAGCTTCCGCCGTTAGGCTTTTAGTTATGAAAGCACTCCACTCTGACAAATATTTTATTCGTGAATCTCTGTTCAATCTTGTTGAGCTGTCTTTACTTGCTCGTCTTTATGAAGAACATTGCATTCCATCTGCAAGCAGTGGAGTTTTGAACCAAGCTTCTCTTGCGCAAACTTTGCTTAAAATGAAAGCAACTGAGGGCAAAGGTGTGCTTCGTGTGGCTATTTACGAAACCGATCCCATTGGTTTTTATTGGAAGTTTGAAGATCAAGTGCTGGCCCATTGGGTTCACCCAGAACACCGTGGACAAGGTGTTGAGCAAGGTCTTTTAGGTTAGTTTATGAACGGAAAAACCGCGTCTTCATTCTGGCAAGGCAAGCGGGTTTTTATCACTTATCCCACAAGTTTTTTGGGCGCGTGGACAGCTCTTGCATTAGAACATTTAGGCGCGCAAGTTTTCGGATTTTCGGAAACAGCGGGGAAGACCCCGAATCTTTTTGATCTCACGAATTTGGCTCAGCGTATTTCGATGACGTACGGGGATCTTCGCGATGAAGATGCTTTTCGTCAGGTTTTGCAATTCGCGCAGGCAGATATCGTTTTACATCTTGGAGAAACGGGCCTTTTAACGGAAGCGGAAAAAAAGCCGCTTGAGATCTTTTCGAAATCTGTTTTAGGTACTGCGACCTTGATGGAGCTTTTACGAGAGACAGCTTCGGTGCGCTCGGTGGTTGTTGTTAGCTCTGATAAAGTTTATTCACGCGCTACCGACAACAAAGCTTTGTCTGAATCAGATAAGGTTGCAGCTCAAGATATTTTACCGACGGCAAAACTCTGTTCTGAGTTTGTGGCTCTTTCTTATCGAAATACTTTTTTCTCTCCTGAAAAATACAACAAACATAAAGTTGCTGTCGCAACGGCACGAATTGGTTCTGCGATTGGTGGAGGTGATTTCTCGGAGTCCTCGTTAATCCCGCAAGCCGTGCAAAGTTTTTTAAATAAGAAATCTTTTGAAATTCGCAATCCACAGTCAGTACGCCCGTGGATTCATGTTTTGGATCAGGTTGACGGAATTTTGCGATTGGCGGAAGCATTGTATGTGAAGGGACCAAAGCTTGCTGAGACTTATAACTTAGGTGCTGCGGAGTTTGAGAGTATCGGTGAAGTGATGAAGGAGTTTGCGCAGGTGATGGGTATTCAAAGTGCGAGCGTTTCAGCGAACACTAATAAGTTGTCGTTATCGCTGCACGGACAAATGAATAGCGATCTTGCGAAACAACATTTTGATTGGGAGCCTCGATGGAATCTTTCCAGAGCTTTAGAAAAAACGGCGCAGTGGTATCAAACATACTATAAAGAAGATTCGTCGGAGCACTTGAGCGAGAATGTTGTAGAATACTTTTCCTAAGTTATGCTGCCTTTAAATCAAATTGGATCTGGTCATACTCCACGGTAGGTGTTTTGACCCATCGCCCTTGGACTCTTGCCTCGGTGATTTTTATAGCCCCAATATCTTCAAAGAAAAGAATAATTTTATTTAAGTTTGAGACATCCATATGAATGATTTTAGCCAGTTCGTAAACAGATTTTGGCTTGTAAATGAGAATCGTGGATAGGACTCCAATATTCTTAATAAACCGATCAAAATCTTTTTTGTTGTCGAAAGATATTTCGTAGTGATTTTTTTTTAGCTTTCCCTTTCTCGCGGACTTAAGAGCCTGCTTAAATTCTGAAAGTGCTTCACTCGAACTTTTCATTGAAATAATCAGTTTTTTCACAGTTTAACTCCTAGCCCTTTCCAGACAATTTCTTTAAAGTCTCGAATCAAAGAGTCTTCATCGACAAAAATGTATTTTTCTTCTCTCTTGTTAAGATGAAGATGGGGACCTTTGGGGTGGTGGTTGTCCAGAAGTACGTAGGCACCGCTTTTTAGGTCTTTGCAAATGAGGCCGTATTTAATACCCAGAGGATATTTATTGGTCGTACCAACTTCATGAATGGACAGCTCGACCACATATCTATTGCCCATCTTAACTTTATGATAAAAGCGTAGATGAGCCTTCATATTGGTTTAATTATACCAATATATAAGAAATTGACCATAAAAAACTCCAAAGTCTGAAAATTGATGAGTTATTGTGCAAAATTGCCCCCCCCCCAGCATTGTGAAATTTAGTAGTTTTTAGGGCTTTTTTAATGCCGAAGCTCGGACCTCAAAAGAAGGTATGAAACCAACTCGTTGCGGCGCCCCAAATCTAAATAGACAAATACTTAAGGCTCCATTATTTCAAAGGGCATGCTTTTCAACTCGTACTCGTTTCTTTTTCTGTTTTTACCAATAACTTTGCTGGGTTATTACCTGATCACGAAAAAGAGACTTCAGCTGTGGTTTCTCTTTTTTTCGAGTGTTTTTTTCTATGCCTACTGGAGCAAAACTTTTGTATTCCTTTTGCTCTTTACCGTCGTCCTTGATTTCTACGTCGCTAAAAATATTTACTACGCGAAAACGCAAAGAGTACGAAAGGCGTTACTATTAACGTCGATTATCGCGAACCTTTCTGTTTTAGGATTTTTTAAGTACTACAATTTTTTTGCTGATTCTCTTAACGGAATTTTTCATTTCGGCGGGGCTTCTACCGACGTCCTTCCTATTCTGAATGTCGTTTTACCAATTGGTATTTCATTTTATACGTTTCAATCCATGTCTTATGTGATCGACGTATACCGTCGCGTTTCAGATGCTCATGCGCATTTGTTGGAATTTGCAGGCTACGTAACGCTTTTCCCACATCAAATTTCAGGGCCTCTGGTCAGGCACAATCAAATCGTCCCACAGCTTGAAAGTTCAACGACGTACGTTTTTCACCCGGAAAATTTTTGGAACGGATGTTATTTCTTCGGGTTTGGTCTTTCCAAAAAAATGTTAATCGCGGACCGCATTGCTGCCGTTGTCGATCCTTTGGTTATGAATATGGCCGGGGCGTCGACCGCTGAAGCTTGGATTGCGATGATCGGTTACACAATGCAGATCTATTTCGATTTCAGCGGTTACTCTGATATGGCCGTCGGATTGGGACTGATGATGAATATTCAGTTCCCGCCAAATTTCAATTCTCCCTATAAATCACTGTCCATTACAGAGTTCTGGCAGCGTTGGCATATCACTTTGTCATCTTGGTTGCGCGATTATCTTTATATTTCATTGGGTGGAAATCGTGAAGGAGCCGTTAAAACTTATCGCAATTTGTTTTTGACAATGGCGATCGGTGGGCTATGGCATGGAGCCAATTGGACTTATGTGATTTGGGGTTCTTTCCATGGCGTGATTCTTGGGATTGAGCGCTTCTTCAAAAATCGCGGTTGGAATGTGATCACCAATAAGTATTTAAGCTGGGCACTCACGTTTTTCTTAGTGTGCATCGGTTGGGTGTTTTTCCGCGCTCACAATCTCGAACAAGCGATTTTGTGGTTGCAGAAAGTATTTTTCCTCAATGGCAACGTGAGCTGGGATATCACGCTGATTCCTTTAAAACACAAAGATCGCTTCTTTGCGGCCATGGGCATTGGATTACTAATTGCTTTATTCTCTAAAAATACCTGGGAACTGAAGTTTACACCTTCCTATTTACGTGCGGTCTTATTGGCATTTATGTTTGTTGTTTGTTTGGCCTATATGGGGGAAGAATCCCCATTTCTTTATTTCCAATTTTAGGCGGGGATGATGAATAAAAATGTAAAAGTAATATTGTCCTTGGCCTTCTTTGTAATTCTTCTTTTGGGAGGGATTGCTGCATTTAATTTTTATGTGGATCCGATGTGTTACTATCACTGCCAGTCTGTTGAAGTTCAGCATCCCACACAGAACGTATACTACGAAGCCACGCAGTTGATTGCAGCTCATCCTGAAGCGGAAGTTCTTATTCTGGGTTCGTCTCGGGGCCAGACGACGCCGGGAAATTGGGTGGAAAATCATATAGGCATGAAGACTCTCAATCTTTCAAAAGGCGGTGCTGGCATTTTGCTTAAGCTGGCTTTGCTGCGAACGGCGCAAGAGTATAAGCTGCCTCTTAAAAAGATTATCTGGATTGCTGATTACTTTGAAGTTGCCGGAGATGTGACTGACGTTAAAGTTCGGCAAACACCTGTTTTGCGTAAGCACCTCGTAAAGGAATTGCCAGAAGAAGCCGGGATCAAAAATCGTTTGGAATTCCTTCAGCGATTGATCGATCACACCAGCTTTGAGGCTTCGTTGGCTCAAATCAAAAGTCTATCAACAACTTTTGAAGTTCCGCAAAGCGGAGTGAATATCGATTCTAATGCGTGTGCGTCTCCGGATTTCAAGGGAAAGACTCCAGTCGATGTTCTTTCAAAAGAAATAGACATTAGCTATTCCACTTTCGGCTTAATGCTTCGCTCTAAGATGAATGATTCTTATATGGCGGATTTAAAGAAAGAAATACAAATGTTAGGGCAAAGTGGAATTGAGGTTCTAATTTTGATCCCTCCATTTCATCCAAAGTTTATGGCGCGGCTAGCGAAAGATGCGCCAGAATCTTTGGAGAGGCATAAACAATGGTTAGATCAGCTTAATTCATTGCAGTCGGACAGGATTCATGTCAGTTCTTTTTGGGACAGAATCCCAGGTGATGACGGAGGGCCATCTTTCTGGGATGATGGAGCTCATCCAACCTGCAAGTCGATGATGATAATGCTGGATAAAGCTCTCTAGGATCGTTGTTAAGGAATAAATATGATTTACGATTGTTTTGTGTTCTACGATGAATTGGATTTGTTAGAAATCCGTTTGAATGTCCTTAATGATGTCGTTGATAAATTCGTTATTATTGAATCTAAGAAGACATTCCGTGGAACAGATAAGCCTTTATTCTTCGTTGAAAACAAAGAGCGCTTTGCTAAATTTTTACCGAAGATTATGCACGTGGTTGTTGAAGACTTCCCGAAAGTGAATTGGTGGAAGCTGCGTCCGTTTAGTAATTGGGATCGTGAAGATTATCAGCGCAATGCTTTGTCGAAGTTTTTAGTAAATTGTAAATCAGATGACATTATTTTGCTTTCGGATGTGGATGAAATTCCGGCTCCAGAAAAAATTGTAGAGCACTTAAAAACACCGGGAATTAAAACATTCTACCAAGAGCTTTATTATTATTATTTGAACAACTTGGCCTATGAACATCCTGAGCCAAATCAAATGTACAAAGATTACATCCCTTGGCATGGAACCGTTATGGCGTCGTATTCTTATTTTAAAAAATATACACCTCACAAAATGCGTACCTATAGAGGTAATAAGGACAAAAAACATGTTTTAGTCATGGATGGTGGCTGGCATTTTTCATTTATGGGTGGGACGGAGATGATCCTTAAAAAGATGAAGGCCTATAGTCACACAGAGTATATGACGGAAGAAATGTTCAATCCTCAATGGATCGAGTCTCATGTCCGTGCTGGCAAAGATATTTTTAACCGTCCCATGAAGTTTAAGAGAGTTGGATTAGATCGTTTGCCAAAGTATGTGCAACAGAATACTTCTAAATACGCAAACTTAATCCTCGGGGAGTAATTATATGGCTCGTGTTTTAGTTACTGGAGGCGCGGGCTACATTGGTTCGCACACCGTTCAAAAATTACTACTTTCAGGTCATAAGGTTGCGGTCATTGATAATCTCAGTACAGGGTTTAAAGAGGCTGTTCCAAATCAGGCTGAATTTTATTTCGGTGACGTTCGTGATTCTAATTTTGTAGCTGAAATCATGAGTAAATTTGATGCTGAAGTTGTGATCCACTTTGCGGCGAAGTTGAATGTGGCTGAGTCACTTTTGAAGCCCGTGGAATATTATGACAACAATGTCGGCGGGACACTGTCTCTTTTGAAAGCTTGTGAAAAAAGCGGTGTTAAGAATTTTATTTTTTCATCCACAGCGGCTGTGTATGGTGATTCTTGCACTGACGGAATTATTTCGGAAGGCACACCGACGAATCCATTAAATCCTTATGGCTGGTCGAAGTTAATCAGTGAAAAACTATTGAGCGATACGGGTGACTTGGTTGGAATCAATCATGTGATCTTCCGATATTTCAACGTCGCTGGTGCTGCTGAGGATGGATCTAACGGACAGCGTACGGCAAATGCGTATCATCTTGTGCACTTGGCATCTCAAGCCGGAGTAGGCAAACGACAAGGACTCAAGATTTTTGGAACGGATTATCCAACACCGGATGGAACTTGTATTCGTGATTATATTCACGTTGAAGATCTTGCAGATATTCACGTGTTGGGAGCGGAACACCTTTTGCGTGGTGGAACAAGTGCGACATTAAATTGTGGCTACGGGCAGGGATACTCTGTACGTGAAGTTATATCTTCTGCGCTGAATGTTGCTGAAAATAAGTTTCCTGTTGAAGAAGCAGATCGTCGTCCCGGAGATCCTGCGAGTCTTGTAGCGGATTCTCGAAAGATGCAGGCTCTTCTTGGATGGACTCCTAGAAGAAATAATATTGATACAATTTGTCGCACGGCTTTGAATTGGGAAAAGACACTTAGTAAGTAAATCCTAGTTGGCGGCTACTTGCTTTTTGCCCTTTCCTGATAGGTAACCGTAAGAGAATCCAAGAATGATCAGAATGTAGTTTCTAGGTCCCTGCTGGATAATTGGGGTTTCGGTGAAAGAGCAGCTAAAAAAGGCGACGATACAAAGTATGGAGCCCAAGGCGATTTGCTTATCCAAGACTTCCACAGCGGTTTTGAACTTTTTGTGAAAGAAAACGACGCCGGAGCCGAATGCACCCAAGAAACCAACCAGTCCAACAAGTCCGGCACCCGTTAAGACATCTAGGAACTGATTGTGTGTGTGTCCTGGTACATAAGAAGTAGGTTGTCCGAGTTTAATGTAATACTCTCGAAACAGTTTCGCAGCATATTCAAATCCAGTCCCGAATGTTGGATGGTCTAGGAATAGCGACCAAGCCGCTTTCCAGACAGCAATGCGCTCTCCCTGTGAATTATTTATTTTAATATCAAATGAATACAAAATTCGGTCTTTTAGATTGAACCAATTAAAAAGAATTGCCAGCCCAAAAAAGCCGATGATGAGAGCCGATACAGTGAGCATTTTTTTGTTTTTACTATAAACGAGAGCCACTGCCACAGCCATTAACATGGCAATCCACGAAGTTCGAGTATAAGTAGCAAGAAGTATAATTCCTGCCAAGAATAGCACGAAAGCAGGGCCGATTCGCGATTTAGTATTCCGTGCATAGATTACGAAGGGCAGCATTGTCGCCCAAAGCAAGGCAACGGCCATCGCAAAATAATTGGGATTACTATAAAACCCCTTGATCCGAAGTGACGAATCTAAGAATTTTCCAGACGTCTCATCAAAGTGTCTTACAATAATAACTGCCAGCGCTAAGATAACCGTTAGAAAGTACCAATTAAATTTAATTTTTTTATGAGCAAGTAAGTAGCCGGCGGAGAAACAGGCAAAAAAGCCCCAAATCCATCGAAGGTTCCCGATTTTAGTAAGTTCATTCGCTTCCATGGGGCTGTAGAGGATATAGCCAAGAATGCCAGACAAAAAATAGGCGGTGAGACAGCAAAGGAAAAGTTTATTTTTTAAACCGAAAGTAGATTGAATTTCTGGCCAGGTCTTTTCAGAAGCTGTGATGGCTGCGATCGTCATTAATACGAAAACAATATCGACCCAGAGGAAATTAACTAAATTAATAGCGAGCGCCAGAGGAAAAAAGAAGACAAGTAAAGTTGAGAAAAACGATGATTTGGTCATAGACATCCAGGAACAGTATTTTTTCTTTTTTCGGTTGTCACTGGGATTTCGTCCAGTGAAATTATGGCACATTGTGACAGCTGGTCTTAAGAATTTTAAAAATCTGTGTTACACAGGCTTATGCGTTTTAAACTGCCACAGAAAAACCAGACCGCATGGGCTTTGTTGCTTCTAAGTATCTTAAGTATGCTTCTGCAAGGGCTCGTTTTTCATTCCACTCTTATATCCAAGTTATTGATACCTTGGTTAATGTATTTTTCTTTTCTGCTCATTTTAAGACCCTATGCTTCGGCGATCTTCGTTTTCCTGCTGGAGTGCCTTTTAGTTCGAATCCACTTAATGAAGCTGGCTTTGACCAATACGCCCTTTGAGGTTGAAGACATTTTTGCTTGGAAGCAGGCCTTGTTTTTAAAAAGCTATAGCGACTGGCTGATTCCGATCCTGGCATTGGCACTTATTGTTTGTGTGGTTAAGGGTTTTTCATTGCGAAAAAAACAGTGGGTTTTCTTACCGATATTTATTCTTCTATCGGTATCTTGTATGCAGGAGAGTCATCCAACTGAAACAAAGACCAATCCTGTAAGCTATCTTTTTCGTTTGGCGCGCGTGACTTATGTTGATTGGAATCTTGTTACGAACGTTAAAGAGAACGGAATTTTTAATCATATCTTTCTGACCTTGTCGATGGGGGGAGTCCCTGCAAAGGGAAGTCTTCCGTACAAAGAAGTCTCTCAACCAGCTCATCTGGCTCTGGATAAAGAAGCTCCAGATGTTTTTTTGGTATTGTGTGAGTCTTGCTACACCAGCAGTGACGGCAATTTTGTAACTCCGATTTCTAAACTTGAAGATCAAGGGTATTCGCATGCGACAGTGATTTCTCCGGTTTATGGGGGCATGACTGCAGAAGCTGAATTTGAGGTTCTCACTGGCCTTCCTAGTCGTCGACACAAGGGGATTGATTTTCAATACTATGCAGAAAAGTATGCTAAGGATGCTATGGCCGCTCCGCGAGTTTTTGCGAAGCATGGTTACAGTACTTTTTCTGCTCACGCCAATGTGGGGTTTTTCTGGAAGCGCGAAATCGTGCATCCCAAGTTTGGTTTTCAAAAGTCCTATTTTGTAGATGATATAAAGGGAGCTGAACGAGGTAAGTATGCTGAAGACAGAATCTTATTCGATTCCGTTTTAGATAAATATCAAGAGAACTTGAAAGAAGGTAAAAAGACCTTTGCTTTTCTGATTACAGTATATACCCACGGTCCTTATTCAGAGTTGAATGGGGACGGCGGCGAGCAAGCTTATAAAGATAAGGTTAAAAAAACCACTCAACAATTTGTGGATTTTCAAAAGGCAGCGGCAAGATTGGCAGCGGCGCATAATCGACCCGTGGTATTTGTGATTTTCGGAGATCACAAGCCAGCGATGACGGTTTCCTTTTATAGAAGACACGAGTTCAATGATGACTACTTTACCTTGACGGGCTCAAAGAATGAATCTTTCCGTTTTGCTGACTTGGATAAGGCCCAGCAGATTGTTTTCGGCAAGGTGCCTATGTATGTCAAGGGTTATGGGATGAAGGACTCAGCCACTATCGGCAAATTTGTAAAGGGAATGGAAGAGCGTCCACTGTTCTGTCTTCCGGCTTTGATGGCTGAAGATGTTGGTGTTCAAGATGCATTTTTTCGGTACTCTATCGACGTCTGTCGTAAGAATCCCGAAGTGTTAGTGGATTTGGACGCACTTGGAGTATACTACCCTGATACAGTTTATGCGGGTCGGTTGTTTGAGTAGTGTTCACACGTTTTGTCGCCGTGCTGCGCAACTATTTTGTTCCTTATAAATCACCTATTTACAGCGTCGTTTAATAGTCATATTGTTCCACTATTTCACGCTATCGCAAAGGGAGTTTTGTGTCTGAAGTGTTGAGTGTTTTTTTGAAAAAGGCAACTGACAAGCAGCTGAATATTGGAATTGTTGGTCTTGGTTATGTTGGCTTACCATTGGCTCTTCGTTTTTCTGAAGTCGGATTCAAGGTTTTAGGTTTTGATATTGATAATAACAAAGTTTCTAAAATTCATGATGGTCAAAGTTACATTGAACACATATCTAATGACTCTGTGAAAAAAGCTGTTTCTGCAGGCTTCTCGGCAACCACGGAGTTCCGAAGAATTTCTGAAGTTGATGCCATTATTCTTTGTGTCCCAACCCCTTTAAATAAATATCGTGAACCAGATTTAAGTTTTGTTTTGGATACGACGGATTCTATCGTGCCATATCTTAAAAAGGGCCAATTGGTGTCATTAGAGAGCACGACGTATCCTGGTACTACAGATGAAGAATTGAAACCTCGAATCGAGTCTAAAGGATTGAAGGTTGGCGAAGATATTTTCTTAGTATTCTCTCCAGAACGCGAAGATCCAGGAAATCCAAACTTTTCTACAAGAACGATTCCAAAAGTTGTTGGTGGGTTTTCTGAGGCTTGTTTGAAGGCGGGTTTGGAGCTCTATGGTGCCGTCATCGATAAAGTTGTATCGGTTTCGTCAACTAAAGCTGCGGAGATGACAAAACTACTAGAGAATATTCACCGCGCTGTGAATATTGGTCTTGTTAACGAAATGAAAATTGTCGCTGACAAAATGGGAATTGATATCCATGAGGTTATCGATGCTGCAGCAACAAAACCGTTTGGCTTTGTTGCTTATCGTCCGGGTCCTGGTATTGGTGGTCACTGTATTCCAATCGATCCTTTCTACCTAACATGGAAGGCCCGAGAATATGGTATTCACACTCGCTTCATTGAGTTGGCGGGCGAAATTAATACAGCAATGCCAAACTATGTGATGAAAAAAATCGCTGTAGCTCTCAATGAACGAGAGAAATCAGTGAAAGGCTCTAAAGTCTTGGTTCTTGGTATTTCTTATAAAAAGAATATCGATGACATGCGCGAATCTCCGTCAGTGTTTTTGATGGAAAAGCTCAGAGATGATGGAGCTAAGTTGGATTACTGTGACCCGCATGTTCCAGTTTTCCCGAAAATGCGCGAGCATAAGTTTGATTTAAAATCAGTATCGCTTAATCCCGAAGTCATCCAGTCTTATGATTGCGTCGTCTTGACGACAGATCACGACAAGTTTGATTATGATATGATTCTGAAAAATGCGAAGTTGCTTGTTGATACGCGCGGTAAGTTCCGTCAATCAGCTCCGAATTTGGTGAAGGCGTAGTCTATGAATTTTGCGATTATCGGTGTTGGCGGTTACATAGCTCCTCGTCATTTAGAGGCGATTAAAGAGCTAGGGCATCAATTGGTAGCGGCATACGACCATAATGACTCTGTGGGAATTATGGATCGTTATTTTCCGGATTGTCAGTTCTTTACCGACTTCGAAAGATTTGAATCATTTATCGACTCTAAAAAGGGCACATCTGAAGAGATTCAATATGTCTCTATTTGTACGCCCAATTACATGCACTCATCTCATATCAAGTTTGCGCTTAGCCACGGTGCTCACGCCATTTGTGAAAAACCGTTGGTGTTAAATGAAAAAGATATTGATGAGCTTGCGGCGTATGAGAAAAAATTCGATAAGAAAGTCTATACGGTGCTCCAGCTCCGCGTTCATGATGCCATTCTTGCGTTGAAAAAAAAGATTGAGTCAGAGAAAAAAGATTCTCATGAAATCAATCTGACTTACATGACTTCTCGTGGACAATGGTATCACGAGTCTTGGAAGGGCGACGTTCGCAAGTCAGGCGGGTTGTCTACAAATATCGGTGTTCACTTTTTTGATATGTTGACTTGGATTTTTGGAGAGCCTCTCTCCGTTGATGTCAGTGAAAAATCTGCGACGGTTGAAAAAGGTACTTTGAAATTAAAAAATGCCCATGTGAGTTGGTCTTTAACTATCGATCGTTCTTTGCTTCCTGCGGAAGCCGTGAAGACGGGAAAAACAACTTTCCGTTCCATTAAAATTGATGGGTCTGAGTTCGAATTCTCTGAAGGATTTACTGAGCTTCATAAGAAAGTCTATGGCGATATTCTTTCAGGCAAAGGATATGGCTTGGAGGCTGCTCGTTCTGCTATTCGTATTGTTGAGCAAATTCGAGGTATGAAATGAGTTTCACGAAACATGAGACCGCTATCGTCGATGAAGGCGCTGAAATAGGTGAAGGAACCCGCATTTGGCATTGGGTTCATATCTGCGGAAAAGCCAAAATCGGAAAAAAATGTTCTTTCGGTCAAAATGTTTATGTTGGGAATAATGTAGTCATTGGTGATAACTGCAAAGTTCAAAACAATGTTTCTATCTATGACAATGTGTTCTTAGAAGACGATGTGTTTTGTGGGCCGAGTATGGTCTTCACAAATGTAATTAATCCTCGATCTTCGGTTGTTCGTAAGAATGAATATTTGGATACGATTGTAAAGAAGGGCACCACAATTGGGGCGAACGCAACAATTGTTTGCGGGGTGACCTTGGGAGAGTATTCGTTTATAGCCGCGGGTGCTGTCATTACAAAAGATGTGAAACCATTTGCGCTGATGGCGGGTGTCCCTGCAAAACAAATCGGATGGATGAGTAAGTTTGGAGAGCGTATCGACTTGCCAGTTGTCGGGGTCGGAGAGTGGAAATGTCCACATTCGTCTGAAAGGTATTTACTCAAAGATTCGATACTTATGTGTTTGGAATACTAAGTGATATGTAGTCAGCCCCGGTTCAATCCTTTTGTTAGAAGAGCCAGTATTCTCTAGTTTTGTACTGGGATAAGGTCCGAAGGGGACATTTTGGAAAAACACAGGAAAATGTCACGTAAATGTAAAACAAAACGGGCAAGATGCACAAAAAAAATAAGTGTAAAATACTCTATATAAATCATTATGCAGGCTCTCCAAAAATGGGAATGGAGTTTCGTCCATATTATCTTGCTCGGAGGTGGGTGGAAACTGGAAATGAAGTTAAGATAGTTGCATCGACTTTTTCCCATCTCCGACTGAAAAATCCAAATATCAAAGGTATCGCGAGTACCGAAGAAGTTGATGGTATTAGCTATCACTGGCTCAGGGGACCGAGGTATGATGGGAATGGCATAGGTCGGTTATTAAATATATTCACGTTTTTAGGGGTTTTCCTACTTCTCTTGCCCAAATGGATCAGCTTCAGGCCAGATATTATCATTGCCTCGTCTACATATCCTTTAGACGTTATTCCTGCATTTTTGTTGACGCGGTTAACGGGGGCAAAGCTTGTTCACGAAATTCACGATCTTTGGCCTTTGACGCTTATTGAACTTCATGGAATGAGCGAGCGACATCCATTTATTGTTTTGTTGTCATGGGCAGAGCGATTTTCTTATCGAAATGTAGATTATGTAGTGAGTATGTTGCCCGGAGCTGATAAATATCTTACGACCAAGGGGCTAATCCCTGAAAAGTATCATTTGGTTCCAAATGGGTATGGTTCTGAAAATGATGGGTTGAAGGTCACGAATCCATTTTCCTATCCTGGTTATGAAGAGTTTTTTAAAGTTGGATATGCAGGTTACTTGGGAGAGGCAAATGCTCTTGATGACATGTTTGCTGCTGCAGAAAATCTTCGTGACGAGAAAATTCTATTTGTACTGGTTGGGGATGGTCCTCTTAAAGAAAAATTACGAAAATTTGCGGATGAAAAACGCTTAAATGTATTATTTTTACCAAAGATTGAAAAATCCGAAGTCCCTCAATTTTTGAACTCTGTCGATGCTTGCTACATAGGATGGAAGCATAGCGAACTCTATAAGTATGGAATTAGCCCGAATAAACTTTTAGACTATATGCATTCTGCTAAACCGATTATCCATGCGACATCAGCTATCCAAAATCTAGTACAAATTGCCGATTGTGGTCTTACTGTGGAAGCTGAAAACATTGAAGAAATTCAGGATGCGATACGGCGTATGCAGATTATGTCAAGGGAGGAGAGGCGGCTTATGGGTGAGCGTGGAAGAGTCTATTTGGAGCGTCATTTAAACTTTAATCGGTTGGCAGATTCTTTTTTGCAATTCGTATTAAGGTAAAACTGTTTAATTTTGTATTTCGTAGTTAGCTAAGATTGATTATTTTATAGATAGCTGAGTTGTGCGTCGAGTTGACCATTATCACGGAAATTGCTTGCGCTTAAGGCGCCAATACCAAAAACTCGCATACCATATTGGAGATCATCGTGAGTTCATTTTTACCTTTTGCTTTGCCGGATATTGGAGAAGAAGAAATTCAAGAAGTAGTCAATTCGCTTAGGTCGGGTTGGGTGACGACAGGGCCTAAAACAAAGCAATTTGAATCCGACTTCACAGAATATTTGGGAGGTGGCTTAGAGTCGATTTCCGTTAATTCTGCGACAGCTGGGTTGCACCTTGCATTAGAAGCATTGGGCATAAGCGCCGGGGACGAAGTTATCACTACGACCTATACGTTTACGGCGACAGGAGAAGTTATTCGATATCTTGGTGCGCATCCAGTATTTGTAGATATCGATCCAAAGACTTTCAATATCGACCCCAAAAAGATCGAAGAAAAAATCACGGCAAAAACAAAAGCCATCATTCCGGTGCATTTTGCAGGATTGTCTTGTGATATGAGTGAAATTATTCGGATTGCCCGCAAACACAATCTAAAAATCGTTGAAGATGCAGCTCATGCGTTGCCAACGTTGTATGATGGAAAGCTTATCGGAACATTGGATACAGATGTCACTGTGTTTTCGTTTTATGCGACGAAAACCATCACGACGGGTGAAGGTGGTATGATTGTCACGCGTGACCCGGCTTTGGCAAAGCGAATGAGGATCATGCGTCTGCATGGCATTAGTCGCGACGCATTTGACAGATACACTTCTACAAAGCCTGCCTGGTTCTATGAGGTAGTCGCTCCAGGATTCAAATACAACTTAACAGATGTCGCTTCCTCAATGGGTATTCATCAATTGAAAAAAGCCAATAAATTTCAAGAACGTCGCCAGCAAATGGCAGAAGTTTATCTAAAAGAATTGTCTGATTTACCTCTTGAACTTCCACCGGTCGTAGCTAGACCAACCGATCTGCACGCGTGGCATCTTTTTGTTGTTCGTTTGCAAACTCCAAAAGTTTCTAGAGAGCACTTCATTGTGCAGATGGCAGAAAGAGGAATTGGTACGAGCGTCCATTTTATTCCGTTGCATTTACAGCCATACTGGCGTGACACTTATGCTCTTAAATCGGACGACTTCCCGATGGCGACCGAGAGTTTTAACAATGCCGTAAGTCTACCACTGTATACGAAAATGACCGAACAAGATCAGCAACGAGTTATTAAGGCGGCTCGTGAGATCCTATGTGGCTAGGGAAACGCATATTCGATTTCGCATTGGCGATAGTGGGATTGGTCGTTCTGTCGCCTTTATTTGTTCTGATCGCTATATGGATAAAGTTGGATTCTCCGGGACCAATTTTTTTTCGTCAGACTCGAGTAGGACTTCGAGGAAGCACATTTAGGATTCATAAATTTCGGACAATGAGGACTGATGCCGAGAAAAATGGTCCACAGTTGACGGTGGGGCGAGATGTTCGTGTGACTCATTCGGGTGAGCTATTAAGAAAATATAAAATCGATGAGTTACCTCAGTTGATCGACGTATTGATTGGAAATATGAGTTTTGTGGGACCGCGACCAGAGGTGCCGCGATATGTTGCAAAATATCCTGCCGAGATTAGGGAGAAAGCACTGTCTGTGCGTCCTGGAATTACAGATAGGGCTTCGATCGAATTCAAAGATGAAAATGTGATACTGGGTACCTCGTCAGATCCTGAAAGGGATTATGTTGAGAAAATTCTTCCAATCAAATTAAAGTATCATTTAGAGTACATCGCAAGAGCCTCATTACTGGAGGATTTGAAGTTGATATTTTTGACTCTAAAAGAGATATTTATTTCTCGTTAAAGGTTAGAGGTTCATGTTTCAGATAATTGCAACTTTGCCCCGTAAGTACAAAATTCTGTTGATGCTCATGTGCGATGTGGTGTTGTTGCCTCTCGCTCTTTGGTCTGCAGTAGCTTTACGAGTAGGTTCATTCAGTCCTGATGTCTCAAGCTATCTTTGGTTGTTCTTTGCAGTTCCTTTTGTAACGGTGCCTATCTTTGTTCGTATTGGCCTCTATCGTGCGGTAATTCGTTATTTAGATGATAAGATTATTTATACGGTAATTTACGGCGTAACGCTATCGGTTCTACTGCTGTTGGCTGTCGTCGTGATGGGAAGAGCGACGGCGCTCCCCCGTTCTTCGGTTATCATTTATTGGATTATCGCTGTCGCATATATCGTATCAAGCCGCTTTATTGCGCGTGGCTTGATGAGGAGTCTTGAAAGAATCGAAGATCATAGGCAACCTGTCGCTATTTATGGAGCGGGAAGAGCTGGGCTGCAAACTGCCATCGCTCTTTTGTCAGGTCCTGAGTATCGGCCAGTAGCATTTTTTGATGATAATGAAGAGCTAAGGGGAAGAAATGTTGCAGGCATTCGTGTTCACGATCCCCAAGACGCTCTCGAAGTCATGGCTGTCAATAACTGTCGACACTTGCTCATTGCTATGCCTTCGGCGACGAGAACTCGTCGTAAAGAAATCATTCAAAAATTTGAAGGGAAAGATGTTGTATTAAAAACCCTTCCCGGCATGGGAGAACTAGTTAATGGACGAGTGCGAATAGAAGATATCCGTGATGTCGGAGTTGAGGACCTCTTAGGGAGAGATCCGGTTCCTCCATTCCAGGATTTGATCTCAAGTTGTATTTTGGGTCGCAGTGTTTTGGTAACTGGTGCAGGTGGGTCGATTGGCTCGGAGTTATGTCGTCAAATTGTTCAAAATGGCCCACAAAAAATTATCCTATTTGAGCAAAATGAATTTGCTTTGTACAAGATTGAGCAAGAGCTTCGAAGAAACTATGCTTATCTTGAAATTCACTCTGTTCTTGGTGATGTTTTAAATATAGGACATCTTCTAATGGTGATGGATCAGTATCAGATTCAAACTGTTTACCATGCGGCGGCATATAAACATGTACCTTTAGTTGAATCTAATATCATTCCGGGTATTAGAAATAATGTATTTGGTACTTTGGCAGTTGCTCAGGCAAGTATCGAAAGTGGTGTTGAAAATTTTGTCCTAATTTCAACGGATAAAGCCGTACGGCCTACAAATGTAATGGGAGCATCAAAACGTCTTTCGGAATTGATTCTTCAAGCTATTTCGAAATCAGAAAGTAATTCGACGAGATTTACTATGGTTCGTTTTGGAAACGTCTTAGGTTCTTCTGGTTCAGTCGTTCCTTTATTTAAAGAACAAATTCGGTCTGGAGGCCCTGTGACTGTGACTCATCCAGAAGTTACAAGGTACTTCATGACAATACCTGAAGCAGCACAGCTTGTTCTTCAGGCCGGGGCGATGGGCCGCGGCGGCGATGTGTTCGTTCTAGATATGGGAGAGCCCGTCAAAATAGTGGATCTAGCGAAAAAAATGATCGAGCTTAGTGGACTTGAGGTGCGAGATTCAAAATTGGGGACTGGTGATATATCTATTGAGTATGTAGGATTGCGTCCAGGCGAAAAGCTCTATGAAGAACTCCTCATTGGAGAAAGTGTTGAAAATACTCATCACCCACGAATTTTACGCGCGGTGGAGAATATGATTGAGGGAGCAACTCTGTTTCCGAAATTAGATATTATGAAGATTGCATGCGATAAAGGAGAAGTCGATCAAGTTAAAGAATATTTGAAAGAGCTTGTGGTCGAATATAAATCTCTTCACTAAGAGTTGTTGAACTAGTTATGTCATAGTCGAAGCGCGAGCTTTTTGAAAAAAATGGCCGGATGAATGTTGTATAAGTTTAAAGGTTATATTTATCAGTTAGTACGAAATTCTTTGGCGCTAAATTCTAGTGTGCTGATACTTTCATCTTTGCTATCACAGGGAATTAATTTTTTTTGTTATCCTTTTTTGACAAGAATAGTTCCAGCTGTTTCATTTGGTGAGTTTGCATTGCTAACTTCATATGTAAGCATTTTTTCTATTTTTGCTTTTGGAAGGTTAGAGCTTTTAATCCCGAAATTTAAAACTTCTGAGGAAAGAATCGAGCTGTTTCAAGCTTGTGTATTGTTTTTTGTCTTTGTCTTAGGGATAATAATTGTCTGTACATATTTCTTTTCTGGATACTTCTTTGAGTTTTCAAAAATGGAGATAATCCGTGGCTGGTTAGTTAGCGTGATAACTACTTTTGTTACTACAAGTTTTTTGAATTTAATAAACAGTTATCAGATCGCGCTTGGAAGTTTTTCATTTCTTGGGTTTATTAGAATACTTAATCCCTTATGTCTGGTTGGCTTTACCTATTTATTTAGTAGTTCTCACGATGGGTATATGGCACTGGTGTACGGTATTAATGGAGCGAACTTGCTCAGCATAACGCTAGCTCTTTTTAATGTCTTCCATTATAAAAAGGAAGTTTGGCGAATGAGCTCCTTTGAAAGAGCGCTGGAAATTTTTCGAGCTAATAAAAGAATGATTTTTATTAATGCTCCTCATGCTGTGATTGACTCGTTTCAGACAAACTTAATGAATTTTTCTATTGGACGTTTTTATACGATCGAGTCTCTAGGGCAGTATTCTATGGCGAATCGCTTAGTTAAAGCGCCAATGACAACAATCAGCTCGTCGATTTCACAAGTGTTTTACAAAGAAGTTTTCAATTTTATTGATAATAAAGAATCTCTAAAGCGTTATGTTTATAAGATTTTCTTAATATTGGTGGCTCTGTCTCTGGTTGTTTCAGCGGTCATTGTGTTTTTTGTGAAATTTTTGTTTTTTTCGTTCTTTACTGAGGCATGGACAGAAGCTTCATATTTGATGTTGGTATTATTGCCATGGTTAGTTGGGAATTTTGTCTCATCACCATTGAGCCAAATTACCATTTTAAAGAATAAGCAATTTGAAGGCATGTTTTTTGGTTTTTTTTATAATTTTTTGACTATTGCAAGCCTGTACTGGTGTGGCAGAAGTTCTTTGGGGTTAATTCCGAATTTATTATTAACGTCCTTTATTGCTTTGGTAGTCAACGTTGTATTTATATGGTGGATATTAAGGGTCATTGATGAGTAATAGTACTTACTGGAAGCAGAGATTAAAAAAGCATGGTCATACTGGCTGGGGTAATGCGGCCGTATATGTCTTTGATCAGAAGTACCGTTTGGACGTCATTAAAAAATTTATACTAGATAACTTTTCTAAAGTTGCCACGGCACTCGATTATGGATGTGGCGTGGGGGATTTCGCCAAGTGTTTATCTCCAAATATTGAAAGGATTGTTGCTGTAGATATTGATCAATCAATTTTGGACGTCGCTAAAGTGAATAACAGCGCTGACAATATTGATTATATATCTCAAGACGATTTTTTCAAGATTGGAAAAGACTCATTTGATTTAATTTATACAGTTACTGTTTTACAGCATGTGACGAATAAAGAAGATTTATTGTCTTTGATTGAAAAGTTTAATGAGCTACTAAAGAAAAATGGTCACTTGTTAGTGTACGAAAGTTTTTCAAATAAAAATGGGCAGTCTTTTTATCAAAGAACCCAAAGTGTTGCGGAGTGGGAGAGGATTTTCTCCGAATTGTTTTATGTAAAATATAAAATAATTACTCGTAAAAGCTTTGAAGATTTTAAGTCTGAATTTCTCGCCTTTCAGCGTAAGCCGGCTGTCAGAATGCTCTCTCGTATTTCGAATATCGTTGGGGGAGGTATAGCTAATAGAATTTGCTTGTCATGGTTGAAAATACTCTTACCTAAGCAACTCAAATTTGAGCTGCGGGCCAGCCATGGCGATATCGAGAGCGGCATGGTATTACTTGTAATGGAGAAACGAAATGTTTGATGCAATTATTGTGATCGGATTGCCTTATTTCGCAAAAAAAATTGCAAGTGACCTTAGTAAATTTGATGAGACATCGAAATATATTTGGTTAGATACAAGCGCGAAAATCGTAGATAAAATTAAATATATTTGTCTTATTTTTTTTGCGAAAGCAGTTTATCAAATCGGGGGTAGTTCCACTCCTGGTGGTGCATTGAAATTGGCCTTGTTTTTGCGCAGAAAAATTTTTTTTCACTGGGTAGGGACTGATGTCCTAATTGCTAAGGACAAGTACGCACAAAAAAAACTGAATTATGGCTATCTTAAAAGAATTACACATTTCTGTGAGGTCGATTGGATTCAGAAAGAACTGAAGGATATTTTTATTGATGCAGAGATTGTTAGCCTGGCGAGTTTCGATTCTCGTGAGATAAAAGAAATAAATATGGCTTTCGACTCGTTTAGTATCCTGACCTATATCGGGAAAGGAAAGGAGCAGTTTTACGGTATTCAAAAAGTAATTCAGCTGGCGAAAGCTTTCCCCGAAGTTCAGATTAGGATTGTTGGCATTTCAGGTTATGCTGGTGAGCTTCCATCTAATATTACGCTATTAGGTTGGGTAACGAATATGAATGATGAATATCGTAAGTGTTCTTTATATCTTCGTCTAGTTGAACATGATGGCTTAGCCTTTTCGGTATTAGAGGCCTTAAGCTATGGAAGATATGTGGCCTATTCTCAAAGATTTGATAACACTGTACAGGTTAAAACCGTGGAAGAATTAATTGCGTGCGTGAATGATTTATATCTAAAGTATAGTAAAGGCGCTTTAAATATAAATTATGCTGGAATTCAGTTTATTCGAGATTTCTACTCTAAGGAAAGTTGTCTTAGGAAGCTGGAAAAAAAACTCAATGAAAACTAAATGGGACTTTGGCTTAAATTTAGGTCACTATATCTTAGTTCTTTTAGTTGCTATTAGTTTTTGCTGCTTATACAAAATTTTTTCACTCGATTTACTGATAAATATGCCACGGGCAGTTTATCTGCGGTCGGCAAAGTTATTTTTATTTCTGATTCCTCTGTTAATCATTTCTTCTGTGGAAAAAAAATTTATTTATACTTTGGCTCTCTTGGTGACGGCCCTCTTGAGTGTAACAAGAGTTTCTGACGTATATCAGATAAGTGTTTTTAATATTGAATTGAGTACAGAGTGTATCTTGGTGGCGTTTGTTTTTCTGCTTTTTATAAGAGATAGTTTGATAATATCCTTTAGTGGTCTAAACGATCCGGCTTCACTTTTCTATTTTGGGTTCATATTAGTTTCGTATTTCTCTACAAGAATTAACGGCGAGAATTTTAATTACTCGGTTTTCTGGGGCGCTTTAGTGCCATCTATGTTAATTTATGTATTTGTTGCATCCGGCATAAGTAGTGCCAGAGAAATAAAAGGGTGCTTTTTTATCGGACTGATGGTGCTGATAATTTCCATTGTTTATGGTCTGAAAGACATAATCCAAATGGCATCACTTGAAGATGTTTTTATTACAAGAATTCCGTCGCTGTACTACAATCCTTTGATATATGCCGGAATACTTATTTTTTTAGTGCCATTTATTTACAAGCTGTGGATGGAGACTCGTAGAATTTTATATCCAGTTTGGTTGCTTATTTGGTTGACGTCTCTTTTTGAAATGTTTTTGACCGAGTCAAGAGGCGCGTTGGTTATTTTTATTTTTCAGCATATCCTTGGCGTGTATTTGATAGCGTCAAGCTATGGTAATTTACGTAGAGCACTTAAGATTACTTCGGTCTTTGTTGTTGTGGCTCTTGTTGTGAGTGGGATCTTCATTAAAACCTATAATCTGGATGAGACCTTATTTAGAAGATTTGGTCATCTGAATTTTTCTCAGAAAGGAAACTCTGCTCATGAGAGAGTTCTTGGGTGGAAAGCGGGATGGGAGATAGGCAGTAGGAACTTTTTAGGAGCCGGTCCAGGGGCTTTTAAATATGAGTACAAAACTACTCAGGCAAGTACACAAGGTAATTTAAGTTTAGAGTCTGCGCACAGTTTTTTTGCAAATATTTTTTCAGAAACGGGAATAGCGGGCCTACTATTTTTCGTCCTGTTCTGTTTTTATATATGGAAATATTTGTTCGCTTTGAAGAAGAGTGGGCGCATTTTAAACTCGACTTACATTTCATTGGCAATTTCGTTTGTGGGTCTGATTCTTTATTACATAATTGTTCTCGGTGAGTTCCAGCATCGTAATTCTTCATTTCCTTTTTTTATTTTTATTATAATGTGCGCGCTTGTTGTTGGTATTTATAAAAAAGAGTTACGAGAGGTCTAATTGAATAAAAAAGAAATTTTATTTCTCTCTCCATTTGATTTCGTTGAAAAAGGTATACAGGTAGTAGCTAAAACACCTCAGTACTTTGCAAAAAATGGCTGGAGAGTGAACTTTGTTGTCATCAGAGATTATTCAAAGCTGGGGAGTTATTATTACCAAACGCCTTTCAATCCTGATGGTCTAAATGTCTTAAGATATAAGATGTTTTCAGTAGGATCGTTAGAAAAGTTGATCCCTCGAAAGCTTTTCTCGCTTTATTCAAAGCTAAGAGGTTATGTCACGGTCTTGCAGTTGGTGCGTGTAGCGATTCCTCTACTTATAAACAATAAGGAAATTAATATTCTATACGGCTACGGTCCTCTGGGATCGTTGTCAGTAGCTATACTGAAAATGTTATTTTATAAGAGAAGACTGAAAATTATATCTCGTTTTTTTGGAATAACGGATTCGGAAGAATTAATTAAAAGTCGATGGAAACGGATTCTTAACTGGGACGTTGTCGCCGCGATGTCCCTTAATGTTGATCTTTGTATAATTACCAACGACGGTACCCAAGGGGATCAGGTGATGCAATTTTTATCACCAAAGTCGGTTGAAAACTTGAAGTTCTGGATAAACGGCGTTGATCCCATGCGTTTGCCTTCAGAAGGTGAAATACAGGAGCAACGTAGAAGATATGGTATTGAACCAAACGATAAAGTCATTTTGGCAGTAAGTCGTTTAGTGAGTTGGAAGAGAGTTGATAGATCGTTAAAAATTGTGGCGATTCTAGTAAACGAGTATAACCTTGAAAGGTTGAAATTTGTTATTGTTGGTGATGGATCTGAAAAGGCCGCTTTGGAAAAATTGACGTCGGGCCTTGGAATTGAAAAAAATGTTATATTTACGGGAGCTGTGGCTAACAAGGAGATAAGTACATTTCTAAGTTTGAGTAATATTTTTATCTCAACATACGACTTATCTAATGTTGGAAATCCATTATTGGAGGCAATCCGAGCAAACAAAGTCATCTTCACTTTGAACAACGGTGACACTGGAAAGTGGATTAATCATAAAGTTAATGGGTTCATTTATGATATTGATGATTGCGTCGATTATCTGAAGCAGATGGCAGATGATATTCATTTGGTTTTGGAAAGCGTAGAACTACGGGAGCAAATTCTTAAAAATTTAAGGGAAACTGAACACAATAAGCTCTGGACATGGGATGATCGACTCAATGAAGAACTTTTTTGGATTGAGAAATTACTGGAGAGTTAATTGAAAATACTAATCGTTGCTGATGCTCAGAGTATCCATACAATTCGATGGAAAGCAGCCTTAGAAAAAAGAGGCTTTGTTGTGGCTGTTGCAAGTTTTAGAGAAGGGACAGGAGTCGGGAAGTACTTTTTTAAATTGAGTAATTTTGGTCTGGGAAAAATGGGGTACGTGCTTGCGGTTCCTCGCCTAAATAAAATAATTTCATCTTTTTCTCCTGATATTGTTCACGCTCATTACATAAGTAGTTATGGTTTTCTGTGTGTTTTAGCTGGAGTAAAAAAACTGGTAGTGACAGCATGGGGAAGTGACGTACTTGTTTCTCCAGAGCATTCTTGGATTATGAAAAAGATAGTTCAATATACGCTTCAAAGATCCGCTCAAATTACTACCGTTGCTGCGCACATGACGGAGGCCGTCAAAAAGTTGGGAGCCAGAGAAGAAAATGTATCTACAATTCCCTTCGGTGTAAATATTGAGGTGTTTAAACCTTATCCAAGGAAAACAGATAGTTTTCAAGATATACCAATTTTAATATCCACTAGAAACTTCGCAAAAGTATATGACATTCCTACCATTATTAGATCTGCTTCGATTCTGCAAAAGAAAGGAATTCGATTCAAGCTTTGGCTTGTTGGAGGCGGCATTTTAAGAAGTAATCTAGAGTCATTGGTTGCGGAGTTGGGATTAGAAAATGAAGTTGATTTTAAGGGGCACCTTAGTCAAGAAAACTTGGTTGAATGCTTACATCAAGCTGACATTTTTATTTCGTCGTCACTTTCGGATGGAAATAATATATCTTTGAACGAAGCAATGATAAGTGGATGCTTTCCTATTGCCACAGATATCGAGGCAAACCGGCAATGGATCGAGCATGGTAAAAATGGGCTTTTGTATTCAGGGGGCTCAGTACAGCAGCTTAGCGAATGTATAGAGAGAGCTCTCCATGACCCATCATTGCGAATTAACTCAATGATGCCGAATATCGAAATTATAAAGAATCGGGCGTCGTGGGATACGTGTGTTAATAAAACTGTAGAAATCTACAAAAGGTTAAGGGGGGCGTAGTGACCAATTTGTATATTTACGGTACCGGAGAGCACGCGTGCAAAGTCATTCGCTATGCTGAGATGCTGAATTTGAAGATCGTCGGACTTGTCGATGAAAAAATAAATTCAGATTTTAGAATAAAAAATATTCCAATTGTTTTAAAGGATGACATTATTTCCGGTGGAAATTTTCGGAAGATATTTGTTGCTGTCGGCAACCCAACTGTTAGAAGTAGAATTACAGCTGAATTTGTTTCGAATAATTGGGATATAGTCAGTTTAATCCATCCAATGTCTTATGTCGCTAAAGATGTAATCCATGGGAAAGGAGTTTTGATTTCGGCAGGAGCGATTGTTGAAACAAATGTAAAGCTTGGAGACGGAGTTATTGTTGATATCGGCGCGTTGGTGGATCATGATGCCTGCATTAGTGATTATGTCCACGTGAAACCCGGTGAAGTTGTAAAATCCAGAGAAACGAAGGGTTAATCATATCTTTTAGCAAGAGGAATACTTAACAGGTATCCAATTACTAACCCAATTTCTAAGAAGATTTCTAGATAGTTGCTGAAGAGTTTTTCGGTGCTTGTTATTTCTCCAACTATTTCGGTTTCTTTAATTTCAAAATTCAAATATCTCGATATAGTAAATTGTGTAGTCTTTAGAGATGCAGTATCTTTGTTGTTCTTCAATACTGTGTCATTTATAAACTGCAACTGTGCTTTATAATTTTCGATAAGTGGCTGAAGAAATAAAGCATGATTATGAATTAGGTCTTGTGTAAGTAGTTTTAGGTAGTCTGTAGAAAGATATTTCTGATTGGAATACGCAGTGATCTGCAGGGTGGACTGATCAGATTTTATGTCTAATATTTTAAGTGAGTTAAGCGTTTCATTGATTTCACTATCTAGATAACCCTTTTTCTTTAGATCTCTAGTTATTGCCGGTGTTATTTTGTTGAGAAATAATCTGGCTTTGATTGTGGCTGTATTTTCGATATCACATATAAGATATGGAGGCTTGGTTGCTTCATTTACGTTTGGATAGCAGGGGTAGTGCCCCAGACGTACTAGAGCAATTGATTGGTATTTTTTGTGAGTTAACGTTGCCATACAAAAAGAGATAGCCAGGGAAATTAAAATTGTCCCGCACGTTATCAGAATTTTTTTATTTTTTTTAAACTTAGTTGGAATCATCTTTGCTCGTAATTCTCTATGTAGTCTCTAATTTTTTCACCAGCAAAACCATCTCCGTAGAGACTTTCGAACCTTGGTGGCTTCTTCTGAATAAGCATTTCATTATATGTATCAACAATCTTCTTACTATCACTTCCAGTTAAAACATTAGTCCCCGATGTCACCAGCTCAACCCATTCAGTCTCATCTCTGAGCGTTATGCACTGTTTTTTAAAAAAATATGCTTCTTTCTGTAGTCCACCGCTGTCAGTAACAACGAGAGAACAGCTTTTTAGGTAAGAGATCATTTCAAAATAGCTAGCCGGAGGAGTTATTACTATACCTTCGGTTGATATTTTAAGACTTTCAACGATCTTTTTGGTTCTTGGATGAAGAGGGAGAATAATCTGTGTGCTTTTTCCGATTTCTCTAAGCGCGTGAAAAATACTCTTTAGACGTTTTTCATCATCTGTATTCTCTGCTCTGTGAAGAGTTGCTAAAACAAAAGGGGTGGGGGGGGCAGTATTTGGTGCGAACTCCGCATAAAAATTCGCTGCATCCAGCATGACGTCACCAACATTAACAACTTTAGCGTTAATGTTAGCATAGCCTTCTTTTTTTAGATTTGCGACAGCGGTATCAGTTGGGCAAAAGAGAATAGTTGAAATTCGGTCAGTGAGAATACGGTTTACTTCTTCCGGCATCCTCATATTGAAGCTACGTAGTCCAGCTTCTACGTGAGCAATTTTAATGTGTAGTTTGCTAGCGGCTAGAGCGCCAGCAAGAGTGGAGTTGGTATCTCCATAAACTAAGACCCAATCTGGCTGTTCATTAATAAGAATTTCTTCAATTCCCTTAAGCATTTCGCCCGTCATAGCTCCATGTGAAAGGCCTGAAACGCCTAAGTTATATTTAGGCTTCGGAATTTTCATTTCTTCAAAAAAAATATCGCTCATGTTGGCATCATAGTGTTGGCCAGTGTGAACGATAATTTCTTCGATCTTTGGATTCTTTTGGATGGCACGGCTAACAACAGCAGCTTTTACAAATTGTGGACGAGCACCAACAATAGTTACAATTTTCATTTTTCCATCACTTTTAAAAATTTATTAGCAACTTTTTTAGTCATTTTCATTGGAACCCTTCGTTTCCCAAATGAAGAGAATATTCACTATTTCCTCTAAGTTGAATGAAAAAGGGCATAGGATAGCTAGTTTGTGCGCATTGTAAAGGATTGGCGTATTCAGCAGAATGTTGTGCGGCGAGTTGAGTATCTCTTTGGGATACTTTACTCTAAGATTGCTGATGGCAGTTAGCCTTTTGTGAAGGTAGAGCGACTTATGATGATTCGATTCGGCAGTATTCTTACTTCTTCCGTTTCGGTAGTATCTTTATTTTCAGAGTAGATTCGATCAGATGTTTCTATAGTAACCCAATTAGATTGCTGAAGAGTACTATGGGAAAAGGTGGAGATGTTTTTGTTCCCGATATGGGTGATCTTGTTATTAAGATTTCGGACCTTGCAAGAAAAATGATCGAACTCAACGGATTTGAAATCCGTGATCCCACTAAAGGAACGGGCGACATATCTATCGAGTTTGTAGATTAATGCTGGATGAAAAATGAAGAGCTTTTGATTGGCAAAAAAATCGAACGTACTCATCATTCGCACATTATGAGAGTCGTGGAAGGAATGCTAGAACTCAGTGTTTTAACTCCGAAGTTGGAGGCCATGAAGCAGGCATGCGACCTGGGAAATGTTGAGTTTGTGAAGACTTCTCTAAAGGACCTTGTTTTTGAGTATGAACCTGCTCAACATACGACTGGCAAGATTCACTAAAGCAAAAACTCTGGCTAAAATTCTTGATCTATGCTGAATTCAATCTTACTTCTATAAGAATGAGAGTTATAGAGCACATCGCCAAAGCCACAGGTCCCTTGTTCAGTTACGAAATCGTTCCTCCTCCGCGAGGACGTTCGATTAAAGATATTATTGAGGTTGTTGAAACGCTTGCCCCTTTGAATCCGCCGTGGATTGATGTGACCTCTCATAGCTCGACGACCTATTTTCAGGAAAAGGTCGACGGCTCTATACAAAAGCGCACTCTTAAGAAAAGACCAGGAACTCTTGGTATCTGTGGAATTATTCAAAATCGCTTTAAGATCGATACCGTAGCGCACATTTTGTGTTTGGGATTTACCCGTGAAGAAACAGAAGATGCATTAATTGAGTTGAGCTTTCTTGGAATTGAAAATGTTCTCGCCCTTAGAGGGGATACTCCCAACTTTCAAAAACAGGTACGTCCTGAGCGTACAATAAATAATTATGCTTCCGATTTGGTTGGTCAAATTAAGGGTCTTAGTGAGGGAAAATTCCTCGACGAGTTGGATCGCGCGGACTCTCTGAATTTTTGTATAGGAGTTGCTGGGTATCCCGAAAAGCACTTCGAGGCATCCTGTTTAAAGTCGGACATTCAAAGTTTGAAACGTAAAGTGGATGCAGGTGCTGACTACATCGTAACTCAAATGTTTTTCGACAATAATAAATACTTTAAATTTGTGGAACAATGTCGCGAAGCCGGAATTAATGTACCCATCATTCCGGGAATCAAAGTCTTGCGTTCCGCAAACCAGCTTAAGAACATTCCACGCAACTTTTATATCGATTTGCCAGAAGAGTTGGTTGACGACGTGGAAAATAATCCCGAGCACGCTGCTGAGATTGGGAAGCGGTGGTGTCGTAAGCAAGTTGAGGAACTTGTAAATCACGGTGTGCCGAGCGTTCACTTCTATGTTTTGAACGACGTTCATTCTATCGTCGACATCGTTCGTAGTTTTAAATAGTTAAAATAGAAAAAGAGATCATATGAAAAAGTCGGCTTTGCTTATTGAATTAGAGCACACTCTTCAAGAGAAATTACTTTTCTTGGATGGTGCCATGGGGACGATGGTTCAACTTTATAAGTTGAATGAGGCTGACTACAGAGGCGAACGCTTTAAGAATCACACAAAGGATCTTAAAGGGAATAACGATCTTCTCGTGTTAACGAAACCCGAAGTTATTTACTCTATTCATAAGCAGTACCTTGAATCTGGTGCTGATATCATCGAAACAAACACGTTCAATGGAACAACCATTGCTCAGGCCGATTATGAGTTATCGCATTTGGCATATGAACTCAATGTGGAAGCTGCAAAGCTTGCGAAGAAAGCCTGCCTTGATTTTGAAAACGAAACGGGCAAGCGATGTTTTGTGGCTGGTGCCATTGGACCAACTAATAAAACAGCGTCGTTAAGTCCTGATGTTAATAACCCGGGTTATCGTGCAGTCACTTATGATGAATTGAAGAAAGCTTATAAAGAGCAAGTGCAGGGACTTCTTGACGGCGGAGCAGATATTCTGCTTCCGGAAACGACCTTTGATACTCTTAATCTTAAGGCTGCTCTGTTTGCTATCTCTGAGGTGGAGGAAGAGCGTGGTGAAAAACTTCCTCTGATGTTGTCGGTCACAATTACTGATTTGTCGGGCAGAACTCTTTCCGGTCAAACCGTCGAAGCATTTTGGAACTCCGTTCGTCACTCAAAACCATTAAGCGTTGGGATCAACTGTGCGCTAGGTGCCAAAGAAATGCATCCCTATATTCGAGAGCTGGCGCGAGTCTCTGATTGCTTTGTTTCTTGTTATCCAAATGCCGGTCTTCCGAATCCGCTCAGTCCTACGGGTTACGATGAAACTCCAGAATCCTTGGCTTATCAGCTTGGCTTGATGGCAGACGAAGGCGTTGTTAATATTTTGGGTGGCTGTTGTGGGACAACCCCGGCACACATAAAAACGATATCAGAGGTTCTGAAGAATAGAAAACCACATGCAAAGCCGTTGAATAAAAATCAAGGAATGAAATTGAGCGGTCTTGAGCCCTACAACCTCTCTTGGGATCAGGTGCGCAATTTTGTGATGGTCGGGGAAAGAACGAACGTCACGGGCTCTCCAAAATTCGCAAAGCTCATCAAAGAAGATCGCTTTGAAGAAGCCGTGAGTGTTGCACGAAGCCAGGTTGAAAATGGCGCCAATGTTATCGACATTAACTTCGATGAGGGAATGATCGACGGTCCTCAGGCGATGACGCGTTTCCTGAATCTATTAGCGGCAGAGCCTGACGTCGCTAAGGTTCCAGTGATGGTGGACTCTTCAAAATGGGAAGTCCTTGAGGCGGGACTAAAATGTTTGCAGGGCAAACCTATCGTAAACTCGATCTCCTTAAAAGAAGGAGAAGAAGAGTTTTTACGTCAAGCTCGTCTTCTGCAAAGATACGGAGCTGCTGTTGTTGTCATGGCCTTTGATGAAAAGGGTCAGGCGGTCTCCCGCGAAGATAAGGTCCGTATTTGCGAACGCGCCTACAAACTTCTCACTGAAAAATTAGACTTTGACCCTTGCGATATTATTTTCGACGCCAATATTTTAACCGTCGCGACGGGCATGGAAGAACACAATAACTATGCCGTAGATTTTATTGAGGCTGTATCCGAAATCAAACAAAAATGCCCTGGAGTTTATACGTCCGGGGGCGTATCGAATTTGAGTTTTAGTTTTCGGGGCAACAACAAGGTTCGCGAAGCAATGCATGCCGTCTTCCTTTATCACGCCGTGAAGTCGGGCCTTGATATGGGAATTGTCAATGCCGGGATGCTGGAAGTTTACGAGCAGGTTGATCCGCATTTGCGAACGCTTGTTGAAGATGTTGTATTAAATAAATCAAGCAAAGCTTCAGAAGAACTTCTTCGTGCAGCGGAACAATATAAAGAAGAAAAAGCACAGGCAAAAAATCAAGGAGCTGAAGATTGGCGTAAGCTTTCTTTACAGGAGAGAGTCACTCACGCCCTGGTTAAGGGAATTGACACGCATATTGTTGAAGATGCGGAAGAAGCGCGACAAACCTTAGGTCGTCCTTTGAATGTTATCGAAGGCCCGCTAATGGAGGGAATGAAAGTTGTCGGAGAGCTCTTTGGCTCCGGAAAAATGTTTTTACCTCAGGTGGTCAAAAGTGCCCGTGTTATGAAAAAAGCTGTTGCTTATCTTGAACCTTTTATGGAGGAAGAAAAGAAAGCAAAAACAAGTCTGCAAAGTCAGGGAACTTTTGTCATAGCAACGGTCAAGGGTGACGTTCATGATATTGGTAAAAATATCGTCTCTGTCGTATTGGCTTGCAATGGATACAAAGTGGTTGATTTGGGGGTTATGACTCCCGTCCAAAATATTATGAAATCAATCGAAGAGCACAACGCTGATATGGTGGGATTGAGTGGTCTTATTACGCCGTCTTTAGATGAAATGATTTTCAATTTAGGAGAGTTTCAGCGAGCAGGCCTTAAGATTCCTGTTCTTATCGGTGGAGCGACCACCAGTAAAGTTCATACAGCAGTTAAGCTTGATCCACACTATGAAGGAGTGGTTGCTCACGTTGCCGACGCTTCCTTAGTCGTAGAGGCCTGCAATAAATTATTAAGTCCAAACTCAAAAGAAGCTTACGCGCATGATGTGAAGAAGAAAAATCACGAGATGAGAGAGAGCTATATTAAGTCTCTCAATGAATCTGAATCTTTGAGCTTGAGTGAAGCAAGAAGTAAGAAGTTCAAATGTGATTGGGATAGCGTGGACATTGCAACTCCGTCTAAAACTGGTGTGTTTGATATTCCTGTCACTATTCAAGATGTCGCAGAGTACATTGATTGGAGTCCATTCTTTTGGGCCTGGGAACTTAAGGGAACTTTTCCGAATATATTGAAATCTGAAAAATATGGAGAAGAAGCAGCAAAACTTTATCGTGATGCGCAGGAAATGCTCGGAAAAATTATTAAAGAAAACCGTGTTCGTCCGCAATCTTTAGTGGGAATTTTTGAGGCAAAATCCCAGGAAGATGAGGTCATGGTCTTTAATGAATCCGGCACCGTTATAGAAAAACTTCGTTTTGATAGGCAAACTCGCAAGAAGGTTGCGAACAATGATACCTACTATTGCCTTGCTGATTTTGTAGCGCCAGTTGAGGTCGAGAGACGCGATCATATCGGTATGTTTGTTGTAACAGCAGGCGAGCAGATCGACGAAATTGCCAAAGAGTTTGAAAAGGATAATGACGATTATTCTTCGATTCTTGTGAAAGCCATTGGTGATCGTATAGCGGAAGCGCTGGCAGAATACACTCATAAAAAAGTTCGGGAGCTCTTCGGAATTCAAGAGGATTTGTCTAATGAAGATCTGATTGCTGAAAAGTATCGGGGTATTCGTCCTGCTCCGGGATATCCAGCTTGTCCTGATCATAGTGAAAAGAAAAAGATGTGGAAGTTGCTTGGAGCCGATGAAAGAACTTGTGTGCGCCTGACGGAGAATTTCGCGATGACCCCTCCATCGAGCGTCTCGGGATATTATTTCATGCATCCTGGTGCAAAGTATTTTGCAATATAGAGATAGTAAAAAAGCCTGCCCACTAGATATTTATGTGGTGCAGGCCTTTCGTTGATGCTCAATCGTTTCTAGTAATCCTTCACCAAGCCGCACAACCGGCTCCCACCCAAAAACTCTCTTAAGCTTCGAAATATCAGCCTCTAAATGCATATTTTGATTTACACCGTACGGAATCGCACCGAACTGCAGTTGAGCTTGGGGATCAATCAAGCTTGCGATTTTCAAAACAACGTTCTTAATAGGCTGCGCTTGTCCGCCACCTAAATTATAAAAACCAGATTCTTTCACCTGGGGAGCCATCATGGCAATAAGACGTCCAATATCCTTCGTATGCACGTAATCCCAAACTTGAATGCACTCAGATAGCTTCATCGGTTCTTTTTTCAACAATGTCTTAATAAGTATAGACATTAAAGAACCAGGACGGTCTCCCGGTCCATACGAAGAAAACAATCTTAACCAAGCAAAGTTAATTCCGTGATCTTTGCAGATTTTCTCGCATAAAAGGCCGGTTGCAAGCTTCGTAATGGCATACTTGGTAACTGGAAGAGTGCTCGCAGTTTCGTCAATTTTCTTGTTGTGAATTCCGTACTCAGCTTCAGATCCCATTCCAATAAAATTTTTAACTGAATACTTTTGCGCAAGATTGAGAAGGTCTACGGCTGCTTGCAAATTTACGATTTGTGAATCGTTTCCTTTTTCTGTTTTATCAACACCGATCCACCCTAAATGCACAATTGTATCCGGTTTAAAATTGGCAAAGGCTTCTTCGATTTTTACAATCTCAAGAAGATCGCCTTGAATTGCAATCACATCTTGTTTGAGTTTGCTAGGGTCTCTAGCGAGGCAGGCGACTTGAAGATTTTGTGCTAATAATTCTTGAACTACAAAAGGACCGATGCCTCCAGTAGCTCCTGTTACAAAAACTTTCATTTACCCTCGCTCAATTTCAAATATTCCTGAATCTGTCTTAGGGTCACGGCTTTTAAATTTTCTTTGCTTCTTAAAAACTCGCCATACCAAGCGGCTGTAAAAGAGACAGTTTCATCTGGAGAAAATGTCGGAGTCCAGCCTAAAAATTCCATGGCTTTGCTTGGATCAAGTCGCAAAAGATTCGCTTCATGAAATTTTCCAGAGGCCGGATCAATTTGAAATTCTCCGTGCCCAAGAACTTCAATAAATTTTTTCGTTATATAGAGGACATTGTGTTTGTTCAAAACTCCCTGTGGAGCGAGGTTATAAGGAGTCGAATGCTTCGAAGGATCCAGATGGCAGTGCATTCCAAGAGTTAAATAACCACGAGCAACATCTAAGACGTGTTGCCAAGGACGCACTGCTTGAGGATTACGGAGAATTACCGGACGTTTTTCATCCATTGCTTGGACAATATCAGGAATGATACGATCTTTTGCAAAATCGCCTCCTCCAATAACATTTCCAGCGCGTGCTGAAGCAACTCCTGCACCTGTTTTTTTGAAGTAAGAACGATAATAGGCAGAAATCGCAATTTCAGCCATGGCCTTGCTTGCAGAGTAGGGATCATGGCCGCCTAAGGTCTCAGTTTCTCTGTAAGGCCACAACCATTCCTGATTTTCGTAGCATTTATCACTAGTGATAAAAACACCCGTTTTGACGAAATCTGTTTTTCGCATGATTTCTAAAAGGTGTATGGTTCCCATGGCATTGGATTGAAATGTTTCAACAGGATCTTCGTAAGAGACATTGACGATCGGTTGCGCCGCTAGGTGAAGAACGATTTCTGGTTTTTCAGATTTTATGACGTTTTGAAACTTCTCAAAATCAAGAGTATTTCCTTCATAAGAAGCCATTTCATTTGAAAGTTTCGTCAAATTAAAATGGTTTCCACGATAGTCGATAGGTGCTTTTGAGTAACCAACAACTTTTGCCCCTAGATCCAAAAGCAGCCAACTAAGCCAAGAGCCTTTAAATCCTGTATGTCCAGTAACGAGAACTTTTTTTCCTTTATAGAACGATCTTAAGTCCATTTTATCCAAGGCGCTTTTCCAGTTTTAATAAGTTCTTCAAGCAACATTTTATCGCGAAGGGTATCCATACACTGCCAGAAACCTGAATGCTTATAAGCGTAGAGGTTTTCACTGCGGGCAATTGTCTCTAAAGGTTCTCTTTCCCACATGATTGAATCACCAGCAATGTGTTCAAGAACTTTGTTGGAGAGAACAAAGAATCCGCCGTTGATGTACGTGTGAGTGTTCGCAGGTTTTTCTTTGAATGATGAAATTCTATTGTGGTCATCAAATTCGAGAACCCCATAGCGTTCCGCTGGCTGAACCGCTGTTAGAGTCGCCATTTTTCCGTGCTTCTTGTGGGCTTCAATCAACTCTGTGATGTTGACGTCGCAAACACCATCACCGTAAGTCATGCAAAAATTTTCTTCGTTTTTTAGATGCTCGCGGAGTCTTCTCAATCTTCCACCGGTCATCGTATTTTCACCCGTATCAACAAGCGTGACTTTCCAAGGCTCACTTCTGTTGTTGTGAAAAGAAGCTTCATTTGTCGAAAGGTCGACAGTGAGATCGCTCATGTGTGCGCTGTAATTCAGAAAGAAATCCTTGATCATGTAACCCTTGTAGCCAAGGCAAATGATAAAATCATTAATGCCATGATGAGAGTACATTTTCATAATATGCCAAAGAATAGGTCTTCCACCTATTTCCACCATAGGTTTAGGGCGAAGAGAGGTTTCTTCGCTAAGACGTGTTCCGAGGCCGCCCGCTAAAATAACTGCTTTCATGTCGCTCTTTTCTCTGTTAGAACTAAATAAACTTTTATAAGTTTCGCACTGAAAATCTATAGTTGGGTCTTTTAGCATGTCAAACAGAAAACTAATTAGCGTTGTTACTCCTTGCTTCAATGAAGAAGAAAACGTTCAGGATTGCTATGAAGCGATCAAAAGTCTTTTTGAGACGAAATTGAAGGATTATGACTATGAGCATATTTTCTGCGACAACGCATCAGTGGACAAAACTGTCGAGGAATTAGAGAGAATTGCGGCACAAGACAGTCGTGTGAAAGTGATTGTTAACGCAAATAATTTTGGTTTCCTAAGGTCCATGTTTAACGGAGTTATCAGCTCCGGCGGAGATGCGGTTATTCCAATGATGCCAGCGGATTTACAGGATCCACCGGAGTTAATTCCAACTTTTATTGAATATTGGGAAAAGGGCTACAAGGTAGTTTATGGTCAACGTGACAAAAGGGACGAGTCGTTTCTTATCGAGAATGCCAGAAAGCTCTACTACAAATTTGTGAATCGTTTTTCTAAAGCCAAAATTCCTTTAGATGCGGGAGAATTTCAACTTATCGATCGCAAGGTTGTTGAAGCGCTAAAGCTCTTTGACGACTATGAGCCTTACTTACGTGGTTTGATTGCTCAGTGTGGTTTTAAATCAATTGGTGTTAAGTATTTTATGAAGGCGCGTGAAAAAGGGGAGGCCAAGGGACGCTTAGGTTTGCTCTTTGATCTAGCCTTGAATGGAATTGTGTCTTCAACGACAGTACCTATTCGTGTAGGTCTTATCTTTGGTTTTTTAATGTCATTGTTGAGTCTTGGATATGCCGCCTTCTTGGTAGTTTTATTCTTTGTTAATGGTCGCTCGCACGTAAATCCCGGTATGGCGAGTTTAATGATTGGGCTGTTCCTGTTGAGTGGAATCCAGCTCTTTTTTATCGCTTTGGTCGGAGAGTATGTCGCGTCTATTCACAACCAAGTCAGAAAAGGTCCTTTGGTTGTCGAAGATCGTCGAATCAATTTTTAGTCTGTTGGGGCTGCATTCTTTTGTAGATCCAGTGTTTTTTCAGCGATGGCTCAGGCAATAATTTGTAGGGGCCATAGTTTTTTTCAATGATATTGAAGAATTCTTTATTGCTTTCGTTCACCACGACATACTCGATGTCGAATTTTTGTGCTTCAGCGAAAAGAGCTTCTGCAGTTTGGGGAAGCAGTTGTTTTTCTACGTTGTCGCGATAGTTTATGAAGGACTGAATTCTAAATTTTTCGACTCCTGGAAATATTAGGTCATGCGGTGAAAGAACATTAGAATTTGCTGGAAGTAATTGCGCAACGTTTTCAAGTTCCGCAAAATCCGCATGGGCAATTTCTATATCTTTTCCCCAGAACTTTGAAGTGTCATATCCCCACGAGCCAACTAAGAAAATAGCAACGGCTGTCCACGCCAAGGTGGATCGTTTTTCTGTTAAGAGTTTTTCGAATGACCAAACGGCCAGCAATAATAAAAATGGCAAAGCGTACATCAGATAGTTTGTATTATTGCCGTGAGTAACTTGGGCTACGCAAAGCGAGAGCAAGCCTGTATAGTACAAAACTCTTTTATGTGACTGAATAAGATACTTTCTAGCTGGTATCAAAAGCAACAACAGCATAAGTGAATAGATCATTTCAGGAGGGCTGTGGAAGTAGCGGGAAGTTTCAGAAAACACTCTTAAAAGAGATTCCCAACCATATTTCCCCGTAGCAACATCTCTCCAGTTTGTAAGTTGGAGGTAAAGTTGGTGAAGATCGTCAAAAGACCTTACGTCATAAGTAAAGAAGAAAAGGAGACCCCAAGTGGCAATGACGCCGTAAAAAAATCCGGCCCACCATTTGCGGTTAATCCACAATAGTAGAACGGCGGCGCCCGTGAATACAACTCCGTTGAGATGAGTTGCAATTCCAATTCCGGAAACAAATGCAGAAGCTGCAAGAAGCCATTTCTTTTGTGATTCAAAGTAGGTATCCAGAAGCAGGTAACTTAACAGCCCCCAGAATACCAGATGAGTTTCGGGACGGAATACAAACCCGAGATTCATGGTGTGGAAGAAAGATAAAAACAATGCAAACAAAAGTAGAACGTACTTTTTAGATTCGGAACCTTTTTTATAGATAACCGTTAAAAGGGGAAGGCTTGCAATAATGTAGATGAGGCTTAATGCTTTTAAAGCATAAGGCTTAAAGCCAAACCAATGAATGAGCCAGGCTCCCTGTATATGAAAGAACTTGTGATAGACGAACAGTTGCTTTTCGGCAGTATAGAAGCCCCGCATGGCTTCAGATTTCACATAACCTAATTTGTTCAACCAGAACGAGTACTCGCCAAGCCACACATCATCAATGTGGATGGTTCTATCCCATAGACTTGCGATGAAAATTAAGATCGAGATGCAAAAACAAAGGGCCACGATGCCAGATTTTTTATTGAACATACACGAAGTAGTTTAGAGTTCTGGCGAAAAATATTCCAGTTCTTTGGTGTGTCTTACATCAGTAGCGATGCGGGTTGTCAGGGTTCCGACCTTCGGAAAGCTCCCTAAGCGAGGACTATCTAATCTCTAGGGCAAAGTAGTCTATGTTTTGAACGTTATTTATGCCTCCACATAATTATATGTATAAAAGTATGGATATATGTTAAAAACTATTATTGTTCGAGGGTCTTTTGAGTGGGGTGAGGAAAAAGAAGAGGCCAATGTACGAAAGCATGGCGTAGATTTTTCGACCGCAAGATTTGTTTTTAAAGACCCGAATAGAATTTTTATTTTTGATGAATTGCATAGTCAGTTTGAATCTAGATACTTCTGCATTGGTAAGGTAAATGGCGATGTATTGACGGTAAGGTTTCGAGTTCACCATAAAAGAATAAGAATCTATGCAGCTGGATGCTGGAGAAAATGGAAAAAGTATTATGAAAAAGAAATCAGCAAAAAGAAAACTTGAAAGTGAAATGCCTGTGGGAAAAGTGACTCGCGTAGATGATTTTTTGCCTCCTCCAGAGGTACTTTTTGCCACTGATGATCGAGTTAAGATCACAATTGAAATAGAAGGATCCACTCTCGATTTTTTTAAAGAACAGGCTGATAAAACAGGAAACAAATACCAACGTTTAATGCGTCAGGTGCTAAAGCAATATGCGAAAAAATATAGTGCGTGAGATTTTTGTTTGTTAAAACCTCACCCGAACCCCAATCCCCACATCCAAATCAACATCCGTCTTTGGCACTAAATCCATCGCCAAAGACACCTCACCAAAAATCTCAACATTGGGATTATGAAAATTATAAAGAAGCCCTAGGGGAGCACGAGGCCCCAAAGCAATCTCACCATCGTGCTTACCGCCGTTAATGCTAATCAAGCGAACACCAAGCCCGTAATATAACTCGATAGGTCCTTCCGTAGTCGCAAAGGAGCGCGCCCGATCCCAAAGATAAGTCGCATGCACATGCAAGCCTTCGTAGTGCCCCGTCGAGTAAGCAAGAGCACCTTCTAGCGAGTGCTGGCCATCCATGCCCAGTCTTCCAGAGATCCCCGTGGGATCACCGATGACAGCCCCCAAGGCGGCCTCAGCATGAGCGTGTTGAATTCCAAGAAGAGAAAGTAACAAAATGAATATCAAGAAAAGCTTCGTCATGAAGTTCCTCCGCTGTTTGATTATGCCAAGAGCTATCATGGATGCCAGATTTTCTTGTTGGCATGTTTCAAACCGAGTTCTGTTGTCGAAAGCTTAGTCAAAATACACAAGATTAAAGTTGGAATTTCCAGCAAACTTCAATGTGATAAATCACTTGATTTACACATAATTTACATATATACATATGAATGTTTTCTTCTGGGTATCCATGGCGCCTGTTTGACGTTGACAAAAATGTACATTTTTTGTACTTTTTCATTAGGAGGTCTTATGGAGTCTACTGGTGGAACTGAATTTAGAGCTAATTTGAAAGAATGGCTTGATATGGCTGATACTGAAGTTGTGAAAGTAAATCGCCCAGGTGGAAAATCAGTGGTGATTTTAAATGCTGAAGCTTATGAGCGCCTAATGCTTGAGTTAGTCGAACTGCGTGGTGTTCATAAGGGTTTGCTAGCAGTTGCAGAAGGCCGTGTTGTTCGTGGAGCTGATGTCGGAAATTCACTTTCTACTACAATGAGTAAAGCAAAGGCAGCAGCCAGAGCTAAGCATAAAAAGGTGGCTGCGGGGTGAAAATTCCTCCCTATACTGAAGTTCTAACTGAATCTTTTCGAGAAGATTTTGCTGTCGTTGGTGAGTACATTATCGACTCGAATGTTGAAGCTGGTAATGACGTGGAATTCGCAATTGAAAAAGCTGAACAGTTTGAAAAGGAAGTTAGGGATTTGATCAAAGATCTTACTCTTTTCCCCGAGCAGGGCACGATTAAGGCGACGTCTGCTGTTCGTGGAAAGCCTGTTTATGATGGTCGTTATTCGATTAGATGGGTTGTTAATCACGATGCTCGTGAGGTTTCTTTGATCGCAATACACGATAATGAAAGACCTAAAGAGCTACGCTACGGGCAAGCAATGTCTGATGTTTAAAAGAACTCGCGTATCATGTAGTTTATCTTAAGTACTTGGCAGAAAATGATCTTATGTATGTGCACTTCGAGATGAACGTTCCTAATACGCAAACTCGTACTGGACACAGTGACGTTTTTAAATTTGTTGCGAAGGCTGATAAAACTAAAATTATTGGCTATGAAATTGAAAATGCATCTAGGAATCTTAAATATATTTTGACGGACTTGAATTTGAACAGCAAACAAAAGTTGGCAATTTGTCTTTACTTTATCCGCGAGAGAGAAGGAAAGTCTCAAAAGGATTTTGCTGCTGATCTTAATATTTCAGAGAGTACATATAAAAGCTTGGAAAGAGCTGAGCACAATATTAGCTTTGATACCCTTGATGGTATTTTTGGTAAATTTCCAAATGAGCCCATTTTGGAAAATGTTTTCCATAAAGTCGGTTAAAATGAAAAAGAAAACTCCCAAAGCAAAAAATAAATTCTCAAACTTAAAAGACAGAAAATCTTTTTACAAATGCGACCCAAAAGATTTGTTTAAAAATGATTGGCTCAAAGAGTGGAAGCCATTCATCTCTGCTTAATAACCAACTCTTTATACCCCGTATGCCCATCCTGCTCACGGGTGAACGTCAAATCCTGATTCTCCAACAACATAATCTCAGCCGTTGTGTGAATCTCAGACCCATCCATCAAGTGACCACCGATCACCGCACCCTCAAAGTTCGCAACAGAGATATGCAAATGCACACCGCCGGTGCCTACGGTGCCAGTTAAAGAAACAATCTCAAACGGTCCTTGAAATTCAACAACGTCTTTGCCTCCCGACAGGCGAATGTGGGCCTTTGTTAGGCTCCCAACGGAACTGACAACGCAGGCCGCGTGGAGGTGATGCAATTGGCAATAATAAAGGAGCTCTTTTTTGAGGTCTTGTCCCGGTCTCAAACGGAAACAGTGGCTTGTCACAGAGCTAGTATAAGGTTGAGTCGCCATAAGAAAACCCCTTTTTATTGACAGAAATCGAACACAGTTTGCTTTGCTCCTCTGACGGAGAGGAGTATCATAGATGAACGGCCACCTCTCACCAGAATGGGCACATTTATGAAAGTATATTCTGATATCACGAAGACGATTGGTCAAACCCCCTTGGTTGAAATGCAAAGAATCGGGAAGGGGCTGCCAGGAAAGTTACTTCTTAAGCTTGAATTTTTTAATCCCTTAGCTTCCGTCAAAGACCGTATCGGACTTGCGATGATCGAAGACGCTGAGCGCACAGGCAAACTAAAACCCGGAATGCAAATCATCGAACCTACGAGTGGCAACACGGGGATCGCGCTAGCATTCGTGGCCGCAGCAAAAGGTTATCAAATCACTCTGACAATGCCAGAGACAATGTCGCAAGAGCGCAGAACTTTGCTCTTAATGTTGGGAGCAAAAATCATTCTAACTCCAGGGCCTCTTGGAATGAAGGGGGCTATCGCAAAAGCCATGGAGCTGATGGATAAAACTCCGAACGCATGGATGGCAGGGCAGTTCGATAATGCTGCTAATCCAGCAATTCATAAAGAAACCACAGCAATGGAAATTTGGAACGACACTGATGGCAAAGTGGACATGGTCATTAGTGGCGTAGGTACTTCAGGAACCATCACAGGTGTTGGACAATTTTTAAAAGCGAAAAAACCAAGCGTAAAAATGATTGCAGTAGAGCCAACAGAAAGCCCTGTGCTCTCGGGAGGAAAACCAGGTCCCCACAAAATCCAAGGCCTCGGTGCGGGATTTATTCCAAGTGTGATGGATCGCTCCGTTGTTGATGGGGTAGAGCAAGTTTCTTCCGAAGAGTCGATGAAGATGGCCCGTGAAGTGATAAAAACCGAAGGCATTCCTGTAGGAATTTCTTCGGGAGCCGCAATCACTGCAGGCCTAAGACAAGCCTCACGTGAAGAAAATCGCGGCAAGTGGATCGTGGTGATTATTCCAAGTACAACTGAACGTTATCTTTCAACGCTGCTCGCAGAACAAGAGCGCCAAGAAGCGCAAGGTTTGCAAGTAGCCACAGTGGATGAAACCTATTTAAGCAAGGTGAAGTAAGTAAAATGGTTCCTTATATCGTACCTGCGAAAGAAAAAGTCTTACTCAAGATCGGCGAGAGCGAGCTTATCGCTCCCTCTGTCGCTCCGTCGGAGTTTGATATCTTCGTTTGGAATGTCTATAAGGGACAAAAAGCCCACATCTTTGAAAATGACTTTAGACGACTCGGAGAAGGAAAAGATTTTATCCTTCTTCAAGAGGCGATCCTAGATCAGCGCATGCCAAAACTTTGGAAAGAAAATTTCTCCTCTTACGAATGGCATTTGGCGCAGAGTTTTCACTATAAAAAAGATCTTTCAAGTACAGGCGTGGCAATCGGTTCTAAGCTTCGTCCCGAAGCTGTGGATTTTATTCGCGCAAAAACCAGAGAGTTCTTTTGGCTAACACCGAAGCTCACACTTTTTAACGAATATGATTTCGCAGGCACGAAAGCTTTATTCGTGTGCACGCACGTCTTGAACTTCGTGACGTTGGGAGCATTCACAAACTCCCTCTACGAAATTGCAGAGAAGATTTCTGAATTCAAGGGACCTATCGTATTAGCTGGAGATTTCAATACCTGGAATTTCAAACGCTACATGATCATGAAAAGTATTTTTAGAGATTTAAATCTAGAACACTTAGATCTCGACGACGACGGCCGTGTTCTTAAGCTCGATCATGTCTTCGTAAGAGGATTTGACGTAGTTAAGGCCCGAGTGCATCACACAGTAGTGAGCTCGGACCATTTTCCCCTAGAAATTCGTCTTAAGCTCGCATAAGTATAATAAGTATTGTTTACTAAGCTGGTGAAAATGAGAAACAATTTAATTGAAGATTATATTGCAAGAGCCCAAATTCGAATTGGCTCAGTGGAGTATTTGTTTAAGAAAAAATCTTGGTCTGACGTTATTGTGGAATCCAATAAAGTTGTAGATCTCGCTTTGCGATCATTATTGCTAGAGTGTCAAATCGACGTATTTGGTATTCACGATGTTTCCGGAATTCTTACGCAAGAAGAAAATAAATTGCCTAAAGAAATAAAAAAGGATCTCGAAAAAATTTGTGATATTTCACGAAGTCTTCGTCGAGATCGTGAGCTAGCATATTATGGTAGCGAAGATCTTACGCCTTCCGAATTTTATAAAGAAAAAGATGCAAAGGAAGCTCTCGAGTCTGCAAAGTATATTGTAAAGAGGATTTCATCTGCTCTTGAAAGTCATTCTTCAAGTAATTTAACCTCGACCGGAGAAAAGTGGAAAGCTGACGAAGATTAAATTTGAGGACTGAGTTCCCGCGCCCACTTCCAAAGCTGATCAGGAGACAATCCCGGAGTGCCTTCCAACTTCCAGTAACTTTTCGGCCAGACTTGTTTGTTAAACTTCATCGGATGTGTCGGAACTCCCAAAAGTTTTCCAATCAGTTCCGTGCAGTAAAACGCATCGTCACTCCACGAATACCAAAAATCAAAAGGACGACCCATGTAAGGTTTTACTTGGGACAAATGCACATCCATCGGGATCTCAACAATATCAGCGACAACACCACGGTGTTGCAGGTCTTCCCAAGAAACAATCGCGACACCTTCGCCTGGATAGGCGTTGAGCCACTTATCACCAATCTCATCAAATTGAATGGCTGTGTGAGAAAATCTTCCGCCTGGTTCGTATTGCACAAGCTCGCCGTTGCGATCATAAAGCTCTAAAAAAGCAATGCGCGATTTTGCAAAAGCAGGGGAGCTTAAAGAAAGAAAAAGAAATGCAAAAGAAAGCCATGTTTTCATACCCATGGCATACTTTTAAAGGTCTATGAAGGCAAGAAATAGCGCCGGGTTATTTTTTAGAAGCTTTGTGTGTAAGCCAAAGGGTAGGAGATTTTACAAGAGTCACAAGTTCTCCTCCTAAAGCCGCACCAAAAAGCCACAAAAGGCCCGCTTCAAAAGTCACTTCGTGGCTGACAAGAGCTAAGCCGCCCAAAGAGACTAAAGCCAGTGTTGAGATGCTTAAAACGCGCGAACGCAAAATCATCAACCATTCGTCACGTTTTAAAATCATTCGCGCTATCAAGAATGAAATCGAAAGATAAAGAGCACCACAGAAGACGTTACAGAACTGAGGACTGATCTTCATAAAGTAATGCATCAATCCGCCGCCATCAAAAAAGAGCTGCACACCAAACTGCGAACAGCTCATCAAAGTTACGAGTGAACCCAGCAAATGTGCAAAACCCAACTTCGTCGCCACAGTCCACGCAGAAGGAAGTTCGTTTTGCAATTGCTCATGAATCTTAGAAAGAACAAAAGAGGAACCAGCAGCGTCTGCCGGATCATTCACAAAAGACTCAAAATCTTTTTTAATGTCTTTCATATTATTCCTCCTTCTGCTTCAGCTTACGAGCCTGCGGCTCTGCAGCTCTGCCCGGCGCAAGCCGGTTGCGTAACAAACGCAAACTGCGACTCACGATTTGACGAATATTGCTTTCGGACTCTTTCAAAATTTCCGCAATTTCGTTGTACTCAAGCTCATCCAAATAACGAAGCTTCATCACTTCTTGCTCGCGGGGTTTAAGCTCATTAAGCAAGGCCTGAGCTTCATCCTTCGTCTCTAATATAGGAGCGGCCCCGTCGGTTTGTGACAACGAATCATCCCACTCGGCAAAATCCTTAATTTCGCGATTTCTATAGTCTTTAAGCTCACTGCGCGTGATGACGTAGATCCAGGCTAAGGCCGAATGGCGAGGGTCGTAGAGATGTTTTTTACGGTGAAGCTGCATAAATACAATCTGCAATAAATCTTCCGCGCGCTCCGTCGGAAGACCGCGACGGTGGGCGTAGCTTAGAATACGACCAGAGTGTCTCAAATAAAGATGGTCCAAGGCCTTATATTCGCCCTCGGACAATTTAATGAGTAACTCTTCGTCTGTTAGATCTTGCAGATTTTTTTTCATCCGTTTGTCACAACCAAGTTGGCTTCATCCTAATGATAGTTAAAGGCGCGCACAACAAGGAAATGAGAATATGAATAAATTGATACTTGGAATTTTAGTACTTATATGTGGTGCCGTCACAGCCAATGCACATCCGGTTTCTTTTCAAGGAGCCGTGTCACTCATGTCTTATAATAAAGAAAAAGAGAACGAGCTTTTACTGACGTACTCTTTTGATCGTCAGTGGGCTGTCGGTCTTAATTATTTTAAAATGGAAAATTTTGAATTCACAATTCCGCGAATCAACTTTCTTGCGAAACGTTGGAACAACGATGACTCGCAGGGAAATATTTATTTAAGTGCGGGTTACGGAAGTGACAGATCTTATGACGAAATCAAAGGTGTCGCTCTAGGATCCGTCGAAGCCGATTGGGAATCTCGCAAGTACTATACATCCATTCAGTATAATAAATTTTTTCGACAGGACTCTGATAAAGCAGATCGTACAGATTATGAACACATTAAAGGACGACTCGGCGTCGCCCCTTACTTGGCAGAGTTTAGTGAACTCAACACATGGCTCATTGTTCAATTCGACAAAGAAAATGACAAGGCTATTGAGACAACTCAATTCATTCGCATGTTCTATAAAAACGCAATGATCGAACTTGGCGCCACTATAGGCGGAGGCTGGGCATTTAATTATATGGTGCACTTTTAAGCGACGGCAGTCGGCAGAGTGGAGCGCGCCACGCGCGGGAACTGAAGCATTACAAGGAGTAACTATGAAAAAACTAATTCTCTCTTTAACAATTCTCTTCGCAACAACAACGTCTTTCGCAGCAGAAGTTGAAACCGTCGGAGTCAAAGGCATGGTGTGCTCTTTCTGCGCTCAAGGCATCACGAAAAAATTTAAAGAGCAGCCAGAAATTGCAAACGTCGATGTGAGCCTTGAAAACAAATTCGTAAAGCTCACGTACAAAGACGGGCAGAAGATGACTCACGAAAAAATCCAAACTCTTTTAAAAGAGGCAGGATATGAAGCTAGCTTCAACAAATAAGTTCTTTACGTTTCTCACTCTGTTTAGTTCAACGGGCACACTGATCTGTTGTGCTCTACCAGCTTTACTCGTAAGCCTTGGCATGGGAGCCGTTCTTGCGGGCCTTGCCGGAAATGTTCCAGGTCTAATTTGGATTTCCGAAAATAAGCTCACAGTTTTTGTGTTCGCCGGAATCATGTTGTCATTAAATGGATTTCTTCTTTGGAGAAACCGCAACGCTCCGTGTCCCATTGACCCGAAACTCAGAGATGCCTGTATTTCAGGCAGAAAGTTCTCTTCTCGCGTCTATATTCTATCAGTTCTTGTTTTCCTCACCGGATTTTTCTTCGCGTTCATCGCTCCTAAGATCTTTTAATGCGGCGCACTTCGATTGAAGTGCCTCGTACTCCAGATTGACTAATTGCAATGAAGACAGGTATCTCTAAGCCTTCGTAATTTAAACGAGAAATCAAACATGGAGTGCAACAATGTTTAGTGAATCTTTGCTAATTTCTCCGGCGATTGCTGGGGTGGTTGGTTTGGTCGTTGCCCTGGCTTTGTACCTTCGCGTGAAGGCGCAACCATCTGGTAACGAGACAATGAATCGCATCGCGGGCTACGTTCGTGAAGGCGCAATGGCTTTCCTTGTGCGTGAGTACAAGGTTTTGACTGTCTACGCAATCGTCGTAGGCTTGGCTCTTTGGTACGCTCTAGGCGGAATCGCAGCGGGATCTTTCATCCTTGGCGCATTCTTGTCTTTGCTAGCGGGCTTCTTCGGTATGAAAGCCGCTACATACGCAAACGTTCGTACATCTCAAGCAGCAACGACTGGTTCTAAAGCAGCGGCTTTGCTAGTCGCTCTTGATGGTGGAGCTGTGATGGGTTTGTCCGTTGCAGGTCTTGGCTTGATCGGTCTTGGCGCACTTTACATGTGCTTCAAAGGCACTGAGCACGTTGGAACTATTCTTCACTCTTTCGCAGTGGGCGCTTCTTCTATCGCTCTTTTTGCTCGTATCGGTGGTGGTATCTATACTAAAGCCGCTGACGTTGGTGCGGATATCGCGGGTAAAGTCGTAGAGAACATTCCTGAAGACGATCCTCGTAACCCAGGTGTTATCGCAGATAACGTGGGTGATAACGTTGGTGACGTTGCAGGTATGGGTGCTGACATTTATGAATCGATGGTTGCAGCGATCGTTTCTGCAATGGCGATTGCTTTGACAATCCCAGCAGAAAAATTGACGTCACTAGTAACTGGTGGAGACGCAGAAGCAGCTCGCACAGCGGGTGTGACTTTGCCATTGTTGCTTTCAACTTTGGGTCTTGTGATCTCTATCATCGTGATCTTCGCAGCGCGCGTTTTCAAAAATGGAAAACCTGCGACAGTTCTTCGTAACGCTTTGATCGTTCCACCGATTCTTTTGACAATCGCGTCTTTCATCGTGATGCCAATGTTCGGTATCAGCCAATCTGTGACTGTTGCTTTGGCAGCGGGTGCATTTGGTGGAGCTTTGATCGGTCTTATCACTGAGTACTACACAGCGGCTCGTCCAATCCGTCTTGTTGCTGAAGCAGCATTGACTGGTGCGGGTACTGGTGTGATCCGTGGTTTGGCGGTAGGTATGGAATCAACTGCAATCCCAATGTTGATCGTTGTTGGTGCAGCTTACATCGCGGACCACGCTTTGGGTCTTTACGGCATCGCTATCGCAGCCGTTGGTATGTTGGCAGGTACTGCAGTTGTTATGACTGTAGATGCTTACGGCCCTATTGCTGACAACGCGGGTGGTATCTCTGAGATGTCGGGTCTTGGTAAAAACGTTCGTGACATCACTGACGAACTAGATGCCGTTGGTAACACAACAGCAGCTATCGGTAAGGGTTTCGCGATCGGTTCTGCGATCTTGACAGTTCTTGCTCTATTCTCTGCATTCAACATGGAAGTAAACCACGTTCGTACGCAAGCAGGTTTGGCAGCAATGTCTTTGGATCTTACTTCTTCTGGCGTTTTGATCGGTATCTTGATCGGTTCAATCCTTCCGTTCCTAGTTGGTTCAACAACTATGACTGCGGTTGGTAAAGCAGCTCAAAAAATCGTTGTTGAAATCGCTCGTCAATTCAAAGAAATCCCAGGTCTTCGTGAAGGTAAAGCGGAACCACAACCAGCTAAGATCGTAGACATCGCAACTCAAGCGGCTTTGTTCGAAATGATCTTGCCAGGTATGATCGCTATCCTTGCTCCAGTAGCAGTTGGCTTCATCTTGGGCCCTCAAGCTCTTGCAGGTCTTCTTGCAGGTGGTTTGGCAGTGGGTGCGACATTGTCTCTTTACATGGCAAACGCCGGTGGAGCATGGGACAACGCTAAGAAATTCATCGAAAAAGGTGGATTGCCAGGTCATCCAAAAGGTTCTGACGCTCACAAAGCAGCTGTCGTTGGTGACACTGTCGGTGACCCGTTCAAAGATACTTCAGGTCCTGGTATCGCGATCTTGATCAAAGTTATGTCTGTCGTATCTTTGTTGATCGCTCAATTGATCGCGACTATCTAGTCGGCGGACAACTTCCGCGTGGCTGAAGCTCCGCGGAAGCGGGCAGTGCCGGAGCGCCGGATGGCGCGCAGGCTGGAGCAGCTTCTAAATCAAAACATAATAAAACCCATAGCCTCGGCTATGGGTTTTTTATTTTTACTCTCTTAACTTGGTATTCCATCAACATCTGTAATAAACAAGACCAAGACGAGAGACCAAAGTGTTCAAATCTCTATGACAAGTAACACTCACATATCTTTAAATATGTTTTATGAGAAGAACACATCAGGTACTTTCAGGAATATTTTTTTCTCTTATCCTCACGTCGTGCGGAGATCTTTCTTACAATCTCTCGTCTTCAGAGCAAATCTGGATTCCTGAAGAAATGTACTACCAAACAGACGGCACGTGTGAAAACGGGGACTTGGTTTTCAAAGTTCTTCAAGCTTCGGGCATTATGCTTTGGACCGATCCACAAAATGTTTTAGTAGGGCAGTCAGAACTTTATCTCAATAAAAACGGAACTTACGACGTTCGTTATCGTGAATTTACAAATACCGTCGACACAGCGGTGTTCGATACGGAGTTTTCAGGCCGCTACCAAGTGGATTCAGCAACGGGCGAAATTTCATTTGAAAATTTAGGTTCAGGCCATGTGATTACAAGACAAGGTCGATACTATTTGGACTTCACGTATTCCGTGAATATCAACTCAACGAACTTAAGCGGGAAGAGAATCCGCTTTCGTCTAACGGATGCTCTTCGCGGTTTCAATACCGATAGATCTCAGTATTGCAATTACTAACTAACCCTTCGCTGTTAGAACCCAAATTCCAACAAGAATGAACAACGTTCCAGAAACGTATTTCATAATTTGTGGATTCAGAAGAGTTCCTAAGAAACGACCAAAGATAACACCTAACGCACCCGCTAGACCCAATGCCAAAACAACGGCAATCATCACTGTTAAAGTGGATTTAGACTGTGAAGAGGCAGCGAGAGCCGCAAACTGTGTCTTGTCGCCCATCTCTGCCAAAAAAATAGTGATGAAAGTGCTCGCAAAAATCTTCCAATCCATACGCGGTCCTTTAGAATGATAGTGTCAATTGAATGTCTATTGATAAAGTTTGCGACGAAGGAAGGCAAATTGAAAAGTCGATTTATTGCCGCCATGGATCTTTTGCAAGAAGAGGCCTCGCGAGGGGATCTCACTTTGCACCGGATTTTTCAGCTTCTCGGGGAAGAGGGGCACGCCATGCTTATGCTTTTCCTTTGTCTGCCATTCATGCAGCCGATTCCTATTCCAGGACTCTCCACCCCGCTAGGACTTCTGGTCGCCATCGTGGCATTTTTTTTGTACCTCAATCGTCCACCGTGGCTTCCAAAGAAATTTGAAAATCTCAAGATTTCATCGGACGTTCTTTTAAAAGTTTCTGAGTTGGCGGAGAAAATCTGGAAACATGCTTCCAAAATAATAAAACAGCGCATGATTTTTCTGCACGACCATTGGTTCTTTCGTATTTTGAATCTGATTGTGGTCGTGGTGAATGCATTCCTTTTAGCGTTGCCGTTACCTATACCTTTTTCCAATACCGTGCCTGTGATTGCTATCGTTCTGAGTGCCATCGGTTATATGGAAAAGGACGGAGTTTTTATCCTTTTTAGCTACCTCTGGTGTCTTATAGTTGCATCCTTCTTTGCAACTTTAACCATGGGGGCGATTCACTTTACTTAGGTCTTAATGAGACCAGACCTCGAGAACTTTGTATCCTGAAATAAGCTATGACTACAATAAAGTCTCCTAGGAGGAAAACAACATGGGAAGACTGATTGTAGTTTGTGCGTTGGTTTTAGGTTTTGGTTCCTTGTCGATGGCTCACGAAGAGGGGCCTTGCGCGAAAGATCGCGAAACGTTGTGCGCAGGTGTCGAGCATGGTGGCGGAGCGATTGCAAAGTGCATGAAAGAAAACAAAGACAAAGTGTCTGGCGAATGTAAAGCCCACATGGAAAAAATGAAGGGGCACATGAAGGAAATGAAAGAGGCTTGTCATGATGACGTAGAAAAATTCTGCGCAGACGTGAAACCTGGTAAAGGTCACATGATGAAGTGCATGAAAGAACATAAAGAAGAACTTTCTGCTTCTTGCAAAGAGGAAGTGGCCAGCGCAAAAGAAATGCGCAAGAAAGCTAGAAAAGGACACTGATCGTTTTCATGAGAGAAAAGAGTTTACGCTTAAGTCTATTTGACGCCTTTCTTTGCTCTCTCATGATTGGAGCCGGCGAGACCTACTTGCCGGCTTATTCATTATCCATCGGCATGGGTGAAATCTTTGCCGGAGTTTTATCAACTCTTCCGATTGTGAGCGGCGCCTTCTTACAACTTCTCACTCCACGCGGCTTACAAAGAGTTCAATCTCACAAGCATTGGGTTGTCGCTTCAACAACTCTGCAAGCTTTGACATTCATTCCGTTAATTTATTTCTCCGCGACGCGGGCTCCGAATTTTTGGACACTGTTTTTTATTTTAACTCTGTATTGGGGATCGGGGTTTGCAGCAGGGCCTGCATGGAACTATTGGATGGGACGCCTGGTGCAAGTCGAAGAGGGGAATCGTTATTTCTCCAAACGTTCCCGAGTTTCGCAAATCGGTATTCTAATCGGTCTTATCGGTGGGGGAGTCGCCCTTCACAATAAAGTGGAAATCGGACCTTTCTCGTCTGTTTTCACAATGCTCTTCATTTTTGCTTTTGGTTGCCGTCTGATTTCTTCATTTATTTTATCGTCGCAGTATTTTGATCCGAAGTGGACTCGTGAGCCGAAACTGGGTTTTAGGGCTTCTTGGAAAGTCTTCTGGGCCAACACTTCAAAACGTCGCTTTTTCTTTTTCTTAGCGCCATTTCAAGCGGCTGTGTTTGTTTCGTCTCCCTTTGTGACTCCTTATATGCTGGCGCAAATAAAGATGGATTACGGCACATACATGACAGCCATTGGGATTCTCTTTGTGGGGAAAATTTTAGCGCTCAGCTTGATTGATCGTTTTCGCGGGAATACATCGGGATTTAGTTTGTTAGTGCTCGGAGCGGGAGCCATTGTTCCGCTGCCAGCAATGTGGGCTGTGAGCAGTAATTCTGTATTTATTTTTGCTTTGCAATTTGTAAGTGGTTTAGCGTGGGCCTTTGTGGAAGTCGGACTTTCGTTGATCTTCTTTAAGGATTTAAAGCAAGAAGAGAAGGTTCCCGTTCTCACTGTTTACAATTTATTAAATTCTCTGGCGATTATTTTAGGAACTTATATCGGTGGGAAATTCTTGTGGTTCTTTGGAGAGAAAATCACAAGTTATTACATGGTCTTTGTTTTAGGTTCCGTTGCAAGATTTGCCGGATTTTTGCCGCTTTACTTTTACGTTAAAACGCAGATGGGAACGTTATCAGAATCTACCGTTCAAGAGACAGAAAAAGCGTCTTAAAATTGCGGTGAATGTCTTTGTCTGAATAAGGATCGTCTTGGTTTTGTAGATCTTCTTCGCTATATCCAGAAAAAATCTTTTCCACTAAAACTTGAGTTTCATTTAAAGAGAAAATAGCTCGCCACGTTCGGTAAGCAATTACAAAACTGTCCCCATCAGCCTTCACACGTTTCTTTTTCGAATTCGTAGGTTCATATTCCAACTGATGTTGTAAAAAACTTTTAAGCTGAGAAACTCCGCGAGATTCCAAAAAATCCAATTGCTCAAGAGCCTTCTCAGAAAATCCCACAGAGTGCTTTGTTGAATCTTGCAACCAAAGAGGTTCCACACCTGGAAATGAATCCGCATAAGCCACATAAGGCTTAATATCCAAAATCGGACTGCCATCTAAAAGATCGGCCCCCGCTACATAGATTTTTAGTTTTTCAATACGCAGAACTTTCACACAGCTCATCCCAATGGAATTGGGACGGTAAGGGGAGCGAGTCGCAAACACACCGATCTTGGTATCTCGCCCGCGCGGAGGCAGCACCATCGGGTTCCAATGCGGATTGTGATGGAAACTAAAAATAACCCAAATGCGCTCGCAACCATCAAGACCCGTCAGAGCTTGTTCGAAATTATGGCCAGTCTCAAGTTCAATCACACCTTCAGAATGAAACTCATCAGGTTGCCTGCCAGCCTCATAGGGCTGCACTTGATTGCTATGAAAAACACCAATCGGCGCGAAAGTTATTTCTTTTGACGCCATTGTCGCATCCATTCAAATCCAGCAATTGCTGCTGTTACTCCCACGTTCAAGGAATTCTTTCGTCCGCGCAAAGGCACAATACGAACTTCATCAATCACTTTTAAAATTTCAGGATCAAGACCGAAGCGTTCATTTCCCAAAACAAAGGCTGTTGCTTCCGTTTCAAAAGGCTCATAAAGGTCCACGGCACTCGCCGCAGTTTCAAGAGCGACAATGCGGTAGCCTTCGTCCTTAAGCTCTTCAAGGCATTCTAAAAGCTTCGGAGCTTCTTCCCAAGAAAGATACTCTTGAGTTCCCATGGCAGTCTTTTCAACTTTCCACTGAGTTGGATTTGGAGTGTAACCACAAAGATAAATTTTCTCAGCGCCCAGGCATTCAGCGGTTCTAAAGATCGAGCCCACGTTAAAAGCCGATCGAATATTATCCAAAACAAAAACTAAAGGCAGGCGTTCTTCCGCCGTTTCGTTTTTATCATTTTCAATAATCAGAAAATCATCGTCTTGCAGATTTTTATGCAGAAGACGTTCAAAGGGAATCGCAAAGCTTACAAAATGTTTTAAAGTCATCTCAGGAGTCAGATGTTTTTCCAACTCCGCAAGACGTGAAACATCAGGATTATCAAAAATTTTAAGAGCTTTGATTTTGTCTTTAAGACTTTGTAGGGCAGGAGATGAAAATTCACTCGACTTCTCAAGCTCTAAAAAGAGCCTATGAATTTCCTCAAGCGATTTTTTCTCCTGCGGTGAAAGAGTCATTACTTCACTCGTTGGCCGACTTGAGCCCCTTCATCTGCAGAAAGAACAAATAAGTCACTGCCACCAGAGCCCGCTGCCAAAATCATACCTTCAGACATTCCGAATTTCATTTTGCGTGGTTTTAAATTCACACAAACCAAAACCTTACGTCCCAAAAGTTGTTCAGGCTTATAAGCCGCTTTAATGCCAGAAATGATCTGACGAATTTCGCCTTGGCCGATGTCCACTTTCAAGCGAAGAAGCTTGTCCGCTTCTTTGATTTCTTCCGCTTCAACAACTTGACCAATACGCAAATCGACTTTCTCAAAATCAGGGAATTCGATTTCAGCAGGCTTGTCGGAAGGAGCCGTCGCCTTTGGAGCTGCTCCAGCCTGCGCGCCCTTCGGCGCTCCGGCACTGCCCGCGAGTGCGGCCTTCGCAGCTTGAATTTCTTCATTGATCTTACGACTTTCTTCAACCATCGCTTTGACTTTGTCAGCCTCTACGCGAGTGGCAAGATGTTCGTAGTCGTTGATAGGGCGATTCTTAAGAACCGTTTGAATATCCGACCATTGATAATCTTTTTCGCCCAAAAGCTTCGACACTTTTTCTGTGTAGAAAGGAAGAACAGGCTTCAAATAAATCGCAAGCAGTCTAAACATATTCAAAGTGGTCGTGATAACTTGCTTAGTTCCTGCAGGATCAGCTTCCAATGTCTTCCATGGAGCCTTTTCATCAAAGTATTTATTCGCATCATCGGCCAAAGAACGAATTTCATTGATCGCTTTTGCAAAATCGCGAGCTTCATAATGAGCAGCTATGCTTTCGGCTGTTTTCTGAGCGTGAGCGATTAGTTTTGCACCTTCCGCATCAGGTTCACTCATTATGCCGTCCATTTTTTTCTTAAGCATTTGGCCACCGCGAGATCCCAAGTTTGTGATCTTACCCACAAGCTCGGAGTTCACACGATTGACGAAATCCTCAAGATTCAAATCGATATCATCCACCGAACTATTCAATTTCGTTGAATAGTAGTAGCGCAGATACTCAGGATTCAAATGGTTCAAATAAGTGCGAGCCGCAATAAATGTCCCTTTAGATTTAGACATTTTCTCGCCATTCACCATCAAGTGACCGTGAACGAAAACTTGATTGGGTGATCTGAACTCAGCCGCTTTTAAGAAAGCTGGCCAGAAGATCGTATGAAAGCGCGCAATGTCTTTACCGATAAAGTGATACACTTCACGGCTTGGATCTTGCCATACGTCTTTCAACGTCTTGCCATTCTTTTTTGCCCACTGTTCTGTCGTGGACATATATCCCATCGGAGCATCCACCCAAACATAGAAGAATTTTTTATTGTTCGTACCTGGGATCGCAAAGCCAAAGTAAGGCTCATCACGAGAGATATCCAGATCATGAAGATCTTCGTTAAACCACTCGAGCATCTTTTTAGAAATTTCAGGAGAGCAATGCTGAGGGATCCACTCTTCAAGATATTTTTTAAAGTCATTCAGCTTAAAGAAAATACTTTCACTGTCTTTAAGAACCGGAGTCGTTCCACACAAAGAGCAATGAACGTCTTTCATGTCGCTTGGTGAATAAGTCGAACCGCACACGTCGCAAGAATCACCGTACTGTTCTTTCGCGCCACACTTAGGGCACGTGCCTTTCACAAAACGATCAGGAAGGAACATTTTGTCGTGGTTACAGTAAAGCTGCTGAATTTTTTGCGTACGTGTGTGACCGCCTTCGACCATTTTTTGGTAGAAGAATTCACAAAGAGCTTTGTTCTCTGGGGAGTTCGTTGAACCGTACAAAGAAAACTCAACTTGGAAGTCCGCAAAATCCTTCGTGTGCTCTTCATAGCTTTTCGCAATCAAAGCTTCTGGCGTGATACCCATCTCACGAGCTTTCACCATGATCGGAGTTCCATGCGTGTCATCAGCACAGATGTAAACGCACTCATTACCTCTCATTCGTTGAAAACGTGCCCAGAAGTCAGCTTGAAGGTATTCCACCAAGTGACCCAAATGGATGTATCCATTGGCGTAGGGGAGAGCACAAGTCATGAGGATTTTACGGTTTTGATTCATCTTCGCGGGACCTTTCAGTTTAGCGCCATTCCACAAGACCAGAGTCAAAGTGGTACATGGCCTTCACTATCTTTACATCACCCGAACCTACAGCGTCACGCAGGATTGCAGAGCGTTCTAGGAGATCTTTCGCCACTCCGTCCACATTACTCCAAGTTTCCTCTAAAAGCCCTTGGGATGGAGTCGAGTTCGCGTATTTTTGCACGCGAGGTTTAATATCATTCACAAGACCTTCAAGAGCAGGACTTCCCAAAGAAGACCCTTTCAAAGAAGCCAATGCTGCATTGACAGCGCCACAAGACTCGTGGCCCATAACGACGACCAAGTTAGAACCTAAGTGCTCCACGGCGTATTCAATGCTACCGATGACATTGTCGTCCAAAGATTCACCCGCTGTTCTAATCACGAAAACTTCGCCCAATTTTTGGTCAAAAACGACTTCCGGCGGAACGCGAGAGTCACTGCAAGACAAAATCACAGAGTGAGGTTTTTGTCCTGAAGCCAAACGAAGACGATCTTTAGAGGAAGCTCCGTCGTTACGGAAAAAACCTTTTACATAACGAGTGTTGCCGTTTTTTAACCAGCCTTGTGCTTTTTCCGGAGGTACGGGGCCGGCTTCACGAACTGATTTTTCAGCACTGTGAGACGTTTGAATATGTTGAGCGGCAGCGGCCACAGCTTCTTTCATTTCACTTGCTTGGCTTTGGGCTTCAGCCTCAGTATTCTCAGGAACGATACGAGTGATTTCTTTAGGACCGTTCGTTGTTGCCTGCGCAGGAGCTTCTTTTGATTTTCCTTGCTGATCCTTTAAAAGAACTTTCGTGTCATCTTGAGTTGGAGTGCGGTGTCTTTGCATTGACGAGCAGCCAGCCAGCGAAACGATAATAAAACACATTGTGAAAAGTTTTAACATTTGATCCTCCCTGATGCTGTTCTTTATTCTCAGGACCTCCATCGAGGGCCGTCAAATTAAAAACAAAAAAACTTTTACCCCTAGTGGCGTGCAACTAAGATAAAAAAATCAATTGAGGAGTTACTATGTCTGTTTCAATTTTATCCCCCTCTGAAATCCAAGCCAAACTTCAAGAGCGCTCCTATTCAGCGCAAAAGTCTTATTTGGCGATGTACAGCACTTGGTGGGGGGGGATCGTCAAGGACCCAAGTCTCATGATGGTTCCCATCGATGATCATCTTGTGCACCGCGGGGATGGTGTCTTTGAAGCGATCAAAGTCGTTGATGGCAGCGCTTTTCTTTTGCAGGAGCATTTAGAGCGCCTGCAAAGCTCAGCGGCTCAGCTGGGAATTGTCCTTCCAATGTCACTCAGTGAAATCAAAGACGTCATTGCAAAGACAACAATCGCGACGGGTGCGAGAAACGCCATTCTGCGCCTTTATATTTCCCGCGGTCCGGGTGGTTTCACGACGAATCCCTATGATTCCATTGCGTCGCAACTTTATTTGGTTGTGACCTCTTATGCGCCTATCGCAGAAGAAAAATACCAAAACGGTGTCAGAGTCGGCAGAAGCAAGGTCGCTCCCAAGGAACCCTGGTTTGCAACGATTAAAAGCTGCAATTACCTTCCGAACGTGATGATGAAAAAAGAAAGTGTCGATCGCAAGATTGATTTCACCATCGGCATTGATCCGCAAGGATTTCTCACGGAGGGCAGCACTGAAAACATCGTGTTAGTAGATAAAAATAAAAATCTTCTTCGTCCCAAACTTCGTCAGATTCTTAAAGGCACAACGATGATGCGCAGTTTTGAACTAGCCGGTGCTCTTTTAGATGAAGGTCTTCTTTCTTCGATTCAAGAAAAAGACATTTCAGAAAAAGATCTTCTAGAGGCCCGCGAAGTGATGATGATCGGGACAACGCTAGATGTGTTGCCTGTGACTGAATATGAAGGCACAAAAATCGGCGAGGGGAAACAAGGTGAAGTTTCAGCGAGACTTTTAAAACTTCTTCGTGAAGATATTAAAAAGGGGCCGAAATCGACCCCTCTCTACGTTTAAATTTCCAACTGAATTTTATCCAAAAGCTCTGGATCGCTCAACACAGCTTCGCCACCCTTGGCGATGGCTGTGAGAGGGCTTTCTGCAATTCTCACAGGTAAGCGCACCTCATTTTGAATTCGCAAATCAAAATCGCGAATCAAGGCGCCACCACCAGCAAGAACAACTCCTCTTTCGATAATGTCAGAAACAAGCTCAGGAGGAGTGTGTTCAAGAGCTCTGTGAATCGCATTAATAACCTCTTGAATACAACCATTCATAGCAAGCCCCACATCTTCAGAGCTCGCTTCAATAGTCTTATTCATTCCCGTGTCGGCATCACGTCCTGAAATCGTTGCGGTGCGAATGTCTTTTTTAGGAACTGCAGTTCCAATAGAGACTTTTAAATACTCCGCCGTCGTTTCAGAAATAATGAGTTTTTTATAGCGACGGAAGTAATCAATAATCGCATCGTCAATCTTATGGCCACCGACGCGAGCTGCTTCACAATAAACGATGTCAGCTAAGGCGATCACGGCGACTTCTGTTGTGCCACCGCCGATGTCGATGATCATGTTGCCTTCTGCAGAGCGAATATTGAGGCCCGAGCCAATAGCCGCAGCCATCGGTTCATCAATCAGAAAAACCTCTTTTGCGCCTGCGGCTTTACAAGATTGAATAACGGCTTTTTTCTCAACTTCAGTCACGCCATAAGGCAAAGACACCACAACACGTGGGCGAGAAAATGCAGATTTCACTCCCGGCTGACTTAAGAAATGCTGAAGCATCACTTCCGACGTTTCAAAATCTGCAATCACGCCATCGCGAATAGGCTTTTGCGCAAAAATACTCCCGGGATTGTTTGCCAATTTTTCTTTGGCGTCGTTTCCAACGGCGATCACTCTTTTTTTGCCAGGACTTGTCTGTTGGTAGGCGATCAAAGACGGTTCGTTAAGAACAATCCCTTTTCCGCGAGCCGCAATCAAAGTGTTCGCAGTGCCAAGATCTACATAAAGATCTGCTGCTGTTCCGGCGTCGTCCTTAAAGAACCATGATAGCATATTATTTCCCAAATCCTTTTTGGCTTTCAAAAGGGAATGTAGCAAAGATTGAGATGTAAGAGTAAGATTTATTCAGATCAAGGCCCACTTCTCCGCCCAATGTGACTTGATTCCAGTCGGCATAGTGAAACTCACTGCCAACAGTCAAATTCGACGCCACCGTATTTTCCTCTTTTGTGTTGAGAAACGTAAATGGCACGGCTAAGTAAGGAACGGCCAAGCCGTACTCTGTATCAAATTTTTTGCTGACAAGGGGAGCTACCTGCAATTGCAGCAAGTTTTCATCTTCATCGCGCGCAAGACCTGCGCCCACGCGAAGACCCATCGCTGGTTGGTTATCAACATCTGGAAACGGCATCCACTTCGCACTCACAAAAGCGTTGAAGTCCACAGCTCCAGCACCCATTGTGATACGGGCACTTGTCGCATCGTTGATGTGCGTATCAAAGAAAACGTCAAAGTTTGCGCCGCCACCTTTGTTCATCAAAAGTTGCGGTTCAACTCCCACTTGATACATGCCTGCAGGAACAATTTCACCAGATTCAGCGATGCTCAAATAAGCATGGGCAGAGGAGCTTAAAAAAAGACCTAAAACGAAGTATTTAGCAAATTTCATGAATAAAAACCTTTCGACCCAAAAATGGTATCGAGTCGCGAATCATTTGACAAGACCTTGATCCAAAGAGAATCTTGAAAGTGTGACGAAACTGCCAATATCCGTTGTGATCATCACCCTGAATGAAGAAGCTCATATCGAGCGTTGCATCCGCTCGGCCTCCTTTGCCGACGATGTTGTTGTTGTTGATAGCTTTTCGACGGATCGCACCGTTGAAATCGCTGAAAAGTGTGGTGCTCGGGTTTTTAAGGAAAAATGGAGAGGTTTTGGTCCGCAAAAAGCCTTCGCCACTGAGCAAGCAAAACATTCTTGGGTTTTGGCTCTGGATGCCGACGAGGCTTTAAGTCCCGAACTTTGTGCAGAAATAGTTGAGAGCTTTTCCGATTTAGATCCGGAAGCAGGCTATCTTTTCCCGCGAAAGTCCTATCACTTGGGTCGTTGGATTGAGCACGGCGGATGGTATCCTGATTACCAGCTACGACTTTATAATAAAACCAAATCGCAGTGGAATTCCGCGGCTTTACATGAAAAAGTGGAAGTAAAGAAAACACTTAAAATGAAGCGCGATCTTCTGCACTGGGTGTTTGACAACCTAAGCGATCAAGTTGTGACGAACGATCGTTACTCCACCTTGGGAGCTAAGCAGTTGGCCGAAGAGGGAAAGAAGTTTTCCTACTTCAAGATGATCTTTAAGCCGTTTGGAAAATTCGTTGAAACATATTTTGTGAAATGCGGATTTCTAGATGGCCTTCCTGGTTTTATTATTTCTATGGGAGCCGCGTATTCGTTGTTCCTTAAATTTGCCAAGCTTTGGGAGATCGAACGTGCGAAAAAGTCTTCAGGTTAAAGCATTTCTTTTACTTCTGCCGTTCATTTTCTCGGTGAAAGTTTCTGCTGAAGCTCCCAAATATCCTGCTTTGCGTGAATGGCAAGGGCAGGTGTGGTTGACGGGGAAAGATAGTAAAAGACTTCAAGTAAAGTCTAAACAAGTCTTGCGCGAAAAAGCTCTTCTAGAAACATCGGCATCGGGATCTGTAAAAGTACAATTGGACGAAAAGCGCAGTTTTACTTTGCTAGGCTCTGGCGAAGTTTCAATGCCCGTGATCTCGTGGGAGAGCGGCGAAGCTCCGGTTGTCATTTTAAAGTCTGGCGATATTTATTGGGAGCAAAATCCAAAAGAAAAAGGTCCTTTCAACGTGGCCTTACGTTCGGACCTTTTTGAATTCCTCGCTCCTCCTGGAAAATACATTCTTTCCATCAATCCCGGAAAAGCTTTTTCAAGTGTGAAAATGCTGGATGGATCGATGGAGTTTTCTGCACTTAACGGCGAAGAATCCGTGGTTGTGAAATCCGGTCAGCAAGTCGCTTTTCAAGGAGTTCTTGAGGGTGGGGAGATTGCTTACGATGTTCTTTTAAAAGGCAAGAAAATCCCCAAGGGTCATTTGACGGCAGTCACTGCGGTTGACGCTAAGGATATGAGTCGTGCTGCAGATGCAGAGAAGAAACGTCTAAAAGATTTGGCCCGTCAGCAAGAAAAAAGCAAAGCCGCTTTGGCTCAGCTAAAACGCGACGGCGTGATTTGCACAAATCCTCCCGGTAAATTTAACGAGTGTTCGTGGATCTGCACGAACAACCCTAAAAAAGAGAAAAAGGCATGTTTGGTGTCAGCCGGAGCCATCTGTGAGCGTCAACGCTGTAATGCGAACGGGGATTGGGCCGAAAAGACGCTGTTGGATGCTGAAAAAGCCAGCAGTATTTGTAAGGCGCAACCCGTCGTAGCTCCCTGTGATTACTAAGATTTTTCAATTTTGCGATAAATTGGGTTAAATTCCCTCTTGCACTTTTATCCCCAAAGCCCTATAACTGGTCTTCCTTTGTGGTGGGTATAGCTCAGTTGGTAGAGCATCGGATTGTGATTCCGAGTGTCGCGGGTTCAAGCCCCGTTACTCACCCCATTTTTTTCTCTTTTTATCCCTGAATAATCTAAGTATCCGAACTCGTTAACGAGTCTCGTTGCGCGTTTAAATTCGTTTAAAAATTCGTGCAACACAAAACAACACACTGTCTGAGTCTGGTTAGTAAGATTATTGTTTATGAAACAATAGTAGCTCTAGATATTTTAAGGAACAACAAGTGTAAACGAATACCAGTTGCTGTTGAATGGTCCTTCAAATGATTCCGCCAGATGTGTTTCTCCAAACTTTGTGCGAATAACAACTTTAGATGGAGTTAGGAGAAACGTGGGAGGATTAGGCAAACCAAGTATATCGAAATGGTATTTCTTTCCCGATTTTAGGTATCTCGCCTTATTGTTGATAAATTCTATATCAGGCTTCATGCGTACCATTTGTAAAATTTGGTCCGTGCTCGAAAAAGCTGTTTTATTTTCTCCACCATCTATGAACCCCGCCGCTTCTTGCTGCCATGATCCATGAATGGTAAATCTGCCCACAACGGTTTCGCTATTGTGCTCACGTATATTGAACGTAATAAGAGCTCGACCTTGATGAAGTCCATTTTTGTTGACTCTACTAAAATTACTTTTATCAAAATGAAAAACTAGATCGAAGCTTGCATCCACAATCGAAATATCATTTTCTTTTTCTTCGGCCAATTTTTGAGCCAGAAGAGTAAATCCGTATGATGCTGATACCAATGATACAGCACCACTTACTGCGCCGAGAAAAATAAAAAAAATATAGTTATTAATCAAACTATGGACCCCTTCCCCTTGGAATTGTATCAAGTTGATTGTAAACTAGAATTTGATTTTAAAGTACTGAAAACAACTCTATGATTCTTAAATGCAAGATACAATAAGAGAAGAGATTATTAGAATAATAGAAATGAACCGTTTAGGTTTTAGTCATAATTGCGAAATGGATTCAATTGCACTATATGGGGGGCTTTCTGATTTAAATATTGATGCAAAGATTATATCTGGAGATCTTAGAATTGAGGATCGTCGTACTGGAAGAGTGATAATAGAGTTTAGACAAGGGCAAGATCGACAGCCTATTGGTCATTGCTGGGTGATAATTCAGGTTGAGGATGAAAAGTATTTCATCGATATTTCAACTGAAGCATATGCACCTAGTGTTATTATATTTGATTCTATTCATAATCTTCAATTAAACGATAGGATTCTTTTTGTGAAGGGTAGTTTCACTTTTGAATACATCTATAAAAGTGATGGGTGTAATTTAATGCCATAGTTTGAGCGCCATATACGCGATATCGACTCACTGAAGTCAATGCGTCTCAAAGTTCATTCTTATATATTTCCCAAAATTTAGAGCAAAAGGCTTTCGTCACGGCTCTTAAAGAGTTATCAATAGTGGTCTTGACGTTTTTGTATTTTATATTTAATATACACTGTATACTAAATATAAAATAGGACCGCCCATGCCCACAGCTCACGTATTTATCGCCACCAGTCTCGACGGATTTATCGCTCGACAAGACGGCGATATCGATTGGCTCTTAAGTCGCGACAATCCAAATGAAGACCACGGCTACAACGACTTTATCAAAGACATCGATGTCATTATTATGGGAAGAAACTCCTACGAGAAAGTTTTAACGCTAGGGCCTTGGGGATACACGAAGCCTGTCATCGTTCTCTCCAAAACGCTTGCAGGTAAACCCGTGCCAAAAGAATTAGAGGGCCGGGTGCGTTTCATGATCCAATCTCCGAAAGAGATCATGGTCTCGCTATCTAAAGAAGGCGTTAAGCGAGTGTATGTCGATGGCGGACAAATGATTCAATCATTTCTTCGCGATCAATTGATTGATGACATGGTGATCACGCAAGTGCCGGTGTTAATTGGAACCGGTCGTTCTCTCTTTGGTGAAGTGAGCGATGATATATCTTTAAGTCATGTAAGCACAAAAGCTTTTCCATCGGGTTTGGTTCAATCGCACTATCGAGTTAATAAATGAAAAAACGAGGCCGTCCCAAAGGGAAAGCACTTTTAACAATAGAGGATATCTGTACCACAGCCCTTCAGCTTCTTGATGAATCAGGCTCAAAAGGACTTTCAATGAGAACTCTAGCAGATGCCTTAGGTGTCACACCGATGGCACTTTATAATCACGTCGAAGATCGCGTGTCGTTATTGCGCGCTCTTTCTGATTACGTGTACCGAGATGTCTCCCAAAAGTTTGAACAAAGCACAGGAACTCCACGAAAACGCACGGAGTTTCTGCTGATAAACTACTACGCCGCAGTATTAAAGCATCCAAACTTATCTCTAAGTATTTTCGAAACACCAGACGCATTTTCAATTGAGGCTGCACGAATCACGAATTACCTCGAAGCTTTGTTGAAGGACGCAGGTTTGTCCCTTGCAAAAAGAAAGCTCTGGCTTGAAATCTTGGTCGATTTCACTCACGGAAGTTCGATCGCAACCGCGACACATCAGATAAATAAAAAATCGGATCGCGCTTTGATTCAAGGTCAGTCGCAAAGATATGAAAAAGCGCTGACAGAACTACTTAATCACGTCTTTCCCTGATTTTCGTGCTATGAAGGTGATAAGGAGGCGCTATGTCCGTCACTGATCAGATTAAAGAGATCGTCAATAGAGAAACTGAAGCTTGGAATTCTAAGAACGTCAATCAACTGATTTCTGTCTTTCATAACGATATGGTTTGGCCTTGGCCTCCGACTGAAAAACATCACGATCCGATGGATTGGGTGTTAGTTCAGGGAAAATTCAATGCTGAAAGATGGAAGCAAGGTTGGCAGCAACTTTTCGACACTCACGATTTAGTTCACAACAATCGATCCATCAAGCGAATCCAGGTGTCTGACCAGCAAGACGGTGCTTTTGCTGTCGTAGATATTGATACGCTTTGGAAAAACAAAAAGACGGGTGAGGAGATGAATTGGAAAGGCCGAACGTGCAAGACATATTCGCTGACCAATGAAGGCTGGAAGATGATCCATCAAGTAGGCGTTCTCGATTATTCGAATATGTAGCCTTTATAGATGCTCTAAGATATTCACTGTTCTACCAAAAGGATCGCGGACGAAAAAGCGACGCACTCCCCAAGGCTCTTCGGTGAGTGCGTACTCAATCTTAAAGCGACCTTTTTTCATGCGGCGGTAGGCCTCATCAACATCGTCTACTTCAATCGAAAGATCGGGGACAGGAGTATTAGACCCGCCTTGGGAAGCAAAACTAATTTGCACCATCATCTTCGCCGAATTACCATAAGTGGCAAGCCAACCATGATCCATCAAAAGCTCAAGGCCCAAGATGCGTTCGTAGAATCTTTTTGCAGCAGAAATTTTCTTCGTTTGAATATTGGCGACGATGCGTTTTACTTTCATAATTCAATAAAAGCATAGCCTCGAGTGGAGGCTCAATGGATAAGAGAAGACCTGGAACAAAGCCTTGTTTGTGGAAGGTCTTAAAGTAGTGATTCGACAACAAGCCTTTAGCATTTTATTCTTTAAGCATGAGCAAATCATCTGCGACTTCCAAAGCATCTAAGAAGAATCAGACAACAATTCCAGCTCGCGTCCGAAGAGCCTTAGGCATCTCCAAAGGTGACACGCTTCTCTGGGCCATCAACGGCAACGAAGTCACCATTCGCATCATCAGCAAAGTGAAAGTCGATTGGACGAAGACCTCTGAAATGTCCCTCTTAGAGTGGACTCCCGAAAAAGACGAAGAAGTCGGCCTCTAACATAGGCGGGAGTGTTCCAAAAACCTCCCGAAACACCACCGACAGATTCTGTCATCACTGCCGAATCTCTAGTCAATAAATCACCCTAAAACCCATTGGCATTCCTTGCATAAAAAGGGCTGATGGGCCGAATTCTATTATTATTCTTATTTTTCACAAGTCTCAGCGCTGCCGGAAAAACCGGGCAGATAGAGTTGGGGCGTGTGGAAGATCTTCTCAATCTCTCAGGCTCTTTTAAACAGGATGGGCCCAATTGCTTTGCCTCGGTGGCCTACGCAAGTGGCTTTATCGACGACGCTGCCTACGTTGACTCAGGCCTTTTTCAAGCCGCTCTAGAAACACCCTATTGTCAGACTCTCAAAACCTCTACCGATCTTAGGGTCGGCGATTTTGTTCTTCTAGGAGGCAGTCCTACAAAAGGAGGCGACCGCTGGGAGCACGCCATTTTGTACATGGGAGTAGGACAGGTCTTCGCAAAAATGGGATTTAAGAAAGAAGAAGCCGCATCCGTCGTCGCGATGACAGAAAACATCCAGTGGTATCTTCAACAAATCAGAACTCCTCAAGGAAGGATCTGCGCAGCCTCTTTTTTAGACGAAAGAAAACGCGCGATGTGTGAAAGGCATTCGCTCTTTCCGTCCTATTTTAGATGTGACTGGAAAGCATTAAGAAATGAATTAGAAAATTCAACTCTTGCTTCATTGTGGGCTGAAATTCTAAAAATCCGCCAACAGCTTTTCAAAGACACCCTTCAAGAATCGCCGGAGCGTCACGACGCCATCAAAGACCGTCTTGATCACCTCGAACAACAAGTCCTCAACTCTTCAGAGGTAAAGGCATTAAAAAATATCGTTCTCGCCACCATTCACGACACGCGAGAGCAAGTTCATCTTATGGATGACTTCATCATAGGCCTTTAGCTGCAATTGCTTCAGTCAAACTTATCAAGATTTTGCCAACCCGTGTAAATTCAAAACTTAACCTTTCACATACTTTTTTTTGGTTAGAAACAAAAAAAACTTTATAAACGAATAATTTTCGCGTTATGTTGTTTGAAACCTGTAAATTTGGAGGCAGCGTGAGGCTTAAAAAGAATATTCTCGGAGAATTTCTTAAAGAAAAACGCATGAAGGCCAGTCTCTCTCAAGGAGACGTCGCAAACAAACTGGGCTATTCAACACCGCAATTTATTTCAAACTGGGAACGTGGTGTATCGATGCCTCCGATCAACACTCTTAAAAAGCTAGGGCAGCTCTACAAAATCTCTGCTGACGATCTTTTCGAAGTCACTTTGGCTGCAAGAGTGGACGAAGTGAAAGCGGAACTTCGCCGCAAGTTCGACGAAGCTCGTTAATATAAATCATATGTAAATTTACATCTTCATTCCGACAGATTTGTTGAAAAGATCTGTCGGAATACTGCTATCGAATTCAACAAAAATTCGGCATTTTTAAATCTCACGGAGGGACGATATGTGGAATCTTCTGCATCCCTGGTGGGAATACATTCTTCGCTCGGCCGTTGTTTACGCTTTCGTCTATCTACTGTTGCGCATCGTCGGCAAAAAGCAGATTGGTGAAATGAGTCCGTTTGATTTTGTCCTTCTGCTGATCATAAGTGAATCCGTCAGTGCTGGGATTACGGGAGGAGACACTTCTTTGGCGGCGGGACTCCTCGCGGTTTCAACTTTTGTTCTCATGAATTATTTTTTTGATGTGGCTCTTTATAAATCAAAAAAATTGGAGAGCCTTTTAGAAGGAGAGCCGCGAATCATTATTAAACAGGGTGAGATCGATAAAAAACTCTGTGACAAAGAAAATATCACCCTAGGCGAAATTCAAAGTTCACTCAGGGAAAAAGGCGTCGACGACATCAGTAAAGTGCGTTTGGGAGTTTTAGAAACCAACGGAAAAATCAGCATCATTAAAAATGAGTGACAGCTATGAAATACGACATTGTTCATTTTGATCCTTTGATTGCGCGTGGAAGCGTGTGGGAGTGGGTGGTCGTTTTTGTTTTGGCGATCATTTTTTCTGCCGGCCTTAAATATACGCTTAAGTTTGTGGTCAATCGCTGGAAGAAGATCGCTAAGAATACTCACTGGAAGGTGGATGATTTTATCATTAGTTGCCTGGACAACACCCGCAGCTGGGTTTTGTTTGTCGCTGCCTTTTATCTGTTAAGCGGTTTTGTGGACGCTCGTCCTGAAATAAAAAAAGCTCTTTATGTCGTATTTGTCGCTGTTAGTACTATTCAAGTCGGCATCTGGGGAATTTACGCTTTAAGAACCTGGCAAAAAAATTATCTAACAAAGAAAATGTCCACCGATGCAAGCTCCGCTTCCGCAATTAATATTATTGTGACGGCAATGAATGTCTTTTTCGTCGTGGCTCTGGTGATGATCGCTCTCAGCAACATCGGCGTGAATATTGGCGCTATGTTGGCAGGGATGGGAATCGGGGGGATCGCAATCGCGTTGGCGGCCCAAAATATTTTGGGAGACCTTTTTGGATCACTGTCTATAATTCTAGATAAACCCTTTGTTGTCGGAGATTATATCGTTGTCGGCAACGACGAAGGAACTGTCGAAAATATTGGAGTCAAAACAACCAGAGTCCGAAGTCTTACCGGCGAAGAACTTATTTTTGCGAACAAAGATCTTCTTGAAAGCCGAGTGAAAAATTTTAAGAGGATGTGGAAACGCCGGGTCTCGTTAAAATTTTCAGTTCCCTTGGAAACGTCTTCTGAAAAACTAAAGCAAATTCCTGACTGGGTTAAAGAGTACGTTGTAGCCATTTCTTTATTGCAGTTTGAAAGGTGCCATTTCTCTGGAATTGGCGAGTCATTCTTAAAATTTGAAACCGTTTTCTGGGTGAACGATCCCAGCTTTGCAAAGTACATGGATTTGCAACAAGAGCTTTTGCTAAAGCTCATTGATCGATTCCGTGCTGAAAATGTGCAGTTAGCTATACCAACCAGCGCTTTTGAAATTAAATATTTAGATAAAAATGAAGAGCGTCGGGAACCGCCGCCCTTTCATCAAGAAATCTCCCATTAAGGATTAGGACCGTTTCTAAATAATTCAGAAAAGCGCGGGGGCATTAAGTTCGCCACCATATCTAAGGTTGTGCCGACAATAGTTTGTTCTTTGATTTGAGGTTTGAGTCTTTCAAAGGCCTCACCAAACATTTGCGCTTCTTCTTCGGTGAAATTGTTCATAGCCGCTTCAAACATACGACCTTCTTCTTCAGCAATATGATGTTCCAAAGCTTGTCGTAACTTTTGCGCAGTGTTCTTCCAATCCATCTTAGTTTTGTCTTGGAGCTGCAGCATACGCAAAAGAGTTTCCGCTTCCATATGCTCTTTGTAACCTTCCATGGCAATGTCTTTTGTCAGATTTAATGAGCGCAAAGAATTATAAAAAACAGATTCTTCAGCGCGAGCGTGCGGAATCAGTTCATCTCTGATCTTATTAATAAGCTGGGATTTTCCTTCTTTGTCTCCTTCTGGCAAATTGACTAAGTCATTTAAAAGTCCTCGTACGACGACATGATCCTTTTTTAAAGCTTGATAAATATCCATTAGGTCCTCCTGTAAGAAAAAGAAAGTTTAAGAGTGCAATTGCCTGAAAGTACACCGTAGCAGAGGAAATACAAAATGACAGAGTTTTAAAGTGCATCGTGAATGTAATAAATTAAAATTCCCAAACAATGTCTTTTGTGCGTGATTCTATCTGACAATATGATTTTTATGTCCACAAGGCGGTTGTATGAAAATTATCAGTTTCCGAAAAATTTTAGGTCCAAATGTTTATCATTATAAACCTGTCTTCATTATGAGAATTGATCTTGAAGATCTCGTCGATACGGAAACAAAATCTATAGCCGGATTTAATGAGAGACTTTTAAAATCACTACCTGGTTTGTATGAACACACTTGTTCAACAGAAAAAAAAGGCGGCTTTGTTGAACGCCTTCATGAAGGTACTTATTTTGCGCATCTTCTTGAACATATGGCCCTGGAGCTCAGTCATCTTGTTGGAATTGATGTCAATTACGGTAAAGCCCGGTTTGCGGGTGTTCCAGGGCAATATGATATTATCACGCGTTTTAAGAACGCACCAACGATGCAAGCTTGCTGCGAACAAAGTATTCAGATCGTGATGGACCTTTTAAATAACAAAGAAGTAGATTTGGCATCCATCTTGGAAAAAATAAAAAAAGTAGAAAACGAAGCCCTCGGTCCCAGCGGCCAGTGTATTTACGACGCCGCCAAAAGAAGAGACATTCCCGTGAAAAGGATAGGCGACGGAAGCCTTTTGCAATTAGGCTGGGGAAAGAAAATTCGACGCGTTCAAGCTGCCGTGACGGACAAAACAAACTTGATTGCTTCTGACCTTGTGCAGGACAAAGAAGTGACGAAAAAATTCTTGAGACAATCCTTAATTCCCGTGCCTGATGGCGTTCTTATTCATTCCGAAGAAGAACTTGAGTCAGCCATAACGCAAATTCATGCACCGTATGTATTAAAACCTGTGGATGGACATCATGGTGAGGGAGTCATTCTTAATTTACAAAATCTTGAAGAGCTCAAAGAAGCGTTTAAGAATATTTGCCATTTATCAAATGCATTTTTGCTTGAAGAAATGTGCTCAGGCAACGACTACCGTATTCTTATAATTGACGGAAAATTCATCGCCGCAGCCGAAAGACGGGCGCCGGAAGTCAAGGGCGACGGCGTTTCGACTATCACACAGCTTATTGCCGAGCTAAATAAAGATCCTTTAAGAAAACCGGGCCATTCCGGATTTCTTACAACCATCGTGGTCGATGAAATCATGATTCAGCATCTAAATAAAAACTCTGTGAACCTTGAAACTGTTTTGGAAAAAGACCGCGTCGTAACTTTGCGTGGAAATGCCAATCTTTCTTCGGGAGGAACAGCAACGGATGTTACAAAACAAGTCCCCGATGAAACAAAAGCGTTGTGTGAAAGAATTGCGCGTCTGATTGGACTTGATATCTGTGGAATCGACGTTATTTCTGCAGATCTTACTAAACCATTGGATGAATCGTTCAAAGTGATCGAAGTCAACGCGGGTCCCGGTCTTCGCATGCACCTGGGACATGCTGAAAAAGGAGAAAGAACTGTCGGTGACGAGATCGTTGAAATGTTAATGCCGAAAGGTGAGCACGGACGTATTCCTATCATTGGCGTTACTGGCACAAATGGAAAAACCACCGTGGTCCGTCTTTTAAATAAAATCATGTCACGAGATAGCGAGTTTACTGTGGGCATGACGAGCACGGACGGAGTTTTTGTCGGCAACAAACAGATCGCAGAGGGAGACTCTTCCGGACCTCAATCTGCAGAGATGATTTTAATGGACCCGGCCGTGGAGTGTGCCGTTTTAGAAATTGCCCGAGGTGGTCTGCTGCGCGGTGGTCTTCCTTACGATTGGTCGGATGCCGCAGTCATTACGAATATTCGTGCGGACCATCTAGGACAAGACGGCATTCGCACTATTGACGACCTGGTCTGGATCAAATCCCTGGTGGCTGAAAGAGTGAAAGAAGGTGGTGTTTTAGTCTTAAACGCGGACGATATGAATTCAGTTTCTTTAATCAATAATGAAAGAGTTCAAAGGCTGGATCGTAAAATCGTTCTGTATTCCACGCGTGAATACAATTCGATTCTCTCGGCTCATCTGTCGATGGGGCACGATGCCTTTTGGTGCGAGAACGAAGAATTTTTAGGAGTGGTGAATGGTCATCGCCTCAGTCTAGGTCATTGTATTGATTATCCATTGACTCGGGTTTCGGGCGCTTCATTTCAAATTTCAAACATTCTGGCGGCGATGGCCACGGCGATTTCCCTCGGAGAATCGCCAGTCCATGTCATGGAGGCCTTGCGCAACTTCAATCCCACGGCTGAAAATCAAGGACGATTTAACATTTACCGAATTCACGATGCCCATGTCATTATTGATTACGGTCACAATGCAGATGCTATTTCAAACATTGGTGAAATCCTCTACAAGCATCCTGATGCTCACAAGATCGCCATGTTCGGACTTCCCGGAGATCGCTCAGATGATTTATTGACGTTAACGGCGCATCAAATGGGCAAGGTCTTTGATGAGGTCTACGTGCGAGATGACGAAGATCTCCGCGGCAGACAACCTTTGGAGGTGCCTCAGTTTTTGGAAAATATTTTTAATGTGAGTTTTCCGAATCTAAAGCACCATGTCGTCCACGACTATAAAACAGAACTTCATGGCATTTTAAGCAATCTTAAAAAAGGCGACATCTTCGTTATCTTTTTTGAAAACCTCAAACCTCTCTTACAGATTTTGCGAGAGTTTGATCCTAAACCCGTCGATAAAATCGAAGGGCAAACGGTCGTATACAAACCGCAATCTTCCGATGAGTTGAGTTTAAGATGATTTATTTGGAGAACGCTGAAATATTCCAGGAAGGTCGTTTTATAAAGGCTAATGTCTTTACGGCCGGAGAGAGAATTAAAAAAATTCAGACGGTCGATTATCATACATTGCGTGACCTCGATGTAAAAGTTTATGATTGTTCCGGATGTTTTATTATTCCGGGAATTTTAGATCCGCATTTGCATTTAGCAGGCGGCAGTGGTGAAAAAGGCGGTTTTTCTTCGCAAAGTGCCGCCATCACAATTGCCGAGTGTGTCCGAGGCGGAGTCACAACACTCGTGGGAACTTTGGGCGTTGATACGACGACAAAGACAATGCCTGAACTTGTTGCCAGAGCCAGAGCCTTTAACGATGTGGGACTGACTGCTTACTGCTACACAGGCGGTTATGATTGTCCTCCGCGAACGATCACTGATTCCGTTCGTCATGACGTGATTTATATTCCGGAAATCATCGGTGTTGGAGAAATCGCCATCGCAGATCGCCGGGCTCCAGAACCGACCCTTCACGATCTCGCGCGTTCGATGGTGGATGCGTACGTGGGCGGGATGTTAAGCAACAAGCCTGGTATTTCACATATTCATGCCGGTGGCGGCGATCGTCGTTTAAAAACCTTGCGCGATCTTATGGAAGTTCACGTCATCGTTCCTGATAAAATTCACATCACGCACATAGGAAGAAGCAAAGCTCTTGTTGAAGAAGCGATCGAAATGGCCCAGCGTGGGTGTTTTGTTGATCTTGATCTCTGGGATCGAGATTTCGTTTACTGGTATAAGGTCTACCGTGAACTTGGCGGCCCATTGGATCAATTAACCGTGTCTTCAGATGCAGGAATAGGCTCTCCTTCTGAGTTGTGGTGGGAATTGCGTGATGCCGTTTTGAATCACGGCTACACCTTAGAAGAACTTCTTCCACACTTTACGGTGAACACAGCCAGAGCCTTGGGGCTCAGTAGGAAGGGCCGGATTCTGGTCGAGCACGACGCAGACTTGACAGTGATTGATGCAAAAAACTTTGAAATTAAACATGTAATTTCTCGAGGACAAGTGTTCCTTGAAGACGGAAAATTTGTATTTAGTAACAGGATGGATTTCTCACGAAGAGGTCTAGACATTTATGGAATCGGTGAAGAAAACGACAAAAAAAGCAGCTAGAACTCACGCCAAAGTTGCTCATCCTCATGGAACTTTGATTATTATTGGTGGTAAAGAAGATAAATCCGGTGAGATGAAAATTCTCAAAGAAATTGCTCGCCGTTTGGAAAACGGAAAGCTAGTGATTATCACTGCCGCCAGCGAAATTCCGTCGGAAGTCTGGAATGACTACGAAAAAGTTTTTAAAAAACTGAAAGTCCATAACCTTGAACATCTCCACGTCAATCAGCCTGATGATGTCGAGAAAGTGAATCTGGAAAAAGTTTTTCACAACGCCAAAGGAATTTTCTTTACCGGCGGAGACCAATTGAAACTCACAAGCAAGCTGGGCGGCACAGTCGTGATGGACTACATCATCGAAGTTTTTCGTGCAGGAGGCGTTCTGGCCGGAACCTCAGCAGGGGCCGCTGTCATGGGCGAAACTATGCTCGTTGGCGGAGAAAACGGTGAATCGCATAAAGTAGGAAACTGGATGATGGCTCCGGGTCTTCGTTTTGTTGAGAACATGATCATTGATCAACATTTCGCACAGCGAGGCCGCATTGGAAGATTATTAGGAGCCGTCGCCTTGAATCCAGGCATCTTAGGAATCGGCATTGATGAAGGCACGGCCATCGTTATCGAAGAAAACAAATTTAAAATCTTAGGAGACAATGCCGTCTACGTTCTAGATGGACGAGAAGTCACTTATACAAATATTTCTGAAGCCTCTGCAGATCAAACGATGTCCATTCACGACGTGAAACTGCATGTCTTATCGGAACCTGAAGTTTTTGATTTAAAAGCCCGCACGGCTTTAACTTAAATATGATTCAAACTAAAATTTTCGTTTGGCGGCAATAATATATTTACGTGGATAAATGTATCCAAAATTGTTACAATAAGATCATTTAAAGGTGATCTTATGAAAAAACTCTCTGATGTTCAGCTCTCCGTTTTGGATCTAGCTCCTGTAGCTCAAGACAAAACGATTTCCGATTCTTTCAAAAACACTCTGAATTTGGCTCAACACGTAGAACGTCTCGGGTATCATCGTTTTTGGTTGGCTGAGCATCATAACTTAGAAGGGATTGCTAGTGCTGCGACATCCGTTCTTATTGGATACGTTGCGGGTGGAACTTCTAAAATTCGTGTGGGTTCAGGGGGTATTATGCTTCCTAATCATGCGCCACTTGTTATCGCGGAACAATTTGGAACTCTAGCAACATTGTATCCTGATAGAATTGATTTAGGGTTAGGACGAGCTCCAGGAACAGACGGTCTTACGATGCGCGCGCTCAGAAGAGAAATGACGGGAAGAGAAGCAGAGTTTTCAGACCTCGTTAAAGAACTTCAATATTATTTTGCACCCGTGCACGACGGTCAAAAAGTTCGCGCCATTCCTGGCGCTGGAATTCCTGTGCCCTTGTGGCTTTTAGGTTCAAGTCTTTACAGTGCACAATTGGCAGCGGAACTCGGCTTACCTTATGCTTTTGCGGGCCACTTTGCGCCGGAACTGATGATGCAGGCCATAGATATTTACCGCGTCGGTTTCAGACCTTCCAATGTTTTAGATAAACCCAAGGTCATGGTTGGCGTCCAAGTCCTGGCTGCCGACACAGACGAAAAAGCCCATCTACTAGGAACCACAGTCTATCAAAGATTTTTGGGCATCATCCGCAATCAAAGAGTCTCCCTGCAGCCTCCCGTAAAAAGCATGGATGGCTTATGGGGACCCGCCGAGAAAGATCTTGTGTTGTCGCGTCTTCGTACTTCTGTGATTGGAAACCCACAAAAAGTTCGTGAAGGCCTACAAAAATTAATAAATAAAACAGAGGCCGATGAACTCATCATTGTTTCTGATGCCTACGACCACGAAGATCGTCTGCGTTCATTTGAAATTATCAAGGAAGTCACACGCGAATAAGGTTTCTTATTTTTGCGGTGTTGTCGTTGCGTTGTCTGATTTTTTCTCGTCACGAATATATTCGCGACATTCATCAGCAAACGGGCTGTAACGCAAATCGATCACTTTTGCGAGTTCTTCACAGAACTTATTGCCAACGGTGCCGTGAGCCTCTTGTCCATCTTTTCTAGTGGCATGACTCAATTGTGCCGTCAGCAGTACCGAAAGAGTTAAAAGAGAAAAAAGCTTTTTCATAAATCCCCCTCAGGATTAAATTAATTTTCTTCGACAATAGGAAAAAGACTGATGCTCATTTGAAAAACCCGGTCTTTCTTTTCGCCGGACTCTAAGAACACCATCAGTTCACGACGGAAAGCCGCGATCTTTTTCTTAGCTTCTTCAAGACGCTCACTGTCTCCACAAAGCGTGATCGTCGAGTGGCTGCGCTTTTCAAAAGGAATATCATCCAGAGCTTCAATAGCCTGTTGATTGATCTGTTTTTGAATTTTCTTAAAGGCCGCTGACGTAAATGGATTCGTCGTCGTTGTGCAGTTCTCATTCACACGCAGACGGGCGTTCTCATCCAGGGACAGTAAACCCATTCTTAAAAGCTTTTGAATCGCCTCAGCGACATCTTGAACCGGAACTTTCAGCCGTTGCGCAATCCACGCAGGATCAGAAACAAAATAATCTAAGTGAGTCATCTCAAGAATGGCATAGTGAAACCAGTCTGAAATCACATCAAATTCCGTCTCACTTAAAGCTTTGAAAGCCCCATCGCCAACGCCGTAGCCAGCAAGACCCTTGTAGTACTCAATCTGCGTGCGAGTGAGATTCAAGGGACCACTCAACTTGTCAATCGTCTTAGAAGTGATAGGTCTTTTCGATGCAAAGATCTTTGAAAGAAAAGAAGAGTCGATTCCCAAGAAGCGCGCATAAGCTCTTAGAGAATACAGACGATTCTTCTGCATTCTTTTTTGATATTCTTTTTGCAATAAAGTTTTAAAGTCTTTTTGAATTTCCATCGAGGGCGTTTTTATTAAAAAAAATTTTTGCTTGCAACTAAATCAGAGTGAGGACGAGCTTGTACTCACTCTGAGAATTGTATTTTTAATGTTCTTCAAAGAGGAATTTCCTCTCTAGGAATGCTCTTTTCGTCAGTTGTGTACAGAGGTGGCCGCGAATTTGAATCCCCAATGAAAAGCATTAGAAGAAGTAAAAACGCATTTATTGAATCTGAGAACGGTCGCACATTTTTGGCATTAACGTTGATTGAAGTTCGCGAGAATAAAATTTTGCGAAAAACTCCTGCGCGAATTTTTAATGAAGATAATTATAAAATTTATACAAAAAAGCGCGGTCTTCTTCAGGCAGGCAGTAAAAAGACTTAGTTAAAGAAAGGCTGGGACGAGAATCTTTATATAAGAGCAGTGATTGAATCGTAGGAAAACGCCGGAAGCCGCGAGTTTTTATCTATATTGGTGCCGCTTTTAGGCCTCTTTGCGCAAAGATCAGGCAAATAACACTCCGCTATGCCCAGTTCATGAGCATGAACAAAAAAGCTTGCAAGGTCACACAATTCAAACTATAACCGCATCTCTCTTCGACGATTCAGTTTGTATCCAAACAGATGTAGAAGCTAACTATTTGATTTGTATTCAAAAGTTCGCTCGCGTCTTCGTTGAAGAACACGAATCTTTCTTCGAATAATTTATGTTATAAATTAATTTCGAAAAAATGATTTTGGGGTGTTGACAAGGGCTTCGGTCTTCGATACAACCTCTACCTCGTCGCTATGAAACATTAACGACGAGTAAGAATTCGCTCTTTGAAAACTGAATAGCTAGATAGAAAAGATTTTTGGGCTCTTTGAATGATGAGTAATTATCATTCACAATTTCAAAAAAATTAATTCGAACAAACACAGCGTAAGCTAGTTGTTTGTTTGAGAACAGAATTATAACTGGAGAGTTTGATTCTGGCTCAGAACAAACGCTGGCGGCGTGCCTAATACATGCAAGTCGAACGGGGAAAGCTTTCGGGTGAGTACTAGTGGCGCACGGGTGAGTAACGCGTGGATAATCTGCCTTGAAGAGGGGGATAACTAGTCGAAAGATTAGCTAATACCGCATAAGACCACAAGAACTGAGGTTCAAGGGGTCAAAGGTTTTTCGCTTCAAGATGAGTCCGCGTAAGATTAGCTAGTTGGTGAGGTAATGGCTCACCAAGGCAACGATCTTTAACTGGTCTGAGAGGATGATCAGTCACACTGGAACTGAGACACGGTCCAGACTCCTACGGGAGGCAGCAGTAGGGAATATTGCACAATGGAGGAAACTCTGATGCAGCGACGCCGCGTGAGTGATGAAGGCCTTCGGGTCGTAAAGCTCTGTCGCAGGGGAATAACACAATGAATGTACCCTGTAAGAAAGGATCGGCTAACTTCGTGCCAGCAGCCGCGGTAAGACGAGGGATCCTAGCGTTGTTCGGAATCATTGGGCGTAAAGCGGGTGTAGGTGGCTTTGTAAGTCAGGTGTGAAAGCCTAGGGCTCAACCCTAGAAGTGCATTTGATACTGCGAAGCTTGAGTGCTAGAGAGGTTACTAGAATTGTTGGTGTAGTGGTGAAATACGTAGATATCAACAGGAATACCGGTGGCGAAGGCGGGTAACTGGCTAGACACTGACACTCAGACCCGAAAGCGTGGGGATCAAACAGGATTAGATACCCTGGTAGTCCACGCCGTAAACGATGGATACTTGTTGTTGGAGGTATTGACCCCTTCAGTGACGAAGCTAACGCGTTAAGTATCCCGCCTGGGGAGTACGGTCGCAAGATTAAAACTCAAAGAAATTGACGGGGGCCCGCACAAGCGGTGGAGCATGTGGTTTAATTCGATGCAACGCGAAGAACCTTACCTAGGCTTGACATGTACTGGAAGATTGGCGGAAACGCCGTCGCCCGCAAGGGTCGGTACACAGGTGCTGCATGGCTGTCGTCAGCTCGTGTCGTGAGATGTTGGGTTAAGTCCCGCAACGAGCGCAACCCCTGCATTTAGTTGCCAGCATTCAGTTGGGCACTCTAAATGGACTGCCGGTGTTAAACCGGAGGAAGGTGGGGATGACGTCAAGTCCTCATGGCCCTTATGCCTAGGGCTACACACGTGCTACAATGGTGGTCACAAACTGAAGCGAAGCCGCAAGGTGGAGCAAATCGGAGAAAAGCCATCTAAGTTCAGATTGATCTCTGCAACTCGAGATCATGAAGTTGGAATCGCTAGTAATCGCGGATCAGAATGCCGCGGTGAATACGTTCCCGGGCCTTGTACACACCGCCCGTCACACCATGAAAGTCGGCTGTACCAGAAGTCGCTGCGCTAACCGCAAGGGGGCAGGCGCCCAAGGTATGGTCGATGATTGGGGTGAAGTCGTAACAAGGTAGCCGTAGGGGAACCTGCGGCTGGATCACCTCCTTTCTAAGGATTATCCGGTCAATCTTCACTAAGACTTGTTCTTAGTAAGTTAAAATGACCCAATCTTAGGTCAACTTACTCTTCCCGAGTAAGTGAGTCCCAAAAATCTCATCTAGCTGTTTAGTTTTGAAAGAGTGAAATCTCTTAAGCATCTAACACGGGCCAGTAGCTCAGTTGGTTAGAGCACACGCTTGATAAGCGTGGGGTCGGAAGTTCGAGTCTTCCCTGGCCCACCAACTAATTGAGTTGGAACTGTTAAGTGCGAAGAGAGATGACACGCGAACGGTTTTCGTTCTTTGACAATTGAATAGATTGATTTAGTTGATTTTTAGCGAGGTTAGTTCCATTTTTTTTAAGCTACAAAGGGCTTACGGTGGATGCCTTGGCACTAAGAAGCGATGAAGGACGTGGTAAGCTGCGATAAGCTTCGGGGAGTGGCACACACACTTTGATCCGGAGATGTCCGAATGAGGAAACTCATCATTTTATGATATCATTCACTGAATACATAGGTGTCTGAAGCGAACGAGGGGAAGTGAAACATCTCAGTACCCTCAGGAAGAGAAATCAATTCCGAGATTACCCCAGTAGTGGCGAGCGAACGGGTAACAGCCTAAACCTTTTTCATTTATTTGAAAGAGGGGTCGTGGGACCGCGATGTGGGACCGGAGAAGTTAGAGTAACAGTCTGGAAAGTCTGGCAAGATAGGGTGATAGCCCCGTACTCGAAAACTTCAAAGGCCCTAGCGGCATCCCGAGTACCACAAGACACGTGAAATCTTGTGGGAATCTGTGAGGACCACCTCATAAGGCTAAATATTCCTTAGTGACCGATAGAGAACAAGTACCGTGAGGGAAAGGTGAAAAGAACCCCGAGAGGGGAGTGAAATAGAACCTGAAACCGTAAGTCTACAAGCAGTTAGAGCCCTTTATATGGGCGATAGCGTACCTTTTGCATAATGAGTCAGCGAGTTATGTTTGCATGCGAGGTTAAGCCGTTGCAGGTGGAGCCGTAGCGAAAGCGAGTCTGAATAGGGCGATTTAGTATGCAGGCATAGACCCGAAACCCGGTGATCTAATCATGGACAGGTTGAAGCGGAGGTAACACTCCGTGGAGGACCGAACTAGTTGAGGTTGAAAACTCTTTGGATGATCTGTGATTAGGGGTGAAAGGCCAATCAAACTGGGTGATAGCTGGTTCTCCCCGAAATATATTTAGGTATAGCGTCGAGTAAAAAATATCGTGGAGGTAGAGCACTGAATGGGCTAGGGGTCTTTACCGGATTACCAAACCCAAATAAACTCCGAATGCCACAGATATGTTCCTCGGCAGGCAGACTCAGGGTGATAAGGTCATGAGTCGAGAGGGAAAGAGCCCAGACCAACAGCTAAGGTCCCTAAATGCACGCTCAGTGGAGAACGTTGTGGAGTTACTTTGACAACTAGGAGGTTGGCTTAGAAGCAGCAATCCTTTAAAGAAAGCGTAATAGCTCACTAGTCTAGTGACTCTGCGCGGAAGATACAACGGGGCTAAGCGTGTTACCGAAGCTTTGGATTAAAGTATTTTATATTTTAGTGGTAGGGGAGCGTTCTAGTGTAGGATGAAGGTTGACCGGTAGGACAGCTGGACGAACTAGAAGTGATCATGCTGACATAAGTAGCGTTGAACTCGGGTGAAAAACCCGGGCGCCGAAAACTCAAGGATTCCTGGGTAAAGATAATCTTCCCAGGGTTAGTCGAGACCTAAGATGAGGCCAATTGGCGTAATCGATGGCAAAACGGTTAATATTCCGTTACCTAACAGATTGTGATTAAGGAATGACGGTGTAGGATATCACAGCCCATTATTGGATTTGGGTGTAAGCATGTAGGAGGATCAGTAGGCAAATCCGCTGGTCGTAACTCTGAGGTGTGAATGCGAGGGACTTGTCCCGGAAGTGTGAAAAGCCATGCATCCAAGAAAAGTTTCGTAATTTTAGATTTGTTAGCTCGTACCGTAAACCGACTCAGGTGAGTGGGGTGAATATCCTAAGGCGATGGGGTGAATTTTGGTCAAGGAACTCGGCAACTTAACACCGTAACTTCGGGAAAAGGTGTGCCTGAGAGAGTGTAAGGATTTACTCCCCAAGCTTTTTCAGGTCGCAGAGAAATGGGAGTAGCGACTGTTTATCAAAAACACAGGTATGTGCAAAGTCACAAGACGAAGTATACATACTGACGCCTGCCCGGTGCTGGAAGGTTAAGAGGATTTGTTAGCGCAAGCGAAGCAGAGAATCGAAGCCCCAGTAAACGGCGGCCGTAACTATAACGGTCCTAAGGTAGCGAAATTCCTTGTCGGGTAAGTTCCGACCTGCACGAATGGCGTAACGACTTCTCCGGTGTCTCGACCAAATGCCTCGCGAAATTGAATTCTCGGTGAAAATGCCGAGTACCCGCAGAAAGACGGAAAGACCCCGTGAACCTTTACTGTAGCTTGGCAGTGATTTTAGAGTTGGCATGTGTAGGATAGGTGGGAGACTTTGAAGCAGGGGCGCTAGCCCTTGTGGAGTCAACCTTGAAATACCACCCTTGGCAACTTTGAAATCTAACCTGCTCCTCTATACGAGGAGAGGGACACTGTCTGGTGGGCAGTTTGACTGGGGCGGTCGCCTCCCAAAAAGTAACGGAGGCGCGCGATGGTCCCCTCAGCCTGATTGGAAACCAGGCGTCGAGTGCATTGGCATAAGGGGGCTTGACTGCGAGACCTACAAGTCGAGCAGGTGCGAAAGCAGGCCAAAGTGATCCGGTGGTCCCGCGTGGAAGGGCCATCGCTCAACGGATAAAAGGTACTCCGGGGATAACAGGCTTATTCCATCCAAGAGTCCATATCGACGATGGAGTTTGGCACCTCGATGTCGGCTCATCACATCCTGGGGCTGGAGCAGGTCCCAAGGGTTTAGCTGTTCGCTAATTAAAGTGGTACGCGAGCTGGGTTCAGAACGTCGTGAGACAGTTTGGTCCTTATCTTCTGTGGGCGTATGAGATTTGAGCAGACCTGTCCTTAGTACGAGAGGACCGGGATGGACGAACCTCTGGTGTTCCTGTTGTCGCGCCAGCGGCAGTGCAGGGTAGCTATGTTCGGAATTGATAACCGCTGAAAGCATCTAAGCGGGAAGCAAACTGCGAGATTAGATCTCACTGGGGCTTCGGCCCCCTAAAGACTCCTTGGAGACTACGAGGTTGATAGGCGGAAGGTGTAAGTCTGGTAACAGATTCAGCTGATCCGTACTAATAGGTCGTGAGGCTTTTTTAAATTTTTCTTCTCAACAAAGTTGAAGAAGATTTCGTCTCAAAGACTTCCTTCGGGAACGAGAGACTAGCTCTCTGAATAAGTAAGAGAGTGATTAATGTGGAACTAACCAACCTTACTCTGACAAGATCAGAGTGTATAAGGTCGCTAAAAATCAGCTAAATCAATCATTCAGTTGTAATGATAAAAGAAGTAACTTCTCCATTTGGATTGGTAGAAAGTTGCAAAAAGAACGAAGGAAGTATAAAACACTTCCACTTTGATTAATAAACGCTTTGCTGGTGTTTATAGCAGAGGGGCCACACCTGATCCCATTCCGAACTCAGAAGTTAAGTCCTCTTGCGGCGATGGTATTGCACGGGCGACCGTGTGGGAGAGTAGCACGACGCCAGCTCTATTTTACTTGAACCCGGGTTACGATAGTAATCCGGGTTTTTTTTTGCCTAAATCCGTTTCGGATAATTGTTCTCCGTCAATTTGAGATTGATCTTGTCACGAGTTTCTTGGTTCATCTGACATTAATAGCGTGGTTTGTTGTATCATTCTCCGTTGACCTCTTCGGCAAAGTTCAAAGACTCCAAGAAGAAAATATTGAGAGCCGAAGATTATGAATGGTGGTCTCGCACAGAGGTTCACTTAGAGTCATTTGCCTTTTCATTTTTGTTTGTGAAATGTCTCAAATTGAGAATTAAAACAAACAAGAGTATGTATAAACAAACAAAAAATAGCCTAATTGGACCCGCAGTGTCTCGCACTTAATTATTGGAAATTACTAGTGAATAACAATGTGGTCGAGTCGTAAGAGCTTTTTTCCAGGGGCTATGGTATTCTAGATATATCAAATACAGGAATCATTTCCTGTTCGCTTTTTAAGTCTTTTTTTCGACTGATTCAAAAAAAGATCTCTCGGGGATTCGCCCGAGCACGGGATGAAAAAAACTGAATACAGTAAGAAAGGGTCGAGATGCGACAGGGTGTCTTATGGCATACGCATATCTGGCAGCAGCCATTATCTTTGAGGTATTGGGAACAATCACAATGAAATATTCGGAGGGATTCACAAAGGTGGTTCCAATCATACTCACGCTGGTATGTCATGGAATCTGCTTTGTGGCTCTCGCCGTTGCTTTGAAATCACTTCCTATCAGCATGGTCTATGCAATTTGGGCCGGCGTAGGAACAGCAATGATGGCTCTTATTGGGCTTATGATGTTTAACGAACCACTGCCTTTGCAGAAAGTTTTAGCGACAAGTCTTATTATCGCGGGTGTTGTCTTGTTGAATATCGCTGATAAAAAACCTGCTGAAGAGCAAGTGGCTAAAGTTGAAGCTACAAAAGTTATTAAACAGAAACCTTCTTCGACGGTGGAAGTTACTCCGCAAAGAAATTCTGGTTAGTATCTCCAATTTGAAAATTGAGCCAATTCCATCATCAATGGTGGGATTGGCTTTTTTGTTGTTCTTCGAAGAACTCTCCGAGCCTATCAAATGGCGTTTCTGTTCTTGAAGCGTAGTGAATAAAATCGCTGATTATTTTTGTAAGCAGTTGCAGTTGTTTGGGGTCTTTGAGTTTGTCGTTTTCATCGAAAGCTTCGTCAGCATGCGCGACGCCGAAGTAGTCGGGGTAAACGAAAGCTCCGAGGATGTGAAACGGAACGCGGTCGTGAATATTACCGCGAACGGCTCCGAGGCGTCCTGGCGAGGCTCCTATCAAGCAAATCTGCTTTCTTCTGACGGGAACAGGGTCTAAGCGCGAAAGCCAGTCAATGGCGTTTTTAAAAGTTCCAGGCATGCTGCCGTTGTATTCGGGACTGGAGATGATCACAGCGTCGGCTTCTTCAAATTTTTTTGCGAGCTTTAAAACTCCCTCGGGAATACCGTAGAATTCTTCAATATCACCGTTAAACATGGGCATGGGGAATTCGTTGAACTCATGAAGCTCGACATCATGAAGCTGCATGGATTCGACTATTTCAGCGGCGATGCGGATAAGCTTCTTGTTATAAGAACCTCGGCGTAAAGAGGCTGCAAAAAGAAAGATCTTCATGGGCGCACCTCGCTTCACTTAATTCTCATAAACAGACATGTTTTTCGGAACTAAATTACAAATTTCATTTTAAAATACATGTTTTTATATTTTCTTTATATCCATCCCTTCTCATTTTATGCGTCCTTGAGGCTGTCAGCTCTAAACTGCGGTTATACAAAGGACAGTTTCTATGAGCTTTACTTCAGCGGACCTTGTTCAGGTCATTCTTACGTTAGGCGCGATTCTCATTTTCACGCCACTTCTTGGCAGTTATATGGCGCATGTTTTCCAGGGGGAAAAAACGTGGCTTTCTTCAATTCTTCGCCCTCTCGAAATTCTTACTTATAAAATTTCTGGCGTTAAAGAAAATGATGAGATGGACTGGAAGCAATATTCTTTGTCGCTTCTTTGTTTCAATATTATAGGAGTTGTTTTCGTGATGCTGCTTCAGATGTTGCAGGCGTCACTTCCTTTAAATCCTCAAGCATTTCCGAATACGTCATGGCATCTCGCCTTTAACACAGCAGTGAGCTTTGTCACGAATACGAACTGGCAGGCATACTCCGGTGAAAATACACTGAGCTATTTGACCCAAATGTTGGGGTTGGGCGTGCAGAACTTTGTGAGCGCAGCGACGGGATTTGGAGTTTTTTTGGCGTTCACTCGCGGGATTGCCCGACGTCAGGTAACGGGTTTAGGAAACTTTTGGGTGGACCTCACCCGTGCCACGGTTCATGTTCTTTTGCCTCTGAGTTTTGTCTTGTCTTTGTTTCTTGTAGGCGAAGGAGTTGTGCAAAACTTTTCTGCTTATAAAACTGTTAAGACGGTGGAGGGCGCAGAACAAATTCTTCCACAAGGACCTGCGGCTTCGCAAATTGCGATTAAGCAATTGGGTTCCAATGGCGGTGGCTTCTTTGGAGTCAACAGCGCGCACCCTTATGAGAATCCGACTCCTTGGAGTAACTTCCTTGAGATGGTTTCGTTGATTCTATTGGCCGCTGCGAGCACATACACCTTTGGTGTAATGGTAGGCTCAAGAAAGCAGGGATGGGTTCTTTTTTCGGCGATGATGGCCATTCTAATTGTGATGTTGTCGCTGTCGTTATGGTCTGAATACAGTCCGAATCCCTACGTCGGCCAAGCGGCACTGATGGAAGGAAAAGAAACTCGCCTCGGTGTTACGAACAGTGTCTTGTGGTCCGTGCTTACAACTTCGGCTTCCAACGGTTCCGTGAATTCGATGCATAGCTCTTTGTCTCCACTTTCCGGAGGCATTGCTATGGTTAATATGATGTTAGGCGAAGTGGTGTTTGGCGGCGTAGGTGCAGGCATGTACGGCATGCTTTTGTTCGTGATTCTCACAGTTTTTATCTCAGGTTTGATGGTCGGGCGCACGCCAGAGTATTTGGGTAAAAAAATTGAAGCCAAAGAAATTATTTGGATTGTCATTGGTGTTCTCGCACCCTGTGTGACGATTTTAATATTGAGCGCGGTGGCGATCCGTATTCCTCAGGGACTCGCCGGGCTCGGTCATCAGGGACCTCACGGTCTTAGTGAAGTTCTTTATGCTTACACGTCAGGAGCAGCCAATAACGGAAGTGCGTTCGGAAGTTTGACTGTGAATACTCCCTTTTACAATGTGACTATGGCTTTAGCGATGTTGATCGGCCGTTTTGCCATCATTTTTCCCGTGCTGGCTGTAGCTGGAAGTCTTGCTGAGAAAAAGTTTTCTCCTCCGTCGCTGGGAACTTTTCGCACGGATTCTGTTTTGTTTGTTGTGATTCTTTGTGCCGTGATTGTGATTGTCGGAGCACTCACGTTCTTTCCCGCTCTTTCATTGGGGCCTATCTTAGAGCACTTATTGATGTTGAGAGGGCAGTAGGAGTTTTTATGAGTTCATCATCCACTTTTTCAGATAAATCCATTGTTAAACAAGCTTTCAAAGATAGTTTCGTCAAACTTGATCCGCGAGTGCAATATAAAAATCCTGTTATGATGATCACGTGGTTAGGAGCTTTGGTTGTAACCTTGGTTGTTATTCAGAGAATGACTTCAGGAAACAGTTTTAGTTTTGAATTGCAGCTGGCTTTATGGCTTTGGTTCACCGTTTTGTTTGCGAATTTTTCTGAGGCCTTGGCGGAAGGGCGTGGAAAAGCCCAGGCTGAGTCGATGAAGAAAACACGATCTCATACAATGGCCCGTAAGCTTTTGAATGGTAAAGAAGAAAGCATTGTATCGTTGTCATTGCGAAAAGGTGATAGTGTTGTTTGTGAGGCCGGTGACGTGATCCCAGGTGACGGAGAAATCATAGAAGGAATTGCGACCGTGGATGAATCCGCGATTACTGGTGAATCAGCGCCGGTCGTGCGTGAAGCCGGAGGCGATCGTAGTGCAGTGACCGGAGGAACGCGCGTGATCAGCGATAAAATTATTATTCGTATCACAGCAGATCCAGGTCATAGCTTTTTAGATCGTATGATCAGTCTGGTTGAGGGAGCCAAACGACAAAAGACTCCGAATGAAATTGCCTTGGGGATTTTGCTGGTGTCTTTAACGTTGGTATTTATGCTGGCCGTGGTTACTTTGAAGTTCTTTGCTGACTACTCGGCAAAAGCTGCGGGCCAGGATTTATCGCACGTTGTGACGGTTCCTGTTTTAATTGCGTTATTAGTTTGTCTAATTCCCACGACCATCGGTGGACTTTTAAGCGCGATTGGCATTAGCGGTATGGATCGTCTTATTCGGAAAAACGTGATTGCAAAAAGTGGACGTGCTGTGGAAGCGGCCGGAGATATTGACGTTTTGATGTTAGATAAAACCGGAACGATCACGTTAGGAAATCGTATGGCCAGCGATTTTATTGCGGCTCCCGGTGTGAGTTTGGAAGCCTTGGCTGAAGCTTCTCAGTTAGCTTCTTTGAGTGATGAAACTCCTGAAGGGCGCTCGATTGTGGTTTTGGCGAAACAAAAATTTTCTCTGCGCGCCCAGAATTTAGATCCTCATCATGCTCAGTTTGTTCCCTTTACAGCGCAAACTCGAATGAGCGGCATTGATATTCACAGCTCTGCGGGAATGAGATCTTTGCGTAAGGGAGCCGGGGATGCCATTCAAAAACACGTAGAGTCTTTGGGGGGACATTTTCCATCTGAGATCAAACACTCCGTTGAGACGATTGCACGCCAAGGCGGAACACCTCTGGTTGTGTGCGAGGATAGTCATGTTTTAGGAGTGATTCATCTTAAAGACATCGTAAAAGGTGGGATTCGCGAACGTTTTGCTGAGCTTCGTCGTATGGGAATTCGCACCGTGATGGTCACAGGAGATAATCCGTTAACGGCGGCGGCGATTGCAGCGGAAGCAGGTGTTGATGATTATATCGCACAGGCCACTCCAGAAACAAAACTGCAAAGAATTCGTGAAGAGCAGTCCAAAGGTCATCTGGTGGCCATGACGGGTGATGGAACAAACGATGCTCCAGCGCTGGCTCAAGCGGATGTCGGTGTCGCGATGAATACGGGAACGCAAGCGGCTCGTGAAGCGGGGAATATGGTGGATCTGGATTCCAATCCTACAAAGCTTATTGAAATTGTCGAGACCGGAAAGCAGTTGCTGATGACACGCGGATCTCTCACGACATTTAGCATTGCCAATGACGTTGCAAAATATTTTGCGATTATTCCAGCGATGTTTGCCGGGCTCTATGCCGTCAACGGCGGCCTCACGGGTCCTTTGGGGGCGTTGAATGTGATGGAATTAAAATCTCCGCAAAGTGCAGTATTGAGTGCTGTCATTTTTAACGCCTTAATTATTATTGCGTTGGTGCCGTTGGCTTTACGTGGAGTGAAGTATCGTGCAATGGGGGCGAATCTTATCTTGCAACGCAATTTAGTGATCTATGGTTTGGGGGGAATGATCGTTCCCTTTATCGGAATTAAAATTATTGATGTGCTCATTGTGAGTATGGGGTTGGTCCAATGAAAAACTTCATTATTTCTATCAAGATATTTATCGTTCTCAGTTTGATGACCGGTGTGCTTTATCCCTTAGCGGTGACGGGTGTGGGGCAGCTGTTTTTTTCTTATAAAGCCAATGGGTCCCTTCTTGAAAAGGAGGGACGTCCCGTGGGGTCAGAGTTGATTGCGCAAAAGTTTGTAAATCCCAAATATTTTTGGCCGCGTCCTTCGGCAGGTGATTATGCCACAGTGGCATCAGGAGCTTCTAATGCCTCTCCTACGAGTGAAAACTTAAAAAAAGCTGTGCTGCAAAGAAAAGCTCAAGGGTTGAGCCATGAGATGTTATTTACTTCAGGGAGCGGGTTGGACCCGCATATTTCACCTGAAGCTGCGAAGGATCAAGTGCAACGCATTGTTCAAGAACGCAAGTTGTCGCAAGAACAAACAGTGCTAGTTGAAAAGCTGATAGAGGATTACACTGAAGGTCGTCAAGGAGGCCTTCTCGGCGAAAAAAGGGTGAACGTACTAAAACTCAATCTCGCCTTGGATAAGCAATTATGAGTGATGACTATCGTCCCAATCCCGATCGGATTCTGGAGGGGATCAAGAAAGAAGAAGAGAAAAAAGACCGAGGTCATTTTCGCATTTTCTTTGGGATGTGTCCTGGGGTCGGAAAAACTTATGCGATGTTAAAAGCCGCTATTGAACAAGTCCGTCAGGGTGCGGATCTTGTTGTTGGGGTGGTCGAAACTCATGGGCGTAAGGAGACAGAAGAGCTTCTTGCGGGATTAGAAGTAATTCCTCGTCGAAAAATCATTTATAAAGACACGGTTCTTGAAGAAATGGATATCGATGCGATCTTACGAAGAAAGCCTAAAATTGTTTTAGTTGATGAGTTGGCTCACACCAATGTTCCGGGTTCACGACATCCTAAACGTTATCAAGATGTCATTGAACTTCTCGATGCGGGAATTGACGTTTATTCAACCGTGAATGTTCAGCATATTGAAAGCCGTGCGGATTTGGTTCAGCAAATAACCAGTGTTCGCATCAATGAGCGAATTCCTGATTCCATTTTAGATATGGCCAATCAAATTGAGCTCATTGATATTACGGCTCAAGGTCTTTTAAAGCGGATGAAGGAAGGGAAAGTTTATCAAGGTGACCGGGCTGTTCGGGCTGAAGAGAATTTTTTCCGCGAAACTCATTTGACGGCTTTGCGTGAGTTGGCCCTTCGCTATACGGCAGAAAGGGTTGATCAGGATTTGCAAGATCAAATGGTCGTACAGCAAATCGTGGGACCTTGGAATACACAAGAACGTTTGCTTGTGGCCGTCAGTCACAGTCCCTATTCGGGAAGACTGATTCGGGCGACTCGTCGCATGGCTTACAGTTTGGAAGCTCCTTGGATTGCTTTGCATATTGATACCGGGGACCGGTTGAATGACGAAGATCAGGCAATGCTCATCAAAAATCTTGCGTTAGCCCGTGAACTGGGAGCCGAGGTGATTTCTCTGCGAAATTCGAATATCGCTGAAGCCATTCGTCTGATTTCGCATGAGCGCAACGTCACGCAAATTATCATGGGTCGCCCTCAACGTCATTGGTGGGAAGTTCTCAAAGGCCAAGGATCTTTGTTAGATCAACTTGTTGGAAAAAGCAGTACTGTGGACGTTCACATCATTCGTCAAGAAGACGGACCTCGGCGAAAGATATGGAAATGGACGCCGCCTGGCTTTGATGCCGCAGGCGTTGCGTATTGGTATTCGTTTTGTTTTATCGTTGGCATTAGTTTTTTAAATGGTCTTCTTGCGCCTTACGTCGGTTATCGTTCTGTTGGATTCATATATCTCATGGCGATGATGATGATCGGTCTGGTGGCAAGCCAAGGCCCAATTCTTTTCGCCGCAGCTTTGAGTGCTCTCGTCTGGAATTATTTTTTTATTCCTCCGCGTATGACATTTGCAATTTCCGCTCCCGAAGACGTTATGATGTGTCTGGCCTATTTCTTGGTCGCACTTTTATGTGGTGTTTTGGCGGCGCGCATTCGCAGTCGTGATAAAGATCTGGAGGGACGGGAGCAGCGCACGCGAAGTCTTTATGAGTTGGTCCGTGAGTTTTCTTCATCGCTGACTATTCTGGATGTGTGTTTAGCGGCTTCACAAAGTCTTGAAGGGCTTTTGAATGGAAAAATTAAAATTATTCTAGCTGACGAAGAAGGAAAACTGTTACGCAAGTCTTTTAATGATCTTAAGGTGGATGATAAAGATTTCGCATTGGCATTGTGGTCATTTGAAAATGGAAAAAATGCCGGATGGAAAACAGAGACTTTATCTGAGTCGCGCTGCTTGAGTTTACCGTTGAAGGCCAAAGAAAAGACTGTTGGCGTTTTGTTGTTCTATCCACGGGAAAAAGCGGTGATGTCCCTCGATCAGCAGAATTTTCTGGAAAATGTTTGTGCTCAGACGGGAATGGCTTTAGATCGCATGCGACTCCAGCAAAAATCTGAAAAAATGAAACTCTTAGAAGCTTCTGAAAATTTGCATCAGGCTTTATTGAACTCGGTTTCTCATGAATTGCGAACTCCGTTAACGTCTATTATTGGTTCGGCTTCAGCGGTGATGGATAAGAAAGTTTTTGCTCAGGAAAATGTGCGAGAACAACTGGTTCAAGATATCATTGATTCTTCTTTGAGACTCAATCAGGTGGTCGAAAATCTTTTGGATATGTCACGTCTGAATTCCGGGGCTTTGCGTTTAAGACGGGAATGGGTGGACCTCGTTGATCTTCTTTCTGGCATTCCTGCAAAGCTTGGGCGACTGGCGGCGCACCACAAGCTGATTATACAGAGCGATGCAGGATCTTGCTATGCTCAGGTGGATGAAAAACTTTTTGAGCATGTGTTATTAAATCTTCTGAGCAATGCAGTTCGCTATGCTCCGCCAGAGACGGAAATTTCTTTGGAATTAGAGCAGGAAGATAAAAAGATTTTCTTAAGAGTGAAAGATCAAGGTCCTGGAATTCCCTCGCAAAGCTTGCAGCAGATTTTTGAAGCTTTTTATCGGGTGCCAGGAAGCGCAACAGGCGGAGTGGGGTTAGGCCTTGCTATCGTGAAAGCTCTTGTTGAAGCCCATGGTGGTCGCGTTTATGCTCAGAACAGGCGGGAAACAACAGGTGCAGAGTTTGTGATTGAACTTCCTTACGAAAGACCGCCTCAGGCTTTGCAGGAGGGATCATGAAAGACGGTGTGAAAAGAGTTCTAGTCATTGATGACGAAGCCTCTATTCGTAAGCTTCTGAGGGTGAGCCTTGAAGCCAATAGCTATCATGTTGATGAAGCGACTCAAGCTCGTGAGGGATTGTCGTTGGTGGCGTCACTTCGACCTGATCTCGTGCTTTTGGATTTGGGTCTGCCTGATATGACGGGCTTAGAAGTTCTTAAAGAAATTCGTGGATGGTCGCAAGTTCCCGTGATCGTGTTAACGGTGCAGGACTCCGACAATGATAAAATCAACGCCTTGGATGGCGGAGCCGATGATTACATCACGAAACCTTTTAGTGTTCCTGAACTTTTAGTGCGTATGCGAGTGGCTTTGCGGCATTCGCAACAAGCTTTTTCGGATAAGACGGATTTGGTAAGTGGTCCAGTGAAAGTCGATCTTCCCGGTCACACGGTGACGGTGGAAGGGGAGCACGTGAAGCTGACCGCCACAGAATTTAATATTTTAAAGGTTCTTATGAAACATAAGGGAAAAGTAGTCACTCATCGCATGCTTCTTAATGAAGTATGGGGGCCACAATCGGTGGAGCATACGCATTACCTGCGCGTTTATGTGGGAGCGTTAAGGAAGAAATTAAAACTGCGTGAGAGTACGCCTGAAGTGATTATCACAGAAGCCGGTGTAGGCTACCGGCTTCTGGATTTATAGAATTACTTTAAGAAAGATTTTTTTAGCTGGGCTACACCGTCATCAGAAGGTTTGCCGAGCCAGATAGAAAAGATTTTCTCAATAAGACCTGTGGAGCCTTTGATTTCAGAAACATTTCCGCCTGTCGTTTCATACAAGATCGCCTCGCTTCCGTCTTTTAGGTGGGCGCCGACAACGGTGAGGGCTTTTCCTTCTTTGGCTTCGCCGCCTTTAGAGACAGAGTCCAAAAACTGTTTTACAGAAGAATCTTCGGTGTCAATTTTGTTAACTTTAAGGGCCTCTTTAAAAGATTTCTGAACATTTTCAGCATCGACATCGCGAACGAAATGCATTTGCACCGCTACGGCCTTTTGCTCTTTTAAAGAACCCAATGCTTCCGCGTCTGATTTTTTGAAAGATTCAGGAGACGCTACAAAGAGTTGGCCCACGTACACTTTCACATTAACGAACACAACTTTTTTTGCACGAAGACCTGCACCAACAGAAGTGAGTTTTATGGCTTCACCTTCCACATGGGCTGTTGCTCCTGTGGACAAAGAAACTTTTTCGACTTTTTCACCGGCTCCTTCTGGAGTTAAAAGAGCGGCAGAGGCATTTACAGACAAAAGAAGGGCGACAATAGACGCGCTAAGCAGTTTCATAAAAATCCTTTCTCATACTGGTAGAATTTAGGATTTGCGCCAGACCACAAAATGTCAACGAGGAAAACTTTTGTTGGCAGTCCAGGGTCTGTACATTAAGATTTTAATAACGGCGCATGAGCGAAAAAAGACCTTCTTCTTTATTCAGACAGAAACTCGAACTTTTGATTCTCAGTCAATCAGAAGAGGTCCTAAGTCGCGTCAAACAAGTCGTGTCCGCACATCACTTTACGTTTCGTCACCTTGCATACTCAGAGCTTCCTCAAGGTCCCTTAGGTGATCTTATAAAAGCGCAATTGGTGTTGGTATCTCAGGATAAAGAAGAATCCATTCAGGACTTTTCAGCAAGAGTGGATGAAGCTTTACGTCTTTTTCCACGTTCGCGCATCGTGACGGTGATGGGGACGGCGTTTTCAAAAGAAAACTTGGAAAGTCAAAATCCTCGTATCACGCCTCTTTCGCAGGCCGAATTTTTTTCGACGCTGAAGTTTGAATATCTCTGTCTGTATCGTTGTCGCTCGCAATATTTTGAAATTCAAGTCACAGATTTATTTCCTATGACGACAATGGTGTTCCCGGCGTTTATTCGTTTGGAACTCAATCAAAGATATTTGGCCGTGGTGTATAGTAACATCGTGTTGTCGGATGACCGATTTGCACGTCTTGGAAAGGCCGAGGGTCTTTTTATCCAGATGAAGGACAGCGAAAAGTATCTTCAGTACATTAATAATTACTATGACACTTCAGGCGCGGCTCTTAAAAAACGGGCGCGGGCTTTGTTTTTGGCTGTTTGTTATTATTCTTTGCATTTGAATGAAAACATTCTTTTTGACTTTAAAGCGTCCGGTGAAAGTGTTGCGGTTGAAGCTTATCAAAATTTAAAAAAAGTGGGCGAAGAGCTTTTTACAATCATGCGCAGTGAAGAAAATCTGTGGGATGTGTTTCGTGAAGCCGTTGATAGTGAGTTGAGTTCCTACTGGCGCTCACCATGGATTGCTACCTACGCTGCACTGATGTCGATTAAGTCCGGGCAAGGTGATCCGATGACGGCTTTCTTGTCAGGACTTCTTACGGATGTGGGGCTTTATGATTTACAAGAAAGTGTCACTCGAAAGTACTATCTTGACGACGACAAAAAAACTTTGGATGAAGAAAACAGCTATCAAAAACATCCCTTGCTGTCTTTGAATCGCTGTCTGATTAAAAAAATTCCTTTGGAAGAATCTGTTAAGACTGTTTTAGTGTGCACGCACGAGCGTGCGGATCAAAAAGGGTTCCCCAATCAAGTTCCCGCCGACAAACTTCCGGTTGAGGCCCAGTTTGTCCTCTTTGCAGAAAAAATTGATCAGGGTGTTTTAACCACGATGAAGCAAACGGGTGTGGGCTTCCGTTTTCTAAAAGAAAAAATCTGGGAAGCTGAAAATACCACGCCAACGAATTTTAGCTCTGCCTTTTTAGCTGGCATCGCCGAGTCTCTCATTTAAGAATGACACCTCTTGTAAGAAGCAGAATCCTTTTGCGCGCTCTCCGCGTTTTGCATTTAATAAAGTGGCTTTAAAAAATAGAAATGAGGAGTCAAAATGCTTAAAAAGATGGCAGTAGCGCTCTCCTTTTGCTTGATGGCATTGGCGGGAAGTGTAGAAGCTAAGGAATTGTCCAACCGTTTAGGAGTGGGTGTAAAGAAAAACACTTCTTTGGATTTGCCGGAACTTGCGGCAGTTTATCACTTTGCACCGGATCTTTCCGTGACGGGTGGCTTGGGGATAGACACGCAAAAAGATTATTCAAAGTTCTCTTTCAATGCAGGTGTGCGTCGTGTGGTTTTCAAAGAAGACAATATGAACTTCTACATGGGCGGCTCAGTAGGACTTGTGAACTTTGAAACAGCAGGCGACAAAGAATCTGGTTTTGAATTGAACGCTCTTTTTGGCGGAGAGTTCTTCTTTACTGGTTTGGATTCATTGGCTTTCACATTTGAAGGTGGCGTGGGCGTGATTTCGGCTGACAATGTTCGCTTCAGAACTATTGCCGATGGTCCGTTTAACGCTGGTATTATTTTTTATTTCTAAGAGAGGTTTTACATGAAAAAAGTTATTCACACAGACAATGCTCCTAAAGCGGTTGGTCCTTATTCTCAAGCTGTGCAAATGGGCGATTTTTTGTTTTGCTCTGGTCAAATCTCTATTGATCCAAAGACAAACGAGGTTTTTACCGGTGATATTAGAACGCAAACTGAGATGGTGATGAGAAACATCGACGCTGTTCTTTCTGCGGCGGGTATGAATTTCGGCAACATCATTAAGACAACAATCTTCATCACGAATATGAGTGACTTTGTGACAGTGAATGAAGTTTATGCAAAGGCATTTAAAGAAGCTCCTCCAGCACGTTCCACTGTCGCTGTAGCAGGACTTCCAAAAGGTGTTAGTGTGGAGATCGAAGTCATTGCGCATCGCTAAGTCTTTGCTGCGATCGAAATCTTTTTGGGCTTTGCTGCTTTTAAGCGGTGTTGTGGTTTATCGTTTTTACGATGAATACCAAAAAGTCCAAAAAGAGACGGTGCAGTCCTGGTTGAAAACACCGACAGCGGATTGTGCTGTGGTGTTGACCGGGGGCGCGGGCAGAGTGCGAGAAGGTTTTGATCTTCTCGCCAACCAAAATGTAAAGAAGTTGATTATCTCTGGCGTTTACTCCAACGCACGACTTCGTGAAATTATGCCTGTGTGGTCTTTTTATGGAAATCTTTCTGAGAATGACGTTGTCTTAGATCGTCGCTCTGAAACAACCTACGGCAATGCCCAACAAAGTCTTCCTATTGTGGAGGCATTGAAGTGTCGGGATATTTTATTGGTGACGTCACGTCTTCATATGTATCGCTCTTACCAAACTTTTCGGGCGACGTTTCCTGAAAACATCTACATTCAAAAACACTCCATTGTGGGTGGTCGATACGAGTCTTCCGTCTGGGAGACGAACTTTGAAGCTTTAAAATCCCTGTTTTACTCTCTTTGGGCTTACTAAATCAGGACCTTGATCTAATCGCATTTTTGTACGTATTTCCGATAAGTCCTTAGAGAAATCGAGGGACTTATCATGACTTCTTTACTGGCGCAGATAGATTCGCTAGGAAGATTTGTTACAAAGAATGTGGAGTACACGGCACGTGTCCTCTTGATGGTCTATCTTTCTCTTCGTGCGACGGTTTTAGATAAAGCGCAAGGATTTCGACAGATCTTTGGCGTCATTTCCGCACAGATTTATTTTACAGGCTGGCAAGCTCTTCCTTTGATTTCTGTTTTAGCTCTCGGTGTGGGATCTATCATGATTCTGCAGTCATTATCGAACTTAAGTCTTTTAGGCGGGACACAAATGATCGGGAGCTTTCTGATCGTGATGGTTCTGCGTGAAGCGGGCCCATTGCTTGTGGCTTTGGTGGTGATTGCGCGTTCCGGAACTGCGGTGGCTTCCGAGGTCGGAAATATGCGGGCGAATAGAGAAATTGAAGCTCTTGAAAGCATGGGGATTAATCCCTTGAGTTTCATCGTTTTCCCTCGAGTTATCGGCGGAATCATCAGTGTTTTAGGGTTGGCCTTTTACTTTAATGTCATTGCCTTAATCGGTGGCTTTCTTGTCACTCGATTTGTGCAAGACATGCCATTTACGTTTTATACGGATTCTTTGATGAAGGCTTTTGCTAAAGAAGACGTTTTGATTTTCCTTCTTAAAAACGGTTTTAGCGGCATGATTATTTTCGTTGTTTCTTGTTTTCAAGGACTCTCTGTGAAACGCAGTCCGCACGAAGTTCCCCAGGTCACAACTCAGGCTGTGGTGAACAGTATTATTTTCGTCGTTATTTTTAATTTAATGATTTCAGCTTTGTTTTATCTAAATCAACTTCGCACTTTAGGGGTGGTCTAATGAAAATCGAGAATCTTAAGTTTGAAGGTGTATCGTTCACTCATGACGGACAGGATCCGATTGTTCAAAATGTTGAATTTGATTTCCCTATGAATGAAATTTTATGGGTGAAAGCCGAAGAGGGTGCTGGCAAAAGTTCGCTTTTGCAAATTCTTGCGGGTTTACAAATTCCTCAGTCGGGAAAGTATTTGATTAACGGTGAAAACGTTGTCGACATGTCGTTTGAAGAGTTTTTGCCGTATCGTTTGCAAATCGGTTATTCGTTTGATTACGGCGGTTTGATTAACAATCGCACGTTGTTTGATAATCTGATGTTGCCTCTTCTTTATCATAAAGTCGTAACGCCGGCAGAAGCCAAAGAACGTGTTGAAAGCATGTTTAAGGAATTTGGTGTTGAAAAATTCGCTCATGAAAGACCAGCGCATGTGCCGGGTCGTGTGCGTAAGTTGACTTGTTTAATGCGTGCTTTGGTGATGCGTCCGCAAGTTCTTTTGCTGGATGATCCGAGTGTGGGTTTAGGGCAGGACAGCGTTTATCTCTTTGTCGATCACGTCCATAAACTTCGCAAAGAAGGTTTCTTTAATCATGTTTTCATTAGTTCTTATGATGAAAAATTCATGAATCTGTTTGCTTATCAAATTATTCACTTGGATGAAGGTCAGCTATACTATCAAGCTGTAGATCCTGAGAAAAGAGTTGTTCATCTATGATGAAGGTGAAGTTCAATAAATTTGAAAGAGTCGCTGGATTGTTCGTGATGCTCGCTATTCTTGGATTGATCCTCACGGCGTTGAGTGCCGCCATCAAACAAGGCTGGTTTGAGCCTAAGGTTCGCTATACGACAACTTTCGAAAATGCCGATGGAATTCATCAGGGAACTCTGGTTCAGATGTCGGGTCTTCGTGCGGGCGCTGTTGAAACTGTAGAACTGGAAAGTGATAACAGAGTCCGCGTGGGATTTTATGTTTTGGGAAAATTCCAAAATAGAATTCGCGAAAACAGCACTGTGCAGCTGATTCGTCCTTTTATCATCGGTGAAAGAGTTTTGGATCTTTCTGTTGGCACTGAGCAATTTGAGGTCATTCCGGCGCAGAGTGCGGTGAAATCTCTTGAAACAGTGGATTTGATGACTCTCATGAGCGGTAAAAACATGAACTCTTACCTCTCGAAATTGGGTGGTATCTTAGAGAGTATGCAAGTCATTATGGATGCTTTTGCGGATAAAAGCCGTGCAGAGAGTCTGGTTCGCGTGATCGATAGGCTCGATCCTTTGGTGAAAAATCTAAATACGATGTCTGTGGAAGTAATCAAACTTTCCAAACAGGCGACGCATGATGATGGCGTGCAAAAACTCATGGGGAACTTGGCGATCACGACAAAAGAGATCAATAAGATTTTGCCTGAACTCAATGAGCAAAATCCGGATCTTGCCAAAGACCTTGCAACGATGACACAAAACTTGGCGACTGTGACAAAAGCTTTAGGGCCTGCAATGCAAGCCGTTGAGCCTGAACTCCCAGGTGCTAGTGTTCGCTTAGTCCAAGCGTTGAATGAAACAGTGGTTGTCCTAAAAGCAATGCAAAAGAGTTTCTTCATGCGTGGAAGTGTGCGTGAAGTTAAAGAAGAAGAAGGCACAGAGCGCCTTCCAGCCAACAGTAAGTAAAAAAAGTCTTGAATCCCCCTTTGAAAATTCTATGATAAGGGGGTGTTAGTCGGTCATTTATTCCGTCATTTTATTTTCTCTAAAAGAGCTGGGGCTTTGATTCGCAGAATCTCCTGGCTTTCGTTGATTGGAATCTCGATCAGTGTGACAGCCTTTCTTGTCGTTCTTTTTGTGATGAACGGGATGAATGCGTCTATTAAAAAACGCATTTTAGGACTAGAGCCTCATCTTTACGTTCAGGCTTCAGGAATTTCTACGGCGGCAGGTCTTGAAGCGCATCCTGTGTTTCAGCGCTTGAAGGAAGAGCCCGAAAACAAAGCCTACGTTTACGAAACCCAAGATGTGATCATTCGCAGTCAAGACGGCCAATTCCGCGGAGGTGTGGCACGGGGGGTGACGAAGGACAGTCTCGGGTACTTCATCGAACAGCTTCAAAAAATGGAAAAAAAGAATCAAGACAAAGATTCTCCTGCGTATTTCTGGGATCCTCATGATGTGCCAGAGACCGGTGAAGTGATCATGGGTGTTGATTTGGCACAGTCTCTAGGCGTTTTTGAAGGCGATTATGTGACGTTGGTGGCGCCGTCGGGTTTGTTATTGCCTCCTGGAGAAACACCTAAGTTTGAAAGAGTTAAAATCAAACGTATCGTGACGACGAGTCTTCCGGACGTGGATTCGCAGTATATCTTTTATCAAAGAGAGAAGACTTTAAATTCTTTAGTCAATGAAGGTATGCGCAAGCTGGGTATTGAAGTGTGGCTCGCGGACGAAAGCAAAGTTGAAAGCGTGAAAGAAGATCTGCTTAAGTTTTCTGACGTGAGTGTGGAAACGTGGATGGATCGCAACTCAGCCTTGTTGTATGCGCTTAAATTGGAAAAACTGACTATTGGAACATTTTTGGGACTTGCAGGAATTATCGCGGCAAGTTCTATTTTAACGGTGTTGGCTCTTTTGTTGTCTCAGAAAAGAAGAGACATTGCGATTTTGCGCACGATTGGTTTTTCAGGGAAACAAACGGTACGTACGTTCACGCTTTTGGGATTTCTTTTAGCATCCGTGGGAGTTTTAACCGGGGTGATCGTCGGAACGGGATTGAGTCTTTATATTCAAGCTCATCCGCTCAAATTAATTTCGTCTGAAATTTATTACGATCCATCCTTGCCAGCCCTGGTCGATTACAGCCTGGTTTTTGGTGTCTTAGTCGTCAGTGCTTTGATTGCGTGGTTTGGTTCTTATCTTCCGGCAAGAACCGCATCGGAAGTAAAACCTTCCGATGCTCTTAGAATGAAATAATTAAACGCTTACTTGATAGTCGCGAAGAGCGTCTGTCAAAGATGTCTTTAGATCTGTGCTTGGTTTTCTTTTTCCAATGATCAACGCACAAGGTACGCCGTATTTTCCTGCTGCAAAATCTTTCATTTGTGTTCCAGGAATCACAACACAGTTGGCAGGCACGCGACCTTTGTATTCAACAGGAGAAGAGCCTGTAACATCGATAATTTTTGTACTGGCTGTGATAGTCACGCCTGCGCCAAGAACCGCCCCTTCTTCAATCACCGCGCCTTCAACAACGATGCAACGGCTGCCGATAAAGGCATTATCTTCGACAATCACAGGACTTGCTTGCACAGGTTCAAGAACGCCACCGATACCGACACCGCCAGAAAGATGCACGTTTTTACCAATCTGCGCGCAAGAGCCGACTGTCGCCCATGTGTCGACCATTGTGCCCGAGCCCACGTAAGCACCGATGTTCACGTAAGAAGGCATGAGGATCGCACCTTTTTCAATAAACGAACCTTTACGAGCTAAAGCATGCGGAACAACGCGCACGCCATCTTCTTCGCTCCATTGTTTGACAGGGATTTTATCAAAATAAGTAAAATCGCCGGCTTTCATCACGTCCATTTTCTGAATGCGGAAGTAAAGCAAGATCGCTTTTTTAATCCATTCGTGAGTGATCCAGCCTTCGGATTTTTTTTCGCAGACACGCAAGCGTCCTGCATCCAAACCTTCAATTGTTTCAAAAACGGCTTTCAGTTCATTCGTAGTAAGTAAGTCGACGGTCTTTCCGCCTTGAACGTCTGAATAGATTTGATTCACTTCATTTTGCATAAACTCTCCTACAGAAAACTATTTTTCTAAAACTTTGAGGGATTCCATGATGGCAGGAACATGGATTTCGATGATCTTCTCTGCAGAAAGACCTCTTTCGATTTCGTATGTCAGTGTTGGCATATTGCGCTCAATCCCCGTGTAAGTGCCAAGGCAGCCTGGAGTAGGGTATCCAATGTCGTCATCAATTTTGTAACCCGTTCTTTGTGCCAAGACCTCAGCGACAGGGCGGCAGTTTCCGTTCATGTTTAAAACCGGATGCCATGAGTGCAAAGATAAAATGAAAACAGGTTTTTTTGTTTCTAGGTAAGTCATTAAACCTTTGTTTTCATTTTCGCTGCCTGCAGAAGGTCCTGGGTGATAGCGTGGAGTTTTTACTTCAGGCGACCAATCTTTAGTTGGCATGTTGCGATTGAGATCCACACCGTTGCCATTGCCACGAGTTTTGAAAATCACACCTTCAAAGTTAAACTGCGGAACCAAAGTTAGATTTAATTTGTAGGGAAAAGACTCCATGAATCTTTTTAGAAGTTCTTGGGATGCGATGACCCCTTCAATTTCGTCTCCGTGAACACCGCCCAGGATAAGAACTTCCGGGCCTCCGTTTGCAAATTCATAGGCAATGACCGGCATGCCTTTAGAAGTGTAAGTAAAAATAGAAGTTTTCATGACAAAGTATCCTTCTTGCGCCATGATGTTAGCAGAGGTCGGTATGGAATACATCAACAATGAGTTATGCCTAGGTCCGTTAAAGAAAGCGCTCTTACCTTTGTGTGCAAACTATATGCGGCCTATTTACGTTTATGACCTCGATTTTATCTCGCAAAGATACCAAGCGATGAAAAAAGCTTTGGGAAGTACGCGTCTTTTCTATGCCGTGAAAGCAAATCCCAATGTGGAAATCCTGCAACATCTCAAAAAATTAGGGGCTGGGGCGGATGTTGTTTCTTTAGGTGAAATCAAACGTGTCTTAGAGAGCGGTTTTACAGTTCAAGATATCGTCTATAGCGGTGTCGGAAAAACTCGCCATGAGATCACGGAAGCTTTGAAGCTTGGCATTTATCAAATCAATGTGGAAAGTTTGCCGGAACTAGAACGCATTGGAATCATTGCTCGGGAGCTCGGAAAAAAGGCTTCGGTGGTTTTGCGCCTGAATCCTGATATTGATATTAAAACTCATCCGTATATTGCGACCGGTCTAAAAGACAATAAGTTTGGAATGGAGCTGTCGCTGATTCCGGAACTTATCCAATGCTTGCAAAAGCATACGGGCTCGATCGATCTTGTCGGCGTGAGCTTGCATTTGGGTTCTATGATGATGGAGTTTTCAGGTTATCAAGAAGCTCTGAAAACTTTAAAAACGATCTTTGTCGATTTGCAAAAAAAGTTTCCTACATTAAAGCGCTTTGATTTTGGCGGAGGCGTTGGGATTTTCTATGATCGCTTGGATCTGGAGCTTGAAGAAAGTCTTTTGCGTGATTATGCGAAAATCACTTTAGATACTTTAAGCGACTTAAACTGTGAATTGCAAAGCGAGCCGGGGCGCTGGGTTGTAGGTCATTGTGGCGTTTTGATTACTCAAGTGCAGTACATTAAAAAGACATCAGCGAAGACTTTTGTGGTCGTTGATTCGGGGATGAATCATTTGATTCGTCCTTCATTATACGAAGCCGATCATATGATCAGGCCGCTCGTAAAAAAATCGGAAAGCATCAAAGCCGATATTGTGGGACCTATTTGTGAGTCTGCAGATTTTTTTGCTAAAGATAGAACTCTGACAAGTATCTCTGAAGGTGATTTTGTCGCCGTGATGGATGCGGGTGCCTATGGATATTCCATGGCGAGCATCTACAATCTTCAGGAACTGCCGTTAGAGATTTGTATTTAGTTATAACGCTCTAAAGCCCAACGCAATTGCAGTTCAATAAAATCAGTCATATTGATTTTTGCTTCGGCAAGTTGCTGAGGAATAAAAGAAGCCTTTGTGAGTCCCGGAAGAGTGTTGGTCTCTAAATAAATAATTTCATCATTTGCACAAAGAATCACATCAGTTCTGGTGTAACCATAGCAGTTCAGCGCCTTGTGTGCCTTCATGGAAACTTCTTGCAAGGCCTTCATTTGCTCAGGCTTTACTTCTGCTGGAGTGATTTCAGTGGAACCCTGACCCAGGTATTTTCCGCTGTAGTCAAAGTTACGTCCGGACTGCATGATCACTTCGGAAGCCGGTAAGGCTTGGTGGCCTTGCGGTGTTTGCAGAATTCCGATGGTGCATTCGCGACCGACGATAAATTTTTCTGCCAAATACGGAGTTTCTGGTTTTTTAGAAATTTCTTTGATCGCGTTTTCTAAAACAGATTCGCTATCAACAATAAATAAACCAATGCTAGAACCATTCGCTGTCGGCTTTAAAACGATTTTTGAATGGCGTTTGAAAAATGCACGAAGAGCTTCAAAGCTTTCTGCCGATTTTGGATTTACGGAAAGTTCGTCGGTCGTTTTAATTCCCGCGGCAGCAACGGTTTTCTTTGCGCGCACTTTATCAAAACAGTCACGGCTGGCCTGAGATCCCGAGCCTGTGAACGGGATGCGGAATTCTTCAAGTAGGGCCTGCATCTCTCCATTTTCACCTTCAGTGCCGTGAAAGCCCATAAAGACGATATGGTTTTTTAACGAAGGCATCGCTTCTTTTAAAGTCGAAGCGATTTGTGTTCCTGCCTTCGGAGAGAATTCTTGAGTGAAAGCATCGGCGTGCTGAAGAAGATCCGCTTTTTGAATTTCATGAACGCTTCCGGATTTTGTTAGGAACCAGATTTTCGTAAATCCATATTGCTGACACAAGTTCTGTGCTGAAGCCGTTGAAACCAATCTTTCATCTGAAGAGCCACCAAAGAAGAGAACTGTGTTTTGCATATTATAAATCTACCACGCGGAATTCATCCGCTTTAACAGGTTTTAAAATTCGATGAGCCACCTCTGTAAAGTGCACAGAGTGGTCTGTTGTCATAATATCAATATGACGATTTTCATTGGACGTGTTTTTTCCTAAACGCCCTTGGGTGAAATCGTGATTAAGCCATCTTGCGATCGCTTCGCCGGAATCCACAAGCTCAATGGAGGAGCCCGTCACACGCGCGATGGAATTTTTTAAGATCGGGTAGTGCGTGCAACCCAGAATCAAAGTATCGATATGGTTTTGTAAAAGGGGACTGAGGTAGCGGAATACAATCAAATTCGTTACCGGATCTGAATCCCAACCTTCTTCCGCCAACGGTACAAAAAGAGGACAAGCCTGATCAAAGACTTGCGCCTTGGAGTTCATCTCCATGATTTTTTTTGTATAAGCTTGGCTGTTGATCGTAGCTCTCGTTCCCAGAACACCGATGCGACCCGTGGGAGAAACCTCTAAAGCTCTTTGTGAGCCGGGTTCGATCACATTGTAAATAGGAAGGCCATCGAACTCGTGCTCTGTCAGTTGGCTTGAGGCCGTATTACAGGCAATGACGATGGCTTTGACATTTTGTTTTTCGAGAAACTGAATATTCTGTTCGGAATATTTGCGAATTGTCTGTGGAGACTTCGACCCATAGGGAAGGCGAGCGGTGTCCCCCAAGTAAAGAAAATTTTCTTGGGGGAATTGCAAAGCAAGTTCTTTGAGAACGGTGAGACCACCGATCCCAGAATCAAACACGCCGATGGGTCGAGAATCTGAATTCGACATTCTTAAATTCTTACCCCGTGCGCACGAGACTCGGCAACACCATTCGCTGACATCTCCATAAAGAGAGCTTTCTCACGAATTTCAGCAATAGTAGTCGCGTTAACGTAGCTCATTCCAGAGCGAATTCCGCCCGCAACTTCAAGGATCACATCTTTCACGTGTCCTTTAACATTCACCTGAGTGGATTCTCCCTCTGGAGCCATTCCTTCTGGAACGCCACCGCGCCAAGAATCTTGAGCAGAACGAGAAGCCATTCCACGGTATTGTTTTTTACCGTTTTTGATTTCTCCCGGAGTTTCAATAGTTCCTGAAAGCATGCTTCCAAGCATCACTGTGCTTGCGCCTGCTGCGAAAGCTTTCACCATATCGCCTGATGTACGGATACCACCGTCGGCGATCACAGGCACACCATAGCTGTCTGCGATTTCAGCGCAAAGAGCGATCGCTGTTAATTGCGGAACTCCGCAACCTGTGATGATACGAGTTGTGCACATAGAACCAGGACCGATACCCACTTTGATTGCGTCAGCACCAGCTTCAATCAAATCGCGAGCGGCGTCTGGAGTGGCCATGTTTCCGGCGATGATTTCAACTTGTGGATAAGTGTCTTTAAGCCATTTCAAAGTTTCCATCATTTGGATGGAATGTCCGTGAGCGATGTCGATCGTGATCAAGTTTACACCCGCATCAATCAAAGATTTTGCGCGCGTCTTAAATTCTTCGCCAACACCGACACTTGCAGAAATATTTTTTACGCCTGCTTCTTTCAAGCGGCGAGCTTGAGAGGCTTGTTCTTCTGTCGTGATGAAACGGTGAAGGATGCCAATACCGCCCAACTGATTCATTGCCAACGCCATGTCGTATTCAGTGACCGTGTCCATGTTGGCGCTGATGATCGGCATCTCGATAGAGATTTTTTTCGTCAATTTAGAAGTAAGATGTGGATCACGACGAGAACGGATGTCTGAACGTGCAGGAGTGATAAGGACGTCGTCGAAAGTCAGACCGCGACCACGATTTTTAATATCTTTCCAATTAAACATGAGCGTCATGTTTTCTTACCTCGCTTCTATAAATATTGAACAAAATATGAGTTGAAACCAAAAGCAAATAAGTGTCCAGCGCTGACAAGACAAGACTTGCCAGCGGTGTTTTCCAAATCAGGCGATACGAATCAAAAAACGAAGACAGAATCACCGGAATAAAAAGATGGAAAAGTAAAAACACTCCGAGAATTTTACCCCAGTTATGACGAACAATCGATGCTGATTTTTTAAGCGCATCTTCTTTGCCTTCGTCGTATTTTTGAGAAGAGGTCACAACTAGGGGAACAAGGCTGTATTCAAGAAACTTCCAGATTCCCGGAATAATAAAAAGCAGTGACCAAAGAAGAGTTTTTCCCCAAGATCTGAGAGTCTCAATGTAAATCTGATTCAGATTCTTTCCTAAAAATTCCCCTAAAGACTTTGTCCAGCCCGTGAGGGTATTTAGAGAGTAAAGAGCCACGGCCGTGAGAATCACCGGAAAAAGAATGCTCGAGATGATCGAAAGAAAACCAAAGAAGTAAACCTGATTTTGGGCTCCGTTTGGGTCTCTGAGTGCATTTTCGATATGAAGATTCAGGTACTGGTCTATGTTGCTCGACAGAACGACCAGGGCGAACAGAGGTAGGAATACTTTTTTAAAAACCTGTAGGTTTTCGGCGAAAAAATTCACTTAAGTATTTAGATCGTGAAACCAGAGGGGAGTCAAGCGGACTCTTGCCAAGAATCAAAGCTAATTTAAACCGATAAGCGGCATAATACTAATAGGAGGCCGTTATGGGGCTTCGGATGATGGTCACGGGTGCAAGTGGCACTATGGGCCAAGAGTTAGTAAAGCTTTTAGACAAGTCGGGGGCTGATTTTATTGCGGCTTCACGCTCTTTAAATCGTCTTCCTGTCGGAATACGCGGTTTGCAGTTGAATTATGACAGCGTTCCTCTTCTAGAGCAGGCCTTCCGGGATATTGATGTCCTTTTCTTTTTACAGCCTTTTGCTGAAAATATGGTCCCACAAGCGACAAATGTTTTTCGCGCCGCTCGCTCTGCAGGAGTGCAATTTGTGTTGAGAGTTTCGGGTTTTGGTGCTTCCGCCTCTTCGCCGTATTTGTATCAGCGTGTGCAAGGCGAGGTGGATGAGCTTTTAAAAAACAGTGGTTTAAAATACTGTCTTCTTCGTCCTAATATTTTTATGCAAAGTTTTGTGACTCCATGGGGAGAAGCTCTTCGTCAGGGCATTCTTTATTTACCTCAAGGGGAAGGCCGAACTTCCTTCTTGCATGCCAAAGATGCAGCTGAAGTCGCCGCACGAATTCTTTTAGATCCTTTGCGTTTTCATAAATTCTCTGTGGATCTAACAGGGGAGCGGGCTCTGTCAAATGCCGAAGCGGTCTCTTTGATTTCTTATGAAGTGCAACGACGAGTGTGTTACGTGCCTGTGACGGAAGATGTCGCGATTAAGTCCATGCAGAAATCAGGAATTGAACCTTGGGATATTGATTTGATGATGAGTATCCACCGTGCTGTTAAGGACGGAAAAACGGACGAGGTCTCAGAGTCATTTCGTCAATTGATGAACCGAGATCCTCGTCGCTTTGAGGATTTTATTAAAGAGTCGCGAGACGCTTGGATTCCGCCTACGCCTGTTTTGGAACCACCGCTACTGTAAGACGGCTGATGCACACCAGCTTTTGATCTTCGGTGAAGATTTTAATTTCCCACACTTGTGTTGTGCGCCCCACGTGAATCGGTGAAGCCTTGCCAAGCACTTTTCCGGATCTGACAGCACGAATATGATTCGCATTAATATCCAACCCCATGCACTGATGAGTGGCGGGAGCATAAAGAGACGCACCAATGCTTCCAAGAGTTTCTGCTAACACCACGGAGGCTCCGCCGTGCAGGATTCCGAAAACTTGATGAGTTCTATGATCGACAGGCATTTCGGCCTCAAGAAGACCGTCCTCAACGCGCGTCAGTCGAATGCCTAAATGTTCGACCATGGTGTTTTTGCTCAGAGAGTTTAATTCTTCGACGCTGGTTTTTTTCATACGAATTTCCATACAATGTCCTCGATTCCCCTTGTATGATGGTAAGAGAATTCCTGTGGGTCAAGAATCTCTTCAGAGAGGAACTATGAAAACGGATTTAGCAGCAGTGACAAAACCTCTTTTACGCGGGCACTTTCATCAGGCGGCTTTCTTTTTTGCTTTGGGAGCCTGTGCCATGTTGATTGCCGCAAGTCATGATGTCACAGCCGTTATTGCGAATATTATTTATTCATTAAGTCTTGCCGGACTATTTGGCATCAGTGCTCTTTATCATCGACCGCAGTGGCAACCGGAAGCTCGCATGTGGATGCGCCGTTTGGATCATGCTGCCATATTTATTTTGATTGCAGGGACGGGGACTCCAATTGCGCTGTTGGCAATTCCCCGAGAATCGGGAAATAGATTTCTTACAATCATTTGGATTGCGGCAGCGATTGGCGTGATTCAATCTCTTTTCTGGGTAAAAGCTCCAAAGTGGTTGGCCGCTATTTTGTATATTATTATGGGATGGCTGGCTGTGCCTTATATGTCTGAGATTAAGAATGCGTTAGGACAGGGAAGTGTCACAGCTCTTTTGATCGGCGGAGTTATTTATACTTTGGGAGCTTTGGTTTATGCGTTTAAGCGTCCTAATCCCGCGCCGCGAGTTTTTGGTTATCACGAGATCTTTCATCTTCTTGTGATTGTCGCGGCCGCTTTTCATTTTGTCGTGATTGCCGGTCTTGTGATGAGATAAGGCTGAAGAACGGAGCTGATTCGGTTTGTAAGATGGCGCTCAATATTTTTTTCATTAAGAAAACCAAACTGAAAAATCGAACCTTGGACAAGAGCTTCTAACGTCATTGCCAGATCTTCTGCATCAAGGCCCGCTTTCAATTCGCGATTGGCAATAGCCTCTTGAATGAGACGATAAAAAATACGGCGCGTTTCTGCAAAGTAAGACGCCACTTTTTTTCTGACTTTAGGATCTTCGGCCTCCGTTCCAAGCCAGCGCAAATGTTCTCCCAATCTTTTTGAATCCACACTTTTTGAGATAAGGCGAAGAAATCCGAAAATACCCTGAAGGCCATTGAGTTCAGAAACTTTGGCGGTATTCATCTTTTCCATATTCTCGTCCCATTTCCGATTTCGGGCTAAATAGGCGAGATGTTTTTTTGTTTTAAAGCGCTTCACAAGGGCTGCCGGAGAAAGACCCGTGGCCTTTGAAATCTGCTCAAAAGTAAATGACTCAAATCCTTCACTGGAAATGATCTCAAAGGCTATTAACAATATATCAGAATCACTGACTTTTTTCGGTCTACCCATATTTCTAGATAGTAAATGACTATTCACTTATTATCAAGAAGGAGGTATCTTATGGCCATTCATCCCTATGTTATCGAATCCACGTCTGCCGGTGAAAGAAGTTATGATGTTTACTCAAGACTGCTTAAAGACCGTATTGTTATTTTAGGCACTGCGATCAATGATGAAGTTGCAAACTCCATCGTGGCGCAGCTTTTGTTTTTAGAGGTCAATGATCCAGAAAGAGACATTCATCTTTATATTAATTCTCCCGGAGGTTCTGTTTCTGCGGGGCTTGCAATTTACGATGTCATGCAATTTGTGAAGTGTGATGTGGCGACTTATTGTCTGGGAATGGCGGCGAGCATGGGATCTTTGCTTTTAACGGCGGGAACCACGGGAAAACGTTTTTCGATGCCGAACAGTCGTATTTTACTTCATCAGCCGCATTTAGGTGACGGCGGTATCGGTGGGCAAGTGACAGATATTGAAATACACGCGAAAGAACTTGTTCGTTCTAAGCGACTTGTAACGGGGATTTATTCAAAACATTCCGGAAAAGACATGAAGTATCTGGAAAAAACCATGGAGCGGGATTATTATCTCAATGCAGAAGAGGCGAAAAATTTTGGTTTGATAGATCATATTGTGCAGCCTCGCAAAGGAATCAATGGCATCAGGTGAGATCCGAAAAATCGCGGTGGTTGGAAATGCAGGAGGTGGAAAGACTACCCTCAGCCGCCGTCTTGCGCGCGTTCATGATCTTCCTTTAACTCATGTCGATGCCATTCAGTTTGTGGCGGGAATGCAGATTCGTCCGCATCGAGATTCCATTCAAAGGCTTAATGAAATTCAAGGACAGCCTTCTTGGATTATTGATGGATACGGACCTTTGGATATTATCGAAAAACGTTTTCAAGCTTCGGACCGAGTGGTGTTTATTGATTTTCCGTTGTGGCGCCATTACTGGTGGTGCACGAAAAGACAGATTCAAAACTTATGGTCGAAAAGAGAAGAGCTGCCGGAAGGTTGCAATGAACTTACGTGGGCGCATACGGTGAAGCTTTATAAAACTTTATGGCGTGTGCACAAGTTGATGAGACCTGAGCTTCTGAGAATTTTTGCCCGTGAGAATTTAAAAGGTAAAGTCGTCTATGTGCGAACTTTGAAAGACTGGAAGCGTCTTTCAAAGTCCGGTGTTTCTTAATTACAAGCAGTTTGCTTCATCATAAGAAGCATCACCATCCTGGTCGTCTTGGCCAGAATAAATGTCAGTCACTGTGCATTTGCCATTTACGATTTTCAAAGAAACTCCTGTAAGGCTGCTGCCGTCACCGAATTGGATTTCTTCAACACTTGGATCTTGTTTTAATTTACAAGCCCAGATCAAAGACATGTTTTGTTTAAATTCCTGCAAAGACATTTCCGCATATTTTGCCGCTTCTTTTTCTGCAAACTTGGCGCATTTGAGATTTGCTGAGGCGAAAGCGAAGTTCGCAGACATGAAAGTAGTAAGAACGAGAACGATGGTTTTCATATTCACTCCTGAATTTGTTTTTTAGAAATGAGAACTCTTTTATATTTTCACCGGCATTTTGGCTACTACATTGGTGCAAACTAAATATTCGTTTTGAGCATGGTAATATCTGCAATATGATGGGGTCATGATCGACTCTCAGGGGCTTTATGTGCAGGCAGATGGTAGCAATGGAGACTCCGCTCATAGAACGGGCTTAGTCTGTGCCTTGTATTGTCTTTTGGGTGAATCTGAAAAAGCTGAGGCTCTCTGTTCTACGATGATCCGCGAGTTGGAAGTTCAGCCCGGTGTTTATCGTCGGTCTTCTTATGGCGACACGTGGGATACGAACCCTCGTTGTTTTAGTCGCGATCAAGCAAGTCGCTTGGTTTTGGCATTCGCTCTTCTTGGCAAAAAACAAAAATTGAAAAGCTGGTTGTGGGCGATGTTTAAGCGCGGATTCTTTCATCAAAATAATTTAGATGATGAAACGGGTCGCTGGAAATTTCCTGATCTGATGGGGATCGGAGAGTGGAGCAATCTTATTCGCGGTCTTGGATGGTGGTGGGCTTATCCCTTGTTGGTTTTACTCGACCTCAATTTTATTGGAATGGTTTTTTTAAGAAAACCTTGGGATGGAGCAAGCCTGTACGTTCCTGATCTAAAATATGCGCAAATAAAATATCCCACGCCGACAGCGTGGTTTGCAGAAAAATTAAACTCGAAAGCGGATTGGTGTTCGGAAGCTCTCAGCAACCACGCAGCTGAAAATAATGGCTGCGTGGAATGTGGAGATCTGTTTGCAAAATTAGCGAAGGTCTAAAAATTCGCTGACAATGATAGCCGTGGCTTCAGGCATCTTGCTGCTTTCCGAAGTGGTCGCAGCGACTTCACCAATGTAATTTCCGTGAGTTCCCGGAAGTACAGCCAGGCGTCCGTGTTGAACTGTGCGTGACATTCTAAGAGCATGCTCAACAGTGATAGCATCTTGATCGCCAAGGAGAACTAAAGTCGGTGCGGTGATCGACTTGATTTCTTTTTCTGGAATATCTTTAAATCCCTGCATGCGGCGACTGTCTTGTAAGAAGAGTTGCTCTTGGTGTTTTGGATCGGGATTGATCTTGCGATCTGCGGCTAGCAACTCTTTTGGCATATTTGCCATCGAAGCTTTATTCATTCCATCCCAAAATCCTTTAAACATGCCGTCGCGACGATATTGCGCGGACGCGATCACGAGTTTGTTTACTTTGTGAGGAGCAAAGTGCGCGACTCTGAGGGCGATGGTTCCGCCATTGCTAAATCCCATAATGTCGGCTTTATCGATTTTCAAATAATCCAAAAGGGCTGCGGCATCATGAGCAGAATTGTCGAAAGTGAATGGACGGTCGATCGCAACAGTGTGTCCGTGTCCTTGCTCTTCCATAGCAATGATCTTACGGTGTTTTGCCACGAGAGGAATAAACTTCGCCCAGTTCGATTCAATTGTTGATCCACCTCCGTGAAGCAAAAGAAGCGGAATTGGATTTTTCAACTCTTCTGTTGGTTCATAGACTTCATAATAGAGCTTAAGTCCGTTTACGGGAGCGTAACCAGATTGCATTTTAACCTCCGCCGTCTTGGCTTGAAGTTTTGAAGAGTGGGCGCAGGCGCCTAGACCAAGAAGAGAAATGACGAGAAGAACTGTTGGGGTGAATTTCATGAAGCCTCCAAAAGAGAAAATTCAATGACTCTTCGAAGGCTTTGTCTATTTCCGACTCGTTGCTTCTATTTATTCGTCCAAAGTTAACGACCATAAAACGGTAAAGAAACTAATAAGGTCAAGGGGAGTGCGCCAGTAAGTCAAAGTTTTCCACATCGACACGCGTTTTACCAACTCATCAGTTGGCGATGAGTTGGTAGCGATCTTTTGAAAAGAGAGCATTTCGGGAATGAAGTACAGAAAGCTCCATCCTCTCATAACAATGTAGGAGCCTAAAGAGACCAGAATGAAAGTGCGACGGCTTGGGATGCGCCAGTTTAAAAATAAAGCGGCGAGAATAAACACTGTGATTAAAATATGAACCGGTATCCAGAATTTCTGAAGAGGAACACCCGTACCTTCTTGAATGAGCGTAAAGGAAGTTGGTGGTTGTAAACTCCATTGAGGATTGATGACGAAACCTTCATAAAAGCCCCCACCGACAGCCAAAGCCAATGAGAAGCCCGCAGCTACAAGTGATAGATTTGCCCAAAGCATGAAAATCTCCTTTTTTGAGATATCTTATTTTGCTAAGATAAATTTAGCAGATTTCTTATGTCCTTTTATAGGTTAAAATGTCAATATCTTGATTTAGTAAGATAATTTAGGGGTTACGATGTCTCAAAACAGAAAAGCTAAGAGCAATTCCGCGAAGGTTTTAGCGATAGGTCCTGAATTAAGCACAGCAACCATTCTTTTTCACGAGACCGTCGCAAGCAGGTTGGATCTCAACGCGACAGATATGAAATGTCTGACGTTTATAAACTCTTCGAAGACATCAGTGACAGCCGGCGACGTCGCCCAATTCACGCGCCTTACGACGGGAGCCGTGACGGGAATCTTAAACCGCCTTGAGAAAGCTAAATTGATTGCGAGAGCTCAGGATAAAGAGGATCGCAGAAAAGTGATCCTGGTACCTAACGAGGCGGCTTTTAAAAAGATCAAACCGCTTTATCAGTCATTTGCAAAATCAATGGAAAAGCTGGTGAGCGACTATTCCGAAGAAGACCTCGGAATAGTCGCCGATTTTTTAAAAAGAGTGACAGAAATCCTTGAGCTAGAAGCTTCTAGATTGAGAGAGTAAACCTATCGCGCGCTTCCACGTGCAATGCCGAGACGGTCTTCGTAGGCATTGAGAACTTTCACGAAGGCGGGACGTTCTTCGCAACGAAGACGATATTTGTCGATGTTTGGGTATTTTTCTAAGACCTCTGTTTTGCGAAGTTCGCGCAATACACCCGTAAATGCGATATCTGCGACAGTAAAATCAGCACCGGTAATAAACGGTTGATTCTTTAACATGTCGTCGATGGTCCCAAAGAAGCGCTCAAGGATGCTGACGTTCCAGGGGCGTTGTCCCTTCATGTGAGGATTTGAATCTCCAAGAAGATCCGCGAAGAAAATCGGCAGAGCAAAGGGCTCAATATTATTAAGCGACGTGATCAACCAACGATAAACTTGCGCTCGGCCTTTAAGATCTGATGGAATTAGTTTTCCTGATTTTTCTGCAAGATAAAGAAGAATCGCACCTGATTCTGTGAGAATGTATCCATCATCATCAATCGTCGGAACTTGTTTGAAAGGATTGATTTCACCATACCAGATTTCGTCTTGAAGGCCATTGGGTCCACAATCAAGCCCGACAGTTTCATAGGAAATCCCGCACTCTTCCAAAGCCCACATCGCACGGATGTCACGCGTGTATCCCCAAAGAAACGGGGGCAGTGATTTGAAAACATAAACCTTCATACAAAACCTCATCATCCTGATAATTGTGGGAATGTTTAAAGAATATACTTTTTAAATCAAGTTTCCAGAAGCGCTGAGTTAAGCAAAGGAAGAGATAGTGCCCCTTGCTTGACGATTATCGAACCGCCATTCTGGAGAGCTTAGCTCTGAATTGAGCTGACCACTTTATGCGCCGCAGGAGCGTGGACGAACTCGAATCAGAAGCGCACATAGAACATTGTCTTTCGTGATGAGGTTTTGTTAAAGCTATCCCATGGGTTTTGCGGTTAAATGTTACTTCACCGAATCAACAGCGGCTCCAGACAGTGTGGGCCTTGCAAGTTTTCTGAAGGCCTCGGGTTCCCGTCCAGGGATTACACTGGGCTTATGGGAAGATGTAGACGAACAATCACTTCGTAGGATCGTAGATAAATTTTCTAAATTAAATCTAAGCCCACCAACCGTATTTTCTTATGGAGTCGCAACATTTCCAACCGATCCAGCGCACGCATTCTTGGGGATCGCGCCTACTAAATCCCTTTTGGATTTTCATCGAAAACTCCATGAAGTCGATGACAAATTAACCAAGTGTTGTTCTGAATATTATCTTCCAGGAAATTGGATTCCGCACAGTACTTTGGCGATAAGATGCCCACGATCTGATTTAGGAAAAATCGTAGAAAAATGTCTGGAGCATGAAACCAGAATTGAAGCAAAAATTGGAAGTATCGGAATTGTCGAAACTGGAACTGCTCGCCAAATATTTGAAGTTTCACTTTAAAGACTCCGAAAATAGCAAGGCACCATTCCTTCTCTCTTGCGCGAGTTCCGCAGCAACCAAAGAGCAACGCAAGAACGATGAAAAAACATCGAACCCAAAAATTCCAATCGAAGTGACAATTAAAAAAGAGCGAGGACTGTCTGAAGTGCAAGAGAGAAGGAATGGTGCCCCGGGCCGGAATTGAACCGGCACGCCCCTGTAAAGGAAGCCCAGGATTTTAAGTCCTGTGCGTCTACCAATTTCGCCACCGGGGCACGCGAAAGACAACTTGAACATTTCTTGTCACAAAGGTCAATAGCAGACCCTGTGAGTTAGTAACGCTATTTGGAAATTGCTAAAATAATCAGCAAATTAGTGAGTTTTCATTAACTTAATTTTTTCTCAAACTCTTCAATGTCTGACGGAATAGAACTTTCGATTTTTAAAAATTCCTGAGTGAATGGGTGAGTAAACTCCAGACTCAAAGCATGTAACATAAGCCTTGGTGCCTGCGGAGTTTGTGGAGACGGGTAGATGTCATCACCAAAAATTCCTAAGCCCGCTTCGGCAAGGTGGACACGAATCTGATGCATGCGACCTGAAAGAGGTTTGGCTTCGATCAAAAGACCTTTTTTAAATGTCTGAAGTTTTCGAAACAAAGTGTGGGCTTTGTCTCCACCAGACCGAACCGACTTCATCTTCATTTTTTTTAAAATCGGATCGCGCACTTCCGCTAAATGATTTTGCACTTCCCATTGCTCAGGACACTTGTGGAGTTTTGTGAGGCAGATGTAGGTCTTCTGAATTCGATGTTTCTTAAACATCTCGGCCAATGGTTCGTTGGCGATTTTGTTTTTCGTGAAAATCATCACGCCGGAGGTGTCGCGGTCCAAACGGTGGTGAAGACCCAAGTAAAAATCTTTGCCGCGTTCTTCTTGCAGTTGTTTTTTTAATTGTGTGAAAAAATCAGGGCGTCGTTTGTCGACAGTGGGCTGCGAAGGAAGACCTGAAGGTTTCTCCGCAGCTATAAAGTATTCGTCCTCAAAGAGGATAGGAAACGTCATCTTATCTTTTATTGATCATGCAGAATTCGAGATTGTCATTGATGTACTGACGTTGCTCATCGAGTTCTTTTTCAGTGATACGGAAATCAGACATTTTGCAGTTGTAGTTCGTAACGACTTCGTGAATCGCTTGAACTTCGTCTGGAGTCATATTGAGTCTCCAGATCAATTTCACTGTCAGCCAGTTTTTTACGTATTGGCAACGATAAGAAAGTTCCGGAGGAAGATAGCCCTCAGGACCGCGATCACCTTTTGCCATGTTTTGATGAGACTCTGCAGAGATCAAGTGATCTTTGTAGCCCATGTAGTTCGCGTACAGGCAGCGTGTTTTATAGTCCCATTTGAAGGCACCAGAAAGGTAAGCATTCTTAAGTGGAACCAGGTGATCGATTTGAATTTGACGGGAAGATGTCAGCTCTTGATTTGTGTAGTTGTCATACCAGCGACCGGCTTCAACAACGCATTTTTTGTCGTTGCGATAAGTGACTTCATCTTCACTGTCACGAACAAGAACTTTCGCACGCGTATTCATGCAAGTGTCGTCAGTGGGATCGTTGATCCAGCGGCCGAAATGAAGTTTGCGGATGTAGTCTTCTTGAGGAAGAGGACGTTGCTCTTCGTGCAAAGACCACTTCAAAAGATTGATCACAAGTTTTTTCGCAAGTTGAACAAATTGGTGAGTGCCAAGATCTGGGGAGAAATCGGTGTAAGTGTAAGACTTTGCAGCGGCAGCACCACCAGAAGGTCTTTCGTCGACAGTGTAGTATTCACTAAAAGTTTTTTGAGGTTTTGACGGAGCTGTTGTTGCTTGCGCGGTCTCGGCAAAAGCCTTTGCCGTCAACAGTGTCATGATCAGAATCATGGCCTTTAAGTGTTTCATTCTCGGTCCCCCTCCGCGAATCGGACACATATAACCACTAAGTCGGGGATTTGTTCAACAAAACAATATGTCAGGATTTTGTTGTTTTTACATGCTGAGCGTTAAGTGCCTTATAACAGGCTTATTTGCTCAATACTTACTCAGAATTAATATCTACTTTGGTGCATAATATTATTCGCGTGAAGAATATATAGGGTCCGGCTCATATATTGCTGCGCTCGGGCAAAAGAGTGCTTGTATCCCATCCATTGTTCGCTAAGCTTAAAGACATCCGACATATACTTAAGGAGAACATCTATGAATTTCAAAATGATCGTTTTGGCTTCTGCAGCGGCACTTATGATGGGCGCGTGTGCTCACTCAACTCATTCTCATGAAGGTTGCAAATGCGGAGCTCACAAAGAAGCTAAAAAAGAGTGCAAAGGCGGCGAATGCGCTTTGGATAAGAAATGTGCTGATTGTGAAAAGGCAGAAAACGCACCTGCTAAATAGTCCGCGCTTTCAATTTGAATTTTTAAAACCCCTGAGAAATCAGGGGTTTTTTATTTTTATCAACTCAGTCTGTGTTTGTTTTTTGTTAGGACTTAATCAGTTGATTAAAACGTTTGATTAAATCAAATGTTTAAATTACGTTTTGCCAATGAATCAAATAACAGAGCTCAGTCCCGAAGAATTGGGACCACGGCAAAAAATTATCGAAGCCGCCACCGTGCTTTTCGCCAATGAAGGTCTGCACGGAACCAGCACTCGCGATATCGCCAAAGAATCCGGAATGAACTTGAGTCTTATCAGCTACTATTTTGGTGGCAAGGAAAGCCTCTATCGTACGGTCATTCAAGAGTTCGTCTTGCACGTGTTTTCAAAAATTGAAACCGTCGTTAATGAATTTGAACAAACCGAGGTGTGTGCGGAAAGCATTCATCGCGCGTTGGATTCATTGATCGAAACCTTGATCGACATGCGTGTGGCGAATCCTCATATCGCAAAGATCATGACTCGCGAAAAGCTTTCGGGGCTTCCGTTCTCTCGCGAGATTCATGAAACCATGATGACTACTGCGGGAGAAAAATTAGAAACCATCATCGCTCGCGGCCAACAGGCTGGAGTGGTGAAAGAAAAAATCAATCCGCGCTTTTTCCTGATTTGTTTGGTGGAAAGTGTGATGGGTTATTTCAATATGCTCGATTGCAATTGCTCGTGGAATAAAGGGCTTTATGCAATGCCGGAGCATCGACAAGAATTTAAAAATCAAATTTCAATGTTGTATTTAGAAGGGATCTTAAAATGAAAAAGGGAGCCGTAATAGGTCTTATTTTGGCGTGGCAATCCCCATCTTTTGCGATGACTTTGCAAGAGTACTTAAAAGCTGTTGAAGCGAATAATAAATCTGTGCAGGCATTGCAGGTTTCTACCGAAGCGGTCGAACTGGCGAAAGAGGCCGGTGACGTTGAGCTTGTTCCCATTCTAACGGCGGAAGCAGGTTATATCAATGACAAAAGTCCTTTAAGTCAGTTTGCGCTTTTGGGTTCTACGGAAACGAAGACAACAAGTTATTCGTTAGGGCTTGGGAAGAAGTTTTCGACGGGTACTATGGCGAGTATCACTGCGAGCACTTATGAAATTGAAAATACTGGAATTCAAGGGCCCCAAGCTGGGACTTTGCAAAAATTTGGTGTGGGTTCATTGGGAGTAGGTTTAAGTCAATCACTCTGGAAAGATTTTTTTGGAAATGCCACTCGTCTTCGTTGGGACCGTCAAGAGGCTTCTACTGCGGCAGCGGCAGGTCGCTTTGATTTGCAAAAGAAGTTATTATTGGTAAATGCGGAAGCCGCTTACTGGGATTATATTTATGCAAATGACAATCTCAAAATCAGCCAAGCATCTTTAGAGAGAGCTCGTCGTATCGAAGCTTGGACACGCCGTCGCGTGAACGATGGAATCAGTGATCGCGCGGATCTGCTATCCGCTCAAGCATTGGTGTCCGCTCGTCAGTTGCAGTTGATTTCTGCCGAAGACGATATGGCTGCTGCAAAAAGAAACATCCGTGATTTTTTAGAGTATAAAGATGATAAGGCACTTCCTGAAATTACAGGAAATATTTCTGAACGTCGTTCGTTAACTTCGATGGTCGACGGCGGTGGAAGCGGTGGTCGTCGGGTTATGGCTCTCGATGCTTATCTCGCATCATTAGATGCGAAAGCTAAATCTTTGGAAGCTCGTGAGACAGAAGATCAGCTTCGTCCAGACCTAGTTTTGTCAGGGTCGTACAATACGAATGCTGTTGAAAAGGATATGCCGGAGGCTACTCAAAATTGGACAGACACTGAACGTCCGACGACAAAAGTAGGATTAAAGCTCACGTACCCATTCGACATGGGACCTAAAAACGCAGCTCGCGAAGCTTCTCGCAAAGCGGCTCTCGCTTCGAAGCTGCAAAGCGAACGTAAAATGCTTGAAAGCGAAAGTTCGTGGATTGAACTCAATCGCCGTTACTCAGAAATGAGTAAGCGTATTGAAGCCGCGACGGAAATTTCTCGTTTGCAATCGGCGGCGGCGAAAGCTCAAACAGACTTATTCAACAAAGGTCGCTCGATCACAGCGAATGTGATTACGGCCGAAGAAGACGCGGGCACAGCAGAATTGAATTTAAGCAAATTGAAATCTGAACAAAGAAAGATGGAGGCTCAAGGACGATTGTTTATCGTTGTTGAGGAGAAGTAACCATGAATTTACCAAGTCTGTCTATTCGACGACCGATTTTTATCTCTTGTATTGTCATCTTGATGTTGATTCTGGGGGCTTTCTCTTTAAGGAAAATGCCTGTGGATATGTTCCCGGACGTGACCTTTCCGGTCTTGTTCGTGCAGGTGACTTATCCTGGAGCTTCGCCTCTGGATTTGGAAAAACAAGTTTCAAAACTGATCGAAGATGAAGTCGGAAGTATTTCCGGTCTTAAAACGTTAACGTCCAACAATCTGGACGGCGTTGCCGTTATCATTCTTGAGTTTCAATTAGGAACGGACATCAAAGAGGTCGAGCAAGAGGTGCGTAACCGTATCGGGAATATCCGTCGTGATCTTCCCACAGATATTTACGAGCCTGTGATTCGCCGTTTTGACCCTGCCGATCAGCCGATTGTAACACTAGCAATCACATCTGAAATGGACGACGGAAAAGCGTACGATCTTGCCAATGAAGTTATCAAGCCGCAGTTTGAACGTATTAAAGACGTTGGACAAGTGGACATCTTTGGTGGTCGCAAGCAAGAGATCCACGTTCTTGTCGATAAAAACAAACTGCAAGATCGCAAAATCTCAATGCTTCAAGTGTCGCAACGTATTTTGGATACTTCAAAAGACATCCCAATTGGAAAAATTGAAAATCCAAAAGCGGAAACAACTCTTCGTACAAACGGGGAGTTTGATTCCTTAAAACAGATCGCTGAAGTGAACGTGAATTTCGTGGGTTCGGATAAAGCGGTTTTGGTGCAAGACGTGGGTCGCGTGGTGCGCAGTCTTGAAGATCAAAAAACAATGGGTCGTATCAAGGGACAAAAAGCTCTTTTGATGAACGTGTACAAGCAGCGTGGCGCAAACACAGTCGCGGTTGCTGAGAACGTAAAAAAGAACATTGAAAAAGTGAACCTGATGTTAAAAGAAAAAAACATCCAAGGTCACGTAACGATGGTGCGTGATACGTCTCGTCCTATTCAGATGAACGTTTACGACGTTAAAGAATCTATCATCATCGGTATTATTCTTTGCGTGATCGTGGTGTTCTTCTTCCTGGGTTCTGCGCGTTCGACATTTATTACGGCCATGGCGCTTCCGAACTCATTGCTGGGTGGTTTCGTGATCATGTATGCGATGGGTTTTACGATCAACTTGATGACTCTTTTGGCCCTTTCGTTGGCAGTAGGTCTTTTGATCGATGATGCGATCGTGGTGCGGGAAAATATCTTCCGTCACTTGGAAATGGGTAAGAAACCAAAAGACGCCGCTTTGGATGGAACTAAAGAGGTGGCCATGGCCGTTATCGCGACAACATTGGTTGTGATCGCGGTGTTTGGTCCGATTTCTTTCCTACAAGGTATCGTTGGACAATTCTTTAAACAGTTCGGTTTAACGGTCGTATTTACGATGTTGATCTCGTTGTTTGACGCCTTTACGGTGGCGCCGATGCTTTCAGCCTACATGGCTCACCCGAATGAACACAACAAAGGTGATGGCATTGTGGGCCGTATGCTGGCGGGCTTTGATCGCTTCCAGACATGGCTTGAAGATATTTACGAAGGCGCATTGAAATACACTTTGCACAACCCGAAGAAAATTCTTCTGGCGGGAACTTTGATCTTCTTTGGATCTTTGGTGACGATTGCGTTTATTCCTAAAACATTCTTACCGTCTCCGGATAACGGCGAGTTCATGGTGAATATCGAGTTGCCAGTGGGTTCTTCTTTGATGGCAACAAGTACGTTCACGGAAAAGATCGAAAAGATTTTCGATAATGACAAAGCGGTTGATATGGTTCTTGCGATTGTCGGGAATGCCAACAATGAAGCGAATAAGTCTTCTTTGTTCGTGCGTCTGGTTGAAAGAAAAAATCGCAGTATGTCGACAACGGATTATAAAGAAACTCTTCGTAAAAAACTTGCGGAGTTTGAAGGTCAAGCCATTGTGGCTCTTGGTGATATTGATGCCGTGAACTCAGGTCAAAAGCCTTTGAACGTCAATATTCAAGGGGAAAACTTAGAAGAGCTCAATGCCTACGCTGTGAAACTTGTTGAAAGAATGAAGAAGATTCCAGGTCTGGTTGACGTCGATACAAACTTCCGTTCTGGAAAACCGGAGTTCCACGTCGTGTTTGATCGTAAGAAATCAGAAGCGCTTGGAGTTTCAACAGTCACAGCCGGCGGGGAGCTCCGTAACCGCACCGAAGGTAATGAGCAAACAATCTTCCGCGAAAACGGAATCGATTACAAAGTGCGTGTGCGCTTTGAAGAAATGTTCCGTGACTTAAGAACCCAGTTTGCATCGACACTTGTACCCAATGCGAACTTCAACATGATTCCTCTTTCGCGTATTGCGCAAGGAGAAGAAGCGTTTGGTTACTCGCAGATCAATCGTCAAAACAAAGGCCGCTATATCCAAATTTCTGGAAACTTAGCTAAGGGCGGTGCTTTGGGAACGATTTCGGCAGAGATTGAAAAGATCATCAAACAAGAACTTCCACCTCCGCAAGGAGTTGATTACAAGTTCCAAGGTCAAGCCGATGACTTTAAAGAGTTGATCGAAAACATGTTGCTAGCGATTTTCTTAGGTGTCACATTCATCTATCTTGTTCTTGCAAGCTTGTACGAAAGTTTCATCACGCCATTTGCGATCTTACTGGCATTGCCACTGGCCATGACGGGAGCTTTCTTGGGCTTGTTGATCTTTGGTAAGACGATCGATATCTTCTCGCTCATTGGTATCGTGCTTCTCTTGGGGGTTGTGGCGAAGAACTCGATCCTTCTTGTGGACTACACGAACCATTTGATCCATGAAGGTTTAGACAGAAATACGGCGTTGTTGAAAGCTTGTCGCACGCGTCTTCGTCCGATCTTGATGACGTCCTTGGCTTTGATTGCGGGTATGATTCCTATTGCGATTGGTCTGAACGAAGCTTCAGCGATGAGAACGTCCATGGGTATTGCGATCATCGGCGGTCTAGTGAGTTCAACATTGCTGACACTTTTGATCGTGCCAGCAGCGTTCGGATTTATTGAAGACTTCAAAATGTGGTTCCGCGCAAAACTTGCGAAGATCACAGGTTATCAAGCTTAAGAGTAAACTCCACGGAAGCTCCGGATTTCCGTGAGCTTTTCTTCAAAGGAAGTCCAGTCGTCATTTTCGGCGATGGGCTTCCAAATATTTTCCAACTCATCAATTAAAAGAGAACAGGCTTTCGGCTGCTTGAAATAAGCATGCTGTGCTTTTTCTTCCGATGCGACCTCAAAACATTCCAGTGTGTCTTTTAACTTTGCGAAAGATTCTTTCTGATAAAGTTCTCCTTGCGGAGAGCGAGCTAAGCGCTCGCGAATGCCACCCGAGTGCAGATCAAACATCGTTTGTTCAAAAAGACATTTTTCTTTTTCCATAAATTGGAAAAGATGACTGACAAGATCGACGTTGAGTTCTTGAATCGCGGCCGGGTCCTGCATGGGATTTCGCAAATTCAAACGCTTTAAAAGTTCTTGATGAATTTCATAGTTAAAATCATCAGCGAAGCCTTCAAGCAATTCATCCAGTGGCAAATCAGGGTAAGCCACCTTCAAAGCGCCACCCAGTTGATACAAATTCCAAAGAACGCTGGCAGGCTGACGACCGAATGAATAAAGACCTGAATGGTCAAAGTAAGCCGCCGTGAAATTTGGATCATAAGTCGGAAGAAAACGATAAGGGCCGTAGTCGAAACTTTCTCCGGTGATGTTCATATTGTCGGTGTTTAAGACGCCATGAACGAATCCTGCCATCATCCATGAAGCGACCAACTTGGCCAATCTTTGTGAAACCGTTTGTAAGAATAAGGCAGCCTGTTCTTGATCCTGATGATTTTCAAGAGTCGGGTAGAAGTGCTTCACGCAATACGCTAATAATTTTTTGATATTTTCAGGTTGCTGCAAGAACGCAAGTCTTTGAAAAGTTCCAAAGCGGATATGACTATGACTTAAGCGAACTAGAACTCCAGCGCGAGTCGGTGAAGGTTCGTCGTGTCTCTCAAGACTTTCTCCTGTTTCAAAAACGGAAAAAGTTTTGCTTGTGTTCACTCCATAGGATTCTAAAAGTTCGGTGGCAAGAATTTCGCGGAAAGCTCCCTTAAGAGTCAATCGGCCATCGCCATTGCGAGAGTAGGGTGTTTGTCCGCTTCCTTTAGTGCCTAAATCTAAAAGGCGATCTTGTGTTTGAAACTGTGCAAATAAAAATCCGCGACCGTCGCCGAGTTGTGGATTGTAGGTCTGGAATTGATGGCCGTGGTAACGAAGTGCCAAAGGTGTTTTGATATTTTCCGGTACCGCTTCAAAGGCCCAGAAGTGTTTTTGCCACTGCTCAGCAGTTAGGTTGTCCAAGCCGATTTGCTTTGCCGCCGCCTGGTTGCGATAGCGTAAAATAGCTTCTGGAAAACGTGCAGCTGCGACTTCATCGTAGAAATCAGGGCCTAATTCGTAAATGGGGAGAGTATTTGTTAATGACACTCCTTTTTATGGAACTAAGTTCACGGAAACGCAATATGAGTTTTCCCTAGTTGACAATTACTTGCATTTAGAAGAAAACAGAGTTTCAAAGGTGGTATCTCGTGGACGAACGTATCCTTTCCGAGCCTTCTGCTCCCGCAAAAGTTGAAACTCACTGCTGTGATGTGGATCACTCGGCTCACGAAACTTTTGAAGCGCAAACGGATCGCTGGGATAAGCTCGGTATTTTTCTTTCAAGTCTTTGCGCGATTCATTGTTTGGCAACACCCTTGGTGGCGTTGGCGCTTCCTGTGATGGGTGAAGTATTTGAACAAGACTGGGTTCATGTCTTAATGGCGGTCTTTGTCATTCCTGTGGGTCTTTTTGCTTTCTGGTCTGGCTATAGACATCATCGCCAAGCCAAAGTCTTTGCTTTAGGCGTATTGGGTCTTTTGATGGTGGGAGGAGCTTCTGTCGCTCTTCACTCATGGGTTGAGTTCTTCGGGTACGACCTCGTGACTATCTTCGGCGGTTTGTTCCTTATCACGGCTCACGTTTTGAACCGTCGGGCTTGCCTGTGTCACGCTCATTAAACTTTTGTGATAGGCGTAGAGCACGGCTCCGCCTTTGATCAATGGCAGGATTTTTTGGCTGATCGCTTCTGATACTGCTGGGCATCCCCAGCTTCGTCCCATGCGCCCGTATTGCTCTAAAAAATCCATAGAAACGTAAGAAGCCCCGTGCATGACAATCGAACGTTCAAAAGCATTGTTGTTGGATTTTTCAAGTCCGTGCAAATACAAAGACTCGCCATGATTTCCTTCATAAGTGGAACCCGTGATGTAAAATCCTAAAGAGGATTTTTTAGAATCAATTTGATTAGAAAAACTGACGGCCTCGTCTTCGCCGCTATTCACGCCGTGAGCTACATAATATTTCTCAACAGTGCCTTTCTTCAGGTCCAGTAAATACAGACGGCGAGAGGATGAGGGTTTGGAGTAATCAATAATAACAGCATAGTTTTTATTGGCGATTTTCTTTGTCGTAGGTTCGTCATAAAGTTTTACTTTAAATTCTTTTTGATCGTTGATGTCGAGAAATTCAAAAGTTCTTTCAAGAGCTTCCTTCGGTACACCGGAGTCTTTGTAGAGATCGTAGAGCAGTTTCCCCTCGATCTTTTTCGTGTACCAAGAATCAGCAAAACACATAGACGTTGAAAGTAAGACGGCAAAACATACTAAAGATTTCATCCCCATTTCCCCCGCAAAATACAATATCAATGTCTATGCCGAGTACTTTAGTCCGTGTTGGCTGTCTAATTTCTTTGAAGCAATGGCTGTCAGCAGTGACGGCGACAGATCACGGCAGAAGTGCAGCAAAGTGTGGCACATCATGCAGCAACCTGGATCTTCTGCAAATTTACAATTGAAAACCAAATGAAAAGTAATAGTATCGGTAGTTGAGAATAAATTTTTTGGAGGCAACATGATCGATAACAAAATGAATCGTCGCGGTTTCTTTTCAACAATGGCAAAAATTGCAGGTGTGACTTTCGTAGCTCCTGCGGTTCTAACAAGTGTGTTTTCTTCTCAAGCGCAAGCTCAGAAAAAACGCGGTGGTGGTGCTCCGGCAGCCGGTGGCGCTATGCCAATGGTAGATCCAAATGACTCAGTTGCAAAAGCAGTAAAGTATATTGAAGATCACAAGAAATCACCGGAAGCAAAAGGCAATCATTGTGCGACTTGCGGTTTCTACGCTAAAAAAGAAACTCGTAACGGTCAGGAAGCAGGAACTTGCACTATCTTCGCTGGTAAACTTGTTTACGCGAATGCTTGGTGCGCTTCTTGGAATAAGAAAGCTTAAGCTTTCAAAAAGAAAAGGGGCTTTTAAAGCCCCTTTTTTTATTGCTCCAGCTTCGCGGTCCGGGGACCGCTTCGCTCTGCCGGCGGCCGCCGATCTATTTAGTCGTTTCTCTTAAAGCACGACGTAAGATTTTTCCGACATTTGTTTTCGGAAGCTCTGTTCTAAATTCTACCAAACGTGGCACTTTATAATTTGTTAAACTTTTGCGAGCGTGTGCAATCACATCTTCTGCCGTCAAGTTTGGATCTTTCTTTACGACAACCGCTTTCACGATTTCTCCAGAGTGTTCATCGGGAACACCGATCGCAGCTACTTCCAAGACTCCAGGGTGAGAAGCAATCGCTTCTTCCACTTCGTTTGGATAAACGTTAAAGCCTGAAACCAAGATCATATCTTTTTTGCGATCGACGATCTTAAAGAAACCGTCAGCATCGACAACAGCCACGTCACCTGTTTTCAGCCAGCCATCTTTAAGAACTTTCGCTGTCTCATCCGGACGATTCCAGTAACCTGCCATCACTTGAGGGCCTTTACAAACAAGTTCTCCAGGTTCTCCCATTGGAACTTCTTGGTCATCATCGTTAACAAGCTTTACATCCGTGCTAGGGAAAGGAAGACCGATAGATCCTACTTTGTCTGTACCATCAATGGGATTGCAAGACACAACAGGGGAGGCTTCCGTTAAGCCGTAGCCTTCGACGATCACGGATTTTGTAAGCTCCATCCATTTTTCAGCAACAGATTTTTGCAAAGTCATTGCACCAGCGACGCTCACTTTTACGCGGCTGAAATTCACCGTCATAAATTCGGGATTGTTCATCAAGGCGTTGAACAAAGTATTCACGCCGGCCATGACCGTGAATGGTGTCTTTTTGAGTTCTTTGATAAAGCCCGGAATATCACGAGGATTCGTGATCAAAATATTTTCTGCGCCATAACGAAGAAGTCCCAAGCAGTTCAAAGTCAAAGCGAAGATGTGATACAAAGGAAGAGCGGCAATCGCCACTTCTTCGCCTTCGCGAAGTTTCGGCTGCATCCAGTCGCGGATTTGCATGACGTTTGCAAGCACGTTGCGGTGAAGAAGCATCGCTCCTTTTGCAACTCCAGTCGTGCCGCCTGTGTATTGAAGGAACGCAATATCATCCAACGTCGTTGGCACTCTTTGCGAAGGTTTCATTGCGCCCAACTCCAGCGCCTGACGGAATGTATAAGCGTGTGGAAGATTGTAAGGCGGCACCATTTTTTTGATGTACTTCACAACAGAGTTTACAAGAATTCTTTTTGGAGTCGGGAAGAGGTCCGCGATCTCTGTAACCACAACACTTTCAATGTTTGTGTCCTTAAGAATTTGCTCAAGCAGATGGGCGTAGTTGGCAAGAATCACAACCGCCTTAGCGCCTGAGTCTTTAAATTGATGCTGCATCTCTTTTGCTGTGTAAAGTGGGTTCGTATTAACGATTGTCAGGCCTGAGCGAAGAGCTGCGAACGCAATCACAGGAAATTGCAAAACATTCGGCATTTGAATCGCGATACGATCGCCTTTTTTTAGTTTCAGTTCGTTTTGCAGGAAGGAAGCAAATTGATCCACCTTGCGATCTAAATCTGAGAAGGTGAGACTTACTCCCATGTTCGTGAAGGCTTTTTTGGAAGTGAACATGCGAACGGATTCTTCGTACATATCGACAAGGGAAGTGTATTTTGTGACATCCACTTCAGGGCTAACGCCTTTTGGATAGTTTTTTAGCCAAATCTTTTCCATTCTTCCCTCCTGATGCTCATAAAATCTGTTCTTAGAAAGGATAGAGTAAGTATTCAGGTTGGGTAAAGTAAATTCGCGAAACAAATCTTGTTTTCGCAAAAGGTATTTGCAAAAATTGAGGGGATGGCATTGCTGCGACAACTGGTCCTGGTCGGACTTTTTTTATCCTTGGCTTCTTGTTTTTCCCGTGAGGAAAAGAAGACTTCTCCTGTGGAAGAAGCACCCAAAGCGGTGCAAAAAGTTATTATCCCGCCTAAGGAAGATGCGTCGAGCAAAGACAAAAGTCTCGATGTGTTCGCGCGTTATTTCGAACAGGCAGACGCCATTCATCGTGAAGCCTGGTGGGTGCTGACCAATGAACGTCCTCCCGTCGGAAAATCTCCCTTTGGTAAAGTTCAAAGAGCTTTGTTGGCCTCACAAAATATCAAGCTCACGAATAAGTCTATGTTCAGTTGCGATCGCTATTTGGTAAAACGCGATGTGCTGGGGGCGAACAGATTCCCGCAAAAGGCCGAAATTTTTGAAAAGTGCAGTGAAAAAGTCGCTGCGAAAAAGATCGCTGAGTTTTCAGCTCCTAGTCTTAAAGAAATTCAAGCCACGTTCTTTCCCGAAAACTTAGAGGAAATCCTGGGGCTTGGTGCAACGGTTTTGAACAAACGTATCCAATGTACTTTTAATGGCGATGAACAGGGGCAATTGCAGAAGCTTAAATGTAAAGACTGGTCGCAAGATCGCACCAAAGAACAAATGATCCGTTTGGACGTTTACGATTATGAAAAAGCGGGAAAAAACTTGATCAAACTGCGTGGCAAGGTTTACGAAAATCTTTCTGACACTCGTAAGATTGAAGCGGATATTCCCATGGAAGGAAAAATCTATGTCACCGAAACAGAGCTTTATCCTCCAGAACCAACACCGACTCCAAAACCTTCGCCGACACCTAAAGCAACGGCAGCACCAAACACGGCACAACAGCCAGGCGGTGAACAAGAGCGAGCACCGGGGGCTCCGCCATTGACGTTGCCTCCGGAAGGGGGAGCTGTGCAGGTCATGCCTCCGGGAGCGATGGTTCCCGAAGAAGGCGAACCGCCAGCATTGACACCGCTTCATTTGCCGCCACCTCGTGATCAAGTGGTGGACCCCGATGTGATGATGCAGCGACAACAAAATCAACAAGGACCTGTTCCTGAAGATCATGAAATGATAGAAGAGGTTCCACAGCAAGACGGTGCACAACAGCCGCGAGACGTTGTGCCACCAACACAACCCGCAGCAGGAGGCGTTTATGGCCGCTAAAATCGCGTTAGGTAAAAAAGTTCCTAATTTTAAAATCGCTTCTTCCAGTGGTGAAGAGTTTTCTCTTTCTGATTATAAAGGTAAAAAAGTCATTTTGTATTTTTACCCGAAGGATAGCACTCCGGGGTGTACGACAGAAGGCATTGAATTTAATGACATGCTTTCCCAGTTTAAAAAACAAAATGCAGAAGTTGTGGGAATTTCTCGCGACAGTTTGAAATCCCACGATAAATTTATCTGCAAATACGATTTTAAATTTCAATTGCTTTCCGATGAAGACGAAGAAGTGTGCAAGCTTTTCGATGTGATCAAAGAAAAGAACATGTACGGCAAAAAAGTCATGGGCATTGAGCGCAGTACTTTCATTATTGATGAAGATCAAAAACTTGTCGGCGAATTTCGTAAGATCAAAGCCCAAGGTCATGCGGCGGAAATGCTGCAATTCCTTAAAGGCCTCAAGTAAACCAAAATTTTTCTTATAAGGACCCCAAAAATTATTTATTGGGGTCTTGTCATGGCTTATGTTATTTTCGGAGCATGAGTTTTTCTGTTTTCTTAAACCTCATTCTTAGTTTCTCTACGACCACCCCGTAAGGGGATCATTCTTATCTTGTCGCTTTCTTAGTAAAGCGCAAACCGTCTGCATTTTTTTTATTTATATATTTTAAATCTCTTATTTGGAGTTTTCTCATGTCTTTTGAAGAAAAAAACGTGAAGGCCGAGCTTTGCCTTCACGAGCACGATCATCGTGAATTAAATAAAAAGCATCACTATTATTATTCAGACGAAAACATCGGTGCAGGTCTGCCATTGTGGCTTCCTGCGGGGGTCGTTTTGCGGGATGAACTTGAAAAGTTCGCACGCGAGTTGGAATTCCTCGCCGGGTTTCAGCGCGTCGTGAGTCCGCATATCGCTAAAGAAGATCTTTATCATCAATCGGGACATTTGCCTTATTATGAGGAGTCGATGTTTCCGCCCATTGAGCTTGAAAATGTGCGCTATCGGTTAAGGCCTATGTGCTGTCCTCACCATCATAAGATCTATTCCTCACATCTACGGAGTTACAGAGATCTTCCGCTGCGATTGGCAGAGTATGGGCAAGTGTATCGCTATGAACGCTCGGGTGTGCTGTCAGGCCTTATGCGTGCGCGGGGGCTTTGTCAGAACGATGCGCATCTTTATTGCCGACCGGATCAAGTAAAAGATGAAATCAAAAAGGTTCTTCAGATGTATCAAGAAGCTTATCGTATCTTAGGAATTTCTGAGTACCGTGTGCGACTTTCAAAATGGGGAGGAAGTTCTGATGGGAAATATGTTCCTTTTCCTGAGAAGTGGGCGTGGGCTGAGGGCGTCTTAAGAGATGTTCTTATCGAGTTGCAGTGGCCGTTCAATGAAGAAGAGGGCGAAGCCGCATTTTATGGTCCTAAGATTGATATTCAGCTTAAAAATATTTACGGCAAAGAAGAATCCGTTTCCACTGTGCAGTTGGATTTCATCAGTGCCGAAAGATTCAATCTTTCTTATATCGATGAGAATGGCAAAGCTGTGCGACCTTTGATCTTGCATCGAGCCCCACTGGGGTCTCATGAAAGAATGGTGTCGTTCCTTATCGAAAAATACAAAGGAGCTTTTCCTTTATGGTTATCGCCTATGCAGGTCAAAATTCTTCCCATCGCGGAAAGACATTTTGAGTGGGGAAAAGAGGTGCAAAAAGCGTTACATAATGCTTTTGTCCGCGTGGAGCTTGACGAGCGCATTGAGAGTCTTTCAAAGAAAGTCGCCGAAGCCCAAGCGGAACAAGTTCCGTATGTGCTGGTGATTGGAGATCGTGAAGTCCAAGAGCGGTCGGTGAGCATACGCAAAAGAGGCGAAGAAAAAAGCATCGTAAGTTCTTTAAATAGACTGCTGGAGGATTTGAAAGAACAGATAAAAAAGAGAAGTGTTTAGAAATAAAAAAGCGCGTAATGACTTACGCGCTTTTTTGCTCTGCAATTCTCGGAGTACCTTTAGTAACTAAAGTTCATGCGCTTTGCAATGGACTCTGGAAGTGGTGGCACTTGCGAGCTTGGAATAAAGAATGTTGTGAGATTAAAGAAGTCTCCAAAGATCTTATGCTTTGTCGTCGCTTCAGATAAGTATTTGTGTCCACTGGATCCGCCAGTGCCGATTTTTTGTCCGAGCATGCGTAACGCCATCATCGCGTGACGGTAGCGCCATGTTGTCATCGTTTCATCAATGTCTAACAAGGCTCTGATGATACGGAAAGGCGTTTGAAGAATGGGTTGATGACGATAAAGAGGAATCAAGATCGCCGCGTGCAAAGCTTTATAGCTAAGACGGTATTGGCCTTCTTTGCGAAGCTGGTTGTAAACGTCTTCGCTGAAAAGAGCGTCGAAGCTTTTCAACGTCGCTTCCAGGCCTGCAATATCGCGAGCCTTTTCTTCTTCCGTAAGACGCGTATTTTTCTTCACGACATCAATATCTGCTTGGAACATTTTGTTCACAGCTTGTTTGTAAGAATCCCAGAAATTAAAGTTTTCGCCTTGCAGGAACGGCGTTCTTTCAAGCCACTTTTCAACAGAGTCAAATAGAGATTCAGAATTTAAAACATTCATCATCTCTTTTTGTTGTTCTTCCGTTAAAGACTTATAAAACGGTGCTTGATTGTAAGCCAAACGATCACCCATGCGAAGACCCAGCTTCGTTTCGATAAGACGCCATTGGAAACTTTGAAATCCTGATGCCGGGTAAAGCATGTCACGGAAATCCAAAAAGTCCATGGGAGTCATGGTCTCTAGGACGTCGATTTGGTTGATGATCATTTTTAAAATACTCGCGATGCGCTCAAGACGGGCACTCGTGACACCAAGTTCTCTTTCAGGAATGGAGTCCTTCTTAAATGTTGCAAGAACAGAATCCAATTCAAAAATAATTTGCTTAAACCACAACTCGTAAGTTTGATGAACAGTGATGAAAAGCATTTCATCATGAGCAGGCTTTCCGTATTCAGCACTTTTTGGATGTTGTGCGGATAAAAGTGCGTCAAGGCCAAGATAGTTATGGTAGTGAACTGCAGGGTATTTCATCGTGAAAGCTCCTTTAAAGCCGCGGCAAAGCCATCGATATCTTCTTTGCGAGTGTCCCAAGAGGTCATCCAACGACACTCGAATGTATTTTCATCCCACACGTAAAAGAAATATTTCTCACGCAAAGGTTTCACCCAAGAACTGGGGATTTTTGCAAAGACCGCATTGCTTTGCGGCACTTCGCGCACACTCACGCCAGGAATATCTTTGACGGCGTCGTAAAGAGACTGAGCCATGGCGCAAGAGTGGTTGGCAATATCTTGCCATAAATTATTCTGAAAATAAGCCAGAAACTGACAGGCGATAAAGCGAGTTTTAGAAGGAAGTTGCGCGCTCTGTTTGCGAATATATTTGAAATTCTGCGCAAGTTCCTTATTGAAGAATACGACCGCTTCACCCATCAAAAGTCCGTTTTTAGTGCCACCAAAAGAAACCGCATCGACACCTAAATCTGCTGTGATCTCTTTCAGAGTTTTCTTTAAATACGCAGCTGCATTTGAAAGACGGGAGCCATCAATATGCACGTGCATTTTCTTTTCTTTGGCCCAGCTAATTAAAGCCTTCAGCTCTTCGATAGAGTAAGTCGTTCCGAGTTCCGTAGGTTGAGTAATTGAAAGCACTTGCCCTTGGGAGTAGTGTTGATCTCCGCGACGGATGTAGGCCTTCTCTAAATCCGCGACAGAAATTTTTCCATTCACGGAAGGCAACGCAATAAGCTTTGCGCCAGTAAAGAATTCCGGTGCACCACACTCATCCACATTGATATGTGCGACATCAGAACAGAAGATCGCTTGGTAGGATTCCGTTAGAGCTTTCAATGCTGTTACGTTGGCAGCCGTGCCGTTAAATACGAAAAATACCTGAGCGTCAGGGCCGAATTGTTTTTTAAATTCTTGAAGAGCTTTTTCGGTCCACTCGTCAGTCCCGTAAGCAGGGGCATGATCGACGTTAGCTTCTGCCAAAGAGGCTAGAATCTGCGGGTGAACTCCGGCATGATTGTCGCTACCAAATCCTCGTTTCATAACTAGGCCTTGTTCAGATTTGCGAAAATAAAATTATGCGCGATAAGAGCCGCTAATTTGCTGGTGCGATTGTCCTGATCTAGTGGCGGAGATACTTCGTAAATGCCAATACCGCGAACATCGAATTCACGATTGAGCCACAAGAAACTTTCCAAAAATTCCTTTGTAAATAAACCCGTTGTCCAAGACTGACTGCATCCGGGAGCTTCATTGGAAGTGAAAGCATCAATATCAATGCTTAAGAAAACTTTTTTCTTTTCTTTGCCCTTCATGAAGTTTTCAAGAACAGGCAAAAGTCCTTCGGCATTCACTTGATCTAAAGTGAAAACAGAAGCTCCGTGGTTTTTCGCCCAAGTGATATGAGCTTGGCTGTTGCATTGGTTTTGAATTCCAACTTCAGCAAAGTCCACGTGACCTTTGAATTCTGAAAGAACACGGTGAAAAGGTGTGCCCGAATTAAAACCTTTATCAGTCGGACGCACATCCATATGAGCATCAAAGTTAATCAGGACGGCATTGTCTTTAAAGACATCTAAAAAACCCGCACCATCACAGTAGCCATAATCATGACCACCGCCGAGGGAAATCCAACGTTTCCCCGAAGCAGCCAAAGCACGTGCAGTTTCACGAGCTTTTTCATGTCGATCGCCCAAAGGTTTTTCTTTATCAGCCAGATCACCAAGATCTAAAATCTTTGGTAGGCGAGTAGAGGACAAGTGCGGTGTCATCTTATAAAGATAAAGACGAACTTCACGAGGAGCTGCTTGTGCTCCCGGGCGTCCGCCATTCAAAGCAATGCCTTCATCATCAGGAAGACCTAAGATGGCGTAGTCAAAATCATGTTCGAAAATTTTTTGCAGATCAGGCTTTGATAAAGGCTGGACGCATTCTCCAAGACGCGGATCTTCTTTGTCGTTTTTGGTGAAAAGAAGATGTTTGTCGATCGGATGAAACCAGCTCATTATCTCAGGTTGCCCCACTTAGACATACGGAGAATTTTTTTAATATCTCCAGTCTCAGAATCATAGATTTTCATGGTCGCATTGCTTTTGCCAAACTGAATCGTCGCAAAAGTAGTGCTTGTGGTGTCTGACAAGAAGACAACCCACTCTTTTCCTTCAGTCGGTGTGACGCTGTAGCGATAAGTGATTGGGTCGGCTGTTCTGTAGTCAGCGCCGTTTTGGAAATCTTTTAAATTGATTGGATAAAAACTCAAAGAGTTGAAATCGCGAACAGTGATAATGCCGTCTTGGCTGTACCAGTAGCCGAGCATTTTCTTAAGACCTACATACTCAACGCTTTCAATCACGGCTTTGCAAGTTTGTGCATCAAGAAGTCCCGTCGCTGTGATTGTATCACCCGTTGTAAGCTTACGGATGTTCGTAGAAGCATCTTCTGATTTTGAATCAATAACATAGCGAGGGCAGAGATCGCCTGAATGCAAATAAACGCCTGTGAAGTCTCTTTCTATAGTCCCAACAATCGGTTGAGAAGAAAAAGCCACAGATGAAACAGCAAGGCTGAGGACGAAAAGCAATAATCTCATGCCCCACCTTGTTCCATGGCTCTTATTCTCGGTCAATAGTATTCCTACTCCATTTTTTGACAAATCGAGTCAACTGCTAAATTAAATAGCACTTTTCCATGTTCAGCCGAGCAAAGGCTCGGGTTTGAACCCATTCGGCCATCGGGGAAAGTTTCACGGAACTCTTTCGGAGCCATTGGCCAATGAGGACGATCTTTCGTCGGCTTGAAATCCATCTTCGGAACATCTTTATAAGCTTCAGGATGTGTAAACATCGTGACGGAGATTTCTCCGCATGTCGCATGAAAACCATTTTCGTTCCCGAAGACTTTGTTTTCATACGCAGTCACTTCAGGCAGGTGCCACCAATTAAAAAGTTTAATGTCGAAAGTTTCTTGATCTTGTTTGGCTTGGCAGAACGCCGAAGTCAGGGGAGCGATATTGCCTCCATGACCGTTAATAAAAGTAAACTTGTTAAAGCCGTGTTTCCCCAGGCTTTGAATGATTTCAGTCACTACTTGAATGTAAGTGATTGGAGAAAAAGTAATCGTCCCAGGGAAAGCCATGTGGTGCACAGCCATTCCAAAACACAACGGCGGAGCCACCAGAGTTTTTGTTTTTTCTCCAACAGCTTTCGCGACTTCCCAAGCAGACAAATAATCAATGCCAATAAGACCCGTCGGACCGTGTTGCTCTGTGGAGCCCACCGGAACGATGATGTGTTTTTTGGTTTTTAGGTATTCTTCAACTTGTGGCCACGTTTTTTCTTGTAGATTCATCGACATTGCTTGCTCCAATGATCTAAGCACACATAATATAAATATAAATGTCTATAGATAACGGAACTAGTCAGCTTTCTTTTCCTTTACGCGGAGAAATTCCTTCGCCAGAAACTCTTATTGTGCGCGACATTGATGTTGTTGGTACGGGAGCTTTGCGCCGCCATCAGCTGGAAGAGTTGCAAAAAACAAAGAAATTTATTTTGCATACGCACGAAAGCATGATTCCTGAGTCCGTGCAGTCGATTTATCAGGCAGAGCTCATAAGAACCTTGCAGTGGCTTCGTCCGGTGAAAACAGTGAAAAAAGACATCTTTGATTTTCTTCTCGAAGAACAGGTTCTGTTTTCTAAGATATTTCCTGAAACAACCAAGGCCTTGGGGTTCGCCGTAAATAAAATCCGGGATCACTATCTTGATGAGATGGAGTGGAGCAGTTGGCTTCTTCAAGATCATTGGCGCTATTTTGTGGGTTTTCTTCGCCAGATGTTTCCGGATAAGCCAGAGCTTATGGAAACCGCCCATTGGGAATGGGTGCAAGCGTGGATTGAAATTCAGCCTTTTGATTTAGGCGAATTAGAGAAAAACGTCGTGATCGTAAATCCTAGTTTGCAGATTGTTTCGTTCTCTCAAAACAACGCTGTTTTAAAGCGAGACAAAGGTATGTACGCTTTTGTTTATAGTCGTGAGAAAGCGACTGTGGTGGAAAGAGCACTGGACGTGTATGAGGCGCAATTCATCGACTTATTACAAGAAGATAGGAAGTACACACCTCAGCAACTCACGCAGACGGCCTTGCTGAGTGACGAAATAACACCTCAACTATCATCCGAAGAGTGGCAAAAAAAGTTTTTCTCTCTGTGCCAGGACGCTATACTGATTTGCGAGACCTAACAAGGAGTGTGCGGATGAAAGCAAAAATCTTAGCTCTGGTGGCTGTGGTGGTTGCAAGTGTGGTGGCGGGAAATGCCGAGGCGCGCGGAAGTGCAAGCGGCGTGATGTTAACGGGCAATGCCTTTATCTATAATTCTACCGACGATAACAACGGGACAAAGATTGAATCCAAGAATAGCATTTACGATATCAAGCTAGGGTATTTAACCGGCAGCGGTTTGTATTTGGGTGGTATCTATACTCTGCGCAACTCGCAAACTGGCAGTACGACTACAGATGGAAAAGCTCTTGGCGGTTCTGTTGGTTATGTCGCGGCGAATGGCTTTTTTGTGATGGGTCACTATATTGCTTCTGCCGAATTGGGTGATCTTAAAGAGGGTAAAGGGATGCAAGGTGATCTCGGGTATCTTACCAATGTCACGGGAGCATTTGTTGTGGGTGTCGAACTGACTTACCGTTCAATTGAATACAAAACGACAAGCGATACAAAATATAAAAAAGATGAATTGCTTCCGCTTTTGACTTTAGGATTTGTGTTCTAGATTTAAAACTGAAAATGGAATTTCGGAAAAAAGGGCTTCATGATGAAGCCCTTTTTTATTTTAAAGACCTTTAAGTATATCGTTCAATAATTGAATATGTTGCAGTGGGTGCTTACCAACATGATCGATCATCATTTTTTTCGCGGCTTCCGCTTTAGGCACACCTTCAAACGTGATCAGGCGATCTATGGCGTTCGCAGAAGAAACGAGAACCGCCAGCGGATCTTGATCTTTTTCGCGCAACCCCTTGGGGCCGGCTCCATTGATCGTTTCTTCGTGCTGAGCGATGATATTGATCACAGTTTGATCAAAGTGTTTCTTATCCTGAACTTTCGTGGCGCCATCCGTAGGGTGTTTGTTCCAAACGGCGCGGTCCGCTTCACTCATAGCATCTAAAGGCTGATTGAGATTGAGCGAAGAGTTGTGGTGGCCGTAGTCGTGTAAGATAGCGCCCAAAGTAAGAAGCTGCGTTTTCTTTGGATCGCTAATTCCTAATTTTTGCGCCAGAGCGATTGATAGTGTTGCGACGGTCACACCATGATGGGCGATGTTCTTATCCGTATTTTCGATATTCATAATCGAAGACATGGCTTGGGCGTTGCTCATGATGAAGTTCACGTACTTGCCAGCGGCATCCTTAGCGTAATTGTAGGATTCGACGTTGTCGGGATTTTCAAAAACTTCTTCGGCGTTGTTTTGTTGGGAACCTTGAATGATTTCTGAACGAGTTTGAATGTCTTTGTTCGAAGAGTTGTCGTAAGCCGTCTCGATATTTTTTTGCAGATAACTGCGGTAGCTTGTTTCCTCGTCTGTAAGGATGTACATTTTGCGAAGTTTTTTGTCCTTAAGACGTTTGAGGCGTTCTCCCTCGAAACTGTCGCCGCGACGAAGGTAGAGAATCATCTTTTCGTTGATTTTAACGTAAGCGTTGAAGTCGATCTTTTGATCTCCGCGCAGGGTGCTTACGCGAATAGAAACATAATCCATTGCCTCTGTATCCTTCGATTGTTATCGTAAGTTATGTCGATTGATAAAGAAATTGTAGAAGATTTTGTAAATGAGTCAAAGTCCTTAATTGAAGAGTTGATAGACCTTCTCGAAAGTATTGAAGGTGACTTTTCTCAGGTTCAAAAGTTGGCTGATTACGGAAACAACGTCGATCGCATTATGGGTGGAGCAAAAAGTTTAGCGATGATGGCACCACCGGATCATGCTCTGCACATGATTTCAGACTACGCCGCTCTCTGTAAGGCGGTTGGATATAAGGCCTCTCAGATCACTGACAATGAACAATTTTACGATGTCTGCGTGGCTCTTCTTTTAGATGCCACAGAGACTTTAAGTGTCTTGCTTAACAACATCGAAAAGGAAGGAAAGGTTTTGAAAGAAACCATTCCTCAAGCCTTTATCGAACGCCTTCGTTGGGTGTCTAGTCAGTTTAGCGAAGCGTACAGTATGAGTGTTGGCACAGGAACAGCTCCTCAAAAACTCAGACAGTCAGAAATCGACGATCTTTTGAAAAAGCTGGGCCTCTAATCAAAGGGGTCGGGTGTTATTAAACACGTCTAGCTACTTCATCTCTCTTAAAAAAATTCACCTATAATGTAGGAAAAACGCCTACAAGAGAGGTGAAGTTATGAACACAAAAATAAAATGGATATCAGCCGTTTTAATAGCGACTTCTTTTAATGTTGGTTTGGCAAACGATAGAGAGCATACAGCGAATCAAACCAATCAAAAAACAATAAACACTACAAATCAAAAGACGGCTGAAGATCAAATGATGAATGCAAACGACACAGAATTAACTCGCCGTGTGCGTGAGCAAATTGTCGCGGATAACAGTCTTTCTGTGAATGCGAAAAACGTTAAAATCATTTCACAAAATGGTCGTGTGACATTGAAAGGTCCTGTGGATTCCACTCAGGAACGAAACAAGATAGAGACCATTGCAAAAAGCGTCTCGGGAGCAAAAATCATTGTGAACGAGACTGTCGTCAAATAGGGGGTAGTTATGGCTAAACAAGGTAGAAAAGTGGTGTTCGGAATATTTAAAAATCGCTCCGAACTTGAAAGCTGTGTAGACCAATTGCGTTTAGACGGTTTTAGAGCGGAAGACGTTTCTGTGTTGATGCCTGAAAAAGGAGACACGGCGACTTTTGCGCATGAAAAACAAACGAAAGCCCCAGAAGGTGCCGCCATCGGTACAGGTACTGGAGCTGTTCTTGGTGGAGCCTTCGGATGGCTTGTCGGAATCGGTGCGATTGCAACAATTCCAGCGTTAGGACCTTTGGTTGCGGCCGGTCCCATTATGAGTGCCTTAGCAGGACTTGGTGTGGGCGGAGCCGTTGGTGGAGTCACTGGTGCTTTAGTGGGTATCGGTATTCCCGAATACGAAGCCAAACGCTATGAAAAATATGTGAAAGACGGAGGTATGTTGATCTCTGTTCATGTCGACGACAACGAGTGGGAAGACAAGGCAGAGAAAATTCTTGAAGCTGCCGGAGCTCAGGATATTTCAAACTCTTCTGAAGTCGCCCAAAGAGAATTTAGAAAACCCACACCTTCAAGCGATAAATCGACACATATCTGATAAAGAAGATCGGATAATAAAAAGCCCCTTTTTGCGAGGGGCTTTTTATTCAATTTGTTTAAGGGTCCAACTTGCGAGTTCGCCCAATTTTTCATGTTGAAGAAGCGTTTTTACTTCTTCTGAAAGCGCTTTGATTCTTTTATTTGCCACAACAATCAAAGCATTTCTTTTTAATCCGAAAGATCCTGCGCGCGCCAGAGGGGTTCCCAAGAAGTCTCGACCGATTTTTTTTCCTGAGGCCGTAAGAATGTATCGAAGATCATTGATGAGGAGCTCTTCGTTCTCCTGTGTAAGAGTTAAATTTGTTTCAATCGAAAGCTGCCCTTTAAAAACTTTTTGATTCCAAGGGCAGACGGTTTGACATAAATCGCACCCAAAAAACCAATCGCCGATCTGAGAGCGCAATTCTTCAGAAGGCACTTGTCGTGACTCGATGGTGAGATAGGAAATGCATTTTCGCGCATCCATTTTGCGCGGCTCAAGAAGAGCGCCCGTGGGACAAATATCAATGCACCTTGTGCACGTCCCGCAAAAATCCGGTAACGGTTCTATCTCAGTTTCTAACTTCAAGGACGTGTAGATCTCGCCAATAAAAAACAAGCTGCCTTTTTTGGGATGGATGAGGCACGTGTTTTTTCCGACCCAACCAAGCCCCGCGCGTTTGGCTAAATCTCTTTCTAAAACCGGACTGCTATCTGTGAATGGAAGAAACTCTTCTTCAGGCATAAGTCCTTGCAACTTTTTGCAGAGTTCTGCCATGCGTTCTTTAAACCAAAAATGATAATCCATCCCCTGAGCGTAAAGACTTACCCGCGCTTGTTTTAAGGGGAAGTCCTGCTTTTTTTCGGGATGAGGAAAATAAGGAATGGCGAAAACCAAAGCGCTTTGCGCCCGAGGCCATTTGCTGCGTGGCTCTTCTTTGATAGGAGCGTGATCTTCCAAGTACTTCATGTCTCCATGCAATCCCTGGTTGAGCCATTCTTTATAGAACTCAAAACTTAAAGGTTTGCTTAAAGACGTGAAACCGAAGTGGGAAAATCCCAAATCTTCCAGGGTTTCATCAATGAGAGACTTCATCTCCTGTGGCGTCACGCAAAACTCTTTCTTTCGTTCCGGTCTTTTCCTACACTGAAGGAGATGTCACAAGTTCAAAAGTTACTTGAATCTCACCCTCATTGGTCGGCTGTGGAAACAATTTACCACAGACTGCAAGCTCATGGCTACAAAGCCTTTTTGGCTGGGGGCTGTGTGCGGGACGCTCTTTTGGGGATTACGGCGAACGATTTGGACGTGGCGACAGATGCCACTCCGGAACAAATTGAGGAACTTTTTGAAAAGACCGTCAATGTCGGTAAGGTCTTTGGCGTGATGAGAGTTCTGGTAGGGGGAGCCGACATTGAAGTGGCGACCTTCCGTACTGATGGGACCTACAAGGATGGCCGCCGTCCTGAGGGTGTTCATTTTTCTTCACCGGAAGAAGATGCCAAACGGCGTGACTTTACGGTGAATGCTCTTTTTTACGATTTAACTTCCAAAAAAGTTTTAGATTTTGTTCAAGGAGAGGCCGATCTTCGTAATGCGATCCTGCGCACCGTGGGTGAGCCGGAAAGACGTTTTCGCGAAGATCATTTGCGGTTATTACGGGCAGCTCGTTTTGTCGCGCAATTGGATTTCATTTTAGAGCAAACCACATTTGATGCTGTTAAACAAATGGCGGCGCTGGTGAAAACCGTGAGCGGCGAACGTCTTCGCGATGAAATGGGAAAGCTTTTGAAATCTAAAGCGGTTTCTAAAGGTTTGGAAGTGATGGTTGCTACGGACTTGATGCAGCTTCTTTTTCCATTTCGCTTGCGTGATAACGAGTGGTTCGGCAGTTATGGTGCCAAGGAAGTATGGCAAACGCTGGCGTTATTTTTTAGAAATGCCAAGTCGGAAGAATTGTCTTCGTCTATTCAGCTTTTAAAACTTTCCACGAAGGAGCAACGGAGCATTGAAAAGGCCTGGGCGCTTTGGCAAAAACCGGATGATTTTTTCGCTTTGAATTTGGGAAAACAGCTTCAAAAGCTGACTGAAGAGGGATCTTTTTGGGCTCTGCAGGTTTTAATGCTTGAGGGAAGTGTTTGGGCTTCTCAAGTGAAAGATCTTTTTAAGGAATGGCAGCTTTGGCAAAACCAGCTTCCTCGTCCTTTGTTAACGGGAGAAGACCTTAAGGGGAAACTTACTGGCAAAGCTATTGGCGTCTGTCTTGCTGAAGCTTTTGAGTTGCAATTAGAACGAAAGCTTCAAACGCGCGATGAGGCTATAGCGTGGTTGCAAAAGTATTTAGAAAGTGATTCACATGGATAATATTTATGTTCCGAGCACGTATAGACGTTTAGCCGCGCAAGCGGTGGACTCTTTAATCCGCGTAGCTTTTTATCTTCCTTTTGCGAAAGCATTGATTGCTTTGATTTTTACGGAAGAAGAAGTGCTGATCTCCTTAGGGCATTTGCTTTTGATGTTTTTGATTCCTGCGGTTTACGAATTTATTTTCTTGGTTCTCATGCAGGCAACGCCCGGTAAGTGGTTGATGGGCTTAAAGGTCGTTCCTTTTTCAAATCCCACGCAAAAGCTGCATTGGGGACAGTGTATTTTGCGCCCTCTCACAGAACGTCTGTCTTTGTTTTTCTCATGGGCCATTTATGCGGCGGCCTTCTTTCGTTATGATCGTACCCATGTAGCGGACTGGGTGGCTGAAACCCGCGTTGTTCAATTTGTGCCTCGTCGCAAACGAGCAGGACTTCGCTGGTTTCTAGGAAGCCTTTTGATTATTTTTTATATCTACGACGGTTTGCATTCCGCCAAGAACCTTATTCACGTGATTGATTGGCAAAATCGTCAGGTGGATCTTCGTGCGCTTGTGGACTCTGACTCCCTTTCCGGAGTTATGGAAGATTACGACGATCTTTAACGCCCTCAACTTTACTTGGCCGCCGAGGTTCGAGTGAGTCTGGCTTGATTCATTGTTTTGCAGAGCAGAGACAGTTGCACGTGCGTCCTCCATCCGTGAGAAGGCCTTCCTGACGGGCATCGTGCTCGTCAGGGGAGAGCAGCGGGGGAGAATTTAAAATTTTGGAAAAAGGGATCTTCCAAAAATAAAAGAGCAAAAAGCAAATAACAAAAAACAAAAAAGTCTTTCCCTTATACTTTCCTTTCCTGGTCACGACGGCCAGGAAACAGCCTTCTCAAGGACGGACAGCCCACAAAGACATCCGCACAGCTGAACAAGAAAAAATCCACTTCCATTTGGCAGTAAAAAATAATCCAATAATTCATTTGTTCATTTGTAAGGGACTGCATTGCTTTCTATTACAAAACCATCTTCTTAAATATTTTTATTGACGCAGTTTTCGACTCTGTAAAATCGGCTAGGTGATGCTTTCTTTAAAAAGACAGGAAAACGTCTCGGATCGAAATTATTTATTCAATATATTCAATTCATGAGCGAATAAATCAATGAATTGAGTAGTTTCCATAATCCCATTTCACTCGGGAAAATAGTCAAAAATTCAATTTTAAAATCCATGTTATACAAGTCCTGCGAAGAGGTGAGTTATGAATATTCGATACTTGTCTGATGAAAATCTTGAGCAGAATTTAAAATCTTTAGTTCAAAAAGAAAGAGAAATTCTATCTGATATTCTTTTGCATATTGCTGAAGTAGATCGTCGCAAATTGTATTTGTCGAAAGCTTATCCTAGCCTTTTTGATTATCTCACTAAGTACTTTGGATATTCCGCAGGAAGTGCTCAACGCAGAATTGATGCAGCTCGGTTATTTCGTGATATTCCGGAAGTTGCTGAAAGTCTTGAATCTGGCGGTTTGAATCTTTCTCAGGTAAGTCTTTTGCAGAAAGCCCTCCGTCAAACTCAAAAAGAAGCACACATGGTAGTTCCCGTTGAGACTAAGAAAGAAATCTTAAATGAACTTATCGGAAAGTCTTATCAGGACTCCGAAGTCCTTGTTGCTAAAGCGCTGAATATCGAGATCAAGCAGGCTCCTAAAATTCAACACCAAGCTGATGAATCCGTTCGGTTTGAAGTGAGCCTCAGTAAAGATCAATGGCAGAAGATGGAAGAAATGCGTTCATTGTTGTCACATTCACTGCCAAATGGAAGTTGGGATGAAATCTTGGAGTTTGTCGCAGATAAAGTCATTCAGCAAAAAACTCGACGAGCTTCGAAAGCTCCGGAAGAACTGAAGACTTCAAATTTAAATAAGAAAATTAAAGCAAACACCAGCGAAAGAAAAAATATTTCTGAAATGAATAGTCTGAAATTAGATTCTAAGAAACAATCAGAAGTTTTTTCTCAAAGAGAATATATTCCCGCACCGTTACGAAGAATGATTTTTCAACGTGATCAATGCTGTCAGCATGTTGATAAAACCACAGGCAAGAAGTGCACTTCCAAATGGCAGTTGCAGGTTGATCATATTCAGCCAGTTTGGGCTGAAGGAACGAATGAGAAAGAGAATCTACAGCTGCTGTGTGCTGCTCACAATAGAATGAAATATAAGAGGGAGTCTGGCGTTCACACTCTGTGAACGATTGTTGATCTTCTATAGCATCTTTTCAAGAATACACTCACTCGTTCCTGCTCTTGTGGAAATCAAGAGTCATTTGGTAAATTGCGTTTCGAAGTTGATTGAAGATTTTAAAACGTAAAAACAAACATAAGAACGAGGTAACGATTTATGAAAAAAATGATTCTAGCTACAATGATCGCGGTAATGGGTTTTTCTTCTTTTGGTCACGCCGCTTCGGATTTATTCGAGTTTAAAATGGTGTATCGTGAAACTGCGGAGGAGTATGGAATTAAGGCGGACTCCAGTGACAGCGCTGTTGCTCGTCTCAACGTGATCATCCAATACAACCAAGTGATTCCTAGCTACGCCAAAAAACAACTCGCAGAAATTATGAAAGGTCTTCAGGAGATCGATCAGTCCACTGAAGGTCGTATGTGCATCACATTGGGTATGGAGTTGGGAGCAGGCAAATGCCGCGTTGTAAGAACGACGTACAAGAACTACATTCGTCAAATGGATAGAGTGGTTTTAGAAACGCTTTAAGCTTTCCATTTTTTAAAGACTTGAGTTGTTAAAACCAGGTCTAGCTCGCCATTTCCATTTAAGGCAGCTTCACGGAGCGTACTAATAGCCTGTGTTGCTGTCATGGCTTGTTGGCTGTCTTGAAGGGCCGTCATTTCATGAAAGCGGTAAGCAAGACCCATCAGTTTTCCCATATCAGAAATGTCTTCAGCCGTGAGTTTTTTGGGAAAGCCAGATCCGTTGCCATTTTCCCGGTGTTGACCAATGGCATCTGAAATCTCTGGTGTTAAAGGTACTTTTTTTCCCTTCACCATAATCACGGAGCGGTCAGGGTAAAGAATGTATTCTGAAAGTTCTTCGTCGGTATAGTTTTTAGGATTTTTATCGCCCACAGAGGCAGGGAGTTGCGCAAGGCCGATATTATGTAAAAGCCCTGCCATCGCCGCACTTTCCCTTTTTTCGTGATTCCAACCCAAAAGTTGCGCAAAATAAGCACCGTAAGCCGAAAGACAAATGCAATCGTGGTAAAGAGAACGGGTATTTCCGGTAAACCGGAAAATTTCGTCAAAAATTTCTTGGGGAGAAAGATCTTTCGTTAATTCAAAATCAGCGACAATGTTTTTGCATTTATCAAAGATCAGTTTTCCTTCTTGATAGTCCGTACCCGCACCGTTCAGAAATTGCGCCATGATTTCGTAGATCGCTCTTTTAGAGCGATGAAACTTTTCGGTCATTGATACGGGTAAAGGAATATTTCGCAAACTCATCACAGTTCTCGCGTATTCAAAAAAAGCATTCATCTGCGTTTTCTTGATATACATTTGCTGCTTCAAAGTTTTGAACTTTTCCAAATGGCGTTCGTCAACGCAATCGCCGGTCTTTCGCAATAAAACGGAGCGATGATTGACGGGAAGGTGAACATACACATCAAAGTTGATGTTCATCTCAGCTTCCATATCCCGCAGATCCACAGGCATTAATGCTGTGATAGGGATATTGTCTCCCTCCATCTCAATGGGCGCTAGCTGCAAAACCATGTCGGAAATGAACTCCCGATCGAAGTTGATATGCATCACTTCGTCGGCGCCATTTTTTTTAACCACATCGAAATTAAGCGATCCCGCAGCGGCGTGCAGAACAATGATGTGACAGTCAGGATAATTCATTTTGGTTGATTGAACCCACTCGTTGGTTTGAGCAGTTCCGTCTTGGCCATCAATCAGTGCAAGAATAGGAGAGAAGTTTGGTTCAGAGCTTTCAAGAATTTCGTCGATCGTGTGGAAGTGTTTGAGCTGGTACGGATAATACCCCTTCAGGATGACTTTGACGGCTTCCCAAAAGCCATTTCGAGGGCTTCCAATCAGAACGTCAACAGTCGAGCCTGAAGTGGTTTTCATCGGTTTATTGCACCGTTATCTCCACATAGAAGGTGGAGCCATTCGGCAAATTGAACGGAATAACAAGAGTGGCGCCCTTGTCTGCGTGACTGATTTTAAAGTCACCAGAAATCACAGTCGGGATGGCCATTTCAAAATTATAACCCAATTGATTCAACGTTGTTTTCGCTGAGCCATAGATCATATTCGTCATCTCACCAACGGCGTCTGAAACCTCGCCATTGATCGACGTGTGTTTTTCTCCAAGCATGTTTTCCAAAATGTGGAAGATGCTGTCCTTCCCATAAGAGATCAAAAGAGTTCCCTTAAGAGGAGGAGCCACCATGCCCACCATACCCGCAATTTCACCTTTCAAAACGAACTGAGGTTCGATGAAGGGTTTGCCGGGAGTGGCGTCGGTTTGTGCCATTGTTTTAAGTGTCTTAACGACTCCATCCACAAACGCATTGATCAGACGTTTGTCGAAAAGAGGATTTAAAGCTTCGACTTTAGGTGCTGCTGACATTGAATTCTCCTAGCGACTTCTTAAGAAGCTTTTGCTTGAGCAGCAGGGTTGTGTTTTGCCCAAACGCGTTCCATCTTGCCTTTGAGTGTTGCTGAATTAAATGGCTTCACCACATAATCAGAGACTCCGGCTTTGGCAGCTTCAAGAATGTGCTTTTGTTCAGACTCGGCAGTCACAAGCATAAAAGGAACAGACTTAAAACGAGGGTCGGCTTTGCACGCTTTTAAAAGATCGATGCCTTGCATTCCTGGCATATTCCAGTCAGAAATTACAAAGCCATAAGGCTGGCCTGCATCATGAGCGGCCTGGATCATGGGCAGGGCCGTTTTGCCGTCATCGGCTTCCTCGACGTTGGTATAACCTAGCTCATTTAGCACTTTTTTAATGATTTTTCGCATAGTTGCGAAGTCATCAACGACCAAAAACTTCGTATTTGTGGGAAACATAATATCTCCTGAAAAGGTGAAAGCCTGTAAAATCCTCATGCTTATCGGTCTAGTTTTTTAAAACTAGAGTCCAAACCTATTGCGAATTCCTAAAATTGTTGTCAGACTTTATTACAGGTGGTCGTGCTACATTTGGACATGAGTCCTAGGTGGCGTAAAAGGTTTAGACAGAGTTTTTAAAACTAAAAACAATTTAGCGGGAGGGAGCAAGGATGCTCAGAGATGTCCTCATTCAAAAAGGTCTTTCAAACAGAGAGGCAGAAGTTGCTGAACTTGTTTCAAAGGGCTTGTCCAACAAGGAAGTTGCGAATCAGCTTTTTGTTACTGAAAAAACAGTAAAATTTCACCTCACAAACATTTATAAAAAAATGAATGTTAAGTCTCGTGCCCAATTGATTGTATGGTGCTTGCCTCATCTTGGCTTTGTTGAGAGTGAAGTACGCGCTGAAAACAACAATCAAAATGCGGCTGCAGCGACTGCATTCAATAACAATGCAACTCAAACGATCCCAGCAGGATCTGCGACTGTTGCAGGTACAACAACTCTTCCTGGTAGCGGATTGAACCGTGGTGGTAATTCCGATATCGGTATGGGTGGCATCTAAGTCTTATACTAGACTTTAAGGATGTTTTAAGAGCGCGGGGGGGCGGACTTCGGTCCATACTACCTGCGCTTTGTTTTTTTGAAATAAGGAGCAAACACCAATGGCAAACTCCAAACCCGTTTCGTCGTCTCAAGTCATCATGACCCAATTAGTTCTTCCTTCTCATACAAATGCCCTGGGTTCCGTGTTCGGAGGAACGATCATGTCATGGATTGATATTGCTGCCGCGATTGCAGCGCAAAGACATTCCAATAAAGATGTTGTGACGGCGAGTATCGATCGTTTGGATTTTGTGGCTCCGGTTTACAAAGGTTGGGTCGTCAACCTTAAAGCCAGTGTGAATTACACTTCAAGAACTTCCATGGAAATCGGCGTGCGAGTGGATGCTGAAGATCCAAAAACGGGAGAGACATTTCATACTGCTTCCGCTTATAGCACTTTCGTCGCTTTGGGAGCGAATGGTAAACCTATCGAAGTTCCCGGTCTTATCCTAGAGACAGAAACGGACCGACGTCGCTTTGAAGAAGCAAAAAAACGTCGCGAAGTTCGTTTGATGAATAAAATGAGATAATTATTTACAGAGCACTTCGATCCAACGAAGGGCTTCTTCTGCGCGAGCGTTGAGTTTTGCGCCTTCCTCTTTGCCGTGACCTGCTTGGCTGCGCACGGAGAGTTCTTTTTTATCGCAGTCTTTTTCGGTAACTTTCTTTAAAGCGGACAATTCAAAGGCCGGCTCCAAAGTGTAATACAACGTCGATACTTCTTGTTCCTGATCGGTTCCCTCATCAGGATTTTTCTTTTCGTATTCTTTCAAAGCACTTTCAAAGGATTTCTTTAAGTCTTTAAGGTAAGAAGCTTTCTTTGAAAACGTTTTTTCTTTCAGTGCTTTTTGATAAGCACTTTCTGATTCTTTATAGAAATCGTCGACCTTTTTTAGATCTGCATAGGAAATCGAAAAAGCGAGAAGGCTCAAGGCAAAAACTACTGCACGCATGTATCGCCTCGCTTGTCTGCATCTGTGATGTTTTCTTTCATCACAGGAAGAAGTTCTTCTGCAAACTTTTCTTCTGTCTGTCTTACATAAGCATTGGCTTTGATGATTTTATTCTTAACTTCGGCTGCGCTCATGTTGTTATTTAGGCGAAGACGATCAATCAAAGCCTTTGCACCTGCAGGGCCGTCAGGGCCATAAGCCGCGAGTGTTAAATAGCTCAAGGTTTCGCTATTGTTGGCAAACTTTGTCGAGCGTCTTTCAACACTCGGTTTGATGATGTTGTCGCGCACGTGAACGTAATAGCCCATAGAATAGATCAGATTTCTGGCAATGCCATCGCCAGGACGAATCCAGTCACAGTAGTTCTTAGGCGAACCAGGAGAGGGTGGAGGCGATTTTAAATCTTCACGAAGAATTTCTTTAAACGGCGTGCACGCGGGATTTGAGCTGTCCATAAGTGACTCAAGAATATGAAAGCCATTGCCCTCTACGAACTTTTTGCCTTTGTAGTAACCGGCAATTTCGTTCACGGGATCGGATGTTAATTGCCCGATACCTTTTCCTCCGGAGTAGGCGAGGTAAAAGTTAAAAGCTGTTTCGTTATTGAACTTCTTAAGAACAATGCGGGGATCAATAGGAACTCTTCCCGTCGACATGCAGCTAATCGCTTGATTGACAGCAAAATGCAAGAAGTCGACCGTCTTCTGATTAAGGCAAGGTGTGCTGGCGCCTGCATTTTCAAACTTCTTTTTGGTATCGCCATCGCAACTATAACCTTGATTGCCGGGCTCACGTTGCAACGAAGCTTCGATGCAGTCTTTTTTTATTTGTTTTACTTTTGTGCCTTGGGCAAGAATGGTTCCCAGGTTGTACAAGTCATTTTTGATTCCTGGAGTGTAGCTGGATGCCTGGCACGTGTTTACGGCAGCCAACGAATTGCGATAGCGAAGAAAGGCCCTAGTTAAAGGATCGCGAGCTGCATCCATGGACTTGTTAATGTCCTGATTTTGTGCGCCCTTTTTTCCGTTTTTATCATTCACGCAAAGATACTGAGCAGAGCTGATCCCCGGAAGAATGAACAAAGTGCTAAAAATAAGAAGCGATAAGAACTGTCTCACCTCGATCTTATCGGTGAGATCATCCAGAGATTAAGGAAGATCTTTAAAAAATCCAAAACTAAAGTCTGGATCACTCTTAGAAAGTGATCCACCAAATTTATGATATGTGAATTTTATTTTACGACGTAATCTTTCCAACGACTGAGCAAGACGGGCGTGAGCTGCGTATAGCAAACAGTTCCTTCCGTAGCCGTTTCTTTACGAAGGATTTGTGCTTCGCGACCCAAATCAAAAATTTTATACTCTTCAGCGCGCGGGAAGTAGAGCTGAACATCTGTCTGCATTTCGCTCACAGTAGCCGCCATGAGTTTTTTTAATTGCTCCATACCTTGTCCGGTCAAAGCACTGACGAAAACTCTTGGATAGTGTTTCACTCTAAATTGACGTTCTAAAGGCGCGACATCGCACTTGTTATACACATGAATGATCTTTTTATCAGACCAGTTGAATTCTTTAATCAAGGCTTCAACGACTTCCACTTGTCTTTCCATATTTGGAGACGACAAATCAATTACATGAAGCAAAACATCTGCCTCTGATGATTCTTCAAGTGTTGCTTTAAAAGCCTCAATCAACTGAGTTGGAAGTTTACGAATAAATCCAACCGTATCTGTCACGACAGCTGGTGGTCCATCGGGTAAAAAAATCTTGCGAGTTGTTGGATCCAAAGTCGCAAAGACTTGGTTCTTGGTCATCACTTGAGCACCCGTGAGGCGATTCAAAATTGAACTCTTTCCAGAGTTGGTATAACCAATCAATGCAAAGGACGGAATCTCATGGCGTTTTCTGGATTGTCTGTGCTGCGCACGGTTCTGACGAACCCCTTCCAGTTTTTTCTTAATTAAAGCGACTCTTTCACGAATACGACGACGGTCATTTTCAAGAGCGGTTTCACCGGGACCTCGGGTTCCGATACCACCACCTTGACGAGAAAGAGATTCCAGCCATGCGCCGACCATGCGAGGCATTTGATCGAGCAACTGTGCAAGTTCTACTTGAAGTTTTCCTTCAAAGGTTTGAGCTCTTTGCGCAAAAATATCAAGGATCAGCTGATTGCGATCAACCACGCGGGCCTTCACGATTTGCGCTAAGTTTCTTTGTTGAACTCCGGAAAGCTGATGGTCCATGACGACGATATTGGCGCCGCTATCGCGGACCATTTCGGCGACTTCCTCGACCTTGCCCGTTCCGATAAGAGTTGCGGGATTCCATTGCGGCAGCACTTGGATCAAAGAACCAACGACTTCGCCTCCGGCTGCGGAGACAAGCTCTTCGAGTTCCAATAAATTTTCTTTGATTTCGCTGAGAGGTTCGGATTTCAATCCGACACCGATGACAATGGCTCTGTCTTGCTGAGTGACGTGGGCTTGATTAGTCAATTCGAACAATCCTCCCTTACAGACCTAAGGTTAGCACGCTTGAGGCGTGGGTCAAAGTTAAATTTTTGTCGAGATCAGTGATATAAGTCCGCCTGCCAAAATCAAGACGGCCGTGGGAATTCGGGCTTTCAAAATAAGAATGAGTGAGACGATAAATAGTGTCACCCCCATCCACGAGACAACGATAGACTCTCCAAAAGTCCAGATGGTTGAAAGTAGCAATCCCAAAGATCCTGCGACGACGCCAGCAAGAATGGCGCGAAACTTCGGTGAAGAATTGAGCTTTGCATAAAGCGGAATGCTTAAAGCAACAAACAAGAATGCCGGTAAGAAGATTCCTAAAGTTGCGACAACGGCTCCCGGAAGTCCATGCATCAGGTAGCCAATAAAACTGGCGGTTGTAAAGACGGGGCCCGGAGTGAATTGACCGACCGAAATCGCATCAAAAAGCTGCGCCTCTGTGAGCCAGGCGCGATTTTGTACAAACTCGGTTTGCAGAAAACTTAAAAGGACGTATCCACTTCCAAATAATAATGAACCGATTTTAAAAAAGACCCAAAACAAAGATCCCAATTCGTTTTTTTGCAATAGAAAGCGGCCAGTAATGAAAAGAGCCATCAAGCCGCACGTCATAAGAATCAAAACTTCAGAAGATCCCCGAGCTTTCAAATAAACGCTGGCAATGAAAACAAATAGAAGCACGACGTTTTGTTTCTGCGCCCAGAAGTCTTTTTGTAGAACTTCAGTGAACTTTTGAATACGCAAAAAACTTTTAAAGAATCTTTCAAAAGCAAAGACGATCACAGCCAAAACCACGGCCTTTGCGCCTAAAAGAAAATCATGGACCGCAGGAAGGCTCGCGTACTGCGTATAAAAATAAGCGACTACAGTAACAATCAAAAAAGCGGGGAGGATAAAACTTATGCCTGCCAGCCAAAATCCCCACCATCCGGCTTGTTGGTAGCCAATGTGAATTGCAAGCTCTGTCGAGTTCGGACCCGGGATAATATTTGTGAGCGCAATAAGATCTAAGAATTTTTCGCGGGAAAGCCATTTACGACGATGAACGAATTCCTCTTCCATCATGGCGATGTGAGCTGCGGGGCCACCGAATGAAGTAGCCCCCAGCTTAAGAAACAACCAGATTAAATTAACCACGAGCTTTCAGAACATCTTTGATGAACTGAGCTTCAAGAGCCGTGAATACAACAGAGTTCACGATGCCATCTACAGTCGTTGTTCTTTGTAGAACGTTGGCTGATCTGCGTACACCCATCAAGAAAGGTCCAATCACCTCCACTTTGCCAATTTGTTGGATCAACTTGTAAGTGATGTTGGAAGATTCCAAGTTCGGGAACACAAGAACGTTGGCGCCGCCTTTAAGTTCTGAGAATGGGAAAAGTCTTTCCATGATCTCAGGATTCACAGCCGTGTCCGCTTGCATGTCACCATCAACGATAAGACCCGGGCGCAATTTTTTAACGATCTCTGCGGCACGTTTCATCTTCGCTGGAGTTTCACCGTCACCGCTGAAGTTTGAATAGCTGAGCATCGCAACACGCGGTTGAATACCGAAGTACTCAACGATCTTCGCCGCTTGCAAAGCAATTTGCGCACATTGTTCTGCTGTCGGGTTGAAGTTCACAGTCGTGTCTGAAAGAACCAAGAACTTGTCTTCAAGTAGAATGAAGTTCAAACCTGCGGGAACGCCATTTTGATAAATACCAATTGTTTGCAGGATTGGGCGAACGGCATCCGCATAATTGATGGAAGAGCCCGTCACCATACCATCGGCGTCACCCATATGAACCATCATCGCCGCAAAGTAATTCGGCTCTGCCATGAGGCGTTCCGCCTCACGCAAGTTCACACCTTTACGTTGGCGTAAAGCATAGAGTTTCTCAACGAATGAATAGTACTTCGGATAGCTTGAAGGATGAATGATAGGAACATCCTTCAACATCGGAATATCCAAGGCATTGATTTTTTCTTTTACGCGTTCCGGATAGCCAAGCAAAATTGGTTGGCAGATTCTTTCTTCAACCAAAGTCGCAAGAGCTTTCAAGATTTTCGTGCTAGTTCCCTCTGGGAAAACAATTCTCGGAAGTTCGCCACCGTTGGCTGCTGCATTTTGATGAACGCGGTTGATCGCTGAACGGATGAAAACTTTTGAAGGTCCTTGAAGAGCTTCCAAAGTGTCGCGGTAAGAATCCCAGTCTTCAATTTTTTTCGTCGCAACACCTGAATCCATCGCCGCTTTCGCAACTGCCGGAGCTACCCACATCAATACGCGTGTATCGAATGGTTTTGGAATCAAATACTCGCGACCAAATTTAAAGCTCTTACCACCGTAAGTCGCAGAAACTTTTTCTGGAACGTCTTCACGAGCGAGTTTTGCCAAAGCGTGAACAGCCGCTAGTTTCATCTCTTCGTTGATTTGTGTTGAACGCGTGTCCAAAGCACCACGGAAGATAGAAGGGAAGCCCAAAACGTTATTCACTTGGTTTGGATAATCTGAACGGCCTGTCGCGATGATGGCATCCGGACGAGCTGCACGCGCTTTATCCGGCGTGATCTCTGGCTCAGGATTTGCCATCGCAAAGATGATTGGATCTTTGGACATGTCTTTAAGCATTTCAGGAGTCAAAGCTCCCGCAACAGAAAGACCGACGAAAACGTCAGCACCTTTTAAAGCCTCAGTCAAAGTGCGCGCTTCCGTTTCAGCCGCGAAGAACTCTTTGTATTTGTTCATACCCGCTGTGCGGCCTTTGTAGATCACACCTTGAGAGTCACACATGATGATGTTTTCACGACGTGCACCCAAAGCGATAAAGATTTTTGCGCAAGAGTTTGCAGAAGCTCCGGCACCGTTTACAACGATGCGCACGTTTTCCATTTTACGATTCGTGATCGCGCAGGCATTAAGCAAAGCTGCGCCAGATACGATTGCAGTTCCGTGTTGGTCATCATGGAAAACCGGAATGTTCATTTCTTTTTTCAAACGCTCTTCGATTTCAAAACACTCTGGCGCTTTGATATCTTCAAGATTGATTCCGCCGAATGTAGGTTCAAGAACGCGAACCGCATTACAGAATGTATCAACGTCATTCGTCGCGACTTCGATATCGAAAACATCAATGCCTGCGAATTGTTTAAAAAGAATTCCTTTTCCTTCCATCACGGGCTTACCCGCAGCTGGACCGATATTGCCAAGACCCAAAACGGCCGTTCCGTTAGAGATCACGGCAACAAGATTTCCTTTGGCCGTGTAGTCGTAAACTTTGGAAGGATCTTTTGCGATGGCCTTACAAGGAGCTGCCACACCTGGAGAGTAAGCAAGAGAAAGGTCTTTCTCAGTCGCGCAAGGCTTCGAAGAAATAACTTCGATTTTTCCTGGTTTGCCTTGTTGGTGGTAAAGCAGAGCTTCTTGATCAAGGTTGCTAATGCCAGTTTTGGTTTCAGTTTTCGTATCCAAGGAGGCTCCTTTGTTGTGCCTTTGCTAGCTGTTAAACGAGGCTCTCGATAAGAGAATTTTATCAACCCATTTCAAGGGGTTAGCGAAAGCCTTGCGACAAGTGCCATTACTCTACAAGAGGGGGCAAGAGAGGGTCAATGTATCGAGACTTTGGCGCAGGGGGTAAGTTCAGAGGAAGTCTCTGAGAAGGCTGCGCTAAAAATGAAAAAGCCTCCGTTAGTGTTTCGGCCCGCAAAGAGCGACACTTTCTCAAGTTTAGAGTTCTGCCTCTATAAAAGGCATTCTTTCTCAAGACAGATAAGGGTTTGAGCTTGCTGAAGACTAAGACGCGCACCGCGTCAGGTCTAGGCTGCTCACATTTCCCACTCTTTATATTTGGTGGAATGACCGAAAAGACATATGATTTTAATGGCTTATACAACTAAGGAGACGCGCATGAAATCACCACGTGATGTGGTTCTTGTTGAAGGTGTTCGCACACCATTTGCAAAAGCGGGAACAAAACTTAAAAAAGTTCATCCTGCGGAACTCGGAAAAACAGCTCTTAAACAACTCATCGCTCAGACAAATTTGGATGTGAACAGTGTTGATGAAGTGATCATCGGTAACACAGGCAATCCTCCTGATGCAGTGAATATTTCGCGCGTTGTTGCTTTGAATGCAGGCATTCCACTTAAAACCTCAGCCTACACTGTGCACAGAAACTGTGCTTCGGCTTTAGAGTCTATCTCTAACGGTTACGAAAAAATTAAATCAGGGACAATGGATGTAGTTCTTGCCGGTGGTACAGAGAGCATGTCACAAATGCCAACTCTTCCTCCAAAAAAGTTCCAAGATATTTACAACAATCTTTTTGCAGCAAAAGGTCCGAAGCAAGCCTTGCCGTTGTTGTGGCAGCTTTTCAAAGCGGACGTGAATCAAATCAAAGCTCTTCTTCAAGGCAATATGAAGGATGATTACTTCCCGCAAATTTCTGTGATGTTGGGACTGACGGATCCTTTTGTTGGAATCAACATGGGACAAACAGCAGAGATCTTGGCGAAAGAGTGGGGCCTTTCTCGCGAGATGCAAGATAAGTTCGCTCTTCGCTCGCATCACTTGGCTGCCAAGGCGATGAAAGAAGGTCGTATGAAGGAAGAGTCCACACCTGTGTACTTGGCTCCTGAATACAAGGAAGTGATCGCGGATGACGTAGGTCCTCGTGACAATCAAACGATGGAAGCTTTGCAAAAACTAAAACCATTCTTTGATAAAGCCACAGGTTCTATCACGGCGGGGAATTCGTGCCCTATCACGGATGGTGCTGCGATGGTGCTTTTGATGTCTCGTGAAAAAGCAGATTCACTTGGTTACAAACCACTTGCTAGAATTCGTTCTTACGCGTTTGCGGGTCTTGAGCCTGAGCGTATGGGACTTGGTCCTGCATATTCAACTCCAGTAGCGCTAAAGCGCGCGGGTCTTTCTTTGAAAGACATGGGCCTTGTTGAGTTGAACGAAGCTTTTGCAGCTCAAGTGATGGCCTGCCAAAGAGCTTTGAACTCGGACAAATTCGCTCAAGAAAAATTGGGCTTGTCTGCAAAAGTGGGCGAGATCAGCGATGACATCTTGAACGTCAACGGTGGAGCGATCGCATTGGGTCACCCCGTAGGCGCAACAGGAACACGCATTGTTCTTACATTGGCAAAAGAAATGAAACGCAGAAATGTTCAATTCGGTCTATCGACACTTTGTATTGGTGGCGGTCAAGGCGGATCGATGATTTTGGAGAACGAAGGTTAATACACCTCTCTAGCACGTTAGCAACTTAGGAGTATTCAGAATGTCTATTCAAGAAAGTATTAAAATTGTTCCTCAAGGTGAGATCGCAGTTGTTGAGTTTGATCTTGTCGGGGAGAAAGTAAATAAATTTTCGACTCCAGTGATGATGAGACTTCAAGAAGTTCTTGGTGAGCTTAAGAAGTCTTCTTATAAAGCTGTGATCTTTAAATCTAACAAACCAAAAATCTTTATTGCTGGTGCCGATATCGAAGAGATCAAAGGCATGACCACGAAAGAGCAGTTCGATGCTGCCGTTAAAGGCGGCCAAGATGTGATGAACATGGTGGAAGATCTTCCAATGCCGACAATCGCTGCTGTGAATGGCGCTTGTATGGGTGGTGGTTGTGAGTTCATCTTGGCTTGTGATTATCGTATTGCTTCTGAAGACAATTCGACAAAGATTGGTCTTCCGGAAATTCAGTTGGGTATCTTGCCAGGTTTTGGCGGAACTCAGCGTATGCCTCGCGTTCTTGGTTTGCAAGCCTCTTTGGATATCATCCTGGCTGGTAAATCAGTAAATGCAAAAAAAGCATTGAAGATCGGTCTTGTTGATAAAATGGTTCACCCGAACTTGCTTGATGAGCAAGCGGTGAAGTGGGCGAAAGAGATTATCGCAGGCGGCGGTAAAAAACGTCGTAAAAAGTTTGAAGCCAAAGGTGCGATGAACAAAGTTCTTGAGAGTGCTTTGGGTCGCGGCATTGTTTTCAAAAAAGCGCGCGAAGGTGTGATGAAGGCGACGAAGGGTCACTATCCCGCTCCTTTGAAAGCTCTTGAAGTCATTCAAAAAACTTACGGCATGTCTGATCGCGATGCGGGAATGCGCATTGAGCGTGAAGGTTTCTGTGAGTTGGGTGTGACGGAGATCTCTAAAAACTTGATCCACGTTTACTATCTGACAGAGATGGTGAAAAAACAAAACGGTGTTCCAGGCGTTGACGTAAAACCAAAAGAAGTCAAAGCCATCGGTATCTTGGGGGCGGGAACAATGGGTGGCGGTATCGCCTATGTTGCTGCTGACAAAGGTATTCAAGTGCGCATGAAAGACTTAAACCAAGAAGCTTTGGGTAAAGGTCTTAAGCATGCCAGCGATCTTTGGATGAAGCTTGTGAAGCGTAAATCCATCGATAAATATCAATTTCAACAAAAGATGGATGCTGTTTCTGTAACAACGGATTACTCCGGTTTTAAAAACTTGGACGTTGTTGTTGAAGCCATCGTTGAAGACATGGGTATCAAACAAAAAGTCATCGGTGAGTGCGCGGGTCAAATGCGCCCAGACGCGATCATCGCAACGAACACAAGTTCATTGTCTGTGACAGAGATGTCTAAAGGGCATCCTCGTCCAGAATACTTTGCGGGAATGCACTTCTTCAATCCAGTGAACAAGATGCCTCTTGTTGAAGTTATTCGCGGCGAAAAGACTTCTGACGAAACTATTTCAACAATCTACGAATTGTCGAAGAAGATGGGCAAAATGCCTGTCGTTGTTAAAGACGGTCCGGGCTTCTTGGTGAATCGTTTGCTCATGCCATACATGGCAGAAGCCGCGTTCTTGATGCAAGAAGGAATGAGTATTGAAGTGGTTGATAAGGCTTACGTGCAAGATTTCGGTATGCCAATGGGACCTTTCGAGCTTATGGACGAAGTCGGTCTTGATGTGTGCTTGAAAGTTCTTAAGATCTTTAAGAAAGCTTTCGGAGACCGCATTGAAGTCGCTCCTTGTATGGAAGCTCTTGAAAAATCAGGAAGACTTGGTCGTAAAAACGGAAAAGGTTTTTATCACTATTCTGAAGACGGCAAGCGCGGTGACGTAGATCAATCTATTTACGCAGCTCTTGGCTTGGGACAACCAACAAATCCATACGATACAAAAGAGTGCATCGAGCGCGGTGTGTTTGCGATGGTGAACGAGGTGTCTTTGGCATTGATCGAAGACCGCATCGTAGAAACTCCAAATGAAGTAGACCTTGCGATGATCATGGGTACGGGATTCCCTCCATTCCGCGGTGGTTTGATGAAGTACACTGACTCCGTTGGTACACAATACGTGGCCGATCAGTTGGCAATGTACGCTTCAAGTCGTAAAGCTTCTCGTTTGAAACCATCAACGCCGTTAACAAACATGGCGAAATCAAACAGCAAGTTTTATAAATAATCAGTTCTAAAATTTAGAATAAGTGAAAGAGCCAACTGAAGAAGTTGGCTCTTTTTTTATGTTGTAATCTTGGGGCTCTCTAGTGTCCAGTCGATGTTCGGACATGAAAGACGCTTTCGAAACTCGCTGTTTGAAATACCATTTTGCGACTGATGACTCCCTTTGCAAGAGGGGAGGTCATGGAGGTTCGTATGAAAGAACAGAAATTAAAACGTGGTATTTTGTGTTTGTATGCGGTGATCTTGGTTCAAGTCGGAATGGGTGTTTATACTTTATGGGCGACTGTAAACGCTTATATTAGCGTAAACAAGATCCTATCTGAAAATCCTGAATTGAATCTGCCATCATTTGGTTATGGAGCAATCAGCGGTTCGATTATCTGTTCGGTGCTGATGATCGTCCTAACTTACTATGTAATTAAGGATCTCAAACAGAAAAAGACATGGGCATGGGTGGGAGCGCTGGTAGTACTTTTATTCTCAGCTCCAAGTTTTGCTCTTCCAGCGTCGATCATCGGTTTGATCAGTTTGCTAGATGAAGAAGTTCGAAATGACTTCATCGCGGATTTGCAGAAAGCAATTTAATATTTCGAAGCCCACGGCAACGTGGGCTTTTTTGTTGCAAGTTAGAAACATTTAAACAAAGCACTGCGGCAGATTTCCTCCAAAAATAACTTTCTCAAGAGTTCTTTTATAATTACTCCAGAGCAGAACTGGAGTTGTTCATGATAAAAAATTGGATCGTTCTTGTCGTTTTATCGCTGACTATGATTTCTTGCGCGTCTCTCACCAAACAAGGTCAAGAGGCTTTGGAAGAGGGGAAGTACGAAAAAGCTCTTTCGTTGTTCGAGCAAGCCTATAAAAACAATTCCAATGACCCTGATGCGAGGGAGGGACTTCGCAAAGCTCGACAGATGTGGCTTGAGCGCAAGCTTATAGATGTGCGCTTGCTTCGTTTAGGAAGAAGCCTATCGCTGTGGTTATCAAGTCAGCGTGATGGCTCCAGAAAAGCTTCGTCAGTTTTATCTTAAAACGTGGCAGATTAAGTACGAGGACTGGCTTGATCTGATCAATGGAAATAAATCTTAAACAAAAAAAAGCCAACCCACTGAGGTTGGCTTTTTCGTTATGTAAGGCCGAGGTCTTATTTCAACTTCAACTGAATTTTACAAATGTCATAAGATTGATTAATCACTGTGTAGTAGCCGCTTTCATTGAAAGTGAGACCCGAGTACAAGCGAATGCGGCGTTGATCTGGGTAAACAATTTCCCCCATGCCGTCGCAAGAACCATCAGTCACTTGAATGCCGACTTCTTTACCTGCTGGAATTTTCAAATACACAGTAATAGCCATGCCGTACATCATCGCTTTATCGCAGCCGTTTTGAAGCTCCTCAAGTGAGCACTCGCCATCATAAGGACCTTTGGGAGCTTGTTTAGTCAGGACATCGACTGCACTGCGTGCTTGAAGGCTTAGCATATTGTCAGGAACGTCAGATTGATTGCCGGCCATTGCCGCTGTTGTTGAACCAAGAACCGCTGCCAACACTACTAAAGACATAATTTGCTTTTTCATAAAAACTCCTTTGAATGATTTTGCTAACATCAGCGTTAGCGTTTCGCAGAGTTAATAAAGCAACCACGGTGCCACGTTTTTCAGACGTAAAAACATCGTAAAATCGACCTGAAAAGACCCTTGCCGAGATCCCGACAGTAGGGTCTGCCGAGTTGTCGGCAGGTGCTGAAAGAGCGGCAGGGAAATTAAAATTTAAAACGGTTGATATTCAAATGCGCCGGGATAGTTTTGCCAAACATTCCACTGACAAGCGTGCGAGCGCCATTAAAACTCAAACCCATTCCATGTCCAGAGCAGCCTGCCATCACATGAATGTTTTCGTTCCGGGGCAAGGCGCCCAACATCATCTGACCATCCGGAGAAAATCCCATAATACCAGACCATTGATGCGCGATCTTGGCTTGAGGTCCATATTTGAAATGACCTTTCACAAAGTCGTATAAGGCTGTTTGAATTAAATCTGTTGTCGCATCCTCATGAGTATTTTCTTGTTCAATGGCGAGATTTCTAAAACCACCAATCAACAAATGTCCTGTCGGAAGCTGTCTAAAATAACAAAGATGCTTCGTCAAATAGCAAGGCCCTTTTACAAACGCAGGTAAAGGTTCTGTAAGAAGAATCTGTCCTCGGCCGGGCTTAATGATCGAATTAAAATTCTCAAGGACCAAGGGAAGATAAGCATTCAAAGTGATAACGACTTGGGCGCTTTCAAAAATTCCTTTTGAAGTGTGAATCACAGGTGTAGATGAAGATTTATCAATCGCTAAAACTTCATGTTCTTCATAAATATCAACATTCAGTTTCGCACGCATTTTTTGCAAAAGCTTAATCGGATGAATGTAGCCGTCACCAGTGTATTGAATACCGCCTTCAAAACCCGTAACCCCGTAGTCTTTTTCCATCTCTTGCGGGCCGACTTCGTAAACATCGATACCGGACTCACGCATGACAGCCGCAATGTTTTTGTATTTCTCCCAATGAGTTTCACTAGGAGCAACAGTGCAAGAACCCGTGTGACGGAAATCCATCTCATCCCAGGCGTCTTCAATGATATGCTTAAGAAGAAGCTCGCGATTCTCTTCAGAAAATTTCCAAATCTCAACGGCTTTAGAAAGACCGAACTGTTCTTTAAGTTTGATAAAATGTTCGGTCGATCCGCAAGTCACAAAGCCCGCATTGCGGCCGCTGGCACCAAAGCCCACGCGGTGTTTTTCAAGAATTGCGATTTTTAATTTCGGATTTTCTTTTTGCAGCCAGTACGCCGTCGAAAGTCCCGCAATCCCACCGCCAACAATGACGACATCATATTTCGAAGTTTTAGCAGTAGGGAGGTTCGAGACTTTTTCTTGGAGCCAATAAGACATGCTCATGAGTTGTCCTTAAAGATACTTGATCATTTCTTCAGCCGTGCAACGACAAGGTTTTCCATCGCGCACACATTCATAGTCGATATCAATCCAATACTCTGGATGAGTCGTCACACTTTGAAAGCCAAATTTAGTAAGATAACGAATCGAAGAATTATTCGGAGACTCTTTCCATGCGTGAGTCACAATGGCTAAAGTTCCTAATTTTTTAAAACATTCAATGGCGGCCTCAGAAAGTTTTGGTCCCCAGCCGCTACCTTGCGCTTCAGGTGCTAAGAACAGACTTTGAAAATAGCCTACTTTTTCAAGAGGCACATTCCACAAATCAGGACGAAGTTTTGAGCCTTTGCCTTTGCTCCAAGCGCCTGGCGGGTAGGCCAAGCGGAAGCCTTGAATGCCTTTATCGTCCACCAAAACAAAAGAGCACATCACGTCGCCCACAAGGGCCTTTCGATAACACTCTTGCAGTTCTTCAAGATTAAAATAATTCAAACCAATCGTACGATCGGTGAATGTTTTCACTTGAGGAAGGTCAGATAATTCTAGAGGACGAATGTGCATAGGCCCATAAACTCACATTCAGAAATTCTGGTCAAGATCATATCGGCATCTCGTCATAACCCGCTCCACGGCCGACTCTTAGGGAAAATTTATGATGAGATTCGTTCCAGATGGCGTGGATATCAATAGGATGGCAGCACACGTCGCAATCCCAAATAAATTCCTGATCAGCTCCATCCTCAAGATGAATGGTGATTCCGAATTTTTCGCGGCAGAAGGGGCATTGAACTTTGTATTCCATAAAGGCCTTCTTTGTTAGACCACCCTTATTTTCATAGAGGCGGCCCACTTTCAAAAGACCTTGTGCCGAAATACAGGTTCTTTTCTAGACGTCTTTACCTAGAGCGTTTGTGAGAACCTTATGAGTAAAAAAGAACAGAACCGCAGGAATCAGACTTAAGCCTGCAAGAAGCAGGAAAAACTCATCTTTGGCGATTCTCTCATAGTAACTTCCGATGTAACCTGCGATATAGTTTCCAAAGAACGTCGCAAGGAACCACACACCCATCATCATCGAAACAATCTTCGCCGGAGAAACCTTCGTCACCAAAGAAAGACCAATCGGAGAGATGTAAAGCTCAGCCAATGTTAGCAAGAACGTAGAGCCCAAAAGCCACATCACATTGCCTTTACCAGCACCCACAGCTTGCGCCGCAAGATACATGATAACTAATGCCACAGCACCAAGAACACAGCCGATCGCCATCTTAGTCACAGTGCCGGGAGCTTTATTGCTACGCGCTCTCCAAGCCCAATAACGATCTAAAAGAGGAGCAAAGAAGACAATCACAAGAGGATTGAAAGACTGATACCACGTCGAAGGAATTTCAAAACCAAAGAAGTTCCAATCGGTACTTTGATCAGACCACAATTGCAAAGTGTTGCCTTGTTGTTCGTAAACACCCCAGAAGAAAATCGTGACCATACACAAGAAGGTCAATGCAATCGTGCGAGCCCATTCTTCTTTCGTCATCGGTTGTTGAGCTTTGGCTTCAACTTCTTTGATCGATTGTTTCTGCTCTGTTTGCGGAAGATGTTTTCCTCCGAAGTGATAAATCACCAAAGACACAAGCATGCCGACGCCCGCCGCACCAAAGCCCCAGTGCCATCCCACTCTTTGTCCCAAAGTTCCGCAGATTAACGGAGACAAGATCGCGCCTAAGTTGATACCCATATAGAAAATCGTATAGGCACCGTCACGGCGAGGATCGTTCTCGGCATAAAGACCACCGACTTGAGTTGAAATATTTGGTTTAAAGAAACCATTACCCAAAATCAGGAACAATAAAGCCGGGAAGAACATGCTTTCTACGGCCATCAAAAAGTGACCGGTCGCCATCAAGACACCGCCCACATAAACGGAACGTCTTTGTCCAATGAAACGGTCGGCAATAATGCCCCCGAAGAACGGCGTAAAATAAACAAAGCCCGTGTAAAGCCCGTAAATCTGAGAAGACAGAGCCTGGTGGGAGAGCTCTCCATAGAAGGACTCTAGAACGCTTTTGATCGTCGCATATCCAAAGACCTCTTTGCCGGCATCGGCCTGCTGGAAAAGGTGCTGGATCATGTAAAGTACGAGAAGAACCCGCATTCCGTAGTAAGAAAATCTTTCCCACATCTCTGTAAAGAACAGGGTGAAAAGAGGGCGCGGATGCCCGAAGAAAGTCTTATTTGCATTGTGAGCCGTTTGAGCCATGATTCTCCTGTAAAGATTATGAACATTTCATTCTTTTTTTCAGAGGCCTTTTGATCTTCGCCACTATTTGGCATAAATGTCACCTGAAAAAGTTTTTTGGGGGTTCGTGAAATGACGTTTAATAAGTACGCCGCTGTCATCAGCACTGTTGTCGCATCCATGATTCTTTCATCCTGCACGATCAAAAAAGAACAGGTCGTCGCCAAGCAAGCACCTGCCGATATGCGTGAATCCTTTTCCCCGCAGAGTGTAGATTCCACCTCTTCTGCCTGTGATAAAGCTTCTTGCATCACAATTCAAAAAGCCGCTTTAGGAAAGATCTTCCTTCTAATTGCCTCTGGAAAAACCGCAGGCTCAACACCTCAATGGTACGATCTAAAACCTCTGGTTGTGAGCTTTGAGAAATCAGGTTCGAAGGTCGCTCTTCTTGCTGAAAATTATAACAGCATCTACGAGGAGATCCGCACGGTGAACCTCATTCAAACATTCGATGTGGTTTCTGAAGACGATAAATCCATTACATTCGACTGGGGACAAGGCCTAAAAACATTTGTCCTTCAAAGTTCTTATGACGTCGATGCGCCACGCGGAAAAAATAACGACCTGACAGAGAGTTCTTTCCAATCACTTCCCGTCATTGATTCTTTTGTTCGTAATATCAAATTCGACGAAAAGAATATCGAGCTAGAGCAGATCTCTAAAGTTCGTACTGATGCTGTGAAGGCGGGCGCAAATAAGAGCATGAGTTTGGAAACACGCGAAGAAACTTTGGCGATGAACATCCAAATCCGCGCTTACAATCTTTCTCCAGAATTTAAAAAGAAAGAGTACGATCCATCCCGCCGCGTAGGTTTCTTCGTTACAAAAGTTTCTAAAAAAGGCTATAGCCAAGACATCGTGAATCTTATTACGAAGTGGGATCTTTCTCCGTCTAAAGGACCTATCGTCGTGCGCGTATCATCAGCGGTTCCTCAGGAGTACGTGGGTGCTGTGACTGAAGCTGCTCTTTATTGGAATAAAGTTTTTGGTCGCGATATCGTGACTGTGAAAACGGGCGTTGATCCGCAAGCGGGTCCTGAAGATCGCAGCATCTTCGTTCGTTGGATTCCTTGGTTGGATTCTGGTGCCGCTTACGCTATTGGACAGTCAGACCCTCTCACAGGTGAGGTTTTGCGTGCGCAAGTCTTTATGCCTTCTGTGTTCACACGCGTGGGTTCTGCGGATCTCGTGAATCTGAATGGCAACACACCAGTTGCCGCTGGTGCGATTGCTTGTGATCTGACGGAAAGCTTCAATGCGATCAATCAAATCGCTCGTGAAGCCAGTGACTCTCAAAGACTGCGTCTGGCGCAAGACAGTGTTCGTGCAACTGTAGCCCACGAATTAGGTCACGCTTTGGGGCTTCGTCATAACTTCGCGGGATCGTTCTCTGCGAAAGTTTCAACTAAAGAAATCTATGAGTCTGCGAAAACTTATTTAAAAGACCTCAACCATCAAGGTCTTGAGACTTCAACAAGTATCATGGACTACGTCAGTGGTATTGATGATGTTTTGATGGCGGGAAGAATCAAATACGCCGCTTTGTCTTACGATAAAATGGCGATGGACTGGGCATATTCAGACAACGACAGCGCTTTAAACGAAAAAACATCTTTGTATTGCACAGATGACGATATTTCTTTAGCGAACAGTCAGTCTTTGCAAATCTATGGTTGTGAGCGCTTTGATGCCGGCAACAATCCTCTTTTAAGAAAATACCTTGATGCAAAAGGTGAAAAAGAAAATCTAACGAAAGTTCTTTTTGCTTCGATCATTGGTCGTTTGTATCCATCTGATCAGCCCACCGTTGTTGCTAATCTTGATACGGTTTTGCAAGACACGACGAAATGGGGACGCGCGAACTTAGATGCGCTGAAGTTTGTAAGCCAAGTGGTGATGGATATTTCTAAGAACAACACAGCGGCCCCTGTGTTTGCGTCTCTTGAAAATGTGAAGTCAGGTCAAGTGCTTTACTCTAAAATGGGTATGGATGAAGCGCTGACGAAAGAGCGCGCGCGTTCTTTGGCTGAAGCAGGCGGTTATGCTTCGATGATCAACGGTCTTTGGAGAAACGCTGACGGCACGATTTCGACAAATTGGCTTGCTCAACAAATTGAAGAGCTTAAAAACAGTCCTTATCTTGCAAAAGGTAAAACTTTAGGCGGTCGTGAATACGAACTCAGTCCTGAACAGCAAGAAAAGGTCATTAAGTTCTATCAAAGCCTTCTTACAACAAATCGCAAAGTCTTAGCGGCGGGCGTGGCGGAGCTTCTGCCAAAACTTGATGAGATGGAGCAAGACTCTAATGGCTTAACAGCTTCTATCACAGCGTTGCTACCTCGCGGTTTGTTAACTGAAGATGGTTCAGCAGCCCTGGCAAATCTCTATCTTGATCTTGTGGCCGCCAACGAAGGTGAGCAAGTTGTTAAAGTGGGTGCGGGTCTTACGAAAGAAGTAAAAGTCGTAAAATCCTTCCTGACGGCTGAAGAAAAAGCGAAGTGGGCCAAGCTGCTTTCTTCTAAAGGATTGCGCTTTGATATGGATATGAAGAAGGCTCTTGTGCGCAAATCTCAATATGACAAGGTCAATGCATTCTTAAAAGAGATCGATGCGACTTTGGATTTAAGCACAGTGAAAAAGCCTGCGGATCTTGCTTCTCAATTGCTTCAACAAGGTCTTATTGATTCTGCGGCTTCAAGCTGGTTGAGCAACGAGGTGAATACTCTGATGGCTCTAGAGAAAGTGATGTAAAGCTTTTAAACAGCTGATTCCCTAAAAGGTCCTTATTGCAAAACCCGTCTCGCACTGAGACGGGTTCTTTTTTGTGTTCCGTTTATTTTGGTTTTGGCGTGCCAACCTCTGGTCCACCTCTTGCCTATACAGTGGGTATGGAGGCATTTATGAAAACATCTTTCTTTAACAAATCAATGATGGGAGTCTTGGTTGCATTGGCTCTATCCTTGTCGGCTTGTGGCAAGAAAGATAGCAGTGCAGTGAGAGTTGCAGGTCGCGGGACTCCAACAGGAGTTTCACAAAGCGGTGGAACGACTCCAAACACGTGCGGTAATGCCAACATGACTTGGGGTAAGATCTACGATCCTTACGCTTCCTCAGCTTTTGAATCACAAGTGAAGGGTTTTGTCTCTGCGACGTTAGATCCACAAAGCTTGGGTACAATCAGCGGTAATATTAATGACAAAACAGGTATCGACTTTAGCGGTTCATTTCAATTCGACACTGCTGGTAAGTTGATTCCGGCTTCTTCAACAGTTGTGATTAAGATTTTCGACTCTTTTGTGGGGCAAGTTTACAACGGACAAACAATCGTTCCTTATGTTGTTGAGTTTAAACAAGCCAGCGAAGGCATGATTGATCGCAATACGCGTCAAATCCAAGTTAGGTTTAAAGACAGCTACGGCGAGATCATCTTCCAAGGTCAATATGACAACACGACAGTCCAAGGCACTGTTCAATATCAGAACTACACGGCAGTAAACGGTTACCAACCAGCAGCCGGCACTCTTGGCAGCTTCAGAGCTTACACTTGCGCTCTTATTAAATAAGCGGCGCGTCTTGATTCACCCCCTATCCAGTTCAAAGATAGGGGAATGCCTCAACGTTTCATCTTTGACTCTTCTATTTTAAATTCTGTTGTTGGGGGGCATTCGGCCATCGAAATCCCCAAACTCAACATTCATACGCTAGAGGCGGCCAGTTCCTTTCTTCTCAGTTATGGATTTGATGTCACTCGTGAGAGTGATTTAGAGAAGCTCTGGTACTATCATCGTCGCGCTTTGGTGTTGATGCTAGAAAAGCTGGGCTTTCAAGATTCAGAGCTTCCTGAAGTCTTTAGAGACCGCAAGGGACTTTCTGATATCCGCCAGCTTTTGATCTATGCAAGCTCACAGAACCCTGATGAGAAGGAATTGCAGCGCTGGGCGTGTGCTATTCTTCGTTGTATGCACGTTTTTGTTCATGCAGAGAACGATCTTTTTAGTTCCTTCTCGGAAGAGATTCAGTCGCAGATTCTGACTCCATTTCAAGATTGCATTCGTCATGACGGGACGACTCATCGTACGTTCTTGCAAAGTTCTCACATGGAAAACATGGAGCCGATTGAGCTTTTAGGTTTTGAAGTAAAACCTTTTAAAACCTCTTCAAGCACGGTGATTAAGCTTTTGGCAAAACCCGATGCCTTGGCGATGAAGATTTTTGATAAGCTGGGTGTTCGTTTTATCACACGCAACCTTTTTGATACTTTCCAAGTTGTGCGCTTCCTGATTCGTGAAAACGTAATCAGTTTTCCGCACATCATGCCGGATCAAAGCTCTAACAACTTGTATCCCGTAAGCTTGTTCATGGAAGTGTGTGATGATCTGGCTCATCGCCTCGATACTTTGGATGAAAAGAGCATTCAAAAAGCGTTTGATCAAAAACTTGCAGAGCAAGGCGAGAACGTAAAGTTCTTAAGAAAAGAAAATTTCTTTTCTGGCGAAGACTATCGTTTTATTAAATTTATCTCGCGTAAATTGATTCACATCAAGCCGACGGCGGGAAAAGAAGAATTTAGTTTCTTTTATCCTTTCGAAGTGCAAATCATGGATCAAGCCGCACATCAAAAAATTTTGTCGGGGCCTTCGGAACATCAGGCTTACAAGGAAAGACAAAGATTGGCGGCGCGTAAGCGTCTGTTCCCTGAATAGAGTTATTATATGTTTTGGAAGTTGCTTTCGTATCCTCGTTCTTTATTGGCGCTCATCTGGTTTCCTATTCACACAATGCTTTGTGCGACGGCTTTGATTATTGTGAATCTCACAATGAACAACCGTCCTTTGGAAGATCACATTGTTGAGTTCTGGACTCGCAATGCCTGTCGGATGTTTGGTGTGAAGGTCGTCGTAAAAGGTCTAGAGAATCGTCCTTCTGGAGGATTCTTATACGTGTTTAATCACACAAGCTTCTTTGATATTTTTGCGATGAATGGATACTTGGGAAGTTTCCGATTTGGTGCAAAGATTGAACTTTTCAAAATTCCTGTATTTGGACCAGCCATGCGTCGTGCGGGAATTTTGCCAATTGCCCGTGAACGTCGCGAAGAGGTCTTTAAAGTTTATCAGGCGGCAGAAGCGCGTATCAAAGCCGGGGAGCGGTTTGCATTAGCCCCCGAGGGAACTCGTCAAAACAGCGAGCGTTTAGGAAACTTTAAATCGGGTCCTTTTATTTTTGCTATCAATGCGAAAGCGCCCATCGTCCCTGTGATTGTCAAAGGAGCGGCTGCGATTTTACCAAAAGGGCACACAGTTCCCAACTGGGGTGTGTGGAGTCGAACGGTTACGTTGCAGGTCTTGCCGCCCATTGATCCTACCGAGTATACTATTGAACAAAGACCTCAGTTGCAGGAACGTGTTCGTAAAGTGATGGAGCCCTACTTTCAAGAGGACAGTACTCAGTAGTTTTTTAAGGAGTGCTTATGACGACATTTAAAGAGTTTTGGCCTTTTTATTTGCAAGAGCACTCCCACCCCATCAATCGTCGATTGCATTTTGTCGGCACTCTTTGTGTTCATCTCGTTTTGCTTTATGCACTCTTAACTCAAGAATGGATGGCGCTTTGGCTTTTGCCAGTGATTGGTTACGGCTTTGCTTGGGTGGGGCACTTCGGTGTCGAAAAAAACAGACCCGCGACATTTAAACATCCTTGGTGGTCCCTTATGGGGGATTTCAAAATGTTTTATTCGATGTGCGCGGGTAAGCTCTGGAAGTAATTAAAAATCCGTTCCTTCGGCAACAGCTTTCTTCGTGAGAAGGCTCAGCCTATTTTTTTGAATCCAATCTGCATAAAATTGAACGTTGATGTAAAGACCGCGATCAATGCACAGATTGCGTTCTTCTGCAGGAACTTCAGGATTAAAAAATGTTCTTGAGGCAATGCCGACAACATATGTTTTGTTATCAATTGAAGCTATCGCCGGACCACCGGAGTCACCTTGGCAAAATCCTTTTCCTTGGTTTTGTGTCACGATAAAAGAAGTTGAAGTGGTCACGTAATTTTGAACATCGAGAGTCGCCGTACGCAGAACGCCGAGGTGACCAGGGAACGCAGGACGTCCATCCGAACGACCGTAGCCTGCCGCGATGACTTGAGTCAGATGTAAATCGGCATCTTTTTCTGGGAGATTCATAATCTCAATATCTTTTGGAAGTTCTTGCTCTAAAAGAATCAACGCCACGTCTGCGTTCTTATTGCCAGTGATATAATCCGGGTGAACCACCACATCGGTTCCGCGAATGGAAATACTTTCTCCTTGGTTGTTCTTAAGAAGAATCATATGCGATGGCGGAGAGTTTGAAATAATACAGTGAGCGGCGGTGAGGATCACCGACGGAGCAATAGCGCTCGCTGTACATTGCGAAGAAATCGGCTTTTGCTCGACTCCATCGACGGGAGATCTTTGATAACGGATTTTAAAATTCAAAGCTTGGCGAGTGATGATATTATCTTCTGGAACATCTTCGCCTCCGACAATTCCGTTGCTTTCCTCATGTTCTATTGTGCTTTGGGAAGAGGCCACTTTGTCCTGGCATCCCAACATCGCAAGAATTAGAAAGCAAAAAAGCACTCTCATGTCATTTCTCCTGTCACTGAGCCCAAAAATGGGACCGCATTACTATTCAATAACAATATATCCGTGTTGATCGCACACTCCGGAAAACATTGCTGGAATAATGCCAGTGATGTTCGTCGATAATTTTCGAACGAGGACAATAAGTGGTCTTTTTTCAAGGGTTTGACAGCCTTCATGCTCTGAGCGTGCGTTTAAGGCTTTGATAGCGTTGGCGAGATTCTTGGAAGGAAAGATTTAAGGTCTAACTTCAAAAAAGAAAGAGTGTTCCTATGAAACACCTAAAAAGAATCACGGCGTCCGTTTTACTGCTATCGACTTCTACTGTGTGGGCACAAGAGAAGCTGGATACTCAGATGCGCGATCTTGAAAGAGTTTTTTCTGAAAACGATCAAAAGTACGAGCAAAAATATGGGCAAGAGCAAAAAGAGGGAACCCGTCATTTTGATTCTTATTTCTACTACGAAACCGAACCTGAAGGAGAGTACGTTGATGTGACGGCCTTTAGTATCAACGATACCTTTAAAGGCCGCCTTATAGAATACAACAGAGTGGTGGATCTTTATAAAGCTGCCTTTGGGCTGGATAACCAAACTTTTTCTAAAGCGAGATCTTACAATGAAAGTTTAAGTCTGCTTTCTCAACAGGCTTCGTCGTTGACTCAAGATCAAAAACTTTTGTTCTTATCTTTGTCGGGATCTCGTTTGTCTGGATTTTACTCGCAAAGTGAATCTAATAAAAATACCTCTGAAGAGCTTTTTCAAAATTCTTTGTCTTCCGGAAATGAAGGCGGCATTTGCGGTGATATTCACAAGTACCTCGCAGGACAGGCCAAAGCTTTGGGATTTACGGATGTCGGGCTTCATACGGGGATATGGCAAAAAGATAAGAAGGGCCAGGATTCCGGCGGACATTTTATCTATCACTTTAGAGATCCAAAAACCGGTGAATACTATATTCAAAACTATTCGCAAGTGATTAACACCGGACAAAAGAGCCAGCAGAGTATGCTCGAAGTCAGCAATCGTGTTTTAGGTCCTTTGGTGGGAACCGTTTATACTGAAGGAAATCGTGGTGATTTTCATGCGTACATTCCACAGACGTCTCTGTGGATTCAAGAAGGCCTTAAAGAACTTGCGTATGCGGGAAAAGAGGATTCGATTTTACAAATGCGCATTGGCAATCAAAGCAACTCCGTGGGTATGCAAGTCGTAAAGCAAGACGCCAGTGGTTCTTACTTACGGGCTTTTATGCTTCATCAAAAATATTCTTCAGAAGAAGGCGTGTATCAGTTTTCAGGAGCCGGGCTTGCCAGTGGAGCTAGTGTCAGTATCTATACGGACACTCTGGTTGATGAATTCGGCCTTTCTGCTCGCGGCTATGTGGCAGCAGGACAAGTGGGCGCTCCCACAATCAACAATGAGATGGAGTGGGAACAAAAACAAAGAAATGTCTTTTTAAGCAATATGCAAGTCCGAGGTACTGCCAGAGTGAATCGCACGACAGGACGAGTGGAGTTAGAAACATCGAGCATTGATCGCAATCTTAAGAGTCCAAAAGACATGAGTGCTCCTGATATGAGCGTTAAAGTAGGTTCCAGTTACTCATCTGGAAGTGTGACAGTTGATCATGAACGCACGTACCGCCGCGTGAAGGATGGACACTACTCATCGACTTCAAAATGGGTGACCGAGTCCGACAAGATTTCTTTGATTTTCGATAAACAGATCGGAAAAGTTTATTTGCTCGTGCGCGGTGAATTGTATTTATTTGAAGGCGTTGAAACTATGGCCGCACAAGCCGTAAAGAATGCCGTGGAAGCGTCTTATCCTGCAGGAAGTCTTGGCGAAGTTTATATCGCTATGGATGTTGCTAAAGTTGTAGGAAATAAATCGGGCGATCCATTCTATGATATCCCGGCATCTTCGGAATTTAAGGTGGGATTAAAAAGGGATTTCGCAAAATTTGTTCAAGCGGGAGCTGAAGTCTCTTATCGCAAAGGGCGAAGAGTTTATCCGTTATACAAGGAGGAAATCTCTCCGGGCCTCGAAAGCGACAACGCAAAAGGCTTCGGCGGTCTGATTTGGATGAGTTTAAAATGGTGAGTTGTTAGTCGGCGGTCGTGATCTTATCAGGAACGCCGAACTTCTCCATTTCCTTAATCACTGTTTTCGGAAAGACCGTGGCGTTCGGAGCCACGGTGGCTCTGCGGCCGATCTCGACTCCGCCTAGAACCTTAGCGGCAAGTCCTATGGTAGCACCTGCACCGATTTTTAGATGATCAATGACCAGATAGCCTTTCATTCCATAGTGAGCCATCAAATAGGCAGACCCACCAATCGTCACGTAGTCACCAAGATGAATCAAACATGGATCGGAAATGTTCGAAGAGTTAATCATGCAACCTTTTCCGATTTTCATTCCCATCGCGCGAAAGAAAAAAATGTTTAACGGTGTCGGTGTGATAAAATCTAAAACGGTGTAACGCACAAGATACGTTAAAGCATTGTGGTAAAGCCAAGGGATGGATTCTAAAGAAAACCAAGGGCCACGGTAAGGTTTTATAAATGGCAAAGCCGGGGCGTTAAGAATTGGAACAATAAGAATCAGTGTGATCACGAAAGCCACAAATCCTATGGCGACTGAGAGACCTAAAATAAAAGCTTGAAGAACGCCGTTGAATTCAGAAACCTCTGAGAGAGCCCAGCGAAAAAGATAAATCCCCGGAGTCAGCGCCGTTCCTAAGCAAATGATATAGGCGACAGCGACAGGAATAAGAACACCTAAAAATGTGGCCAGACGAAAGCGGCGAAGGAAACTTTCAATAAAACCGTAAGCGCCACCTTTGGTGGAACGTTCCGCATTGATGTCTTGGATATCTTGATGATGTGTCATGAGTTTATTGTGAATCTGCGAATGAATTCCGTCATTCATTTTTGTTGCGAATCTGCAGTTCGAATCGAACAGGCTCTTCAAATTTTGTTACCGCCTGCCCAAGATAGTGACAGTAGGCCTTCTCCTAATTGCGTATATCTCTGTTAAGGAGTGGTTGCGGAATTGCAAATACCAAAGGTATTCCCGAGAAGGAAAGGGCGTTTTTTATGAGACTCTATTTTCTTTTGTTTATATCTTTTTTAGTGTTGAGCAATGAAGCTCATGCGGGAATGTTTGTATGGACGACTTGGAACACGCGAAAGGGTCATGGCGTAAAAGTTTGTTTTGCCAATCCCGTTGAAGATTCCAAAGAGAGTTATAAAAGAAGTCCCTGGAGTGATGAGCAAAAGCATCTTGTTCAGTCCTGGGTTGAACAGGAATACACGCCAGAGCGGACAGGTATTTACTTTTATGGTTTCACGGATTGTGTTGTCGGTGATCGAAGCAATGTGATCATCAACTATCGTAAAAGATGGAAGCTAGGCTGGGATTCGGTTACGCGCGCTCAGTCGACACTTGGGCAAGGACTGATGTACGCTTCTCGAGATTTTCCAGGAGCTGCGGGTTCGATTCAGTTTTTTATTAGTGGACTTTCCAAATCTACAGTAATTCACGAATTTGGACATACTGCAGGCCTTATGCATGAGCATGACCATCCCAACGCTGTTGGTTGTGACATTGACGGCAGTAAGAAAGAGCCGATGATATTTGCTCGTGGTTATACCGAGTACGATCCGGACTCCATTATGAGTTACTGCGTGACTCGCAACCACCGAGATCGCGGTCTGAGCCAAGGTGATCTTTTTACTTTAAGACTCATGTATATTGAACATGTGTCTCCTCCTGAGAAGCCGGATATTCTGAGATAGCATTTAAAGGTCAGCTTCTTTTTTTGTTTCACGCAGTCTAAAGGTAAAGGTCAAGCAACTGTTGATAGGGTACGCTGGCGATCAAAGAAAGAATTAATTCTTAATAACATCCCAATGCAAATCACCAATCAAGCTGCGGAGCTTGATTTGCTTCACACCTGTGTCGACGTGAATAAGAATGCGGGAATTAGGAAGCGCTTCGATCTGAGTCAAGCGCATGATCTTGGGATTGCTGTGGTAAGCAGCCTCAATGGCTTGTGCGATATTGTCCCAACGAATGAAGGGCTCAAAGCTTTTGCCGTGATTGGTGCTCTTGTAAGAGCCTACAAACCACGTTCCATTCGGATGAATGCTCACGGGATAATTTTGTTTTCCAAAAAGAGGAATTTGAGTCCAAGTCAAACCGTCTTCAGTGCGGTAAACGCCTTCGGATGAAACCAGTCCACGCACGGAGTTTTTATTTTCAAACGCGATCGAATAGATCTCGCGCTTTAAGAGTGAATCTGTTGTCACCGTAGATTTCGACGGAGCTTCCGGTTCTTCCAGCAAAAGATTCTTTTTCTTCCACCAAACTTCGCCGTGACCATCGATCTTGCTAATGCCCCAGATGTGCGCTTCTGGTTTTAAAATCTCCACACGCGCGCGAAGAGGCGGGCCATAAGTAGCGCTGTCCGGGCGAATCACAATGCCGCGATGAGAATTTGTGACGTATCCCAAAATCTCTTTCATCGGAATCGTTTCGCCTTTTTGTGTGATGATCACATCGTTATTGCGGTAAAGAACAGTGACCCAGTTTTTCTTTGGATGATAAGCGAGACTTGCAAAATCAGCACGTGAAACAAAGTGCGTGATATCCGCATAGCCGATTTGATTTTCGTATTGAATTTTCAAAAAGTTCTTCGTGATTTCTAGAGGAACAATTCTGCGTAAACGGGGAATCGTCGTCACAACTTTTGCTGAAGAACTCGCATCCTTACGAAGATAGGTGTCGATAAGGTTCGTATAAATACCTAAATCATCATGACGACTTTGCAGAGATTGCAAAGGCAGCCATCCTTCGACTTTGCTGTCTTTCTCTTTCACGCGAACCCAAAAGTCTTCGACGGTCACGATTTCTAACGGAGCTTTCGCACCAAGATTTTTTACAGGAGGCGCATCGCTCCGGTTTAGACTTAGAAGTGAAGTTGCAGATTTCGTCTCGACAAAACGAGCGACTTGAATGTCACGCAAGATCTGATCACTTTGCATAACATATTCTTTTTTATCCCAGGCAGCGTGAAATGAAATCTCCGCCTCAGAGCGGATCAGTTTGTCTTCAAGAGTGGTTCGACTCACCTGGCCAGAGGCGAAAAGACTGTTTTTGTTTCGGAAAAAAGAGACGGCCGTGTCTGCGTCCGTCGATAGAGCAGCCCAAGAATTAGGCACCAGGAAAAGCATAGGCAATGTCAGAGAGAGTACGGACCGCATTTCTTTATTTTGCGGGGTGAGGAAGGAGCTTCTCAAGACCAGAACTTTTGACCTCTGGTCTAAAGTTAGGTACTGGTAATGCGTTGGTTTTTCAATCTAATTTAACGCGGAGTGATATAATGAATATCAAAACAATCGGCGTCGTAGGCGCAGGACAAATGGGGAACGGCATCGCACAAGTGGCGGCCAATTTTGGTTTTAACGTCATCATGTTGGATGTCAGCGGAGCGGCTCTTGAAAAAGGAATCGCGACGATCTCTGGAAGCTGTGATCGTATCATCAAAAAAGGTGGTATGAGCGAAGCCGACAAAGCGGCGTTGTTGGGCCGAATTAAAACAGCTCAAGAAACAGCGGCTTTGAAAGACTGCGATATCGTGATTGAAGCAGCGACTGAAAATATCGACTTGAAGCTTAAGATCTTTAAAGACCTTGATGCGGCTGTAAAACCAGAAGCGTTGTTGGTTTCAAATACATCTTCGATCTCTATCACAAAAATCGCAGGCGTAACAAAACGTCCAACAAAAGTAGCAGGCATGCACTTCATGAATCCTGTTCCTTTGATGAAGTTGGTGGAAGGAATTCGCGGTTTGCAAACTTCCGATGAAACTTTTGCGACAGTAAAAGCATTGGCAGAGAAAATGGACAAAGTTTTCGTTGAGTCTGTGAAAGACATGCCGGGCTTTATCGTGAATCGCATCTTGATGCCGATGATTAACGAAGCTGTTTACACTCTTCACGAAGGTATCGCTTCTGTGGAATCTATCGACAGCGCGATGAAATTGGGAACGAATCAACCTATGGGCCCATTGACGTTGGCGGACTTTATCGGTCTTGATACGTGCCTTGCGATCATGAACGTGCTTCATGATGGTTTGGGAGATTCTAAATACCGTCCATGTCCGCTTCTTGTGAAATACGTTGAAGCCGGATGGTTGGGACGTAAGACAGGTCGTGGTTTCTACGACTACTCAGCGAAGTAATAGGAATTACTTATGGCGAATTTTAATTATAAAACAATTCTTCTTGAGCAAAAGACCAATGGCGTTTGGCTTCTTACAGTCAACCGTCCTGAGTCTTTGAATGCTCTGAATTCGACAGTGCTTAACGAAATGGGCGAAGCTCTTCGTCAAATCGGCGAGATGTCTTACGAAGACGCTCGCGCTTTGATTATCACAGGAGCTGGCGAGAAGGCTTTCGTTGCGGGCGCGGATATTAAAGAAATTCATGATCTTGATGAAGAAAAAGCTTTGGTGTTCGCTCAACGCGGTCAAAGTATTTTCCACGAACTCACTTTGCTTAAAATCCCTGTGATCGCAGCGGTCAATGGTTTTGCATTGGGTGGTGGTTGTGAGTTGGCTTTGGGCTGTGATTTCATCTACGCTTCTGAAAACGCGAAATTCGGTTTGCCAGAAGTAAGTCTTGGTTTGATCCCAGGGTTCGGTGGAACTGTTCGTATGGCTCGCGCGATCGGACAACGTCGCGCTCGTGAGTTGACATACACAGGTGGTATGATCACAGCACAAGAAGCGCAAACTGTGGGTCTAGTAAATAAAGTTTTCCCTGCGGCAGAGTTGATGCCTGCTGTGATGAAAACAGTGGAAACAATTTTAGCCAAGGCTCCGATTGCTGTGGGTTCTGCGAAGATCTCTATCAATCAAGCTTGGGATATGGATGTTGAAGAAGCGCAAAAGAACGAAGCGAAGATCTTTGCGGAGCTTTTCAACTCTGAAGACGTAAAAGAAGGCACTGGTGCTTTCATTGAAAAACGCAAGGCTGTGTTTAAAGGTATCTAAGTTATATGGCATATACTCTCAAAAATCCGATTCGTATCGTCACTGCTGCCGCTCTGTTTGATGGGCACGACGCAAGTATCAATATCATGCGCCGTATTCTTCAAGACATGGGTGCGGAAGTGATTCACTTGGGCCACAACCGTTCTGTGAGCGATGTTGTGAAAGCCATCTTGCAAGAAGGCGCTCAAGGTGTTTGCATCAGCTCCTACCAAGGGGGCCACATGGAGTACTTCAAGTACATGAAGGATCTTCTTGATGAGGCCGGTGCAGGATACGTTCGTATTTTTGGTGGCGGTGGCGGCGTTATCGTCCACGAAGAAAAACAGGAACTTGAAGCTTACGGTATCGCGCAGATTTTCCATCCTGACGATGGTCGTAAGCTGGGTCTTGAAGGCATGATCGAAATGGTCATCCGCGGTTGTGACTTTGATATTCTTGAAAAACAAAAAGAGTACAAGACCAAGAAAAACATCTTTGCCGGTGACACAATTCCTTCCGTGGAGTTGGGTGTGGCACTCACTGCCATTGAAAACGGTCATAAAGATTTCTCTTTGGCGAATTTTGGGCTTGAGTCTTTTAAAGCAAGAACTGCAAACCCAATGGTTTTGGGTATCACGGGAACGGGTGGAGCTGGTAAGTCGTCTTTGATCGATGAACTTGTGCAACGATTCTTAAATGCTTATCCAACGAAAAAGATCGCCGTAGTCTGCGTGGACCCATCAAAACGTAAAACAGGTGGTTCGCTTTTAGGTGACCGTATCCGCATGAACTCATTGTCGCGCAACCGCGTGTACATGAGATCTGTGGCGTCTCGTGGTTCAGGTCGTGAGATCGCGTCTTCCTTGCCCGAGATTTTAAAATTCATCCGTCAGTTGGACTTTGATTTTATCATTGCGGAAACTTCGGGAATCGGTCAGGGCAATATGGCGATCACGGAAGTCAGTGATCTGTCTATGTACGTGATGACATCTGATTTCGGTGCGCAATCACAGCTTGAGAAGATCGACATGATCGACTTTGCTGATTTGATCGCAGTCAATAAAGCGGACCGTCGCGGAGCTTTAGATGCTCTTCGTGACGTAACAAAACAATACAAACGCTCTCGTAAAATCTTTGATGAAAAGGTTGAGGTTCCTGTGTTCTTGACTCAGGCTTCTCAATTTAACGATGGCGGCGTTAATAAATTATTCTTTAAAATGGCGGATCTATTAGAATCGCACCAAAAAGGTCTTTGGGGTGTTGATCCGAAGTTTAAGTCCAACATTCTTTCGGCTGAAGAACATGTGATCATTCCAGCAGATCGCCAGAACTATTTGGCTGAAATCGTCACAACCGTACACAAATATAAAAAACGCACGGAAACATTGGCCGAAAAAGCATCTCAATTGGGTGGACTTAAAAAAGTCGCTCCTCTTTTGGGAGCAAATCCAGAGACTGTAAAAAAAGTCGAAGCAGAATTGAGCGCTGATTTCACTCAAGACGAAATCGATCAATTGCAAAACTTCGATAAATTGATTGAAACGTATTCAGGCGATCAATTGATCTTTAAAGTCCGTGATAAAGAAATCCGCCAGGACCTAGTTCGTGAATCTTTGTCCGGCACAAAAATCCGCCGTGTCGTGGTTCCTAAGTTTAAAGACTGGGGAGACAGATTTAAATATCTTAAACTTGAAAACGTTCCAGGTGAATTTCCGTACACAGCCGGTGTGTTCCAGCTAAAACGCGCCGATGAAGATCCAAAGCGCATGTTCGCAGGCGAAGGAACTCCGGAAAGAACAAACCGTCGTTTCCATTACCTTACAAAAGGGGAGACGGCTCATCGTCTTTCTACAGCTTTTGACTCTGTGACTTTGTACGGACAAGATCCTGATCAGCGTCCAGACATCTTCGGTAAAGTCGGGGAGTCAGGTGTTAGCATTTGTACTTTGAATGATATGAAGAAGCTTTATGCGGGCTTTGATCTTATCAATCCGAATACGTCTGTGAGTATGACAATCAACGGTCCAGCGCCGATGATTCTGGCTTTCTACTTCAATACAGCGATTGATCAGCAAGTCGAAAAGAAGGAAGCAGAGCTAGGTCGTAAGCTTACTCAACAAGAGTGGGCCGACGTAGCAAACTGGACACTTCAACAAGTGCGCGGAACTGTTCAGGCGGACATCTTAAAAGAAGACCAAGGCCAAAACACTTGCATCTTCTCTATCAACTTCGCATTGAAGATGATGGGAGATATTCAAGAGTTCTTCGTGAATAGCAAAATCAGAAACTTCTACTCTGTGAGTATTTCTGGTTACCATATTGCAGAAGCCGGTGCGAATCCGATCTCTCAATTGGCGTTCACACTTTCAAATGGTTTCACATTTGTTGAATACTATTTGGCGCGCGGTCTTAAGGTTGATGACTTTGCTCCAAATCTTTCGTTCTTCTTTAGTAACGGCCTAGATCCTGAGTATGCGGTTCTAGGACGCGTGGCTCGCCGTATTTGGGCGGTAGCAATGCGCGACCTTTATAAAGGTAACGATCGTTCACAAAAATTGAAATACCACATTCAAACGTCAGGTCGTTCATTGCATGCGCAAGAGATCGACTTTAACGACATCCGTACGACATTGCAGGCCTTGATTGCTCTTTATGATAATTGCAATAGCTTGCATACAAATGCGTATGACGAAGCGATCACGACTCCAACAGAAGAATCTGTTCGTCGTGCGATGGCGATTCAGTTGATCATCAACCGTGAATTCGGAATGACGAAGAACGAGAACCCAACTCAAGGGGCTTACTTCATTGAAGAGCTGACGGATTTGGTGGAAGAAGCCGTTCTGAATGAATTTAAAAAGATCAACGAGCGTGGTGGCGTTTTGGGTGCAATGGAAACTCAATACCAACGTTCTAAAATCCAAGAAGAGTCTTTATATTACGAAAGACTTAAACACGATGGCACTTTGCCAATCATCGGCGTAAATACGTTCATTGATCCTAAGACAATGGCTGCGGATTACGTTCCACCGAAGATTGAACTGGCTCGTGCTTCTTACGAAGAAAAGAACGCGCAGTTGTCGAATGTTCACAATTATCAAAAGTCTCATCAAACTGAGGCGGAACGTGAACTTCAAAACCTGAAGGACACGGTCCTCAACGGTGGAAACATCTTTGCGGCTTTGATGACAGCGGCAAGACATTGCAGCTTATATCAAATGACTCAAGCCCTTTACGAAGTCGGCGGTCAGTACCGCAGAAACCTTTAGGTACCAGCTTCCCTTCGTGTCGATTTGGTACCTATTTTCTGAATCCCATTGTACTTTTTCAGTACGATGGGAAGCAGGTACCTACGAATGCTTCTTGTCTTTATCGAGAAGCTTATTCAGCAAATTGAGCTGTTCCTTTTGTATTTGAAAAAGAGAATTCATTTGCTGCGAAAGAAGCAGGTCCATTTTTTCGTGAAGGTTACGAACTTCAATTTCTGCTTTGGTGTTGATAATAAAATCAGTTCTTTCTCGACGACGGTCTTTTTCTTCCTGGCGATTTTGACTCATCATAATAATCGGTGCTTGAATCGCTGCAATACACGATAGCACCAGGTTTAAAAGAATAAAGGGGTAGGGATCGAGAGGGTGAAGTGTAACCAGGCTGGTGTTGAGAATAATCCATAGAGCGACCGTGGCTGAGAAAATCAGAATAAATGTCCAACTTCCCCCAAATGAAGCGACTTTGTCAGCGAGTTTTTGCCCGAGGGAGATATCCCTGTCAGATTCGATCTCCATGAGTTTTTTCGAGATCAGTTTTTCTTCCTTCAAAGACTCTTCCACAAGTTCGTGGAGTTTTTCCTTGTAGAAAGATTCTGAGTTTAAAATCTGCTTAAGCTTCATGATCTCAATGTAGGTTGGTTTTGTAGTGCTGGCGAGCTGTATCCCGGCATATCCGAGTTCCTTTTTATTGTGTCACTACAATGTTTTAGAAACTGGCAAAGGATTAGACAGCCCTCTCAGAATGATCGTTTCATAGAGGGTATTTTTGGTTTTTTTGATCTTCAGGCGTACATTAAAACAAAGATTTCACCAGGAGGGTGTATGAAGAGTTTAGTTAAAAAGATATCGATTTTCACCGTCGTGTCTTTGGTCGCGGCCTGCAGTCAAAACGGTTCGCAGACAGCAGCTACGACGATGTCAAGCCTTGGCTCCGCAGATCCGCAAAAGGAAGCTGCCGTGAGTTTCAAGTTAACGGATGCTCCGAATAGAGAGCTTAAATCCGTGTTCGTTAATATCGACCATATGGAGGTCGTGGTTGCGGGGCGTGGAAAAGCAGGGCGTGTGATCTTGGCTCAAGATCTAGGACTTGTGGATCTGCTCACTCTGCAAAATGGAGTCACCTTGCCATTGCAAGACGTGATCGCTCCGGATGGTCTGCAAATCCAACAGATCCGTCTTGTGCTCAAAGGGGATGGTCACTATGCGGTGAAGAGTGACGATTCTATCTGTGAGTTAAAAACTCCAAGCGCACAAAAAACGGGTGTTAAAATTATTCTGACTAATAAATTTGAATTCGAAGCGGGTCATCAATATGACATCGTGGTCGACTTCGATGCTTTAAAATCTGTGGTTATTCAAGGCAATGGTGGATGTCTTTTAAAACCAGTTTTGAAGTTAAAGTCAGCGTATAAAAAACCAATCGTTGTTCCTGAACAACCAGGATCGGAAGAGCCAGGCTCTGGTTCTGAAGAACCAGGAAGTGGTTCAGAAAGCGGCGGCAGTGACGTTGTGACAAATCCGGATTCAGGTTCTGAGACGGGTTCTGAAACAGGATCAGAAACTGGTTCTGAAAGTGGAGGCAGTGACGTTGTCACGAATCCAGATTCAGGCAGTGAAACCGGAGGTACTGATTCCAGCGGAGGCACTGAGCTTGTAACAACTCCAGAGCAAAACGATCCTTCCAATGATGGTTATGCTGAGGAAGATCCTATTGTCGATACAATGCCTGTGTTAACTCCAGAACAAATGCGCAATATGTAATTTAAAAATAAAAAAGCCGGTTCCTCGCGGAGCCGGCTTTTTCTTTTTTTAGGGTTCCAAAAATTAGAACGTTTTGCTCACGATAAATTGCACTTTTTGAGAGCCCAAGTATTGAGCGCTTGTGCGATTCACAACAAGGTCGATGTAAATTTTAGTACCCACAGCTGGATTCACGCCCACCGCTTTAAATGCGATCACTAATTCATCGCCTGTACGCGTGATGTCTTCACGAGCAAAAGCTTTTTCACCCAACCATTCGATCTTACCGTTAGAAAGTTTTTTCCAGATAACAGCTTTATAAGTCGATTTGATTTCTTCAGCCGCTGGAGTTTGATCGCGGAAGACAAGAACGCTTTCAGCACCTTGACCTTCGATCGCTACCAATTGAACTTGATCTTTGTTCTTAAGATTTTGGATCTCATCTTGATCTAGTTCTTTTTTCTCGTAAGACGCTGTTTGATCGAAAGTCAAAGCTCCGCCAGAAACGTTGACACCGTGACGTTCAACGTGAAGCAAGATGCCGTATTTACCTTCGCGAGCCAATTCAGGGGCTGCGATTTCAAACACTTTCGCTTCAGTACCTTCAATACGTTGTTGAAGAATCACAGCTTGGCTTTGTTGATCACGGATTTCCAAAGTATACACGGAAACCAAACGAGCTGATGCCACTGTTTCTTTAAAGATGATTTTACCTTGCCCTTTATTGAAGCTTAATTTCAAACCTTGAACAGAGGCTGTTCCAGCATTTTGTTCTGTCCACTTAGGAACAAGTTTAAGAACAAATACTTTTTCACGGCCATCCATACGAACTTGGTCAATAGCGTAACCAAAAATATCGGAACGAACAGAGATGTTCACATCCGGTTTACTTTCGCTTCCACGCAAAGTCACTTGGATTTTTTCAACTTCACCAGCAAGCAACACAGCTTCCGCCGGGAATACCACCGCGACTGGTTGAGTGAATTGGTGGTCAAAAACATCACGGTACTTCGTTACGCAGCAACGAGTTTCTTCGCGGTATTTAGTCACTGTACGAGTGCGCGCTTCTTGGCGATACTTCGTTACAGTGCGAGTACGAAGTTCTTGTCTGTAGCGAACTTCATCACGGTATTTAGTCACAGTGCGAGTTTTGCGAACTTGCTCGTATCCACATTCGCGGTCTGTATAAGGAACTTGGCGGCATTGAGGAACATCACGGCAATCACGAGGGCCTTCATCGCGGCACTCATTGCGAGTTTTACAAATACGCTCGCCATGAGCATTTGTTCCGCACTCCGTGATAGGTTGGCAAACGCGGCCACCCGGAGCACACACCCGCTCGTTATGACACTCTTGACGGTACTTCGTTACGTTACGACAAACGTAATCGTTGTCCCAGTATACTTCAGTGTCTGTGTAGGCAACACGTTCCGTGTAAGGAACGTTTTCGTAGTAAGTCTCTGTCGTTTGATAAGGAACGTCGACATAGTACGTTTCTTCGACTTGATACGGAACTTGCTCCGTATATTCTGCTTGATAAGGTTCTTGTCTATAGACATTCAGAGACATCTCTGTGCGGACAGTGTTACCGTTCGAAAGTTCTCTAGTGATAATATCTTGAGTCTTCTCTTGCGGAGCGGCGAATGAGCTCACTCCCAAAAGAAGAGTCAAAATGGCTCCGAAAAGTGGTTTTGCGTGCATGTTTCCTCCTCCAATTTATGACGGAAGAAGATTTTGCAAAGCCTGCGCCAAAAAATGTCGGTGGAAAAAAGGTACCAGGTACCTTTCTTGGCTACAGAAGTTCGATGATCTTTTCAGCGATGCGAATGCCATCACAAGCTGCGGAAGTGATACCGCCGGCGTATCCAGCGCCTTCTCCGGCAGGGTAAAGTCCCGCATGCGAAATGCTTTGGAGTGTTTCATTGTCGCGAGTCACACGCACAGGGCAGCTCGTTCTGGATTCGATCCCATACACTTGCGCATCTTCCGTGAGAAATCCCTTCATGCTGCCCTGAAATTTTTCAAAGCCTTCGCGCAGACGATTGCGCATATCCTTAGGAAGAATGTCATCCAGGCGAACAGAAATCGCCCCTGAAGGAGAAGATCCCGCACGCAAGGCGCGTTCTTCTTTTTTAGGTCCATATAAGAAGTCTAAAAGATTTTGCGCGGGAAGTTCACGTGAGCCGCCTTTATCAAGAACGGACTGATACATGCGCGTTTCAAGTTCACGACGAAGTTTCATTCCACCGAAAACGTCTTTACCGAAATTCTTTTCGTGATCAATGCTGACAACAATCGCGGCATTTGCGAACGGGGAGTTGCGATTGTAGTTACTCATGCCGTTGCAAACAATACCGTCAGCTTCTGTGCCTGAAGAAAGAACGTAGCCGCCAGGACACATACAGAATGAATAAACTCCGATGCCTGTTTTATCGTTATGGTGAGCAAGCTTGTAGTTGGCTGCTCCTAATTTTGGATGTTCCGAAAATTGACGATATTGAATCTTATTGATCGAAGCTTGCGAGTGTTCTACACGCAAACCCATTGCAAAAGATTTTCCATCTAAGTGAACGCCGGCATCGCGAAGATGATTGATCATATCTTCAGCAGAGTGTCCCGTTGCTAAAACAACATGAGGAGATTTAAATTCCGTCCCATGTTCCGTGCGAACACCGACAACTTGCTTTCCTTCAAAAAGAATTTCCGTCACCTGCGTGTTGAAATGAATTTCACAACCATTCGCTTTTAAGAACTCACGCATTTTAGGGATCACACGGCGAATGCGGTCGGAACCCACGTGAGGATTTGAAAGCCATTGAATTTCTTCAGGCGCTCCGAATTTCACCAGACGATTCATCACATAAGGAATGTGCGGAGACTTAATACGCGTGATTAATTTTCCATCGGAATAAAGACCCGCGCCACCTTCACCAAAACAAACATTATTGCGAGGATCGAGTTTTCCGTAGCGCCAATATTGGTTGATTCCTTTGATGCGCTCACCACTGTCAGAGCCGCGCTCAAAAAGAATGCAGGGAACTCCACGCTCTACAAAACGAAGAGCTGCAAAGAGGCCAGCTGGTCCAGTGCCAACAATCAACGGCTTTTCTTTGGGAGTTGAGATCTTCTCAAGATCAAATTGAGGAATGTTAAGAGTCTCACCTTTTTCCGCGACTTCAATAGAGTAAACAAAATGCGGAGAGTGAGAGCGACGAGCATCTACGCTTTGGCGAAGAATACGATACGGTCCATGATCAGGGACCAGCCATTGCAACTTTTCTTCTAAATCTTGATCAATAGGAATTTCGACATTCTGAAGAATCTTAGACATATATCCTTCCAGGGCTCTTGTTCGGGGCCAATGGGTTTTAGGTATAAGGCACTATAGCTTAAACCTCTTATGATGACAAAGGGGTCGGGTTTAGATATAAAGATTTCTATGTCTGCAATTACACGAATTCTTCCTAAACGTCGCTTAAGCCGCTGGGTCGGTTACTTCATGCATTGGAAAGGCCCTTCCTTGTGGGCTAAACTCTCTATTAGAGGCTTTGCGTGGCTTTATAACATCAACTTAGATGAGGCTGAGAAGGCTTACACTGAGTATCCTTCCATTGGCGAGTTCTTCGTACGTCGTCTTAAAGCTGGAATCAGACCTGTTGCAAACGCTTGGGCAGTTCATCCTGCTGACAGTCGCATCACTCAGTCAGCGCCGATTGATAATGGCACCTTGATTCAAGCAAAGGGTCTGACTTATCGCCTTGATGAGTTTACTCAAGATCCGGACTGCCAAAAGAAGTGGGCGGGCGGTTGTTTTCTTACGTACTATCTTTGCCCTACGGATTATCACCGCGTGCATTCTCCGGTTGATGGTGTGATCACGAATGTGCGTTACATGCCAGGGGAGTTGTGGCCCGTAAACGAATGGAGTACGACGAATGTTCCAAATCTTTTCTCTGTAAATGAACGCGTGCTTGTCGAGATTGAAACAGATTTAGGACCTGTGGGAGTTGTCTTCGTCGGTGCAACCAATGTGGGTCATATTGTTTTAAGTTTTGATGAAGCAATTAAGGGAAATCAAAAAGGCCCACATATTTTCCAACATAAAACATACAGCCCTGAAATTCCTGTGCATAAAGGTTCAGAGCTTGGCATGTTCCGCATGGGTTCAACAGTTGTGATGCTCTATCCACCGAACTTTCGTCAGAAGTTTGGATCGCATTTGGATTTAGGCCCGGTGGTGAAAGTCAACGCGGCTCTTGTTAAGTAATCACGGGCAAGATTGAAAAAGTCGGCAGGTGCGGGGAGTTTTATTTAAAAGCTCCTCGTCTGTCATAAGACGGCCACGATTTCGGATATGATAGTCGACGGTGTTATCTAGAGTTCCTCGGCGATAAGCGAAAAAATATTTAGTACTTGTTGGATAAGAGCGCACGTCCCAAACGACTCTTTGAAATGGAGAGTTAGGGTCTTTTTCGGGCCACATATTGGTGGGAAAATTCTTTTTCTCACGAATGATATTTCCCACCCAGGCATACATTAAATCCGGGTCCCAGAATTCCAGAACCGTGTGAGGTTCCTTGTCGGAAGCCCAAGGTCGGTCTTTTCCTCGTAAGTATCCGAAAAAACCGATGCGGGCACTTCGCGTTTTGGAGCTTAAGAGTTCTAATGGAACTTTCAGTTTACGTTTCCATGATTGATCCAGCGACGGCGGAAAGAAATCCAAAATTTGCAGAAAGCTCACAGCGTAAGCAGAGCATCCAGCACCTTGTCCATAATGGGGCAAAGAACGAAGTCCTCCATAAACCTCGTTTAGGCGAAGTTCTTCATAGAGATGAATATATCGCTGCACTCGCGCACACTGATCGGAATTAAGAATAAGTTTAAGACTTCGCACATAACCTTGCTGCTTGAGTGTACCCAACCAGGAAAGAACTTCTTCTTCCGTATAAGATCGGCCTTTCACATTCATCATAAAGGCATCCAGAGCGACACCTTTAAAAGCGAAATCCCAAACGTAAGAAAGATTGGATCTCACTGAAGTCATTCCTCTGTAAATGGAGGGTTCGTTTCCGCATTGCAGGCGCACGTTCACGTGAGAAATTGCGTGAGGGTAAGAATGACCATTCACCCGCGCTTTCATATTCCTATAAGCACTGCGAACAAGGCTTCCGGGAGTTTCCCAATTTAAAGGCTCGGGGGCGCGGTAGAAAATCAGTTCCAGTTCATTGGCGAAAGCCAAAGAGCTTACAAGAAATAGACAAAGACCTGCGATAAAGGCCCTAAGACGCATAAGAATATCACTCCACGATAGGAATGATATTCTGGGATCATTTTTAGAAAAAACAGAGGTCTACGAAAATAACAAACTCAGATTGCGAAGACTTAAGCAGGGTACGTGCACTCCGTTAAAGGAGTCTCTGCGATTGTCACTTTTGTGAGCATTGGCAAAGCGGGAAGGGCGCGGTCGTAAATCCATTTTGCCAGAAGCTCTGACGTAGGATTTTCAAGGCCTTCGACGTCATTCAAAACACGGTGATCGATCTTCTCTAAAAGAGGCTTCATCTTCGCTTGGATATCGTTATAGTCGATGACCCAGCCGATTTTAGGATCTAACGAGCCCACGAGGGTCAGAATAATCTTAAAACTATGCCCGTGCATGCGAGAACAGGGATGAGAAGAGGGCAAGTGGGGCAGGAAACGGGCCGATTCAATTTGAAAATGCTGCTTCAGTTCGAATTTCATGCTAAAGATATAACCACTTTGAGGTGATTATGTCCACGACCACATTGCATTTAGCCAAGCAGAATTTCAAATTCTCGGCCGCTCATTTCCTTATTTTTGATGAAAAGCACGCCGAGCGCTTGCATGGACATAATTATCAGGTCCGCATCGATATCAAAGCTCCGGCGGAACAGGATCTTCATGCGGAAGGTTATTTCTTAGATTTCAATGTGTTTAAAAAGTACATCAAGGCGCGTTTGGATCAATGGGACGAGATCGTTCTTTTGCCTGAAAAGCATCCCGATATGAAGTTTAAGAAAACGGCGAAATCCTTGGAGGTGACATTCCGGGATCGTTTTTATGTTTTTCCGTTAAATGAAGTGATTCTTCTTCCAGTCAGCAACACAAGCGTTGAACAGCTTTCAAGATTATTGGCGGAAGATTTTTACGGGGAATTCAAACAGTACGGCGTACAAAAAGTGAAAGTGTATGTGGAGGAAACCCGCGGTCAGGGGGCTTCCTCCATTGTTCCATCTAACTAAGTTAGAAAGTGAAACGAGCTGCTGCAGACAGGTTAATGATGTTATACGTGTCGTGTTCGCTGCTTGAAAAATCGTAGTCTAGGCGTGGAATCAGTGCCCATGTACCGAATGGAATACGAGAGTACAAAGAAAGTCCTAAGGTATTGTAAGCTTTTATAGCTTCGTCACCATCTTGGTCTTTAGTGCTTGCATGGCTGTAGTAGTTAAGAGAACCACCCAAAACTACGTCAGTAATAACGGTTTCGTAGAACGCAGAAAGTCCCAAAGTATTTCCTTCTTTAAGTTTTGCATCGGAAAAGCCTTCGATTTCGATTGTGCGCTCTAGTAAAACTGCGTAGCTCAGGCGTCCACCGATAACGCCACCTGCTGCTTCAGTGTCCATACCCACATAAGGAGTAAAAGAGAAGCCGCCAGTAGCTGCGTTAACTTCGTTATTGGACTTAACTTTCATTTTTTCAACGCTAAGACCGACATCAAGACCGTAGCGAAGATTTGAAGTGCCCATATTGGAAGTTCCTTTTAGAACTACGTGAGGGTCTTCAAGTCCAGATACTTTTGTTTTAGGAGTGTTGTCATTTTCGTAAGAAGAGAAAAGCAAAGACCCTTCAATTGAAAACATCTCGTTAATACCGTATTCGTAAGAAACACCTGTTTTGTACAGACCACTGAACTTAGTTTCTGTAGTGCCACCTTTAGGTTTTGTCTTCGTAGAAATATACCCAATGCGCGGTGTAAGATCACTTTGTCCCGCTTTAGATTGGAAGAAAAATTCGCTGTCAGCGGCATGAGCGCTAACTGATACAAGCACGATAGCGGCTGCAAATACTTTAGAAAACATGATGAACTCCTTTAATGCTAAACTCTTTTGAGTTTTAGTATCAAAGTGCAGTTCATGATGGCTGTCAATTCACAACGCAGATTTTCTATTCTGACGAAGCTAGAGCCTAAGCGATGCTTAGGGCTTCAATGTTCCCGAGGCGACCTCTGAGGGACTCAACTCTTTGATGATACGGTAGCGCCAGAAGCAGATGCGACCGCCTTCATTGAGTTTTTGTTCAAGGCGTTCTTCTGTTAGATCGGGACTGCCGTCGCAATCGATATGCGCAAAGTCAGCAAAGGCATCGACACGATTCACAGACCAAGAGTAAGGGGATTTGTCGCGAGATTTAAAGGCACGGTTAAAACCGCCGTTTCCAAGCTCGATACCTGCGACGATGATTTTCTCTAAAGACGGGTTCTTGATTTGCTCACGAGCCGTTGCGATCTGTTGATCGTCTTTGAGAGCAATCACAAAAGATTCTTCGGGACGGGCATCCTTAGTTGAAACCAAGAAATATGTTTTTTGGTCGTCTAACGGCAAAGTCACCGGTTTTAAAGCAACAGCCGGACTTAGTTTTTCTTCGCCGAATTGATCATAGAAAAGCAGTGAATGAAGGCGCTCTTGACCAATGACTTCAATGCGTGCGGCATTTTCAGGCAAAGTCCATTTGAAAGAAGACGTATCATAATACTTCTCAATCAAAACTTCCTTCTCACCAATCACGGAGCCCGCCTTATTGAAGGCTTGAAGTTTTACGGTGTTGAACTTTAAGAAAAGGTTTAACAAATGCACCTTTACGGATTTCACATTGGAAGGAAGCCAGTGACTCACTTGGGGAGATGTAAGATCGCTTAAAGGAATACTTAAACTCTCATCACAGCGAGTGGTGATCTGAAGCGAATTCTTTGTCCAAGATTTTATGGAAAAGCCCATTTGAGATGGAAGAAACTGAGCGCCTGCAATCTTGATCTGCGACTTTGCATCAATATCATGATGAAGCTCTTGAAGTTCCCCATCAAAGCGCACTTGAGTCCACAGTCTTTGTGGTTCAGAAGTTTTGTTTGTCACAAACACAGTCAGTGCTTGTGGTGCGCAGTAGGCCGGAACATAGACGACATCTGAGGCCTTCGCGGACAAAGAAGTAAGAAGGACAAAGCTGCTAATTCCAAGAGTGGTCTTAATACTAAAATCCATACAGACTTCAGATCGGTCTTGCTCCCGTGAACTTAACCCTTGGTCTTAAAAACACGACCTTAGTTTGAGATCCCACCGGGGCTTATTGAGGTTCATTCTCAGTAGGTTTTCAATTACGTTGCGGAGGGTTAAAGGACTTCCATTTACCTCAGCATGCCTTTAACTAGAAGCTCACCGATCCAGAGGAAGTCATGAATTTACTCGATACCGCACTAAAGCCGGGCCACACCGTTGAAATTACGGGTTTTGCAGGGGAAGACGTTTTCCGTGAACGTCTTCACGAAATGGGTTTGCGCGTAGGAACTGTTCTTACGATTTTAGGCAGAGCCCCGTTCGGAGGACCGCTTTTGATCCGTTTTAATACGAGTTTTCTGGCATTGCGAAATGAGGAAGCGGCATGCGCGAGAGTGAAACAGAATTAGTTGTTGATAGTAAGTCCATTGCTCTTGTTGGTGCACCGAACTCTGGTAAAACAACTCTTTACAATTGGCTGACAGGTTCCCGCTTTAAAACGGTGAACTATCCGGGAGCGACCGTGGAGTTCTCCTTGGGGCATTTGGCTTCGCACTTAGGTGAATCCCATGTGCAAGTGATGGATACTCCGGGAACGTACAGTCTTCATCCAAAGTCTGCCGATGAGTGGGTTACTCTTCGCGCGATTTACGAAAATCCAAAAATCAAACAAGTCGATGGAATCATCGTTGTGGTTGATGGAACGCAAATCTCTCGTCACTTGCAACTTGTGATGCAATTAAAAGAAACCGGATTCCCGATGATCGTGGTGATCACTATGGCCGATCTTCTTCGCCGTGAAGGCATTGAGATCGACATGGATTACTTGCGCAAAACTTTGGGCTGTCCTGTTTTGCAATTTGATGGATTATTGGCCGGGGGTCTTAAAGAAATCGTGGCTGAAGCGAAAAAGCTGACGATCACAAAAACGCCGTCGCGTCCTGTTCCTTGGGGTTTTGAACTTCAAGAAAAAAAACTTCAAGAGTGTGAGCAAATCGCGAAAGAAGCGCTCACCCATAAAACCGATCATGCTCAAGATCGCTTAAATAAAATTGTTGAAACAACCGAAAAGTTGGACCGCGTTCTTTTGCATCCGGTTCTGGGTTTCCTATTTTTTATTCTCATCATGGGTGGATTGTTTTCGTGTGTCTTCTGGCTCGCAACACCGTTCATGGATCTGATTGATGGCTGGTTTACATCACTTAATGAAATCGTCGCAGCATGGGGACCAGGAACTCTGTGGGCGGATTTTTTAGCTAATGGCGTTGTTTCCAGTTTCTCCGCGTTTCTTGTTTTTATTCCGCAGATCTTTATTCTCTTTATGGGAATCGGGATTTTAGAAAGTACAGGTTACTTAGCACGTGCGGCGACTTTGATTGATCGCCCTTTTTCGGCCTTGGGAATGAGCGGGCGTTCGTTTGTTCCGATGCTTTCAGGTTTTGCGTGCGCAGTGCCGGCCATTATTGCGACTCGTAATATCCCTTCTAAAAAAGACCGCATGATCACACAGTTTGTGATTCCATTGATGAGCTGTTCGGCTCGTCTACCTGTGTATGCGCTATTTATTGCATTTTTATTTCATGGACAGTCGGCTTTGAAGGCGGGCTTGGCTCTTGCGGCTTTGTACTTAGGCTCGATCGTTATTGGGTCTTTTGCTGCGGGTGTTGTCAGCAGATTTATTCCGAAAACCGCAAACGATCCGTCTCTGTTTATGATGGAGCTTCCCATCTATCGTCGTCCGAAAGTTCGAGTTTTGCTTCGCCAGTCCTGGACTCGCACTTTATCTTACGTGAAACGAGCGGGACCTGTGATCTTCACATTTGCCGTGATTGTCTGGGCGGGGACGACCTTCCCTCATTATCAGTTGGAAGATGCACATCAAAAATTAGAGCAAAGTTACGTCGGACAATTAGGAAAAGCTATTGAGCCAGTCATGCATCCCATGGGTGTTGATTGGCGCGTGGGTGTGGGCTTGATCTCGGCCTTTGCGGCCCGTGAAGTTTTCGTTTCTTCTTTGGCCTTAACGTTCAATATTACTGATACAAATGAAGATACTCAGCAACAAGCTCTTCTGACTCAGATGAGTACCGCCGTGAATTCTGCGGGCGAAAAAATATTTACGGTGAGTTCTGTGATTGGTCTTATGATCTTCTTCTTAATTGCTTTGCAGTGTATGTCCACAGTGGGTGTGCAAATTCGTGAAAGCGGTTCTTGGAAATTTGCGGTCACACAGCTTATCGCCTTTAACGTCTTTGCCTATGTTCTTGTCGTTCTGCTGGTTCAAGGATTAAGAGCTATGGGTATTTCTTAGGGGGTCTCCACCCCCACGGTGTGTTTTCATTGCTCTCCGTATCATTCATGATCCTCATCATCCTTGCTGAAGGAGGAGCGGCGTATTCATAAAAACAGGAATTTTTTAAAAAGGAGTTTTTATGAAACTGTCAGCGATCGTATTTTCCGTGTTTTTAGGTCTTGGGGCTCTAGCGAATGCCGAGACTCCTGTTCAGTCTCAAAGAGAAGTTCAGATTGGTATCAGTGGCGTTTATGTTCCGGGCGGATTTGATTCTGCATCGGATGTGTACGTTGTCGTTAATGGCGTTTTTCAAAATGGTTGTTATAAGTGGAAACGTGCTGAAGTTAACCACAGAGATGACTTCACCCACCAAATTAAATCCATAGCTTCAGTGTCTGAAGGCGGGATGTGCGTTATGGTTCTCGTACCTTTTCAGAAAGAAGTTCGTCTAGGAAAATTTCTTGCGGGCAAACACATTTTGCGATTTGAAAACGGCGACGGAACTTATCTAGAAAAAACTTTGCTGGTCGAATAAGGTCAAACCGAAACAAGGAAAGATCTATGAGAAAGACTTTTTGTTTGTGTTTTTTAGTTCTTTCTTCTTGTTCTCCCAAATCCGATTTTGTTCCTGTTGAATGGCGACAAGGCGGCGGCGAAGAAGCTCTTCAGGGGCTATCTTCGCTGGACCTTTCGCATGAGAAAATAATTAAGTCCCTCGATCAAAGCGTTGTGTTTCAACAGCAAGAAATTTCAGGCGTTCCTATTGAAAACGCCTTCGTAAAAAAGCTGCGCAACAAAGCTGGAGAAAATGTTTTGATAAGAGCCCTTGTGTCTTTTAATCAAAAAAAAATGGAACATCTAAAAGTTGCGGATTTTCTAAAAAACCGAGATCGTTTGAGGCGGGATCTACAATCGGCTTTTCCTGTTTTTCGTCGTTATAAACCCGAGATCGTCGAAGTCATTGTCGTGGCTCGCGGAACTTTCTACGAACCCTTGTGGCGCGTTGTCTACGCAGATTCTCAGGGTGTCTCTTGGGAAGTTCGTTTGAATAACCATCTTCAGGTGCAGGGGGTAAAGCGGGTCGGATCGCAATTTCACGATACGGTGGCCTCTGTTTTTCCCCAAGGACCGAAAAGATCCCACATCCAGGATGTCACATTCAAAAATTTAAGTGCAGAGCCCGCTTTGGCAAATGCGCGCCTTTGGGTTGGCTCCCAAGCTGCACTAAAAGTATCCAGCACGAAAGAGCCTTTAAAATTTAATCCGACCGATGCGCGTTTTGACCAAGTTCAAGTATTTTATTATTTAGATGAATCCTTAAGCTGGTTTGAATCTCAGTTGGGCTTTAAGATTCCTTTTCAGCTACAAACCGAAGTGCATGTCGGTGCTCCGGAAAAAACAAATTCGGCTTTTTATTATCAGGGAAAAATTCGTCTGGGCGAAGGGGATGGAGAAACCTATTCGCACATTTCTCAGGATCCATCAATTGTCATTCATGAGAGTGTTCATGCGCTTGTCGATTCTATTGCTCATCTTCCTTTTGAAGGAGAGGGTGGATCGATTAACGAAGGATTTGCGGATTTTCTGACCGCGATGCAATTAGGACATCCAAATATGGGAGAGGTGGCTTATTTGAAAGGACCTTTTCGCCGATCCGTTGTGAATGATGTAAAGATATCGGATAAAAATGGCGGACTTTACCACGATTCAGGAATTGTAAGCGGTGTTTTGTGGGATCTGAAGGAGCGTTTGGGGTTCCAAAAAGCTTTGAGGATATCAATGCTGACGCTCAATCAGCTGGTGCCTAATAGTGACCTTAACGATTTTTTCTCCTGCCTTAATGAGTCCCTTGTGATGGAAGTAAAAAAACAAGAAGAGCTGGATGCCGCTAAACAAATTCTTTTCAAAAGGGGATTCATGGCCGAGTAAAATATTTTGTTTTGAGCAAAATACTTTTAAAAGCCGAGAACCTTTTGAGAGCTTCTTACCAGCTCCTCTTGAAACTCTGGATCTGCGATCGCAATAAGCGCTTCCACGCGTTCTTTTAGCGTCTTGCCATACAAGTGGGCGATGCCATGCTCGGTGACCACATAGTGAACGTGGGCACGGGTGGTGGTGACGCCAGCTCCTTCTTTAAGAAAGGGTACAATTTTGCTTTGCCCTTTAGAAGTTTTGGAAGGTAAGGCGATGATCGGTTTTCCACCGGGAGACAAGGCCGCTCCTCGCATGAAATCCATTTGCCCACCGATGCCCGAGTAGATGCGTGCGCCAATGGAATCCGCGCACACTTGTCCAGTAAGATCCACTTCGATGGCGCTATTGATGGCGACAACCTTGGGGTTCTGTCGGATGATATGGGAGTCGTTAGTATAGGCCGCATCCATCATCACAACCATGGGATTGTTATCGATAAAGTCATAAACTTTTCTAGATCCTAAAACAAAACTTGAAACGATCTTCCCACCCATACGTGCCTTAAAGCGGTTTGAAATCGCTCCGGTCTTGTAAAGATCAACAAGACCGTCTGAAAACATTTCTGTGTGGACGCCTAGATCTTTATGTCCTGTTAACGCCCGTAAGGTAGCATCAGGAATAGCGCCAATTCCCATCTGCAAAGTGGCTCCATCCTCAATAAGGCTTGCGACATTGCGTCCAACACGAATTTCAATGTCACTGGTTTCTGTCTGAGGCGCGATATAAAGCTCTTCGTTGACCTCAACGGCATAGTGAATTTTGCTGAACTCTATTTGCGCGTCACCAAAAGATCTTGGAACTTTGGGGTTCACTTGCGCAATAACAACTTTGGCAGTTCGAACGGCTGAAATTGAAATATCCACGGAAGGGCCGAGGCTGCACATACCGTGATTATCCGGAGGCGAGACTTGCACTAAAGCAACATCCAAAGGAACAGCGCCACTGTAAAATAAATGAGGAATTTCGCTTAAAAACATCGGCACAAAAATGGAGTTTAAGTTTTTACGTGTGTGACGAAGATTTCCGCCATTGAAAAAACTGTGGACGTCGAAGCTCTCTTCGAGTTCCGGAGCTGCATAGGAACAATCTCCCTCGGTGTGAATAGAATAAATTTTTACACCTTGTACTTCAGGCGCGCGGGCAGTTAAAGCCTTCACTAAGCGCTGTGGGGTTGCCGCGGCCGTTTGAATAAAAACACTGTGTCTGGATTTAACAACTTTCAGAGCTTCTTCTGCTGATACAAACTGAGTCATGAGGATCTCCCTGTCGCAGTCTACTTTCTTTCATTTTAGCAAACAACATCTCAATATCTCCGCCTCCCGGGTGGAGAAAAATAATTTCATTGAATTTTAAATAGGGAAATTTAAGCTTAAGCGCAGCGGAGGAAATTACATGAGATTTTCGATTGGCATCCTGATTTTGGGAGTTGTCTGTTCATTGGCAAAGGCTGAAGTTAAACCTTATATGGACCAAATGCTTCAGCAAATTTACGTTCTTAAGCCTTATATCGTTTCAGATGCCGAATACCGCGATCCTAAAAATTTTCAAACAGTTGATGAGGCGCTAAAAAAGATGGGCGACCTCAGCGAGAAAATTTCTCATGAAAATAAAATACGCCAGTCGGGATTTGCCGTTTCCGGAAAAGTTTTAAATCAGCAGCTGCGTGAGACTGAATTGGTGTATCGCACGGGAAACAAAGATTATTCGCTTTGGATGCTGCGTTCGACTTTAAGTGTTTGTATGTCCTGTCATACACAGCTTCCCTCTGCTTCCACGAAATTTGATTTCTCCCAAAAAGATCACTATCTGACTAAACCGTTTGATGAAGCGGAGTTTTTATTTATTGTTAGAAACTTCGATAAAGCCATTCCATTGTATGATCAGGTGCTTAATGGTTTTCCAAAGAATGGAACAGCGACGGACAATTTGGAAAAGGCTCTTGCCAGAAAAGTGTATTACTTCGTTCGGGTCAAAAGGGATTTTAAGGGACTTAGTGACTCATTAAATGAGAACGAAAAGAATAAAAATCTTCCACCCTTTATTGTAAAGAAAATTGCGGGTCTAAAAAAAGCCAGCAGCACTCTTGCAAAAGAATCTTTTCCTTCCTTTGCAGAAGACCAGCAGGACGAAGTGCGCAACTATGCAGAAAAGAACTTAAAAAAGGAACTGCAAGGGGAGTTTGAGATCACACCAGAAAGAGAGCTTTCTTATCTGCGAACGGCGTCTGTTCTTTATAAATATCTAGAGCAATACCCGGACACTTCATTAAAGCCAGAGATTTTGTATTGGCTCTCTTTCTGTGAAAGACGTTTGGACAAGAAAGCTTTTTATTCGCTCCCAGAGCTTTACCTAAAACAATGCGTTTTAGAATATACAAAGTCCCGTATTGCTCCGTCCTGTTTGAAGGAGTACCAAGACTTAGTCACTTTAGCTTACACAGGAACTTCAGGGGTTCATCTTCCTAAGGATGTGGAGCGTGAATTAAAAAGCATGCAAGAGATGGTTGCGAAAATTCACAACCACTCTAAATAAAGCTGACTACCTTGCTTCCAGCTCTTTATACAAAGCGAGGGTTTTTGTAAGAGTCTGATCCCAGGAGTGTTGTCCCAAGGTCCACTGTCGGGCCTTGGCTCCTTGTTGAGGAACCTGATCAGGGTTTTGAATATAAAAGCGTAAAGCTTCGCTGAGACTTTTAGCGTTACGTGGTTCTGTTAAGAATCCGCGTTCGTTTTTTCCTACTTGTTCTGTTGTTCCCCCGGCATCTGTGCCAATGACAGGTTTTTCCATCAACATGGAATCAAGCACACTTAACGAATAAGTTTCATTGTAAGACGCTAGAATGAAAACATCTAAAATATCGATGTAAGGAATAAAGTTCTTTTGAAACGGTACGCGGTGCAAGTGACCTTTTAAACGAGGCTCAGAGGCTTTTTGGCTTATCCACTCGGACAATTCCAGCGATTGAGATTCGTAAGTCAATTGACCTTCAGAATTTTTCCCTAAGATTGTTGGATCGCCAACAATCACCATGTGAATCTTTTTAATTTCTTCATCGCTGAGATAGTCTAAAGCCTCAACGAGTTCACGGACGCCTTTACCTGCATCAATACGGCAAAGAGTTCCAAAAACCAAATCGTCTTTCTTAAAGCCCATCTTTGCGCGCAGGTCTTCACGTTGGGAAGGGTTCGTTTGATAGTCCTCTGTTTTACGTCCATAGCGCATCAAACGCAGTTTCTCAGGAGCAATAGGGAAGTTCTTGCGAGCTTCGCTAAGCACCCATTCGGAAGAACTGCACAAGGCATCCACTTTCGAAAAAAGCCAGCGATGAATCAGATCTCTTTTTGGAAGAGCATTCATGTACAGGTTGTAGATATGCTTTGGCGAGGAAGTATTCCAACGCGATAAAGCGCAACACCACATATCGATACGCGTATGAGAGTGCAGGTGAGTGATCTTGTTTGCGCGGCTGATTTTGCGAATCAAGGAAGCCGCTTTGAGTTTTGAAATTTTCTTTTCTGGAAATGTGATCAACTCGACATTGGAATGACGAAGTTCTTCAGCGACGCGTGAGTGAGCGGAGCAAAACACGCGTTGATTCACGCCGGCTTTTGCCAGGTTTTGAATCAACTCCACAGTGTAAAGCTCAAGCCCGCCCCAGGAAAGGGACTGGATGCAGTGAAGAACTCTTACTTCGCCCATAGTTTTTTATAATGCTCAATCGTACGAAGAAGTCCTTCTTGTTCAAACTTCACTTTCGGAGCCCAACCCAGTTCCTTTTCGGATTTGCTAAAGTTGATCGCATAGCGGAAGTCGTGGCCTTTGCGGTCTTGGACGAAGCTCAAAAGACTTTCTGGCTTTCCAAGATGTTTCAAAATCAATTTCGCGACATCAAGGTTTTGTCTCTCAGAGTCGCCACCGAGGTTGTAAACTTCGCCAGCCTTGCCGTTGGTGAAAGCTTTCCAAACACCTTCATTGTGATCGTCAACGTAAATCCAATCGCGGATGTTCATGCCTGTGCCATAAATAGGCAGTGGTTCGTTTGCCATCGCACGCTTAATCATCAATGGGATGAATTTTTCTTCCACTTGATAAGGGCCGTAGTTGTTCGAGCAGCGAGTGATTACTACAGGGAGCTTGTAAGTTTCAAAGAACGCACGACACATCAGATCCGCGCTGGCTTTTGAAGCGCTGTAAGGACTGTTGGGTGCGATCGGAGTGTCTTCAGTAAAGGCAGGGTCATTCATTTGCAAAGTGCCGTACACTTCGTCGGTACTGACTTGCAGATATTTGAATGATTTGTTCTTTTCAAACAAAGAAAGACTTTCTTTAAGAAGATTCAAAGTTCCAAGAACATTTGTCTCAACAAAGATGTTCGGACTTTCAATAGAGCGATCCACGTGCGATTCTGCCGCGAAATTCAAAACCCCAGAGAAGTTATATTTTTTGAAAAGCTCATGCATCTTATGAGCGTCGCGAATGTCTTCTTGATAAAATTTCAAATGAGAATGGACATCAAGCTCCGGTTGGATGTTTCCCAAACGTCCGGCATAAGTTAAAGCATCTACAATCACGAAATCGTATTTTGCTTTCACGTCTTCGCGGCAAGCAATCGTCTTAACGAAATTAGTTCCAATAAATCCGGCACAACCGGTAAGTAAAACAGTCTGCTTCATAGTTCCTCAGAAATAATTTTTTCAAGATAAGAGCGGTAAGAGCACTTCGGAAGTTCGTTCGTGATTTTTTGTAACTGCGCCAAAGTGATAAACTTCATGCGGTAAGCGACCTCCTCAAGGCAAGCGACTTTCAAGCCCTGGCGTTCTTCAATGGCGCCGATGAACGCGGCTGCATCAAGCAAAGATCTTGGAGTTCCCGTATCGAGCCAAGCGAGTCCTCGATACATCATCTCAACGCCGAGTTTTCCTTCGTTGTGATAAGATAAAATCAAATCTACGATTTCAGTTTCACCACGAGGAGAAGGTTTTAAAGACTTCGCGCGTTTCGCCACGGTCTTATCAAACAAGTAAAGACCTGGAACCGCGAAATTCGATTTTGGATTTTGTGGCTTTTCTTCGATTGATTTCACTTTTTTAGAGTTCTTATCAAACTCCACAACGCCATAAGCGCGAGGATCCGCAACGTAGTAGGCAAAGACACGGCCATGCAGATCATCTTGCATAGCTTCTTGTGATTTGATCGCCGCGCGGAAGAAATCCAAGTCGCCGTAAAACAAATTATCGCCCAAGATCAAGCAGACGTTGTCGTTGCCAATAAAGTCTTCACCCAAAACGAAAGCCTCAGGAAGACCGTTTGGTTTCTCTTGGATTTTATAAGAAAGCTTAATGCCGAACTGAGAACCATCGCCCAAAAGTTTTTGAAACAAAGGTTGATCGTCGGGAGTCGTGATTAGCAGAATATCTTTGATTCCACCCAGCATCAGGATGCTCAATGGATAATAAATCATCGGCTTGTCATACACCGATTGAAGTTGTTTCGTCATAACCCGAGTCATCGGGTAGAGGCGAGAGCCGGCTCCTCCGGCAAGGATAATACCCTTCATTGATTACCTCTTAAAGAAAGAATGAATTTTTTCAAGAACCAAAGCCGCGTCTTGGGAGCTTAAATCTGCAAACATCGGAAGACGCAAAAGACGATTGGCATGATCGTCCGTGACCTTCAGTGAACCGGAAACGCGACCGTACTTCACACCTGCGGGAGCTGAGTGCAAAGGCACGTAGTGAGTTGTCGATTGAATGCCAGCTTCTTTGAGATAACTCCAAAGAGCCGCACGAACTTCTGCGGAATTTAAAAGAAAGTAATAAATATGCGCATTGGCTTTGCAATCAGCAGGCACAGTCATGCGTTGCAAGTGACCTTGTTTTTCAAGATCAGCAAGGCCCGCATGATATTGATTCCAAATCGCCAAACGTTTTGCCGTGATCGCTTCACCTTCTTCAAGTTGTGAAAGAAGGAAAGCGGCTGATAGTTCAGAAAGCAAATAAGATGAACCTTTGTCCTGCCATGTGTACTTATCGACTTGGCCGTTCAAAAATTGCTGGCGATTCGTTCCTTTATCGCGAACGATCTCAGCACGCGCGACCAAGCGAGCGTCATTGATTGTTAAACAACCACCTTCGCCGCAAACGATGTTCTTTGTTTCATGAAAACTAAAGGCCGCCATATGACCTAGAGTTCCTAAAGCGCGACCTTTGTAAGAAGCAAAGATCCCTTGAGCTGCATCTTCCACAACCCAGATGTTGTGTTTGTTGGCGAGGGTCATGATGGCATCCATATCACAACCGACACCGGCATAGTGCACAGGCATGATGACTTTCGTGCGGGGAGTGATAGCTTTTTCAATCTCCGCAGGATCAATGTTCATCGTTAAAGGATCGATATCGACAAAAACAGGAACGGCACCATAAAGAGCCACCACGTTCGCTGTTGAAGTGAATGTGAACGAAGGAAGAATCACTTCGTCGCCTGGTCCGATATCCGCAAGCACCATCGCCATTTCAAGAGCCGACGTGCAGGAAGGAGTGATCACAGTCATTTTTGTAGGAAGATTTTTATTAAACCACTCCGAACATTTTTTATTAAAAGAACCTTCGCCGCTAAGTTTTTTGTTGGCGATGGCCTGAGAAATATATTTCTCTTCATTCGAGCTTTTTGGCGGAATATTAAATGGAATTTTCATGCCCCCTCATAGTAGTACAAGGACTACGAGGGAGCAATGGATTAAAAGCCGTCTGTCGTACCGACTTTACGAGGGCTTTCGTCATCATCAAAAGGAATCACAGCCGCAGCGCCCTGTGGTTTTTTCGTCACGGGAGCTGCCTTTTTAGCGAGCTTCGCTGGTGTTTGTTTGGCAGTGATTGGCACTACTTTAGGAGGCGTTATAGCAGGGGACTCGCGTTTCGGAGTTGAAGCTTGTTCTGCTCCTAAAATAACCTCATTCAGGCCTTGAACCATCTTCTTCATCTGTAAAGCTTGAGCATTGATTTCCTCAGCCGAAGCGGCCACTTCTTCTGAAGACGCTGCATTGGCTTGAGAGCCTTGATCCAATTGATTCATGGCTTTGCTGATTTGCTGAATACCTGTTGTTTGCTCAGAACTTGCCGCGGAAATTTCGTTGTTCAAATCCGCCACTTTTTTTACAGAGTTCACGATATTAGAAAGAACTTCCCCCGAACGATCGGCAATAGAAGACCCTTTTTCGACTTTTTCAACACTGTCTTTGATAAGACCGTTGATGTCTTTTGCGGCTACTGCGGAGCGTTGCGCAAGGGCGCGAACCGCTTCGGCGACAACCGCAAAACCCTTTCCATGTTCGCCAGCACGAGCGGCCTCGACGGAAGCGTTCAAAGCCAATAAATTTGTTTGAAAGGCGATATCGTCAATCACGCTGATAATTTCTTCGATCTTTTTAGAAGACGTCGAAATATCGTGCATCGATTCAATCAGATGTTGAATTTCATTTTGACCTTGTTCAGCCGCATCTTTTGAAGATTGAGAAAGAGCCGCCGCTTGCTTAGCGTTGTCAGAATTCATTTTTACCATGGAAGACATTTCTTCTAATGATGCCACGGTTTCTTCAAGGGAAGCCGCAGCTTCTGTTGAAGAGTGAGAAAGAGTTTGCCCCGCGGCGGTCAGTTGCGTGATCGCTTCAGCAACTTGATTTCCGGATTTAGTGAGACCTGAAGCAATGCCGCTTACGGTGTTTGAAACGCGATAAGCAATCCACATCAAAATACCGAAAAGCAACGTCGCACAGAAACCAGAAATCAGAAGAAGAAGCTGAGTTTGGAAAGTGCGAACCTCTTGCTGAGTTCGGTTTGCTTCAACGGATCTTGCGTTGTACAGTTTCATATTCGCAGCAATCGCATTTTGTGTGTCGATCGCGAGCACATGCCATTCTCCGCCATTCATCGCTTTATGAACTTTGGCATCCTCTTCTGGCGTATTTTTTTCTAAAGAGGCGATCATGGCCTCTGTTAAAGCATAGAATTGTGGTTTGATCTCTTTGGCCCTCGCATAGTTTTTCTGTTCTTCGTCATCGAGTGATGTTGATTCATAAAACTCTTGGCCTTTTTTAAATTCATTAAAGGCATCTTTAGCTTTATTGACAAAGTTAGTGCGAGACTTAATGTCTTCTTTATTAGCAAGCGCCGCCCAGATAAAATATCCCACGCGAGCTCTTTGCATTCCGATTTGTCCAAGACCGTCCATGTTAGGTATCACATCAGTGTAGGCGGTTGTGAGCATATCACCTAACGTGTTCATTGATTTTAAAGAAACGGTCGTCAGCGTTGTAAAAGCGATGATCGGCAAAATCGCTGAGAACAGTAATTTGCCTCTCAGACCTTTAAACCAGCTACCAAAAGAATTCATGAATCGACTCCTCCAACACCGTATATGCAAGATTAGGGGTGTTCTTACTTGTCGACTTTTTTATTACGGCCCTTTAATAAAAAACTCTTGTCATCGCGTTTAAAGGTGCGGTGCTTCATTACAAATATTAATCGTTTGAGTTTGTCCGCATCCTATTGATACGATTTTTCTTAAGTCTAGACTCAAGGAGGGGTGGTCATGACAAAAACGACAGTAAGTCGTGTTTTTGCCGGCGTCGCATTGGTAGCGACTTTGGGCTTCACACACAAGACAGCAATCGAAAATCAGACGCTTTGCGCGGGTTTCTTGCCTGAGAATAATTTGAAAATTCCAGTGGGACTTTTCACTGCGGGCGGAATCACTGAAAGACAATTCAACGACGTTTTGGATCGTATCGAGAAAATTTACAAAGATGATGTTCAAAGAGCTGGGGATACTTTGAAGATCAACCGTTTGTGGAATGATCCAACTGTGAACGCTTCTGCGCAAAGATCAGGCAATACTCAGGTTTTGAATATGTACGGCGGATTGGCTCGTCACCAAGCAACAACCATCGAAGGTTTTGCCTTGGTTGCTTGTCATGAGTTCGGTCACCACAACGGTGGCGCTCCGAAAATCAGCGGTTGGATGGGTTCATGGGCGACAAACGAAGGTGGTGCGGACTATTACGCGACTTTGAAATGCCTTCGCCGTTTCTTTGCTGAAGACGACAACGCGGCGATCTTGAAAGATCTTGATTTGGATCCGGTAGCGAGCTCAGCTTGTGAAGCGCAATTTCCAAATGAGCAAGATCGTCTTCTTTGCTTGAGAAGTTCTTTGGCGGGTCAATCTGTTGCAAATCTTTTCCAAGCATTGCGTAAAGAGGCGACAGCTCCTAACTTTGGAACTCCAGACAAACGCGAAGTGTCTCGCATGAATGACCAACATCCAGAGACGCAATGTCGTTTGGATACTTACTTTGCGGGTATGCTCTGCGTAGCTAAAGAAAGCGAAACTTTGAGCAATACAGATTACAAACAAGGAAGTTGCTACGCGCCACGTGATGCGGCGGGTGCTCGTCCTCGTTGCTGGTTCTACCCAGGTAGAAACTAATAAATCTAAATTTAGATTTAATGAAGCCGGAGTTCTAAAGACTCCGGTTTTTTTTATGTCTGGAATCGTGTGATCTCACAAACGACGTTTACTCTTTTCTTTGAGCTGTTATGCTTGGGGAATGTCTAAGAAAAAGATTCTTCCTATTGTTGTGATAGTTGTTCTTTTGATTCTGGCCTACGCTGTAAAAGCGATTCTTTTTAAAAATAAATTTTCTTATGCCGGAACGGTGGAAGTCACAAAAGTAGATATTCCTGCGCGTGTGCCTTCGGTGATCAGTTCTTTTCCAGTCAAAGAAGGGCAGGTCGTTGATAAGGGGCAAATGCTTGTGCAACTTGCTTGCGAGGATATCAAGATCGCATACGAACTTGCCAAGAGCAGTTACGATCGTTCCTACCGTCTGTACCGCGGTGGCAGTATCGCGAAAGAGGCCTTCGATCAGGTGAAAACAAAAAAAGAAGACACCGAGCTTCGTCGCAATTGGTGTGATATCACGTCGCCTTTAAAAGGCACAGTCCTGACAACTTATTTTGAACCCGGGGAGATGGTGGCTCCAGGAGCGAAGTTGTTAACCGTGGGCGATTTGGAAGAAGTGTATGCGTATTTCTATCTGCCTCACGATGAAATATCAAAACTCAAACTTCAGCAAAAAGTGAAAGCGGTGGTTCCGGAACTGGATAAAAAAGAATTCTCCGGCGTTGTCTCTTACATCAATCCCGAAGCCGAGTTCACACCCAAGAACGTGCAAACCCGCGATGAACGAACGCGTTTGGTTTATGCCGTAAAAATTTATTTCGAAAATCCTGAAGGTGTCTTGAAGCCCGGCATGACTTTGGAGTGGCCGGCGGAGGAATAGATGTCTGAGATCTCATTGAGCGTTCAGGATCTCTCAAAAAAATTAAGACGCACGCAAGCGCTCAAAGGTCTCACCATGCAGTTTGCTCCCCATCAGATTCACGGGATCATTGGGCCTGAGGGGGCCGGTAAGACGACTTTTTTAAGACATCTGATGGGACTTTTGAAAGCGGATTCCGGGACCATTGTATTTCAAGAAGACGGCAAAGATATTCCTTTTCAAAATATTCGCGAGTCCGTGGCCTATATGCCGCAAACACAAAGTCTTTATCCGGAACTCAGTATTCACGAGCATTTGGAATTTTTTAGAACTCTTTATCAGGTTCCTTCAGATGTTTACATCGAGCGCAGAAAAAAACTTCTGCAAATGGCTCGGCTTGAAGAATTCACGGACCGTCTGGCCTCACAGCTTTCAGGTGGGATGTATAAGAAACTAGGACTTATTTGTTCTTTGTTGTCGTCACCGAAGGTTTTGCTACTTGATGAACCCACCAATGGCGTTGATCCTTTAAGTCGTAGGGATTTCTGGGAGCTTCTTTACGATCTTCGCGATCAAGAAGAGATTTTAATTTTAGTGACGACGTCCTACATGGATGAAGCATTGAAATGTCAGCAAGTGCATTTGCTGTTCGACGGGCAGACCTTGCTGGAAGGGCCTCCTCAGGAGATTTTAAAAGAACAGAAATGCAAAACATTTGATGACGTGTTTTTGCAATACGATTCTTCCTTGGAGTCCACATGAAAGTCGTGGATGTTAAAGAATTATCAGTGAAGTTTGGCGACTACTATGCTGTGAACAATATTTCCTTCAGCGTAGAAAAAGGCGAGATTTTTGGATTTTTAGGAGCCAATGGAGCGGGGAAGACCACGACCATCCGGGTGCTGTGCGGGCTCTTATTGCCGTCACATGGAACGGCCCGAATTTGCGATATTGACGTTTTGTCGGACGCCTTCGCCGTGAAACAAAAAGTCGGTTATATGTCGCAAAAGTTCACTTTGTATGACGATTTAACCGTGAAAGAAAACCTGGCATTCACAGCCTCTTTAAGAAAAATCGACGATAAGAAATTCAAAGAACAAAAAGAAAAATTATTACAATTCATTCGCTTTAAAGAATCCGAAGATGTTTTAGTGCGCGATATTCCCGGTGGAGTCAAACAACAAGTCAGTCTTGTGGCTTCGGTTCTGCATGATCCTGAATTGGTTTTTCTTGATGAACCGACCGCAGGTGTGAGCCCTGCTTATCGAAAAAGATTTTGGGATTTGATTCAGGAACTTGCCGATGAAGGGAAAACCGTTTTTGTTACGACTCACTATATGGATGAAGCCGAACATTGTGAGCGCATTGCGCTTCTTCGTTCTGGTGAGTTGATTGCGTTGGATTCTCCACTCAACTTAAAGAAAAACAGTTTTCCGGATAAAGATCCTGAAGATGTGACCTTGGAAGATGTTTTTATATATCAGGTGGAGGGGAAAGAATGAGATTTCGCTCCATCGTGGCTATAGCTAAAAAAGAAGTCTTTCATATCGTGAGAGATCCATTCACGGTGGCCTTAGCATTGGGAATGCCCGTTGTTATGGTGCTTTTTTTTGGTTTTGCTATCGAATTTAATATGGAGCGCATCGGGCTTGCGGTTTTTGATGGAAATAAAACGCAAAACTCTTGGGATTTACAGAAGGCTTTTACAAGTTCAGGATATTTTCACTCCAATGCTGTGATGAGTCCTGCCTTAGCCATTCAAGCTTTGGATGAAGGAAGGTCGCACGCGGCCTTAGTGATTCCTCCGACCTACAATCAGGATATCAAACCTTTTTCGCAAAGTTCCGTGCAGATTTTAATTGATGGTTCTGATAACTCCTCTGCGGCGTCGATTGTCGGATATCTCGGAGGCATTCAGAAAAAACTGATTGAAAAAGAATTCGGAAGTTTTCGTGAGCCTGTTCAGGTGCACACGCGTTTTCTTTTTAATCCGGAGCTGAACAGTCGATGGTTCGTCGTGCCTGGGTTGGCTGCCGCCATCATCGCGATTCTTTCTATTCTGCTCACCGCGCTGACGGTCGCGCGTGAATGGGAAAATGGGTCGATGGAGTTGCTTCTGTCGACTCCGGTTCGTCCTGTTGAAATCATTCTTGGAAAACTTTTGCCTTATTCTGTGATGGGCATCATCGCGGTGTTTTTTGTTTTTATCATGTCGCAGTTGGTTTTCTCGGTTCCCTTTCGCGGAAATTTCTTAGTTTATCTTGTGGCTTGTTTGATTTTTCTTAGTACTTATTTGGCGCAAGGTCTTTTGATTTCCGTCGTTACCAGAAAACAGCAACTCAGTATGCAGTTTGCCATGCTCTCGGGGCTTCTGCCGACAATTCTTCTTTCAGGATTTATTTTTCCTGTCGAACACATGCCGAGCTTTTTTTATTATTTCACGATGCTCTTGCCAGCGCGCTGGTTTATCAAAATCAGTCGCGAGCTCTTTTTACAAGGAGCGAGTTTTTTAGATATTCTGCCGTCATTTTTGGCTCTCTGTGCTTTGTTTGTTTTAATGATCTTCCTTGCTACCAAGAAATTTAAAAAGGATGTCGAGCCATGATAAAAACGCTGCTAGGTTTTATCAGAAAAGAATTTCGTCAGACTTTGCGCGATCCACGAATGCGGTTGTTGCTCTTTATCGCACCTTGCGTGCAATTGACGATCTTTGGGGTGGCTTTATCAACGGAAGCCAAAAACATTCGCCTCAGCGTCTTTGGCGCACCCACAGATGTATCTTTGCAAGAGCTTCATCGCAAAGCTCTGGCCTCTGGGTGGTTTATTCCCGCTAAGGTGACATCCAACGATCCCTATGAGCAGGTGAAGTCAGGGGAAGCTGATGCAGTCTTGGTGGCGCCATCAGAAGGATTGGATAAAAGCTTAGGGCGCGGTGAAGGAAGAGTGCAGCTTTTAGTTAATGCGACGAACGTAACGCGCGGGCAGAGTGTTGAGCGATATTTTTTAAGCATCGTGCGCTCACTGTATCCACAAAATCCTCCGGTGCAATTTGACGTGCGTGTTCTTTATAACCCTGCTTTACGAACGGCTTTGTTCCTAGTGCCTGGTGTGATGAGTTTGCTTGTTTGTTTAATCACGATTCTTTTAACCAGCATGTCAATCACGAAGGAAAAAGAACTTGGCACTTTTGAAACTTTGATAGCGGCTCCAGTGAAGCCTGAGGAAGTGATTCTAGGTAAGACCATTCCGTTCGTTCTGTTAGGTATGAGTAATATTCCCTTGATTGTCGGCGTGGCAATGGCTCTTTTTGGAATGCCTCTGCGAGGAAGTCTGCTGGTTCTTCTTTTGTCGTCCTTTGTTTTTGTCTGTTGTACGGTGGGAATTGGTTTATTTATTTCCACGATCGCCAAGAATCAGCAGCAATCAATGATGGGAGGATTTTTGTATCTCTTCCCGTCGGTTTTACTTTCGGGACTGGTCTTTCCTATTGAGAACATGCCTTGGGCCATGCGGATTTTTTCTTACATCAATCCGTTAACGTATTTTATAGAGCTTCTGCGCAACATAATGCTTAAAGGTGGTGATGCTCGGTTGATCATCTTTAATTTGCTTATTCTTGCTGCCATGGCAACGATCGCCATCACAGCCAGTTGGCAAAGATTTAAAACGACGTTGTCTTAATCATGGTCGGGCTCGCCACAGGGATCGCCCTCATCGTCGATGGGTGGCGGAGGCGGCAGAGGATTTGATTTGCGAGAGACTCTTCGCAGTTCGATTTCAAAAACATCCAGAGTTTTGGAAAGGCTGGAGCGACGGTGCATAGAAAAATGAAAAAGATCCGGGCCCGTTTTTCTTAATATAAAAATCTCGCCGGAATTTCTTGTCGTATTGGTGTACGACGCAAATGTGTCGGCGCTTTCACTGTATCTGCCATTAGGAATATCGCGCATGTTTTTCGGAAGTCCAAAGGCGCGCACAAACTGCGAGTTTTTATTCTCTGAAAAATAAATCACGGTTGCGTAAGAACTCGGGTGAACAGTGAGCTGAGTGTATTCGCAAAGATCACGATCTTCGCGGGAGGGGGAGTCGCTCTCGTTATTGCAAGAAAGAATCTTATAAGTTCCCTCCATGTTTTCAAATGTAGAAGCGAAAGCAAAGGACGCAAGAAAACCAAAAACGCAGACGGCAATGCCGACTTTTAAAACCATGACTTCTCCTTGTAATGGAAAGTCGTTTTAGCTCATAAGACCACAGAGTCATGTTTCTTTACGTTAAGATAGATGGAGATTCTGTTAGGAAGAATTCGTGAAGCGGGGCTGCAGGAGATGACTTCTATTTAGACTGCAGGGTCGGCGTAGGGGGATTTGAAGAGCCTTTTAGGTTTTGTTGACCCCAAATGTAGCCTACAAAATAAGCAAGACAGCCTATTAAAGCGAAAATCATCCATTTTTTGATGCGACTGTACAGTAAAGCCTTCATTTTTTTGATTTTTACCCGTTGACAATATCCTGTGGCAACTGTAATTTTGGTTTCTCTTCGAGCGCGGGAGTAGCTCAGTTGATAGAGCGATGCCTTGCCAAGGCATAGGTCGCGGGTTTGAGCCCCGTCTCCCGCTCCAAATTTTTCCTCGAAGACCGAATTAAAAACCGCCTCGTGGGCGGTTTTTGCGTTTTAAGGCATCTTCGTTTTAACTTCCTTTACGAAACACCCAAATTTCAATCATCGGTTTTCCGAGATGGCGTGTCCATTTGGAGTTGATATTCGCGAATTCTTCCGTGCCGTAGATGGTCTCATTTTTCACGGTTTCAAGGCTGGCTTGAGCGGCGGTTCTTTGAAAGTCCTCGTCGGTGTGAGGATGGCTTTTTAGATGGATCTCTTGATGATCTCCATTTTTAAAATGAGCGGCTACGCCTTGCGCCGTTCTTTCGGGGTGAATTTCAGAAAGGTACAGCTCGCCACCGGGTTTTAAAAACTTCGCTGCTCTTTTAAAGAAAGATGAAAGATCTTGGATGTGTTCAATTACGAGACTTGCGACGATAGCGTCGAATTGATTTTCGTGAAATCCGTCGTAAGTCATAAAGTCAGCATGAACAAGTAGAGCTCTTTCAGGCGGAATTTTCTCGCGGGCGACTTGCAACATTCCTTCGGAAATATCAATTCCCACCACGCGATTGTTTTGCGCGACGAGTTTTTGCGTGTGTCTTCCGGTGCCGCAGCCGATCTCTAAAATATCTTTCCCCGTAAGAGTTTGCCAGAAGCGGGGAAAGGAGAGCTCATCAATGGCCACCGTCGGGTTCGGATAGCTATCGTAAAAAGAAGACCACTGATTGTAACCGGATTGATTGTCTGAGAATTGTTTGTCTTGCGACATTTATGACTCCTAAAAAGCTTCGTTAACCATAGAACGAAAAGGAGCATAAATTTTTTGAATTTTGCACCAGCAAAAAACGCAGCGCCACTGCAAGGTCTATTCTACGAACCTTGCAGGACTTTTTCAAGTGGCAGAGTATGTTTTTTAAAATGAAAGGTCGCCAAATTCCGTATAGAGGCTGGATTCAATATCGACAGGCCAGGATGTCTCTCCCAGAGTCACTTCCAAAGTTTGAGAAGCTTGCAAAGGTTCCGTGTTAGATAAATCCTTAAAGTTAAATACAGCGACACCCTTTGCGTCGGTCTTCACCTTTAGAATCTGATCAAAATCAGGAGCCGCTGTAATGGCGTGAGCTAGAAATTGCTCTTTGGAATTTCCAAATAATATGTAAGTACCTTGAGAAGGTTTTACGTCAGTGCCAGAAAACTTTCTGAAATAAAGAACTTTGATTTCAACAGTCACATTATCAGCAATTAAAACACCACCTCTTTCAAAATGACCTTTGTAAATCTGCGCCTTAAACGGAACGGGATGGCTTGTTAATTCCGGTAGGCTAAATGCCTCAGGAACTAGCGTGTAGACCGTTTCATTCGAGTTTCTAAGGCTCGCATGGTAAGCGTTGAGTCCCTCAGCGCTGAGAGTCGCCTGTAAAAGGACCTGATAGTCGTGAGGTGCATGAAACATGGGGAGATGAGAAAGATAAACTTGTGATTTCCCAAAGAGCAGCATTCCATGTATGGAGGCTGGATCATGGTGCATAAGTCTAGCGGCAAATCCAGATGTGCTAATTAGAATGCTTGTGAGAGTCGTAAAGACAAGTTTCATAAGAGCCTCCCGGTCTGCAGAAGGTCTTACGATAAAATCGGCATACGCGTAAAATTAAAGGATTTGATATGCCGATCAATTTTACTAATGGGAAGCTTCTGTTAATTCAAAGAAGCTGGTAGAAAGAGCAAAGAGAGCGTCTTTGGTGTCCACGGATTGAAGCTCTTGCATAATTTCCAACCGGAACTCGCGGATTTTTTTAGAAATCTCACGGGCTTTTTGTAAGTTGGTTGGAACCATGGTGCATCCCATATCCCAACGTTTTTTATTTCCCATGTCCATGGCTTCGTTTGCTTTTTGTTGCATCTGCATGAAGTAATTGCGGGCTGCTTCTGAGGATCCGCCATAAGACGAAGAGTATTTATTGTTATTGTTCGGCACCCATTTGTCGCCGACTTTAGAAATAAGCTTCACCGTTTCAAGACGCTCTAAAGCTTTTTCAACGATTTCAATAGAAAGACCTAAGCGGTTTCCGATGTTATCAGGGGTCCCTTCAAAACCATCCAAACCTAAAACTTCAGCGATCGCCGTGTGGTACCAATCAGAGATAACGGCAAATTCCTCTTCGCCGAATTTTTCAAAAGCTTCTTCGCGCGCTTGAACTCTTTTTAAGGCCATATCACGAAGAACCGCACTGCGCGCATGTTCAGAAAGAGCAAGATCAACAAAGAACTCTCGCTCAGAAGGCGCCAGATTTAATTTCACTGCGAGATTCATAGCGCGAGACTCGGAAAGTCCCACTTTTCCGTTGATGATTTCGCTCAAGCGAGAGCAGGGAACTTCCAAATCACGGGCATAGGCTCTGAGTGAGTAAGAAGGATTTTTTCTTTGTCTGCGCTCAAGTTCTTTTAAAATGTAATCGCGATAGTGATGTTTTGCCATGGGGCGGGTTGTAGGGGAGTTTTTGTCTGGAGTCACCACTCTAGTTAAGGCCCCCAGGCATTTTGTTCCGGTTCGTTCCAGCAACTTCCATAAACAAAAGCCGTCGTAATATTAGCGACTTACCTGATTTAAAGAAAAGAAATCGGAAAAACTCGAGTAATTTTAGGATCTTGGGTTTGTCGCTGTATTTCGCAGCGTAAGTTTAAATCCAAGGTTCATGACAGCTGTGACATCATCGTCAGTCACCGTCTGTGCAAATTGTTCAAACAAGTTTAGAAACGATCTCGCGAAGAGATTCTTTTTCTTTTGCAGAAAGCGGGGAGAGGAATTCGTCTTCGATTTCCTGACGAATGCGCGCAAGTTTCTGAAGATCCTTCAATCCTTTTTCCGTTAACTCTACAAGTTTGATACGGCGATCATTTTTATCAGGAACGCGGCGAACATATTTTTGTTTCTCAAGGCCATCAATAAATTTCACCATCGACGCTTTGTCGATATGCATGTCTTGTCCCAAAGAGATTTGACTTGCGGGACCATTAATCTGAAGAAGCTTCATGATTCCAAGCTGTGGAGAGACAATTTTATATTTGTCGAGTTCCTTCGCAAGCATGCTTTTATGTTTGAGTGCGGCTTTTGAGAGACAGTATCCAAAGTACACCTTTAGAGCAGGGTGCACTCCGGGTGTTTCCCAGGGTGAGCTTGCACACATCTGATCGTCTTGCTTGCGTTTCAAAATAATCCTCCTGTTTAATGAAAAGGAAGTGAGAGTTAATTGATAGTAACACAAATAGTTTGCATCGCAAACGGTTTTCGGTTAAAACATTTCAAGATTAGGTGGCGTATGAATCCCATTATGAAGTGTAGCAAGCTGTTCGTTAGTAGCTTCGTCGCTCTCGCCTCCATTCAAGCTCAGGCCGAAGTCTTGAGACTGAATGAGGCACTGCAAGAGGCCCTCAATAATTCTCCTAAAGTTCAAAGATCCGAATCCCAATACAGAGAAACCAGTTGGAAAAAGACAGAGTCCTACTCTGGATTCTTACCGACGTTGTCTGCAAATGCGACGTATCTCTTTGATAAGAAATATGCGTTGGTGGACGTGAATCTGGGCGGAGCTCCGCTGTCGATTCCGCAAGTGGTGCCGACGACAAATCTTTATTTGACAGCGCAGTGGTCGATCTTTGATGGCTTCTCCAGCACAAATAGATATTTGAGTTCCAGCGCGTTTGAAGACTCCGCAAAAAGCGATTACGATTGGACTCGTTTCACGGTAGAGCGTGAAGTCACAGTTCTTTTTTATAAGGCTGTGGCCGCAAAAGAACTTAAAGCCGTTGCTGAACAAAACGTGCGTGCCTTGGAAGATCATCTTAAAGACGTTCGTCTTTTTAAAAAGGTCGGCTCTTCGACAAACTATGATGTGCTTCGCGTAGAAGTGCAAATGAGTGAAGCTCAATCAGAGCTTCTCAATGCGACAGACAATGTCGAAGTCGCTCGCGCACGTCTTAGCGAATCCTTGGGGCAAGACACAGATGCGGCTGAAGTGGATGGCGCACTTCCTCGTCTTAAAGCGGATCTCGTTGCGAACCTCAAAGAATTTAAAATGGAAGAACGCAAGGATCTGGAATCTTTGCGCCAAAAGGCGGAAGGCTTCCGTCATCAGGAAGACTCTGCTGAAAAATATTGGGTTCCTCGCATTGCTTTGATCGGTCAGTATCAATACTACAACAATCGCAATGATCGTTTTGATGATTACGATAACTTCAGAGATGCCTATCAATACGGTGTGAGTCTGACTTGGAATCTCTTTGACGGGATGACTTCGATCTCGCGCTCAAAACAAAGTATCGAGCAAAAGTATCAAGCTGAGAAGACCTTACGTCAGGCCGAACTTAAGGCTAAACGCGACTTTGATTTCTGGAAAAGAAAATACGTTTATTATATCTCTGTTTATGAAGCACGCTTGAACGACATCGTGAAAGCTGAAGAGAGTGTGCGTCTGTCGCGAGAAGGTCAAAAGGTGGGAGCAAGAACAAACACAGACGTTCTTGACGCCGAAGCGGAACTTTATCGTGCCAAAGCGGGTGCCGTGAATGCTCAAATCGGGGCCATTGAAGCCATCGTGAATCTTGAGCTCAGCACTGGTCAAAAATTAGTTCAGTTTAATTAAGGATTGGGAAAATGAATAAAAAGAAAAAGATATTGTCAGGTGTGGGAGTTCTTGCAGCTCTTATTGGGATTTATTTCCTTTATGAACATCTTATGTATGTGACAACAGACAATGCGCAAGTTGAAGCGCACTCTGTGATGGTCGCAGCGAAGGTGGGTGGATACGTAAAGGCCGTGCATATCGCTGAAGGTATGAAAGTGAAAAAAGGGGACTTGATGGTCGAGATCGATGATCGTGATTATCAAAACACTCTTCGTCAAATGAAGGGTGAGTTGTCTTCTTTGGAAGCGCGTAAGCGTGATGCCGAGAAAAATTTAAAACGTATTGCGGAGTTGTTCTCTAAAGGCGTTGTTTCTCAACAGCAATACGACACGACGACAACAACTGCGGCTGAAGTGAAAGCTAAGTTTGAAGCGTTGTCGGCACAAGTGGCGCAGGCTGAATTGAACTATGAAAATACCCATATCAAAGCACCTTCCGATGGTTTTATCGCTAAGAAAGCGGTCGAAGTAGGACAGCTTGCGGCTCCAGGTGTTCCTTTAATCGGTTTTGTTGATGCCGGTGAACGTTGGGTGACAGCGAACTTTAAGGAAACGGAAATCGAAGGCATTCAGCCTGGTAAGAAAGTTAACATCGACGTCGATGCGATTTCTGGAAAAAGTTTTGAAGGTATTGTTGAGTCTATCAGCTCTGCAACAGGTGCGACATTCACCTTGCTTCCTCCGGACAATGCCACTGGAAACTTCACGAAGGTCGTTCAGCGCGTTCCTGTAAAAATCAAATTTGCCAACGTTTCTGAAGAAGAAATCGAAGCCTTGAAGGCGGGACTTTCCGCGTTTGTGAAAGTTCACAAACACTAAGGATTTTATGAAAAAGGAAGGTGTTCTCATAGTCGTCGTGGCGGTGATGGCTTCTCTTTTAGAGATCATCGACGCCTCGATCGTGAACGTGGCTTTGCCATCCATGATGGGAAATCTAGGGGCGACCTTAGAGGACATCAGTATGGTGATCACAGGATACGCCATCGCCAATGCCATTGTCCTTCCCGTTTCAGCATGGCTGGGTGAGCGCATTGGGCGTAGAACGTATTATCTCGGTTGTATCTTGTTATTTACAGCGACATCGGTGGCTTGCGGACTGGCTCCAAATCTTGCGACTCTCACGGTCTTTCGTATTTTGCAAGGTCTTGCCGGAGGAGCTCTTCTTCCAACGTCACAAACATTGATCTATGAACAATTCCCAAAAGAGAAAGCCGGTATCGCCGGTGCGATCTTCGGGATGAGCGTGATGATCGGTCCAACGCTGGGACCGACTTTGGGTGGTTATCTCACAGATACTTTCGGTTGGAGATCGATCTTTAACATCAACTTGCCATTAGGTTTACTAGCGTTCTTCGTTGGCGCGATGGTGATCTTTGATCGCGAGAAAGATCCGGCTCACAAGGAAGAAAAACACGAGTTGGATATTTGGGGTTTGACGTTCCTGGTTCTGGGAATTGGTTGTCTTCAATATGTTCTTGAACGTGGTGAATCTGAAGACTGGTTTGCCTCAAAATTAATTTTGTTCAATACGGTTGTTGCCACGGTCAGTTTGCCGCTTTTTGTTTGGTGGGAAACGAAAGTGAAAAATCCAATCATCGACGTGCGCTTGTTCTTAAAACCTATTGTGAGCAATGGCGTTCTGTTAATGGGTATGGTGGGATTTTTCCTATATGGAGTGGTCTTTATTCTACCGATCTATGTTGCGCGAACTTTGCATTTCGACGCCACTCAAACAGGGATGCTCTTTATTCCGGGATCGTTGCTCACAGTGGCCGTAATGCCTTGGGTGGGACAACGAATGTACAAAGGGACCAATCCGAAGTGGTTGATCTTTGTGGGGCTTCTGTCTTTAGAAGTGTGTTTGTATTTAATGACACTTCTTTCTCCTCTGTCTTCAAAAGGTGAAATCTTAAGAATGCTCTTCGTGCGTGGATTTGGAATGGCGTTCTTGTTTGTTCCAATCAATTCATCGATCTTGAGTCAGTTTAAAGGCATTGAGATGGGACAAGTTTCTGGTTTGTTAAATCTCGCTCGTCAAATCGGAGGCAGTATTGGTATTGCCTTGATTGGCACGATGTTGAATAAAAACAGTCATCAGAATTATCTGGATCTCTCGACGAAAGTGTCGCTCTTAAACTCCAATGCGCAGAGTGCTTATTACTCATCAGCGAATGGTTTGACGCAAAAAATGAGCGATGGTCTAGGCATGGCAAGCGGCAATGAGGCAGCACTAAAAAGTCTTTATGGACGAATTCAAAATCAAGTTTTCATGCTGAGTTTTAAACAGCTTATGTTCTTGATGATGATTATTTTTGCGATCTCATTCATTCCGCTCTATTTGTTGCGCTTCAAAGAAAAAACCAACAAGGTTGTTGACGCTCACTAATTCTTAAAAGCTCTAGCAGTGTCCGTCGGCACTGTTAGAGCAAAAGCTTCGAAGTTAAAACTTTATCTCAAAGTCACTAGAGCGGAAATTGCAAGATCGTCACTTGTCGATTACTTGCCTCTAAAGACACTCTTATTGCTAGTCAAGGAGTGTCGCCATGAACGAACCAAAAATAAAAACTGAGATCATTACGCCTGATGCCGCTGAGTTTTTAATCTCTCTTCATGAAAAATTCGACAATCTTCGTCGCAATCTTCTTTTGCGACGTCGGACTCAGGCGCAGCAATTCGCCCAGGGACAGAAGCCCCGCTTTCCCGCAGAAACTTTAAGCATTCGCCAAGCGGCGTGGACAGTGGCAAAGGCCCCTGCAGATCTTCAAGATCGCCGTGTGGAAATCACGGGCCCCGCAGAGCCGAAGATGATGATCAACGCCCTTAATTCCAAAGCCAAAGTTTTTATGGCGGATATAGAGGATTCACTTTCTCCGATGTGGAGTAACGTTTTACTTGCGCAAGATTCATTAAAAAAAGCGGTACGTCACACGCTCACGTACGAAAGTGAAGACGGTAAGAAATATTCCTTGAACGAAAAAACGGCCACACTTCTTGTGCGCCCGCGCGGTCTTCATTTGGAAGAACGGAATTTTCAAATTCGCGGTGAACCGATTTCCGCTTCGCTTTTTGATTTCGGTCTTTACTTTTTCCACAACGCTCATGAACTTTTAAAGCGAAATACCGGTCCGTATTTTTATTTGCCCAAATTAGAAAATCACGAAGAGGCTGCGTGGTGGAACGATGTTTTTAATTTCACCCAAGACCGTTTAAAAATTCCTCGCGGAACCATTCGTGCCACGGTGTTGATTGAAACCATCACGGCTGCGTTTGAGATGGACGAAATTCTTTACGTTCTGAAAGATCATGCTTCGGGCTTAAATGCCGGCCGCTGGGATTATATTTTTAGCATCATCAAAAAATTTAACTTTAATAGTGATTTGATTTTTCCGGACCGCGCGCAGGTGACAATGGCCATTCCTATGATGGAATCTTATTGTCAGCTCCTGGTGCAAACCTGCCACCGCCGTGATGCCCATGCTATTGGTGGCATGGCGGCGTTTATTCCTAATAGAAAAGATCCTGAACTAAATAGCAAAGCGATGATGAAGGTCGCGCAAGATAAATTCCGAGAAGCGTGTCTTGGCTTTGATGGCACCTGGGTCGCGCATCCAGATCTTATTCCTATAGCGGAAGAAGAGCTCAATCGCGCTCTTGCCAAAGGCCCTCATCAAAAATCCATGATCCCTCCGGGGAAAATCACGGATAGTGATTTGCTGAGAATGCCTTCCGCAGAAGGAAAGATTACTGAAGAGGGAGTCCGAACAAATATCAACGTCAGTCTACTTTATTTTGATCGCTGGCTTTCAGGCGTTGGTGCAGCGGCTTTACACAATCTGATGGAAGATGCCGCAACGGCAGAGATCTCTCGCAGTCAGCTGTGGCAATGGCTCCATCACGCCGTGAAGCTTTCTGATGGACGAGTTTTCACGCCGGAACTGTATCAGGAAATTTTAATCGATGAAGTGAAGAAGTTGATTCCAGAAAATCTTCCGCATCTGGACCGTGCGACAAATTTTCTTAATTCTTTGATTCTCACGGAGCAGTTTCCGGAGTTCTTCACAACGATCGCTTATGAAATTTTAAACCAAATAGAAAATAAAGGAGAATACAATGATTTTAAATCCGGAGCTTCAAGCGCGACAGCTCGAATTCAATTGGACCACCGATAAACGTTGGGCTGGAATTCAAAGAAACTACTCGGCTATGGATGTTGTGAAACTTCGCACCAGCGTGCCCGTCAAATACACTTTGGCAGAAATGGGCGCCGGTCGTTTGTGGAAAGGATTAACGAGTCCCGGATATCTAAGCACCTTTGGTGCGATGACCGGTGGTCAAGCTGTGCAAATGGTGAAAGCAGGTTTGCAGTCGATCTATTTAAGCGGTTGGCAAGTCGCCGCCGATGCAAATCTCTCTGGACAAACTTATCCTGACCAAAGCTTGTATCCTTCAAACTCCGTTCCTTCTTTGGTGAAGCGAATCAACAACGCTTTTATGCGCGCTGATCAAATCGCCAATCGATCCGGAAAAGATTTAAAAGGTCTTTCTTGGTACGCGCCGATTATTGCCGATGCTGAAGCAGGATTTGGTGGCCCATTGCATGCTTTTGAATTGATGAAATCGATGATCGAAGCCGGAGCTTCGGGAGTTCATTTCGAAGATCAGTTGGCAGCTGAAAAAAAATGCGGGCATTTGGCCGGAAAAGTTCTTGTTCCAACGAGCAACTTTATCCGCACTTTACAAGCCGCGCGTTTGGCTGCCGATGTATTAGATGTGCCGACTGTGATCGTCGCAAGAACAGACGCCTTGAGTGCGACTCTGATGACTTCAGATATTGATCCCGTGGATCGTCCGTTTCTCACGGGAGAAAGAACTCCTGAGGGTTACTACGTCATTCGCGGCGGTCTTGATTATGCGATCGCGCGTGCACTGTCGTACGCTCGTTGGGCCGATGTGCTGTGGTTTGAAACTTCCAAGCCTGATATGAAAGAGGCCGAAACTTTCGCTCGCGAAATTCATAAAGAGTTCCCGGGAAAAATTTTGGCTTACAATTGTTCGCCGTCGTTTAATTGGAAAATGCATTTAAGTGATCAAGAGATCGCCGAGTTCCAAGACCGTCTTGGAAAATTGGGATACAAGTTTCAATTTATCACTTTGGCGGGATGGCACTTGGTGAACTATCACACTTTTGATCTAGCTCATCAGTATGTTCAAGACGGCATGAGTGCTTATGTGAAGCTTCAAGAAAAAGAGTTCGCAGCAGCTGATCACGGTTACACAGCGGTGAAGCATCAGGCCGAAGTGGGAACAGGATACTTTGATCATGTCCTGCAAACGGTGATGGAAGGAAAAGCTTCAACGGGGGCTTTGAAGGGCTCTACGGAAGAACAATTCCATCCACAAGTAGAAGTGCAAGCGCAGCCGCCGCCGCTCGAAGCGCAAGAAGTTCAACCAAGAATGCATTAGATTTTTTGAAAAAAGAGGCGCTTCAGAAATGGAGCGCCTTAAATATTAACGAAGAATTTGCGCGAAAGAAGAGCTTGCAAAGAAAACAGGTTTCGTCGGTTTAGCCGACGCGATTTTTAAATAGCCGGTCAAAAGAAAGGCTAAGAAAATCAAAAACCAGTTGCTTGGTGAAAGGTACATAAGCATACAAAAACGTTCCTAAGTCTTCCGACTTTTAAGGTAACCTAAATAGTACTCAATACCGCTTGTTATACTCAAAATGACGCTGATCCACAAGACGCCGTAGCCAATTTTGTCCAAATACGGAACATAGGGGTCCATATTTCCAATAATTACAATGGGAATGGCCACCATCTGCATCGCCGTTTTCCATTTACCAGCGGGTTTGGCCGCAATAATGATTTGATCTGCCGCAGCAACGGAGCGGATGCCTCCGATAAAGTTATCGCGGGCTAGAATAATGATCACCATCCAGGCATCGATTTTACCCTGAGCCAAAAGCATCGCCAGAACACTCGTCACTAAAATTTTGTCGGCAATCGGATCCATGAATTTCCCGAAATTGCTGACAGCATTGTATTTGCGAGCGTAATAACCATCAAAATAATCCGTCGCAGAGGCGAAAATAAAAAAGACAGCCGCAGCCACATTCCAGTAGAGCGTGTTGGGCCACATCATTGCCACAATAACGGGCACTGCGAAAATGCGACTCATGGTGATTCGCATAGGAAGACTTTTTTGAAATTCTGTGACGGCCATTTTTGTCCTTTTAGTTGCTTCAACCTATCAGTTTAGACTAGAAAGAATCAATGTTTATTCATCGTCACAAAGTGCAGTTTTACGAGACCGACCTTATGGGGATCGTCCATCACAGCAACTATTTGCGTTTTTATGAAGAAGCGCGGGTGGGGTGGGCTCATGAAAAAGGTCTGATTGATTATCAAAAACCGGGTTCAGCTAGTCACTTTGCTGTTTACGAAACGCAAGTAAAGCACATGAAACCGACTTTTTTCGGTGATGATTTAGAAATTGAAGTGCAGGGAAAAACCGAAGGCAATCGTATCATCTTTCAATATCGTTTGAGAGGAAGAAACGGCGAAGTTTGTTCGGTGGCGAAAACAGTGCACGTGTCGTTGGGACTTGATTTAAAACTTTTAAGATTACCGGCTGATATGAAAGCCGCCATGGAGAGTGAACAATGGACAGAAACCTGGCTTTAGAATTCGTACGTGTGACAGAAGCAGCAGCCTTAGCTTCCGCTCGCTGGGTGGGCCGTGGAGAAGAAAAAACAGCCGATGCCGCTGCCGTAGATGCCATGAGAAAAGCTTTCGACGTGATTCGCATGGACGGAACTGTTGTGATCGGTGAGGGGGAGCGTGACGAAGCTCCGATGCTTTATATCGGTGAAAAAGTTGGTCACAAAACAGAAGACGCTCCGGCATTGGACATTGCTTTAGATCCTTTGGAAGGAACAACGATCTGTGCGACGGGTGGACCGGGCTCGATCTCTGTGATCGCAGTGGCAGAGCAAGGTAAATTCTTGCATGCGCCAGACACTTACATGGATAAAATCGCTTGCGGTCCTGCGGCTCGCGGAAAAATTGATATTGATAAATCAGCGACAGAAAATATCAAAGCGGTTGCGCAAGCTTTGAATAAACCCGTCAGCGAAGTGACTGTTGTGATCTTGAATCGTCCTCGTCATGAAGCTTTGATTGCGGAAGCTCGTAAAACCGGCGCGCGTATTAACTTGATCGGTGATGGTGACGTTTCTGCAGCTGTGGCAGCAGCGTGGGAAGACTCTGGTATTGATTTGCTCTTGGGTATCGGTGGAGCACCAGAAGGTGTGATCTCGGCTGCAGCCATGCAATGCCTGGGCGGAGACTTCCAAGGTCGTTTGAAATTCAGAAACGAAGAAGAAAAAGCCCGCGCAAAACGCATGGGCCTGTCTGATCCAGATAAGAAATTTACAATTGATGAACTGGCTTCTGGTTCCGTGATGTTTATCGCAACCGGCGTGACGGATGGTTCTTTGCTCAAAGGTGTTCGCTTTCTGGGGAATGGTATTGCAAAAACGCATTCTATTGTCATGCGTTCTGCAACTGGTACAATCCGTACTATTGAAGCTCAACACGATCTTGAGCGTAAACCAAAACACTAAAAAGGTACCAGGTACCTTTTTCCCTGGGGATTATGGATACAAAGCTTATTTGTTTTAATTGCAACAAAGAGATGACCTTCTCTGGAAATATCGGGCGACGTGAGGAATGTCCTCACTGTCGTGCGGATGTGCATGTTTGCAAAAATTGTGAGTTTTATGATCCGAAAGTTTATAACGAATGCCGCGAAACTTCTGCCGATGTTGTGCGCGAAAAAGATCGCGCTAATTTCTGTGATTTCTTTCAGCCTCGCAAAGGTGGCGCAGGCGCTGTCGATAAAGCCGCAGCCTTAAGAGCTGCGGCCGAAGCTCTGTTTAAAAAATCCTAAATTTTTAAAATCACTTTTCCGTGAGCATGTCCATTTTGACTGATGTCTTGCGCTTGCTTTGCTTCTTTCAGCGGTAACACTTCGCCCACACGAACTTGAATCACTTTTTGGTCAAAGAGTTTAGCAAGTTCGGAAAGATCCTTGGCATTAGGACTCATCACAAAGTTGGCCCCTTGAACGCCGAACTTCGCGGCGTCGGCTTCTTTAAATGCGCCTACAGTTGATAAAGCAATGCCGCCTTTTTTCATCACTTGATAAGAGCGCGCCAGCGTGTCGCCTCCGACAAGGTCGATCACGACATCAATGTCCTTGGCGAATTCTTCAAAGCGGTCTTTTTTATAGTCAATCGTTCGTTGCACACCTAATTTTTTTAAATATGAAACGTCATCGGCAGAAGCTGTGCCCATCACATTTGCCTTTTTCCAAAGAGCGATTTGACAAGCTATAGAGCCAACTCCACCTGCAGCACCATGAATAAGAATATTTTGATAGGCTTTGAGTTGGGCTTTTTCAAGAAGCTGCCATGCTGTCAATCCCGGCGTAGGGATGGAAGCCGCGGCTTCGTAATTTAAAGATTTCGGCATCAGTGCGATTTTATAGGGAGAGACCAAAGCGTATTCCGCATACGAGCCCGGCGCAAAACCAAAGACATTGTCGCCCGGTTTGAAATCGCGGACTTGGTCTCCGACAGCGACGATTTCTCCGGCAAAATCTTGCCCTAGAGTGATAGGAAAGTGTGGACTTGTTTGTTTCATAAAGCCTTCACGGATTTTCCAGTCCACGGGATTCACTCCGGCATCGTGAACTTTCACCAGGATGTCTTCACTGTGAACTTGAGGCTGTGGTGATTCTTCGATTTTGATTTGATCTGAATTTCCATAAGAATAAATTCTTGCGACCTTCATAAAACACCTCCGAAAAATATTTCTCCCGAAGCTTGCTTCTGTTGGGGAAGGCCCGCAAGCGCTTCCTATGAAATATGTCAGGTGTCCGCATGAATTCTCAATGTAACATAATCACTCCATGGTCCAGCTCGCGATTGACTCAGTGTTACTGTAAAGACACACTAAAAGCCTATGGCAAAAGCATCAACCACCGAAGTTTTCAATTGTACACCTGAGCAATTTTTTAAAATCATCTCTGACTACGAAAAGTATCACGAGTTTCTTCCGGAAGTGAAAAAGTGCACGGTTTTAAAAACCGAAGGCAACAGAAAGCTTGTTGAATACAGCGTTCAGGTTATCAAATCTTTCAAATACAATCTGTGGATGACAGAGAATGCTCCAAACAGCATCACCTGGGAATTTGCTTCCGGCGATGTCTTTAAAACCTCTGTCGGTTCATGGAAGCTTGAAAATGAAGCTGGCAAAACGCGTGCGACTTACACTGTGGAAGCAACATTCAGTATGTTTGTTCCCGGTCCGATTGCAAATGCGTTGGTCAGCGTGAATCTTCCGAATATGATCAGCAGTTATCATAAGAGAGTAAAACAGCTTTATGGCGTCTGATGACAGTCAAAAGAAAGACGAAAAAGACCAGCCGGGGGATCTGAAAGGTCTTCTGGGTGACACCGTAAAAAAAGTTTTTACGGCCGGGGTCAGTGCGGCTTTCATGACTGAAGAAAGCTTGCGCGCCTATGTTTCTGAATTAAAACTCCCGAAGGAAGCACTGAATCTGCTTTTGCAGGGAGCAAATAAATCCAAAGACGAAATCACTCAAAGAGTGACAAAAGAAATCGTCGGTATCATTCAAAAAATTGATTTCGTGAAAGAAGCTTCCAAGTTTGCAGAAACTCATAAGTTTAAAATCACCGCTGAAATCGATATCGTTAAAAAAGACCCTTCAGAAAAATCCTAAAACTCGACCAAGGGCGATCTCAAGTTGAGACGCTTTTGGCCGATAAGTTCCCTATGATGGAACACGAACTTTTAAGCCTTATTTCAGTCGTTTTGTTTTGCGGATGCTGTCATCAGTTTATCAAAACCGTTGTGACGCCGATTCCGCTTCTCGCGTCTGAAAGACCTTATGCGCGTGCGGCAATGCAGCTTGGCAAGTTCTACAAGTCTGTCGCTTGGGGCGCTATGACAGGTGCTTTCCTTGTGGGTCTTGTTGTGTCCTTTCAACAAGTCTTTACAGCACTCTAACTACAACTCTACTGCTCCGCGGTTTACCTGGGGCTTTGTTTATGGCAGCCTTTTCTTGGAGGTTGTTATGAGTTCATTTTCAACTGTCAATCCTGCAACCGGAGACACCCTTAAAACTTATCAACATGTCACTTGGGATGAAGCGCAGAAAGCGATTCAAGCCGCGTCTCAAGATTTTCAAATTTGGCGAAAGGCTTCTTGGGAAGAACGTTCCCAGGCTCTTCATAAATTGGCGGCGGCTTTGCGCGCTCATAAAACTGAGTTTGCGCAAATGATGAATCAGGAAATGGGAAAACTTCTGAGTGAAGGTAAAGCTGAAATCGAAAAGTGTGCTGTCACTTGCGAGTTCTATGCGAAAGAAGCTCCCGGAATGTTGCGCAATCAACCGGCGGTGTCGTCGCCTTACACTTCCGCTGAAGTCAGTTTTCAGCCCTTGGGAGTTGTTTTTAGTATCATGCCTTGGAATTTCCCGGTGTGGCAGACGATTCGTTTTGCGGCACCAGCCTTGATGGCGGGAAATGTGATCGTCTTAAAGCACGCCGATCTCACTGCGGGCACAGCCGAGATGCTCGGAAAAATTTTTGCGGATCTTACTCCCAATTATAAACTTTTGCGTAACATTCAAGTCGATCACGAGGTCGCGGCACAAGTGATTGCCGATGCGAATGTGCGAGGCGTGACTTTCACCGGAAGCAGTGCCGGCGGACGAGCTGTTGCCACGGAAGCGGCTAAAAATTTGAAAAAGATCGTTTTGGAATTAGGTGGCAGTGATGCTTACTTGGTTCTTGATGATGCCGATGTGGAAATGGCCGCAAAGACATGTGTGAAGGCGCGCTTGGTAAATTGTGGGCAAAGCTGTGTCGCGGGAAAAAGATTTATTGTCGATGAAAAAGTCTCTAAAGAGTTCATTGATATTTTTGTTAAAGAAATGAAGGCCACGGAAATCGCTCCGCTGGCGAGTGTGAAATTTCAAAAACAAATCGTGGAGCAAGTTGAAAAACTAAAATCCTGGGGCGGTAAAGTGGTTTTGGGAGGATCGGCTCCTCAAGGTGCGGGCGCTTATTATCCGGCGACGGTGATTGTTTTTGAAAAAGACCATCCTGAAATTCATAAGATGGAAGTGTTTGGTCCTGTTGCCTCGATCCTTGTTGTTAAAAACACGCAGGAGGCCCTGAAGGCGGCGAATTCCTCTCCGTATGGACTTGGTGGTGGCATCTTCACGCGCGATCTTAAAAAAGGAAAAGAACTCATAGAAAAAGAGTTGCAGGCCGGATTTGTCGTGGTGAATGATTATGTGAAGTCCGACCCACGCATTCCGTTCGGGGGCGTGAAAGAGTCCGGCTACGGACGGGAATTGGGACATTTTGGAATTCTCGAGTTCGTAAATATTAAAACGGTGGCCGTTGCAGGGGTAATGAAGTGAAGTTACTAAGAGCAAAGCAGGATCTGGATCATCATGTTTGGAAATTGATTAAACTTCACTCCTTGCAGGAAAAAAAGATCCTGATTGCTCTTTCGGGCGGCACGGACTCAGTCGCTCTTCTTCGTGTGCTTTCCAAAATTCATAAAAAAGAACTTTTAGGCGCTTGTTATTTTCATCACGGCGAAGACTCCAATCAGGAGTATCGCAAAGAAGCGCAAGTTTTTTGCGAAAAGCTCTGTAAAAAACTAGGCATTAGTTTTTTCCCTCTGAAATCTTCGATGCTTGCCAAATCCGAAGCCGAATATCGCGAGCTTCGTTACGAGGCTTTGGATCGTCTGATGAAAGATGAGAAATTTCAGATCTTGGCGACAGGACATCATCGCGATGATCTTTTAGAAACACGTTTGTTAAGATTGATTCGCGGCACGGGAGCGCAAGGTTTTCAAGCGATGCATGTTTTTAAAGACAGCATCTTCCGTCCGTTTTTAGAGGTCACAAAAAAAGAACTGAAAAAATATTTGCGTGAAGAAAAATTACGCATTTTCGAGGATCCTTCGAACTCCAAACTGGACCCTTTGCGTAATTGGATTCGTGAAGAATGGTTGAAGGAGTTGGAGCGTCGTACACGAGGTGCATCGGCGGCCTTAGCACGCTCGCTTGAAACTATCGCACTTGAAATTGAAAATCGCCCGTGGGGTGATCTCCTGAGTCAAAATGAGTCTTATAAGACACAGGGGCTTTCGCGTGGTTTTTATCTCACTTTAAGCCCGTTTGAACAAAAAAGATTGCTGGCGCAGTACCTTTTTGCCCTCGGAAAACGCGATTTTTCCCAATCTCATCTTGAAGAAATTCAAAAGCGCCTGGACAAGTCACAAAAAGTGATCACATTCAAAGTCGGTGGCTGTCACTGGGAAGTTAACGCAGAGCAAGTCAAGGTCCAGTCCTGATTTGAGAGGGAGTAATTCTCTTTGCGAAGTTTCTTTTTTTGAGATGGCATCCGTGTTACCCTTGAGGGTGACTTGACCTCTGACCGAAAGGAACTGAAATGCGATCTACTCAGAAAACGCTGGCTCTCTGGTTCTTCCTGATCATCATGGCTGTTTTTCTATTTCAAGCCTATGAGAGTAAGCACCAAAAAGTGATCACTGATTTTAACTACCCGAAATTCTCTGAAGCGGTGAAATCTGGTGAAGTGGCTTCTGTCACATTCCGCCAAGACACAAGTGAGATTGTTGGCGAATTAAAACCAGAATTCGAAAAGAAGTACAACGGAACGCACTTTGCGATCGTGGGTAACACCGGCGACAAGGGCCTTGCGTTTCTTCAAGAAAATGGAATCACTCCAAACTATGAACGCGCTGATAGCGGTGGCTTCTTCCAAACATTTATTGTGAATTGGTTGCCACTGATTCTTATCGTAGCGATGTTCCTCTTCATCATGCGCCAAATCCAAGTCGGCGGCGGTAAAGCCATGTCTTTTGGAAAAAGCCGTGCGCGCCTTCTGACGGAGCACAAAAACCGTGTGACGTTCAAAGAAGTAGCTGGTGTTGATGAAGCCAAAGAAGACTTGCAAGAAATCGTGAGCTTCTTGAAAGATCCAAAAAAATATACAAAATTGGGTGGTCGTATCCCTAAAGGTGTTTTGCTTGTAGGTCCTCCGGGAACAGGTAAGACATTGCTTGCACGCGCGGTAGCGGGTGAAGCGGGTGTGCCATTCTTTACAATCTCTGGTTCTGACTTCGTAGAGATGTTCGTGGGTGTCGGTGCGAGCCGTGTCCGTGATTTGTTTGAACAAGGTAAGAAAAATGCTCCGTGCTTGATCTTTATCGACGAGATCGATGCCGTAGGTCGCCATCGTGGTGCCGGCATGGGTGGCGGTCATGACGAGCGCGAGCAAACTCTCAACCAATTGCTTGTTGAGATGGATGGTTTTGAATCTTCTGAAGGTGTGATCTTGATTGCGGCGACAAACCGTCCTGACGTTCTGGATCCTGCGTTGTTGCGTCCAGGTCGTTTCGACCGTCGTGTGGTTGTAAATAAGCCAGACCTTAAAGGTCGTGAGCAAATTCTTGCCGTGCACATGCGTAAGACGCCATTGGGACCTGATGTGGAAGCAACAAAGATTGCGCGCGGAACTCCGGGCTTCTCAGGTGCTGATCTTGAGAACTTGGTGAATGAAGCGGCATTGATCGCAGCTCGCACAGATAAAAAATATCTTGAGATGGAAGACTTTGAAAAAGCGAAAGACAAAGTCATCATGGGTTCTGAAAGAAAATCGATGGTGATCTCGGATGAAGATAAAAAAGTGACGGCGTACCATGAAGCAGGTCACACGCTTGTTGGTAAGAAACTGGCGGGTCTTGATCCAATTCATAAAGTGACAATCATTCCTCGCGGAATGGCTTTGGGTGTAACGCAAACATTGCCTGAAAAAGAAAGCGTGTCTTTGTCTAAGAGCAAAGCAGAAAACATGATTGCTTTCTTGTTCGGTGGTCGTGCTGCTGAAGAAGTGATCTTTAAAGATGTCACAACAGGTGCTGGAAATGACATTGAACGTGCCACAGATATTGCGCGCCGTATGGTGTGTGAATGGGGTATGAGTAAATTGGGACCTTTGGCATTTGAAAAACGTGGTGGCGAAGTGTTCTTGGGAATGCAATACGGTCACTCCGGTCATAAAGATTATTCAGAATCTAAAGCTGAAGAAATCGATGCGGAAGTTTCTAAATTTATCGATCACGGTTACGAAACAGCCGTGCGTATCTTGACTGACTACAAAGATGCGTTGGAAAGATTGGCGCAAGCCCTTCTTGAATACGAAACCATCGACGGTCACGAAGTAGAAATGCTTGTGAACGGGGCGGCTGTCACGGAGATTGAAAAATACCGTAACAGCAAAAAGGACGGTGGCTTGGGTGTGGCAGTGACTCCGAAAAAGGACACTTCCGGCGACCCCGTGGGTAACACCGGTCCTGTGACAATTTAATTTTTTGCAGACAACGGCTCAGGCAGATCGCCTGGGCCTTTTAACGTTTTAGAGGCATCTTGATGTTGCAACAGTTTGTCGACAACTTGGTATTCATCGTCCAGCATCTGCGCGTTCAAGACGCGATAGACATGCTTCTCGTGTGGATGGTTGTGTATCGCATTCTGGTTCTGATCAAAAGAACCGGCACCATCCAAATGCTCTCCGGTTTGGGAGTTCTTGCCATCGGATACATCTTAAGTATCTGGCTTGAGCTTTTCACCTTTAACTGGATCTTAGAAAAATTCTTCTCAAATCTTTTTGTGATCGTGGTTGTCTTGTTCCAAGGGGAGATTCGTCGGGCCTTGGCTCATATCGGAAGCAATCCGTTCTTTAGCGATGCTTCAACAATTCAAGAAACTCAAGTGATTGAAGAAATCGCGAAGGGCGTAATTCTCACCGCACAAAAAGGTTTCGGCGCTTTGGTGGTGGTTGAGCGTGAGATCGTGATCGACTACCACATCGAATTTGGAACAGAAATGGATTCGAAAGTTTCGGCGGAACTTTTAGCTTCCATCTTCCATCCGGAAAGCCCCATGCATGATGGGGCGGTTTTAATTCGTAACGGAAAAATTCACTCCGCAGGTTGTTTCCTGCCTCTTAGTAAAAATCCAGCCCTTGATAAAAACTTGGGAACTCGTCACAGAGCCGCAATCGGTTTGACTGAAGAAACCGATGCCTTGGTTTTTGTGGTCTCTGAAGAAAATAAATCCATCGGTATCGTTCAAGGGGGTCACTTGAGTCCGAATGTGGAATTAGGTGACATCCGTAAAGCCCTCTATGAAACTTTCGGCCTTAAATACAAAGCCTTCTCTCAACAAGGGGAGGTGTCGTAATGAAACGCCGCTGGTCGAATATGCTGACTGAAAATTTCAGCTATAAAGTTGTCGCTCTTTTTATTTCTTTGATCTTATGGCTGACTATCCTAGGGCGCAGAGACTTTGTCTTAAGTAAAAACATTGATATTGAGCTTGTAACAGCTCCAGGAACCCATGTCGTGGCGCAGACTACAGACCACATCAAGGTAAAAGTTTCGGGCCCGAGATCGGCTTTAAAAAAGTTCTTGGAGAGTTCTTTATCTCAGAGTATTTCTCTTGATATTTCACAAAGGGGCGAAGGGGTCGTTTATGTCGACATTCCTTTGAATAAAATAGAAGTGCCCATTGGTGTAAGAATTCTGGGTGTCCGTCCTAATCAGATCCAGGCGGAAGTCGTAAAAGTGAAAGGCCCAACTCATGACGAACAAAAAGGTCAGTAAAGTGGTTGATAAGAAATCTTCGAAGTTGTTCGGTACGGATGGTATCCGTGGGACTGCCAATCAGTGGCCCATGACTCCAGACATGGTTGTTAAAATCGGTCAGGCGATTGGTTACATGCTTCAAAAGCAAGCTCAGCATCTTCCTGCGGCGTCTCGTAAAGTGGTTATCGGAAAAGACACGCGTCTTTCTGGTTATATGATCGAACAAGCTTTGGCGAGCGGTTTGAACTCCATGGGAATCTTCGTTCAACTTGTAGGCCCACTCCCAACTCCGGGTATTGGTTATTTAACTCGCACGATGAGAGCCGCGGCGGGAATCGTGATTTCCGCTTCTCACAATCCATTCCACGATAACGGTATTAAAGTTTTCGGCGCAGATGGTTTTAAAATTTCTGAAGAGATGGAAAAAGAAATTGAGCGCTTGGTTCTTGAAGAGGACCTCAGTGCTTTGTTGCCTCCAAGCAAAGAAATCGGCCGCACGAAACGTATCGAAGACTCGCAAGGTCGTTACATCGTTTACGTTAAAGGCACGTTCCCTCTTGAATACACACTGGATGGAATGCGCATCGTTCTTGATACAGCGAATGGGGCCTCTTACAAAGTCGCTCCGTCTGTATTCCAGGAGTTGGGTGCCGAAGTGATTCAATTGGGTGACGATCCTAATGGAACAAACATCAACGACAAAGTCGGTGCTCTTTATCCACAAAAACTTTCTGAAGCGGTTCAACAGTACCGTGCGGATGTTGGTATCAGTCTTGATGGTGATGCTGATCGCGTGATCATGGTGGATGAAAAAGGGGAGATCGTAAACGGAGACCGTATTCTTGCGATCTGTGCTCTTCATATGAAAGAGCGTGGTCTGTTGAAAGGTGACACCTTGGTGGCAACACAGATGTCGAACTTCGGTCTTGAAAAACGCATGAATGAAGCAGGCATCAAGCTTGTGAAAACGGGCGTTGGTGATAAATACGTTGTCGAAGAGATGAGAAAAAATGGTTACAACCTGGGCGGTGAACAATCAGGTCACATTATTTTCTTGGATCACACGACAACAGGGGACGGTTGTATCGCAGCCTTGGGTGTCCTTGCGGTGATGAAACAAACGGGTAAGAAAATGAGTGAACTGAATCGCGTTTTTGAAGACGTGCCTCAGGTTCTTATCAACTGCCGTGTAAAGCGCCGCACAGAGCTTCATGAGCTTGCTGGCTACAATGATCTGATCCGTACAATTGAAAAGAAACTCAATGGCGATGGACGTGTATTCGTTCGTTTCTCAGGCACAGAGCCGGTGATCCGCGTTCTTGTCGAGGGACCCGATAAAGCGCAAATCAATATGTTTGCCGAAGAGATCGCCTCCTTCCTAGAAAAAGAGCTGTCATAGTATGAAACATAAAATTCGCCTTGGTGTGAATGTGGACCACGTAGCAACCCTACGTCAGGTTCGAGGTGGAACTACGCCTTATCCGAATCTTTTGGATATGGTAAAGAAATCCGTGAAAGGTGGCGCTGAACAAATCACGATCCATCTTCGTGAAGACCGTCGTCATATTCAGTTGGAAGACTTAAAGCTTCTCTCGAAGTCTTGTCCTGTGCCTTTGAATTTGGAAATGGCAGCGACTCCGCAAATGGTTTCGTTTGCGAAAAAATACCGTCCTGATTGGGTGTGCTTTGTTCCTGAAAAAAGAGCCGAGCTAACAACAGAGGGTGGCCTTGACGTAAAGAAAGGCTTTAAGAAAATGGCTCCGATGGTTGAAAAACTTCAACGTATCGGTATCGAGATTTCGATGTTTATTGAGCCTTCCCTTGAGCAAGTTGAAGCGTCTTATGAAATTGGAGCTGACGCTGTTGAATTTCACACAGGAAAATGGGTTCACCTCACAGGTCCTCGTAAACAAAAAGAATGGGATCGTTTGGTGGATGCAGCAGAGTGGGCCAATTACTTAGGTCTTAATGTTCACGCCGGTCATGGTCTTGATTATCACCATTCAAAACTCATCAACAAACTTCCCTACCTTCAAGAAGTGAACATCGGTCACTCGTTGATCTGTTACGCTCTTGAGGACGGTCTTGAAGCGTCTGTTCGTAAGATGAGAAAGATCTTAAAGTAATGTCGACAATCCTGAACTCGGAAAGAACAGTGAAGAATCTCATTGAGCTTAAAGAGTTCTGGAAAGAATTTTTGCCACACTTGAGTGATCGCTGCATTTTACTAATGAGCGGTGATGTCGGTGCTGGCAAAACGACGTCTGTGCAAATGATTGCCGAAATCCTCGGGATGCGGGACGTTCAATCGCCGTCCTTTGCGATTCATCTGCGCTATGAAAACGCCGAAGGAAAATCACTAGACCATATCGATCTTTATCGCTTGAAAGACGACGATGATTTAGAAAGCTCCGGCTTTTGGGATCTCTTCGCTCCGAAACAAGGTCTGATTATTATCGAATGGGCGAATCGCCTGGATTTTGATTATTTGCCGCTCAATTGGCAAAGAGTCGAAGTGAAGTTTGAAAAAACATCGGCAGAGTCTCGAAAAATCCTCTGCCGAGTCGTCTAAAAGGTACGCCGTACCTTTTTGCATTGTCTTGCGTTAGTTATATCCGTTTTTATAAGCTAAATCGTAGTCAGGGAAGAATACTCTTTTCCAGACGGGGATCTGCTCGATATTTTCCGGAGAAAGAACTTTTTTAAGTTCAAAATCGCCAACAGGATTTCTGCCGACTTGTTTACGAACTCTTAAGCGGAATAAGTACGGAGCTTCCGTTTCTTTATAATCATTCGAGAATACGCCACGTTTATTGTCGAAAGCTTCTTTCGCGGCTTTGCTGTATTTACTCACGACACCTTTATCAAAAGGGTAGATGAAATAAATCATGCCCCAACCTTGACGAAGCATTTCCTCATTCAAATCTTTTCCGTCTTTAAGTAATCGACCTAAGATACGTCCATGTTTATCTACATCACTGTCTTCAGAAAGAATAAGAACGGAACCCTCCGGTGCCATTGCTCTTAAAGCGTCACGAGCTTTTAAAGAAACATCACCTTGAGTGTTCTTATAAAAATCGACTTCGGGAGTATCAACACCCATCAAACGCACTTTGTATCTTTCGTCATCGTCAACACCCACGGCTGTCAGCGTATCGCCATCGTGAACGCTCACAACCTTTAAACGAATGCCTTCGGCAAAAAGAGTGGCAGGGAAAAGAAGGATCAATAATAAAAGACTGCGTAGGTAATTCATAAATTGCAGTCTTAATTCGAGTAATCCGGAAACGCAAGAAGCCTCTAAATCGAGGCTTCTAAGTCAGTAGGAAATACTAAAGTGTCTAAAAAACCGACGCTTTATTTGCTGCCTTTGCTTTTCTTGTTCAGAGGATTCTCCTGTGACTGCGGAAAGCGAGTGCCAATTCCGTGATCTTTTAGATTATTGGTAACCTCTTCGCAGTCGGAATAACCGGTGCGGTTTCGCCAAGCAATCTGTGCAGAGGGAGGAACTCCAGGTTGAGTGGAAACATTTAAAGTGATGCGTTTACGTAGATGACGATTGAACGATTTTTCAAAGGGACTGCAAGCTTCCGGAATCGTTTTAAAAACGACTTCGGAAATTTTACCCGAAGAACTGTCCTGCACACTTTCAACCGCCATAGGGCAGGTGACAGTGTCTGACGACGAAGTGATTTTAATTTCAGCATGATCCAAATCACTGACATTCACAAAACCAGAAAGATTTTGTTTTTCCAGCCATGCATCATTGAGTTTGCAAGAGTAAAGAGGCTCAGCGGCAGAGGCGGTATTAAGAATCCCCAAAAAAAGAAATGTACTGAGAGCGGTTTTTATCATTTCTTACCTCCTTGAGGACGGCAGTAGCGAATGGCATGACTCGAACAATGCAAGTTGCCTTGTTGGACGTGAGCAAAATGGGTGTCGATGTAATCTGTTTTTAATCCGAGGCCTTTTATCTGCTTGTCGATGTCAGCTTTAAAAGCGGGATTCACAGGATCCGGCATGATGTAGGTATTTCCGACAATCTCACCATTTGTGGGATTCGGAAATAAGGAAAGTCCTGTGCCCATCGCATACGATGCGGGCTGTTTATCGTAGTCCATCATACCCTGATAGATGTCGGGAATATCGAGAGTCTTTGGAGAACATTGAGGGTATTTCTGTTTCAGTTTAGCTAAAAGATCTTTTTTGAATTGTTGAATGGCTTTTTCAACGGATTCATTGAAGTCTTTAAATTCTTTATCTGACTCAATGATTTTCGCCAAATCCTTGTTCGTCATTTGAAGGCATTCTTTGGCTTCTTCCATTTTTGCGTTTGATTTCAAATAACCGGCTTTTTTCATTTGACGTTTTATTTTATTGAGGATTTCACTTTTGCGAGTGACCAGGCGCTGTCTTTCTTCCGCCGATTTAGGTTCCATATCATCAAGGGCCTGAAGTTCCTTGTAGAGACTTTCAACTCTTGGGTCCGTGAGCGAAAGAACGCCGGCAAAAGATTTGGTGATCGACAGTTCCCAAAGCAATTGAGAAACGCCTTTTCCTGAGCGAGTTTTTCCTGGAGACGGCGGTAAATTTTGTGATCTTTTGCTGGCCGTGTAAGCCGCACAAATTTCACGATACCCTGATTGTCTCACACGAGTGAGAAGTTCTTCGCCTGAGACTCCGGGAAAATCGAAAACTTTTCCGTCGGGATTTCCTTTTAAAACTTCAAGACCTTTTTTAGGACTCGCAAACGCCAAGGCAAAATCGCAAGGCGGTTTTTGCGAAGGGTCTTTGAGAGTTTTAAACATCTCATCTGTATGACCCACCTTAAGAAAATCAGAAGGCGTTTTCACTGCGGCTTCCATATTTGTGCAAGTGGATTTAGCGTAAGAGTCCCACTCATTGTTGGTAAAATGATCAGCTCCTAAAAGACAAAGTCCGTTGACGGCTTCAATGTTTCCACCGCTGTGACCGGATTTGTATTGAGTATTTTCTAATAATACACCCGCATGAATATTACATTCTTTAGCGGTGGAATTGATCATAGAAGTGTAGGAATCTCCATGGCGCCCGTAACCCTGAACTTCACGAAGAACCGGTTGACCGGTTTTAGGATTATAAAAGTTGTCAAAATAATCCTGCTGCCAGTTCCAGCGATTGTTTCCTTCAACACGGGTTAAACCTTTGATCCACTGATCGGCAACTTGCGGAGATGGAGCCTGTTTGCGAAGTTCGGCAACAACGGACTCATAAGTTTCTGATGTCACGTGAAGAAAAAACTGCGGAGGTTTTTGCGGTTGTGCCTTCATGACTTTCGTTACATAAGACTTCACCCACTCAGGACCGCCTTCGTAGTCAGAAACTGTGGCCGCCATGATCGGATAATTTTCGGAAAGAAGAGTGCTGCCTGTCGTGGGACATGCGGGCACATCGGGACTCATCGGATTGTGTTGTGAGCAGGCGTTTTGACCTTGAGCGAAGACTAAATTAATGAGGAGGAGAAAAAACGTCACCGAAACTCCTGTTTATTTTTAAGCTGCTTGCAGTCCTTTAACAAAATCGGTCGATAGTTTTTCAGCCAGATTTAAAGAGATTTTGTTGTAAGCGGATTTTTCCGCAAAACCCATGAGCATTCCCACCAGTTTTTCATTCACAACAATAGGGGAAATCGTCACATGATCTGGGATGCGGCCTTGGTTCCAACCTTCAAAGAATTTTTCGTTGATCTCGTTTAAAGAGATATATCCATGGAAGGATTTTTGTGTAGAAGCCACGATATTAAAAATACTTGGCGTTTTCAAAGGAACACGCATCGATGTGTCTTTCATGCCCTGGAAGTTTTCGTCCCAAGCAAAAGCTGTCAATTGCGTTTCTTGATCGTCCAAAGTCAAAATCATGGATTTTTCAAAATGCACTTTCATTTCACTCAAGGCTTGTTTCACCTTTTCGTTCATCAAAGCCGCATTTTTCTTTTTCATTTTTTCTAACGAGAAATTTCCACTCGCCACAGGATTGATTGTTGGTTTTGCGACGCCTGCAGGACGGGGAACGATAGGAATTGGTTTGTTCCCGAAACTGTCTTCAAAAGGCGGAGGCATCTCCGACTTTGGAGGAGGTGGCGGAACTTTTTTCGGAGCCGAAGACTCTGCGATCGCTGAGGCTGGTGTCGCCGCAACCGGTGTGACGGATGTCTTTGCCGCCTCTACAGGAATCGGCGTCTTCTCTTCATTTAAAATCAATTCATCGACTTGTGTTTTTGGCTCTAACTCTGCAGAGAATTCCTGCAAAGCAGAATCTGAAGTTGAAGAAACAACTTCAATAGAAGGATTTGAGTTCGCCGCCGGAGTTTCTTCTTTTGAAGACAAAGCCTCTAAGCGAATTACGGTCGGTCCATCAAAAAGACCATCCATGCTCTCTGATTTTTCAGCGGACTCTTCAAGAGTCTCTGAAGCTTTTTCTTCATCAACACCAAGATCATCAAACGAAAAGCTGTCGGAAGCTCCATGCTTTGTCACTGTCGCTAGGGAAAGATCAATACCTTCGGGCGCATCTTCAACAACCGGTGAAACGGGTGTTGAAGCGGCTTTTTCAGGATGAAGCTTTCTCCAAGCCTCTTGCAAGTCTTCAAAACTCGCTAAGACAATAACGCTTGAAGGTGTAGAAGGGAAATCCTGTGGCGGTTGAAGACAAGCCACGATGAGTGAACCGTCCCACTCCGCCACAGGCAGACACTCCGCAGACCACGGGTAATGGGTCGCCCACTTTGCGAACATTTCCTGGGATAGAGGAGTCTCTGTAAAAAATCGTGACTGAAGTTTCGGTAGTTTGTAGTGAGTCATCGCCCACGGTAAATAATCATCCGAGCGGAGGCGTTGTTCCTTCAAGGCGTAACCCAAAAGACTCAAAGGCGAACCACTTTGTTCAAATGATTCTGTAAGTCCTTGAAGTTGCTCTTTAAAATGTTCAAACCATACGTGATGACTCATCTCTTTGTTTATCGGTAGATTGGGGTAAAACATAAGGAAATCCGAGGTCTAGTCCAGCTTCTGCCCTCCGGGCGGTAGCCTCCTGCGCCAGGCGTGCGTGAATAATTTCCAGCGTAGGCTGATAGATAGACAGCCTAAGTGCTTAAATATTCTTAGAAGTTTTCAATACTTAAGAAGTGTGCTACCTTCCTGCGACCTATGATCCAGTCAAAAGTGTTTCACTATTTCGACCATAATGCCACGACCCCTGTGTGCAAAGAAGTCCTCGAGGCTTTGCCAGAATTGGCGAAGGCGTGGGGCAATCCCAGTTCCATTCACTGGGGTGGTCGACAGCCGAAGAACATTCTTCGTGATGCTAGAAAAGCCGTGGCCGAGGCGGTGGGTGCGGGCAGTCCGCTTGAAATCGTTTTTACTTCCGGTGGAAGTGAAGCGAACAACACCGTGATCAAAGGTCTTTTTGATTATTACCAAACAGCTCAGTTTCTCACGCCTGAACAACGTCTGCGCACGCACTACATGTGTTCAGCCGTTGAACATCCGGCGGTGATCAAAGCCATGGAACACATTCAAGCTCTCGGCGCACGAGTGGATTTTATCCCCGTGAATCGCCGCGGAGAAATTGATTTGGATTTTTACCAAGCGCACCTTAGCGAAGAAACCGCTTTGGTGTCTGTGATGTTTGCCAATAATGAAACAGGCACGTTGTTTCCCATTAAACAAATGGCCGAGATGGCTCACAAAAAAGGGGCTTTGTTTCATACGGACGCCGTTCAAGGTTTCGGAAAAGTGCCTGTGAACTTGCAAGACCTTGGAGTCGATTTTGCGTCGTTTTCGGGTCACAAATTTTATTCGATCAAGGGATCAGGATTTCTGTATTCAAGAAAAGGATCTAATTTTAGTTCGTTGATCAATGGCGGCGGTCAAGAGCGTCACCGTCGTGGTGGAACCGAAAATACACTGGGTATAGGTTGTCTGGGAGTGGTTGCAAAGCGCGTTGGTCTTATTGCAGAAAAAGCGGAGGCTTTAGCAAAACTTCGCGATCACATGGAAGCACGCATTCTCTCTGAAATTCCAGACGTCACAGTGACGGCAGGTGAGACACCTCGTCTTCCAAATACAAGCTCGTTGGTTGTGAAGGGGGCTGATGGAGAAACAATGCTGATGTCTTTGGACATCAAAGGCTACGCAGTTTCTACAGGAGCCGCTTGTTCGAGCGGAAATCCAGAGCCAAGTCCCGTGTTGTTGGCGATGGGGCTTAGTCGTGAAGAAGCGCAAAACAGTCTGCGCATCAGTCTTGGTTGGGAAACCACGGCTGAAGAAGTAAATGGTTTTATTGAAGCATTAAAAGTGGTGGTCGCAAGGTTGCGTTCACTGAACAACAATGAAGGAGACTCTTGTCATGTCTAAAGGGAGAGTCCTTGTTGCTATGAGCGGAGGCGTGGACAGTTCTGCCGCGGCTGCGCTCTTGGTCGAACAGGGTTATGAAGTGATCGGTGCTACGATGCAAGTGTGGGATTATTCCACATGCGATATCGAAGAAGGAAACGGCACATGCTGTTCCAGCATCGATGTGGATGATGCCCGTGCGGTCGCAGACCGTTTGGGGATTCCATTTTACGTTTTAAACTGCGAAGCAAAATTTCGCGCGGCTGTCATTGATCCATTCTTGAAAGCCTACTTGGAAGGACAAACGCCACTTCCTTGCGTGAACTGCAACACGTATTTGAAATTCGATCATCTTGTGAAAAAGATGAAAGAACTTGAGTGTGATTACTTGGCAACAGGTCACTACGCTAAAATCGTTTACGATGAAAACGGCAAAGCGGCGATCCACACGTCTACGGATGATTGGAAAGACCAAACGTACTTCCTTTTCACGATTGATCCAGAGCTTGTACCAAAACTTCTTTTCCCTGTGGGAGACATGAAAAAGCCCGAGGTGCGTGCTTACTCTGAAAGCCGTGGTCTTGTGACAGCTCGTAAAAAAGACTCTCAAGGGATCTGCTTTGTGGGCAATATGGGTTATCAGAATTTTATCAAAGGCCAAGTGGACAAAACGGTTTTGGCTTCCAAGGCTGGTAAAATCAAACGCTATCCACAAGGCGATGTGATGGCGAATCACGATGGCATTCACAATTTCACCATCGGACAAAGTAAAGGCCTGGGTATGGATCATCACGAAAAACTTTTCGTGATTAAAATTGATGCCGCTGACAACACAGTGTGGGTGGGTGATGAAAGTCATTTGTTTGCTCACGAAGTCGATGTCGTTGATCCAAAACTTTTGGGTGAAGTTCAAGACGGCGAAGTTATGAGCGTGAAAATCCGCTATCAACACAAAGGTTCTTTGGCGCAGGTCTTTAAAACAGAGACGGGCTATAAATTGAAATTCCAAGAACCTCAAAGAGCCGTGACTCCAGGTCAAGCTGCTGTGTTCTATCGCGATAAAGAACTTGTGGGAGGCGGATGGATCACTCTCTAAAATATCAAGTTCACACCTTTGGTTGTAAGGTGAATACCTACGACGCAGGTTTGATCCAGAAGAATTTGAATGCGAATGGTTTTGCTCCTGTTGTTTCAGGGCAAAAAGATGCGCGTATTCATGTTCTTAACACTTGTGCGGTGACTGCCGAAGCAACGAAAGAAGCTGTTCGCTATATTCGTCGTTTGAAAGTAAAAGATCCTTTCTGCACAGTTGTTGTCACAGGCTGTGCAGCACAAGTTGATACGGGGTCTTTTTCAAGTCTTCCAGGTGCTGATTTGGTCGTGGCAAATTCCCACAAGGGATCTTTGCCGGAGCTTCTAACAAAACATTTCAGAGGCGAACTCACTGAGAAAGTTTTTAAGTCCAATATCTTTAAAAAAGAAGATTTAGAAGCGGGCGGTGGTATTGAGAAATCCCACACGCGCACGTTTTTAAAAATTCAAGACGGCTGCAATAGCTTTTGCACTTACTGCATTATTCCTTATGCGCGTGGTAAGAGCCGCTCCATTCCAGTTGCTGATCTTATTCAGCGTATTAATGCTCTTTACGCGGAAGGATCTCGCGAAGTCGTTTTGACCGGTGTTCACATCGGGGATTATGAAGACGAAGTCGGCGGTAAAAAATATGTCATGGAAGATTTGATTGAAAATCTTCTGGCAAAAACAAAAGTACCGCGCTTCCGTTTAGCAAGTCTTGAACCCGTCGAAGTTTCAGAAAGACTTTTAGATCTTTATCAAGACAAACGCATGTGCCCGCATTTCCATATGAGTATTCAAAGTGCGAATACAGACGTACTCTTCCATATGAAACGCAAGTACACACAAGACGACGTTCGTAAATCGCTCAACGCCATTGCGGAACGCGTTCCAGGTTCCTTTGTCGGAATGGACGTCATCACAGGTTTCCCAACAGAAACTGACGAACAATTTGAAGATACTTATAAAACTTTGGCAGAACTTCCTTGGACGAAGCTTCACGTTTTCCCTTATAGCGAAAGACAGGGGACTCGTGCCGCAGCGATGGACGTTTCTGTATATCCTCACATTCGTGCAGAGCGCGCGGCTCGTTTGCGTGATTTGAGTATTGCTCGTTACGAAGAGCAGGCGAAACTTCAATTAGGAACGATTAAAAAAGTTTTGATTCTCAAAAACGCCGCTAAGGGCGGGCAGGGTTTAAGTCACGACTATTGGCCCGTCGATATTTCAGGAGCAGAAAGCTTCCTGGAGCATTGGGCGGGACAAGAGATTGATGTTAAAATCACAGGCTATGACCACTCCAATAAACAGCACATGGAAGGACACTTAGTCGGCGAGGTTCTATCATGAAGGAGTTAGAGCAGAGACTGGGATACCAGTTTAAAAATGCGGCTCTTTTAGAAAGAGCGCTCACTCATAAAAGTTTTGCCAATGAATTGAAAAGTCCGACGGAGCACAATGAAAAGTTGGAGTTCTTAGGTGATGCTGTATTGGATCTTGTTGTCGGAGAATTTCTTTTTGAAAAATTCCCGAACGACACCGAAGGTGGGTTGTCCAAAAAACGCGCGAGCATCGTGAATGAAGAAGTTCTGTCTGAACTTGCGTTGGACATGGGACTGAATAAGCTCATGCATTTGGGAAAAGGGGAGACCTTGACCGGCGGTGCGCAGAAGCCTCGTCTGACAGCCTCTTCCTTTGAAGCCATTGTCGGAGCTTTGTATTTGGACGGTGGATTTGAAGTGACGAAGAATTTTATTCGTCGCGAATTTGAAACTCTCACCGCACGCGTTTGTGGCAGTGAGGATTTTGAGAAAGATTATAAAACACGCTTGCAGGAACTGGTGCAAAAGTCTTTGAAGGAGACTCCGAAGTACGAGGTTCTGGCAGAAGAAGGACCTCCTCACGATCGTGAGTTCTTAGTGTGTGTGAAAGTGAAAGAAGAAGTGTGGGCCCAGGGGCGCGGGCGCAGTAAAAAAAATGCGGAACAATCAGCAGCGAAAAACGCCCTGGAAGTTAAATGTAAGGAGACTCATTAATGGGATATAAAGCGGGATTTTTAGGACTCATCGGGCAGCCGAATGCTGGCAAAAGCACCTTGATGAATTACCTTGTGGATGAAAAAGTCTCTATCGTTTCGGCAAAACCTCAAACGACTCGTCGTCGCATTTTGGGTATTTGGAGTACGGATCAAGGACAAATCGTTTTTGTTGATGCTCCGGGAATTATTAAAGCAGATAAAGGTTTGAATGGTTTCTTGGCAAAAGAAGCTGAAGACGTGATTTCTGAATCCGACGCGCTTTTAGCGGTGATCAGTATTGATGAACAAAAACCGGAAGACGCCGAAAAAGTGATCGAACTGGTTTCAAAAAGTGGCAAGCCTTGGATGGGCGTGATCACAAAGGCGGATATTGAAGAAAAAGCTCACCGTGTTTTGATTCTTAAAAAGATGATCGAGGAAAAGGGCGGTAAAGCCATGTCCGTATCTGTAAAAGATTCGGAAGGTGACAATGAAGAGCGTGAAGCTATGCTTATTGAGTTCCTTGAGCTTCTTCCTGAATCTCCAGCACCTCTTTACGATACAGAGCTTTACACAAATGAAAACGTGCGTGAAATGGCCAGCGAAGTGATTCGTGAAAAGTGTTTTGAGATTCTTCATCAAGAGATTCCTTACTCACTGGCTGTGCGTATCATAAAATTTGATGAAAACGCAGCGCCGGTTCCAAAGATCCATGCAGAGATCATCGTCGTAAAGGACAATCACAAAGCCATCGTGATTGGCAAAGAAGCGAAAGTGATCAAACAAATCGGGATGGAAGCGCGCAAAGAAATTGAAAAACTGATGGGGGAAAAGATTTTCTTAGACCTCCAAGTAATTAGTAAACCAGACTGGTTTGAGAATAAGAGAATGATGAAGGAGTTGGGCTATGGAACAAAATCAGAGGGCTGAATTTTCGCCGAAGGTGGCGATTATCGGTCGTCCCAACGTAGGTAAGTCGACGTTATTTAATATCATTACTGACAGCCGTAAAGCCGTGGTGAAAAACCAAGCCGGAGTGACTCGTGATATTATCATCGAGCCTGTGGATATCTGGGGAAAACAATTCGATTTAATCGATACGGGCGGTATCACGGAAGCCGGAGATATTTTCTCTAAACTCATTCGTGAACAAGTCACAGAATTTTTGCATTCTGTAGATTTGATTGTCGCGGTGATGGATGGTCGCGTGGGTCTTGTGCCTGAAGATCGCGACATTATTCGTGTTGCGAAACAAACAGGAAAACCGTTTTTGCTCGTGATCAACAAGGTCGACAAAGTGATTGATGAAGAGATGTTTAAAGCGGACTTCTATGAGTTCGGTGTCGACATCATCGCGGCTTCCTTTGAGCAACGTCGTGGCGTGGGTGAGATCCTTGAGTGGATCGTAAAACAAGTTCCAGAAAATCCAGGGACAGTGAAAGAGGGAATGAACATAGCTATCGTCGGTAAGCCGAACGTGGGTAAGAGTTCTATCTGTAACTGCATTCTTGGTTCCAACCGCATGATCGTATCTGATGTTGCGGGAACGACGATTGACTCCGTGGATTCTCCATTTATCTATAATGGAGCAAAGTACACGTTGGTTGATACAGCAGGTCTTCGTAAATCAGCTCGTCGTGAAGAAGATTTAGAAATCATCTCGGCGTTTAAGTCTCAAGAGGCTATTCGTCGCGCTGACATCGTTCTTTTAATGGTCGATGGAACTTTGGGCCCGACGGATCAAGATGCGCGCATCATGCAAGCTATCTTGGAAGATCACAAAGGCGTGATCTTGGTTGCAAATAAATCCGACCTTGGCGGTAAAGAAGTTCCGGAATATCGTAAGACTTTCCGTGAGCAGGTTGAGCGCGTATTCCACTTCTTTAAAGACGTCCATATCGTCTTTACGAGTGCGAAAACAGGTCAAGGGATCGACGATCTTTTTGAAATGATCGCGAAAGTATCTGGTCAGATGAACTTCCGGGTTCCAACATCAGAGTTGAACGATTTCTTCTTTGAGACGATTCGTAAAGCTCCAGCTCCGGTCTGGGGAACAACGAACGTGAAGTTCTATTATCTCACTCAGACTTATCAAAGACCTCCTGCATTCATCGCGTTTGCGAATCATCCTGATGGCGTGACAAATTCGTACCGTCGTTTCTTGATTAAGAATATCAAGGAGCGTTGGGATCTTCACGGTCTGCCAATTCGTATTTTCTGTATGAAGTCTCGTCGTGGTGGTGGAGATAATGAATAAACGCGGCTCGTGGAGAACACGCTTTGGATTTTACCTTTTGGCCATCGGCTCTGCCTGTGGTCTGGGAAATCTATGGCGTTTTCCCTATGTGGTCGGTGAAAACGGAGGCGGGGCGTTTATCCTGATTTACGTTTTCATGGCTCTGGCGATTGGCGCGCCGATGTTGATTGCGGAATTGATGGTCGGGAAAAACAGCCGTCGTTCGGTGATCGTAGCAACTCAACAGTTGGGTCAGAAAGCCGGTCGTGGTTTCCGCTGGGCCGGTCGTTTTGCCGTGATCTTAAGCATCGTTGTGCTTTCGTATTATGCTGTGATCAGCGGTTGGGTTTTGCATTTCATGACGCAATTCCTGATTTCATTTTTCAGTCCGCCTGAAATGGTTACGGCAAAAACAAATTTAGCGGCATTGATGTCCAATGGTTGGTTGCAGTTGATGCTTGCCAGTGCGCATTTGTTGATCACGGTTGTCGTTGTTGTGAAAGGTGTGCAAGAAGGTCTAGAAAAATGGATCGGCTACACGATGCCACTTTTCGCGGTGCTCGTGGGAATTTTAGTCGTAAAATCTTTTTCGATGCCTTCGACGCCCGAAGTTTTACGTTTTCTTTTTTATCCTGATTTTTCAAAACTCACTTGGTCTTCTTTGAATCATGCTTTGGGACACGTGTTTTTCACATTGTCCGTTGGATTTGGAACCATGGTGACGTTTGGCTCGTACATGCGTGAGTCTGATCATGCACCCACGGCGGGTTTCCGTGTGACGTTGGTGGATACAGCGATTTCCTTGATCGCGGTTGTGATGATTTTCCCTGTCGCGTTCCAAGCTTCGAATGTGCCTTTAACAGATCCTGCTTTGATGTTTGAAGTTTTGCCGAAGTATCTTTTGGGTATTCGCGGTGGAACATTATTTGGTTTGGCTTTTTTTGCGTGTCTTTATATGGCGGCACTGAACGCCAGCATTGGTTTGTTAGAGGTTGTTGTTTCAAACTGGGTGGATGCGCAAAAGAAAATGGATCGCGGCAGAGCGACTTGGTACTCAGGTGTTTTTGCCCTGGTGCTGACAATTCTTCCGGCGCTTTCAAGCTCGGTATTTAAAGACATTCGGGTATTAGGAAGATCGTTGATTGAGTCTTTGGACTCGTTGTTGATCAACTGGTTCTTGCCGATGGTCGCCTTGGGAATCCTTGTTGCCTACAATCGTGGGACCACGGAAAAAGAAAAAGAACTGAGTTTTGTCGATAAGGATAAATTCGTCAGCTACACCATGTATCCGCACTGGAGTTTTACTTTGAAGTGGGCGGCGCCAGCCGTGATTGTGTTGGGGCTTGTGTTGCAGATTATCGGTGTTTTCTTTAAATAGAATTTTTTAGAAGTATTAAAATAAAAATGGCCTCACTCGGAGGCCTTTTTTATTTTAAGTGATAAAATGTTTTTAGAAGTTCATTCCGAGAATCACGAGGAAGTTATAAAAATCCCCTGTGAGGTTTTTATCTAGCTTTTCAGAGCCGTCAACATACGATTTGTTTTCGTCGCTGAAGTTCACATAGTGATAAGTTCCCTGAATTCCCAGATAAGCTTTTTTACGCATTAAAGGAATCTCTAGGCCGGCACCCAAATCAAAACCCATCGTGGAGTCGCGGCTGAATCCGTCAAGGCCAGCGATGGTGTAGGTGCGGTAGAATTGCCCAAGACCGCCGAGGATATAAGGATTAAGATCGGCTAGACCGCGTGTGACGTTCTGTGTGTTTAAGTAATACTTTAAATCGACATTTACCGATGTAATAGACACATTCCCTGTGTAAGATTTCGATTCGTTATTCACGGTGAATTTTACGGCGTGGTCGCCAGTTTGGAAACCCAGACTCATAGCCACGCGAAGATCAAAGAAGTAGCTTAAGAAAATACCGAAAGTCGGCGCACTTTCATAGGCATCGGCAAAGTTTCCGGTAAAGCCGCGATAGCCACCCGCAAGTCCCACCGTAAAGAAACGGCCGTTACGGAAAAAGTTGATGTCTGCTTCTTCGTCAGACTCTTCATCGAATTCACTGTAGTCGGTGAAAGGGTCATAAGCCTCATCGGGATCGACTTGTGAGACAAGGTAAGATTTGTGGTCTGATTGAGCATGAGCTTGCGTAGGCAAAAAGCTAATTCCCAGCAGGAAAGCTAGAAGAATAAACTGAAATAGTGGTGCTGCGGTTTTCACAAGTTCCCCCTCTGAATATTATCGAATAAAAGAGGGCAAAACTTCAAAAAAAAGTATCAAAACGAAGTCCAGACTTCACGCTTTGTCTCAAGCTGAAACACTTCCCTCTGGTTAAGGTCGTGCTTAGAGGGGTTCAGCTAAAGCTTTTTCAATTTCTCTAACAATCGAATCGGAAGACGGTTTTGTGATGGAGCTCCATCTTTCGATAACGTCGCCTTTGCGATTCACCAGAAACTTTTCAAAATTCCAACTGACATCGGCGAAAAGAAGGCCTGGTTTTTTACGAGTCAAAAATTCGTAAACCGGTTGCTTGTCAGGACCTTTCACAGGAGCTTTTTCAAAAAAAGGAAAGGTGATGCCGTATTCTTTTTCAGCGAATTTCTGAATGGCCGCACCGTCTGCTTTTTCCTGTTTGAAATCATTGGAAGGAAAAGCAAGAACGACGAAGCCGCGGTCTGCGTATTTTTTGTACAATTCTTCAAGTTCTTTCAGCTGCGGAGTGAAGCCGCATTGGGAGGCCGTGTTAACAACAAGGACGACTTTGCCCCTGTAAGTGGAAAAATTAATCTTTTTTCCCGTCAAAGTTGTCGCGGAAAGATCAAAGAAGTTCTCTGTCGCGTCTTTAGCGTAGCCTGCTGTGTGTAAGCCAAAAATCAGGGCAAAAATGAAGAGAAAACGCATACTCACCTCGTCCTCGGGAGAGTCTAAGAGGGACTTCGAAAAATCACAAGAAAAAGCCCCGGGGGAGTGTTTGGATGCAGTGCGCGGCTTTGACTTTGCGAGGGCCTGATTTTCTAATTATTACTTCAAGTTAGGTCGTTCTTTGTCTGAGGAGTAAAATAGCGATGGAGTTGGGAAATCCGGTCATCTTGATTTCTGCTTTTGGGCGCGGTCACTGGTTGGCGGCGGCCTTGGCGCAAGAAGGTATCAAGACAACTCTCGTGGACGTGTCTTCGAAGTTGGGTGTGTGGCCGTCCGAAGACGTAGAAGGCCCTTTTGGTTTTTTTCGTAACGAGAAAATTTCTGAATCGCAAATGGAGCGTTTGTACGCCGACGATCCTTACGATGAAGTTCCCAACGGATTTACTCTGTGGCAGAAGCAAGGTCCGTTTGAGTTTAAAGGTCCGACGACAAAATTTAAAATCGAAAAAACATCTCTTTCCTCGCACATCAAAGATTTTCTTTTAAGCGGCACCGGCAATAAAAATACAAAAGCTTTATATAAAAATCTGGATGCTTTTAATTTTGAACAAAGCTGGCTTTTGCATCTCGCTCATCAGTGGGCGGGAACGACTTATAAACCCAATGCCCAAGGTGCAAGGGCGGGGGAAGCGGTTCCGCTTTTTTCTTCTTTCTTGGTTCGTCAGGCTACACGCAACGGCCTTGAGCAATCTTTGGAGTGGCTGGCGACAAAAGGTGTTGAAGTCATCCGACCTCAGCAGATCGTTGATGCCTCTTTTGGCGGAGGAAAATCCATCACAGGTCTTGAACTCTCTGGAGAGAAGCAAGGTCTTTTCCGTCTCGAGCAAATCGTATGGATGCTCACAAGTGAGGAAAGTTATTTTTTAAATGAACGTCTAGGAAAATACTTTTTCCCAGAAGGACCTCTAGAGCCCGAGTGGTGCTGGGTTCGCTACCGCGTGAGTCTTCAGCAGTGCTTTGAGCGTGATCATCTTCCGGCGCACACGCTGGTGATGGATGATCTTTATTCTCCGTGGACTCATGAAAATATGATGGTCCTGCAGAGAACGACGTTGCCGGACCAGTTTGATGTGTGGATGAGAATCCCGACGGTGCAACGCTTTAATAAAGAATACCTCACAGTTCGCAGTCTGCGCATGAAAGCAAATCTGGTCGAACGTATGTCATTGTCTGACCCTCAGGTTTTAAGTTTTCCGCAAGAGTATTATTATACTTATGCACAACTTGGAGCTGCGCGCTTCCCGGTTTTCGGAGAAAAGCAAAGCTCCCGTCGCGGAAAAGTTCTTTACAGCAATTTACAACTCGATGGGCCGGAAGAGTGGCCTCATTATGCGTGGGGTTCTTACTTTGAACGTCATGAAATGATTTTGAGTCAGCTTGTAAACTGGTGGAAAGAAAAATTGTTGAAAGAGCAAAAAGAAAAGAGAAAGGAACAAGTTCCGTGATCGAAAGATACACCCGACCTGAAATGGGCCTTTTGTGGCACGCAGATCATAGATTCGGAAAAATGATGGAAGTCGAAATCGCCGTGGCTCAAGTGCAAGCGCAAATGGGCATCATCCCTAAGAACGCAGCCAAGGTGATTGCGCAAAAAGCTCGCTTCAACGTCAAACGTATTTCGGAAATTGAGAAAGAAACGAAGCACGATGTGATCGCCTTTGTTTCGAACATGGCTGAAAACGTTGGTCCTCAAGGAAAATTCATTCACTACGGTCTGACATCGTCAGATGTTTTAGATACAGCCTTTAGTTTGCAAGTGCGCGAAGCGGGCGCTGTGTTGATGAAATCTATCGAAGGTCTTGAGAAATCTTTAAAGTCTTTAGTGAATAAACATGCGGATACTTTGTGCGCGGGTCGCACACACGGGATGTTTGCAGAGCCGACAACATTTGGTTTTAAAATGGCGGGTTTCCTGGCGGAAACGGAACGCAATAAAAAACGCGTGAAGGCCGCTCTTGATAACATGATGATTTGTAAGCTCAGCGGAGCGGTGGGAACTTACTCCAGCCAATCTCCAAAAGTGGAAGCGGCTGTTGCAAAGAAGCTTAAATTGAAAGCGGAAACAATCGCGACACAAGTGATTCCGCGCGATCGCCATGCCGAGATGTTAAATGCCTTAGCGATTTTAGGAACGGGACTAGAGCGTTTGGCGATCGAACTTCGCCACTTGCAAAGAAGTGATGTGGCGGAAGTGACGGAAGGATTTACGAAGGGCCAAAAGGGTTCTTCAGCAATGCCTCATAAGAAAAATCCGATCAGTGCTGAAAACATCACGGGACTTTCCCGCTTGCTTCGCGGTTACGCGATTGCGGGACTTGAAAACGTGGCTTTGTGGCATGAGCGTGACATCAGTCATTCTTCCGTAGAGCGCGTGGTGTTTCCGGATGCGTTTATCGTGGCGGATTATGCGCTAAACCGCATGAGCATTTTGTTAGATGGTCTGGATGTGAATAAAAAACGCATGCTCGACAATATTGAAAGTTCGCAAGGACAGATTTTCAGTTCGCATGTTTTGCTGGGACTCGTACAAAAAGGCATGCGTCGTGAAGATGCTTACGTTTTGGTGCAACGCCTTTGTCACTCACTTGGTTATGGTGAGCATTTAAGAGACAAGCTCATGGTGGATGACGAAGTTCGCGGACTTTTAAAACCCAAAGAGATTGATGAGATCTTTACAGGGAAGAAACACAAGAAATCGATCAAAGAAATTATCAAAAGAGTTTAATCGTGACGAATTGGAAGTTTTTTAACGAAGGTGACATTGTTGATGTGGTAGCTCCAGGTTACCCGTCAAAGCCTCATGAGGTTGAGGGGGCTCACGATTTTCTTTTGAAATGGAAATTGCAACCGCGCATTCCTAAAGGCCTTATTAAGCCGCATTTTTTGCACGCTCACGAAGACGAAGCGCGCTTTGCTTTTTTAAAAACGGCGATTGAATCCAAAGACTCTCGCGTGATCTGGTGTTTGCGTGGTGGCTACGGGAGCAATCGTTTGATCCCGATGCTTGCCAAACTTAAAAAACCAAAAGAGCCAAAACTTCTTCTTGGCATCAGCGATATCACTTCATTGCATAGCTTTTTTATTCAGGAGTGGGGCTGGTCGACTTTGCATGCACCACTTTTAGATCGTTTGGGAAGAAACCTGGTTGCCCCAAAGTACGAAAAAGAATTGCATGATATTCTTTTTGGTCAAGAGACTGAGGTGGCGTTTAAGAATCTAAAACCGCTGAACGAGGCGGCTCGCAAAGTAAAGAGTCTCAAATCAAAAATTGTCGGCGGGAATCTCACGGTTCTTCAATCCTCTATGGGGACACCTTGGCAATTGCAGACGAAAAAATCTTTGCTCTTTGTAGAAGACATTGGTGAGCGTGGCTATCGTATTGACCGCATGTTTGAACAGTTCCGTCAGGCGGGATTGTTTAAACAATGTGACGGAATCATTCTGGGTGATTTTGTCGGCGGCGAAGAGCCCGCCACTCAAAAAAATAATTTTAAATTAGTATTTAAGCGTTGGGCCCAGGATCTTGATATTCCTTTGTTTCAGGGACTTCAAGCAGGCCACGCTGTAATTCAACGACCTGTTCCTTTTAATACTCCGTGTGTTTTGGATGTAGACAAAGGAAAGGGCCATTTGGTGATTCAAACCGGAGGGCGTAAATGAAATTTTCAGTCTTAGAAAAAAACCTTATTAAACAGCTTGAAGAGCGTATTCGCGACACCACTCCGGGCGTGATGGTGCGTGCCTATCAAGGCGGTCGTATTATCTGTGACGTTGCTGTGGGAAATACGTATGCGTATTATGATCTTGCGAGCCTCACGAAAGTTATTTTTACGACTCAGGCGATGATGTATGCCTACGAACAGGGGAAGTGGAATTTTGAAACAAAGGTTTCGGATTTTCTTTCTTGGTTTCCGCACAAGGAAACAAAAATAACGGAACTTCTTACGCACAGCTCAGGTCTTGCATGGTGGCTTCCTTTGTATCAGGAAATCAATACGCAGCTTCCGACGGAAAAGCGTCGTGAGCAGCTTAAAGATATTCTCAAAGGCCTTAAAATTGAAAAACAAGAAACGGCTGTATATTCCGACGTTGGCTTTTTGGTTCTTGGATTTATTTTAGAAAAATTCTTCGACAAGCCTCTTTTGGATGTTTGGGAAGAAGTGAAAAATAAATTCTATCTGGGAACGACATTAGAGTTCCACCCGGAAAATCAGTTCACAACCAGAGCGGCTTTGTTTGCGCCCACCGAAGAGTGTCCTGTGCGTAAAAAACTCATCCAGGGCGAAGTTCATGATCTGAACTGCTGGTCTTTAGGTGGGGTTTCGACTCACGCAGGTCTTTTCGGAAGTATTGATGATACCGGCTGGTTCTCATTGCATCTGCGTTCGCAGCTCATGGGAATTGCCCGTTATTCTATTCGCCAAAAGACCGCGCAACTTTTTGCCAAGCGCGCTCTTCCGGAAGGAAAAGGCGACTGGGCGATGGGATATATGATGCCGACACCGGGATCCGCAAGCTGCGGGACTTATTTCTCATTGGATTCTATTGGGCACACGGGCTTTACAGGAACGTCCATTTGGTATGATCCAAAGATGGATATGAGTGTGATCATTCTTTCCAATCGAGTTCTTTACGGAGCCGATAATAAAGCCTTTGGAAAATTGCGTCCCGAGATACATAATTGGATTGTCGAAAATTACAGACGTAGCGGAGTGTAGGGCGGCAGCCCACAGAGTGGAGTGAGCTCGGCTCGCGGAACTGAAGTAGCAGGAGAATTTATGAATTTAAAACCAGGCAGTCATATTCATTTGATGGGTATTTGTGGCACAGCCATGGCTTCTTTGGCCGGTCTTCTTAAAGATCGTGGCTTTAAAATTACGGGCAGTGACTTAAATCCTTATCCTCCGATGTCGACTCAGCTCGAAAGTTTGGGCATCAATATCATGAAAGGTTATAAGGCTGAAAATCTTCATCCAAAACCAGACTTCGTGATTGTTGGAAACGTGATTTCTGCAAACAATGAAGAGGCCCAGGAGCTTAAGAAACTTGAAATTCCATACACATCACTTCCTAAGGCAATGGGTGAATTTATCATTGCAGACCGCGAAAGCGTTGTGATCTCTGGAACTCACGGAAAAACGACGACAACATCCATGATGTCGTGGGTTGCTGAAAATGCGGGTGTGAAGCCGGGCTTTTTGATTGGTGGAATTCCAAAGAACTTCTCTCAGTCTTTTAAAAATCCTGAAGGCAATTACTTTATTATTGAAGGGGACGAGTACGACACGGCTTTCTTTGATAAAGTTCCTAAATTTATTCACTACAAACCAAAACACGTGATTTTGACTTCTGTGGAGTTTGATCACGCCGATATTTACAAAGACTTACAAGCGGTGAAAGACGCTTTTGCGCGTTTGATGATTCTGATTCCAGAAAATGGAACATTGCTGGCGTGTGCAGAAGACGCCAACGTCATGGAGCTTCGTAAGCTTGCTAAGTGCAAAAACTCTTTCACTTATGGATTCAACAGTAACGCGGACTTCCGCGCTAAAGTGCTTTTCCAGAATGAAAAAGGTTTGGGATTTGAAGTTCATCACAAAGGTGAAATTCTAGGTCCTTATGCTATGCAAATCACCGGCGATTACAATGTTCTGAATGCCACGGCGGTGGTTGCAATGTCGAAGATCTTGGGATTCTCTGAAAATAGAATTCAAATCGCGCTGGAGTCTTTTGAGGGTGTTAAGCGCCGTCAGGAGATCTTGGGGGAACCGAACGGTGTTCTTGTGATTGAAGACTTTGCCCATCATCCAACAGCGGTGCGTGAAACGGTGAAGGGGATTCAGAAAAAATATCCAAACCGCAAGGTGTTCTCGGTGTTTGAACCTCGAAGTGCGACGTCTCGTCGTAAAGTTTTCCAACAAGACTACGTGGACGCCTTTAAAGGATCGCATGAAGTTCTTTTGGCGAAGGCTTTTGATCAATCCAAGATTGATGAAGAAAATCGTTTTTCTTCCCATGAGCTTGTTGAGGATCTAAAAAAGTCCGGCGTCACGGCGGCGGATTTCGATACGGCTGATGATATCGTGGCGGCTTTGAAATCGCGCGCAAAAACCGGTGATGTGATTCTGATCATGAGTAATGGTGGCTTTGACGGCATCTATGGAAAATTGCTAAAGGCCCTCGCATAGAGGGTTCCTAGTCTCAAAGTGGTTCACTTTTGGTGTTCCTCCGAGTGTTTTCCTAGAGTGAGGAAACAGTTTGTTATGAAGTGTTCCATCTTGTTCTGAAGCACTTCATGACCTCTTATCAAATACTTAACACTGTTGCTTGATAAAAATCGTTTCATTCTGTGATGTTTATGAACCGAGTGTACCCAAACGCGCTTCTAAAAGCTCCTTTCGCGAGTCACCTTTTTTTGAAATTTAGACGATAATGTATTCACTCGGGGGAGTGAAATATGAGGGGCTACAAGTTGCTAGTTGTGGCTTCATTGGTATTTTCGTCTGTTAATGCCAGTGCAGCAGCTTCAGAAGCGGATATGCGCAGTGCAAAGCGACTTTATGAACGCATGACAGGGGTGAAGGTTTCTTCAAAGAAGCCGGAGCTTAAAACTGTCGCGGATCTATTGGCGCTGGGTAAGAATGCGGAAGCCGCGAAATATATTACGACCACGTCCGACTTTTTAAATGTGCAGATCAAGAATTTTTCACTTCGTCTTTCCAATAAAGATGAATCCGTGAAAGTACCGTTCAACGATTTTTCAGCGTTGATCGTCGGTGTTGTTCGCGACAACAGAGACTTCCGTGAGATTTTAACGTCAGATTATTATTACGACATCACGGGCGTTGCGAATGATGATGACTTAAGAACAAGATATTTTAATCAGAACAATTTTGCGGCCGTTGAAACAAGCTACGTTGATTTAACGAAGGCTTTGACTTTTAGAGGTCAGCAGCAAATGGTGACGGTCGCTTACGACACACCTTACATGCAAAACCAAAAATCATATCCACTGATGACGACAAAACCCAATAAAGAGGCGGCGGGCGTTTTAACAACAAGAACATTTGCTGAAAGAAACTTGGGTGGCGGTTCGAACCGTCGTGCTGTGGAATTTTCATTGAAACAGTTTCTTTGTGTTTCTATGGCGGAAGCCGCAGATTCCAGCGCTTCAGATCAATATGTCGGTCGTGATGTAGAGCGCTTTCCTGCTGGCGACTATAATAAATATCTTACAAGCTGTAAAAGCTGCCACTCAGTGATGGATGGTATGCGCGGCGCTTTTGCGAAATTGGATTACGGCAACTTTACGAACTCTGCAGCCACAGGCGTTTATTCGCAAATGCATGGTGACTTCTTCAGAGATGAAGGTATTACTGCCGCTTATAATAAATATGTAACGGATGTGGTAACCCCAACAATAAATACAATTATTCCTGATCTTGAAGTGAATCAGGCTAATTCAATGTATTATAAAACTCGTTACGATTTCTTGGTGGCGCGTGGATCAACAGCGGCACAAGCGAAATCGTCTTTGGACGGCGTTTTAAATACAGTTCGTGATCCCAAGATTGCAACGGACTTGATTGCTGATTTCCGCGCGAAAAATACAACGCTTTTGGCGGATCTTAAAACAAATAGAAACAATGCGACTTATAGAACTACTTACGTGAAAGCTTGCTTGGATCATTTCAGCAACACAGCTCTGACTCAGCAACAACAAGAAGAAAAGTTTTTGCTTTGCAATCTCGACAATAAAAAAGACATGTCGTTGATCTATGCGCATTATTCCGACGCTTTGACTGCTGGCAAGACGTCTGATGCTGAGAAGGATCGTCTTTTGGGTAAGCTGATTAACAGGGGGCGCGCAACAAACGGCAATATGATCATTGCGTACCTTCAAGCTAAAGACATGTCTAAACTTTACGCACGTAATGCTTTTGATACTGAAACGGGTGTCGCAACGAAAATGAATAAGGGAAGTTATCCATATGGTTTCGTTGTGAAAAGCGACTCGTTTGTGAATAACGCGGTATTGGGAAGTAAATCCACTTTCTTTGGTTGGAGGGGGACGAACAAATCGGGCGGTAACGGTCCAAAGGATTTTGGTCGTATGCTGGGTGATTCGCGTAGATTCAGTCAGTGTATGGCTAAACGTGTTTACGAAAGTGTTTGTCTTAAAAAATTGGAATCAACTCAATACACGACATTGGTTCGTTTAGGCGACCGCTTTGAAGCATTAAACTACAACCTTAAAAATCTCTATCAGGAAATCGCTCTAGACCCAGTCTGCGGCGTAATGAAGGGGGAGTAAACCATGAAGACAAAAAATAAAATTGGTGCATTCATTGGTCTTACGTTTTCTTTCCTGATTGTCGGTCTGGGGTTTCAAAACTGTGCGCAACAAGTCGATATGGCAAGCCTTGAGGCCAACGACAGCGTGAATGGCAGTTCAACGGGTGGCACGGACACTCCAGTTACCAAAGTGGAAAGTGATCTGGGTGTCTCTCCGACAGATGCAAAACAATCACTTGAATCAATGATGTCTTTATTGGGTTTAACTCCAAAGGATATCAATATGAATGAAGTGAATAGCGAGATCAACTATCGGCGTAATTTGCTTGTTCCTCAGAACGATATCACACTTTTAAATTCGCCTTCAATCATTGCCATGACCTCTTTGGCTGGCGTGGTTTGTAAGCAGGCGGTGAATAAAGAGAAAAAGGGAACTCGCGATATTTTTAAGTTCATCGATTTTGCTCAAGGTCCTAAGGCTTACGGAAAAATGGGTGCCATAAACACTTATATTTCGTTGGTGGACCGTCTGTGGATGCGCAAGCCTTCAAAAGATGAATTGCAGGCGATCACAGAAGCGGTGGACGAGTATTTCAGTACATTGGATTCGACAGCGATGGGGAAAGCTGCTGAGTCTGATAAGCTTGCGATTTTTATTTGCACGGGCATGTTAGCTGTTCCTGAATCTTATCTTCTTTGATTAGCACGAGGGGAATTGGGGGAATCATGAAAAACGACAAACTAAAAAAAGTCTTGGAGGCTAAGACGGATTTGCCGGGTCTTCGCCTATCTCGTCGTGAACTTCTTGAAGCGGGTGTGATTTCATTCGCGGCTCGCATTGCGGTTCCAGGGGCGGTTACTTCTATTTTAACAATGACTCAAAAAGCCGAAGCGCAAGCCGCCGCGGGCTCAATGATGCCATTTGTGACTTTAAGTCTCAGTGGTGGTGCCGCTCTTCACGGTAATTTCGTTGTGAAAAATGCCGGTGGAGATTTGCTCAGTGCTTATACAAAACTAGGTCTAGGTAATGCTGGATTTTCAACAGAGAAATTACTAGGGGCTGACTTCGCGGCAACCGCGCAGCTTCACAAAGGAATTAAGTCTGTTGTTTCTAATGAAGCTCTTTCTAAATCGCGCCTTGTGGCGCTTTGTACGAATACAGCCAATGATACGAATGCCTTGGTGGCTCAACGTCCTTTCTATGATCTCTCTGGTCCCCTTGAAAAAGCGGGTCTTATCGGGAAAGTTCTTCCGACGGTGCATTTAGGAAGTTCTGCAGAAAACTTAAAACCTGTATTTGGTGCGCCTAACTCAACATTGGAAATGGCGAGCCTTGATTCAATGTTCGGTGCCTTGAATTATTCAAGTGTTCTTGCGGATAATGGTCTTTTAAATAAAAAACAAAAAGAAGCTTTGAGCTCTTTTGTCTCGAAGATGACTCGTTCACAAATTGCCAAGCTCAATTCCAAAGACGACGGTTTAAAAACTGTTCTGCAAGAAGCAGGTATTAAATCCGGTGAAATCATCAAGGCCGGTGGTGCTTCTGGCGTGGATCCGCGTAAAGACGCCATGGCCCAAGCCGTTTATAAAATTACGGCAACGACGGCGGCAAATGATGCCACGGCGATGGCTGCGGGTGTTGTATATAATGCTTTGAACGGAAATATTTCTCATGGTCGCATCACAATGGGTGGTTATGACTATCACGCTCCCGGTTTAAGAACTCAAGCGGATGCAAAAGACTTCACTGCGGGCGTGCAGATCGGTCGTATGCTGGAGCTTGCCTTGAAAATGAAAAAACCGCTGTTCATTCTTGTGACGACAGATGGCGCCTGCGTTTCAGAAACTTCTGAGTCAGCAACGAGCATCTGGTCCAGTGACTATTCATCTTCATTGCAGTTTATTATTGCTTTTGATCCGAATGGCAAAGTCGCTTCAAGTGGAACGCAAATCGGTCATTACTTGGATGATCAAAGTGTGGATACAACCACATTGGTTGGGTCTCGTCCGGATTATGTTGCGGCAGCGGTTCTTGCGAACTATCTTAATTTAAATAAAAAATTAGGAATGTTTAAACAGCTTGCTCCTGCGACATTGCAAGCGGACGACGTTGAAAAAGTAGTTAAATTGCACGTTGCTTAAGAGGGGATGACGATGAGAATGAGTAAACCTCAGGCTCTTAAAATTTTAGGCACAGTTTCAGGAACGGTTTTGCTTCTGTTGGCGTTTCAAAACTGCGGGCAACAATTAGGGGAAGGTTTCCAAATCGACACCAAGTCTGTTCAGTTGAATAGCCAAGGAAATTCTTTAGGGAATGTCGATACAGGAACAAAGACTCCTACTGGTGACGGCGATGAAGATTTAGGTGAGGCAAGCACCGGTGATCTTTGTGAAGATCAGCTGCTGGCGAAATTTGGATCCGGCTATCACGTCTTCTTGAAGCAGAACTGTGCAGGTTGCCATGATGGAAATCATGAGGCACCAGCATTTGCTTCTAAAAACGTTCTCGCTTCTTATCAAGTTTTTAAAGACAAAGGTTATTTGGCGATTTCAAACAATGCTGTGAGCGAGAAACACAATCCTCCAGCGACAGGTGCGCATAATAACGGTGCCATCAGCAGTTTGAAACAAGAATGGGAATCGGCGCAAGCGGCGTGGTTGCAGTGTAAGGGATCTGATGCGCAAGATAAGTCGATCGTGACGATAAATAAAACGGATGCAAATATCATTGCTTCAAAAGCCAACTCGGCGACTTGGACGACTTTGACTTGGAATTTGAATACGGAAGTTGCGGCGAATATGCCGAAATTTCCTCTGCAAATGACAGTGGAAGCGCAAGTGGCTAAAGTGAGTGGCAATGAAGTCGGGTATGCGGTTCGCAATCCAACAATGTCCATAACTTCGGGTACGGCAAAGTATCGCGTGAAGGCGTTGTTCTTTTATGTGAATAGCAAGCTTTTAGATTCCGCAACGGTCTATCGTAATATCAATGCTGTTGTGTGCCCTGGTACTCCGTTGAATTTGGCGCCAGTCGGAAATGCACAGCTTCTTGTGATGTCGCCAATCAAAAATACAGACAAGTTTGCGCTGCAGTTCACTTCGATTGAAAAAGCGGAATCTACAGCGAAGTGCGGTACAGGTTCTACAGACACGGCTCCAATCGATAATACACCTGCCACAGTGAGCTTCGCGCAGTTAACCGCAACCACAGGAACGCTGAATGTGTTTAGAACTCAGTGCTTCAGTTGTCACACAGGTGCGGGAGCTAATGGTGGTCTTGATCTTAGCAACTACACAGCTTCAAAAAATGCAGCAAGTAAGATCCTCACTCGTATCAACGATGCCGGAAGTCCGATGCCTCGTTCAGGTTTGATGTCCTCCCAAATGAGAGCGATCGTAGAAAAATGGGTGACGACGGGCACTCCGCAAAACTAAAAAATTAGACTGGTTTTCAGGGGCTACAAACATCCTGAAAACCAGTGATTTTTTTGAGCCTTATTTTTTCCGCCAAGGCATGATCATGAGAGTCCCCATTGCTGTGCTGATAGCAAATTGTGGGTGCGACACAATACTCTTAAGTTATCAGGTGAATGGCTTCCTCCACATGCTAATGGAATACGATGATCGACTTGGAGTTGATAGGTGCTCGTGCACTTTATTCCAGTGGTTGGAGCAATATATTCACAACAGTGATTTGCGTTCTTTAAGAGTTCTCGTTTTAAAGTAACTTTGACATGTTTTCGTTTTCGCTCAGTCGTGAAGCTTGGTGTTAATTTTCCTTCGCATTTTAATGACTGAGATTTTGTATTATTTGGCTTAACTGTTTTTCCAGTCTCCTTATGGATATGTTTCTTAGCTAAGAGTGTGAATAAGTCGGCCCAATTTCCATCGGGTAGAACGTGTGACAATAAATCCTTGGCTTGCTGAAGTGTTTTCATTTGATCTTCAGTCAACATCACTTCTATGCGAACGCTGTTATCTTGTTGCGGCTTGATCACTTCATGAGTCTGAATGGGGTGATTAAATTCTTGGGCGAGAAACCTTTTAGTTTCAAAGCTGGATTTGTTTTGAATCTCTTCTAACACTTGAACTGTTTGCTGATTGTTGATTTTGTGACCCAGATGGTTTTCTTGTTTTAAGCATTTTTGGACTTGGGTTAGTTGGGTCAGATTCAACATGCCATTTTCAATTTTTTCGGCAACGGCAGGAACTTGCTTTAAAAGTCGAGCCGCTTGTAATCTACGGTAAGCACTGTCCTCGCCATAACCTAAGTATTTCGTTAAATATTTAAACATAGAATCAAACCCAAGCTCCGCATAGAGTCGGCGCGACTCTACTTCATTGATATGACATAGAATTAAGTGAGTCATCTTTCGTTCGGTTCGAGTCAGTTTTTCTAAACGACCTAATAATTCGGAATTGGCAATTTTTGAAAGATCCATAATTACTCCTGCGAATAAATCTCTTCCTAGAAGTTCTACCATAGGTTTTATTTTTCATTTTTTGAGGTTTTCCTAAAATTCGAAGAGAATGGAAATAGGCGATTTGTAGCTGTATTATTATTCACCAGAGTTTCATACAGCGTAGAGAATCTTCCACGAGAGATCGACCTCAAGGTTGATAGAAGAACTCCACCAAGGGCGCTCTAGGAATGACGATTTCTCGTCAAGCATTTTTACGTTACAATTTAGGTGACACCAAGCTTCTTGGTAGAGCGGTTTTGTGCGATGGTCTGGTAAGTAAAAGAGCAACGGCTGGTATTATCTAAGCATCGAAACAAGAGAAGTAAAATCTGGAGCTCGATATGGGCGGAAGTTTTTAAATACTTTCCTTTCACACTCAGGAAGAGCGGGAAACAGCTCGCTCATGGATGGTGGAAGATCGTGCAATTGTCTCTGCTGAAATGTGCGGAGAAAATAATCATAAAATAGCCAACTAACGCAGTGCGGGGCCTTAAGAGACACCTTGCTGGTTAAAGCATTCATTTTCCCTCTCAGATGCGATGCGTTTTTGAGTGAAACGCCGTGCGGCCTTCGATACTTTTTTCAACTATGTCGAATCAAACTCCACTCATGAAGCAGTTCTGGGACATTAAGTCCGTTCACCAAGATAAAATCCTCCTTTTCCGTATGGGGGATTTCTTTGAAATGTTCTTTGATGATGCGGTGAAAGCGGCACCAGTGATCGGTATTGCTCTGACTCAAAGAAATAAAAAATCCCAGGACGAAACGCCGATGTGCGGAGTGCCTCATCACTCGATCGCCGGACCTATCAATAAACTTTTGGCAGCCGGTTTTAAAGTTGCGATCTGTGATCAGTTAGAAGATCCAAAAATGGCTAAGGGAATTGTGAAGCGTGGAGTGACACGTGTTCTCACTCCCGGCATGGTTTACGATTCTGATACTTTGGATGGAACAAAACCTCACTACCTTGTAGGTCTTGATAAAGAATCTATCAGCTTCTTAGATACAACAACGGGCGAGGCGTTCTTTTTTAGATCTCAAAAAACGTCTGAGCTTTTGCGTTTCCTGCAAATCCTTCCTGTCGCGGAAATCGTGATTGCCAGTGAAGATGAGTCTTTGCTTGTAGGTGTTGATGGTATCTTAATCAGTCGTCACGACGAACTGCCGGACATGCTTCACGATCTTTTGAAAAACGAAGCGCCGATGTCAGCAGCTCGTTTGGTTTCTTACGTGAAAAGTCTTTCTGGAGAAGAGTCGCTGGCGACATTGTCTCCGTTTGTTGAAAGAGACCTTGAGCACCGTCTTGAGATTTCAGGAACGGTTCTTCGTCACTTAGAAATTTTCTCAACGTACAAAGGCGAGGGCTTAGGAAGTTTATTCCACGCGATCAACCGCACGCAAACTTCAGCGGGAAGCCGTCTTCTTCGTCAGTGGTTGAGTTTTCCATTGCGTGATCCAAAGGCTATTGAAAGCCGTCTTAGTTCCGTTGAGTTCTGGCGCAGTCACGTTGTTGAATTAAAACGCGTTCGTCAGATCTTGGGACAAATGGGCGATATCGAGCGCCGTCTTGGAAAAATCTCTCAACCTCAGTGCAATGGTCGCGATCTTTTGGCTTTGGCGGGAAGTGTTCACGCAGGTATCAGTGCTTTGGAGGTTTTGGTTCATGCTTCCGGTGGAACCGCGAACTTTGAACCTCTTCGTGATTTGGCTTACAAAATCGAACGCACTATTGTTGAGGAGCCACCTCTTACGACCAAACAAGGTTACTTGATCCGTCAGGGCGTTTCGGCTGAGCTGGATGAGTTGATTGAACTTTCAACACACTCTCAAGCGTTGGTCGCTCGTATGGAAGCGGAAGAAAAAGAAAAGACGGGAATTTCCAGTCTTAAAATCCGCTACAACAACGTTTTTGGTTATTACATTGAAATTACGAACACGCATAAAGACAAGGCTCCTGCACACTATCAAAGAAAGCAGACGCTCACAAATGCGGAACGCTATTGCACAGATGAATTGGTCGAGCTTGAAAGAAAAGTTCTCAGTGCCAATACAAAACGTGCGGACCTTGAATTTGAATTCTTTGAAGCGCTTCGTAAGCAGATTCTTGCGCAGTGCCCTTCATTGTTGAACCTCGCGCATGAGTGCAGTGAAGTGGATGTCGTGTCTGCTCTTGCTTGGCTAAGTCTTGAAGAAAAATACGTGCGCCCGCAATTCACTCAAGATGGTTCTTTGAAATTAAGAGCCAGCCGTCATCCGGTTGTTGAGCAAACCGTAAAAAAGAATTTCGTGGCAAATGATATTGAACTTCGCCCGCACTCTTGTTTGCTTCTGACAGGCCCGAATATGGCCGGTAAGTCGACACTCATGAGGCAAGTCGCTTTGATTGCGATCATGGCGCAAATGGGATCTTTTGTTCCTTGTGATGAAGCTTCATTACCCATCTTTGATGCAATCTTCACGCGTATCGGAGCGAGTGACCAGTTGTCTGAAGGTCTTTCAACATTCATGGTTGAAATGACAGAGACTTCGGCAATGTTAAAAAATGCGACGAAAGAATCTTTAGTGATTCTGGATGAAGTCGGACGCGGAACAAGCACGTTTGATGGAATGTGTTTGGCGCAATCCATCCTTGAACATCTTTTAAGTGACGTGAAAGCGTTGACGTTCTTTGCGACTCACTATCATGAGTTGACGTCTTTGGATCAAAGCTTTGGCCAAATCACAAATGCGCATATGACAGTGGCTGAAAGAAACGGCGAAATTCGTTTCTTGCATACATTGGTGAAGGGCCCTGCTTTAAAATCCTACGGGGTTCAAGTGGCAGAGCTTGCCGGTCTTCCTCCGTCAGTGACGAAACGTGCGAAAAGTCTTCTTCGCGAGGTGGAATCAAAACGCGTTCAAGCCACAAGTCAGTTGTCACTTCTAGATTCTTTTGCACACGATGATGCAGCTCCAATCGAAATTGAAACTGCGAAAGTTCCTGAAGAGATCAAGAGCTTGATGGCGGAGGTTGAAAAATATCCGCTCATGCAAATGAGTCCTCTTGAGGCGATGAATCAGATCGCGAAGTGGAAAGAGATCGTTGCTCGCGCCGGAACGGAAGTTTAAAACTTATGGCGCAAAAGTCGTTCTTAAGTTCTGAACAGTGGGAACAAGCGAAGGAAGTGTTAAATCCACCTCTTATGACACCTGACGGAGATGTTCGTCAGGTGTTTTGCTTTTCTACTGAGAACTTTTCGAACTGGCTGGGGGCGCGTCTTGAAGATATTTTTAAATCTTCTAAAGAGTGGGAAGACTGTCATCCGGTCATTCTGGGGTCTTGGGCCCGTGAAGAGCTCAGTCCCAAATCCGATATCGATGTGCTTTTTTGTGGTGACGAAGAAAAAGTAAAAAAGTTTGTCGATGCGGTTCAAGAGCAAGGCCTAAAACTTCGCTACCGCATGCCTCATAATCCAGAGGACTGGACTGAGAATGTCGAAGCATTTGATATCTTGGCGTTGCTGAAAGCCCGTCCGTGGACTCCGGAGGCGGCGAAAAAACTTTTTGAGCAGCAAAAGAAAATCTGGGCTAAGAAAAAGCACTACCGTCGTATTTTACTGAAGGCCGTAAAAGACGAACGTAAGAATCGTGCGAAACGTTTTGATTCGATCACGAATTATCTTGAACCGAATATCAAATATGGTCCAGGTGGCTTGCGCGATCTTGAGCAAGGTCTGCAAATTTATGAACTCTTCGCTGAAAAGTTCACGCATCCAGGGCACGCGCTTAATGTTTTACAATACTATCGCAGTTATTTCCTGAACATCCGGCAGAAGCTTCATTTGGAAGGCCACGGGGATATTTTATCCAGTGCCATTCAATTTGATCTTGGTAAATGGATGGGTTTTAAAAGTCATAAAGAGTTTATGCGCGATTTGCAGCGCGGTCTTTCCCGGGTGCATTTTTATTCGGACTGGATTGTTGAAGTGGCCGAGGCTTCAGAAAAAGAGCTTAAGCAAATTGAACAATTGGAGTTTAAAAAGATCGAAGATCTTGTAAGTGCGTTACATAAAAATTCCAGCGTTTTAGTGCAAAAGAAAGTCCGCGAAAATCTCGACGTTCTTTTGCCTGATAAGAAAGTCAAAACGACAGCGAAGCGAAGAGGGGCTGCATTAGAACAAGTTCTCAATGTTCAAGCAGAGGATGAACTTTTAGTCAGCGTTTTCCGTTCGCGATTGATCGATAAATTAGTTCCTGAAATCCGTCGTTTAGTTGGATATGTTCAACATGACCAATATCACCGCTTCACGGCCGACTCGCACATCATGCAGGCATGTCGTGAAGTAAAACGTGTCTATAAAAAACCATCGGAATTGGGACCTCTTAAATTCATTCATAAAAATCTCACGCAGGAAGACTGGCGCATTCTTTCTTGGAGTTGCCTGTATCACGATCTTGCAAAAGGTTTAGAAAGTTCAGAGCATCACTCCGACCTTGGTGTGACCATCACCGAGAGAGATTTTAAATCTTACGGTTTAAGTAAAACTTTAACTGAAGAAGTAAAATGGATGGTGAAGAACCATCTGGAGCTTTCACATGCGGCTTTCAGAAAAAATCCTAAAGACCCGAAAGTGTGGCAGGAACTCCATCAAAAAGGAGTGGAAGGCGCAAGACTTTATCGTTTGGCACTTTTCACCGCGATTGATATTCGCGCGACAAATCCGGAAGCTTGGAATGAGTGGAAAGCCAAACTCTTAAAGGAACTTGTTATCAGTCTTGAATCTAAAAAAGCGCAAGACTATTTCGATTTCCAAACTCTGCGCCTGCGCAAGAAGTTACAAATTCCTTCAGAGATTATCGAGGAACTGGGTCCAGTCTTGCTGGATAGTTTCGCAGTCAAAGACCTTGTCGACGATATGAAAAAAGCGGAACTCAGCGAAACGTCTTTAAAGCCCTGGGTTCATAAAACTCGCAAAGGGGATATTTGGATTCGCTTTCATGAGAAAAAAGACCGTAAAGGCCTTTTGGCGGATTATGTGGGGCAGTTGTATTCACTGGGCTTAGGAATTCGCCACGCTTCGATTCACACGATCTCGAAGGTCGGTGTTTACGATTGGTTCCAGGTTGCGACTTCCAAAAACATTCAGCAGTTGTCGAAGGTTTTAGAAAACGCGCAAGTCCAGTCAAAACCAATTCCGGCTGTGAAGTTTGATGCGATTCAACTTATCAGTGCTGATGATAAAGAACTCGTGATCAGTTTCAAAGCGCCGGATCAGACAGGGTTGTTGGCCTCTGCCGCGAAATCTTTAAGTGATTTGGGTGTCAGTGTAAAGTCCGCTCGTGTGCACACATGGGGTCGTCAGGTCGACGATATCTTTTTTGTGAAGGCGGATCGTGAGCCTCAAGAACTGATTGCAGCCTTGAGGCAAAAGTACGAACTCAATTAGTTGCTGTTATTTTTCTTTTTCGCGCCGCCGGCCATGCCAGTGTGGTTGCGCCAGTTGTATTGAGGGTCTGTTTTAGTGCGGTTGTGCCAAGCTTCCCATTTCTTTTTTGGAAGTTTGTGTGACACATTTCCTTTTTCGTCGAAAATGTCTGGATCTTTTCCTACTAAAAAATCGCCAATGGCTTTGAGAATTCCCATTTAAAACCGCTCCTTAAATAACGGTTTTAATATAAGCGAGGAGTGACCTGAAGGGAAGGCCTAAATTAAGAACGGGGATTTGCGCACACGTCGATGATATCAAGACCACGATCTTCCGAGACCTTGCCAGCACCTTTATAGAAATTAAAGCACTGTTGAGCCGCGCCTTCATAAGCGTCCTCATAACTCGCTGCCGTTCTCTTGATTTCAAGCGTTTGGCCTGAGAGTTTGTATTTGAAAGTGTATTCTTTCTCGGGAGTGCCCTTGCTTGACCAAGCAAATGAAGTGCACGAGAAAGCCAAGAGTGCGATTGTTAGAAGTGTTTTCATAAGGTCCCCCTTGTTCAGGTTTCAGTCTTTGTCTTTTATAGGAGCAAGGCAGGTGCCAGAAGGGCTCAAATTACCCATCCGCGATGCGTCATAAGTAATTGAAATTACTGGATAAAACAGTCTCAGAATGGGTCATGCCAGAAAAGGGGTGTTAGAGCCCTCACGTGACAGGTTTGGGAATGCGGTTGAATATGTTTTAGACACTCGCTAAGCTCAAATAAATTAAACAAGGACGTGTCGGATGAGATTACTTTTATTTGCACTTTTAAGTCTTTCCTTCTCAACTTCTTTTGCGACAACGCGCGGGCAGTTCGTAGGATTGCAAATGCTCGTCAATATCTGGTCGACGTCTTATGACGGCTCCGTGGATGGATCTCCGCAAGTGTTATTTGAGGCGATGGATCGTCCTGAGCAGGATTCCATGGTGGGCCGCGGAAAAGTTCTCGATACGCCACAGAAAGTTTTAAACTTTATCTGCGCTAAAAAAGGCGAGAACAATTACCAGTGCTCCATTACAATTCACAGATCTAATTTCGCCTCAATTGGCCCAGGAAAAGCGCAGTTCGTCGCACGTGGTGCAGATGCCAAAGCGATTTTTGAACAGTTTCATACGCAAAACGACCGTTTTTCTTATCGAGATGAAATGTCGACGTTCTCCATTGAAGCAACGCCTGATATTTTCGTGATGAAATTTAACGCTCAGGGTCTCTAAGGGAGCATTCCTTATTCAGAATTAATGGATGATTGCCATATTTGTGCTATACAACCTCTCCGTGGGGAGGGGTTTCCATGAAGCATTTCATCGCATTAGTTCTGTTCGTTTTTTCGCTTTCAGCACACGCGCAAACTCTTTTTGTCAGTGATGTGGATGACACCATCAAACTTGCCAACGTCCAAGATATTTCGGAAGCCGCTCGTTATGCTTTTGATGACAAGAGTCGCTTTATCGGGATGAGCGAGCTTTACAATCTGTTTGCACAAGAACAATCCAACTTGTCGATCGTGTATCTTTCAAAAGCTCCTGAGTGGTTCATGAAGGGGACTCATAAAAGTTTTCTAGCTAACGGAAAATTCCCGGCGGGAACTTACATCGGTCGCACGAATTACGATGCGGATGTGCACAAGCTTAAAAACTTGCGCAAACTTATGAACGACATCAAACCTCGCAAAGTTGTTTTTATCGGTGACAACGGTGAACAAGATCCTGAAGTTTATAACACCATCGTGAAAGAGTACGCGAACCAAGGTATTGAGTTTCACCAATTCATTCGCATCGTGTATTCCAAATCTTTCTTCGTGGAGTGGGGCGCAAAGCTTTGGGAAGATCAAATCGGCTTTGTCACGCCGATTGAAATCGCTTTGGAGATGGAAAAAGAACATCTGCTCAGCACGCAAGCTGTGCAAACGATGATGAGTACGGTGGCTGTTGATATCGTCAAATCGAAAGCTTATGGATCTGAAGGAATCGTCGCGTTTCCGTATTTCGTGAACTGCAGTGATTTTGTGTGGAAATGGGATGACAGTCTTTCTCGTTTCGACATTATGACACTACTTAAGGCTCGTATTGTAGATCGCTGCCGAATTAAGCCGTAAGATAGTTTCATGTTATTAAAGTACCAGTTACCTCGTGTTTACGAAAATATTCTGCCTCGAGAGATTTTAGATTTTTCTCCACAAGAAACAAAAGCCACTTGTGATACCTGCGCGATGTCTCGTCCAAGGCATCGCGGTAAGATCCATTATCGCGAGGATCTAAAGTGCTGCACGTTTCATCCGTTTCTTCCTAATTACATGGTCGGCGCACTTTTTAACGAAAGCTCTTCAACGGAAGCGCATCGCATTTTCCGCGATAAGATTTCCCGTCGTGAATACGCTTTGCCGATTGGACTTGTGGCACCCGTTCGTTATCAGGTGGAATTCAATCACCGCGAAGAAGGGGATTTCGGCCAAAGAGAAGATTGGCTTTGCCCTTACTACAATAAAGAAAAACAAAACTGCAACGTGTGGAGAAATCGCGGAGTGGTGTGCACGACGTTTTTCTGCAAAAGTTCTTACGGAAAACCAGGATTGAAGTTTTGGGAAAAATTGGGAAGTTATCTTTGGTACGTCGAGCTGGCCCTTCTTGAGGAGGCTCTGGTGATGCTTGATTTTTCTCCGCGCCAGATTATGACTTTGCTTGATTATCACAACCGCCACGATGGGACGGCGGCAGAGAAAAAATCCTGGGTCATGCCGGAAGCCAAAGCCAGGGAACTTTGGAATGGCTACTACGAGGACCAAGAGGGTTTCTATAAAAAATGTTTTGAAGTTATCTCTAACATGAATAAAAAATCTTTCCACGAGTTGATCGGTGAACAAGGTCAATCTTTGGAAGAAGATTTGTTTTCGATCATTCCGACATTGAAAGTGAACTAGACATGACAAGCATCCAAGAAAGACAGAATAAAATTATCCAAGATTTTTCAGCGCTCACGCAGTGGGAAGATCGCTATAAAAAAATCATCGAGATGGGAAAAGCTCTTCCTGAAATGCCGGAAAATTTGAAGACCGAGCAGAATGCGGTGAAGGGGTGCCAGTCGCAAGTCTGGCTTTCTGCGAATTTGAATGAGCAAGGTCAGATGATTCTTCAAGGTGACAGTGATGCACTGATTGTGAAGGGTCTAGTGGGTTTGTTGTTGTCGGTGTATTCAGGCGCATCTCCGAGTGAAATTCTTGCGACTCCTCCGGAATTTTTGAAAGCTTTGGGCTTCGAAGGAAACCTTTCTCCTAGCAGGGCCAACGGCTTGCACTCGATGCTTAAGCAAATCAAACTCTATGCAACAGCCTTCGACTATCTACTAAAAACTAAAAAATAGTTTGTTTTTCCCTGTCAATTTACAGAGACTTTTTTAGAGGGGAATGTTCAGGAAGAACGTTCAGAGGGGAAAAAGTGAAAAGGAATTCATTCGTGGCGGCCGTCAGTGTCGCTGTTGCAGCAACGTTTTCAGTTGGCTTTGTCAATATCACACCCAAAGTAATCTACGGCGACGACAATCGTGTTGATGTGTATCAAGTGGAAAGAGCGGACATCCGTGATGTCGCTGATTCGACAGTCGCTTTGATTCCAACAAGAAGTATCGTGAATAGCGGAAATGGCCTCGTAAAAATTCTTTCTTCTCAGTACGGAAAAGAAATGAATCTGTGCTCGGATGAACCGTTCTTTGATCAACCCACAGCTGCGAATTGCTCAGGCTCTTTGGTGGGTGATGATTTGATCGCAACAGCAGGTCACTGTGTCAGCAATGCGGATTGCTCTGCTTACGCGTTTGTATTTGGTTTTAAAATGGCTGATGCAAAAACAGCTCCGGAGTCATTGCCTGCTTCGGAAGTTTATAACTGCAAAGAAATCGTAGCTCGTGAATACACAAGCGCTCAGGATTATGCTCTTGTTCGTTTGGATCGTTCTGTCCGTGGTCACAGACCCCTGACATTGCAACGCACGCCTGTGCAAGCGGGTGATGGTATTTACGTTGTTGGTCATCCTTCAGGTCTTCCAACAAAATTTGCTGATGGTGCCAACGTTCGTAGCCAACAAGGCGCTTACTTTCAAGCGAACTTGGACACTTACGGCGGCAACTCGGGTTCCGCGGTCTTCAATGCAAGAACAAATGAAGTCGTAGGAATTCTTGTTCGCGGCGCAAGTGATTTCACTTATGACAGAGTAAGAAAATGCACGATGAGTAACAAGTGCGCTGATGGCGGTTGTCGCGGTGAGGATGTTACAAATATTTCTTACATCGTGGATGCTTTGAAAAAGTAAAAGATTCGTAAAAAATTTGAAAATAAAAAAGGGAGCTTCGCGCTCCCTTTTTTATTCGACATCATTCGACGTCAATGGGTGTTCCAGATTTATTATCCATGTAGGGATTGTCCATATTATGAGTGCTTGGATGATCTGGAAGTTCACCGTCGCCAGGACATGTCGTACTGTGATTTTCTACTTTGGCTAAATCACGTAGTTTACCTTCCCGAACCTGTTGTCCCGCAGGGCAGGGGACTAAAGAGGGATCCTCTTTCTTCATGTCGCTCGCAGGTTCGCGCTGTGTTTGCTGTTTTATCATTTCTTGTTTTTCTTTACGTTCTATAATTCGCGTGGCTGCAGAGCTCTCTCCGTTGACCTGCATTTTATCTGTATAAGGAACACCTTGAACTAGATGAGGAACGATTAAGAGAAGGGCTACCAAAAGAGCTGTTCTCATAAACTACCTCCTTTTGTGTAATGGTCTGTCATCAACTGACAGCTTATTTTAGCACGGAATAAATATGGAAAAAGCGAAGTGTCGTCTAACGCTGGACCTTGGGTTCTTTTGACTTCAATATGAAAGAGCGAAATGATGAAAGACATGGAGTTTGCGAAATCTTTGGCGGAAGCTGAAAATTTTATTTTTTCGCGTTTGGGATCTTCGATCAGGCTGGCCACTCCCTTGGGACTGGGAAAGCCAAATCAGCTCGTGAATAGCATTTACGAAAGAGCTAAAAAAGACTCACGGATTTCACTTAAGATATTTACGGCTCTTTCTTTGGATTTTGAAAAGCCTAAGAACGAATTGGAAAAACGTTTTTTAGGTCCTTTTTACTCCAGGCACTTTGGAGATGATTATCCCCATCTCACTTATCTGCAAGATCTTCACAAGGCGCAAGTACCATCGAATATTCATCTGCATGAATTTTATTTTCAGGCAGGCGCTCTTTTAAAAAATGAAAACGCCCAGCAGTCCTACATCAGCCTTAATTACACCCACGTGGCAAGAGCGGTTTTGGATCACGATATCAATGTGATTGTGCAAATGGTCGCCCTTTCTAAAGACCGCAGTAAAATAAGCCTGAGCTGTAATCCCGATTTAACTTTAGATGTGGTTGAACTTTATAAAAAATCTCAGAAACCACTTCTTATGATCGGAGTAATTCACCCGGATCTACCTTATTTGGGTGGAGATGCCGAGGTCGATGCCTCTTTCTTTGATTTCATTGTTGAAAGTGAAGAAGTTCGTCATTCACTTTTTGCTGTTCCCCGCGTTTCGGTGGATGAAGCCGAACATCTTATTGGCTTTTATGCCAGTCAACTCATCGCGGATTCCGGAACTTTGCAGATAGGTATCGGTTCTCTTTCAGATGCCTTGGTGAATGCGATGATCATGCGACAAAAGGACAATGCTCTTTATCGTAAAATTTCTGAACATCTTTGGAAGGGGCGCCCGGATGTGCATCAAAAAATCCATTTAAACATTTTGCAGGAAGGCCTTTATGGGACGAGTGAAATGTTAATGGATGGCTTTATGCATTTACGAAAAGCCGGTATTTTAAAGCGCGAGATCTTTGATCATAATGAATCCGCGAAAAGATATTTGCATGGGGCGTTCTTTTTAGGATCCAAAGATTTTTATCACTGGTTGGGATCGCTTTCCGGTGCGGACTACGAAGGGCTTTCGATGACCAAGGTCTCAAAGGTTAACGATCTCTATGATCCCCACGAACTGGCCATCCGAAAGCAAAGAAAAAATGCACGCTTTTTTAATACTTGTATGGCGGTCACTTATCTGGGGGCGGCGGCTTCGGACACTCTTGAAAATGGCCAGGTGGTGAGTGGGGTGGGAGGTCAATATAACTTCGTTGCTATGGCACATGAACTTGAAGACGCCCAATCGGTTTTAATGTTGCGAAGTACGAATCTAAAAAACAATCATAAGGCTTCCAACGTTGTTGAGGCCCGCGGCCACGCCACGATTCCTCGCCATTTGCGGGATGTCGTGATTACTGAGTACGGCATTGCTTTTCTTAAAGGCGAAAGTGACGACACCGTGATTCGTCGACTGATTGAAATCGCCGACAGTGAGTTTCAAGAAGAGCTTGTGGAAACCGCTCAAAGAAATGGCAAGCTTTCTAAAGAGTATAAAATTCCTTCTTATGCAAAAGACAATTCACTCAAGAAGGTAAAAGAGTTTGTTCAAGCTTATAAAGACGAGTTTAAACTTTTTCCTTTTGGCAGTGATTTTACGAGTGAAGAAATCAATTTGGGGAAATCTCTGAATCAGCTTAAGAAGGCTCACGCTGAGAAACTTCTCGGCTTCTTTGTAAAAGGGCTTGGTGTATCTAAAAATAAATACAGGGCAGAATTAGAGCGCATGGAGCTTTATAAAACCAGAACTGCTAAAGACTTCTTTTATCAGAGGCTGATTCTAGGTGCTTTAGGAAAGTAAAAAAAACGCCGCTCTTTTGAAGCGGCGTTTTGGTATTTCAATCTTAAAAAAAAGATTAAATAGTTGCGTGCACGCGGTGCGTGTCGTCCATATCGTCAAGGTAGTTTAAGAACTCCTCAACGTCTTTTCTTTGTTCATCAGAAAGCTCTGTGATGTTTTTGGCTTTGAATGAAAGCTCACCCTTTGTGATTTTCCAACCACGTTTCATAAGAGCGTCACGAACCGCATCCAAGTCATCCGCGTTCGTGTAGAACTCATAAGCACCAGAATCGTCGGGGTAAACTTCGTTCGCTCCGGCTTCAATCGCTTCTTCGTCTGGATCGAATTTACCTTCTTTGGTTCCTTCGATAAGACCTACGCGATCAAACATCCATGCCACAGATCCAACCTCACCCATATTGCCTTCATGAGATTTAAACGCATGACGCATGTCTGGAGCTGTTCTGTGTTTGTTGTCTGTTTGGCATTCCACGATCACGCCCACACCGTGAGGACCGTAGCCCTCGTAAGTGATCTCTTCGATGATCTTTCCGTCATCCAAAAGACCCGCGCCTTTTTTAATCGCACGCTCGATCGTGTCATTCGGGCAAGATACTTTTTTCGCAGCATCAATCGCCATACGAAGACGGGCATTGGCATTGGGGTCAGGACCACCGGCTTTCGCAGCGACGGCAATCTCGCGCGCAAGTTTGGTGAATATTTGGCCTTTTTGTTGAGCTTTCTCAACCTTACCGGCGTTTTTCCATGACTTTCCCATATGTCTCCTTCTTCGACTTGAGGATATATATTGCAGCAAATCAGGAAATATTTGGCAAGAATGGGAGCAGGATGTAAAAGGGGGTATGTTCAGTTTTTCAACGCCCGACGTCTGGGAAAAGATCCAAAATATCGAAAAATATTGTGAGGATGCTCTTAAATTGAGCTCTCCTTATCTTGTGCCCGAAGAACCAGCCCGGGATGTCCCCGTTTTGCACCCCAAATTTCACCCTCCCAAAAAAGGTTTTTCGACCCTTGAGGGGCAGGCCCGCATGCTTCATGACTTGGCCAGTATCGAACTTCAAGCCATGGAACTCGGAGTTCGCACGCTGGTGGAGTATCCGGATGCGCCGCAAGGATTCCGCGAAGAGCTATTGGCCGTGACGGTCTCGGAAGCTCAACATTTGCGCATGTGCTTAGAGGGCATCGCAGATCTTGGATTTAAATGGGGTGATTGGCCCGTGCACATGGCATTGTGGCGCGCGGTGAGCGTTGAAGACTCGCTCTTAGATCGTATCTTGATTGTGCACCGCTATCTTGAGGGCAGTGGCCTTGATGCCGGAGACACCTTGATCCGTCGCCTAGAGGGAACAGACGGGAAGAACACCATTCAAAAAATCGTGAAGCAGATCAATTACGAGGAGATCGGTCATGTTGATTTTGGCTCAAGATGGTATCGTGAAATTTGCAGGAAAGAAAAGCTTGACCCCTCCCAGGACTTTCCAGAGAGAATGGACTCCTTAAGAAAAAGGCTCCCGAAACGTATTGAGCCTTTGAATCGCGATTTAAGAATCAAAGCGGGATTCACTGAAGAAGAAATTCAGTATTATGAAAACCTGCGTTTGGATTTCTTAAAACCGATGCCATAGTCTTTTGCCCTTCGTTTGATGGCAAAAGCAAACGGAGACGGAAGATGCAGAGATTCTTAGTCCTTGGGATGATTTTATTTTCTTTTCCGGCTTGGAGTCTCACGCTTCCTGAGGCTGTTGATATCGCCCTTAAAAAATCAAGTTCCCTTCAGCAGCAATCCTTGGAGCTGGAAAAATCAGAACTGGGTGTTAAGCAAACTCGTTCGGCGTTCTTGCCTTCTTTGGATTTAACGGCCTCTTATATTTACACTAAAGAAAGTCCCACTCAAAGAGACTATGACTGGGACAGCAATGCTGCGATCAGCTTGACGGAAAACTTTTACGATCACGGTTTGAGTTATACGAACTTTAAAATTTCGAAATCCCGCAGAGCCCTCACAGAGCTAGATTATCGCCGCGAAAAGTCGGCAACAATTCTCAGAACAGTGCAGCTTTATCTTGATGTTTTAAAGGCGCAGAAAATCGAAGAGCTGCAGTCCAAAAACACGGTGCAAGTAGAAAAGGTCTACAATCTGGTAACCGCACAGTATCGTCAGGGTGTTCGTCCTCGTCAGGATTTTTTGCGTTTTGAATCTCAATATCAACGCGCCATCTTAGCACAGACGTCGGCTCAGTATGACGCCGTGAAAGCCCGCGAAGATTTAAAGGTGCACTTGGATCTTTCCGAAGTGCCGGCTCAAGTGAGTGACTATCAACAAAAAGCTTTTCCTTCATCATCTGATGTTTCTATCTACGAAACCGAAAAAAGATCTTTGGTTCAGGAGCTTCGTCGCTCCGAAGAGAATCTTCTAAAAATTGAAAACTGGCCAAAGCTCGATTTGGTCGGGAAGCTGGGTTATGGCAGCGACAGTTATTTTCAAACCAACACGCGTTGGGAAGACAATGACAAAACTTTCTGGAGTGTGGGCGTCACATTTAACTGGAATCTCTGGGACTGGGGAGGACGCAGCTCGGCAGTGAAGGCTTCTCATTTAGAAAGTTTCCGTCAGGATGTGCGCACGTCCTTTGATGAACGTGAAGCAAAGTCAGCTATCAAAAAACTTTACGACCAAGTGAAGCTGATTCAAAGACAGTATGAACTCGCGGAAAGATTGGTCAAAGTAGAGACTGAAAACTTCGCTTTTATGGAGCGCGACTTTCGTGAAGGACAAACGTCTTTCCTCAACTATTCGACCTCTTTGTCTGATTTAATTTCAGTACAGATTCAAAAAATTCAGACAGAATACAATCTTATTCAAACGCGCCTGGAACTGGAACACCGTAAAGGATATCTCGATGAAAAATCTGTTCAGTAAAAAAACTCTTCTGATCGTCGCTATTCTTGCGATTGTGGCCTGTGTGCCGTTTTTATTTTCATCTGGTAAAAATAAAAAATCTTCTTTAGGAATCGTTGAAAAAGGCGACATCATTCAACGTGTGTCGTTGTCGGGAATTGTTCAGCCCGTAAGAAAAGCGGTGATTGTCGCTTCTTACGCAGGCTATGTGAAAAAGATTTTCGTCAAAATCGGCGACAATGTTAAAGCCGGAGACCCTCTGGTTTCTGTCGTGCAATCGCTTTCAAGCTTCGAGCAAGCTTATCCTTTGCGTTCACCTGTTACCGGTCGAGTCGTTCAGATCCGTCATCAGGAAGGGGAGTTTGTAAAAGCAAGTGACGTCACGGACTACATCCTTCGCGTGGACGATCTTTCTGAAATGTACGTCTATGTGAACGCCGCTGAAATTGATCGCGTGAAAATGACTGTGAAGCAAGAGGCTCTGCTGAAGCCGATGGCTTTATCAGAAAAATCTTATAAAGCTCAAATCGTAGATCTGGCTTTAGCTTCCAACGACAAAGATCGTTGGGATCGTTCCAGTGTTGTCGAATTTCCGATCACTTTAAAAGTTCTCAATCCCGATGCGGATTTAAAATCAGGAATGAGTACGTTGATTGATATCATCACGTTTAAAAAAGAAAATGTTCTAACTTTGCGCCATGAATTTATTTATGTTCAAGGCGGTGAAAGTTATGTCCTCTTGGAAAACGGTGAAAAACGTATTGTTAAAACCGGTGTTTCCAATGAAGAGAAAGTCGAAATCTTAGAAGGGGTTAAAGAAGGCGAGAAAGTTCAAAAAGTCGACTTTGCCTCGATGCTGGAGAACTCGTAGATGAGTTATATCTCGGCGAAGAACCTTGTTTTCTCTTATCCAGGAACAGATCAACCTGTTCTCAGGGAGCTTTCTTTTTCCATCGAAGAAGGGTCCTTCGTCGCCATTCAAGGGCCTTCCGGTTCTGGAAAATCCACGCTGCTTTATCTTTTAGGAGCCATGAACCGAGTTCAATCCGGCGAACTTATTGTCGCTGGAAAAAATCTGAACGAACTCACTCGTTCTGAAGCGGCTTTTTTTAGAGCGTCTGAAATTGGTTTCGTGTTTCAGCAGTTTCATCTTCTTCCTAAACTCTCGCTTTTAGAAAATGTGGAACTCGGAGGTCTTTATCCTTTAGAGGTTTCAAAAGATCGCTCCGAGCTCAAAGCTCGGGCCGAAGAGCTTTTGGAAAAATTCGGTCTTCGCGAAAAGAAAGATGAACTTCCAAGCAAAGTTTCAGGCGGTCAACAGCAGCGTGTGGCCATTGCTCGCGCCTTGATGCAAAAACCGCGTCTGATTTTAGCCGATGAACCTACGGGGAATTTAGATTCCGTAAACTCAGCACTCGTTTTAAAAGAATTAAAACGTCTTCACAGCGAAGGCCACACAGTGGTGCTTATCACTCATGACAGCGAAGTCGCCAAACAAGCCGATCGCATTATTCATGTTCGCGATGGTCGTTTAGAAAAAGAGGAAGTTCTTCATCATCAAAAAACCTCGCTGATGTTACATAAGAATTCTTCTTTAAAAACTCAGGACATAGCCTGGAACGCGGACCTTCTGAGATATCTGGCGCAGAATGCCTGGATGCAGCTTTCAGTAAATAAAGTCCGAGCGCTTCTTACAATGTTAGGTGTAACCATCGGTGTCGGTGCGGTTTTATCCATGATGACCCTGGGAGGATTTGCGAAGGAAAAAATCCTGGCTGGTTATGCTGAAATGGGAGTGAATACTTTTGAATTTAACGGCTATCCGAACTGGGATATGAAAGCCAAGGACATTAAAGGCGCGGTCTTTGATTATTTTAAATGGGAGACAGATCTTGTTCCTCTAAAAAATATTTTTCCTGAGATCAAAAGACTTTCGCCAGTTCTGACAGGAAGAAATGTCTCTGTCGTTTTTGCCGGGAAAACGATCGACAATGATGTGCGCGTTTTGGGTGTCAACGAAGATACTTTTAATATCGCGAAGAAAAAAATCATTGTCGGCAATCCGGTCAATGCCTATCACGTAAAAAATCGCAGCTCCGTCTGCATTATCGGATACGAAGTCGCGGAAAGACTTTTTTCCAATGTGCAGCCGCTGGGGCAAGTATTGTTTTTATCTGAAGACAATCAAGAGATGTCTTGCACCGTAATCGGTGTGGCTGCGCAAACTTCCAGTCGCAATGAATGGCGTAAACCGAATTTAGAAATCTATTTGCCGTTCACGTACTTTCAGGCCAAGAGCAAAAACTGGTGGTCCGTGCAAATCCGTGAAATCCTGATTGAGATGAAAGACGGAGCCTCCATGGAAAACATGGGGAAAGGTTTGCGCGCGTTCTTTCAAAAGAAATACGGAACCTCAGGACGTTTTAGGGCGGACTCCGACGCCGTTTTGATTGAACAGATGAATCGCTTTTTAAATATCTTCTCTGGCTTTCTCGCGGCCATTGCTTTGGTTTCTTTATGCGTGGGCGGTGTTGGTATTGCCAACATGATGCTCGTGTCTTTAAATGAACGTGTGCGTGAAATCGGATTAAGAAAAGCTTTGGGGGCGACCGATCAAAGTTTAAGATCCTTAATCTTGATGGAGTCAATGCTGATTTGTTTTATCGCAGGTCTGGTAGGTGTGCTTTTAGGAGTTCTTTCTTATGAACTGATTCTTTTTGCTGCGACGAAATTCGTGAGCAAGCTTGAGTTCGAATGGATCTTTAATCCGTGGGCCTTCCTCATCTCTTTTGGTTCTATCGTAGCCGTAGGAATATTAAGTGGACTGATTCCGGCTCTTCGCGCTGAAAAAATGGCGCCGATGCAAGCGCTCCGAACGGAATAAAAGTTTCCTCCCGTCAGGCGACAGGAGGAAACCAAAGAGCTTTATAGCAAATCACATAAAGAATTGGTGCTGCCAATAGCTTTTACTTTCGCATCGCGAACGCGACGAAGACCGCTCAAAGCATCTTGTCTTAAATCTTTGATGTTATGAGATGTATCTCCAAACGTGCAAAGATCTAACGCTTGATTGTAACCTTCTAGAACCGAGTCCGTTCTAAAATCAATACCGGCAGCGATACCGATATCTCGACATGCCAACATGTCTTTCTCCTCAAGGATGCTAAAGATGGCATTGCATACCATTTGAAGAGAAAGCTCTTCTGGCGGTGTGTCTCCCTGGCCTGCCGAAGCAAACGACGAGCTTAGGAAAATAACCGCAATAATAACTGACTTCACAAAAATCTCCTTTCTTTGATTTTGTTGTGAAATCATGGAAAGCAAGGGATGTGCCTCATTTTTTATGAACCAGGACGACGGTGTTTGGTTTTATGAAAAAAGGCCGGATGAAAATATCTGAACGATAAGTTTATCGATAAATGTTCACAGGGTGTGAACGGTCGAGTTACTCAAAATCCCGGAAGTAAGAAAGCGAGATTGAAGCATAGCTGCTAAATTCACTTTTCTCTTCAAACTCAGGAGACACAGTGACAAAGCGCCAAGAGTAACTCCAATGAGAAATCTGCACGGCATAACCTACTTCAGTTTCTGCTGTGAAGGGATATTTTTTAACTCGATGGCTGTCGCGAAAGGTGTTTCCATCTAAGAAAATATTTCGAGCAATGGCGTTTCCACGAATGCCGGCAAAGCCATACACGCGCCAAGGAATATGATGAGGCTTGCCATCAAAATTAACAATGGCATCACCATCGGCGGAAGAAAGGCGGGAAGGGCCAAAGTCATCGGGAAGACGTACACCCAAGCGAGCTATAGCGCCGATATGACCGGCGATAAGAACGTTTCCGAAAGAGGCTCCCCCGTAAGGAATAAAATCAAAACTTCGTCCTGATTCGTTTTCTAATTCAAAGAAGCGAATTTTTTGAAAGTAGGATGCCTGCAAAGTGGGCTCGGTAGAAAGCTGATTCTTCCACCCCTTTGCATCGGGAACATTGATCATGTCGTGAAAACTATTTTGTACTTTTTCACCCATGGCTTCAGGGCCGATAACGCCGATATCTAACTCCAAAGAATGACTGTGCGTCGGTGTTTTGAAGTTCGCTGTAAAACCTAAATAAAGCCAGCCCGCATAAGGACGATCGTTTTTGATAAGTTCAGCGGTGTTTTTGTTGTTAGGCGTATAAATCTGCTGAGCTAAAGAAACGCCGAAGTTCGTTGTGGATTTGTTAAATTCTTTATTCAGTCGCTCCGACCAACCTGTCAGAGGCGGAATCCACGCAGGAATTTTGTTTTCTGCATACACATAAGAAAAACGAATTCCATTGGTATAGCCTTGGTCCGAGTTAGGACCGCCCAGCCGACGGGTGTCGTTTTCAACGTAAACGGTGAAAGATTCCCCGTGAGGTTTTACTGTTTCCGTCGCATTTGGAGCCTGCCCCCAAGTTCTTAATGAAAAAAGAAACAGTAACAGAAAAATCTTTTTCATAGATTAATCAAGTGTCTCGTCATCTTCCAGAAAGCGCCATTTACCTTCCGGTAATTGACCAAGACGAAGTTTTCCGATGCGCACACGCTTTAAACCAGTCACCTTAAGTCCCACAGCTTCACACATGCGACGGATCTGACGTTTCTTTCCCTCACGCAAAATAAAGCGTAGTTGGTCCTGGTTGAGCCATTCCACTTTTGCAGGCTTCAAGGCTTTTCCATCTAAAGAAAGTCCATGATTGAGAAGCTTTAATTTGTCATCAGGCAAAGAGCCTTGCACACGCACGATGTATTCTTTTTCAAGTTTGGTTTCTTCACCGATGATTTTTTTTGCAATACGACCGTCTTGAGTGAAAAGCAAAAGACCTTGAGAGTCGATATCCAAACGTCCGGCGACCGCCAATCCTTGAAAGTGTTCCTGGCGTAAGCGCTGTTTAGATTCGCCAAATTGATTTTCTGGCGTGATCAATTTGATCGCAGGCTGGTAGGGTGGTTCAGGTTGCGCTGACACGTAACCAATCGGTTTATTCAAAATAATCGTTGCTAAACGCTTTTGTTTTTTCAAAGCTTCAGCTTCCAAGGTGATTTTAACGTGGGGATCTACTTTTGTTCCCAATTGATCAATTTTAATACCGTCAACAAGAACAAGACCCTTAGCAATGTATTCATCCGCTTCACGACGGGAACAAATGCCTCTTTCAGCCATGAGTTTTGATAAACGTACTTTTTCTTCGCTCATAGGCGGATCTCCGTCCAAAGAGTGTCCATTTCATAAAGCTTGATATAAGAAAGATCTTTTTCTGAAACAGATAATTTTAATTTGTCTAAAAAATAAAGTGCGATGTTTTCCGTGGTAGGAACTTTGTCTTTGAACTCAGGAATCACAAAGTTGAGATGTTCGTGATCCAATCGCGTTGTCAGTTGAGTTAAAAGATTTTGGTATTCTGATTTTTTCTGAATCTCTGCAGAATTATGTAAAATAAAACCCACTTCTAAAGTGTAGTTGTGTCCGTGACCGTATTGTGTGTAGCAGCGACCAAAAGTGTTCTGGTTTTGAGTTTTATCCCAAAGAGGCTGAGCATAAAAATGAGCGCTGCTAAAGGAGCTCTTTAAAGTCAGAATCATGTGAGATTGATTCCTCCATCAACAGAAAGAATCGCTCCTGTCGTCCAGCTCGAAAGATCGGAACCTAAGAAGTAAGCAGCTTTCGCCACTTCTTCTGCGGTTCCAATACGGCCCAAGGGCTGCAAGGATTTCATTTTTTCTAATGTGATTGTTTTCTGTTCAGAATCAAGATGGTGAAAACTATGAATCGGAGTGTCGACAATTCCAGGGCAGACGCAGTTCGCGCGAATTTTATGAGGCCCGCCATCCAAAGCGAGACTCTGAGTCCAATTTACCATCGCTGCTTTACTGGCTGAATAAGAAGAGTTTGATCCTCCCGGGCGAAGTCCGAGGGTCGAAGAAATATTCACAATGCTTCCTCCGCCTTGCTCTTTAAAGTAAGGAAAAAAAGCACGGACAATGCGTACAGGTCCTAAGAGATTCACTTCAAACTGCTTCATCCAAATTTCGTCGGTACCTTCTTCCGTGGAATGCGTTTGATAAATTCCAGCGTTGTTCACAACGACTTCAATACGATGGATTTTTGCGGTGAGCATTTCATCAAGGCGTTTATTCAAGGCTGCGACGTCGGTGACATCGCAAGAAACAATCGAAGCACCACTGCGACATTGAGCTGCGACTTCTTGCAGGCGTTCTTTATTACGAGCCATCAGGTATACGAAATAGCCGTTTTTAGCGTATTCAATCGCTGTCGCGGCACCGATCCCGCTACTAGCTCCGGTAATTAAAGCGGCCTTCTTCATGGCAAATCCCCTGTGGTTAAACTGGACTTATACTAGCAAAGGCGGGCACCGAAGAGAAGTCATGTCCATGCGCGAAGCGTTTTCCATCGGAATTAAGTTCTTCTTTGTAGGCCTCATCCTATTTTCTGCATTCTGGGCGCAGATCCCTTAAAAGCAGAAAGCCGGGTTGGGTCCCGGCTCTCTTTAACGGTAGAAATTTTAAATGGTAACGAGAACTAAGCCGCTTTTTTCGCGACGTAGTGATAATACTTCTTATCAAAGTCGGAAGCCTTCATCCCGTCCTTCGTGATCAAGCCTGCTTTGAACCAATCAAAGTGTTCAGCGCAGAAACCCGCCTTTTCAGACTTTTTCTTGCAGCCTTCGCCGCAGCAGCGAGCCGATTCTAAAGAAACTACGTTATTTGGGATTTGTTTTTCGAATTTTTTGTCAGCCATCTTGAGTGACCTCCAGTTGAAATCTTAAGCTGGTTGATTGTCTTAAGACATAAGACTTATCGGAGGAGGCCTATTGGACTTAAGGACCTAAACGAAAAAAGGTACCAGGTACCTAAACAGTCTCATTTTGATCCGGGAAAAAGGTACCTGGTACCTTTTAAATCAATTTAAGGAAGCGGCCCATGTCGACGGGTTTCGAGAACAAGTACCCCTGGCCATAGCGCGCACCGAGAGTTTCTAGAACCAGCGATTCTTCGTTGTTCTCGATACCTTCGGCGATGATTTCAATTCCCATGGCGTGGGCCAAGTGGATGATCGAACTCACAACGGCTTTGGATTTTGGATCTGTGAGAACCTTCATCACAAAGCAACGGTCAATCTTAAGGAAGCTGATCGGCATCTGTGTGAGATACTGCAAGCTAGAGAAACCTGTTCCGAAGTCATCAATGGAGATTGCATAACCTTGATTACGGCACTGATTTAGCGCTTCAAGAGCGATCGCACCGTCCATCATGATTCTTTCAGTCATTTCAAGTTTGATGTTCTTTGTTTGCAGGTCGTGTTTTTCGCGAAGGTCTTCTAAGTTGTTCACGAAATCAGAGTGCGTGAACTGACGGCCCGAGATATTGATACTCATCATAAACTCGTCAGCCATTTTGTCTTTTTTGTTTAAGCGCAATTGATCTTGAATCGTGCGCAAATCTTTTAAGGCCTGATTGATAATCCAATGTCCAATCGGAATCACCATCGAAGAATTTTCAATCACATCAATGAAAAGATTCGGAGACACCAAGCCATGCAGAGGACTGTTCCATCGCAGCAGAGCCTCGCAGCCTGTGATTTGTTTGGTCTTTAAATTTACAATCGGCTGATAGAAAAGTTCGAATTCTTTATTTTGAAAAGCCTGGAAAATTTGATTTTCCAATTTGATTTGATCTAAAGCGCTTTGCGTACCGTCATCACCAGCGCCGGAGTTATCAAATTCTACGTCTGTTACGCGCGTGCCTGTCGGTGTGTTTAAGTTTTTACGGCGCAGTCTTTTAAGAAGAACACGCATTAAAAGCTGCACGACTTTATCGGCTGTTGAAACACGCTCAAGAACTTGCTGTTTTGTGACGATAGCCAGGCGCACATCTTCAAGAGCGCGCACGGAGGCAGAGCGATTTTGATTGTCGATCAGTGCCATCTCACCAAAGATTTCGCCTTCACCTAAAATCGTCAGAGGGATTTCCTCTTTGTCTTTAGTGATGTAAATCAGCACGCGGCCTTTTTCGATGATGTAGGCACAATCACCGGCATCGCCTTCGCTAAAAATGATTTGATCTTTGTGAATGTCGACGGACTGAGTTGCTGAATTCATAAAACCATTTTAGGGTCTTAAGTGCAGGTCCGACAAGTCCAGCTGATTCATTTGATTCAATTTCCATCCAATAAATTCAGGTTTTACGAGAATTGAGAAGTGAATAGCGCCCAGTGGAATCATCAAATGGTTCTTCATCAGATAATCAGCTCCGGCAAGGCACCATTTCTTTTGCTCTGCAGGCTTCTTCGTCTGCGCAAGTGAGGACAAAATCTTTTCGTATTCTGGCGATTTAATAGAAAGATAGTTCTCAGGGCTTGTTGGCGCAAAAGTTTCTAAAGCAGCAAGGCAGGTCGGGCGATCCGGAGACACTCCTTTGCGGAACAGGGCTGGAGGATTCTGTTGCAGGATTTGAAGGAAGACCTTGTTTTCTTTCACCTCAAGGTGAGTTTTAAGTCCCGCATTCTTAGACCACTGATTTTGCAACCATTCGGTGGCACGTTTGTGATCCTCGCCACCAAGTGCTGAGAACATCAAAGTGTAGGTTTTAGTGCTCGTGATTTTAGGAACTTTCTTAAGATCATAATCAAAGCACGGTGCTTTTTCCGGAAACCAAGAGTCGGGAAGTCCAATACAGCCGGGTTTTCCCTCAGAAGAAAAAATCTTTTGCAATTCAACGTAGTTAAGAGAGTAAGTGAAAGCTTTGCGCACATCTTCCTGTGTCGCCAGTTCCGGACCAAATCCAAGATAGTCCAAACGAATCACCGGATACCAATAGAAGTCTTTGCGAGTTTTATAAGAAGGAATAAAAAGAGTCGGAAGACGTCTTAAAAATTGTAATTCATTCTTTTCATAAAGTTGCAAGGCCACGGTGTCTTCTTCGACAAAAAGAAACTCGACCTGCGGACGTTGTGGATGCCCCCCTTGGTAGCGAGTGTTGGCTTCCAAAACAATCTTCTGTCCTTTTTTCCACTCTTTGAGTTTGTAAGGACCATTGTAAGCGGAGAGATCCTCTTTCGTCGGAGCTAAAAGAAAATTCGCAAGATTGTATTCAAAATCAGGATCCGGTGTTTGAAATTCAAACTTCAAAGTGAGCTTATCCGGAGCCGACACCCCCAAAGTCTCAAGACCTTTTTTACCTGCAAAAATATCCTCCGCATTTTTAATTTTAAAAAGCAGATCCGCACGGGGAGTGGCATTTTTTGGATTCAGAATTTTTTTATAAGTGCGAAGAAAATCTTCGGCAGTCAAAGGTGAACCATCACTCCACACAAGATCTTTTTTAAGAGCGCAAAGAAGATTTTGTTTTTTATCGCGCTTGCATCCCGTTCCTAAATCAGGAACAAGACCCTTGCTGTCGTCATAGCTAAAAATATTGCGATAAAGATTGCCTAAGACATAACTTGAAGAAGAGGTGCGCTGTTTGTTTGGATCTAGTCCGCCGGGTTCGTTAGACAGGTGAAGACGAAAAACCCTTTCCGCCGCAAAAGATTCCAAAGACAACAAAAGAAGAAAAGCCAAGATGATTTTCATGGCTTTAAGCTTAACCAGAATTTACTGGAAACGAAATAAAAAAGGCCTCCGTGGGAGGCCTTTTCGTAAGAACTACTTATCGAGTTCCATTTTCGCAATTGTTTGCAATTGCATGTTTGTCGTACCTTCGTAGATCTGACCGATCTTAGCGTCGCGCCAGAATTTTTCTACTGGGTATTCTTTAGTGAATCCGTTACCGCCGAACAAGTCGATCGCTTTAGAAGTGATCTTTTCAGCAGCGCGAGAAGCGTAAAGTTTCGCCATCGCCGCAGCTTCGATGAAGTCTTGGCCAGCGTCTTTAAGACGAGCGGCATTGTAAACCATCAAACGAGCCGCTTCTAATTCCGTGCGCATTTCTGCCAATTGGAATTGAACGCCTTGGAAGTGAGCGATTGGTTTTCCGAATTGCTCACGGCCTTTAACGTAGCCAAGTGCTGCTTCGTAAGCGCCTTGAGCGATACCGATCATTTGTGCGCCGATACCGATACGACCTTCGTTCAAAGTTTCGATCGCAATTTTATAACCTTTACCCACTTCGCCTAGAACGTTGGCTTTAGGCACTTCGCAGTTTTCAAAAAGAAGTTCGCAAGTAGAAGAAGCGCGGATACCCAACTTATCTTCTTTCTTACCTACTTTGAAACCTGGGAATGATTTTTCAACTACGAATGCTGTGATACCTTTGTAGCCTTTACCGTGGTCGATGTTGGCGAACACGATAAACACATTGGCTTCTTTACCGTTTGTGATCCAAAGTTTTGAACCGTTCAAAACCCATTTATCACCTTTATCTTCTGCTTTAAGTTTCAATGCGAAAGCATCAGAGCCAGAAGAGGATTCAGAAAGAGCGTAAGCGCCCACCCATTCAGTGGCCATTTTGCCCAAGTATTTTTCTTTTTGAGCTTCTGTTCCCCATTTAAGGAACGCGTTTGTCGTCAAAGTGTTTTGAACGTCAACAAGAACGGAAACGGAACCGTCAACGCGACCGATTTCTTCAACAGCCAAGCAAGCCATTGTGAAAGTCGAACCCGCTCCACCGTATTTTTCTGGAGTCTCGATACCCATCAAGCCCATTTCGAAAAGTTTCTTAACGATAGCAGGATCCATCTCTGCTTTTTCGTCCATGTGTGTCACATGAGGTTTGATTTCAGATTCAGCGAAAGCTCTTACAGCATCACGAAAAGCGGCTTCGTCTTCGGATAGCATTGTTAGAGCTGGACGTGCATTAGTTACGTCAGACATGATTTTTTCCCTTCGATCGGGGAGTTTTTAAATCAACGTTTACCTAAACCCTCTGCTCAAACAGTCCTCGCGGACGCGCCCGTGGGGCTGCTGCTGCGGAACTCACGACGGGCTTAGATAAACGTTGATTTAAAAACTCCCAGTCTTGTTAAAATAATTGCGATGAAAGTATATGGTTCAAAGAATTTATTCAAGGTCTTGGAAAGACGAGAGCTTTTCTCTTAACAAGCTGTGTTACACTGTTTGCACTTTATATAAGCAAGTGATTCGACATGCTAGACAAGAGTCTAGGCGTGCTTTAGCGTGAGGTGATATGGATTTCGTCGAGATTGGCGCCAAGATTGGCATTTATTTTATTCCGTTTCTTTTTGCACTCTGTTTCCATGAGTACGCTCACGGTTGGGTGGCGCGTCGTCGCGGTGACAACACGGCGGAGGTGATGGGACGTCTGACGATGAACCCTCTCGCGCACATGGATATGATCGGAACATTGATTCTTCCGATCGTTTCTATCGTTTTGGCAACACCGATCTTTTTTGGTTGGGCAAAACCAGTTCCGGTCAATACCCGCAATTTAAAAAATCCAAGAGTGGATATGTTTTGGATCGCGCTCGCGGGTCCTCTTTCAAATATTCTTTTGGCGATTATCGGTTCGATTTTGATCGCGGTTGTAGCGAAATATTTTATCGCTCTTAGTTATGCAGGCGGTCTGATTGAAATCCTTAAGACATTTATCATCACGAATTTGTTCTTAGCGGTTTTCAATATCTTGCCTCTTCATCCTTTGGATGGCGGAAAAGTTTTGGCGCGTTTTTTACCGGCACAGCTCAACTACAAATTAGAACAGAACGAACACATCACAAGCATGATTTTGATGGCTCTGGTTTTAACAGGAGCTTTGCGCGTTCTCGCGGTCCCAGTAATCTGGGGTTATAACAATCTTGTGACCTTGGCTTTGGGAGGCTTTGGAATATGAGTTCTGAAGCTAACGGAGTCGTTCAAGCCCCTGCAAAAAAATTAAGAGTTATGTCCGGAATGCGCGTCACAGGACGCTTGCATATCGGTCACTACTGGGGTGCTCTGCAAAACTGGGTGAAGCTTCAAGATGAGTATGAATGCTTCTTTGGGGCGATGGACTGGCATGGGATGACCACGGCCTACAAATCACCGAAAGAAATTGCTCCGTGGACGCGCGAGATGATTGCCGAATTCCTGGCGTGGGGAGTAGATCCAGAAAAAGTGACTTTGTTTATTCAAAGCCGCATTCCTGAGCATATTGAACTTTTCATGATCTTCGCAAATCTCACTCCAATGGGTTGGCTTGAACGTGTGAACACGTGGAAAGACGCCGTTGAAGAAATGAAGGCGAATGACACGCACAACTTGGGTCGCTTCGCGTATCCGGTTTTGCAAGCCGCCGATATCGCGATTTACCGTGCGCACAAAGTTCCGGTGGGAGCCGATCAGATTTCTCACTTGGAAATTTCTCGTGAGATCGTTCGTCGCTTTAACAATTTATATAAAGCAAAACTTCCGGAGATGAGTCATCTCCTCACGGAAATTCCTCTGGTTCCTGGGCTTGACGGCAGAAAGATGTCGAAGTCTTATGGCAACACTTTGTATCTCACAGAGGATTCTGAAAAAGATCTGAAGAAAAAAGTAAATATGATGGTCACTGATCCAGCCCGCGTTCGTCGTGAGGATGTCGGTGAGCCAACAAAATGTTCTGTCTATGGCTATCACAAACTGTATTCTTCTGCAGAAGATCTACAGTGGGTGGAGGCTGGATGTCGCTCCGCAGGAATCGGTTGTGGGGACTGCAAAGGACGTTTGGCGGCGAATATCGAAAAGATTTCGTTAGAGCCTCGAGAAAAGAAAAAAGAGTTGTTGAATAATCCAGGTCGCCTTGATTCAATCATCGACGCTGGATGCGACAAAGCGCGCAAGGAAGCCCAAAAAACTTTGGAAATCGTGCGCTCAAGTATGAAATGGTAAGAGGGGACCATCTTTCATGAGTATTACAGTTCAGTTGCCTAAATTTGAAGGACCTCTGGGGCTTCTTCTTTACCTTATCCGTAAAGAAGAAATGGATATCATGGATATTAAAGTTCATGAGATCACCAAGCAGTACCTTGAATACATCAAGTTGATGAAAGAATTGGATCTGGAAGTAGCTGGCGAGTTTGTCGCTATGGCTTCGACATTGATTCAAATCAAATCCCGCATGCTTCTTCCTCAGTACGATGAAAACGGGGAAGTGATCGAGCAAGAAGATCCGCGCAAAGAACTTGTGCAAAAACTTCTTGAGTATCAAAAATATCAAGAAGCTTCAAAACTCCTTTATGACCGTCCTTTGGTGGGTCGTGATGTGTGGCTTCGCGGAACTCGCGAATCTTTGGATCAAAAAGAAGAAGAAATTATTCTTGAAGAGAACGCTTTGTTCTCTTTGATTTCGACATACAGAAAAATGCTTCGCTCGGTGAAAAAGAAAATTCACCAAGTGGCAGCGAAAGCTCAATCTATCTCTAGTCGTGTTCTGGAGATCAAAGATCGTTTGATCGTAGGTCAAAAAGTCACATTGATGGAACTTGTGAATGCGACGGAAGATCGCGCGCGCCAAGCTCTGATCACGTTCTTGTCTTTGCTTGAACTTGGTAAAATGGGTTTTGTCAGCCTTTATCAGTCTGAAGTTTATTCAGACATCTGGATTGATACAAAAAAGCCGATTGAAACAGACGTCTTGTCTCGCGTGGAAGAATACGACTCCATGAGAGCCGACGAAGTGGCTGCCAAGATGATGGAAGAATCCAAGAAGATTGATCCAACAGAAGATCTTCTGGCGGATGCGGCGGACGCCGGCAGAGCGGAGGGCCAGGGGCCCGAAGCTGAAGCAGAATTTGAATTCGCAGAATCTCCGCAAATGTCCATGAACCTCGATTTTGTCGAAGGGGACGGACAAGAGGTTTCTCTTGAAGAAGCCAGCCAAGACATCGCAAGCGATGAAGAAATCTTGGCGATGGAAAATGAATTATTTAAAGATGATGTTTCAGAAGTTTAGAGGAAATCATGGCTAGAAAACGCAAAAAAAACGAAGAAGTTCAGTCCGAAGTTGAAGTTCTAGCGGCGGAAGCCGGCAGAGCGGAATCGTCGAATGACGGTGTAACTGAAGTAGAAACCGACTTTGAAGCCTCTGAAGAATCTTCTGAAGAGATGTCCTCTGAATTAGACGGTATTGAATCCGACGCCTCTGTCTTTCTTCAAGAGGAAGAAGAGTCGGAAGGTTTCCTGCCTGAAGCAAGCGAGGAAGACGTTGAAGAAATGGAAATGTCTTCTGAAGACGAAGTGTCTGTGGAAGGCACGGAGCTTGATAATTTTGATTCTGCAGAAATTGAAGAAATTGAATTCGTTGAAGAAGAGCGCCTTGAAAGTATCGTTGAGAGCGTTCTTTTTGCCAGTGATCGTCCTGTAAGCTTGGCGTCTTTGAAACTTCTTTTCAAAGGTACAAACATTAAAGGCGATAAAATCCGCAGAGCTCTTGACCAATTGGCGGTGGAATACGCGGGTGGACGCCGTGGTGTGACTTTGGAAGAAGTTCCAGGTGGCTATCAATTGCGCACGAAAATCGACAATATGGATTTCCTCAAGCGCACATTGAAAACTCGTCAGTTCAAACTTTCAGGTCCTGCTTTGGAAGTTCTTTCTATCGTGGCTTACAAACAACCGACTGTGAAAGCCGAAGTGGATGAAATCCGCGGTGTGGAATCAGGTCACTTGTTGCGTGCGTTGATGGAAAAGAACTTGGTTTCTTTCGAAGGAAAATCAGAGCTTCCAGGTCGTCCAATGCAATACGGTACGACTAAAAAGTTCCTAGAGATCTTTGGTTTAAGAAGTTTGAAAGAGCTTCCAACGTTGTCACAAATCGACGAACTTCTTCCAGAAGGTATCGACGAACAACAAGCCGAAGAAAAACCGACTTTGGCAACAATCACAGATTCAATGTCAGAAACTTTCGTAGGTTCTTACTCTCAAGGAGAAGAAGAGCTTATGAAGATTCAAGAACAGCTTGAAGATATCGCTACAACGACAAATTTCTTTGAAGAAGAAAAACGTCGTCAAGCTGAGAAGCGCGATCAAGACCGTGCGCAAACCATCCGTGATGCATTGGCCTTCGGTGAGCCGGTGTCGACTCGCGATGCAAACTGGTTGAAAAAATATGACGAAGCTTTGGCGGCAGGAACATCTCTTGTTGCGATTGCGGCCGAGAAAAAAGCGGCCTTCATGAAAAAACCAATGTCAGAAACTGACGGTTCCGTTGAAGAAGGTTCTTTAGAGGAATCTGAAATGATGATGGACGAAGTTTCTGAAGAAAATTCTATGGAAGAAATGGAATCCATGGAAATGGCTGAATCCGAAGAAGGGGACGAAGAATCTTCTGAAGAAATGATGGAAGCTGTTGAAGCTTTCGAAAACGATGAAGATTTGGATGAGGCTTCTGACGATCAACTTTTCGCAGATAGCGATGACGAGTCTTCTGAAGACGAAGAATTGCCGTTCCTAGGCGAAGCGGATGATATTGATGAAGAAGGCGAAGCCTCTGTTTAAGGCTCTGCTGAGCCTGTGGATAGTTTATAATATATTGACCATGTTGGTGATGCCCAATGTAGCTGCCTACTTTGGGCGGGTCACATCCCGATTCCTCACTCCGTATGCCAATACAGTGGGGCTCAACGCGAGCTGGAACTTTTTTTCTCCGGATCCGGCTCACACCATGTACATTCGCTACACCATTCGTTATCTCGATGCTGAAGGCAACGAGACCAAAGAATCTGTTGAAGGTTATTTTCCAAAAGAAAAAAACAAAGGCATTCCCGAGATGTCTCGTAAAAGAGAACTCTATGCCATGCGCTTTATGGTTATCGATCCAAAGCGTTTGCGTTTATTCTTAGGTCCCTGGCTTTGTAAGCAATATCCAGGTTCTACTTCCATTGAAATGGAGCACGTGATTGAAACCGTGCCACCGTTGGATCAAGTGGTGACGCTGAAAGATGAATCTCTTAAAGATCTATCTCAAGAACTTCAGTACATTCGCGAATTCTATTCTTGCGCCGGTGCCGAGAACGACGAGGTGGCGCTATGATAAAAAAGCTTTGGTCGACTTGGGATCAGTTCTGGTTTGCTCCGCAAAATCTTTTAGGTCTGGCATTTATGCGCGTTCTGCTCTGTGGAACGATGTTTTATATGTATGCCGTTCGTTTGATGAATCTGGACTATTATAACGACAATGGTTGGATGCCTCGCTCGATGGCTTTGGAGGCTTTGCCGGAGCTGTATCGTCCGTTATTTTTGTGGAGCTTTTGGCCGGATTCTTTAAATCTGGTGATGCATGTTCTTTTGGTCGTGCTTTTGCTTCTTTTAACTGTGGGCATCGGCGGCCGTTGGATTATGTGGATCGCCTGGATCATTGATATGGGCTTTATTCAGCGAAATTATTCGGTGAATTTTGGTGCGGATATTATCGCGGCCTTGTTTTTGTTCTATATGTCTTTTTCACAGTCATGCGAGCGTTTGAGTGTTTTAAATCTTCTTCGTAAGAAAACGGATTTTAAGTTTTCAGACACGTTGAGCTCCGTGATGATTCGCATGATGCAGGTGCAGATCTGTGTGATTTACGCATACACTGGTTGGGAAAAACTCAAAGGGGGAAGCTGGTGGGATGGCACCGCTCTTTGGAGTGTAATGGCGAACCCACAAATGACCACCATGGATTTTTCTTTCTTAAGAAGCGTTCCTTGGAGCATTCCAGTTATTGCTTATTTAACCATTATTTTTGAAATCTATTTCCCGGCGATGGTCGCTTGGCCTAAAACGCGCAACTTGTGGTTGTTATTAGGATTGTTCTTCCATGCGGGGATCGGGATCTTTATGGGGCTAGGACCTTTTGCGACGACGATGGTGTCGACGTATTTCCTGTTCTTAAACCCTCTCATTTTGGAACGTTTCGGCAGCAACTGGGGATGGTTGAAGCGTCTCAAAACTAGACCTTCTTAAAAACTCGTTTAGCTCTGCGGCTCCCTCATTTATTCTATAAGGGTGGGGGATCTATGAAATCTTCAGCGTTTAAACTTGCAGGAATCTCAAGTCTTCTTGTGTTGTTATCGGCGTGTCAGCCGATCAACGGCAATTCGCTTTTGACGGATCAAAAAGACGATCCTTCTGCCAACGCTTTAGATAAAGCTCCGAAGTCTGAAGAACTTTATTTGAAAGTTTTTAATCCCACCATTCAAGCCACAGGTTTAGATCGTGTTGAAGTCTCCGGTGAATGTTATCTTTCAACTTATCCGAAACATTCCATCATCGTTTTAAGATCTGGAGTGCAACTCAATGACTTCGTTGTAGATATCAATCCTACAACGGCAAATAACACCAATAGTGCTAGCTGTAAAAACGGCCGCTTTAATTTGGCTTTGAACACGGGACAATTGGCAGCGGGTGTGCACTCCCTTCGCTTTATCTTGCAAGCCTGGGATGCGAACAACTCCCTTGTGACGAACGACGCTCAAGGCGCTAGTAACGTAACTCTTTCTAAATAAGAGTTACGTTTTTTCTTTTTATTATTTCTTACAGATTTTAGCTTTTGGATTCACTTCGCAGATGGCCTCGCGAAGTTCTGCATTTTCTTTCTTTAAAGACGCAATCTCACGACTTTGTTTTTCCACCATGGTTTGTAACTTCGCAATTTGTGAGTCATTCAATCTGCAAATACCCGCAAGCTCTTTTGTCGATTCAATCAAAGGACCAATCAGCTTCGTGTAAGCGACAGACTTATATCCCTGACTGTCTGTTTTCACAGCTTCAGGGAATTGCGCTTCAACTTCTTGAGCGATGACTCCCATGTCCTTATCTTTCGGTAGATTCAGCTCAGGTCGCACATCCTGGCGCCAGTCAAAGGTGACACCACGAAGTTTCATAATTTTTTCTAAAGCTTGCGGAACGACCTCGACATGATTCTTCAGGCGTTTGTCAGAAAGGTTTTGATAAGCACTTGTACCGCCGGCGGTTCCATTCACCCATAAATTCAGACTGCTCGGGTTTGTGGAGGCATTGATAGCGACAAGACCACCCGCAGAGACAGTAAAGGCATTGGCCGAGGCCGTCGTAGGACCCGGGCGAATCCAATATTGAGAACCGTCAACGCCAACGTAAAATTTCTGACCTGTATCGCCTTCCTCGTATCCCATATAAGGAGCGGCAGAATTGTACAAAGATAAAGGAGCGAAGGCAGGGTTGGCGCCGCCCTTATTGAAAGTAACCCAACCATTTGTGTTGATATGAAAACGAGTTGCAGGGGCTGTTCCATCCCAAATAAAAAAGTCTTTTGTTCCATTCACCATCGAGTCTTGTCCGACTTCAAAGTCACCAAACAACATTGAGGCCCGTTGATCCGAGACTGTTCCAGTGGGAATAATATTGAGAAGACGACTTCCGGAAGTAGAGTTTGCCAGAGTTAAAAGATTTCCTGGATTGTTCGTGCCGATGCCGACTTTACCGTCGTTTGTGATGCGCATACGTTGTTGAGAAGTCGTCGTGCCATTCGGCGTTGTATAGAAGGTGATATAATCACCTAAAGCCGTTGGTGATTGATTCTCGGAAGCCCAGATGACCATGCCTGGATTGGCATTATTAGTAATTCCGTTTTTCCCAAGAAACTGTGCAAGTAAATCGCCTGCCAGCGGGTGAGTCGGAGCTGCAATAGTTCCGCGAGTTCGCGTTCCGATAAAAGAACCACCGGAGTTAACAGACGCAGACGTTGAGGATTTGGCCCAGTAAGCAGCGTCTCCACCTTCATAGCTTGTGTTGACGGTTCCACCAATTTGTAAATTAATGTTTTGAGTTGCAGCCCAAGTGCCCTGTTGATCTGAAGCAATACCGATACGAAGAGCGCTGTCGGAAGCATTCGTTGCCGGGCCGATACCCCAGTAATTAGAACTTGTCCAGTTACCGACGTACTGCGCTTGTCCGGCGCTGCTTAAATAAGAACCGACGTAAATACCGAACTTGCTGGCCTGGGATCCATTCGGACCGACTTGCAAAAGATTGTTCGGGGAGCTCGCACCAATACCAAGTCTTCCTGTGCCGCCGTCCAATCGCATGCGTTCACTCACACTCGTACTACCGGAACTGATCGTGCTAAAAATTAAGTTTGTTCCTGATGTACCAGCGGTCCAGTTTTCAGAAGCTTGCGCGTAGATCTGTGCGCCTGTGGAATAACTGGATCCGCTTCTTAAGCCTTGGAAAAGGATTTGTCCAAGGTTGTCGCCGCTTGCAATGGCCGACGTGGAAATACTGCTTCCGCGAGCACTTTCAAAAATCAGATCTCCGCCGCCAGAAAAAGTTCCCGTGTAGTTCTTAATCATAATTCCAGGGGAGCGTGAAGCGGTGGAGGAATTGTTTAAAATCGTCAAGCCCCCAGAGCCATCTGCTTGGGAAATCGTGAGTAAATCAACAGGGACCACGGTTCCCATACCTACTTTTCCGGTAGTATCAATTGTGACCGCTATGGCATTGTTCGTCTTTAGTGATAGCGAGTTTGCATCGTTGGTTCCTAAAGTTGCTGCTCCACCAAAAGAGTTTCCACCATTGGTAAAAAATCCAGCAGCCGTAAACGTTTGGCATCCGGGAACACCGCTTGCATTAAATGTGATAGTTTGTCCCACGCCACAAGTAAATGGAGTGTAAGCAGAACCTGTTCCATCTGAAGCAATCAGACGATTGGCTGTGATCGAGGTTGCACCTGTACCACCTTTTGTAACCGGAACAGCGGACGGGAAGCTTGCGGGGTCAGCGCTGATAGTTCCCGAAGACACCGCGATACCTGAACCTACTTGCACAACTCCTTTCGCAGAAGTCGTAGCATCGTTCACTGAAATTGCGGGCGTTGTGGTTCCTGTCGCGACAACAATCGGAAGAGTGCCCGTGACATTTGTTACGGTTCCCGTTGTTGGAGTGATCCACTTAAGACCACTGGTTTGCGTGGAATCAGCAGAAAGAACCTGGCCATTTGTTCCGACGGTTAGGCTCACATCATTTGTTCCATCATTTGAGATCAACGCGCCTTTAGTTGAAATCGGAGAAAGCGCATTAAAGGCTGCGATCGCTGTGTTTCCACCTGTGCCACCATTGGCAATCGGTAAAACACCTGTGACATCAGAAGTAAGATTAATTGCAGCACTATTGCTAGCAGCCGTTACACGACCTTGGGCATCGACAGTGATATTAGCACGTGTATAAGAACCGGCAGTGACACCTGAATTCGGAAGACTTAATGTTACACTTCCAGAAGATCCACCACCAGTAAGTCCTGTTCCGGCTGTGACTCCCGTGATCGTGCCACCAGATCCGGTAGCAGAGGCCATCACGGACCAAGCGCCAGAGTTGTATTGATAAATTTTATTTGTGTCTGTCGCAAAATAAAGAGAACCCGCGGCAGGTGAGGCCGGTTTACTTGCATCAAGTCCTGTTTGCACCGAAGGGGTTCCTCCGGCATTCGTGACAAGTGAATCCGTAATACCGTAACCGGAAAGGGTCGTCGGTTTTCCCGTTGTGATTTTTGACCAATCTAAATTCGGAATATTTGCAACGGGAACAGTTCCACTTAGATCGCTGGCCGTTAAAGCAGAGTTCACAAATGCCGTTCCATTGTGTCTTAAGTACTGTCCTGTCGATGGAGTCGTAATCGTTAAAGTCGTTCCTTGAAGTTTAGCCACAGTGGCCGCTGCAGAATTAGGACCTGTTGCGGTAACGTCTCCAGTAAGTGCTGTGATGTAGTTACCAGCAGCTTGTTTGTTATTAAACGTATTCCAATCCGTTGAACTCAAATATCCATTGGTGGAAGTCGTGGCTTGAGAAATTGAAATCGTTGGCGTGGTCGCTCCCGAAGTTACACTGATAGGAGCCGTCCCGCTGACATTAGTCACGGTTCCACCGCCATTGTTATCGGCAGCAGGGGACCACTTCGCTCCATCATACTTAAGAACTTGTCCTGTGGTCGGTATTGTTGAATCAACTGCAACGCCTTTGATTTTATTTACACTCACAGCGCCAATGCTTCCGCTCACGTCACCGGCAACAGAAACATTGATGGGCTGACAAAGAAATTTTCCGGCGACCGAACTCCAATAAGGAGTTTCATAATCAGCACAGTTTGCACCGGCTACGGCTGTATTAAAGGCTGTCGTCGTAAGGTATCCACTTAAAGTTGTTGAAAGATTGGTAACATCCGAAATCGCAATCGCAGAGTTTACCCACTGAGCGCTAGAGTATTTTAAAAACTGTCCATTGGCGGGAACGGCAATATTCAAATCCGTCCCTTGAATTTTTACAACAGATGGATTGGGATAAGCGCCGCTTAAATCACCACCAGCTATTCCCGTCGGAGTGCGGGCATCTGTAAAGCGGGAATCATTTCCGGCAGCCACGGTGTTTGCAGAAGTTCCTACGTTCAAAGTCAGTTGGGGAGTCGACGTGTTATTGATAATTGTTAAATAAGCATTTGTAGAAGTGACATTCGTTACAGTCCCACCGCTGGCGCCACTGACGGCATCACAGCTAAAGCTCGTTCCATCCCAGGATAAAAAAGTTCCAGATACGCAAGTGGGAAGAATTGTTTTCGCAACGAAATCATTTTCAGTTTTAGTTCCCAATTTTTCTGCAGCTAAAGAAAAGGCGGCGTAAGGAACGGAGCGGATTTCACTGGAGGGAGAAATCGCTTTCCAGCCCACACCATCGTGAAACTGCACTTTTAAAAGACGAATGTCTCCTTGTGTAGGAGTGTAAGTCGCTCCGCCATCACAGTTTTGCACCTTGGAGTTATTAAAAGAATCTAGAAGTGTATAAAGAGGATTGGATGGGTAAAGTTTTGTGCCGGAACCAATAGGTACATCAAACACACCACCGGAATTCATCATGTTCACAGTGTTTCTTTGCTCGCGATACAAAACGCAGTTTCCGTTGGGATTTGTGATTTCAAACAGGAAACTAACGTTATTGTATTCTAACGGAGTTCCGTCTGATTTTAAAATTCGTCCTTGATAGGTTAAAGAATTCGGTGAGGCAAAGACCTTCAATGACAAAAATAGAAGAAGAGCAAAGACATGATACGTTCCGTTTCTCATACCTATCTTATCGGTTTTTTAACAGGGTTTTGTGAGCTTCGCGGGTCTAGAATACGACAATCGTTGTTACTGGAGATTCCATATCTCATTTTGAGACACAAGGATTAAGGAATTGTGAGGTCTGTTGCTAGAGAATAAAGTTGAACTCATGTTTGAGTTTGTTTTTGGCGTCCTGATCCTTGCCTTCAAGAATTAAAGTGTCTTTAAGTTGCAGATCACGAATAAAAGTGGCGCGACGTTGAAGAGGAATTTCATTCCCCGTCACTGTCGAGAATGCCGAATTAAACGGTGTTTTTAATAAAAACTTTTCCTGATATTCCGGTGTTGTCAGAGTATCCAAAACTTCCAAAACTAATTTCTTCTGGTTGGAGTTGGCTGGAATCGCGGCTCCCCACATCAGAAGAGCTGAAAGCTGCGGAAAGGAATTTCCCTTAAACTCTTGAGTTAAAGAGGCTTCCATTGCGCCTTCTTTAGGAAGTTCTCTGGTAAGTTGATCTAGTTGCAAAGTCAGAATTTTCTTTTGCGCCACTTGATCCCAAAGACCTTGTTCTTTCCACACTTGAAAGTGCTTCAACAAAAGATCTTCATCGGCGAGTAAAAATAAAATCGGTTCTTTTTTGTTTTTAAGAAAGTCGGGGAAAGTTTCCTCTTGAGGAATTTTAATTCCTGTTTTCATCCAATAAAACGGCAGAAAATAAAATCCTTCTTGAGCTTTCCCGGTAAAATCAGAAGCCACTCTCTGTAAAAGTTCTTTGCGAGGACCTGAAATATCGGAGAGCAGATTTTGATGAACTAATGTGTTAGCCCAAAAGGAGGGAAGAAAGATCAAATCCGCAGAGGGACTGGCAACCGTATTAGCTAAAATTCCATCCCAATCACGAGTGATGGTGACTGAAAACTTCACATGAAGTTCGTCCTCTAGTTTTTCACGAAGTTCTTCAGGAAAAAAGATTTCATCCGTGGTCAGGACTTGGATTTTAGTTGGACTGATAAAGTAGCTTCTAGAAAGACCTTGGGGCAGAACTCCGTGAAGAAATCCTACCCCCATGCAAATTAAAAAGAAAAAAAACCAGAATATGAAGTTTTTCAATGGCGCTTAGAAAGTCTCGTCGAAAGCAACCGCACCGCTGATACCAGTTTGATAAGCGGAAACACGTCTTTCAAAGAAGTTAGCAAGTTCTTGCATATCTTGAAGCTCCATGAACGCAAATGGATTTTTCACATTGTAGCGTGGAGCAATATTCAAGCTCTCAAGGCGTTGGTCTGCGCAATACTCAAGGTATTGGCGCATGTCTTTTGGAGACAAGCCTGCCACACCCAATTGAAGAACGTCATTCGCAAACTCCATCTCACACTCGATAGCGTCTTCAAGCATTTGCGTAACCATGTCTTCCATTTGAGAATTGAAAAGATCTGGTTCTTCACGGCGAGCCGTTTTGATCACTTCAATCGCAAAAGCCATGTGCATAGATTCGTCACGGAAAACCCAGTTTGTTCCAGACGCCAATCCTGCCAAAAGACCTTTTGAGCGTAAGAAGTACACGTAAGCAAATGCCGCATAGAAGAACAAACCTTCCACGCAAGTTGCAAAGCAGATCAAGTTCATCAAGAAACGACGACGATCTTCTTTTGTGTTTAGAACTTCAAGTTCGTTGATGGAATCAATCCATTTAAAGCAGAAATCCGCTTTCTTTTTGATGGAAGGAATGTTTTCAACGGCAGCGAAAGCTTCCGCTCTTTCGTCTGGATTTGGAATATAGTTATCCAAAAGAGTCAGATAGAATTGAACGTGCAAAGCTTCTTCGTAAAGCTGACGAGACAAGTACATACGACCTTCTGGAGAATTCACATGCTTGTAAAGGTTCAATACAAGATTGTTCCCAACAATAGAGTCACCTGTTGCAAAGAATGCAACCAAGCGAGAGATCAAATGTTTCTCTGCCGGAGTCATTTTTGAGTGAAGGTCAACAAGGTCTGTAGAGAAGTCAACTTCGTCTACGGTCCATGTGTTCTTGATACCGTTTTTGTACATTTCGTAAAAAACAGGGTATTTCATTGGGCGCAAAGTTAAGTTAAAGCCTGGATCTAGAATCATAACGTACTCCATGTATGTGTGCTCCTAAAAGGAGCTGGTTCAGCCTGCGCGCCTAAGGCGCTTCGGCACTCCGCGGCCGGAGCCGCAGATTCAGTTCCGGCGTCCCGAAGGACGCCTTCACTCTTCGCGGCTACCGCCGCCTTATTGACAAGCTTCACAAGCCTCTGGGTTTTCCAAAGAACATGCGATGACTTCAGCGTCTGTGTAAGTCTTTTTAGGTGCTGCTTCTTGAGCAACGGGGGCTGCATCCATTGAATTCGCCGCTGCTGCTGAAAGATCTGCTCCTGTCGAAGAAGACTTCACAGTTGTTTTTGCGATCTTCGTCGCTGGACGAGAGCGCAAGTAGTAAGTCGTTTTCACACCTTTTTTCCATGCATACATGTACATAGAAGAAACTTTACCGATAGTCGGGCTTTCCATGAACAAGTTCAAAGATTGAGCTTGGTCGATGTAAGCGCCACGATCAGCCGCCATGTCGATCAAGGACTTCATTGGGATTTCCCAAACTGTGCGGTACAACTCTTTCAATTGTGGAGGAATTGCCGCCACATCTTGGATAGAACCGTCTTGAAGTTTGATCTCATTGCGGATGTCTTCATTCCAAAGACCGATCGATTTCAACTCAGACACCAAGTATCTATTGATTTGCATGAACTCACCAGAAAGTGTTTCACGTTTAAACAAGTTAGATACTTGAGGCTCGATCGCTTCGTAGCAACCTACGATAGAAGCGATCGTCGCTGTTGGAGCAATCGCGATCATCAAAGAGTTGCGCAAACCGTGCTTTTTGATTTTCTCTTTCAACTGAGCAAAACGCTCTGGTTGAGAAGGAGTCACACCCCAAAGATCGTATTGCAACAAACCTTTAGCGGCTTTTGTTTGCTCGTAAGCACCGTGAGGTCCGTATTTCTCAGCAAGTTCACAAGAAGTCACAAGAGCATTGTAGTAAATCTCTTCTTGGATTTTCGCAGACAAATCACGAGCCGCTGCTGAATCAAATGGAAGCTTCAATTGGAAGAACGCATCTTGAAGACCCATCACACCCAAACCCACTGGACGCCATTTGTGGTTAGAGTCCTGAGCTGTTTGAATAGGGTAGAAGTTGATATCCACAACGCGATCAAGGTACTTCACAGCTGTGCGAACAGATTTCGCAAGCTTTTCGAAGTTGAACTGACCGTTTTCAACGTGACGACCCAAGTTCACAGAACCCAAGTTGCACACCGCTGTTTCCTTGTTTGAAGTCACTTCAAGGATTTCAGTACACAAGTTAGACAAGTGAATCACGTTGCCAGCTTCACCAGTTTGGTTGGCTTTCATGTTGGCAGCGTCTTTAAACGTCATCCAGCCGTTACCTGTTTGCGCCAAAGTTTTCATCATGCGCGCATACAAGTCTTGAGCTTTGATTTGTTTTACATAAAGTTTTTTCGCTTCAGCTTCTTCGTAAGCTTTTTCGAATTCAGGACCGTAAGTGTCTACGAAATGAGGCACCACACGTGGGTCAAACAAAGACCACATGCCGTTTGTCTCAACGCGCTTCATGAACAAATCTGGAACCCAGTTTGCCAAGTTCAAGTTGTGAGTGCGTTTTGCTTCGTCACCTGTGTTGTCGCGAAGTTCAAGGAATTCCTCGATGTCCGCGTGCCATGTTTCAAGATAAACGCAGGCAGCACCTTTACGTTTTCCACCTTGGTTTACAGCGGCAACAGAAGAATCCATTGTCTTCAACCAAGGAATGATGCCATTTGAGTGACCATTCGTTCCTTTGATCAAAGAACCACGGGAACGAACGCGAGAGTAAGCAACACCGATACCGCCAGCGAATTTAGAAAGCAAAGCGATATCTGTGTACTTATTGTAGATCGCTTGCAAATCGTCATCTGGAGAGTCCAAAAGATAGCAAGAAGACATCTGAGGACGAGTTGTTCCAGAGTTGAAAAGAGTCGGAGTTGAAGCCATGTAATCGTGAGAAGAAATCAAACGATAGAATTCGATAGCTTCTTCAACAGATTGAGCAAGACCGCAAGCCACACGCATAAAGAAGTATTGAGGCGTCTCAAACACTTGGCGTGACATTGGGTTTTTCAAAAGATAACGATCGTAAACAGTTCTCAAACCGAAGTATTCAAAACGGTCTGTGCGGTAAGGCTCAATCGCCGCGCAAAGAGCTGCTTTGTTCGCTTCTACGAATTTATAAGTCGTCTCAGACAATAGACCTACAGAGTGACCGAAAGCCACAGAGTCCGCGAAAGATTGAATTTTCTGAGAACGAACTTCTTCATCAATATATGTAGAAAGAAGACGGGCTGCCAAACGAGAATATTCTGGCTCTTCACCGATCAGCAAAGAAGCTGTTTGAATACAAAGATTATCAAGCTCGTTTGTTGTCGCTCCATCATAAAGACCGCTGATCGCCTTTGTAGCTACACGAAGTGGATCCACTTGTGTCAGGCCTTGGCAGTTACGAGTCACGCGTTCAACGATCTTTGTTACGTCGACGGGCTCAAGTGTGCCATCTCTCTTTTTAACTCTCATGATGTGAGCTGTTGTTTCCAACATGGTGTATCCCCTCTGCCCCGTTCCATTTGGGCAAAAAAATCCCTGACCCGGATTTTTGCCCCTCGCAAAAATTCAGATCACGGTTCAATATATAAATGTAAGTATTGTTTGAGACTGAATCGCTAATCCTTAGCTGTTGGTCCAGAGTTGTAGCTCGTCAACCTCCCTTAAGTCTCACCCCTATATCTAGGGGTCTCTTGTGGGTGCCTCATCAATAAGGCGGGTATCGATCTCAATTCTGATCCTGTAATTCTTTCTTTGAAGTTGCAAGAATATTTTTTCAATTAACGCCAACTTTTTTGTGACATTGCTCATCAATTAAGCAGATTCGGTGATCTGCTTGACTCAGTTCTAATGCAAACAAAATTGGCAAGAGTCTGTCATTTTACCTCGTAAAACCAAAGTCTAGCTTGAAAAGTCTGTCTAGGGCTGTTTTAAACGAGGAATTTCCTGTACTGATCTTACACGATCTTAAATTGTGCAGAAACTAAGCAAGGTCTGAGGCCAAAGGAATTGATTTTTTCTGCAGAACAGTTTGCGCAAGGACATCTTCTTCGCTCTGGGCGTGGAAATGTTGCGATTGATACGACTTTTGCGCGCGCAAATAATCAATAATGTACTGGTGTGTGCCCATTTTATCCTTCGTCCACTCTGGCGCGACCAATTCATCCCAACGAGAAGAGTAAGCCGCAAGCCTATGGAGAGCAAAACGGGGAGACAAATGCTGTAAGAAGAGTTCCACGCGATGAGCGTAGGTATCACGATCAATCGGCATGAACTCACCACGATGATACATCTCTTCCAGCGGAGTCTGTTTTAAGACGTGCAAGTTGTGAAGTTTTACATTGGTGATCGGAAGAGTGTTTACGATCTCAGCGGTCTTAATAATATGCTCATCCGTCTCGCCTGGATTTCCAAAGATCAGATGAATTCCTAAATCCACTTTCGTGTTAGAGGCAATCTTGTGAACGGCTTCAATGGAAGCTTCCGCGGTATGTCCTCGGCGCATGAATTCCAACTGATCATTAAAAAAACTCTGCACGCCCAGTTCGACAGCGACAAAAGATTTTTCGTGATACTCCTGCCATAAATCCAAAACCGCTTTCGACAAACAGTCAGGACGAGTTCCCACCGTGAAACCCTTCACCCAGGGATAAGAAAGAGCCACATCAAAGTTGTGACGAAGAGCCGACACTTTTGTGAACGTATTTGTGTAAGCTTGGAAGTAGATCAAAAAAGCTTTGGCTTTGTAGCGCGCACTGATTTTGGATTGATAGGTTTCAATCTGCGTGCGCAACTCCATGGAAAGGCTTTCGGCATTGGCGGCAGAGCCCCACACGTCGCAAAAAACGCAGGTCTGCATTCCTTTAAGACCGCGGCGGTTCGGACAATCATCGACTACAGAGACAGGGACCTTATAGACCTTTTCTCCGAAGAGCTTATTGTAGTGCTCACTAATTGTATGATAGGGAAGACCTAACCAACCTTTTTCCATTGGAAGCTTTGTACAAGTTTTTATCGCAGGAAGTCAATCAAATGAAGTTTTGGAAAGACATTGGATTTGAAATTGAGATCACGGGGGATCAAAGCCCGAGCTTGCGCCTCCTAGAATCCGTGGACCCCACGAAGGATCGCGGCGAATCCATGCATCATTCTGGCGGAGCTTGCGCTGAGACATTGTTGATCTATGGAAAACCCATCCACGATGTTCTTGAAAAAGTTCAGAATCCTCACTTTTTAATCGTGGGCCTGGGGCTTGGATATATAGAGATGACGATTGCCCGGGAAGCTCTGCTTTTAGGAAAAACGGCGAAAGAGGTCGGACTTATCACAAGTTATGAAAGTGTTCCTGAACTGCGCGAGTTTTTTTATCAATGGCTGCATGGAAAAACAGAGAACTTAAATCGGGAAGTCAAAGAGACTTATGACGCTGCAGCGAGATCGGTCCTTCAAGGAACAGATATTAGTAAAGAATCACTTCAAGAATTTTTAAAGTATCACTTTCGATCTTTAGAGGACATTCAGCTCGCCCTATCGGCGGATGTCAAACTGACCTCAAAGTATCATTGCATCCTTTATGATGCTTTTAGTTCGAAAACATCTCCGTATCTTTGGGAGGAAGAATTCTTAGTGCAGCTGCTTCATGAAGGCAGTGCGGAACAAAGTGTGCTTTCGACGTATGCCTGCAAGGGAAGTTTGAAACGCGCTTTGCGCAGAGAAGGTTTTGAAGTTTTTGTTCGTGAGGGATTTCAAGGAAAACGAAATTCCACATTGGGCGCAAAGAATATTGCACTTAATTTGTAACATTCACTGCTGCAGAAAAGACTTGCTTAATTTTTTCAATAAACATCTACTTAGTTATGCAAATAAGTCGGTACGTTTTCGCAGCTTTGCTATGTCCTTTCTTTGCCTCTGCAAAGCCTTTGGTTCTTGCGACATTTCCTATTCCTTTGATGGTTGAGAATACGGAAAAAGGTCTTTTCATTAATCTCACAAAAGAAATCGCTAAGCGCAACAATCGGGACCTCAGTATTGTTGTGTATCCCACTGGGAAGACTCTTTTGGCATTTAGTAATAATAAGGTAGACGGAATTTTTCCGGCACTGGACGTGTACATACCGAAGCTCTCTGCAAAAACGGCTCCCTTTTATTATAAAACCGACTATATCTTCTATAAAAAAGGCCGCCCGTTTAAAACTCTGAAAGATCTCGAAGGTCATAAGGTAGGACTGACATTCCGCTATCCTTATGTTCAAGAGCTTGTGCAGAACAAAAAAATCAATTTCGAGTTTGCCACGGATGATGTCCTAAATATGAAAAAATTGGGACGTGGAACGATTGATGCTTTCGTTGTAGAGCAAAGATCCGGAATAAAGGCCTTGCAGCTCAGTGGTGAAAAAGACATTGAGTTTGATAAGAACAAACCTCTTTCTCAGCAAGTCGTATTCTATGCCTTTCAAAATACCGAAGAGGGCAAAATGCTTGCAGAGGTTTTTTCTAAAACAATTGAAAGCATGAAAAAAGACGGCAGTCTCAGCCGTGTTTTGGCTGAGACTGAGTAAAAGATTTATTCGACGGTGCCTAAGCGAATTTCTGCATCAAGCACGATATAGAGCTGGGCACTTTCACCTAAACTCCACTGCAAATCATAAAGTTCGCTTTGACGAGGATACTGTTGAATCAAGTTCTGGATCACTTGTTGAGCTCGGACTTGCGCGGAACCTTGGAAAGATTTGTTTTGTTTGGCTTGAGGTTTTAAGGTCTCTGCACGAAAGTTCCAAAGATTTAATTGGAATTGTTCGTAAGGATGTAAAGTCGAACCGACTTTAGCAGAAATTTCCGCAAACTTTTCTTGGGCTTCGACGAGATCCTGATAGGCCATGTCTTTTTGCCCCTGCATGATCAAGCGGGCTGCGCGGTAAACTTTAATACGGGCCCACATGAAGTGATAAGGGAACTCGTAAACCTGGGATTCTTCCGCTGTGCGAGCCGCATTTTCTAAAAGACCCAAGGTTCTATCAATACCCGCAATTGTTTTACTGTCGTTTTCATTCGATAAATAAGCACGGATGTAAGAACTCATCGAATCATACCAACGCGTTTTATTGGGATCTTCCCACGCTTTTGTCACGCCGATGATTTCAACAGGCGTAGTGCCTTGGCTCAATCTGAAACCAACAAAATGAGAACGGTTTGTCGGATAGGTTTCCGGCAAACTCATCCACCATTCTTGACGGCCCGGAACCATCACGTGTGTGGCTGCGGTATAAACTTTTGTGGTCGTGCGACCGAAGCTGCGCGGACCTACCAGTTCGTCCTGGTGTCCTGAAAGACGATTGATCACCCATTGATAATCGATGTGTCCCCAGTCCTCTTGCAAAGTGCGGGAGACGTGAGCGAGGCGGGCTCTGGTTTCTAAAGTTTTATTCAAACTGTATTCATAGCCCTCTTGGCTGGTCGCATCGCCTAAGAAGTGATTGCTCTGTCCTAAGAATTTATTTTTCGCACGGCGAGCGACGACAACGGTGTTTCCGCTTAACTCAATAGATGCGACTTCATCTGTTTTGGAATCTGAAATAAAAAACGTCCACGCACCAAAGCCTTTTCTTGTTTTAATCATAGAGATAGCCTCATCCAAAGTGCGGGCTTTCATAATGATTGAATGAAGAAGGTAAGGAGCAATGTCGGATGTTCCAGACTCATAGCGAATCTTGGTGCCTTCTGTTTGCAACTCGTGAAGACTTACGGAAAGTCCATAGTTATTAAATCCACTGATGCCACCGGCATAGTGCAGACCTGCAGAGCCTAAGCCTACAGAAGTAATTCCATTTTTTTGTCTATTGATCACGACCACTTGTTCAGGCTCATAGAAGCCCAGAAGACCGGTATCAAAATTTCTTCCGTGGACGAGGGCTCCATCCGTGGAGCTGCTGGCAGAGGCGCTAATCCCTGTGCATCCCATTTTAATAGAACGTAAGCCCTTTGCTAAAATCTTAAAGGGTTTTAAAAGTGAATGTCCGATAAAATAAGGTGCGCAAGAGGCGAATACTTGCATCTTTCCCTTGCGTGGATTTTCGCTGAGCTGTCTTTGCATAGCATCTGTGAAAATTGAAAACTCAACCATATAATTGGTCTCTTCAAAAGTTTTCCAGTCAACAGGACTGCCGGCGTCCTTAAGACCTTTATAAAGATTCTGCAGACCTGATTTGAAATCGTCAGAGACACTGGCGCGATAGTTGTCCATCACGCATCTTTTAATAAGCATGACCTGTTCGCGCTCTTTACCACTCAATTCACCAAAGGCTTGATCAGCCCGAGTTTGCACGCCTTTAAGAACGCCGTGCTCAATTTCATTGCGAAGAAAATAGCCATGATAGTAAGCCGTCTCTGCAAATCCGCCTTGCAGGTCCAGCACATGAATCGCTTTGCTGGTTCCCGGAGCCTGGCAAATAAAATGTCTTTGCCCGTGGAGTTCTTGCTTAAGAAGGCAGTCAGCCCACGACAAAGAGGGAAGAAGTAAAAAAATAAAAAGGATGTGTTTCATAATATCTCCAAAGACAGATAGACGGAAAAAGTAAGAAATCCAAAAGCCGCAACCATTTCGATTCTTCTAAGAACATTCTTCAAAGAACTCTGCAAAGAGCGAAGGGCCCAAAGAAGTGCAAAGAAAGTCACAAGGAATGCCATAAAATAAGCCATCACTCCGGCAAACAAAGAAAAATGCCGACTGTGGCTGATATTGACGAAAAGTCCTGCGTAAATAAAAACCAAATGGAAATTTGAAAGAGTTAAGAGAAGGCTGCTTTTAAAGCCTTGCTGTTGTTGTTGCGAAGGTTTCACTTCCTGATCTTTGTCTTTCAGGGAAGGAAAAAGAATTTTCCCGGAATAAAGAACCAGAGAAGCGACAGTCAGTCCAGTTAAAAGTGTTTTAAGCCAAGTAAGCTGCAAAAGCGGACTTTGCAGTAAAAGCAAAGCCAAGGTGATATAAAAAATATCACCTAAAAGAAATCCCGCAATAGAATCCCAAGGCCAAGTGCGTTTGTTAATAAGACTGCGAATGATATTAAAACTCGCAGGCCCCAAAGCAAAGGCGGAAAGAAATCCGACAAGCATCAACCACAAAATCATTGGAGAACCTCGTCTTGATCGAGGTGAGTGCGGATGAAATTTAAATACTCTTCCGCCGTTTCAAAAGTCGTTTTCATTTTGAACTGGCCACGGCTGCGGTTTTGTTCAAAGTATTTTTGCAGGTAATCCGCACTCATGATGGTCACTTGCGCAGGACCTAGAACTCCGACATCACGGCAGTCTTTGTAGTCGCCATTCAGTCTTTGCATTTCTTGCTCAAAAGTGTGAGCTAAAAGTTCCGTGTTCACTTCGCTGTGCGCGGGCACAAACAAAGTCCAAAGATAAGATGCTTTTCCGTCTTTCATTATCGGAGATAAAAAGAAATGGCGAAGATCCACGTTTGTGAGATTCTTTGTCGCCAAGTAGCAATCGAGGATCTCGTCATCACTCACTTTTTCTGCAGCTAAATTCATCCCTGTGCTTTTGCGGCCGACGAATTCAAATACCAAGTCACCCTGGTATTCTTCAAAGCAGATCACATCTTTCATGGAGTAATGAATAAATCCATTCGGCGCACCGATGTTTATGTAATACGCAACACCCATTTCAATTTCATGAAGACCTAAATTTTTCTTTTCACCAACAACGGGCGTAAAAGAGTAAAGAAGATCGGGATTTAAAATATACCGTTGACGGCCATTTTGATATTTCTCATAAGGAAGACCTATAGCGGCTTCTGTGGCTGCATAGACGCCATAATAATTCAATTCGTGGCCCACAAGACGGTTGATGCGCTCTTGGTATTGCTTAATGGGTGTCGCGGCATAAATAAAAACTTTAAGATGAGGCCAGATCTCATTGATATGTTGTTTTCCGGTTTTCTGTAAGATCGCCTCAAGGATACTGATGATATAAGTCGGAATTCCGCTGACGACTTGAATGTCTTGTTCTAAGGATTCTTTGATAAGCATATCAATTTTGCGGTCCCAATTGGAAATCGCCAATACTTCGCTGGAAGGAAAAGTATTTTTTGCCAAAGACTTTGGAACACGCGTGCTTAAGATTCCAGAAATATATCCAAATTTAATGCCGTTTTGCGAGTACAAATAAGGATCGGAGCCAAACGTCAGACGACCGACTTTAAGAAAATTAATGTCAGGTTCTAAAGCGCTGAGTTTGCTCGCAATGCGCTTTTGGGACTTTAAGAACATCTGAATCATTCGCTCGTTATAAGGAACGCGTTTGCTGTCCTTGCCTGAAGTTCCTGATGAAAGACCGCAGTGTTCAACGCTGTCTTTAAATAAGATGTTCTTGTGTCCTGCTGCGATCATATCAACATAAGGAGCATAGTCGTCATAACCATGCACAGGCACGTGGTTCACGAATTCTTCGTAAGTTTGTATGTGAGAAAGGCGAAGATCTTTGTGTAAACGGGTGCCTGAAAGATTTCGGCGCAGGCTTGCGTAGTTCTTTTCTTGCTTCGTTAAAAGATCGGCGCGCTTCACGCTCATATAGTTTGCATAGGTCTTTAAGTATTTTTGACCCAAGTTTTGTACGACAGAATCCATTGCGAACATAAAACTCTCCTTTGTTTTGATGAAGGTAATCTATTTGAGTTTAGGTCCTATGTCGCGGAATCGAGTTGACAGGAAAAGGGGAAATCTGTCGAAAACTCGATCTTCCATTGACACTTTTCCGGGGTTTTTGTCAAAATTGCGGTATGGCAACTCAGTCTAAAGAAGATATTTATTTTGCGGTCTGTAATGCGATTTTGAAGATGGAAGTTGCAAAAGGTCACTTGAAGTGGACCTTAACGGATATCTCCCGCGAATCTGGGATCACGCGATCGTTGATTTATTATTACTTCGGAAAAGAAAAGAAATCAGCCTTGCAAGAGGCTTACAAATTTGTGCTTTCAAATTTCTTTAATATTGAGCGCACAAAATCCATGGGAATCCGTGAACGTCTTAAAAAAGTTCTCGAAGACGTAAAAAAGATGCCTTATCTTTTCGTTCTTTATTATCTCGAAAGAAATACCGGCGGGGAGATTGGATTGATGATCCGCGAGGCTGAAGGCATGTTGCTGCAGGCTTTGAAAAAAGAATTCCCAAAGCTCAACGACAATCAAATCTTAGAAATCTATTTAAAAGAATTAGGAGCGATCACGTTCCAGCTTCCGCCGGAACGCGTGAAGGATCTTTTCGCAGATCATCTTTAGTCTTCAGCCAAAGCTTTCGGAGTAAAGCGGCTGGATTTTATATTTTGATCAATTTTCACCTGAGAAATGGTAATTTCGGTTCCGCGCTTGTTTTGCACGTTACGGATTTTGATTTTTCCCGCGCGCCATTTTGTCGGGGATACCTTTTTGTAGCCTGTGATATCTAGAACTTTTAAAAGTTTTCCCTGCTTATCAAAACATTCCGCTTTTACGGGAAGGTAGTCACTCGCGGCAACGTAACTCACGATTTTGGAATAGTTCGCCGATGTGGAATTCACATCACTCTCAATCAAATAATATTTCTTCCCTTTGACTTCGATTTCTTTTTTTAAAGCGTTTTGCGTACCTTGCTCGTGGTTAAAATCGAAATCCTCAACACTGAGTTCAGAACCGAGAATGCCTCCTTGACCACTTTCTCCCGTCAACCTTCGTGTTTGTTTTGTAGATGGCAGATAAATCCACTTGTCTTCTTGTTCGCCTTTGAGAGTTGCAAGAAGGGCTGTGCCTTTAAGATCTTGCGGCTTTTGCATGCGCACCAAAAGATAATGTTCTTTTTTCTCGGGGCTCAATCTCCAAATGCGCATCTGACGATCCTTGCTTGAACCGTCGGCTTCAATGATTTTCATATTCACAACGAACTCTTCGTCATGAGAACGCAAGCGACTGCTCATCTCCTCACCAATTTTTTGTACGGAAGGAGCTGTTGTTGCTTCGGCCTGAACAAAGCGTGGTGCAAATGAAATCATAAGAACAAGAACAAATGAAGACGCTATAGCCATAACTTTCTCCTTTTTCCACGGTACTGAAGTCAAGAGCCACGGGCAACTTTTCAAGAGTGTTGGGAGAAGAATCAAATCTCCGACAAGACCAGCCAGCATCGACAAAAGCATGTAGAAGCCAAAGATGCGATTCATGGCAAAATAAGAGGCCATAAACACTGAAAATCCTGCTAGCAAAGTCAGGCTTGATATCAGACAAGGATTTCCTTCGCGCCACAAAGTTTTTTCGATCTCAAGATTCTTTGATTTCGAAGACTTTTGAATCATGCGCAGTCTTTCCAAGAGATAAACTGTGTTGTTAAACGCTAGACCCAAAGCGATTGAAAAAATAATCGCCACACTAGGTTTGATCGGCGTTTGCGAAATCGCAAGAAATCCTAAAAGAGCTGCCGGAGGAACTAAATTTGGAATGCAAGCCACCAAAGCCCAGCGCAAAGATCTAAAGACAATAATCAAAACAAGGCAAATAGCAGCCATGGATTGCCAGAAGCCAAAGATCAACTCATGTGAAAGTTCATTGTTCAAATGATGAATAGTGGAACCCATCCCGGTCACTTCCACTGTCATCTTCGGGAAACTGCTTTGCGTGATGGATTTAATATTCGCCACCAAAGAATGAAGCTCATTGGCTGGCAAATCACGTGTTCGCACGGAAACCCGTGTATTGGAGGAATCCGTATTTAAAAAATTCTTTAAAGGACTGTTGCTGGAAAGCGAATACAAAAAGAAAATCTCAGCCGTTGAAGAACGACTTGCCGGAAGACGGGAATGATGAAGATTGGCTGCAGCCACTAAATCCGGAAGGCCCACCACGCTGCCGACACCATTAAGCGCGCGAATATCACTTAAGAGTTGATCAAGCTTTGCCAAAAGCTTCGGATCATTCCACACGTCAGCAGCACCTTTAATTTCAATATCAACCGGAATCATGCCGCCAAGCTCTTTATCGATTGTCTCTGTTGATAAACGCACTTGATGGTTTGTCGGAAGATCATCAAAAAGGCGGGCAGACCACGAAAGGCTTTGGCCCTTTAAAGCTAAACCTGAACAGACAAGAATAATTAAGAAGGCCCACACCCCAGATCTTCTAAAAAGATACAAAGCCCAACGCGCCTTGCTCCACGCCCATTCGCGAGCGCGCGGTCCAGGCAGGAAGTGCAAAAGAGGAAAGAGAAGAGCCGTCGTTGCAATCCAACCAATGACAATAGCCATGGCTGCCGTTAAACCATAATCGCGAATCAAGGGCACTTTCACAGTGAGTAAAGCCAAGAATCCAATCATCGTTGTGGTTGAGGCAAAGAAGTTCGGGCCTAAAAGAGTTCTAAAAGTATAGTTCACCAACTGATGATGACTTAAGTGCGGTTGATTTTTTCTTTCTTCCGTAAACCTTAAAAGCGTATGAATACATAAAGACACCACATCTACGGTCGTTAGAATGGGAATCGTGCTTGAAAGAATCGAGAACGGATATCCCGCAAGGGCCATCACTGCAAGCACCATGATGTTCGCGCAAAGGATCACAATAAATGAAATGATCAGCGGCGACCAATTCGCAAAGATAAGTCCTAAGACTAAAAAGCACGCAATAAAACCCAGAACCACGAAGTTACGAATTTCGGTTTGCAAAAGAACGCCGACATCTGTTTGTACAGCGGGCGTACCACCGATTTCAACGTGAGAAAAAGGCACGGAGGCACTTGCTGTTACAGCCAAGTTCTGACGAAGATGTAAAAGTTCTTGGGTGTTCAGGGGCTTGATATTCACGATGACCGAAGCGGTTTTTCCGTCTTTAGAGATCAGTGTTGGAGAAATTAAAGGATTATTCAAAGTTTCAGATTGCCACTTTTCTGCTGGCAGGCTTTGTAAAAGGGGTCCAACACTTAGACCATGGTCACTATTTATTGCGCCTTGAACGGTTGCTAAACTCAGAGTGTTTTTCACTCCTGGGAAGTGCGCAAGAAGATCTGTGAGTCTTTCTAAGCTTTGAATTTTTTCTTTTTGAAACCAGGTCTCGCTCTCGGAAGGAATCTTTGCTGTAATGATGAACGGTTGCGAGTCAGAAAGCTGAAACAGCTGTCGTGTGTGTTCATCTCTCTTCAATAGCGGATTATCCTGAGGAAGAAACTGTTTTAAACTGTACTGCGTCTGTAGTTTTGGGAGAGCGAAAAGCCCTAGGACTGTAAGAACGAAAACTATAAGTAGTGAGGAAATGGAGATTCTTTTGACGGAATTTGGAAAATTCGAATTTTCAGTTTTCTTTTTCTTCATGCTCATGTCTTCTTTCGATTCTTATGGAACAAGATCCTTTAGAAATTTCTTCTCTCGCCGTATTCTTAAAACATGATGATGGGAACAATGATGAAAAAAACAATGATAACGACGAAAGGCCTATCGGCCGCGCTATTTACATTCTTTATATCTTCACACGGATTTTGTTTTTCGCAAATTAATTCAGAATTTGAATTGTCGCTACCTAGACAGTTTCAACAAAATATCATTGATAAAAAATGGGAAACGCTCATGAACAAAGAATTCCAGGGAAACTGGCAATTTCCTGATCAAGAGATTGTTTCTCAAGATGTCCCAGTAAGACTCAAACAACTTTCTTTAAAGATTAAAACGAATTTGCAAAAACCGTCTCTGAGCGACGGTCAAAGCCTGTTGGAGTTAACGTCTAAAAATATGCAGGCGGAACTGCACATGGGAGAAGTTTCCGTTGATCATATTGTCGAGCGCGAAGTGGGCGGCATTATCGGTCGCTTCCGCGTGCAGGCTCTCTGTAAAGACGTCGTTCTTAATTTAACACCGGGGAAAGGATCTTTCTCTGTCGTGATTGCTCCGTCTTTGGAAAACACACGCGCCGGAACAGAGGTGCAAGCCGTGAATCTTTCTTGGTTGCCGGGAAGTTGGACTTCGCAAGGAATTCAGTGTTCAGGTGTGGAAGGTTTTGCGGATCTTATCAAGCAAGAGATTAATAAGATCGCTAATGACTCAAAAAGTTTCGTTGAACCGCAAAAAGAATTACTAAAAAAATACGTGCAAGATTATCTCAAAGATATTCAAATTGATTTTTCCAAACCTCGTCAACTCATTGTCGCTCGTCCCGATTTGAGTATTCTGATGAAAGTAAATGAGTACAAAGATCTTGGAAATGACGGCGCTAAAATCAAAGGTGTTTTGGAAATTCAATTTCAAAAATCTGCTGATGCCGGTCTCAAGGTTTTAACTTTAGATCCCAAGACCGAAGATGTTAAAACGGATCAGGCGCGCTTGCGTTTACCGCAGAGCTTTGTCAAAGAAGTCATGCGCAGAGCTTACTCTGCAAACTCCTGGTTGCATCAGGTCACATCAGACAAGCTTCCCGGTTTTTCTACTTTGATGAACTCCAGATTTTCTCAGTGGTGGGTGTGGCCGGAACTGATGAACTTCTCAAAGTCAGCAAAGTTCCGCTTTGATGTGTACTCCAATAAAGACGTGGATATTCAGGGCTCGGGTCTGGAGTATAAAATGAAATCCACACTGCTGGCGAAAATGAACGCTCCGAAGAGTGGAAATTATGTTCCATTTATGAATTTTTCTATTCCGTTAAACTCAACGGTGCGACTCAAAGTGGAAAACGGAAAAGCACAAGCCACGTTTGTCGATCCAATTATGGGACTGACACCGCAATGGGATTCCAGCTACCTAAATAAATATGGAGCCAATAGAAAATTCTCTTCAGGAACCATTCGTGACCGTATCGTAGGTTCTCTTTGGGGGCGGACGGTGAGTGTAGCTGTTCCGAGTATTCCGTTAAGCGATGATCTTTCTTTAAAGATCAAGAAGGTGCTTGCACCTGCTAATCAGGATATCGTTCTGCAGTTGTCTCCTTAAAAGGATCTTGAAACCGACAGAGTGTACGAGTCATTCTTCTCGTACACTCCAAGCGGTGTATCGCTAGGGCCTTGAATAAGGCTTGCTGTGAGGGAGACAAGCCATGCATCAAAGAAGCGGCGACCTAACGTCACTTCCTCGTAATTGCTTCCGTGAATTTGATCATAAAGACCTAAAAGAGAAAAATTCCAAACTTCTTTCCAGGTCATTCTTCCCCCCAACATCCAAGCGCGACGAAATATTTCTGTGTAAGAAAGGTTCGAGTCGTTTTCCCTTTCAGAAGAAATAAAAGAATGCTGAAGAATCGCGATTAAAACCGCATCAGAGCCAATGTTGAATGTCTTCTCGAATCCCAAAACATTTTCGTGGGTCCAACCAGGAAGGTTTTTATCATCGCCAAGACTTTGCGTGTAAGCGGTCGCATATTTAAATAAAAAATCCCATTGATTGCTCACAAAAGTAAATCCACCCTGACGGATGCGATAATTTTTGGTGTTAAGAACCACATCAGGATCGACCTGCACCACCGTCTTTGGCGAAACTTGCACAATCGTACCGGTCACCATGGGTTGAACTAAAGGAAAGGACGCCACGCCTTCGAAATACGTTAAGCCCAAATCAATAAAGCTGCCACGTCTTTGAATGCGAAGGGCGGCATTGTTATCCAGCGCATGATCCAAATCCTGTCGTGAGGTGTAGCTGTAACGTAATGTTTTTGGTAAAAGTAAAACAATATCGTTATCCGGAGTTTCAGGAACAAACACCTCGCGAGGCAACCAGCGGCTTTGCGGCCCCGGCATTGTAGATCCCCGATTTTTGGGAATATAGACAGCTTCTAAATCCCAATTATCGAAAGTGTGAGCATAAACCAAAGAAGTTGCTCCTAATTTGCGACTGTGAAGGGGATCAAAATACTGTCTGGAATTGATCACATCCAGCGGATTGTATCCGTCAGTGACTCCCCAGGTGAAAATATTGTTCCCAGCTTTGATCGAAAAGCTTTCCGTCTGATAGCGAATGTAGGCTTCGCTGAGATCAAAAAAATATTTTTCTTCATCGGATTTATTGTTGGGATCGGCAATAAAAGTGGGCTTTAAATAAAAACGAAAAAAATCTTTGTATTTCCAGTTGTAAATGGGATCAAGTTCCAGTTTATAGAACTCTTGATTGGTGTCCTCGCCATACACTTCGGGGAAATACGTGACATCTAGTTTTGTGTCTAAATGCAAACTCCACTCCGTATTGGAGCGGGCTGCCAGAGCGTTCGTACTTAAAAGTAAAAATATAACAAAGAGAATTTTTCTCATGCCTTTAAGAACACCATACCCTGATTTAGAACACCACACGAACTTGCGTGTGAAATGTCATTAAGCGGTGGCAAATTTATTCACGTACTCGATGATGGAGCTTTTAAACTCTGTAGGAAGTCCCACAAAACGAAGACCCGCATAGCCATCGTTTCCTACATAGACGACTTCGCAAGTGGCTGTGATGGTGACAAATAAATTCGGACTTGTCAGAGTCGACTCAAAACGTTCACCAATTTGCAGATTGCGCGCATCATTCACGCCCAAACCGCCTTCGCTGATGGAAATCACGCGGCAAGTGAAGTCGCCTTTTTCGCTTTCACATTTCAATGTTCCCACAATCGGGACGCGAGGGTGAGAACGGCGACTAATGCCTAAATCTTCCACGACACGGGGAATGGCGTAAACCTCTCTCCAGGAAGAACTGCCTTCGGGAAGAAGGTCCACCGCAGAATAATCTTTCAGTGTTTTAAGATGAGCAATCAAATCTGAATACTTCATCGGGCTTTTTTCCTGGCCCTCAATGCGGATTTTCCAAATACCTTGTGATTCCGGTGACGGCGGCGTGATTTGGAACGCTTCTTTAAGAGATTGTCTCCAGCGTGAGGGAGTCATCCATTCAGATTGACCACGGCCCCAGATCTGCGGTTCCTTTGCAGAACTTAAACGTGCTTCGATCTCTTCATGATCGTAAGGTCCCGTTACCTGACCTTCACTGAGAATAAACCAAATCTTTGGATGCGCCACGAACGTGCTCCTCGCAGTTGACTCTTGTGTTTTATTACAGCGAAAGGTATATCACTTTGTCTAGGAGAATTAATTCATGAAGTACATTATCGCTGGAACAGATCGTCCTGACTCGAATACTTTGAAAGTTTCAAAATACATCCAAGCCATCTACAAAAACTTGGGTGAAGATGTCGAGATCATGGATCTTAAAGTGATGAAAAAAGATCTTCACGATGACATGCAATACGGAAAAACCAGCGAAAATTTAAAACCTTATCTGGAAAAAATCGCAAAAAGCGAAGGTTTGATTGTTGTTTGTCCTGAGTACAATGGCTCTATGCCGGGTGTTCTTAAATACTTTATCGATCACTGGCGTTATCCAGAATCTTTTGAGTTCCGTCCGGTATGCTTTGTAGGTCTTGGCGGAATGTTTGGAGCTCTTCGCCCTGTGGAACATCTGCAACAAGTTTTCGGATACAGAAATTCCTTTATCTATCCAGAACGTGTTTTCATTATGAATGTGCATAAAGTTTTAAGTGCTGACGGGCAAGTGCAGGACGACATGATTAAGCAGCTTTTGGTTAAACAAGCCGAAGGCTTCCAAAAGTTCACACAGGCTTTGAGTTCATTTAAGATCGATGCAAACGCGGTTATCGAGCAAAAGAAGCAGCAGTCGGCTCGCGGTTAACCATCTTATCGTGAACGCGGCCCTCGAAATAAATTAATCCTAGGATTAAGAGGGCTGCTAGTAACCATTTAGAACGAAATATCGGTGTCATAGTAGTTCTATGATCTCAAACCGCTCAAAATGAAGGCAACTAAACTTCTTGTAATGAGGGATTATGCGTCATTTTTAATGAGCACCTACTGACAAGCGTCTGGTTCCGCTCTAGACTCAGGACTTATTGCGAAATTTTAGACGGGGTTTGTAGCATCGAAAATCCGGGCCATAATAAGAATGCAAATATTTTAATGCTCTCATTGGGAGCTTTGGGTGTGGTCTTTGGGGACATCGGAACCAGTCCTCTTTACGCTCTTCGCGAGTGTTTTGGTGAATACGGTCTAGCGCCCACGCCAGAAAACGTGATCGGCATTCTTTCTTTAATTTTCTGGACACTCATCACTGTGATTTGCATCAAGTACATGGCTTTCGTCATGAGAGCAGACAATAAAGGCGAGGGAGGAATTCTCTCATTAATGGCTCTCGCTGTTCGCAGTCAGCACAACAAAGATGTGACTCACCGTCGTTGGATTATGACGATTCTGGGACTTTTCGGGGCGGCTCTTTTATACGGAGACGGAATTATCACGCCGGCCGTTTCAGTTCTTTCCGCGATGGAAGGTCTTTCCCTGGTCGCTCCTAATTTAGAAACCTTCGTCATTCCATTAACAATCTTCGTGATGAACGCTCTTTTTTTGATGCAGAAATATGGAACAGGTCGCATCGGTGTGATCTTTGGTCCCATACTTCTTATATGGTTTGTGGCTTTGGGGGCTTTAGGTATCAACGGGATGTCTGAGAACCTGCACATCTTTGAAGCTCTTCTTCCACATCACGCATTTGAGTTTTTCTTCCGCAATGGCTGGCATGGATTTATTGTTCTGGGTTCTGTATTCCTCGTTGTTACCGGCGGTGAAGCTCTTTACGCCGACATGGGACACTTTGGAAAAAGACCGATTCGTTTGGCGTGGTTTACCGTCGCACTTCCTGCCTTAACGCTCAACTATTTCGGTCAAGGTGCTTTGTTATTAAATCACCCAGATGCAGTTTCAAATCCGTTTTATTTGTTAGCTCCCAAGTGGGCACTTCTTCCGATGGTGATATTAGCAACGTTGGCGACTGTGATTGCGTCACAGGCTTTGATCTCGGGCGTGTTTTCAATCACGCGCCAGGCAATTCAATTGGGTTTCTGTCCACGTATTTCGATCATTCATACCTCAAGTCAAGAGATCGGTCAGATCTATGTGCCTGCGGTGAATTGGGCTCTTTTTGCCGGTGTCATCTGGTTGGTGTTGACGTTTAAAACTTCCAGCAACTTGGCAGCAGCATACGGTATTGCAGTCACAGGAACGATGGTTATCACGACGGTTCTTGCTTACGAGGTCGCGCGACAAAAATGGAATTGGAGTCTTTTAAAAGCTTCTTCCATCTTTGGTGCATTCTTGATTATGGATCTTGCTTTCTTCGGGGCCAATGCCCGTAAGATTTCTCACGGCGGATGGGTGCCTCTTGTTATTGGAGCTGTGATTTATCTTTTGATGACCACTTGGCAAAAAGGTCGTCAGGTTTTGTTCCGTCGTCTGAAAGAGCGCTCGATGCCGATTGAAGAGTTCTGTCAGAAAATTCTACGCGAACCACCATTGCGTGCTCCTGGTACGGCGATCTACATGACCGGAGATCCTTGGGGTGTGCCAGTCCCGTTGTTGCACAATTTGAAACACAACAAGGTTCTGCATCAGCGTGTAGCGATTCTGACTATTCAAACGCGCGAAGTTCCTTTTGTGACTAAAAAAGATCGCATCTCCATTCAAGAAGTCATTCCAAATATGTACCGCATCCTGGCGTACTATGGATTTATGGAGACGCCAAAGATGAAACACATCCTTGAGGCATGCCGACAAAAAGATATTAATTTTAACGTGAGTGATACGACTTTTGTTTTGGGGCGCGAGACAATCATCGCGGATAAAGGCCCAAACAACAGTGATGAGCCCGGAATGTCGCATTGGCGTGAACGTCTTTTTGCCGTGATGTCGAAGAATGCGCAAAGACCAACGGCGTTCTTCCGCATTCCTCCAAATCAAGTGATTGAAGTGGGTATTCAAGTAGAAATCTAAGAGGTCAAAAGGCGAGTGATATTGTCTTTTGATCGCATGGCATCTTCAAAGCCAAGCTCAATCAGTTGCCCGCAATAGGCCGGATCAAATAAAAGAAAACTGGCGACTTCGGTGGTCTCTTGAAGAGATCCAAAACCGCGTAAAAGATAACGAATCATTCCCGGTAAACGTCGCACATGGTGAGACGCAATTTCTGCGATATCCCGTGATGGAGAAATCCATAAATATTCAATAGGGCGAACTGAAAGGTTGCGTCTCTCATTTTCCGAGAGCTTCGCAATATTCGCATTGATACGATCCAGTCTTTCAATATCAATCTCAAGACCGTCCATCATCAGAGCGTGTAAAAGCACGCTCACAACGCGTCCTACGGACGGAGGCTTGTTCTCATTGAGATGACGAGAAGCAAAGCAGACGTCTTGCCGTTTTCGAACTCCGATGGCGATAAGCTTGTCCGCTCCCATGAAAATCGCGGGACCACAAGGGGATTGATTGCGGATGCTGCCGTCGCCAAAATGACGTTCGTCAATTTGAATAGGCGGAAACAACAATGGAATCGCCGCAGAAGCAAGTACATGATCAATCTTGATATCGCTTCTTTCAGATTGTCTCCGCACTCTTTGCCACATCGGAATTTCACTTCCCCCCTGAATAAAAGTCACCGTGGAAGTTGAGAAATATTCCAACGCTGAAACGGCGACAGCTTTGAATTTTCCGTCCTGAATATTTTTTTGAATATTTTCAAAATGACAATTATCGTGAATAAGTTTTTTAAGAGGACTCGGATCTAAAAGAGATTTTCGGGGCGTGGGCTTCACCAGTCCACCCAAAGAAAGATCCGCGATCCATTGCAAGCCACCCACAGAAAGTGAAACCGGATCTGTGATGTAAACTTGCTCGGAGTTAACACGACTCCAAAGATCCGCAAGTTTTTTACTGCCGTCTGCGATATGACAACCTTCCGTTGCAGTGAGCATCGCTATATTAATAGCGCCGGCACTGATTCCCGTATAGTACGTAAAAGGATGAGCCAATCCTAATTCATCACAGATATCTGCAATAGCGACCATCGCGCCCGCTTGATAAGCCGCACGCGCTCCGCCGCCGGATAAGACAAGGCTTAGGGACGACATCGTTTCACCCCCTGTTAAAACACTATTACGCTCGCGTTCTTTTTAACAGTGATTTCTAGACTTGTAGAAAAATACAAAGGGGAGATAATGAAGATGAAACGAAGCCACAATAATCATTCATTCGATTATTGATTCCATTGAAGGAAAACCTGCTTCGTCAAAGGGAGCCCGAGCGGCTCTCTTCTATTTTGTCTTCCTTCTTTACCGAGGGTCTTCGTTGCTTCCAAACATAGTTATGGCTTTACCCGCTGCGTGAGACACGCGCATCCTGCGCTCTGCCGGCCTTGGATACCGCATCCTGCGGGGCCGGAGGTCTCACTCCGCAGGTAAAGCCATAACTATGTTTGGAAGACGACGTCCATCGTAAGAAGGGAGACGCAAAAGAGCTTTCGCCTTTTGTTTTGGTGTGATGTGGGGTTTGGGCTTGATGATGGTTTCTTATTGTTTCGTTTGGTCTTGTTCCTGATTCGTAAATTGTGGGTTGTTTGTGAGATTGTTTTTAGCTTTTTAATTGCTTTGGTCTTGGTGATGAAAACTTTTTGAGAGTGGTTTATGGATCTTAGTTTAATTCTTTTTGTCAAAAGTTGATCTTGTTAATCAATTAGGAAATAGTTTGTTTGTTCACAGAGATAACTTTGAAGGAGAGTTTTACTATGATGAAGTTTGTTTTGGGTGCTCTTGTTTTTGTGGTGGCCGGTGCCGTTCATGCTGCTGATGTTTATAAGATTGATGCTAAGGCTAGTTCTGTGGCTTGGAAGGGGTCTAAGAAGATGGGGAGTTCTCATCATGGTGGGATCTCTGTTAAGGATGGGGATGTTACTTTCAATAAGGGGCAGCTGACTGGTGGTAATGTTGTTGTTGATATGACGACTGTTACTAATGAGGATTTGAAAGACAGTCCCGATTATCAAAAAAAACTTGTTGGGCATCTTTCTAGTGATGATTTCTTCAGCGTGACTAAGTTTCCTACGGCTACTTTTAAAATTACGAATGTGACTGCGAAGTCTAAAACAGAAGCTGTTGTAAAAGGTGAATTGACGATGATTGGTAAAACAAATCCTATCGAATTCCCTGTGAAGTTTACTGTTGATAAGGGTGTTGCCACTGGTGAGGCTCTTGTGAAAATTGATCGTACGAAGTGGGGTCTTAAATATGGTTCTGGCAATTTCTTTAAAGAGCTTGCTGGTGACAAGATCATCAACGATGAGTTTGAATTGAATTTGAAACTTGTTGCTAAGAAATAGTTTTTTCTTTCAATGAAAACGAAAAGGCGCTGATTCCCGGCGCCTTTTTTATTTTGTGTATCTGTTTTCTCTCTTAGAACTAATGTCGAAAGTCTGTTCGAACTTTTCCAAAAAATGTCTTTTTTCTTTGTTATCTCTTTAAACGGGTTGGTATCAAAATGAGATTCAGCTGTGGTCTCAAGTGCTTAACGGTGCTTCTTCTGTGGCGAAGGGTTTGCATTTCACTCAGTTGAATGAGGAGTGCCCTATGAAAAACTTTAAATTCTTATTTATCGCTCTGCTTGCTACCGCAGCTATGACAATGAGTGCTTGTGCTAAAAAGGACTCTGAATTTGCGGCTCGCTATGCGAAAAATAAACTGGGCGCCAGTGTTGCCGACGGTCCAAAGACTCAAGAGGCCGGTGAGCGTGCGGAAGCTCAAGGTCTTTTGGCGGACGTTGTGGATATTCAAAGATATTTCACTCCTGAAGGACAACCCGGTCCCCGCGTAGTGATGGCAAAGATTCTTATTAATAATCAAGAGATGCCCGTGACAACTCACCACTGGGGAACTGAGACTGTTGAAGGACGCGTTGATGTCGCGGGATTCACGGTTGTGTTTCATGCGATGTGCGGAACTGTAGACTGCCAACCTTATTATGCTTCTATGGAAATTTATAAGAACAACCAAATGGTCATCCAAGAAGGCGTAAGAAAATACTTCGATGAACGAGCGGCTGATGGAGATCGCTATCAATGGTTCACTCCAGAAAAAGCTTTACCATTGATGGGTTCAGACTCCATGGATCCACGCGGTATGGTGGGGTTCTTGAACTCCAGCGGGAATTCGACAAGCTCTGAAATCAAATAAGTGGATTAAATTTTATAACTGACGGGAAGGAGAGTTGCGTTGACTCTCCTTTTCTTTTTTTATTTCTTCATCTAAAACTTCTGCCAGATGGGTATGACGTGTCTTCACAAGTTTATCGACTTTGACTAAATAGCCCGCCAAGTGATGAAAGAGCTTTTCGATTTCCGCATCCGTTTCCAAGCGTCCTTCCTCTTCTTTAATTTCTTCAATCAGGCGATCGACGATAAAGAGAGCCGCATTTAATGAGACCCCAACATCATGAAGAAAGTCGCGTTCCTGATAAAGCTGACTGTGCGGGTCAATCATAAGGACCTCCTCAAAATAGTATTCGGAGGCCCGGGAATCAGTGCAACTTGTAGATTTGCACGTCCGGAAGCCGGCCGGAGAAGATGAATAATTTTCAGCAGCGATTGTGATTTCCACAGAACAACTTCTTCATCCCATATGTCCGCATTGAAATAAACGACACTAGAACGCCGTCAAATCGAATATAACCGCAACACATTTTAGGATTTCGTTAAGAAATGGTGTTGAAACGGGACCAAAGTCATGGCACCTTACTTGCTCATTAGGGATCGGTGGCTCCAAATTGGGACCAAGTTGACCCTTTTCGGAACTGAAGGTATTCAGGTCTCCGAAATGATGGCACTGATTTGAATTTGATTTGAAGAAACTTAAATAGTTTAAGGAAAACATAAATAAATAACCACGAAGGAAAGGGAAACCAGTGAAAAAACAAGTTCTAATGTCACTGATTTTGGCGGGATCAATGGTTACTGTAGCGGCTCACGCTGAAGAGCAAGCTCAAAACCAAAGCTCAAACACAAGCACTATTAAAGTGACTGATGTTCAAAACAAAGATGAGCAAAGAAAAGACATCGACGAAGAGATCACAAATGCTCGTATGAGAGCACAATTGGGTTCTAAGTCTAAATGGTCTTTCAAATCTGCTCTTGCTTACAACGGTGGATCTGTTCAAAAACCATTCGAAAGAATCCGTCCTAACTACCGTGCCTCTGCTTCTGCAGAAGCTTTGACAACTCTTTCTGGTTCTATCGGTATCAACTACCGTATGAATGACAGAGACAGCCTTTCTTTGAGCACTGGTGTTGCGATGAGAAATCCATTCCACGATGAAACTGGTCGTTCTGACTTTGCGGATCCTCGTAAAGCTAAAGCTGGTAAAAAGGTTGACCGTTACTACGTAAGCAACCCATCTGTTGACTGGAGCCGCGCTTATAAAGCTGCTGGTCTTCAAATGATCAGCTCTGCTGGTTACACTCACGTGACTGACCCAGATTCAATCCAAAACACAGCAGCTCTTGGCTCTATCAGCTTGGATCAAACTGTTTTGGCTGACTTCGGTACTTCTAACTGGTCCGGTGGTTTGGCGTTCTCTTTCTACTACTCACTTTACAGCGCTGATACTCCAGATATCGGTGTTCAAAACGGTTGGCAGCAAGATGACTACGGCTATGGTATCTACCCATTTGCTGAGTACTCTTTCAACGACACATACTCTTTCAGAACTGTATTCGGTTACTTCGAAGCTGTTCACTACAAAGATGGTCAACCAGGTGCATTGCCAGCTGGTCAAGTTGAGTCACAAACTCCTTACCAATCTATGGGCGTAGGTATCTCTGTAACTCGTGACATCTACTTGTATCCAAACATCCAGTTCACTCCGCTTGATATCAGAGCTGACAGAACAAACGTTGCATTGTCTACAAACATCAACTTGTTCTAATCTGCAGATACAAATGCAAATTCAAAAACCCACAGTCAAAAGCTGTGGGTTTTTTGTTTTCTTGCTTTCGCCCTCAATTCTCGGTCTGCGCGAACAAATCCCTTCTTAGAATTTTTTATTTTTCTTACAAACATCTATTCATTTATTTACTGTCCTTATTAAAACTCTTATAAACTAGCAAAAGTTTGGAGTTCAGAATGAAGATGTTGTGCTTTTTGGCGCTTATTTTTCCGTCACTTGTTTTCGCTAAAGACCTTCCCGATGCAATCTTGGGAGAAGAAACAATCCAGGTTGCTGCAAAAGTAAACGGGAGTACTAAAAGAAACATACTAAGTGGAGGAGTTCCCGGTAGCAGGCTCAAGGGAAAAGTTTGGGCTAATGGGGCTGGTGCTTATGGTGAGGCGCCATCTGGGTTTTATGTTAGTGATTCTGAATGTAAAAGTGGAGATAAGAAGCAAAATATCTCTGAGATTCCATGTACCCTAGGTTTATCGTGGAATTTTAGTGCCCCAGGGACTTATAGAGCAGAAGTTTACGTATATATTCAATCAGAAGGTGGCCCCGAAGATTTGTGGACCGGGGACAATTCCAATCTCAAGTAACTATCCAGGGCAGTGCAGTCCAGGTGTCATCAGTGATCGTCTGTCTGGATTCTCTGTCATTAATCTTTCAACACGTACATTCACTGAAGAAATACCGATTCCGGGTGCTCCTTTTACTTTAGTTTATAATAGCAGCCATTATATTTCTGGTGGTCCAGTATTTCCTCCCGACCATGTTGTAGGAGGTTGGGTTTATTCGTTAGATAGTTTTTACGATCGAAGAAAAAATACGATTTTTTATGGCAGCGGAGCTGTTCATGTTTTGTCTCAGGTTCCAAATCTTGAAACAAACGGCAAATTTGCTTTAATGGATGCATCGGGAGAGACTTACACAGTCTATACGCCCCTTGACGGGAAGTTTTTTTTAAGACGATCTGAGCTAAATAGCGCTCTTGTTTTAGATGGGTTAAATTGGGACGATAAATCCTTTGCAGGATTTGCGGATTCTTTTGGACATAAATACTTCAAAAGCAAGGACGGAAAATACATTATAGGATCGTCTTCGGAAGTCTTGGCTACGCTATCTTATTTTTCAAATGGCAAGCTAGAATCCGTAACTCTTCCTAATGGTGCTCAATATCTACTGACATACAATAACGAAGGTCGATTAAGTTCTTTCAAAAGGCCGCTAGGTAAAACGAGTTATTTTGAATATGATTCGGAAGGGTATTTATTAAAAGATGTCAGTAGCTCCGGGCGCTCTCTTTCTCTTCAAGCTGCATACGATCAAAAAAATCATAATCTCGATGTCGTCTCCACGAATGGAAGTGGGGCTAAAAAATCAATGAGTGTCTACGCCGATGGTAATATGACATATCGATTGGGATTTTCTGATTTCGGCGGTTCTTCTGTTGCAATTACGACCTCAAATACTGATACCAGCAAAGTCGTAGATATGTATGCAGGAGTTAGTGAAACTCAAATGGCAAACAGTGCAAAGTGGGGTTGGGAGGTTAAATATGCTTCTCAAGAAACATTCAAAGCGGGTTCTATCCTGCTCAAAAAACAGGAAGAACAAAGAAAGAACGGCGACGTTTTAGTTAAAACGGTTGTTTTGCAAAGTGATTCAAGAAAAAAATACGAATCATACACGGTGACTAAGCCCGACACGCTTGGAAGTTTTGTAATCACTCCGATGCAAAGAAGATATACTCAAATGCTGAATGAAAAAGGTCAGCCTACAATGCAGATAATTAGTAAGGATAATCAAACTGTTTGGGCGGAGGCGTTTGATTATGATACTGCGGGTAATTTGACGAGTTATAAAAATACGGAGGGAACGACAGTTGCTTCATTTAATTATAACAAATTTAACCTACTGGAGAAAGTAACGGACGGACTTGGAAACTCCACGGATCTTTCATATGACAATATGAGAAGAATATCAAAAGTTACCTACCCTACGGGCAGCGTAATTGAATTTACATATGACCTTGAAGGAAATCTAACTGGAGTTAAGCCACCAGGAAAGCCATTTCACAATTTTGAATACAAATTGGGTGATTCCGTAAGCGCTTATTATCCTCCGTTGTCGGCGCAATTAAATAACGGCATTGAGTATCGCTATGACAATGAAGATAGAGTTTCTGAAATTTTGGTTGGAGGTACTGTAGCAACTTCTTATAAATATGGAGTTCAAGAATCCAGATTGTTTGAAGTTAGAAATAGTCACGCTACAGTTGGAATTTCTTATGCCGTGAATGAAAATAAAAAACCGACGGACTTAATAAGCTCTCTGGTAGCTTCTGATGGCGTTAGAATAAACTATTCATATCTTTGGAAGTTGCCGGTGGCTGTGGATACGCAAGGCCCTGTATCATCTTCTATACGCTATAAGTACAATGCGGATGCAACGTTGGCCAGCATTGACGTAGCGGGTGCGGATGGAAAGTTTTTTTCATATGCTCTTGGCTATGATCTTGATGGTCTTCCGATAAAAGTAGGAAGTATTTCTTTTGTTTTGGATACAGTCGGACGAGTCCAAGGCTCATCTCAAGGCGTAATTAAAGGACAAACTCAATACAACTTAAATGGATATGTCGTTAGCGACGCTTATTCGGTAAATGGAAAGGCCGTCACAAATTTAACGTATTCTAGAGATTCTCTAGGAAGAGTTTCGACAGCGGCGTCATCATATCCATCTCAAAAATCGAATTATAGCTACGACAAGTTAGGGAGATTGATTTCGGTTCAAAGTGGTAATGGCATTCGCGAATACTCCTACGATGACAACGGCAATCGTTTAAGTTTTAAATCTGGAGCGGTTGCTATTAAAGGTGAATACGACGATCAAGATCGTTTAATCTCCTACGGTCAGAATAAATACGCGTATTCTAAATTTGGAAATCTCGCAAAAGTTGAAGAATATGTTTCACCGTCGCAACAACCAAGAATCACTGAGTACGATTATGATTCTGTGGGAAATCTTCGCGCCGTAAAGTTGCCTGATGGCCGTTTAATCGAATACGTTATCGACGGCCAAAATCGTCGAATTGGTAAAAAGATAAACGGAAAACTTGTTCAGGGGTTTATATTTCAATCTCAATATCAAATCGCAGCCGAAACTGATGGATCCGGCAAAATTATTCGCCGTTTTGTGTACGGATCAAAATTCAATATTCCTGATTATGTCGTAACCGGAGGAAAAGAGTATCGTATTATCTCTGACCAAGTCGGAACACCGAAAATAATTGTCGAAGCGGCAACGGGAAAAATCGTTGAGTCTTTAAATTATGACGAATTCGGTATTTCTTTAGATGGAAAGCATAGCGCTTATCTTCCTTTTGGTTTCGCTGGTGGAGTCAATGATCGCGACACAAAGTTAGTACGCTTTGGTGCTCGTGATTATGATCCTCAAACTGGTAGATGGACAAATCGCGATCCAATTTTATTTGTCGGCGGACAAGCCAACCTCTATCTGTATGCTTATGGTGATCCGGTTAACTATGTTGACCCAACTGGTCACTTTGGTTTAGGCGGAGCTTTTGTTGGAGCCGTAATCGGGGGAATAGCTGGTGGTATTGGAACATATGTTGGTAATCCTAAAGCAACAAAACAGCAAATATTGAATGGTGCCTTTGTTGGCGCAATTAGTGGCGGCGTTGCAGGGTTTGGAGGTGGCCTCTTTTCAGCTGCAGCCTCAGAGTTTGGAATTTCGGCAGTGAGTACTGCCATTGGATCTGGAATTATGTCTTCTTTGTTTGGCTTCACGGGGAATATCTTGGGACAGCAGATAGTTACGGGTAAAGTTGACTTTAAACAAGCGATCGCTTCGGCCGCATTGGCTGGCATTGGTGGTGGAATAGCTGCGGGGCTGGGAGCAGGTTTAGGTGCCGGTGCCGCTATGGCTATTGATGTTGGAGTAGGAATTTCTTTGATGCCTGTTGATATGGCGACAGGCTTGTATATGGGTGCGGGAAGTATTTGCCAATAGAGCAGAGCTATTAATATTATCTTTCTATGAATTTGTATTTTACGACGAGCCGTTACCGAAAGAATTGGATGATAATCGCTTCTTTCGGAAGCGTTATGTTTTCACTTGCATGGATTGTTAATACCTTGCCGGCGGGTAATTGGATTTGCGGTATATTTACTTTGCTCGGCGTGTATTTATTTGTAGATGCATGTCGTTCTAGAAGTGCCTTAAGGTTAACAGAAACTGAAATCATAGTTGCAGAGAAAGATATCCCAAAAATCTATAAATACAGCGATATAGTAACTCTCGAAGTTTCTGATTTTTCGCTGGGACTCAAAATCGTATTTAATGATGGAACCAAATTTCTTGTTAATACCAAGCTTCAACGAGCTAGCGACAATCAGACATTCCCCAATAGTTTGGAAAATTCACGTGGTCGTGGTGTCACTCAAGCACTCTTTTTAATTGACGACATACTAAAACAAAAGACGGGTAAAAACTCCGGCCTCTGATAAAAAATATGACGAAATTTGAGATATTGGCGAGTGTTTGCTTTTTAATTTTTATCATTGTGACATTTAGAGCCATGGTGAAGAATTATTTGACGACTTATAGAAATGAAATTCCCGATATTTCGGCTGCTCGTAGGGTCGCACTGTTAATTTATTTTGGATGTACGATAGTTGGCGCGCCGATTCTGTTTGTGTTGATCGTTTATGTTATGGTCATCAAACTACTCTAAAATGATAGATTGAATTTCTCGCAGTTCTAAAAGATTCTGGCGTGTCCTTTAATAATTAGTTTTAATGGTTTCTCTTCGCGATTGACCAGTGCTAATACTTCATCGGAAACATCAGCACTGATAAACTCTATAAACCCGCAGTCGCCGTGTGGGGCAGAAGCGGAAGAGGATCAATCGGTCCTCGGTCTTTGCGGATTTCGAAGTGCAGGTGAACTCCGGTAGCTCTTCCGGTGCGGCCCATGGCGCCGATCACTTCGCCTTGGCGGACTTTTTGTCCTTCAGCTACTAAGATCTTATCAAAGTGCGCGTAGAGAGTCGCCCAGCCGTCGCCAGACTCTACCAAAACCATTTTTCCGTAACCACGGAACTCACGGCCTGCATAGATCACAGTGCCGCCTTGAGCCGCCAAAATAGGCGTTCCCTTCGGTGCTGCGAGATCGATCCCTAAATGAGGGCGCTTTTTATTGGGTAAGAATCCACGAGTCATGCGCGCGCGATCCACTGGCCAATCAAACGTCAACTGTTGTTGAATGTAGGGGCTTTGGTCTGAGGCGGCGTTGCGCGGGGAGTTCGTTGGTTGATTTCCCGCCGCAAAATATTCGCGCGACAAAGGTGTATGAAAAGTGGTGCAGGAACCTAATGTTCCTACAACGAAAATGCTTCCTGCAAAACTAACGAGCTGCTTCCATCCTGGTGACATGCTTTGAGTATACTTAATAAGTCCTCGAATCCAAAGCAATATTTTGGAAATAGCCCGCTGTATTTCTTAAAAAATCTCAACAAGAGATTACTTATTAAGCATTAATAAATGGGGAAGTGTTTGCAAAGTTGCTTCACATCTTCATGGATCTTCGCTTTCATCGCAACATCCTCTGGATTATTGAGAACTTGCGCGATCCATTTTGCGATCTGCTTCATCTCTGTTGTGCCCATTCCTCTTGTGGTCAAAGCAGGAGTTCCGATACGCACACCACTTGTGACAAACGGCGAACGCTTTTCATTTGGCACTGTGTTTTTATTTACAGTGATGCCTGCTTCATCCAAAGAAGCTTCAGCAAGCTTACCTGTGATTTCACGATCGCTCAAATCCACAAGGATCAAGTGATTGTCTGTTCCGCCAGTCACAAGTTTGAAACCCAAAGAAAGCATTTCATCAGCAAGCACTTTGGCATTTTGAATCACTTGCTCACTGTATTTTTTAAATTCAGGTTTCAACGCTTCACCAAACGCCACAGCTTTACCAGCGATCACGTGCTCAAGAGGTCCCCCTTGAATACCAGGGAAGATGCGTGAGTTCATCGTCTTCGCTTTTTCTTCAGAATTCGTCAGGATCATGCCACCACGAGGACCACGCAAAGTTTTGTGTGTTGTCGTCGTGATGTAATCCGCATACGGAACTGGAGACGGGTGGTGACCTGTTGCCACAAGACCCGCGAAGTGGGCCATGTCGACCAACAACTGAGCGCCCACTTCATCAGCGATTTCTTTAAACTTCGCAAAATCCAAAGTGCGTGGATAAGCGCTGTAACCAGCAATGATCAATTTCGGTTGAACTTCTTTTGCCGTTGCACGGATTGTATCGTAGTTGATGCGTCCTGTTTCAGCGTCTAACTTGTAAGAAGCCGCTTTAAACAAAAGACCGCTGAAATTCACAGGAGAACCGTGAGTTAAGTGACCACCATGAGAAAGATCCATTCCAAGAATTGTGTCACCAGACTTACATGCAGCTAAGTATACAGCCATGTTAGCTTGAGAGCCCGAGTGAGGCTGAACATTGGCAAAGCCCACGCCGAAAAGTTTTTTCGCGCGTTCAATGGCTAAGGACTCAACGGTGTCCACATTCACACAGCCGCCGTAATAGCGTTTGCCAGGATAACCTTCCGCATACTTGTTTGTCAGAATAGAGCCTTGCGCCTCCATCACCGCACGTGACGTGTAGTTTTCTGAAGCGATCATTTCTAGACCGAATTGTTGGCGCTCGGATTCTTTTTGAATCGCAGATAAAACTTCAGGATCTACTTGAGCTAAAGACAATGACGTTGAATGCATAGGGATCTCCATTAGATAATCTGTCTAAAGTATCCCTCGTGCAGGCGAAAATTAAAAGCCTCAACAACCAGTGTCGCTAGAGAGTTTATCAACACGACGTTGGTGGCGGCCGCCTTCAAATTTAGATTGAAGGAATACTTTAATCATTTTGATTGCTAAATCAGGTGAAGTGAAACGCGCACTTAAAACTAAAATATTCGCATTATTATGTTCACGCGAAAGACGAGCAATATCCTCGTTCCAGCAAAGAGCTGCGCGCACCTGCGGATAACGATTTGCCCGAATAGCCATACCTTGGCCAGAGCCACAAATTAAAACACCCATTGCCGGGCCTTCTAAGGAATCTGTGATCTTATTTTTGTGATTTTCAAGTTCTACTTGAGTCAGGCTTTTACAAACTTGATCGGCATAGTCAGGGTAGTCTACAGAATCCCCATTGTGGGTTCCCACGTCTTTCCAAGAAAGTTCCGGGAAGGCTGCCATCACTTTAAGTTTTAAATCCAACCCAGCGTGATCACAACCTGTGTAAACTACCATGATTCACCTATTTCAGTTTTGAGAAAATCATGCAGGCGTTTGTGCCGCCGAATCCAAAACTGTTATTAAGAACGTTGTCGATTTTTCCTTCACGAGCTTTGTTAGGAACATAGTCCAAATCACAGTCTTCGCTAGGATTTTCCAAATTGATTGTTGGAGGCACTTTTTGATCGCGAATGGCCATCACACAGAAAGCAGATTCAATCGCACCCGCAGCACCCAACGCGTGTCCCGTCATGGACTTCGTACTAGAAACCCATACTTTCTTCGCGTGATCGCCCATAAGGCGTTTGATCGCAGCCGTCTCAAGACCGTCTCCTACCGGAGTGCTTGTGCCGTGAGCGTTGATGTATTGAATTTCAGATGCTTGCAATCCAGAGTCTTTCACAGCCGCAGCCATGGCTCTGTATCCACCTTCTCCTTCCGGAGCGGGGGATGTCATGTGGTAAGCGTCTGAAGAAACGCCATAGCCTGTGATCTCACAAAGAATCTTAGCACCACGTTTTTCAGCATGCTCAAGAGACTCAATGCAAAGAACCGCAGCGCCTTCACCAAGAACAAAACCATCACGGTCTTTATCCCAAGGACGGCTGGCTTTTTCCGGAGCATCGTTGCGAGTAGAAAGTGCTCTCATCGAAGCAAATCCACCCACAGCAAGTCCACACACCGTGCTTTCAGCGCCACCGGCTAACATCACATCTGTCAAACCGTCGCGAATATAGCGAACAGCATCACCGATAGAGTGCACGCCTGAAGCACATGCTGAAGTCACAGAGTAGTTAGGACCTTTAAGTCCCAACTCGATAGAGACTTGTCCTGCTGCCAAGTTTGTGATGACAGCCGGAATAAAGAAAGGACTGATACGACCAGGACCTTTCTCTTTCATTTTGATTGATGTTTCTTCGATGGTTTGTAGACCGCCGATACCCACACCAATAATCACTCCCGCTTGATTCTTCACATCCTCTGTCAGTTCTAGTTTGGCCATTTCCACAGCCATCTTAGAAGCAGCGATAGAGTAGTGAATAAACAAATCCATCTTCTTTTGCTCTTTTTTCTCAATGTAAAGATCAGGGTTAAAGCCCTTCACTTCACCGGCAAAAGTCACATCAAAGCCTGTTGTGTCGAATTTTGTGATCTTCGCGATACCAGATTGGCCGCGAAGAGCAGCAGCCCAGCTGTCCTCAATGTTGTTACCAAGGGGAGTGACTGCGCCCACTCCAGTGACGACAACTCTTCTTTGTGGTTTTGATGGACGTTCAAATCGGGAGTTCATAAAAAATTAAGCTTTTCCTTTTTTCTCAAGGTAAGAAGCTACGTCTTGAACAGTCTTAAGCTTTTCAGCGTCTTCGTCTGGAATTTCAAGATCGAATTCTTCTTCCATTGCCATCACAAGTTCAACGATATCAAGGCTGTCAGCGCCAAGATCGTCGATGAAAGAAGCCTCAGGCTTAACTTTATCTGGATCTACGCCTAATTGCTCAACGATGATGTCTTTTACTTTTGGATGAATTGCCATTTGTCCTCCTAATATGCGTTCATCTAATTTAATCTTCAAGTCTAGTAAGCTCTTTGCGAATAAAGTCGAAATTAGAACTTTATTCTGCAAAAAACTTTTAATTCATATGCATTCCGCCATTCACATCCAGCGTGTGGCCTGTGATGTATTTGGATTCATCACTTAAAAGGAAACGCACCGCTTGCGCTACGTCGTTGCCTTCGCCGATTTTTGCCAGAGGAATGCGTTCCATCATTTTTGCTTTTACGTCTTCTGAAAGAACATCTGTCATTTCAGTGCCGATAAAACCTGGAGCGACGTTATTCACGCGCACATTGCGAGAAGCCAGTTCCAACGCCACAGATTTCGCAAAAGCAATTGTTCCTGCTTTAGAAGCTGCGTAGTTGGCTTGCCCTGCATTTCCAGTTTCGCCGATGATAGAAGTGATATTAACAATCGAACCTTTGCGCGCTTTCATCATTGGTTTTGTGAAAGCTTTTGTTACCAAGAACGTTCCGCGAAGGTTGGTGTTGATAACAGAATCAAAATCTTCTGCTTTCATGCGCAGAAGAAGTTGGTCTTTTGTGATGCCGGCGTTATTCACAACACCGTCAACTTCAGGCCATTTTTCAAGGATGTGCTCTACAGCTTCGTTCACAGAAGTTTCGTTAGCGATATCCATCTTGATGTAGAAGTGACCTTCGCCCGTTAAAGAGTGAGCAACTTGTTGAGCAGCTTCTTCGCGAGAGGAATAAGTGAAAGCAACTTGCGCGCCTTCTTCAGCTAAAAGCTTTACGATGGCAGCGCCAATACCGCGGCTTCCGCCTGTGACAACAATTTTCTTTCCTTGAAGCGATTTTCCGCTCATGTGCAAAATCCTTTTTCTGCGCAACCTTGTGTTGTTTTCAGCACACTCTGACTGAACTCCGAGCAAAGCTCAAGAAATTTCAATGACTCGAAGCTTTCAAAAATTCTTCAATAGTTTTAATATCTTCCATGCTTGTTGTGGTCATGACTTTGAAGAAATCTCCATCGATCTTTTTAAGCAGACCTTGAAGGACTTTCCCAGCGCCACATTCGATCACATTCGCATGACCCATGGCTTTTAAAACTTCCATGCTTTGAGTCCAACGAACCGGAGCCGAAGCCTGACGGATCAAGTTTTCACGCAAGATAGAACTTTCCGTTTCCGCTTTCGCGTGGAAGTTTTGAATGATCGGGAAGGCCGCTGTTTTAAATTCCATCGCGGTCAATACCATGCGCATTTTGTCTTCGGCAGGTTTCATCATTTCACAATGGAAAGGCGCTGAAACCGTGAGTGGGATAAGCTTTGCGCGTTTTGGAGCCTCAGTGAAAATCACTTCTGGTTTGAAATTGTCTTTCAACCAGCTGATCGCTTTTTGCGATCCAGAAATAACAATCTGTCCTGGAGAATTAAAATTCGCTGGAGACAAAGGACCAAAGCCGGAATTCTTCACAACGTAACTGCAAAGAGTTTCAACTTGATCCGGTTCTAAACCAAGAACCGCCACCATTCCACCTTGTCCAACAGGAACCGCTGATTGCATCGCTTGACCACGAGTGCGAACCGCTCTCATTGCCTCATCAAAACGAATCACGTCAGCGGCAACAAGAGCTGCATATTCACCAATTGAGTGACCCGCAGCTGCAACAGCTTTAACACCGAAATCGTGGCGCAAAACTTTTTGTGTCGCTGTGGAAACAAGAAGAAGAGCCGGTTGAGTATTTTCAGTTAAAGCAAGATCCGCTTCAGAGCCTTCGAAGCAAAGTTTTTTCATGTCTTGCTTTAGCGCTTCAGAACCTTCTTCGAAAATTTCTTGAGCGACTTTGAAGTTATCAAATAAAAAACGGCCCATACCAGGTTGCTGGCTGCCTTGTCCGGGGAATGCCAATGTAAACATGCTTTAGTACCTCAAAAGAATACTGCCAGAAGTCAGACCAGCTCCAAATGCCGTGAGCAAAATCGTCTGTCCTCTTTTGATTTTTCCATTTTTGACGGCCCAATCGAAGGCCACAGGAATAGAAGCTGCCGACGTGTTACCAGTTTCCTGAAGGTACACAATCACGCGCTCCATTGGGAATTTAAACTGATCAGCCACAGCTTCAATAATGCGCTTGTTGGCTTGATGAGGAACAATCCAGTCCACGTTTTCAGGTGGAACTTGATTGTGTTCAAGGGCCTCTTTGCAACAAAGAGCCATTGTGCGAACCGCGTTTTTGAAAATCTCACGGCCACGCATAGAAACATAATTCAACTTGTTGTCGATGACGTACTGAGATTGTGGCATCGCACTTCCGCCGCCTGGCAAAGTGAGAAGATCTGCAAGATCTCCGTCTGCATGAAGGTGCGTGCTTGCGATGACTTGTTTGTCGCCATCTTGAGCGCGAGAAAGAACCCACGCACCAGCGGCGTCACCGAACAAAATGCAAGTTTCACGATCTTGGTAATTGACGAAACGGTGAAGAACTTCAGCGCCGACAACAAGAACATTCTTATACATTCCTGTGCGGATGAATTGATCAGCGATAGAAACACCGTAGATAAAACCAGAGCAAGCGGCATTCAAATCAAACGCAACGATGTTGCGGCAACCGAGCTTGCTTTGCAGATAACATGCTGTCGACGGCATCTGGCGGTCACCAGAAACAGTACCAACAACAATCATATCAATGTCTTCGGGTTTTAATCCTGCGTCTTCAAGAGCTCTGCGAGAAGCTTGAAGGCAAAGGTCCGATGTGGCTTCACCTTCAGCTGCGATATGGCGGCGTTCGATCCCAGTTCTTTCAACAATCCACTGATCGCTCGTCTCAACCATTTTTTCGAGATCTTGGTTCGTGAGAACCTTCTCTGGTAGATACGAGCCTATCCCTGATACGCGAGACCGAAACATTCCTGCCATGGAGTCAACCGTTCTGTAAGAGATTACTTAGCTGCGCTGATTTGTTTGCCTTTGTAGTACAAAGCGCCGTCAGCACCTTTGTGCGCACGGTGTGGACGAGTCAATTCGCCAGTCTTTTTTTCTACAGATACTGCTGGAGTAGACAAACCGTCATGTGAACGGCGCATATCACGTTTAGCACGAGATGTTTTCTTCTTAGGAGTTGGCATTTCAAACCTCTTTTTGAGTCATTTATAATCGAAGCACGTTAATTTAACCAAAGAATGATAAAAATCAACCCTTTAATTGGGGTTAGTTGATTTTGATATTCTTTAAAACAGCGAAAGGATTCTGAGGCTTATCCTCAGGCATCTGCTCGTCGTAGCTAAAGCTGCGTCCTTTCACAGGAATCTTGCAAATTGAGCAGTCGCCATTTTCATCTTCAGGGCCTGCTGGATTAAAAGGCGCAGCAAGAGCGACGACCTCATGAAGATATTCCCCAATATCAAACAAATTCCCCTCATATTCAGAAACGTCAGGACCGTTCTCGGGAAGGTCACTCACGTGATTGACCTTGGAATATTTACTGCCGCGAGGATGATCTTGTTTGGGGATTAGGAATTCATGGAACTTTGTATCTACAGGGAATGCGAAATCAATCCCGCAGCGAGCGCATTGCTCAGGAAGCTTGGTTTTCATAGTTCCGACAAGTTCGAAGTCTCTGGAATTCAACGGTTTAATAAAAAACTCAGCTTCGTGGGGAGTTTTTCCGATCAAATCCGCTAAAACGGAGTTGAGCTCTGCTGTTTGTGAATTCCAGTGGTACGCTCGGCCTTCTTCGGGGATTTCAGTCAGATTGATTTTCATAAAAAACTCCTAAACACCCCACTAAGGACCTTAAATAGAGTGATATATGTGGGGGAAACCGTTGTAGTAGAAATGGGGCGGTTGGTCAAGGTCTGTTTTGGTCGGGGCTCCCTTGTGACGGCCTCTAGAGGGAGTAGTCTGGGGCTGGAAGCAAAAGGGGGTAGTTATGGCAACTCTCAAAGTTAACGGTACCGAATACTACTATGAAGAGCACGGTCCCAAAGAGGCTCCGGCAATTGTACTCAGTCCACTTCTTTATACAGACACTTCAGTTTATGAGCCTCTCATTCGTATGTTCTCTGACGATTATAGAGTCGTTGTTTATGATCATCGCGGTTTAGGAAAATCCGCAGGAGCACCGAGCACCAGTCTTGAGCATTCCGCCAAAGATGTCGCTGCTTTAATCGAAAAATTAAATCTAGGTCCTTGTCATTTTGTTGGGAACTGTCTTGGTTCTTTTGTGGGATTGCATTTAGCGATTCATCGCTCGGATCTTTTAAAAAGTTGTACGTTAATGGGAGCAACGGCAGAGGCGGAAAGTGATGAAACAGTTCGCGACATGGACACATTCATCACCAATGCAAAGAAAAACGGGATGAAATCGAGTGCGAAGTCTTTTTCTGAAATGTGGTTTGGCTCTACTTTCCGCAATACCAAAGATCCTATTCAAGTCACTCGCCGTGAAAAATGGATCAATCATCTGGGAAAATTAAAACCCGAAAGTCTTGATGCCGCCACGCAAATTTATCATCGCAGTGACGTAACAAAAGATCTTTCAAAAATCAGCTGCGCGGTTTTAGTGATTGCCGGTGATGAAGATTCGCCTACGAATTTGGAAGCTTACCGCCGCATGGTTAAAGCCATTCCAAACGCAGAATTTAAAACCATTCACCATGCAGGATATGCACTTGTGATTGAGCAACCTGAAGAGATCGCAGAAAACATTTTAACATTCATCGAAAGAGTCGAGCATCACTGGGCTGCAAAACAAAAACAAGCTCCCCGTGAGTTTGGTTTTCGCAAGGCGGGTTAAAGTGTCGTTTGTTGGCGAGGGCTGTGAAAACTTCATGGCTCTCGCTAAAAAATCTCTTATAAATTCATTTAATTTCATCTGAGCAAAATTCACGTCGGCACAAGGCTTGTAATAAAGGCGGTGTTATCTCAGGACGTGTGAGGAAGTTATGATGAATTTAATCGCCTTTTTTAGCTTAATTCTGTTCACAACAGAGGCGCTTGCAAATGAGGTCGTTGTTACTTGTCGTGGCTCTTTAAAGCCCACTATGGCTTCTGTTGAAACGTACAAGGTTTCACTGACAGATCGTGGGAACATAATTATTGAAGGTCAGTATAAAGACACACCCTCGATTTTTATCAACGTGGATAAAGATGAAGTCGTAAAACAAAACGATGACGAAGGTTTGCACTTGGAATCTTCCAAGAAACGCTTGGGAATGGTTTTCTCTAAGCAGTCTGTGCAGATCAATTATAAAACGGGCAAAGGCTCGGCTCGCGATTTTCAAACCATGGATAGCATGGTGAAACCACGAACCGTATTTTTGGATAACTGCCGTCGTTAGTAATTCGCGAAAAGATCTTGGGCTTTCGGAGTGCTCTTGATGAGTTTAAGATCTTTAAGTTGCTGAACCAAAGCCTCCCAGCGAGTCGCTGTCATAGATCCCAAAGTTTCTTTTGTTTCGATCAAAGGTTTTTGTACTTCTGCCGCTTTATTGAATGTCTCTAAATCTAAAGACTTATTCAACGTCGCCATGTATTGATTCGTGGCTTTAGGGTCTTTTAAGTAAGCAGCCCAACCTTCACGAGAAGCCTCGACAAGTTTTTTTACAAGCTCTGGTTTCTTATTTAAAGTTTCTTCTGTTGCACCAATCACAACTAAATACGGATTAAAACCTTCGTCGGCGATTAAGAAGTTCTTCACTTTCGCGCCGGCTTTTTCTGCACTCAGGGGTTCTGTAGTGATAAAGCCTTGTTGAGAGAAGTCTTTGTTGTTGAGGAAATTGCTCACACCACCAGTATAAGGGACCACTTTCACTTTGGGTTTTCCAAACTTTTGTACCAGGAATTGATAATAGGGAAGACCTGACTGCATGGAAAGAATGCCTTCGCTGGCAAAAACATCTTTCAAAGATTTGAAGTTCTTTTCAGCGTGGGTCATTACAATGTACGGAGCTGTTTGGTAAACAGCAAAAAGACCTTTGACCTTGTTCTTTGCATTTCTGTCTTGAGAAAGAATGATTTCATCAGCACTTACGATTGCAAATTCAACCTTGTTGTTCGCAAGCATTTGCACTGTCGGAGTTCCTGAACCACCTTCTAAGATTTTTACATCAAGTCCGTGTTTTTTATAGATTCCTTGAAGAGCGGCCGCATAGAAACCGCCAAACTCAGGCTCCGCTTTCCAATTTAAAGCCAGTGTGACTTGAGTCGGGATTTGTGCAAAAGCAGGTGAAACCAAAAGAAAAACTAAAGAAAGAATCCAACTTTTCATTTTAAATCCTTTATTCCTGGGACGAAGATGCAAAAGGGCGTCGCCATGTGATGAGTTTATGTGCTCCCGTAAGAACACCCATAAATAGCAATCCCATGAGGGATAACAATAATAAAGCTCCAAAGACGATGTCTACTCTTTGCTGTGTGCGTGCAGAGTCGATCATTGCGCCAAGTCCGCCGCCACCTACAAATTCTCCAGCGATCGCACCAATGATGGAAAGACCGGCAGAGATTTTAAGTCCTGAATAAATATAGGAATAAGCACTTGGAAGTTTAAGTTTGATCAATGTCTGAAGGCGACTGGCGTGATAAACGCGGAAGAGGTCTCTTTGCGATTCACTAGCACTCTCTAGACCCATCAGTGTGTTTGCAATGATCGGAAAGACAGAAACAATAAAGCTTGAAGCGATCACTGTGGGAGCGCCGAAGCCAAAATAAATCACAAGCAATGGAGCGATAGCGATAATAGGAACTGTCTGAAAAAAGATCGCAAAGGGTAAGATCGCTCTTTTCAAAAGATCTGAAAGAGAAAATAAAAACGCTGTGAGACTTCCGGATACGATACTGATCGCCAGACCTAAGAGTACGTTGATCAGGGTTTCTTTAAACGCTGTTAGAAAGTCCGCCTTTAATTCTTGAAGTGTTTGGATCACAGTGGATGGAGCAGGAAATAAAGTGTCGCTAATCACGCCCTGGCGCACGCAGAACTCTAAAAGCAATGTTAAGATGACAAAACTAATAAAGGCCGGAAGAAAACGTCTCATGCTTTCAGCCTTTCAGAAAGATGTCTAACGATACGATTGAGGTCTTCAGAAGTTCTTAAAGCTTCCGTGCGATTTTTCGGGAGATCCAATGTTTGATCTAAAGTGATTTTTGCACCTGCTCCTTTTAACATAATAATTCGTTCTGAAAGATACGTGGATTCAAACAACGAGTGTGTGACAAATACGATGGTCATCTTTTCGTTTTTCCACAATTCTAACAATTGATTTTGCATTTCAAAGCGTGTCGTTTCATCCAGAGCGGCGAAAGGTTCGTCCATCAACAAAAGTCGTGGTGAGCTGACAAGGGCTCTCGCCAAAGACACGCGCATCTTCATACCGCCGGAAAGTTCGTGGGGAAAAAGTTTTGCGAACTCTTCCAGTTTTACCTTTTTAAGAGCTTCTATCACGCGATGGGATTTTTCTTCGTAGGAAAGATTTTTAAATGACGAGTTTAATTCAAACGGCAAAAGAACATTTTCAAAAACGGAGCGCCACGGCAGTAAGTTGGCTTCTTGAAAGACAAAGCTAAAAGATCTTTTTGCGGTAGGGGAGAGGCTCACCTCCCCGCTTGTTGGATTTTCTAGACCTGCGATTAATCTTAGTAATGTCGATTTGCCGCAACCTGAAGGGCCCACGATAGAAACAAAAGAACCCGGCTCGATATCAAGATTCAAATCTTTAATCACTTCACGCTTTGTGAAGTTTTTTGCAAGATCCTTGATGTGAATGCCAAGTCCTTCTGTCATCAATTACACCCAATCGTAGTTAAAGCTGATGCTGATGCGTTCCTTGTTGGAATCGTTTTTAGGAACCTCATGACGAAGCCAGCTCTCAAAGAGCACCACGTGGCCTTCTTTAGGATCTAAAGAGTAATAGCGTTGATTATGGTCTTTGGCGTTGTGTTTGCGCGGTGGCGACGCCATGAAAGAATCCATGCGCGGGTCTTCAAATTTTAAGGAAGAACAATTTTTCGGAGTTTGGACATAATAAGTTCCGCTGATCACGGAAAGTGGATGCAAGTGCATCGTGTGAATCACGTCCGTCGGCATCACGTTCACCCAACAAGAGGTCATTTTGAGTTCTTTGGGATTGATATCCATTTCTAGATGCTTCACGAATTTACGAACGTGCTTATCGATTTCTTTTTCTAGTTCTTCAAAAGTGCTGGAAACTTTGTGCAAAGACGAAATCGATCCGTAAGAGGTGTATCCGCCTTTATAGTTTTTGCGCGACCAAATCTGCCCTTCCTCGTCGATCTCTGCAAACTTAAGAGCCTCTGTTTTTAAGTCTTTATTCAGCTCCGCCAGACCTCGTGATTTCAGGGGAGAATAATAGATAAAAGTAGGGAATAAGGTCTTTATCATTTTGAGACACCTTCGCAAATACTCTAGAGATATCCTCAACATAGGGCCAATTGTGTCTCAATTCAAGAACAGAACGTCAATTGTTAGACAGATGTTAGCCTCTTCATCAAAGCAACGCCGCCAGATGGAAATAGATGCGTTTCTGCGTGGCACCGCCCTTGCTTTAAGTAAAGGCATTACCAAGGAGTGAATTATGAAAAAGCAATTACTTGTAACAGTTATCGCAATGATCCCTGCTATGAGCTTTGCGAAAATCTCTGACTTTAACGCTCTTATTTCTGAGAACGTAAAAGCTCAAAATGAACTTCACTCTACGGTGAAACACAATCTTAATGATGCGAGAGATGCAGTAGCGGCCGCTCAAGTTCGCGAGCGCATCGTTGTAGTGGAAAACTCAGGTGTCACTTACAATGCTCCAACTAAAAAAGATCTTTTGGCTTTCAAAAAAGAAAAACGCAGTCACCGTGCTTCTGAAGACAAACAATTCGAGCGTCTTGCTTCAGAAATCAACTCTGCTGACTACTAATTTAGAAATTTAATTTTGAATCACCAAGGCCTTCCGAATCCGGAGGGCCTTTTGTTTTTTAAAGAATCAACTTACGAAGCTCTTGTTGAGAGTAGACGTAGTCCGCATAAACCATCGTGTTTGTGATGTTTCGATGTCCCAAGGCCACTTGAACGAGGCGCAAATCCTTCGTTTTTTGATAGAGCTCAATGGCGAAAGTATGTCTTAAAGCGTGAAATTTCTTTGGAACGGGGCGATACATTTCCCAGACCTGGTAGAGGCGATTGTAAGAGATCGGAAAAACCGAGGTTCCGCCTTGCTGTTCAGCGAAGCGATGAAGTCGATTAAAAAGGTCGGAGTGAACCGGAATCTCGCGGTCATTGGAACCCTTTAAACCCCGGATAAAAATGCTTTCATCATAAGGATTCAAGTCACTGCGTTGAATGTTGAGAACTTCTTGAGCCCGGGCCCCGGTCCGCAAAGCCACCCAAATCATCAAACAATTGCGTGGATCTTTATCTTGAAAATCCCCGAGAATTTTTCGCAAACGTTCTGTTTCGGGCGCGAGAAGATATTTGTTCTTATTAAGCTGATACCGAGATGCCGTGGCCATAACTCATCATTCAGAAGTCGAGGTGCCTTTGACAAGGGGATCTTACGACGCATTGCATTCAAAGTGGTGATATATAAAAAATATTTGTTTAGATGCGCACGGTCGAATTATTGTGCGCCGCATAAATCTACAACCCCGCGAAATCACTAAATAAAATATATAGTAAAATCGAATACTTAACACTAAAGCTTATAACTATAAGCTTTAGTCTGATTTGAAAATGGGGTGCCTGGGGTATGCCTGAAAGAATTCTTTTGTGGTTTCAATGACTTAGCTTGACGCCTGGAAACCTCATCTGGAATCATAGCTGTATTATACAACGCTATTTATTGTGAATAACAACACAAATGTTGTGAAAAACAATAGTCTAGATGGGGTTTGAATGGAAATGGATGTTCAAGGTCTAGGTCAGGAAGGGTTTGAAAAAGCCACGTTTGACGAGGGGTTTTTGGAGGGGGATTTAGGGCCTCGCTCAAAGACATCTTTACGGATGCATTATGAAGCTCAGGTTTCAGTCATCCAGAATCAGATCGGAAATTTGGAAGAAATTCGGGGGTCTTTAGGGCTTTCTCAACGCAAAATGGCCCAACTTCTTTTGGTCGACCCATCCACTTGGACTCGTTGGACGAAGCAGGGCGATGAAGCTCCCCCACATATTTGGCGGGCTCTTCAATGGTATTTGGCTTTGCGGGAAAAAATCCCAGGTTTAACTCCTCAATATTTTATCAGTACAAATCCGCAGGTTTTGCATCAAAAGGCCTTGAAGGAGTTGGAGAACGAACGCCAAGAACGCCTTGAAAACATGGGAAATCTCTCTCAGAAACTGCAAATTTTGGTGGATGAACGCGCAGGACTTGAGGGAGAGCTTAAGAAGCTTAAAAAAGACCTGAATTTTCACAAGAAGATGAGTATAGTCATTCTTCTTATTAGTATCTCTTGGGCAGCCGTTTTCTGGTTTTGGAAAGGTCTATGATTAAACACGACGCCATTCGACTTTTAGTCACGCAAACCATCTTTGAAGTTGTTTCTTCTGTTTATCCAGATGCTGTTCAAGCCTCGTCGCGCGAAACTTTAGAAAATGAAATTTACAAAGCCCTTGTGCTACCGCCGCAATCAGAATTGGGTGATCTCGCTTTTGGTTGCTTTTTGCTTTCAAAGTCTTTGAAAAAATCCCCGGCCGATGTGGCAAAAGAAATTGCCAACGGAATCGCTGCTAAAAATACATCTGATATTAAAGCTGTCGCCGCAGGTCCGTACGTCAACATCACTGTCGCTGTCGAACTTCATGGAAAACTTGTTTTAAATGATATTTTAAGCGGCGGTTTCTTTAAAAAACAGCTTGTCGAAAAATCTCCAAAGACAATGATTGAGTATTCTCAGCCAAACACTCACAAAGAACTTCACGTGGGTCATATGAGAAATCTTTGTTTGGGAGATGCGATCGTTCGTATGCAAAGATATGCAGGTCGCGAAATCGTGGCGTCCACATTCCCTGGTGATATGGGAACTCACGTGGCGAAATGTCTTTGGTATATGAAAAAGCACAACCAAGAACCAGTTCCTGAAACAGGAAAAGGGGAGTGGTTGGGGCGTATGTATTCTAAAGCCAATCTTCTTTTGGAAGATCAAAACGGCACTCCGCAAGAGGCCATCAATCGCCAGGAGCTGACGGACATTCTTCATCAATTAGAATCCAAAAAAGGACCTTACTTCGATCTTTGGAAAGAGACTCGCGAGTGGTCTATTGAATTGATGAAAAAGGTCTATAAATGGGCCGATGTGTCTTTCGATGAATGGTATTTTGAATCAGATATGGATTCTCCGTCTGCGGCGTGGGTGAAAGAACTCTACGCTCAAGGAAAACTTGAAATGTCTGAAGGTGCTATCGGAAAGAATTTGGAATCTGAAAATCTTGGATTCTGCATGCTTTTAAAATCTGATGGCACGGGACTTTACGCGACGAAAGATTTGTTGCTGGCAAAACATAAGTTTGAAGACGTGCACATTGAAAAAAGCGTTTACATCGTAGATATGCGCCAGGCTTTGCACTTTAAACAAGTCTTCCGCGTTCTTGAGATCTTAGGATTTGAACAGGCGAAGAATTGTTTCCATCTTCAATATAATTATGTGGAACTTCCAGATGGAGCGATGAGTTCTCGTAAAGGCAATATCGTGCCTTTAACAGAGCTTGTTCATCGCATGGAAGATCACGTGAAAACGACCTACTTAAGTCGTTATGAAAATGAGTGGTCAAAAGAGGAAATCAACACGATCGCCGGACAAGTGGCGAAAGGTGCGATCTTCTATGGAATGCTCCGTATCGATACGAATAAGAAAATCGTTTTTGATATGAACGAGTGGCTAAAACTTGATGGGGAGTCTGGACCTTTTGTTCAATATTCTTATGCGCGTATTTCAAGTCTTGGCAGAAAGTTCCCGCGCACACAAAAAGACGTGAATTGGGGACTTCTGACTCACGCTTCAGAACGTCAGTTGATGCAGGCGTTGTTTGGGTTTAACTCTTCGGTTGCGCAAGCGGCGGAAAATTATAAACCGGCTGCGATCTGTACTTATTTGTATGAACTCGCGAAAAAATTTAACGTCTTTTATCATGAGTGCCCGATTGGAACAGAAAAAGACGAAGCGCTTCGTGAAGCACGTTTGGCTTTGAGTTCTGCTGTCGGCATCACTCTGAAGCAAGGTCTGGCTGTTTTAGGAATGCCAGCTCCAGAGAAAATGTAGTGAGAATTTGGGCTCTCGTTATTGCGGGAGCCTTCTATTTTTGCCCCAAATTTAGGCGATTTTCCTCCCCAACTTATTCGCTGCATTATCACTAGTCTTTTTACTCAAATGGAACCATGATCTCCTCGCAATTTAAATTACGAAGGAGCCTACGTTGGGAACTTTTGAGCTTATTTCTAAGCATGGAGACCATGAGCAAGTTGTATTCTGTAACGACCCTCATGTCGGACTGAAAGCGATCATCGCTATTCATAACACTTCTTTGGGACCTGCTTTGGGTGGTACCCGTATGTGGAACTACAAAAATGAAGATGAGGCTCTTGTCGACGTTCTTCGTTTGTCTAAAGGGATGACTTATAAAGCGGCGGCTTCTGGTTTGAACTTGGGTGGTGGTAAAGCGGTTATCATCGGTGATCCTAAAACTCAAAAATCTGAAGGATTGTTCCGTGCATTCGGTCAATTCGTAAACTCTTTGAATGGTAAATACATCACGGCTGAAGACGTGGGCACTTCTGTTCAAGATATGGAACACATCTACATGGAAACTCCTTGGGTGACTGGTATCCCTAAGGACTTCGGTGGATCTGGTGATCCATCTCCCTACACAGCACACGGTGTTTTGATGGGGATTAAGGCCTCTGCAAAAGAGAAATTCGGAACTGATTCTTTGAAAGGCATGAGAATCGCCGTTCAAGGTCTTGGAAACGTGGGTTCAAACCTTGTGAAGTACCTTAAAGAAGAAGGTGCTGTGATCACGGTGGCTGATATCGATATGAACCGCACTAAAAACGTAGCAGAAGCATACTCTGCAAAAGCGGTTTCTCCAGATGAAATCCTTTTCACAGAGTGCGATATCTTGGCTCCATGTGCCTTGGGTGCGATCGTGAACGATCAAACAATCACGAAGTTCAAAACTAAAGTGATCGCGGGTGGCGCGAACAACGTTCTTGCTGAAGCTCGTCACGGTGACCAATTGAAAGAATTGGGCATCCTTTACGCTCCAGACTACGTGATCAATGCCGGTGGTTTGATGAACGTATTCGTTGAACTTGAAGGTTATTCTCCAGAGCGCGCATTTGAAAAAACAAAACGCGTTTACGACAACATCTTGAAAGTTTACGAAGTTGCAAAACGCGACAATATCGGAACTCACACAGCTGCGGACCGTTTGGCTGAAGAGCGCATCAACACAATTGGTCGCTTGAAACAACGTCACCCAGGTAAATCTTCTCGCGCGTTCACGACGCTTAAAGAAGTACACAACCGCTAGTTTTCGTTCAGCTGCTCTCGGAGCTACTTAGTGTGGCCATCCGTGAGCAGCCTTTCTGCCGGCCGTCGTGGCCGGAGGCACCTCGCATCATTGTCACAGCTGAATTGACAACACACCTCGACCAAAGAACAATCTTTCTTCGTGTAAGTATTTATTAACAGCGAGGAATATCTTGAGCACTAAGTTTACAAAAGATGAGTTGAAATCTCCGGATCAAGTGACACAAACCCTTAGAAAAGGTTTTGTTTGGACAACGGGACATTCCAAAATGGTGATCACAGCCGTTGCCGTTTTTATCGTGATCGGCGTTGGAGCTTCGATCATGAACTACATGACTGAGAAAAAAGAAATTTCTCAGCAAGAGAAATACTTCCTTCTTGAGAAAGCCTACAGCGAGAAAAAACGTGGTTTTGAAGAAGCAGCTCGCGCTGAAGTGATGGCGGCTCAGTCTAAAGATAAAAAGAACGTTCCAGCCGTAGATCCTTCTAAAAAAGCTTCTGGTGATATGCAAAAAGACTACGGCACTGAAATCACGGGCTTTGAAGCTTTCATCGATCAAGCACCAAACACAAAAGCAGCACAAATGGCCGCTTTGAATTTGAGCGAAATCTATATGAACTACAAAAAGAACGATGAGGCGATTGCGACGTTGGCGAAAGTAGAAAAAGGTCTTGATAAGAAAGACGTCCTAACAGGTCTTGTTCTTATGCAGATGGGAAATGCTTTGGCGGATAAGAGCGATTGTAAAGCTGCGATTGAAAAATGGCAGACTTTGGCTAGCAATAAAGCTTTGGCCTTTGCTCACGATGAAGCAAAACTTCGCATGGGTCTTTGCTTTGAATCTATGAATGATCTAGCGAAAGCAGAAGAAATCTACACTGAGATCGGTAAAAAAGACGATCAAGGCACAACAGATTTCGCAGCTTCTCGTGAAGCTCAAAAATATTTGCGTTTGTTAAAAGCAAAAAAGAATCTTTAATCAGGGGACTTCATGAAGTCGATTCTTCTCGGATCTCTGGTGCTGGCTTTGACAGGATGTGCGACAGTAGATCGCACACTTGAGCAATGGAGTTCAAAAAATAACAGCAAAAGAGAATACGAAGTTAAAACGGCGTGGGTTCGTCAGACGACTGTTAAAGACAATCTGGGCTTTCGTAAAATCAATCGCATGACGCCTCTTTTGGTGAATGATCTCGTCATTCAAGGCAATGGTCTTGATGGCATCGTCGCTTATGAAAAAGAAAGCGGCCGTCAAAAATGGCGTTTGGCGATTCCAAATGGTGTTGAGCCTAGTGCGACATCCATTCGTGATCGTTTGTTCGTAGGTGCGAGCGATGGGAATTTTTATTCCGTTGAATCCAGCTCCGGTCAAATTCAGTGGAGCTTTCCAACGAAGGCCGAAAACCTTTCAGCACCTTTGCTTGAAGAAGGTGTGGTTTATTTCTTAGCTGGCAACAACGTGTTTTACGCACTGGATGCAGCGACAGGACGTCAGTTGTGGTTGTACTCTCGTCAGGACACATCACAGTTTTCCATTCGCGGTGGCAGCCAGGCGGCGTTTTATAACGGCACTTTGTATGTCGGATTCTCCGACGGATCTTTGGTGGCTTTGAATGCGAAAACAGGCGCTGTGGTTTGGGAATTACAACTGAATCGCAACAAACGTTTCCGTGATATCGATGCAACTCCTGTGATTGATGGAAATCAAATTTATATCGCAGGCTATGATGATAAACTTTATTGCGTGTCCTTGGATAAAGGCGAAGTGATCTGGCGTATTGATGGCGGCGGATACAGTGCTGTCACAATGGTGGGAGATAAAATCATTTATCCTACGACCAATGGTGAAGTTTGGGCTTTGAAAAAAGCCAATGGCGATAAGGTTTGGAGCTACAAGCTTAAAGAAGGTATTGCCACTCAAGTAAAAGCTTACAAAGGTTCACTTGTGTTTGGGGAGTCTCAAGGAAAATTAAAGTTCCTCGATCCAAACTCAGGGGCGGAACTGGGCGCGATGGAACCTGGACGAGGTATTCTTTCAACTCCTCAGGTTGATGAAAAAGCCGGTCGCGTTTATTTCATTTCAGGCGAAGCCAATCTTTTTGCGATCAACGCAGGTTGGATTAAAACACCTTATTTTAAGGAGTAAGAGATGAAAAAGCTGCTTATGACTTTACCTCTTTTGTTTGTTTTGGGTGCTTGCACTCATGGCAATTGCAGAACTCAAAAAGGGGCGGAAAAAACAGCCGTAACAAGTGAGGTTCCTGTGACTAAATCAGCAGCAACGGATCGTGTGAAAGTTTATAAACCCGATGGTTCTTTGCAGTGTGGTCAGGGTAAAGCTATCCCTGTCGCGGAAATGCAAAAACAACTGAAAGGGATTCAGGTTTACTCTGCTTCAAATAAAAATGACGGAATGATGCGCATTCAACTTTGCGGTTCTCCAACAGGAAACAACAATGTCTATGAAATTGATCGCAAAGATCTTGAAGTCGCTTTGAAAGCCGGCTTCAAAGAGTGGACTTTCGAATAAAAAATCAGACGGGGAGTCGGGTCTCTTTTTGAGGCGTCTCCCCTCTTGACAGGCGGGTGACAAATCTTGAATTTCATCCCCTTCTCAGATTGAGATTAGCAAACCATTTTAAATACTTAACCCGGCACACAGACTTTGCATAGGACTCCTATGAGGTGTTTTCTATGCGTAAGATCTATACTCTTGTACTGGCATTCTTAATCGCTACAGGCGCAGTGGGCGGTACGGCTCGCGCTGAAATGACAGCTGAACACAGAGCCCAATTGACTCAATTGGATTATCTATTGGCTGTGGATCGTTTGGATTTTTATTCAGATGGTCTAGCAGATTATTTGATGGATCACGATCAAAAGGTCGCGGCAGAAGCCATTCGCCGTATTGAACCTGAAGACTACGCAAAAGAAAGATACAGCTCTCAAGATCTGAACAATCCAGATAAATGGAATGAATTGATCTTGCGCATGTTACATAAGAAATTCCCAGAATTTAAGAACCTCACTTTGAAAGATATCGAGTGGAATTATAACTTCTTCCGCAAAAAATTAATGGAAGGCTTTAAGGCGGATCCTATCACTTTAAAGCGTGAAGCTTCAGTTTCTGGTTTGAACAATGAACCTGTGACTTACAACAAAAGATCAATCCCGAATGTGGATGGCAAAGCTATTTTGCTAGACGCTGAAAGATATATTTCTGAAAAAACAACTCGCGCGCTTTTCTGGGATGCTGCAATCACAGGTAAAGCGATTGAATTCCACATGGGTACGGAGCGCGACTTCCGTCAAAGGGTGTCTCAAGAAGACCGTGAAGTTGTTGCAGAAGTAAAAACTCGTTCTGCAAACTACAATAAAATTTATTTGGTCTATGATGCTCGCACAAAAGAATATTCTTATGCATTTACGCGTATTTCTGGCGATGACCGTGTGAAACACTTGATCGCTCAATTGCGTATTTTGAAATACGAAAACAAGGTGGCTTTAAAAAGTGACTTCGTTCGCGTGTATGGAAATGCCAATGCCGTTCACAGACAACAAGAACAACGTCTTGTAGAGCTATTTAAAACACTTCCGAAAGCTGACATGGTTGTGATCGGCCAGAAATCAGCGATCGGTAACGTGATTGCGATGGCTGGTATGATGGCGCAGGTTCAACCAGATATTAAATCTGTTGTGGGTCCTGAAAAATCACAAATCCAAAAACTTTCTCAACGTGTGACAGAGACTGGAACATATTTCTCTGTAACGACAAAAGCTCCTGTCGTGAAAACAGAGTTTGAAAAAATACAAAATCCAATGGCTTCAAGTTATGAAATCGTGACTTCAGAACAACCAAGCCATGATATCTCTGACGTTCTTTTGGAAACAAAAGATGGTCGTATCGTGCGCTGGAGATTTATCTCTAACATGTGGGGAGATGAAGTTGTTCCTGTCGCTCGCGCTATTAAAAATTCCGGCCACGACAAAGTGGTTTATATCGGAACTGCCGGCGGAATTATCGGAAAAGGTCTGAAAGTCGGGGACGTAGTCGCTCCTTCTAAGACTTACACTCAAGATGGCAAGCTGTTTGATCTAGAAAAACCTTCTTACGGAACTGATTTCGTGAAGACAGGCCAAACTTTGGGTCAAGTGACGTCTCCATTTGATGAAACTAAAAAGTGGTTTGATAAATGGAGCAATAAAATCGACGTGGTTGAACTTGAAACTGGTTATTTGAAAGAAAACCTAGGTCCTAAAGTCAGCTTCCAGCCATATCTTCTTGTATCAGACGTTGTGGGCTCTGAGCATGAAACGTTGGCTGTCGCTGCCGCGGACTCTGGAAAACGCAAGAACGGTCAATTAAAGCTATTAGAGAGCTTGTTTGTGAACAACGGAATCAAAGCTCCGGTTTCAAATGTTGAAATGATCTCGGCGGAAGGCGCTGTGAAAGTAATGTATCATAAAATTGATTCATTAAGAGCGTCTCGCGATGTCACTTCGAAATTGCAATTAACTCAGTTGGCTCTTCGCAAAGGTTTGAAAACGGATGCCGAATTGGAAGCTTTAATTAAAGCTGAACCTTCTTTTGATCGCCAGCTTTTGATGGATAAGCTTGAGAAATATTCCGGGGCCTTGGAATTGATCTCTAAAAAGATTTCCGGAGTGAGTTTTGCAATTGTTGGTGGCGAAGAACTTTTGAATGGCACTTGGAATCCTAAGAAAGCTTTGAAGTTGCAAGTAATGGCAGGAAATATGTCTGCGGCTGACGCTAATAAAGTTTATGCGGCGGAGCTTTCTAAGATCCAAGCTGTGATGGGTAAAGAATTAAGCGTTGAAATGGTGACTTTCGATGCGGAAAAAACACGTCAGGCGGTGTTCTTTAACTCGAATTCGAAACGAGTTCTTGCGAACCACTACGAAAATAAAATTCTTAAGAAATTAGGTTTAACTAAAGAAATCGATAAAAACGGTGGCGTTCGTTTCCGCGAAGTCACTGAGTCTGCTGGAGGTATGAGATGCGAAGCCGTCCTTTTGTAAAAAGAACTCTTCCTTGTTTGGCGGTGGTCCTGGCTGTAACGATGCAAGCGGCACCGGCGCATGCGGGTCTTTTTGATAAGATCATGTCAGCAGCAACGCAGATTTTAAATAATGCGAAGTCGACGACTCAGTCTCAACCACTGAAAAGTGGGATGGCGGGTGCACAAGCAAATGCAACTCAAGCGCCTGTTGCTGAAAAAGCTCCGTTCTCTATAGAAGTCGATGTTATCGGAAAAATCGTTGCAGAAACGCAGCCGTCGCCTTACTCAACGGATCTTCGCAAGACTTCAAAAACCATGGCTGAAAAAGTAAGTTCTGTGGCAACGGAAACTCATACTGAAATTATTCCTGAATACACGGAAAAAGGTCTGATCTTCCACATCCGTTATGATGAAACAGCTCTTCAGAATCCAAAACTTCTTGTGAAAGATTTGGCTTTGGTCAGAATGCTGACTTCGACTTCAAATTATTGGGGCACTCAATCCAACATCTTTGAAGGCACCATGAATGAAAAACTTCGTGCCGAAGTTGAGTCTCCGCATGCGATTGCGGAACTTATCACAAATGTGCGCGAAGGCAGTCCTACGGCGAAAGCCCGCTGGAATACTTTGCAGGCGGATCTTCTTGAAAACGTTTCTGTAAAGCCAAATATTCTTCAAGAAATGGGTCTCAGTTCCAATGTGGTTCAAGATATTCGTGAGGAATTAAAAGCTAAATCTGCGGCCCTTGATGAGGCCGCCGCTCAACACGCGCGCAAACAACAAAAGGCCTTGGATAAATGGAAATCTGAGACGGGTGCGCTTGATAAAATGGAAGCCATGCAAGACAAGCTTGATGATTTGATCTTAAAGAATGACCGTAAAGGCGTTCGTCAAATGCTTGAGGCTTATCTACCTTGGTCTGTGATGGAGCCTGTCGAAGCAAATACATGGAAAATCTGGCTTGAAGCCATTGAACATCCAGATGCTTCAAAAACAACCGTGGCGTTCCGTGGTTTGAAATACGATACGGATAAAATCCAACGCAAACAAACTGCCAATGGCGAAGTTTATGGTTTTATGTCGACAGTTTTAACTAAAAACCAAGGAAGTTATACGCGTCGTTTGAGATCTTTATCTACAAACCGCGAGAAAAATGGAGATATTGGCTTTAAAGTTCATGGTGAAAACATCAGATCGACAAAGATCACAGATCAAATGACGGCGCATGCAAGAAACCCTGTGGCGTCTAGCTTTATCTCATTTACGTACGATCCAAATGTCGCTTACAGATTCATGGGTCAAAATGTAACAAAACAAGTTAAAGGAGAAAACGTTTCGGTTCCATATGGTGGTCTTTTGGTAGTTAAAATGGATTCGCGCCGAATGATTCCAAATGTGCCATCTATGTACAGCAATGAAATCGAACTTTTAGCACCATTGATTGTATTCCCAGATGAAGTTGTTAAATACAAAGAAGGATCTTTCACGAATGAATATTCATTTGCTAATTTCGTAAAAGAAATCTCTGAAAAAACCGGGATTAATTTCACGAACTGGTCCACAGCGGCAGATGCTAATAATGAAGGCCTTAGAGAAAGATACAATCGTGAAGGTCATGAGTTCCTAAAACAAATGACGGAAGTGAACTTAAAAGCGATGAGTTGCTCAAAAGTATTCTAGGAATTTAATCAAAAATACAGGCTCTGAATCGATGGATTTGGAGCCTTTTAAAGCCTCAGATCGAATACACCCATAAAAGACATATACCATACGTTACATAATATAACTTATCAGAAGAATATATGGACCTTCCCCTGGATATAATCTGCAAGCAATTCTGTTTGTGAGTGAATTTAAAATCCATGCTATTTTAGATACGCACCGCCACCATATTGATCTTACCCAAAAATTACAGGTGGAATCTTGTTGATTCATGCGGGAGATTCAGACTGCTTTGACGAAGAAACACCACCACGTTTATGCGATGGTGTATTAAACGTTATGAGCATGGCATGGTAGTTACGGCCGGAAATAATGAATCAATGTCTTGGTGGATTTAAAATCTTTGGTAGTTCATGGTCGACAACTTACGGAGATGTTTGGACAGCTTTTGCTGGGAACGTTTGAATTAAAGAATCGTGTGAATAAAATCCCTGATGAAGTGGATATTCTCGTCACACACTCCCCGCCATTTGGAATTCTTGATGCCGGTCATGGGTCGCAATCTTTACGTGAGAGAGTTCTTAAAGTGAGACCCAAGGTTCATATCTTTGGGCATAATCATCATGAGTGGGATCCGCCACGCAGGATTATGTACTTTTTGTTAATGCTGTCTCCGTAAAATTTATAGCGAAAACTTTTTTGAACAAGTTATAGAACTCAATCGATGATTTGATCTAAATGTCCATGATGTTAGTCGCCATTTTTAGGAAATAAGTAGTTCGCAACAATAATGAATAAACCTAAAACCGTTGTAGTCGTAGTGCCTAAAAGAGTGATTATTGTCGCATCAGATAAATAAAATGGAGCTGTCTCTACTCCATTTAAATAAACAATTACCCCTACATAGGAAAGATACCATATCATTACATTGAATATTTTGTACGAGAACTTTAAGCGCAGAGTTCTGTTTTGTATTTTGTTATTGAGATTTTCTCGCTGAATGTGCTTCTCTATTGCTCCGTCTGTTACGTCTTCAAATTGAATAGTTGGCATTCGATACCTGACCTAATTTCATACATTCTACTTTTGAAGACATTATGTAGCCACAAACAAATATATGTATACAAAAAAAGATTCTTTGTAGGCTATGGTCTGTTTTAAATTTTCAATGAAAAGAGTGTGTGCACAGGTTAGAAAAAAACCCACTTTTAAATCAGTGGGTTTTTTCTAAATTTACCTGCCGAGGAAAATTGAGCTTCCTATGTTATCCGACTCCAGGTATGACGATCTTCGTTTCGTTTCCATTCTTGTCTTTAATAATTACACTACTTTTTTCCGCGAGAGCTTTGGCTATGACTTCGGCTACATCTACGGATAGTTTTACGACGTCGCTGCGACTGGATGTGTGGAATACTTCGCGAAGCTCCTCAATTTTGTTGAGGGTTTGATCCATCATTTGCACTTGGACATTCTTCTTTTCCATTTAACCTCCTTGGTAAAACCATGGTGATTCCATGTTAATATATCGGTTTTGCCATGGTTTTACAATACCTCCAGGACCCTAAATTCTCAAAATAGATCGCACTTAATTAAGTCATCTCGAAATAAGGCGATTCTGACGGTAGATAATATATGCTTCACTTGTTTTATTGGCATGTTTAATGATTTATTTTGAGACAATGGGAGGAAGAATGTCTAACACCAGTTTACGTTGTCAGGACGTTCCTAAAAAATCTTTTGCTGCTGGGGCTACAAAACTTGAGATAGCAGGCATACAAATTACCGCCGCGATTCAAATGATGTACGAAGGAATACACCCTGTGGCAATTCACACGGTGGCTTCCTCAGCTTTTCAAATTGTTCGCGATCTTGGCAGTAAGCAGGGATCAAGACGTCTGGATGAGATTGAACTACGGATCGCTGACGGACAAAAGGGTCGATATTATAAGGAGATCAATAAATTCTGGACGTTTTTTAAGCATGCTAATAGCGATCCAGATGCAACTTTTCCAGAAAATGTAGATGAGTCTATTAACGATTTTGCATTAAGATTCGCAATTTTTATATATGAAGATCTTGGTGGATCTGAAACGTTAGAAATAAGATCCTTCAAACTTTGGTTTATGGGTGTTTACTTGGATCTATTTAAAGAAGAAGTAAAGGAGCAGCTTGGTTCATATCGCCCTAGTTTTGAATCTGCAACTCGTGCAGATCTTATTAACATGGGAAAGCTTACCTTGCGTAAGCTTAAACAACAGGAACCGAGTTTTAAGAAGGTCTAGAGTTTGACGATGGGCTCGCTCTTAATTTGCCGTCTTTCTTGGATTCTGGAGATATTTTTCACCAACATTCCATTCAAGATTTTTGATAATCTTCTTGGTCTCTCTCGATGCATTTTTATGATTTGATAAATATTGCTTTACGGCTCTAGCTAGAAAAAGAAGAGTTTTTTGGGATTTATTGAAAAGAACTGTGTTCTCAGTTCTTCTGTTCCGAAGGTCTTCAAAATATTGCTCGGCGTAGCCTACACGCTCTAAGATCTTTTTTGTTCGTTTCTCTGATGACTTCTTTAATAGGCATCCAAACCAATCTACCTGTAGAAAATCATCTGTAGGCATAAAGTTGAGAATTGGGCTATTCTCATTCTGTAGACGTTTAGCCAAAGTATGAGGTCTAAACTTCAGAGCTTTAATAATCTTTGGATCTAGAATAACCCGACCAAAATCTGCTGATCGCTCTAGGTGGTAAGCATCAACATATGCTTGTCCAACTAGAATGTTTTCTTCGGGATTAATGAAAAGACTGCCAACCGAAATTGCTCCTCTCGTCCATATATTTAGTTCGAGGGCTAATTCGTATTGCATGTTAGCTATTGTTCTAATCATTTCGGCCAGTTGTTTAAAAAATTGCTTCTCTTGGTGTACCTTAAGGGCAAGGACAATAGAGTCTGACACAGCGATAACTTTTATATCTCCAAAAGTGTGTTCGATATCCGCTATTTTTTTGACTTTTCAAAATATAAACTCAATGTTTTTTTGTTTGTGGAAGAGTCATCAAGTAGTTTTTGAAAGCCCATTACATCCACGAATGCCACCAGGTAGCGATCATAAGAAACTAATAATTCTTCTGACATAGATTATCCTATATTGATTGTTTTTAAATGGAGCTATGCAGTCGCCACTAGGAGGGCAAAAAATCCCAAGACAATCATTGAGATTGTTTGTTCACTACGCCACTTTCCATTGTAAATAAAACGAGCAAAATCTTCGCAATTATTGGTTAGCAGATTATAAGTCGAATATTCTTTAAGGGCTTTTCGAATTCTTTCAGCGGTAATTGCTTTCTCGAGAATTCTCATCTCCTCGATATCACATTCTTGTCTGGCCGCAAATACCTCTAATGAGATCATTTCTGGCTTTTTAAATTTGGATAGATGTATGACCTGCCACCTGCCTTGGATGACTGCCAGAAATCCGTAATGACGACCAATTGGAGAGTCTAAAAGAGGTCTATAAATTAATGCACAATGATTAATTGTTAGATCTTTAAATTTTTCTGCACTCATGCGTACTCCTGCGTTTATAGAGTAGCATTTTAAAATAATTTTTGTTTATTTATGAGGTCTAGTTTTGAAGTCTACTTTTGTTAGTTCGAAAGCTTGAGGTGCTTCGACAGCCGTTTAAAATAATCTTCTGCTGTTTTGTCTTCAGGTGCCCCATTTTGGCTGAAGTACCTTTCGTAATTTTGGATTTCTTCTCCAGTGGGGATTTTTCCTAAAGTGAAAACGTTTTTAAATGTTTGTTCCCTCCCATCAAAAGATATCGCTTTAAAGTGGGCTAAGTGATCGATTGCAGAAATAGACTCTCCGAATACATCAAATGCCTTTTTGGGTAAACCGCTATTGAAGACCTCAAGGAACCAACCAAAGAGAGGTTGGTTCTCCACCTCGTGCTCTTCTTTCAGATCGCTTAAGTTAATAGGTGGCGCGCCACTGAAGTCTGCAATGAATACGTTGCCTCTGTGTCTTGCTAAAGCGTCTTTCCCGATAACAGCCTGAGCGTATGGTTTCATACTTTGAGGATTACAGTGGACGATAGCATCTCTTAGTGCACTTAGCTCAGGTAGACGAAGGGTGAGCCTATTGCCTGATACACGATTGATGTCAGAAATAACGTCTGAAAGCTTCCGATGCTCAATAGATTTTTTTGCACGATTACGTTTGGACTTATGTTTAATGGGAACGCTAGATTTGGCTCCAACCATCTCTCCAAAAAGACGAATTTTAAATTCCCAGGTTGCGACTAAACCGGATAGTTGTGCATGAAACCAATACGCCTGATTGAGTGCTCCATCTTGTATAGCTTCATACTGCTTGTCGGCAGAAAAACTATTGCTGGACTTTATATTTGCAAGAATCTCCTCCGTAGTATTTTCTAAGGCCGTCATCTGTTGATGGCTCTTAGGTCGTAAGTTCTTTACTAACACTTTGTTCATCATTGCACGAGTCATAGCCTCATCTGTGACGGTAATCATGGATATAGATTTCCAGGACTTCCATATCCTTACGGTAGCTATAAATTTTCTCTGAATGTGCAATGAGTACCTATTCAATGATTTTGAGAGGCTCATAAAAACCAATTCATCCTTATACGTTGTTGCCGGTTACGCCGAGTGAGTCGATGGGAAAATCCATCTCCCAAGAGAACGTCTCGATCCCAGTAAGGTCTAAAATGGCATCGTAAATATAAACATTATCTACGGTTTTATGTGGACCATATTTTTTTATGTTCTCCCAAAATGATCTTTGGACGTAGACTAACAGTTTTTGAGCTTTCTGAAAGACTGCTGCGTCCTCCGTCTGGCGCTCCTTAAAGTCGTCAAAAAAGCGTTTGAACTTCGGCTTTTTCGGCATTTTGTACTTTTCATTGTATGCGTCGGTTTGACGGGAGTCGCCAAGTGTATTGCCGAACCAATCAAGCTGCATAAAATCATCTTGGCTATAAGACGCGCTTTCAGATGGGCAAAAATCTAAGAGTGGGGCTCCAAGTTTCTGTAGTTTTTTACAGAGCTTCGGAGCGGACATAGAAAACAGTCTTAGAATTCTTGGGTCAATAATAATTCGCGGATAGTTGGCTTCTGGCTCCAGATTATGAGCGGTCACAAACGCTTCACCTACAAGAATGGATCTGTCTGTATCTAGATAAAGGTCTCCGATAGTAACTGCTCCACGCACCCAAATCCCAGATAAAGCTAAACTGCCTTGGAGCGAAGTGACACACTTTAAAAATTCAGCCGTGACTGAAAGTAGTTCTTCCGAAGACCATTCATTATTAATTTCTGCTGAAACTACGATCGCATCACTTACAGCCATAAGATCCAGATTCAGAGCTGCTGGTTCGTTAGGATGATAAAATCCGAATGCATCGTATGCTCCAACGAGTCCGAAATATTCATTTAGTTTTTTAAGATTTTCGGGGTTCGAAGTAAGTAACTTCTTAAATCCCATGACATCCAAGACAGCTACAATTCGTTTTTTGTCATAATTAATATTCATACATATCCTCTACGTCGTATTTACTTTCTCTTCTTCAGAGTTGATATAAATCTGATAAGTCGTGCGTTTTGGTCGTTGTCCCCAAAGACAATAATCGCAAATGATAATAATAGAAACCATGATACTGCGATTACAATCATCTGAGCGGTGTCGCCCCCGACTAACACGAACACCTTGTTTTGAAAAAGATTTGTCATAAATTCTTCCATTCCTTTCGCTAAAAAACTTTCGAGGTTCTTCGAAAAATTTCTAGTAAGTGGAAGTTGGGCGATCTTCTAAAAGAAGTTCTGGTTAGGTTTTGTACTTATGTCAACAGGGGCAAAATTAATGTGGATAACTATTTTTTGAATGTGGAAAAGTGCCAGTGATTATTACTAAGTGGTGGCTTGCCTTCCCCCTTTTTAAAACCCCCTCGGAGAGGGCCGCAGCCTAATAAGTAGACTCGCACATCTCAATATATGACCTAGCGCATCATAAAAATTTTGGCAGGTGGTTGAACCCACTTTGAACCGAGTTCGAACCTACTTATTCTAAGTACTGAGCAAAGTATTAGCCTCAGCTGGGGTCAAATCGTTCTTAATGTAGATATGATCAAGCTTCACAAGAAGACCGGCCGAGACTCACCAAGATCTCCGACAACGCCCTTCGTTCTAGTGGCGTTTGTGGATATTTCTACACTCCGCCAGTAGAAGGTTTCAGTTTTACAATATTCTCGGAGCCACTAACGGTAGGAATGCATCATCGGATAGTTTCGACGTCGCTTGTGGGTCTCGTAGAAGAGCAAGATAAGACGTTGGGTTTTCAAACTGCAAACTCTCGATATTTGTTGGAGATTTTTGATGATCATGATTCTGATCTCTAGGTTGTGACGAAGAAGTTCTAGACTCGCACAAACAAGTCATAGACTTACCCTGGATCTCTTTTTACCACTTAATCTGCTTGTGGCGGCGTTACGATGCTTAAAGCATTCATTTCCCAGGTTTCTTTGCCGGATGGATCTGTTGTCACAATCACTGTCGCAAGTAATCGCTCTGAAATGGGATCAAGTCCGTCATTTGGGTCCGCTATACATGTTGCTGCGATGGATTTAGCTATCATTTTGTAGTTTGATAGCGTTGGCTTAAGGTCTATGGATCCATATTCTTGAAAATCAGAACATACAAATGAGCCACCATGTTTTGTGTAACTTTCTTCGTGCGACTTATATTCTTTTGATGAGCGAATCACTGATTCTGCTTGATTAAAAGAGCTTTAGATACATTTGAGATAAAGATAAAACTGAGAATAGCGAAAAGATATTTTGCTTTCATAGGTTCTCCTTAAAACGAAAAACGCTATCACATTCCTACCAAGACGTTCGTTAGAAATTTGAAAGAAAGGGGATAGTGAACCCCTCTCCCCGTCTATTTAACGTCGCAATCCCAGTGCTCGACGATCTTTCCGTTGTGAACGCGAAACATATCAAACCAGGTTGTGGTGTAAGTAGAACCTTTAGCGTCTTTCATTTCATTCACAAACGAGAATGTCACAAAATCTCCCTCTGCTTGGATTGACACAAGTCCGTCCACTGTATCTGGAATTTTGCGTGGTCCACCGAATTTAGAAAAGAAATCCAGAAAACCTTTCAGTCCCGTTTCCACATTGGGATTATGCTGAATATAATCTTCACTTAGAAATACAGGCGCTTGGTCTAAATGCAATCCCGCTAGAACAATGCGCGAAAAATCATAAACGAGTCTCTTATTTGCGGCTAATTGTGGATCAGCACTAACTAAGAGCTGCTTCTGATCGAGGGCTGGCGTCACAGGCACGCTGGCAAGAGCTCCAGTCGCATAAAAAACTAAGTTGATCATTAGAATATAGAAAGCTGTTTTCATGGAATCTCCTTTATAAAGAGATCAATAACCCAGAAAAAATGAAAGAAATAATGCATAATATGTATACGATGATATAAGTTTTTGTTATCAAATGTTTTATGAACAAAAAACGACTCGCAGAACATCTCGAAAAGCTTTCTACCTTTAAGGTCGTGGCCGATTTAAAGTCTGTGCATAAGGCTTCTTCGCAACTGGGCCTTACTCAGCCGGCAGTGAGTCGCACTATTAAAGTGCTTGAAGATGTCCTTGAGTGTCAGTTGATGGAACGAGAATCCCGCGGAATAAGACTCACCCCCGAAGGCCAACGTCTTTATGGCTATGCAAAAATCATTGCGAAAACTCTGGAAAACTTTGATGCTACCGGCGATAATACTCAAACTGAGTCGGGACCTTTGCGAGTGGCGACTTATGACAATATCGCTTGTCGTATTATTTCTGGATTGGGAAAAAAACTCATTTCGGAACTCCCCCATCTATCCATTTCTGTAGGGGGACCGAACTCACGAGTTTTAGGTGATCTTGTCGGCGGAAAATTCGATTGCGCTTTTATTGCTCAACCTCGTGTCGTCTCTGGCCTTGAATACAAAAAACTCTTTACCGAAAGATATGGTCTTTTTGTTTCTAGCGACTTCTATAAGAAAAATAAACTGAACGGTAAAAAAAATCTGCGCATTGATGATCTCAAAAGTTTCCAAGTTATTGCGATGCCCGATGCGATTGCCGGTACCAATAAAAATATCGATCGACTTCTTTGGGAAATAGGCCTTAAAAATCCATTATCTGTTGATAGCTACGAAGTTGCCATGCGACTCACTGAAGAAGGTCTTGGAATAGGTATTATGCCGCTTTCGACCGCATGGAGAAGTCTTCGTGAAAATCGTTTGCGTGAGCTTCACCTTAAAGACGTTCCGAAATCCTCTTTGGGACTTCATCATCTGACTCTTTGCTGGAACCCCAAGCAAATGCATCCAGGAATTACCGTTTTTGAAAAAATACTGACGGACTTCTTTTTAGAAGTTAAATCATAATTTCTCGCCATATTATGTTTCTTTTTTGAATCTACGCGAAAGACTATGATAGAAAATAACGGTGCTCTCAGGCCGGTTCATTACCTGGTTTACATGGGAGTGACATCATTAAATTATGAATCTCGACCTGGACCACCGTGTGCAGATTGATTATTGAGCTAAAAATTCGCCGATGATTTGATTTGCGGAATCTTGCGTGTATTCAGGTGATAAAAGCATTTCAGAAAGAGTTAGAATTTCTTCGTCATCCAGACGAGATCTTACACACTTGTCTAAGATCAAAGCTTTAACGACTTCGCTTTGCACAGCTTTAAAAGGTAAATCAACAAGGCGCATTTGTTCGATTTTCTGAGTCGTTTTTTTGCGGGCCTTGCAGTACTTTGCCGGCGCCGCTTGAATTTGGAAAGATGTAAGTAACATTGTAAAGGCGATGAATGATTTCATAAAAACTCCTTTGATAAGTCCGCAAAAATATATCAAAGGAGATTCTGAATTTCTTAATTTAATCGCAAGACTCTATTCTTTTCCCGGCGGCGCTAAGAGATAGCCATTTGTTCACAAACGGTGAACGGCTTTATTTAAACTTTTCTGGAGTTGTGAGTTTCATGTATTTCAAAAGCTCGCGATCGTTTTCTGATGTGCGTTTTGAAAACTCCTCAATGACACTCCAGTAATCGTCTTTATCGCGGTTTTGACTCAATTTAAATTTGGCATCCACTGAAGTTGCTCTTAACTTGATCCAAACAATGGCTTTTAAAAGACCTTCATGAAAATCTTGCGGCAAATCGTAATTCCAATTCGTGCCATTTTTAGCTTCATAATGATTCACCAAACGATTCATCAACCCTTGGACGGTCGTTGCATCCTTAATAATTTCACAGTCACAAGACGCGTGAACGGCCGTATAATTCCAAGTAGGAACATTGAGCGGGTCTTTATAATAAACCGGTGAAATATAAGCATGAGGACCTGTAAAAACCACCGTCGCTTTTAAACTTTGAGAGAGCTGCTTCCACTGAGGATTTCCCAAAGCCAGGTGAGTCCAAAACACCAACGTCTCCCCTTCTTGATCGACAAGAAAAGGATAGTGATTTGCAGTAACTCCGTCAGAAGATGAATTTATTAAAGTGCCAAAGCTGTGGTCTTCGACGAAAGACTTAATCAGTTTAAGATCTTCTACTTGGGAATATTTCGGAATGTACATGGTGGCTCCTTCATCTTTGAGTCTACATAAACTCGTCAGAAAAAGAACAACCAGTTTAATAAAATTTTAGAGACCAGTTCCCAAGTGGATTTCTTGAGATGGGAAAACGGAAGAAGTGGTTTTGTAGAGTCGACCACTTTGTCGAGAAAACTTCTCAAAAAACTTCTCGCGCTGACAGACTGTGATCACGGATGTTCTTTCAGGAAGCTTGACAACTTCGCGTTTTTCAAAGCAATTGTCTTGAGCGTAACGAAGAACTTTAACATTACGAATGTCGGGCTCACCGATCAGATTCTGCGTGCGCGGATCTTCAAAGACCATTTTTGTGAAGGCGGCAATCGAAGCCGATGTGTGCGTACGACCTAGGTAATCTGTTTCACCAATTAAGAAATGCAAACCCTGATCGTAAGGCTCTGTTTTGATGTACTGACTTAAAATATCTTCTTTAAGCCAATATTTTTCCCAATAGCTCACCGGCTTTCCATCGATCATACCAATGTAAAGTTCCTGGTGAGCATCTTCGAGTTCAGCAAGGAGCTTTTTAGCCAAATCCTCGCGGGATTTATTAAGGCCCCACCACTGCGCAATATACGGCTGATTCATCCATTTAGAATAAATCGCAAAGTCTTTTTCAAAAGACAAAGGTCGGAAGGAGTAATAGGTATCGTTTTTGTCGTTATAGACTTCAAACTCACTGCGCATAGCCCTTATTTTTTAAAAGGGCTTTGCGAGCAAGACAAGGCGCCCTCAAAAAAGGGCTTTAAGTGAAAAGGAATTGAGGTGTAATTGAAAACGAAATGGGAAAACCCCGTTTAAAACGGGATCACACCGAAAGCACCTGCGTCGAGTTTCTCTCCGTTAAGGTAAATCTCTGGAGCTTGATTGGCCTTTGTGATCACAACCACCCGAATCGCGCCTTGATTGGACTGACCTTCAAAGAGAAATCTCGACTCCATTCCTTGTTCCGTACCCACGGCTTCCATGGATAGAGGACCGCGAACCGTGTCGCCATTAGATAGAGCCAACATCAAAGAGCCGCTTCCTTCAATACGCATTTTCATTGTCTGGGTCGTTTCGGTTTGCGTGACATCGGCATTGCCATTAAAGCGCAGATTGATCGCAAAAGAGCGAAGTCCTGATAAATCAGAAACACGCTGACTGCGAACTTCGCGAGATTCTGAATTTGTGCCTTCGACTCTCATCACGATACGAACGGATTGCGCGGCCTGATTTAGGTTGATCAAATCGTAAGTTGTAGCTGTGGAGTCCGTTTTGCTGACAAGAAAGGGGCACGTGTTACCACTTGTAGACATTGAGATACTTTGAGTTTTGGTAGAACCCTGACGGACATCGCCGCTTTCGGTTTTACGAGCATCGTTGATTGTACAAGTTGTTCTGATTTCATTTACAAAACGCAGACCCTCGCTATTTAGTTTTTTAAAGGCCTCTTGGCGCTCCGGACTTCCATCCCAAATTTGCTTTAGGTCAGAGCCATCAGCAATCACATTGAAGAACGCGGCATCTGATGGAATGTATAAATTCGAATCTTTGATTGAAACCATCACATCTTTTAAATAACTCACTGGCGCTGCGTTGGTTGGTTTATGCGAAGGTTGGAAATCTTTTGAAAAAGTATAAAGACCTGGGTTGTTTTTGTTATTGCTTCCGCTGTCTGAACACGCAGTCAAGAAAGCACAGGTTGCAAGCAATGAAGATAAAATCAGTTTCATAAGCTCTCCCTTTTAAGAGAGCTTACGCTAACACTGTTATTTGAAATAATACAAATTACTGATTAAACAGGAATCTCCACAATCGACCTTATTCCGGTGCGGGCCGTCATCGCATGCACAACAGCCCGCAATCCCATGATTGTTTTTCCTTGAGTTCCAATGACTTGCCCGAGGTTTTCTTTGGCACAGTTCACACGATAAACCGTGGTTTTAGGACCCACATAAGTTGTGACGGTCACAGTTTCAGGTTGGTCGACGAGCAAGCGAACAATGTGCTCCACCAAAAGACGAATCTCTTCACGGTAAGCCTCTTGATCTATGTCAGAGCCTTTCTCTTTACGTTCTTCATATTTGTAGGCTTCCATATCATTCATACTTTAATCTCCCATGATGAAATTGGCTGTGGCTCGGCGGTTGAAATTGCAATGCGGTCCAGGAACTGGAACCCAGCTTGAAAAGAAATCCATGGCGCTGGCCAAGGCTGAGAACTCTTCAGCGCCTTCTTGAAATCCATAGCTGTCCCAGATTCCAATAGAGACATAAAATTTGGGTTTCTTTTTCCCTTTAAAATTTTTCAGAAGTCGGATCGGATCGTGATTCTCCCAATCTTTTTGATTAAGAAAAATCGATCTGGAAATTGAAAGCATTTTTCGCACAAGTCTCGGTATCGCATGCGTGCGATAAATATAATTATCTATTTCTTGATTTGAAGAGTATGGACCCACGGCTGTGATCGCTGGACAAAGCAAAGCCACACGAGAGAACATCTCGGGATATTGCAAAGCGATTTCCGCTCCGTTAAATCCACCCATGGATTGTCCAATAATGTGCCTGCGCCCGCCATTCAGTCCACCCATTTTCTTTTCCATCAATGGGATAATGCCTTTTGCAAAAAGCGGCAGAATCGGAAAACGTTTGTTGTTCACCAAAAGCCACGACGGTCCAAAAGAAATTCCCACGATCCGCGGCTTATAGCCTTTAAACTGCCACCATCGCTGAATCATCAAAGTCCCCAGACATTGTGTAAACCAAGTGTCTTCCGAGCCATTCAGCCCATGGAAGAAATAGACAATGTCGTTGTTATTGGTGGCTTCTTGATTGCGATAACAAAAGTTAAACTTTACACCTTGGAGTTTTTCAGTCCCGCAAGTGTATTTTTGCCGCTCTATTGAAACTTCATCTTGAGATACTTCGTCAGGTTCATTTGCTCCGGAAGATACTGAAACGCACAGAAGGAGCAGAATACATGAAAAGATCTTCATAGCCTCCCCCTCTGCTAGCAGAGTCCCTTGAGGCATTTGAAAAATCAATTTGCAATATCGAAATCTTCTTGGACTCTGTCTTTAGACACCAACACTTGTTCACCGGTGTTAAGACATTTTAGATAGAAGTGATTGTAACCTCTGTTAGTGATCACAAAACGACGCGGATTTTTTGGTGTCAGTTTTTTCGCCAACACAGATCCGACATCCAACGTTTCATATTTACGCAAAAGCTTTTCAGAAACATTATTGCGTACGAAATGAAGCCACAAAGCCGCAGATAAAATTGCAACGGCAACCACATAGGGCAAAACCCAATGAATCTTGTTATTCATCAAAGCCGTGAAAGACACCGGCGCCAGCACAGAAACTAGAACGATCGCTGCCGTCAGGATTCGCTCTTGTTTTTGGTATTTTTTAAATTCTTCGACGAAAGAAGACATGAAGAGGCCTCGCTACATTCACTAGGTAGACAACTATAGAATCACGAATGGTTAAAAAAGTGCGAGTCCAGATTTGGTTATTTTGATGATGTCGTGCAATACAGGCTGACAGCCCATTTCACGTAAGGTGAGCTTAAAGAACGAGGTGAAAATGAAACTACTGAAAACCGCTTTTATCTTATCATTTGTTGGGATTTCGTCAGCATTCGCTCAAGATCCTGTTTGCCAGAATAAAGTTGAAAGAGGCGGCAGCATTCAAGTACAAATGCGCCCTACTGGAAATGGAGAATGTTTCGTATCTGTTCACAGTTTCAAAACGTCAGGTCTAGTTTATCGCGATTATCTTTTTTCAAAAGATGGCAACTTCATGGTGTTTAATTCATACGGTGACGGCTCCATCTCTGAAACAACAGGGGCCCGTGAGTTCTTTCTTTTCCCACACCGTAACGTAATTCCGCAATTCAACTGGAATAGTGAAACTCGTCGTCTTGAAGTCACGGCGGTCGACGGACACGTTTATCATTTCGATTATGAAACAGCAGAGATCGCAGAGATTTCGGATGCGAAAGTCACAGTGGCTTCGAGTGTGAACCCCAACAATCGCGGAGGGGTTGAAATTAAAAACTATAAAGGTTTAATTTTGGATGCGGGATTCACGATGGGTCGAGCTCCAACAGAGAACATGAAGGCGACCTCTGTCTTTACAGATGAAAATGGCAAGACATGCAAAGTGTATAACGGTGACATCTTCGAACTCACTTCAACAGGAGATGTACGTCTCAGTGTCACGGATCAGGAGTTAGCAACCTTCCTAAAAAAGCGCTGTCCACAGATCAAATTTGCTCCCTAAACAGGTGAGATCATTAAATTTTACGAGCAACGCTCCTGTGACAAAAGGGGCGTTACTGTCTAGTCTCTAACAGCTCATTTCGCATATAAAGCTTCTGGGAGGGGTATAAAATCTGCACCTCCCCGCCTTGTTAATATTTTAATATTCTTGGAGGTTTTTTATGCGTAAGTCTTTGATCGTTTTGGCTCTTCCTTTTTTATTTGCTGCTCAGGCACAGGCTTCAGCCTTTGATTCTTTGAATGATCAAAAACTTCAAGAGCAGGCTTATACACTTTTGGAAAACAATGCAGATTCTATCAGAATGTCAGGTGACGTTCATGACAGCGAAAGACTTTCAGACATCTTAGGAAAAGTAAGAGCCTATAATGATGAAATTTTAAAACGCCTTGAAGAAGGGCGCGATATCGAAAATCTGGAAAGCCCGATTTCGGGTGTCGATACAAAATGCCAAATTCAACAAGATGAAAAGACAGCTGATTGCACTCTGTTTATTTCTTACCGTCCTATGGGAGAAACAGGCGTCCAATTCACAGTGCTTCTAGATGCGCAAAAGAACGCCGTAGACATCGTCCGCAGCGTTCTTGTTTCACGTGGTGACTAATTATTCTTTTAGCTTAGGCGTGATCTTAAGATCGATCACCTTGCCATCACGAAGCACCTTCATCACGGTTTCTTTGTTAGGTTTCACCGATTGAAGAGTGTAAACGTAATCGTAAAGGTTTTCGATCTTAGTTCCGTCAAACTCAACGATAATATCTTTTTCTTTAATGCCGGCTTTTTCAGCCGGACTTTCTTTCGATGCTCCCGTGACGCGAACACCTTTCACACCTTCTTGCGAATAATCAGGAATAGTTCCCAAGTACACACGGAAGGTGCGGCCTTCAAGTTTGTTTTGTGAACTGGCGACCTTCACATATTTCACCATAGGCACTTTAGAATCGCTTAAAAGGTCCGTGAAGCCCTGAACGGCCTTAAGAACTTTAACAACCCCTTCATAGTTTACAAGATCGGCTGTGTCGCGAGGCGTGTGATATTCACCGTGAGAGCCCGTAAAGAAATTCGCCGTCGGAACGCCCGCCATATAAAAGGACATGGAGTCTGTTGGCAAATAAGGATCTTCTTGCACGATCATCGGAACTGCTGTGCGAATGCCTACTTCTTCGGCCAACTGTGACCATGTATTTCCTGAACCCAAACCTTGAACAAAGACACGGCCGTTGAGGCGACCGATCATGTCCATGTTGATATAAGCTGAGATATTATGTTTCACCATATCTTTAGTGAAATGAGATGAGCCCAAGTTACCAAGCTCTTCGCCTGACCAAACGGCAAAGTACAAATTCTTTTGCAGCTTATGGGGAGAATTCTTTTTTAGATCAGCATAGTAATGGGCGAGTTCCATCACACCAGAGACACCTGAAGCATTGTCATCAGCACCAAAGTGCGAACGACCCATTTCAGCGCCACGAGCAAGACTGCTTCCAAACTGTCCATGACCTAAGTGATCTCCGTGAGCGCCGATCATCACAGAAGAAGTCGCACCTTTGACAGCGAGCTTCGCCAAGACATTCGTGCCTTGCGATTTTTTGAAATGCAGATCGACTTTGGCTTTCAAATAAGCAGAAGGAATTGTGATACCCTCAAGAACTTCCCCACGGTCGAGTTTCTTTTGGAGTGCGCTTAGATTGTGACCCGCATATTTCACAAGGTCTGTGGCTGCATTTGTCGAAAGACGGATCACCGCAAGCGTGCTTTCAGAAAGCGACCCTTCAAACTTAATCTGTCCGAATTTCTCTGGCAGACCGCTTTCAACACCATTTGCGACAAGAATGCCAATCGCCCCTTCATTTCTTGCGACAGTCACCTTATGTTGCAAACGAGAATACAAATTTAAATAATGGCGACGCTGCGAGGGAACGTCTGCAGGAAGGTCATTAAGGACTAAAACCCATTTTCCTTTAACATCAAGACCTTTGTAGGAATTGTATTCTGTCTCTTTATCACTAGCTGGAGCTTTGATGCCATAACCTGCAAACACAATCGGAGCTTCCCTGAACTCACCTGTCTTTGAGAATGAAATCGGTTCGAAGTCTTTAGAAACTTCGTATTTCTTTTGATAAGAACCAACGACTTCAAGTGAATTCTGAGGTCCTAGCTCCACACCTGAAGTGAATTCGAAAGTCTGAAAGAACGAGCCATTAGGACCGGCACCTTCAAGCCCCCAAGACTTAAAGAGTTGCGCGAGCTTTTCTGTATAAATCTTTTCTTCGCCTGAACCTGTGCCACGTCCTTGGAATTCTGGAGAGGCCAAGTAGTAAACCCATTTCTTTACGTCATCCACTTTAACTTCTGGAGACAAAGAGCCCGCGGCCGGATCTTGTGCAGAAAGACCTAGAAGTTTTCTCGCTAAGACATCGTCCCATTTTGCGATCATGATTTGTGATTCGCCTTTTTCATTTCGATGAGTCCAGGAAAGGCTGTTGCCATCGGGAGTAAATACCGGAAGACCATCAAAGCCATCATCAAAAGTCACGCGCACTGGAGCCTTTGTTCCCTTAGCATCCACAATGAAAAGTTCAAAGTTGGAGTAACCAAGAACACTGGACCCGAAGATAATGTAATCTCCTGATGGATGAAAAAAAGGCGCCCAAGACATGGATTTTAATTGCGTGACTTGTTTTTGTTCAGAGCCATCCACGTTCATCGTGTAGATCTCTGCTGTCGCGCCATTTGGTGAGAAACGACGCCACGTGATCTTCTTACCATCAGCGCTAAAGAACGGCCCCCCATCATAACCTTTTGAAGTCGTCAGGCGTTTTACTTGAGTGCCGTCAGCCTTCATGATGTAGATGTCCATCATGTAGGAAGGATCTTGTTCAAAGAACTTCTTATCTTCACCTTCTAATTTTTCTGTGTAGCCCGCACGATTGGAAGCAAAGGCAATCCACTGGCCGTCGGGAGAGTAAGAACCCTCGGCATCGTAACCTTTTGAAGTCGTTAAGCGCTGAATGTTTTTACCATGAAGATCGGAAGAGAAAATATCGTAGTTCTCATCAAAGCTCCAAGAGTAGCGAGCTTTCACGGCCTTCTTGCGGTTTTCATATTCTTCCGCTGTTTTCTTTTTCGTCTCTGGATCTAAATGTGTCGAAGAATAAAGAACCTTCTTCATGGATGGATGAATCCAGCCACACGTTGTTTTACCAGCGCCTGGGGAAACGCGCGTACTTTCACCCGTCACAAGATCAATCACAAACATCTGGTAAAATGGATTTCCCGGTTCGCGTTCGCTTTGGAAGATCATCTTCTTACCGTCAGGACTGAAATACCCCTCGCCCGACTTTGGACCTACAAAAGTCAACTGGCGGGCTTCGCCGACAAGAGCATTCTTTTCACTCGAGAAAGCACCAGAAGCAACCGGAGTCTCAGAGGGAGATTTTGTGGGTTTGGCTTCCTTAAATTGACAGGAAGTTAACGAAGAAACAAGAGGGAAAATGCAGCTAACTGTAAGAAGAACTTTCACTTTTTTCATAGTGCGTGTAGCCTAAAAGGAGGGCTTTCCTAAGTCAACTCAAGCAAAGGAAAAGAAACTATATGATGCGCACGTTTCATGGAATTATCATTTCCCTTTCACTGACGGCCTGTGCAAGCACTTCTCCCTATGCACTGTCTTCGCTGAGCTACTCTGAAAAAGATTTAAAAGCGGCACCCAGCCGTGGTGTTGCTTCGGTGGACTCTAAAAAAGATAATAATAAATCCTATCTTTCCTTAGAACTTCCTTATCCGGCGTTTGAGAAACTTCGCGGAGACGTTGAAAAAACTCAACACGTGTCTTTGCAACATCGCGGAGAAGCTCACATCACAGTGATCACGCCGCCGGAGTATAAGAAAATCCAAAAGAAAGTTTCGATGAAAGAAATCAATGCTCTAGCAAGCGAAATGGGTTTGCAGAAGGCGCCTTACAAACTTTTGTGCGTGGGAAAAGGTTCCATTAAAGATCACGGTAAAGATGAATCGACATATTATGCCGTTGTTGAATCCGATCGTCTTTTCCAGATTCGCAAAGCCGTGCACTTGCTTTACACTTCCAAAGGTGGAAAAGCCGAAGACTTCAATCCGGAAGCCTTTTATCCGCATGTGACATTAGGATTTACACAAAGAGATCTTCACTTGGAAGATGGTGTGATTAAGGACGCAAGTTCTTGTATCTACTCTTTGCGTCCTCACGATGAAACGAAAACTCAGTAAGTCTTAGAAAGGGCGCGATCTAAATTTTCATTCGCGCCTGAGCCTGGTCCCAACCACAATGTGGTTTCTTCAATCAAAGAACCATCTTCGAAACGGCAGATATTAAAACTCTGCCCTTGCGTGTCTTTACCGGTCACAAGCTCCGCATCGAAGGCCCCACAAACTCCACCGCGAGGTGAAGAGGAGTTTCTATTTTTATAAGCTTGAACAGCCTCTGTAGGACCTGCATTTGTTTTAAAAAGGAAGAAAGCCTCAGCTCCGATACCAGCATCTCCGAATAGGCACATGGAAAGTTCGTCTGAACCGCCTTTAAGAACCCAGAATTGGCCTTGATCGATACGGCAAGTTCTCATCCAAGGGTTGTTGTTAGCTGCCCAAGATGCCGCGCCCAAAGAAATCATCATGAATGAAAGAAATAAAACTCTCATCATCCCCCCAAAGAACTGGTAAAATATGTTTCAAGGAATATAACAGCACAAAGGTCGGGGCAAGCATTCAATGCCAAACTTGTTAGAAAAAGAGAACTTTGACAGAGACACCAAGGTGCTTTGTCCCTACAAAGATGTTTGCTCGGGATGTCAATCCCTGGAAGTGCCTTATGGAGCGCAGACCGACGCCAAAAAAACTCAATTATTAGAACTATTTAGGGGTCAGAACTTATCCTATTTAAAGCCTCTCAAAGTGCTCTCAGCAGGGCCCGCATACTTGCGTGATCGGTTGGATTTCAGCCTCGAAAATGGCCGCTTCGGTCTTTACCACAAAGGCCAGCGCGAGATCGTAGACCTTGAAACTTGTGCACAGCTTTCACCCGCTTTGCAAGAGTGGCTCACGGAGTTTCGCAAGATTCAATGGCCTTTTGCAAAGGGCTCCATCCGTTTGAGAGTTGGCCCTGAAGGACAAAGGGGGGTGTGGCTTGATTTCGCCAACGTCGATATTAAAACATTGCTCGATGAGAAAAATATTCTGAGAGGACTTCAAGAGAAAGCCTTTGTTGAAATCGGACAACGCCGCAAAGTTCCTGTTTGGAATGGACAAGAATACAAACTTCGCGATCCGGAATTAAACGTGTGGTTCCAGACTTGGATGAAAGATCGCCCTGTGGATCTTTACTGCCAGGTTGCGAGTTTCACGCAGCCGAGTCTTCGTGCAAATAAAATTATTTGCGATGTGATTAACGGATGGATTGAGTCTTTTCCCAAAGCGCGCCTCATTGAGTTTGGTTCCGGCATTGGAAATCTCACACTCCCAGCCTTGGCAGCGTCTGAGCATCTGACAGCTTGTGAAATTGATGAGTTGTCGCTGGAAGGTTTGCAAAAAACTTTAGAAAATCTACCGCCAAGTCTGCAATCTTTGCGCGAGAAAATTGAAATTCATCGGGGAGATTTTCAGAAAAAACTAACAAAAGATTTTTCTGAGTTTGACGGCGTTTTAGCAAATCCTCCCCGTTCGGGTCTTATGGGATTTTTAAATCCGCTGGAAGAATTATCGGAAGAACAACGCCCGCCGTTTTTTATTTATATGTCATGCTTTCCTGAATCTATGGTGAAGGATTTAGAGCGCTTACAGAAATGCGGATACTCGATCGAAGAATGTTTCATCATCGACCAGTTTCCGCAAACAGCGCACTATGAAGTGTTAACTTTACTTCAAAGAAAAAAGACGGAGACCTGAGAAGATACCCGGAAGGTCTCTTCCTAAAGCCAATGAAAGAATTGGCAGCGTGATAACACCTGTTAGTAAAATCAAAGTGCTACGCAAGGCTACTTTCAAAATATAACCGGATTGCAGGCGTTCATGAGGTTGTCCTAAACGCAGATCACAAGCCCATTCGCCGATGGTTGACCCCATAAAGCTGCGAATGGCGATCATATAAAGCCAACCACAGACGAAAAACACTTCCGCAAAGAAGATCAACTGATGTTGACTGTGCTTAAAACCACCTAAGAGCGCACCGAATGATGTTTTCACAATCATTGAAAACGCCAAAAGAAAAACACAGCTTGCTGAAACTAAAATCAAGGCATCAATAAAAGAAGCCAACCACGACCACAAAGCGAGTTTATAGCCTTTGCGACGCGCAGAAGGACCACTGTGAAAGCCTGTGCTCTCAAACTGCAAACCTTTGCGATCTTTAAAAAGATTATTGATTTTAGAAGGCGCAGGTTCTGGACGACGGCGACGGATCGCCGGGCCCCTTAACGGCACAGGGGCTTCTCTTTTTTGAGGAGCCCGCTGTGGAGTGATTTTATCGTTTTGTTTATCGATATACATCCGTGTGTCTCTTTTCAGAGAGCCTAGCGAACTCCGCCGGCTCTTCCTGGTTCATCCGTTTTCGTTCCCCCCTCAGTCGTCGGTGTCGGAGGAGGAACTATCACTGGCGGCGTACAAACTCCGTTGATCATCGAGTTTGGAGCTGGGCACGGCGCTGGAGGCGGCGGTTCTACAACAGGTGTTGTTGGAGAAGTCGTCGCCGTCGGCTCTGGCACTGGAGCTGGTGGAACATAAGTCGGAGTTTGCGCTTTGGCTTTGTTTTTATCTTTGAACAACCACCAGAACAAACCAAGAGCTGCGATACCAACACCCACTGGGATGATCCAGTTTTTGTTACGGCACCAGAAGCCACAGTCATCAGCTTTCTTAACATCTTTACCGCCTGGAAGGTCGCCTTTGCCACCTGTCTCAACGATCATACAGATGCCGCCTTCGCCCTCTTTTTGACCTTCAGGACATTTACAGCCTTTTCCATTCGCTGTTGGACTAGCTCCGCCTGTTTGGTCATTACATGTTTGCGTCGGAGGATCTGGCAATTTTCCTGGAGGCGTGATCGGCTCAGGATTCACCGCGAATGTTTCCAATGCAATCATACGTGTTTGAAGTTTTTTACAAGCGTCGTCTTGTTCTTTACGTTGTTGAGTCACTTTCAACAAAGGTGCTGTGCTACATTTTTGATTTGCATCGTTCAACATATCACGAAGCTCACCCAAGAACGGTTCAATTTCTGCTTTTTGAGATTCAGGAATTTTACCTTCTTCGTTCAACTTCAAATCTACTTTTTTACCAGCAGCATGTTCCAAGTAAGACTCAATGATACGTTTTTTATCTTGAGGCGTTCCTACCGGAGAAAGATCATTACACTTTGAAGTCGCGTATTGAATTTCAGAACCACCAACGCAATAAGAAGCGCCACCAGCTTTAAAGCCGTAAACCAACGGATTACAAGCTACAGAGTTGCCAGAGCAGCTACCACGGCGCGCTTCCATTTGACCGCGAAGATCCGCGTTCAGTGCGCCGCCTTTTTTCTCACTACCGCAAGAATCATCTTTACCGTATTTAGAAATATAACCGGCAATGATACAGTTTTGGCCTGTTAAAGCTCCTGCGTAAGCTGTGCCTCCGAAAAGAACCTGAAGAACGTATTCATATTTATTTTCTGGCTGATAAGAAGCTCTTTGATTTTTGCTGATAATTTTAATCACTTTGTCAGCCGCTTCCATAGCCATACGCATACGAACCATGTATTCCGCTCTTTGACGGGGGCTGAGTTGTTTATACTCCGTCCAGGATAAAACCGGGTTGTTGCTCACGCGACCTTGTTTTCCCGTTTTCAAAGCTTTATTGATAGTCGGATCTTCTTTTGCCAACTTTCCAGCAACATCATTAAAGCTGTTATAGTTCATCAATTCTTTTTTCGAGAAAGACACACCATTGACTTTGAGTGGTTTGTCTTCATCACCCGTGTAAGTCAAAGTCGCTGATTGGCCGTCTTTTGTGAGAGTCAAACGCACTTGCTCATTGCCATCGGAATCTTTGAAGCTTGTCGCTTCAATGTTTGGCATAAGTTCATTGCGGTTCAAACGAACCCATTCATCCATTTGCGTTTGCAATTTATCTGGATAAACGTGACGAACCATCTTCCAGTATTCACCCACAGTCATTTTCTTTGTCGTGAGACCTGTTTCTTTCAGATATTGATTGATCAGTTTCTTTTGCGAAGCTGCCGCTGCGCCTTCTGCCAAAGGAGAAATACACATCGTAACGACGGAAACTCCCGCAGCGAAATTTTTAAAGAAAGAAAAAGGTTTCAACTTCCATTTCATAACGACCTCATGCTTTTGAGTCTTTTCGGTACACTTTTTAAAAAACTTAACAAGAACCCGGACTTATCCCGGAGATTCGTTCGATGTCTCAATTTGAGATCGAATCCAGTCCAAAAGATAGCCTCGATCTCTTTGCTCCAACTCTTTAAACTTCAATCGCAAGACATTATCGCGGTACTCAACCACCCTGGCCTTGACCTTGATATTGCGAATCTTAGGAAAGATCACGTCCACGTATTTAAGCTCTTTGGAAGTGCCTTCCATGTCCCGCTTTAAAAGCACACGGGTGCCCGCAATAGAGATTGATTCCGTGACACCTTCAAAAATATCCTGACCGACAATGTTCACGGGCGTGCGGAACTCATAACGATGTGCTGTTGGGAAAAGCCAACGCGCACGGCGATCCAAGTAAGGAAAACGGAAATAAAACGCAAGAATCAGAATGGCGATGGTCACAAGACTTGAGAAAACAAGCTGCCATTGCGCGAAGGAGCCTTCGTGAGAAAGATCATGAGAAAAGAAGCGATAAGCATTGATCAATAAGACCAGACTCAAAGAAACAATCGCAAGAGACCACGATGTTTTATGAGGACGGAATAACAGAACACCTGTAAGAAATAAAAGACTTAGCCACAGCCAATCGAGCGTTGAAACACTCTGCAAGAATGCAAAAAGAACGGAAGGTTCATACCACCCAGACACTCCACTTCCGGCAAAGCTAATCAGCAAATTTCCTAAAGGGGCGAGAATAAAAAGAAAAGCTAGAAGAAAAACCCCTGTAGGTCTTTTTAGCTCCGCCTGTGTCATTCAACCTCCACACCTGATGCTAAACGAAACAGGCTTGACTGAGGATGATTTTTGCGCGAGCTAGACCTTAGCTAGGGGTTTGTCGAACGATTAATTTCTTTTAGCCGGGATGGAAATCGTTGTTCTTCCATCATCACTCTTGTCGTCCGTCGTCATTTTGCAAATTTCAACAAGCGTGTTTTCCTGAACTAAAGAATAAATATCTGCGATCTGCTCGTTCGTCACTGCCACGCAGCCGCGCGTCCAGTTCATCGGATGAATCGCACCGACCACCTGACGTTTTCTATCATCACTTGGAAGACCGTGAATCATAATGTCGCCGCCTGCAGACTTACCTTGGGCCTTGGCGAATTCTACGTCCTTCTTGTTAGGATAAGAAACATGAAGAGCTTTGGTGTATTCACTTTGTGGATTTTTATAATCGACGTAGTAAATGCCTTCAGGAGTTTTTCCATCTCCTTCAAATTGTTTGTGACCAACAGGATTTGAACCGAAGGCCACAGGGTAAACTCTAAGCATTGTTTCGCCCGAGATCAGATAAAGCTCTTTGCGGTCTTTAGAAACCACGATGCGCTCAATCTTAAGGCCTTCATCTTTGATTCTTTGTACAGACTCTCGAGAGCGATCTAAGAGCTTGTCCACCTTTGTGATGTCATCACAGAACTGGTAGTTCTTATCCGCAGCTTTAGAGCCGGCAAATACGTTGGCAGAGAACAAGCTAATAGTCAGAATTGTAAGTAGAGAGTTTTTCATGGATTGAATTTATATCACAGGCCCAGGACTTTCGCACCGACTAACAAATTAAATTTTTTCGTGATGTTTTCTCTCTGCCAAAGACAAATAAAAAGGTCCCTGTGTTTCCACAGAGACCCTGTTTGTCACTTGTGTCTGAAAGTTCGTCAGCCGTTTTTAACGAACAAACGAAGAGCATGATTGAATGCAGCTTTCACGAGCCATTTTCACTCGAGGAGCCATACACTCCGGAGTGCCTTTGTGACGCACAACCGAGAGTGTTCCTACATTCGGCGTATAGGTCTTATTAGAGACTTTGGCCATACATGCATAGTACGCATACTTCTCAAGACCCGTTTTCATTTTACTGCTCGTTGGCAGATAGTTGCGGGCTTCATAGTAGTTAATACCAATGCCACCTTTGCTCGGAGCACTTTGCGCAACTACAAAATTAAAACCGTCTGAAGTGATCTTTTTGCAATCCGCTTCGGTTTTCGCTGAAGCAATACCGAAAGGATCTGCACCCACTTTATCAATCAAAAGAACGTGTCCGTAAACAGCAACAATATCTCCTGCTTTCATAGAAACCGCTGGTGTCACAGAGATTTTACTTAAGCACGTCAGACCGTTGTCTTGAGGCTCTACGTAAGAGCTAGATCCCCACGCCCAAGAGTCTGAAGCTTTCAGAGCGCGGCCGGCTTTGAGTCTTAGTCCTGCCGTCGCCATGGAGGTGAAGACATATCCAGAGCAGTCAATACCTAGAACACTTGTGCCGTCACCGTTATTTTTAAAAAGATCAATCGGAGAGTCCGTCGCTGTTGTCGCGTAGGGCTTTCCACCGTAATCATAAATCAATGGATTGCTGCGAACATTGAAGCAGCCTTGTCCGTAAGAACTCATATCGCGCACGTAGTAGTGCGTGCTTTGCACCTTCGAAAGGCTTGCGATCATACGCTTGCTGCCGACACCATCGGAGTGTTTACCGACGATGCTAATACCTTGCACCTCAGGAGTTTGATCATTCATCGACGGAAGTTGGATGCTTTGGCAACTTTGATAAGCCGTCGCAAAAGCCCAACGACCACCAAAGACCGACAACGGCGTTCCCGAATTTAAAGCTTGTTGTTTGTGATATTCATAATCACGGTTCGGTTCCGGCTGTGTTGGCGTTACACCGGCTGTTGTGTTGCTATCGCCGGAGGGAGCCGGGCAATTAAGTTCAAATGATTGAACTGTTTTTTGAAGCTGGTTGAAATTGCCACGCACTTTGTCTTGCATGTAGGAGCGGAAAACCGTTGTGCGGTCTCCGACGTCGATCGCCGACAACAGAATCAAAAGCTGTTCTGGCGTTTCAACGCGCTCGCCTTGTGGTGCTTCGGATAAAAGTGAATCCACCAACTGATCAAGGTCTTTGGAAAGACGCTTCACATCACCGGATGTCAGTTGCGGATTTTGCTCCGCCAACTTATCCACTTGGTCATGCATGGCCTGCTTCATGGTATCGGCCGTGGGAATGGATTTCTGCTCCAAAAGATAAGTTTTAAGGCCATCCCAGAGCTTTGTTTCTAATTCCTTGTCCTTACACGCGATGTCTTGCGCCGTTTGTGAAGCAATGTTGTTTGCAGCTTCGTATCCTTGCGGAGCGCAAGCCGTCATCATCATCCCTAAAGCAAAGTATAAACTGTGTTTTTTCATGCTGTCTTTATCGGCAGCTTCGAGGACACAGATTACACTCCTCACAAATTTTAGACTCGACTAGACTAAAAAATAGTCACTATAATAGGACTTTAAGAGGGACCCAAATACCATGGCAGAAAAGTTTATCAAAATTCAGGCACTCTATGGGCTTTTAGAGCTAGAACCCTTCATACTTTTGGGCTGTTTGATCGCCATCACTTGGGTGTTTTATAAGTTCTTCCTGCGTGAAGCGAGCGAGGAAAGACATCGCAGTCTGCGCAATCATTTCAGAACTTTGCTTCGTCATTACGTCGTTCTGAGTTTTTTATTTCTTGTTTTTATCTTCTTACAAACTTCCGAACCGCAACTAGGAACACTCGCCAAGGTCACACCTTATGTGGCACTAGTGACTTTCATCTGGGGTAACGTTGTTTTTGTTAAAACCTCTCGCTTGATCATTCTTCAGTACTTGTTTTTAGGTTCTATGAAGCACGGCGTGCCTTTGCTTCTGGTGAATATCTTTTCTTTGATTCTCTCCATTGTGCTTTTATTCTGGGGCATCACTCATGTCTTTGGACTTGAGGTGGGGCCGCTTCTTGCGACATCGGCGGCGGCTTCCGTGATTCTGGGTTTGGCGTTGCAAGATACTCTGGGAAATCTTTTTGCCGGAATCTCTTTGCAGGTTGATCGCAACTTTGAAATCGGGGACTGGCTTGAAGTTGTGAGTGGAATTCAAAAAACCACGGGACAAGTGCGCGAGATTACTTGGCGCTCAACAACACTGGTGGGCTTTTCAGATGAGTTGATCACTCTGCCAAATCGTTTTATGGCCAATGCTACGATTTCCAACTTCTCCCCGCCTGAAAATCCGATTGTTCGTCGTCAGATCTTCCGTTTGGCTTACGGGGAGAATGTCGAGCTGGCAAAACAGATTCTCGAACGCACCGTCGCCGGAATCGGCGAAATTCGTGGTATTCCAGCGCCTTGGGCTTATGTAAGTGACACCAATGAACATTGGATTGAAGTGAAAATTATTTATTTTATCGACAATTACGGATCGCAATTCAATATTGGTGATAAGGTTTATGTCCGTGGCGTTGAGGCTTTGCGCTCAGCGGGTCTTAAATTAGCTCGACAAACCTTTGAGATTTCAGATAGAAGTGCTCTGCCTGTGGAGCCGACATGAAAATAGATTTCGAAAACCCTTTAGCCATTAAAATTCGCAAACAGATTGTCCAAGCTTTGAACGACTTCAATATGATTGAAGACGGAGACAAGATCATGGTTTGTGTTTCTGGCGGCAAGGATTCGAGTGTTCTCTTGGCTTTGCTCACAGAAATTCAGCGCCGCTCGGAAAGAAGATTTCATCTGGAAGCCGCAATCCTGGATCAAAAACAACCGGGATTTGATGCTGCGAAATTCAAATCCTGGGTTGAAGGTCTTGGCATCAAACTTCACGTTATTGAAAAAGACACATATTCAATTGTGAAAGAAAAAGTGCAAGGTGGAATTTATTGTTCGCTTTGTTCCCGTCTTCGTCGCGCGATTTTGTATGATTTTGCTTATGACAATGGATTTACAAAATTGGCTCTGGGACATCATCGTGATGACGTCGTTCATACGGCTCTTTTAAATCTTTTCTATGTCGGAACAACGGCGAGCATGCCTCCGAAACTTCTTTCTGACGATGGAAGAAATATTTTAGTTCGTCCCTTGTCTTATGTTTCAGAGAGAGAAATCGAAGAACTTGCCGCGATCTGGGCATTCCCAGTCATTCCCTGCAATCTTTGCGGCTCTCAAGATGGATTAAAACGTCAAAGAGTGAAAAAACTTGTTCGAGATCTCGAAAAAGAGATCCCAAACATCTATGCTTCCATTCAAACGGCAATGTCCAACGTGAAACCCAGCCAGATGATGGACCAAAACCTTTGGGATTTTAAAAATCTTAAGGCAGAACCTTCTTCACCGCAGGTCGCTCACTCACCTTCTGAATCCAGCGAAGAACTGAAGGTTTAGATTCAAACCATTCCGGCTTTGATTTTGTGAATCCTACGATCCACGGGTACGTCGCGATATCCGCAATCGTGTAGGTGCTTCCAGCAAGATATTCGTTTTTTTGAAGCTGAAGCTCCATGACTCCGACAAGGCGAATGCACTCTTTTTCAAAGCGTTCAATGAATCCTGGATTTGCAGGCTTCATCGTATTCACGCCGTAATAGTAATTCCCAAACATCGGACCGATTGCTGACATCTGAAACATCACCCATTGCAGAGTGTGCGCTTTTTCTTCAAGACTGTGACCGATAAAGCTTCCGTATTTCTCGGCGAGATAATAAAGAATCGCACCGCTTTCAAAGACCGTGGTCTTATGATCGTAAGGACCATGGCGATCCACAATCACCGGGATTCTACCGTTGGGATTCATCTCTAAAAACTCAGGCGATTTTTGTTCATTTTTAGAAAGATCCACTTTGTGTTCTGTATAAGGAACTTCAAGCTCCTCCAACATCAAAGCGATTTTGCGTCCATTGGGAGTGCTGGCTGTGTAGAAATCGATCATGGCGTCCTCCAAAGTCTTAAGATCATCTCTTATTTCTTGGCGATCAGACACCCCTGACCCTCCGCATCTATGATTGCCGCACCGAATGATCGGTGTTAGTTTTTTATCTCTTGTGCGGATATAGCGTAGTTGGTAGCGCGCTTCCTTGACATGGAAGAGGTCACTGGTTCGAGTCCAGTTATTCGCACCATTTTTTTAAATCAAAAATTTAAAACTCAGCCTTAGCAGTTCCCAGTGGAGCTGCAGGAATTCTCCACTGCCCTTTTTCTCCATCAATTTCCCCCGGCGGCCGAACTCGTCTTACAGGCCCCCAATAAGTTATGTCGTCAATCATCGCGGATTCAAAATACGAGGCTTCAGGTAAGGAAGAATGAATATTCCCACCTGGTCCTTTTAAAAGGACGTTGGCAGCACCCACCAAGGAACCCTTCACAAAACAGTTTGTCCGATTTTTATAAAGTTCCGTAAGAGCCCGACAAACACCCGCAGCAAGCAAAAATCCGACGCCGTGATCTAAAGCCTGAGCCGGAAGAGGATATGGTTTGGGAGAGTTCTTGGCTTGTGCTCCGGCAGCGGCAATTCCCGTGCTCATCTGCACAAGGCTGTCGAAGCCGCGACGGTGTTTCCAGGGACCATGCCATCCATAAGCGTTCATAGTGGCAATTATCAAAGAAGAATTTATCTGCAGCAAACGTTCTTTGGTAAAACCAAGTTTGTCCAAAGCTCCCGGACGAAGTCCATGCACCAGCACATGAGCTTCTTTTAAAAGACCTTCGAAAACCTTTTTTCCATCAGAAGTTGAAATATCCAAAAACGCGCAACGCTTTCCCACTGTGGTTTCAGGAAGAAGAGCTGCAACCTCCGTAAACCCGGGTGGATCAATTCTTAAAACGTCGGCTCCCTGAGAACTGAGAAACCTTGTGCATTCAGGCCCTGCAATCACACGTGTAAGATCTAGCACGCGAATTCCAGAAAGAGGCTTTTCTGAGGAGGAAACCGCGCCAAAGGTCGCTTTCTGGTGCGTCGACATTTTTTCTAAAGAAATCGGAAGTTCCTGTGTCGCGTATTCGCCATGAGAATGCGTCTGCCAACTTTGATAATCACGCAGAACCGCCGCACACCCACCGGCCTCGACAACAGATTTTTCAAGTTCTTCGGAATTTAAGGAAGCCACTTTGGCTGAAACCTCTTCGCGATTTGCGGAAACTTGAAGAACCTTTAAAACCGCTTGAAGATGATAACTGTAATTGGTGTGCAGACGAATCCAGCCATTGGCCGTCATGTAATCCCCTGCAATCGGATCCCATGCCGCCGGAATTTCCCAACCCTGGCCTTTTAAAAGAACTTCAGAGCGAAAGGCTGCGCAGGCCTCCACACGGTCCACTTTAACAGAGGAAATTTTTGTGGAATTCATTCGCGCCGCTTTTAATTCAGCAGCGGCGAGGTTCGCTATTGCGATCACCTCGCTTGCAAAACCTGAGACATCAAAAACCGAAGGAAGAATTTTTTCAGGACCAGAAAAAGAAATCTGGTGAATATCATCTCTGTGACCACTTAAAAACTGCCAATAGGAGTTCATATAAAAATCCTATCATGAACTTAGCGGGGATCAATAAATTCAGCGACTTGTTGTGTGACTTTCGGATCTTTAAGAATACGGCGATGTCCTAAATTGGATGTTGTCAAAAGGTGGGCGTGTGGCCACGCTTCTTTTATTTCAAGTGCGGCGGCGTAACCGACCTCTTTGTCTTCTTTGTCATGCACGATCAAAGCTGGAGTCTGTAACTTGCTTCCGATATTGCCGACGTTGAGCTCTTTCGCCGTGAGTCCGACTTTTTGTGCTAGACTTTGCAAAAAATATTTCTGCGCTAAGGGACTAATGGAAATAAATTTTAAATAATCGTCGACCACGACTTCGTAACGGGAAGGTCCTGCGACCAAAACCAATTTTTCGACTTGCAATCCCCAAGAAGCCGCAAGCACCGAACAACCTGCGCCAAATGAATGGGCGATCACCGCTTTAAAAGGTCCCAATTTTTTTTGAGCGCGAATAAGAAATTTTGCGTAATCACCAACATTGGTACGCTCACCTTCAGAACTTCCATGAGCGGGGCCATCAAGGGCCACCACGCGGTAGCCTTTTTCCATCAAAGGCTCTGCGAAAGCTCCCATTTGCGTGCCTCGCCCGCTCCAGCCGTGCACAAGAACAACGAGGGGGCCTGCTGAAGACCCCCACTCAAACGCGGCAATACCGCCAGCAAGAGTGTATTTTTTTGAAGACTCAAACCAAGACATCTCCGACTCAGGTCGCGGAACCCTTGTCGGAGTTAGAAAAAGATCTTCCGCCCAGTAAGCACTTAGTTTCGGAAGCACCCACGAGAAATAACGAATAAAAAGAAACCACAATTTCTGCCTGAGCGAAGGTTCCATAAAACTATCTTTCTACAATAGCAACAACACCCATTCCGCCCGCAGTACAAATCGAGATCAATCCGCGGCCAGAACCTTTTTGCGAAAGTATTTTTGCAAGGCTGGCAAGAATTCTTCCACCTGTCGCTGCAAACGGATGACCTAAAGCCAAGCTTCCGCCGTTGACATTCATTTTTGATCTATCAACAGAGCCCAACGCCTTGCTACCGAAGTTTTTCTGGCAGTATTCATCGGATTCCCAAGCTTTCAATGTGCAAAGAACTTGTCCTGCGAACGCTTCGTGGATTTCGTAAAAATCAAAATCCTGCAAAGTCAGATTGTTACGTTTTAAAAGGCGTCCTACGGCAATAGCTGGAGCCATCAGAAGACCTTCACCATTCACATAATCCACGGCTGCGTATTCCGCATCACGCAAATAAGCAAGGACCGGGAGATTGTGCTTCTGGGCAAAATCCTCACTGCCAAGAAGAACAGCAGAAGCACCATCCGTTAACGGCGTGCTGTTTCCTGCAGTCAAAGTTCCCGTGCCTGTAAAATCAAAAGCCGGTTTTAATTTCGCAAGCTTTTCGATTGTCGTATCAGCACGAACGAAAGTGTCTTTCTTAAGGCCTTTAAATTCAAAAACCAAATCATTGTAAAAACCCGCTTCATAAGCGCGAGCCGCATTCATGTGACTGTGATACGCCAATTCATCTTGCGCTTCACGAGTGATCTTCCAGTCCTTCACCATCAATTCACAGTGCTGGCCCATAGAAAGACCCGTGCGAGGCTCCTGCACATTGGGGAAACGAGGTTTAAGATACTCGGGTTTTACTTCCGCAAACTTTTTAATTTTCGCAAGCAGCGAGGGTTCTTTTTGTGCTTCCATCATGATCCATGAAAATTCATGCGGAAGAACGCCCGCGATATCACTGTTTGTATCCGTACCACCTGCAATGCCGCTTTCAATTTGACCTGAAGCGATTTTCAAAGCGATCTGCGCTGCTGTCTCTAACCCTGTCCCGCAGGCTCTTTGCACATCATAACCAGGCGTGTGTGGATCTAGACCTGAACTTAATAAAGATTCACGCGAAAGATTCCAGTCCGAAGCGTTTTTCATCACCGCTCCCAACGAAACATCCCCTAGACGCTCACCCTGAAGATTTGTTTTTGCCACAAGGTCTTTTAACGTCGCCTTCATCAGGTCTTTATTCGACGTTCTTGAATAATGCGTAAACGACTTTGTGAAAGGAGTTCGGGAGCCACCTAAAATCGCAACGGGTCTCATTGTCTTATTATTGCTCATATACATATCCTTTTTATCAGCTTACAGGAAGTTCTTGAAATCTACCTACCAATAGGTAGATAATAAAACAGGACGATAACTAAAGCAAGGACTGTTCATGGATCCCAAAAACGACACGAAAACTCGCGCGATTGACCTTGGTCGTCATTATTTACAAACACTTGGATTTAATGGATTTAGTTTTCAGAAAATCGCCGATGAGCTTGGCATCAAGAAAGCGAGTCTTCATTACTATTTCGCTTCAAAAGAAGATATGGGCTTAGCCTTGCTCAAGGACTACGAAGAGGCTTACGAACGTTGGACGACAAAGGTGTCTCCCCTTTCCGCCGAGAAAAAACTAGAGCAAATGCTAAATGTTTTTTGCAAAATGGGACTCGACCATAAAAAAATCTGTCCTGCCGGCGTATTGTGCGCAGATTTTAACACACTTCCCAATAACATGAAAAAACGCCTGATCGAGTTTCATCATATTCAACGCCAATGGATGATTGATACTCTCAAGCAAGGCGTTCAAGAAAAATCCTTAAGAAAAGATTTAAGTATTGAAGCGACAGCAGATCTTTTTCTCACCTCCATTCAAGGAGGATTACAAGTGGCGCGCCTTCGCGGAGACATGGAAAGTTTTAAAAAAATGATCCGGCTTTTAATTAAAAATATTTCGACTTAAAAAAATCTATCGATTAAAGACTTTCCAGTCTTTAAGATTGTAGCGCGAAAGAATTTTATCAAGCTCGTTGCTAGCCCGGGCTTTTTCAAACCACGCATCCAGATGCTGTGGCAAAAATCCAAATTCAGGCTCTTTGGGATTGCTCACCAGCACTAAAGAATTAAATCCTGTGAGCGACGTGGGCAAAAGCTGCAAAGGCACATGAGCACGTCGAAGCAGAGAATAACGAAGAACGTTGTAATCCCCTAACGCCAAATCCACGCGACGATCACCGATCATTTTTGTCATACGATCTGCGACGTCCGATCCCGTGAGTTTTATCGCTCTTGTTGAATCATCGATACTCAAACTGTTTCCCGATTCACTGCCAAGGTCAGCAAATACGACTTTTTTGTTGCGCACAAACTCGTTATCAATCAAAGGCTCTTTTAAGCCTGGAGAAAGCAAGGCCCCCGTGTAACTCACCCCAAGATTAGGTCCGACAACACGAATGTCCGGAAGATAGCGAACCATGTAGCGCGGGCCAATAATGTAGTTCACTCTTTGCGCTTGCAAAGCAGAAACAAGTCTGGTGTTGGGGATACTTTCTAACTCCACGGTAAAACCGTGCAGTTTGGCGACAGCCGTAAGAATATCGTAGATATAACCGCCCCAAACGCCGGGACCCTTTTCACAAAGATACGGACAAAGAGGAGCCACACCGATGCGAATATTTAAAGAACCGCGCTCTTTGATATCTGAAGGTTCACGCGAACTTTTCAGTTCTTTATTGGCTCCGACAGGCAAAGTCGCTGCGACTTTCTGTGTAGGACGTCCCATCCAACCCGGATAGGCATTAATGTTTTTCTCTGTCACAGGATAAGTGGGAACGAGCTTTTTTTCTGAAACAGGTTCTTTTCCCAAATAGGCAACTAACGAACGCGCTGTTTCCCTGCCAAGTTCGGCACAAAACTGCGCGGAATCAATCACCGTAAGACGTTTGTTTTTAATATTCTCAACCGACTGTGGATCTCCGTCAAAGGTCGCGTGCAGAATTTCATTTCGTTTTTTCTCAAACAATCTTTTTACAATAGAAAGTCCGCCACCGTCATTCACGGTGAAGATCACGTCCACACTCCCCTTTGTCGGAAAATCTTTAAGAAACGCTTTAGCGGCTTTTTCTCCAGACTCTGGATCTACAGCCTCATAACGTTTTAAAACTTTAAACTTTCGACTGCGGTTTCGAAGAGCATCAAAAAATCCATCCACTCGCTCGGTCGTTGACGACACCTTGGGATATTCAAAGACGACGATGCGGATTTCATGATTCTTGTCGTAAAGAGAGTCGATATACTCGCCATTGTCTTTACCACCGGAATAATTATCGCTCGTTGCAAAAGAAGTGAGCTGACCGTTTACAATATACTGGTCATAGGCAAACACCGGAACACCCGCGCCATTGGCTTCTTGCAGCCCTCTGGCAAGTGCGGAGTTATCTGTGGGTTGAATTACCAGGGCTTGCGGGGATTTTTTCAAGGCTTCATCAAGCTGAGACACCTGATTGAGAATTCCTTTTCGTCCTTCGCCAGCTACATAAGAAATCAATTCAATTTTATCTTTGCCTTTTTTATTGAACAGCGAAATTTCTTCTTCGAAACCTTTGCGCATGGCTACTTGGCCTTCAATCTTCATACTCCAGTAGAGCACTGGAACTTTCCAAGTTTTAGCAAAGACTGGATTCGAAAAAATAAAAGAGAAAAATAAGATGAAGAAAGCGACTAGAGATTTCACTCGAAATAGTATTATCGAAGGATGATTAATTATCAATGTCGCTCTGAAATATTACGATTCATTAACATTGTTCGGGGAAGTTCCATGACGTCCCCCACAAATTAAAAATGTCTTAGTACAACTCAACGCGATCGTTTTCGCGAAAGCCGGAACCAGAGTGGATCACAGCGATGGCGCCGTCATTTCCAAAATAGCTGATCACTTCCAAAGTTCCTTTTAAGCGACCTGGAACTCGGCCAATATGACTGCCACTTTCCGGATCGTACACATCATCACCATCTTCTGTAACCTTTAAGAGATCACCGACCTGCAAACCAGAAACACGACCGACATTGAGATAAATACGGTCGCCGTTGATCGCAGCAATGCGGCCTTCCCATGAAACTTTATCCAAAGAGGCTAGAACCTGGGGAGTGAAATCCAAGAATGCATCTTTAACGATGATCTCAACCATCTCAGGATTGTTCGCTAAGAATTTATCTGTTTCAACTCTTTCGGCAACGCGAACACCTTGTTCTTCCACTGTAACCGTTTTTACTGTGTTGAAAACTTCACGACCCGAGCGTCCAGTTACAACACGAACTTGAGCTACGACTTCAAACGCTGTCGTGAGATGACGAACAACACCGACATTGTCGGCCTTGCGTTTAATACGAATATCTTGAATCTTTCCTTCAAGAACTGCGTTCACACCCATCGCTTGCGCCGCTTTGGCTACATCCTGAAGTTTGTACTGACCTGCTTCCATCATCTTAGAAAGATCCAGGTTCAATTCCTTACTATCCAACGCGATGACTTCACCTGTGCGATTTAAATCCGCAATAAATGCCGAACGGGCTTTGTCTCTAAACTCTTGCGGACGTTTGTCAGAAGAATCCAGGAACGGAAGAACCATCAAACGCTTGCGTGGAGAGGAATCGTCTTTACGTGCCTCATAACTCACATCCTTAATTTCACGACGCATCGTCGGCTGGCTGCGATCAAAGGTTGTACAGGAAACCAACGATAAAAGAGAAAGAGCTAAAACGAAACCTTTCACGATCGCACCTCCTATTGTGCCCACTTAAGAACGATCTCGTCACTTTGTTCAGAGATCTTAGAAAGCTTCTTGCCTTCAATATCCAAGGCCTCAAGCTTGGCCAAAAGCTCCGGTGCGGCGACAGACGTATCCACTTCAAAACTCACAGCCTCAGAACTGACCAAACGCTCACGAATATTTTTCACTTGAGTGATTTGAGAACGGATTTTCTCTTTAAGACCTTCCATCATCGGAAGCGCATTGCGGCCACGCACTGTCAAACGAATCACTGATGTTCCTAAAGAACCTCTTTGCCATGCTTCAAGGACTTGCGAAGCCAGATCATTCGCTGTCGTTTCAATCACCTCGCGAAGTTTTTTATCAACAGCACTTTCCAAAGAACCGGCTTCTGTATCAAAACGACGAGACACATCGGCAATAGCGCGACCATTGCTGACTTGAGTCGCTGTCAGACGAATTTCAATACGGTAGTTGTTACCGCGTTCACCTTTATTCAGAAGCACCTGACCATCAATCAACACAGGCGCATTGAAATACTGTGCAAAGAATTGCGCATCTTCACCGCTCGCGATTTTTTCATTCTGAAAATCAGCCGGAACATTCATTCCAAGACCTGATTCAATCGGTTTAATCACATAAAAATTATTTTTTTGGAAAGAGTTGCGAAGAGATTCTTCCAACAAACGACCTTCTTTCACCAAGAAACCCTGTTGGTTTTTATCTAAAGGCAACCACCAGCGGTAACTGCGCCCCTGTACACGGTCCACCCAACTAATCACTGGCAAAACCACAGGAATGGCGTCGTTTTCATTTAACAATGAATTTTCCTGAAGCATTTGCTTTAGGTCTCTTAAAGACACTTTCAATGCCACAGACATTTTAAACTCTTCACCTTCTTGATTGATCGGTGAAGGCTTCACGAATGGAATATAGCGCGCAGAGTTTTTAATAACCTTTGAAGTGATTAAAGACTTGTTCTTAAGAAATCTTTCTTCACCAATCAGTTCCTTGATAATGTCTTCAGACACTTTCACGGCCGCCTGATCCTGAATGTCTTTACGGGCTCCCTGTGGAGTTTTTTCTTTAGAGACACCCGAAAAGGTTCTATCCACAAGTTCGGTTTGTTGAGCTTTTGCTGGACCATTTAAAAAGAACACACATGCTGCTGCAACCATCAAAGCTAATTTCATTTCAACTAACTCCTCAACTCAATAAAATCAGTACGGCCAAATAGGGAATGCACACCTTCAAAGAAATCATTATTCACACTGATTCCCGGTGCATCTGTCATTTCCATTAATACCTTGCGGTTCACTTCAGGAACTTCAATTTCCAAGCTGACTGTCGTTGTGCCTGGATAATCCTTCATCAACGATTGTAATCTTGGATAGTCGTTAGGATCAATTTTATCTAGACGCAAAACCATACGTTTTGTCTTCTTAAGGATGTCTTCCATCGGAGACACCGTATCGACCATGATTTTGGCGTTACCTTCTTCGACCTCAAGACCTCCGCCGATCAAGACCGGCCTTTCATCGCGAAGCTGCATTTCAAAGCGCGCAAAAGAATCCGGGAAAATCACAAGCTCACAGCTTCCAGTAAGGTCTTCGACCTTTCCAAAGGCCATGCGCGTACCTTTTTTCGTAATCAACTCACGAAGCTCGGTAATAAGACCTGCCACCACGACGCGTTTTTTGCCCGCATCACGATTCTTCCAGTCTTTTTTGGCTGCTTTCATTGCTTCCGCTTCAGGAGATCCTGGAGCCGGCATCTGCGCCGGAAGATCGGCCACTTTGCAGGAAGTCCAAAGCTCTGACAAAGTATCAAAACCTTTCAATGGATGGTCACTTAAGTAGAAACCCAAAACTTCTTTTTCATAAGAAAGCGAAGCTGTGCGTGACCACGGTTTTGTTTCCTCCAAAGAGACTTTGGTTTCGGTCGAAGGACCTAGGTCAAACAACGAAGCTTGTCCCAACTCTTTGTCTTTCTGAAGACCTTGCGCGCGATCTAGATATTTTTGATAACCAGCCATCAACTGTGCGCGGTGACCACCAAAACCATCCAGAGCTCCGGCTTTGATCAAACATTCGATAACTTTTTTGTTCACACGGCGAAGATCGATCGAGTTAAAGAATTCATCCAAAGAAGAGAATTTTTTCTCTGGCAGACTTTCACGGGCTTCAATGATCGCTTCCACGGCATTTTGTCCGACACCTTTGATGGCGCCAAGACCAAAGTAGATTTCATCACCGTGCACGTCGAAAAGATAATCTGAGAAATTCACGTGTGGTGACTTTACCGTCAAACCACGTTTTGCTGCATCCTTCGAGTACTTTACGATTTTTTCGGTATCAGACAACTCGGTAGACAGAAGTGCTGCGAAGAATTCCGCAGGATAATGACATTTCAACCAAGCTGTTTGCAGCGTAACAACCGAGTAAGCAGCGGCATGGGATTTATTGAAACCGTAGTCCGCAAACTTGTACATCAAATCGAAAAGATCAGATGATTTCTCTTTGTTGTGACCGCGTTCCACCGCCCCTTTCATGAAGCGTTCGCGGTGTTTATCCATCTCCTCTTTGATCTTCTTACCCATCGCGCGACGAAGCATATCCGCTTCACCGAGAGAGTATCCGGCAATCTTAGAGGCGATACCCATAACTTGTTCTTGGTAGACCATGATTCCGTAGGTCTCTGACAAGACCTCGCGAGTGTCTTCCAAAAGATATTCCACAGGCGCTTTTCCATGTTTACGATCTGTAAAGTCAGGAATATTCGCCATCGGACCCGGACGATACAACGAAGTGATTGCCGTGATATCCGCAAATGATGAAGGACGAATCTTACGAGTGGCATCGGTGATGCCCTCACCTTCGAACTGGAACACCCCCGCGGTATCTCCACGCGACATCATTTCAAATGTCGCCGTGTCGTTCATAGGGATTTGTTTTGTCGTAATAACTTTATTGCGATTCTTCTTAATCAACTTCAAAGCCAAGTTGATGTGAGTCAGAGTTTTCAAACCCAAGAAGTCGAATTTGATCAAACCGATTTTTTCGGCGTGCTTCATGTCGTACTGAACGACTTGCTCGCCATCAGCCCCTTTGTACAACGGAGCATGTTTAACAAGCTGGCCGTCACCGATGATAACCCCGGCGGCATGGATCCCTGCGTTTCGCACCATCCCCTCAACTCGTTGAGCAAGGTCGATGAGCGTTGCCACTGTAGGATTCATCTCCATCAGTTCCGTCAATCGCGGTTCCATCTCCAGTGATTCTTTTAAAGTCACACCGAGTTTATCTGGAATTAATTTTGTTACTTGATCTGTTTCCGAGAATAACATTCCCAAAACACGACCCACGTCTTTCAGAGCGGCACGTGTTTGCAATTTACCGTAAGTGATAATTTGCGATACGGATTCTTGTCCGTATTTCTCAGTCACATAACGAATCACTTCCTGACGACGGTCCTGACAGAAATCGATATCGAAGTCCGGCATGGAGATACGCTCTGGATTCAAGAAACGCTCGAACAGAAGAAAATTTGGAAGTGGATCCAGATCCGTAATTCTTAAACAATACGCGACCAAGGAACCCGCACCAGAACCACGACCCGGCCCGACCGGAATGTCATTGTCCTTTGCCCACCCGATGAAGTCTTGGACGATTAAGAAATAACCGTTAAAGCCCATGCGGTCGATAATACCCAGCTCGTAATCAAGACGGCTGTAGTAGTCGGGCTTTTTGTCTTCAGGAACCGCTTCACCGCGAGCTTCCGCTTCTTCGAAACGAACGAGCAATCCTTCTTTGGATTTACGTGCGATGTAATCTTTAAGCGTCTCGTCTGTTCCTGTTGGGAATGTCGGCAAGTGATAGATCGGTTTTCCCGCATCATCTTTGATTTTAAATTTCACATCACAGCGCTCAGCAATTTGCAATGTGTTGCTGATAGCCTCAGGAATGTCCGAGAAGGTCTCGATCATCTGCTCTGGTTTTTTAAAATAAAACTCATCCGTGCCTAAACGGAAACGCGATTCATCACTCAAAGTTTTATTCGTTCCGATACAGATCAAAACTTCTTGAGCGATCTGATCATCTTGAGTCATGTAGTGAACGTCGTTACTTGCGACGACAGGAACACCTGTGATCTTAGAAGCTTCCAGCAAGAATGGATTGATTTGATCCCACTCGGGAACTCCCGTGCGACACATTTCAAGATAAAGGCGATCATCAAAGATTTCTTTAAGCTGTTTTATTTTCGCCAGAGCGGCATCGGGCCCTTCTCGCAAGAAAGCGTCGGCGACCTCACCACGAAGTCCGCCCGTCAAACAGATCAAATCCGAATTGTATTCTTTGATCACTTCGTAATCGATACGTGGCTTCCAGTAGAAACCTTCCTGATAACCAATCGTCGAAAGTTTGCAGAGATTTTGATAGCCCTTGATATTTTGAGCTAAGAACACCAAACGACGGGGCCCTTGCGCGACTTGATCGCGATCTTGTTTTTTCTCTAAACGCGAACCCGGTGCAATGTAGGCATCCAAACCCAAAAGAGGTTTGACGTTGTTGTCCTTACAAGCAAAGTAAAACTCAACAGCGCCGAACATGTTGCCGTTATCAGTGAGAGCCACTGCAGGCATTTGCATTGCTGCTGCTTTTTTAGCAATAGCTTTAACCCGGCATGCGGCTTCCAAAAGGGAATATTCAGAGTGAACGTGAAGATGAACAAAAGACATGATAATTTCATATCTTAGCCCCCTTTTTTATTCAATAAAAGGGGGTTCTCGACCTCTGAAAACTCAGTGCGTTAGAGGGTTCTTAACTGCACAATGGGATGAACGGAAACTCCTAAAGGAATTTGTGCTGAATTCAGATCAAACTGATCGTTTTTAACAGGAATTTTGAGAGTTTTTGTGCCTTTTCCGCCATCCAAAACGATTTTGAGGAGGACTCCAGAAATCGCAGACGGAGAAGTCGCCCCGTCGATATTCCACAGGCGAACTTGGTCATCTTGAATCTCGATTTTACCACTTCCGGGAACGGAAGGATCTTTTTCAAGTTTTACTTCCATCACACTCACGGCATAACCCTTTGCTACGTCCATATCAACTTGCAGTTTTTGCTTTAAAGCTTCGTTAGCATACTTGATTAAAATCGCCGCCTCTTTGCCAGCATCTGGAGCCACAAAATCGCGATCGCGTGTGGAGTCCTGGGAAATCACACCGATATAACGAATTCTTAAATCAGAATTTGGAACTTCGAGCGAAAATGGCTGAACCACTTTTTCGTGATAAGAAAAATCATTGAAAGACATCAAAAGGCGTCCCGATTCAATATCAAACAGACGATACCCTGTCATTTCAGCACAACATCCGCCGAGTCCTGAAACTACGACAGGCTGACTGCCATGGACATTCAACTCAGTGGCTTGCTCTGTCTTTCCCCAAAGAACTGTTTCAAGGCGAGGCCCCTTACGAACGCTCCAAGAAATATTTCCCGCGATACCTTCCGCATCTAAAAACTGATCCACGGTTTTAGCACTGCTCACTAAAAACAATTCTTCGCCGCCTTGCTGAGTGTACTTGCGATACACATCATAATCCTGCGACGTCATCGTCATGGTGCGCGCGCCTTCAGGATTTTTTACAAGTTTAAAACTTGAAACGCCTGAGCTTTCATAAAGCAGTTCCCCCGCTGCAGCCAAAGCCGCAATAGCCGAAAGAACAATAAAAAAGGTCAGGGCCTTTGATGTGCGAAGAAACTTTTTTGTTTTCATTTGCAGAAAACTAACAAAGCTTCTTCGCGGTGTTGAAGTTACAACGCCTTCATTACGGAGTATTAAAACTTAGCGCGTGCTTTGACTCTATTCCCACTCAATGGTGCCAGGGGGTTTGCTGGTCACATCGTAAACGACACGATTCACGCCTTTAACTTTGTTAGTTATCAAATTTGAAATTTCTCTTAAGAATTGAAATTCAAATGGATACCAATCCGCTGTCATCCCATCACTGGACGTCACGGCTCTTAAAGCAAGCACGTGATCGTAGGTTCTTGAGTCCCCTTGCACACCCACTGTTTTTACCGGAAGTAAAACACAGAAAGCCTGCCAGATGTTTTCATAAAGTCCACGACGACGAAGTTCAGAAATAAATACATCATCGCACTCTTTAAGAATGTGCAGTTTCTCTTTTGTCACTTCGCCAAGGACACGAATTGCAAGTCCCGGCCCTGGGAAAGGATGACGCCAGAGCATTTCTTTTGGAAGACCCAGCTGCGCTCCTAAAGCACGCACTTCATCTTTAAAGAGTTCACGCACCGGCTCGACAAGCCCCAGTTTCATTTTTTCTGGAAGCCCTCCGACGTTGTGATGCGACTTAATCGTCACACTGCCGCCGACAGAGGAAACACTCTCAATCACGTCGGGGTAAAGGGTCCCTTGCGCCAGCCACTTGATAGGAAGCTTGTGATCGTAACTCTTGTCGAAAACTTCAATAAAGACTCTGCCAATGGTTTTTCTTTTTTCTTCCGGATCTGTTTTACCAGCTAATGCTGACAAAAACTCTTCAGAAGCATCGACACCGCGAACGTTCAATCCGATCTTGCGGTAATTTTCTAAAACTGTTTCGTATTCGTTTTTACGAAGAAGACCATTATCAACAAAAACACAGTGAACGCGATCGGCACCTAAAGCTTTTGTCAGAAGTGTTGCCACAACGGTGGAATCCACGCCGCCGCTTAAACCGACAAGCACGTGATCTGTAGGTCCGACTTTTTCTTGTGCTTCTTTAATTAATAAATCTTTGATATGAGGCGCATCCCAATTTGCAGCCGCTCCACACATATCTTGCGCAAAGTATTTTAATAAATCATTTCCATGATCTGTGTGCGCAACCTCAGGATGAAATTGAAGAGCCAAAACATTCGGACCCTTCATCGCCGCCGGATGATTTCCGTCGGAGTTGGCAATGATTTGAAAACCTTCAGGAACTTTTTCAACAACATCACCGTGACTCATCCAAACTTTTTGCTTTTCAGGAACACCCTTTACGACGGAAGTCCATGTTACATAATTCAGACCGTACTCACGATGATCGGCACGAGAAACCTTGCCACCTAATTGATGGGTCAGAAGTTGCATTCCGTAACACACTCCCAAAAGAGGACTTATGTTACGAAGTTCAGCGACATCTCTACGAGGAGAACCTTCTTCATAAACAGAATTAGGTCCGCCACTTAAAATGATTCCATATGGATTTTTTTTGCGAATTTCTTCCGTCGCATATTTGTAAGAATGAATTTCTGAATAGAAACCCAGTTCACGCAAACGACGGGCAATCAGTTGTGTAAATTGAGAACCGAAATCGAGAATAATAAAACCGCGCATGGATTAGCTCTCCAAACGATAGTTAGGAGCTTCTTTCGTGATACTCACGTCATGCACGTGCGATTCACGAAGACCCATCGCCGTGATTTGCACGAACTTCGCTTTTGATTGAAGCTCATCGATATTACGAGCACCCAAATAACCCATGCCGGATTTTACACCGCCCACAAGTTGATGAATAACTGCGGAAGCAGCCCCTTTGTAAGCCACTTTTCCTTCGATACCTTCTGGAACCAGCTTTTCATTTTCTTCTATATCCATTTGTCCGTAGCGATCCTTCGAACCGCGAGACATCGCACCGATACTTCCCATGCCGCGGTAGACTTTATATGTACGGCCTTGGAAAAGAATCGTTTCACCTGGAGACTCTTCCGCACCCGCAAGAAGATTTCCGATCATCACGGAGTTTGCACCGAGTGCTAAAGCTTTTGTGATGTCACCAGAGTACTTAATACCGCCATCGGCGATGATTGTTTTTCCGCGAGCCTTTGCTGCTTTCGCACAATCAATCACCGCAGAAATCTGCGGCATCCCCACACCAGCCACCACACGTGTCGTACAAATACTTCCAGGTCCGACACCGACTTTAACAACTTCAGCCCCGGCATCTATCAACGCATTCGTACCATCTGCTGTCACCACGTTACCTGCAACGATGATGATCTCTTTGTGTTTTTGCGCGATATGTTTAACCATCTCAATCACATTTTTAGAGTGACCGTGAGCTGTATCCACGCAAAGAACATCCACCCCGGCTGCCACCAAGGCTTCTGCTCTCTCTTTAGAGTCAGCCCCCACTCCCACAGCAGCACCGACAAAAAGACGACCGTGTTCATCTTTTGTTGCTTGCGGATAGTTTTTTGCTTTCTCGATGTCTTTGATCGTGATGAGACCTTTGAGTTTTCCTTTTGCATCCACCACAGGCAATTTTTCGATACGGTGTTTTTGCAAAATCTTTTTAGCTTCCTCAAGAGTCGTTCCCATTTTCGCTGTGACAAGATTTTCTTTTGTCATCAAGTTACGAATCGGCTGATCGAAGTTTTCTTCAAAACGCAAATCGCGATTTGTGAGAATCCCCATCAGTATTCCATCAATCGTGATCGGCACACCACTGATCGAATATTTTTCCATAAGGTCGACAGCCTCTTGCACCAAATGATCCGGACCCAACGTGATCGGATCTAAAATCATTCCGGCTTCGTATTTTTTTACTTTTTCAACTTCAAGAGCTTGTTTGTCGATATCGAGATTTTTGTGAATGATTCCCAAGCCGCCGTTTTGCGCCATCACTCGCGCGATACGATTTTCTGTGACCGTGTCCATCGCCGCAGAAATAATCGGTGTGTTTAGATATTTTTCTCGGGCAAACAAAGATCGAGGCACGACTTCAGTCGGCGTGATTTCAGAATATTGTGGAAGAAGAAGAATATCGTCAAAAGTTAAGGCATAAGGCACTTGGCGTTCCATAAACTCACTCCTGGCAGGGTTTCCCCATTCTGAGATGAATCGCCTCAGAGTTCAAGCACTCAGTCTTGGTACCAGGTTTTGTAGAGCAAATAATTATCCGCGGATTTCTCAAGAAGATCGACTTCCTCGTCTGTGAGCGATCTTTTGACTTTGCCAGGACGCCCCACAACCAGACTGCGTGGAGGAATCTGAGTTCCCTCAGTTAAAAGAGTGCCAGCTCCAATTAAACAATGTTCGCCGACCTTCACGCCGTCCATCAAGATGGAGCCCATGCCGACCAAAGTGCCCCGACCGATTTCGCAACCGTGCAACATAACCAAATGCCCAATAGTCACGCGATCATGAAGCGTCGTTCCCCATTTTCCATATGTGCCGTGAATCACACTTCCGTCCTGAACATTGACCTCTTTGCCAATACGAATCGGCATCACGTCACCACGAATGACCACGTTGTACCAAATCGAAGATCCTTCGCCGACTTCAACATCGCTGATAAGACGCGCATTATCTGCAATAAAAACATTTTCAGCGACAACCGGAGACATACCACGGGCACGAACAAAGACATCACTCATAAAAACCTCTTCCCCCAAAAGGTACGCCGTACCTTTTTGTATTGCAACGCAAGATTTAACGTAAACTTCGCACGTTGTTTCGTGCGGCATGTGCATGATGCTTTACGTGATGATTTTCTTCATATTCTGCGAGAATCTGTTCGATCTGCGGTCGTTCTTTCATTCCGTCAGCAAATCCGATTTCAATGAGCTGCTTGCAATAGGTCGGAGTAAACAGCAGATAACTCAGCATCTCACTAGACTCTTCCAAAGATCCCGGTCCGCGCAAAAGGTAGCGAATCATTCTCGGAAGTTCGCCACTTTTCTTGGCGGCAATTTCGGAAAAATCCACCGAAGGGGAAATCCAAAGGCTTTTGACTTCACGCAAAGCCACACGCTTTCTTTCCTGCGGAGTCAGTAATGAATAACTCTGATTAATTTGTTCAATTCTTTGGATGTCGGACTCAAGCCCATCCATCATCACAGCATTCATCAAGACGTTGGCAACTTTCGATACAGTCGGAATTTCTCCGGACTCCCGGTGATGATACGTAAAAGAAGTGTCTTGTCTTCGTCGCACACCAATCGCAATCAAATGATCCGCACCCATGTAAATAGCCGGCCCACAAGGAGATTGGTTGCGAATGCAGCCGTCACCAAAATAGCGTTCACCGATTTTGATCGGCGGAAACAAAAGCGGAATAGCCGAAGAAGCCATAATGTGCTCAACTCCCAAAACCGCGCGCTCACTGCGATGCATACCGCGCTCCCACGGTTCAATATCGGGAGCTCCCTGGAAAAAGGTCACCGTAGAAATACTGTCGTAATCCAAAGCGGAAATGCCGACTGATCTTAAACGTCCTTGCTTGATTTTCTTTTCGATTTCCTGAAACTGACATTTTTCAGAGAGGAAGCTGTGCAATGGATGCGTGCTCAGCAAAGATCTTAAGGCCTGATCTTTTCTAAATCCACCCAACGAAATTTCCGTCATCCATTGCAAGCCCCCACGAGAAAGCGCCATGAGATCTGCATAGAAAACTTGATCACTGTCGATTTGACTCCATAGGCCTGTTAGTTGCTTTGAACTTTCAACAAAATTTCCGGGATGAGCGACTAAAAGACCGACGTTGATGGCGCCGGCGCTGACGCCGGTGTATATCTTAAACGGATCTGGCAATTTGAGTTTGCTGGCGATATGCGAAAGAGCAGCCAGAACTCCAGCCTGATAAGCTCCCCGCGCACCACCGCCTGAAAGAACGAGTCCGAGTTGGGACATAGTGTGCTCCTTCAAACTTTTATTTTAGGCGTGTCTGAAGAGAAAGAAAACTTGTTACTTGGCTTTAGAGACAATCCACACAAGATCACTTTCAAGAAGCGTAAAACTTGCCCTTGGTCCAAGAATTTTTTCAGCGCCGCGCTCTACACCCACAACCATGCCGTGATACTTTTCACGAATGCCGCTTTCACGAATGGTTTTGTCTTTGTAGGATGACGTGTCTGTTACGACAAAAGAACTAAGCTTGTAGTCTTCTTGACCATTGACCGCCGCCGCCTGCTGATGATTTTTTTCGTCTTCAAGAACGGTGTGGAATTTTTGCAGTTCTTCTTCACTGCCAAAACAAATCAATTTGTCATACGGCCACAAGACAAATTCTCCATCCGGGGCAAAGTATCTGTGTGATCCACGAAACACGGCGGCCACTGTCACACCAAAAGTTTCTTTAAAAGACTGATCGCGCAAAGTTTTTCCAACCAAAGAAGAGTCTGGAGAAACTTCGTAATTCCCAAGGCTTGTTTCCCACGGAAGAATATTTTTTGCGACGTCAGAACTGATAAGCTCTTTGCGTTCTTTTTCCGTGAGGTTCTTTAAGAAATTTTTCTCAATAACCTGATACAAGCGGCGCACCCACAAAGGTCCCACGGCAATCAAGACCACCAAAACGCCGGCTGTTAAACCTGATGCCATTTTCAGAGTTACGAATTGCGCAAGAATGGCTCCTAATAAAACCAAACCCAAAACAATACGTCCAATGAAAATTCCGAATTGCAAGCCACGCAGTTTTTGGAGTTCTTCAAACTCCCGTTGCGCTTTCAGCGCTGGACCACCCATCACGATCCCCCAGAAGAACGGAGCTGAGATCGCAAGACAGATAAACAATGAAACAGCCCCGGCCCAGGGACTTTCTTGCAAATAATTTTGCACTTCTTGGTTGAGCAAAGTTTTGTAAGCGCTGATGATCGCAATCACGATCACGGTATTAAGAAGAATTTTTACACCGTAGGTTTTCATAATCAAAGAACCCACGCCATTTTTTCCCTCTTGAGAAAAAGAGTTTTGATAGCGGTCCAGAGCTCCTTGTACACCCGCAGGCAGTTTTTTATCCACCCAACGATAGAGCGGTTCAGAAATTTTAATAAGGTACGGTGTTGTAAACGTTGTCACCGCCGAAACAGCAATAGCCAAAGGATAAAGGAAATCGCTCGTCACCTTGAGCGTCACCCCCAAAGAAGCGATGATGAAAGAGAACTCCCCGATTTGCGCAAGACTCATCCCGGCTTGAAAGGCCTTCTTACGCGTTTGTCCGGAAAGAAGAGCACCCAAGAATGAGCAAATGAATTTTCCGACAATCGTGACTAGCGTCACCAAGATCACAAGGTCCCAGCGCTCAATCAAAACTTTTGGATCAATCATCATGCCGACAGACACAAAGAACACGGCCGCAAAAAGATTTTTTACAGGCTGAAGGACGTGCTCCATCTTGTGACCTTCAGGCGTTTCCGCAAGAAGTGATCCCATCACGAAAGCTCCTAATGCCGGAGAGAATCCCACACCGGCTGCGATCATCACCATCATGAAACACAAACCGATGGAGACCAGAAGCATGGTTTCGTCTTCTAAAAGATCACGAATCTTGCGAAGGAAAATCGGAATCAGGAAAATACCGACGACAAACCACAGCGCAATATAGAATAACAATCTTAACGCAGAGAACGCTAAATCCGCTCCAGAAATCGCTTCGCTTCCCGATACGGCCGTCAGCAAAACTAGAAGCAGAATCGCAAGAATGTCTTCAACAATAAGAATGCCGAAAACCAATTCGACGTATTTTTGCCCGCGGAGTCCCAACTCTTGAAACGCACGCACGATAATTGTGGTGGATGACATCGAAAGAATCGCACCAAAGAACAAGCTATCGATATTGTTCCAGCCAAACATGCGGCCCACAACAAAACCAAAGCCCATCATCGCAACGACTTCAAAGATCGCCGTAAAACCCGCCGAGCCACCGACTTTAAATAATTTTTTAAAACTGAATTCCAGACCCAAGCTGAAAAGCAAAAAGATCACACCGATCTCGGACCACACCTTAATGCTTTCGTTGTCCGTCACTGTGGGAAAAAATGGAACGTGCGGGCTTACTAAAAGACCCGCAATCAAATACCCTAGAACCTGAGGTTGTCCGAGTTTTTTAAAGAGCAGCGTTGAGAGCGCTGCGATCATCAAAATAAAGCCAAGGTCTGTAATCAAATGAGGTAGATGATGCATGACCTATATTTACAAAAACTAATTCAGATAGCCAGACCCTTTGTCCAACAGACCTATATTTTGCAGTTTTTGTGCGCCGCTCTCGACTTCCGCACTCATGATGCGTGAACGACCAATGAAATTCTTTGTCGCGAAAAGAGGCACATTCAAATAAAGACACAAAGACATCGCTTCATCCGCGCGAAGTTTCATCGAGCTCATTTGCGGGTGTCCACTTATGTAAAGACGCAAATACTGATGCGAGCCTCTGATTTCAACGAAGACCGCTTGTTTGATTTCGATACCTAAGGATTCCATCAACTGCGCCGTGAATTTGTGCGGAGACGATTGCAAGATCGATTTATTCGACTGCGAAAGCGCCACACCTGCATCAATCGGAGTCACCGCCACAGGCAATGTGTATTGATGAGCTTCGTCTTTTAAAAGCAAAAAAGGGCGCGACACATCTGTCGTCACGGACAAACCATACGGGAAAAGCTGAACCAAATCACTTTGATGAAAGGTTTCCTCTTCCTGCGACTGCTGCGCAAAGATGATCTGAGATTTAAGATTATTTAAATCCAAAATATCTTTCATGATTTAAATCAATTCTCCTCTAAATACCGCAGGGAATGCTTTGGTGATCTTCACGTCCACTGTTTTACCGATCAAGTCAGGCGATCCCAAGAAGTGCACAAGTTTATTTCCTGTACTGCGACCTTGGATCTTACCGTGTTCACGATCCACTTGTTCAACCAAGACTTTCATTGTTTGACCTTCGTAGCGTTTGACCAATTCAAAAGCCATCTTGTCATGAGCATCAAACAGACGATTCAAACGATCTGTTTTTACGTCTTCATCGACTTGCTCTTCAAATTTCGCCGCCTTCGTGAAAGGACGTGGAGAATATTTAAAGGCGAAGATCGTTTCAAAACCGACTTCTTGAACCATTGTCACCGTGTCTTGGAATTCTTCCTCTGTCTCACCAGGAAAACCCACGATGATATCTGTAGAGAACACCACATTTGGAATAGTTTTCTTTAGCATCGCGATTTTTTCCAAGTAGTGTTCGCGTGTGTAATTGCGATTCATACGATCTAGAATGCGTGAATTTCCGCTTTGGAATGGCAGATGGATGTACTCCATCACCTTGTCTTGATGAGCGGCCATCGTATCGGCAAGCTTCTGGTTGAAATCTTTAGGATGAGATGTCGTATAACGAATTCTTTCGATATCCGTTTCTGTTGCGACCTTTGCAAGAAGATCCGCGAAATCCAATCCCTCTTCCGCTTTGTAGGAGTTCACATTTTGACCCAACAAAGTAACTTCCTTCACACCGCGCTTAACGAGGTGACGGATGTCAGTCAGGATGTGCTGAAGAGGACGAGATTTTTCACGACCGCGAGTATAAGGAACCACACAGAATGTACAGAAATTATCACAACCCTTTGTGATGTTCACAAACGTCGCCACACCTGGATTTCTCACCATCGTTTCGATGTGATAAGGCGCACGGTGTTCGAATTTCGCGTTGATCAAACGCTTTTCACCTTCAAAAGATTTCGCCACCAAGTTTGGTAGGTTGTCGATTTGATCGGTCCCAAAAACGAAATCAATCATCGGTTGATTCTTGATCAGATTTTCTTTTTCTTGCTGACCAACACAGCCACCAACGCCGATCTTAAGGCCCGGATTTTTTTCTTTCATTTTTCTGAAAGTACCGACCTCGGAATAAACTTTGTGAACCGGTTTTTCACGCACACTGCAAGAGTTGATGATGATCAAAGACGCGTCTTCAGGTTTGTCCACGGGAGTGAAGTTTTGCATCTCTAAAAGAGAATACATTCTTTCCGTGTCATTCACGTTCATTTGGCATCCGTACGTGGAAATGTACACACCACGGCCTTGTCCGACATCGTGATTTTGATTAAGGCTTTCAGGGTTTTGCGTTGTGTTTTCCACGGACTCTTACCTCTTGTGTCATTAAAGAAAGTGAGTTATAGAGGAGGCTTCGAAAAATGTCAAAACGGCATTACGCTATATGGAGGCTTTCCGATGAACCCTCGCCTTAAAAGCTCAAAAAAATGGACTGCATTTCCAAAAGAATACTCAGATCAGATTCAGGCCGTTTTTAAAGAAAATTTCGCTCAATATCTTGAAGAAGGTGAGCTCATCATTGAAGGTCGCATCTATACCGAAGAAATTATGCTTCGCGTCGGATACCTAGAAAAAGGCCGCCTGGCGCAAGCCAACTTCGAAGTTTCCATGAATTATTCTCAAGATGACGCCGACGCCGTTAAAAGAATCCACAACTGCGTGGACGCAGCGGCCAGCATGATGATGGAGTACTTTGAAAACGACGGCGAAGTGGACTTCCCCTACACTTGGAAAGAATATCCGTTCCAGGGTAAAAAACTTTATCTTCAATTCTCCACAGAAAATTCATCTTTAGAGGCGCAGGCCAATAAACTTTTGGGCGTCGACGAGGAGTCGCTTTATCACGATGAAGACGAGTCTGATGAAGATGCACTTTCTCGCGCGGAACAAAGCGAAGAGTTGTCACCTCCTCGTGATGAGGACGACGATTTTTCTGAAGAAGAAGATGATGAAGACGAAGAGTCCGACGATGAAGATCGCGGACCTCGTATGTTCAGCGGCAAAAAATCAAAAAAGAAAGACGATCTTCACTAGAAGACTTTTCCGCACGAGCCCACGCCGGTTGTAGCCATGACTTTCTCTTCAAGTTTAGAAAGTTCAGCCAACATCAACTTGCCTTGGGCTTTTGCCATTTTACGAAGCTGCATAGGCCCCACGGGCTTTCCTAGTTTTTCCAAAGCCTCAACCTGAGCCTGCAACACCGCTCTTAATTTCGGTGTCATCACGTCATTAAGAAACACAAAGAAAGCCATTTGCTTGATATTAATGGCATCAGGAATTTGATCAATCATACCGACTTTATCTGCATATTCTTTCGGAAGAATTCCTGAAGCCGCCATCTTTTTAAGAGCTTCCTTGTCGATGGGTTTTGAAGATATTAAATTCAAAATTTCAGAGACTCTTCTCAAAGTTTCTCGATTGTTTGCGACCTCACTTAAAAATGCATCCACGATCGCCATTTCAATACGATCTTGTGAGAGTTTTGAAACATCAATGCGAGCGCCAACAAGTTTAAACTCAGAATTAAGTTCCAGATCCCCTGGAGCCGGCACCTTATTCGTATTCATATTAAGAACTTTTAAAAGTTCTTCGCGACTTTTTGAAATCGGACTCCAGACAGATTGCGTGTAAGGATTTTGTGGCCCCGAAAAACCGCCACGCAAATACAATTCATAGGAAACAGCAGAACAGAACATCCCACGCTCATTCACATTTCCCGGAGTCATCGAGAAGTCATATTTGTAAGCCGCTTTGTTAAATGGATCACCACCTGTACGCTCATACATTTCTTTAATCATGTTTGCTGCACCCGCCTCGACTTTGTTTTGCACGGAGGTGTCCGAGCCCTGATAACGATAAATATACATGCGTGTCTTTGAGCCTTCGATATAGTCTTTGGCCATTTTACGAAGCTTCACACCGTCTTCAACGTCCGCTTCCGGCGACAGCAACTCACCTTGGCCGTCGATGTAAACCGGCGTTGAGTGAGAATAGATATGCGGATGGTCCATTGTTAAAGCAATAAAACTGGAGGAACCAAAGCCCGTGGCTTTAGACAGCACCACATCTCCAGTTTGCACTTGGAAACTTCTTAACGAGGCCGCTTTTGCAGAGCTCGATGCAGAACCGGCAATATTGATTTCTGTCGGAAAATTCGCAAATTTTTTGCTTCCAGCATACAGACTTTCCTCGGCAAGCATTTGCATCAAGAAGAGTGAATCCTGCCGGGATTTCATTCCCATGGATTTTTGTGCGCGAAGTTCTTGGCGTAACTCCAAAAGCAAAATGCCGAGATCACGATAGTCTTCCGCTGTTACAAGTTTTGCGGATTCCACCACTGTTTTGATACTTTTAAAAACATGCTGTTCATTTTTCGCCTGGGAAAGCGCGACCATTAAAGGTTCGCGCAACTCTTGAACACTGAAACCACTGGATTTCCCGCTCATCAAAAGCTTTGTCCAGGAGTCGATCCCGATATTTTCAAGCCCGTGGAGGTTTGTTCCTTGTGTCTCACTTTGAGGCATACGAACTGTCGACGCGTAGACTGGCACCGTCAGTGTTAAAGCCATCAACACGGAGAACGATTTTACAAAGGATTTAGACATAGAAAACCTCCATGGAAAAATGGAGATTCAAGTGCTACGCCAATGCTACTTCAGCTTGCGCTCTGTGCGCCCGACGCAAAAAAAGAAGCCCGCAACCTGTAATGGACTGCGGGCCAACCCCCTCGAAGAGAGATTTAAATTTTAAAAATTAAAGTGCTCTTACGCGAGCTTCGATCTCTGGAACTTCATCAAGGTGATTTTTAGCTTCCATGATGAGTTGGATCGCGTCTTTCTGAAGAAGACGGCCTGCTGCCATTTTCTCGCAAAGAAGAGCTTCCAATTGATCTGTGATTTGGTACACGCTTTCGTGTTGTGGCCACAAGTTTTTCACATCGTTAGCACCACCCATGCAAAGTGGGATATAGTGATCGATCTTGAAAGCTTGGCGCTTCATAGAGCGAGTTCTGTAACCAATTTGATCGTACTTTTGGAAGATGCCTGCTTTTGTTGATGAAGACACATCACGTTCGCAGTATTTGATTTTTTCAGGATAACGATAAGAATCAGGATGAGAACAAAGAACACCGGGGGTTAAAGCTGCATCCGGTCCCTTTGGAAAATTCTCACCAGCGTGAGAAAGAGTTGAACACAACAACACCGTTACGAAAAGAGCAGCGCCCTTAAACATTTCCCCTCCAAATAGACTGCCATTACGGTGGCAGGTAGAAACGTCAGACCAATCTCTGACTTATACTTGAGTAACTGCGGTTAGTCCTACCGATCAGATTTCTCATTTGCAATGAAAAATGTACGCGATCCAACGAATAACGCAGAGAGTTTAAGCCGTCAAAGGCATAAAAAAACCCTCTTAAGTTTATTTCTAAGAGGGTTTTAGAAAGATCATTCTTATATTTAAGGATTAATACTCGTCGTCTTCAACACCTGATCCACCGTTGTCGCCCATTCCACGGACTTCTTCGATGAAGGCACTTGTATCCTCTTCAAACTCGTTATCCTGTGCTGATTCGTCGATCTCAAGCTCTTGGATAGCAGCCAAGAAGTCTTTTTCCGTGCGAAGATCTCTGCGGATCATCTCAAGGAATTTATCTGGGTAACGGGAAGTCAATTCTTCCACGTAACGCTCCAATTTTCCATCAGCCAAGATCTTCTTACGAACTTGGATTTTCTTCCAGAAAAGAAGGTAATGATAACGGCAGTACGCATCCACAGCAGCGATTTGGTCGCAATCACGAGCGCGGCAGTAACGGCGGCCCTCAGCGTCTGTCAGAATGATTTCTTCATCTGTCTTTGGCTTTTCTTCGCCTGTCCACTCTTCGTCGACTTCGACTTCTTCGTCCGCTTCTTCAACGGCTTTGAGTTCCTCTTCGTACTCGCCAATCTCATCACCCATGAGGTCGTCATCGGCGATAAAATCGTCATCCAAATCGGATTCTTCTTTTTCCTTACCTTTGCCTTTACCTTTTTTTGCCGCTTTCGCTTCCTTTTTAGGAGCTTTTTCAGCAACAGCCGGTTGAGGAGAAGCCTTTTTCGTTTCTTTAACTTCCTTCGCCTCTTTTGCTTCTTTAGCAGGTTTTGCTGCAGGAGCTTTAGCAGGAGCCGCCGCCTTAGGAGCGACCTTCACCTCGGGCTTTTTCTTTACTTCAGGCTTTTTAGGAGCTGCCTTAACGGGAGCTTTTTCGGCCTTTTTCTTTACAACAGCTTTCGGAGCTGCCTTTTTAGGCGCTGGTTTTGCCGCCGCTTTCGCAGGAGCTTTTTTAGCAGGTTTTGCGGCCTTGGCCGCAGGCTTCTTTTTAACGATTTTTGCCATAATTTTACCTAGGGTGTTCTTTAACTTCAATTTCATGAATGAATCATTTAAAGAGGGGCGTCAACTCATTTCACTGAAATTGTGCCGTCTTGACTGCGCACAAAAATACTACCTCTTTGTGCGTCGCCCCGCAAGCGCCCACGAACACTTTTCTCTGCACTCAATTTAGTCACCTTGATTTCTGAGGGAACTAGGATCTCTCCTTCAGTTGTGAGCAAATTCAAAGACACGCCCGATGATGGCGGCGTTTGCACACTCACCTTTCCTGATTTCGTTTTCACGTCGACTTCCGAGTCCAAAAGCATCGTGATCGCGACAGCGCCTTCTTGATTTTGTCCTTCCATGCGGCCCTGGAACGCTTGAATATTCATCGTGCCTTTGCCGTTTTCAAACTGAATTGTACCGCTGCTCAAATTCACTTTGCTATTGGATTGCTGAGTCGAAAGAGACAGGAATCCTCTCACCTTTTCAATATTCAACGAACCCGCAAAAAGACTCGCGTCCACATCGCCTTGAACGTTTTTAAGAGCCATGGAACCCGAGTAAGAGTCCGCTGACACTTTGCCCGTATGATCTTGAATATTCACGTCACCTTTTTGCACGTACACTTGCAAGGAACCCGCTCCGCCCACGGAACTGACACGCCCTTGAGTCACGCTCACTTTCAAGTCTTTGCTCCATTTTTGTGCGACCACCGAGCCGCCGCGCAACTGAATGTCAGCAGGAATAGAAGGTCCCCAAATTTCAATTTTTTTCATTTGTGAAACGGCTTTGGGCAAGATGTTCAGCCAGGATCTTTTCCCGGCATATTCATTCATTTTCACTTCGATGATATTATCTTTTTTTGTAACGACAAAAACGCCCTCGGTGCCGGACTCTTCTACGCCCGATACTTTCAAAGAATTGCCGACCTGTCCCACAACCTGCACCTGGGCTTCTAATCCTTTGAGGACCAGACGATCTCCCTCTGCGACAGGGACTTCATAAGTGGCTGCCATAACAGGATGAAATAGAAGATGAGCGAGAATGATGCTGATCGCTGACATGCGTTGACCCCCTACAAGTTTGACTCTGTCGTTAAAATATAAAAAAGTATGCGGGCATTTACAAACTAATAGAGGTGAAAAATGGAAAATGTCGTAATTGTGAGCAGCGTAAGAACTCCTGTAGCAACGTTCCAAGGTGGTTACTCTACTCTTGCTGCACCAAAGCTCGGTGCAATTGCTATTAAAGAAGCTATTTCTCGTGCGGGTGTTTCCGCAAATGAAATCGACGAATGCATTATGGGTGAAGTTTTGACTGCAGGTGTTGGTCAAGCTCCGGCTCGTCAAGCGGCGTTGTACGCTGGACTTAAAAATTCAACTCCATGCATGACGATCAATAAAGTTTGCGGATCTGGCCTTAAAGCTGTGATGTTGGCGGCAGATTCTATCGCCCTTGGTAATACAAAAATCGCCGTGGCTGGTGGTCAAGAGAACATGACTTTGGCTCCGCACTTGCTTGAAAATTCTCGCTCTGGTTACCGCATGGGACCGACACAAATGACAGACTCCATGATCAAAGACGGTCTTTGGGATCCGTACAACAATTTCCACATGGGTAATGCAGCAGAGATCTGTGTAAAAGAACATGGCTTCACTCGTGAAGAACAAGATGCTTTCGCGATCGACTCTTACAAAAAAGCACAAGACGCCTGGAACAAAGGCCTTTTCAAAAATGAAATCGCAGCCGTTGTTGTTGAAGGCAAAAAAGGCGCTGTAACAATTGATAAAGATGAAGAGCCGTTCAATACAAACTTCGATAAAATTCCTGGTTTGAAACCTGCTTTCGATAAAGCGGGAACAATCACTGCGGCGAACGCTTCTAAAATCAATGACGGAGCTGCGGCTCACGTTTTGATGGCAGAAAGCGAAGCGAAAAAACGCGGCATCAAACCTTTGGCAAAAATCGTAGCGCACGGAACATTCGCGCACGATCCAAAATACTTCACGACAGCTCCTGTGGGCGCGATCCGTGGTGCTTTGAACAAAGCCGGTCTTAAGATTGCGGATATCGATCTTTGGGAGATCAACGAAGCGTTTGCAGTTGTGACTCAAGTGGCGATGAAAGAACTTGAAATCCCAGCGGCAAAAGTAAACATCCACGGTGGTGCCGTGGCTATCGGTCACCCGATCGGTGCTTCTGGCGCTCGCATCTTGGCCACTCTTGTTCATGCTCTTCACACACACAATAAGCGCTATGGTCTTGCAACTTTGTGCATCGGTGGCGGTGAAGCTGTCGCCTTGATCATTGAGAAGGTTTAAGCCTTATGAGCAAAAAAGTCTTTAAAGATGCAAAGAGTGCGCTCTTTGACGTTAAAGATGGAATGACTTTGGTTCTTGGTGGATTCGGCCTTTGCGGAATCCCCGAGAATTGCATCGCCGTCTTGCGCGACATGGGCGTTAAAAATCTCACTTGTGTTTCTAACAACGCCGGTGTGGATGATTTTGGTTTGGGTCAGCTTTTGCAAAACCGTCAGATCAAAAAAATGATTTCTTCTTACGTGGGCGAAAATGCTCTTTTTGAAAAACTTTACATGAGCGGCGAACTCGAATTGGAATTCTGCCCTCAAGGAACTTTGGCAGAGCGTATTCGCGCCGGTGGTGCGGGGATCGCTGGTTTTTACACGCCGACGGGAGTAGGAACTTTGGTTGCTGAAGGAAAAGAAATCAAACAATTCGACGGACGCGATTACGTTCTTGAGCGTGGAATCAAAGGCGACTTTGCTTTCGTCAAAGCCTGGAAGGGCGACAAGTTCGGAAATTTGATTTTCAGAAAAACCGCTCGCAATTTTAATCCGATGGCCGCAACAGCGGGTAAAATCACCGTGGTTGAAGTTGAAGAGTTGGTTGAAATTGGCGAACTCGATCCAGATCAAGTTCACACTCCGGGCGTTTACGTGCAACGTATCTTCCAAGGTACGAATTACGAAAAACGTATCGAGCAAAAAACGGTGAGAAAGGATTAGTCATGCCTTTAAACAGAGAACAAATCGCTCAGCGTATTGCTCAAGAAGTTGAAGATGGTTACTGCGTAAATTTGGGAATTGGTATTCCTACTTTGGTTGCCAACTACATCCCGAAAGACAAATTCGTTATGTTACAAAGCGAGAACGGTCTTTTGGGAATGGGGCCTTTTCCTCGTGAATCCGAAGTCGATCCGGACCTTATCAACGCTGGAAAACAAACTGTGACAGCTCTTCCGGGAGCCAGTTTCTTTTCAAGCGCTGACAGCTTTGCGATGATTCGAGGTGGTCACGTGGACCTCACTGTTTTGGGTGCGATGGAAGTTGATGAAACTGGCAGCATCGCGAACTGGATGGTTCCAGGCAAAATGGTGAAAGGTATGGGCGGCGCCATGGATCTTGTTGCGGGCGCTCGCAATGTGATCGTGGCCATGCAACACACGGATAAAGAAGGAAACTCTAAACTTCGCAAAAAGTGCACGCTTCCTTTAACAGGTGTGAACTGCATCAAAAAAATCGTCAGCGATTTCGGCGTGATCGAAGTCACACCTCAAGGTTTTGTTCTGAAAGAGTACGCTCCAGACTTAACCCCTGAGAAAGTTCTTGCGGCCACAGAAGGAAAGATGACAATCGCTCCTGACTGCAAGCCCATGAAATTCTAAGATAACAACAACCCCGATCTTAGGTCGGGGTTGTCTCGATATAATCCCATCCTATTGCCGCTCTCCCTTTTTTGATGAGATAATAAATTTCAATCAAGAGAGGTCCGCACGTGGCTGAAGCTAAAAAAATCGCAAAAGATACTTATTTGTTTCGTGATGGCGATGCACCTGATGCTATGTACATCATTAAATCCGGAACTTTTGCGGTTACAAAAACCAAAGGCACTTCCGAAGTCGTTCTTGCAGAAATCAATGCGGGTGCGATGGTGGGAGAAATGGCTCTCTTCGACAACAAACCTCGCAGTGCCAATGTAAAGGCGACAAAAGATTCTGAAGTGATCGCTCTCCCCTATGAGTCTCTGACAAAACAAATGGATCAGCTGCCTGTGTGGGTGCGCGCGATCATGAAAACGCTGAATGAAAATCTGCGTGAGGCGAATAAGAAAATTAAAATTCTTGAAAACGCCAACCCTGATGAAGAGCGCTTCCCGCCTCATATCGTGAATAAATATATTTCGATCTTAAATCTTGTCGGTCACAAATATGGAAAACCGGAAGAAGGCGGCGGTGTTAGTTTTTCTTCTGTTCTTCTTCGCAACTACACAATTCAAATTTTCCAGGAAGCCACCAACAAAATGCAAAGCGTGGTGAATGCTTTGACGGATCTCGGTTATATCGTGCAAGAAGACCGTGGTGATGGAACTCAGAAAATCATCAACTCCAAACCTCAGGAACTTTTTTCTTTCGTGGATTGGTATAACGAGTGGCTCTTTAAACAGGAAAAAGACCGCTTGCCGGCTTTGACCGATGGCGAAGTAAAAGTTCTTAATGGAATTCTTTTATTCGCGCGCCGAGTGGAACCTAACAACAAAGGTTTCCGCAAAGTGAATTTGAATGATGTACAAAATGAATCCATGAAAGAAACAGGAAACCTCATTCGCTCTGACGACGTGAATCCTTTGATTGAGAAAAAATATCTCACAGAGAAGATCATGGATGAGCAAGGCGTCTACATCATGATCTCTTTGGAGGACGTGGAATCTTTGGCCCGCAACTGGACTATCGTTAATAATCTAAAACGAAAGCTCAGATAAAAGGTCGAGAGTTTCTCAAACTGAGACGTTGCTTGTGAAAACTTGGCAAATATTTAATGAGTTTTCCTCTATAAGCGCTCGAATCCATTCAAAAAAAGATCCGTAAATACCGATAAGTTCTCTATAAAACGGAGAACTTTATGAACGTAACCGGAAAGTTCCTGCAAAAATGGATCATTGCGACCGTTGTTTTTCTTTCGCACTCCATAGCTTTTGCTGGCATCGGCCTTACCTACCAGGGAAGAATTTTAAAACCTGATGGCACTCCATTGGATTCCAGCAACGTTCGCTTCACAATCGAAATTAAAAGTTACAACGACTGCCTTCTTTATCAAGAAACACAAACCGTCAACCTCGCTTCTTCTTCTGGAGTTTTCTCTTTAAACATCGGTTCTGCTCCAGCGCCACAGATTCATAACTATGTTGGCTCTTCACTTAGTTCTGTATTTACAAATCGTGGAAGCTTTACGGGGCTTTCCGGTTGTACGGGCGGAACTTATTCTCCGAATGCAGATGACGATCGTAAAATTGTCGTGAGTTTTGAAGATCTCACACTTTCAAGTCCGACGATTGAAACTATTCCTTCACAAAATATTTCTTACGTTCCTTTTGCTATCGAGTCTTATCAAATCTCTGGATACACTTCACAAAATCTTTTGCGCGTCAGTGATGGCACAGTAGCGCCTTTAACTGTAGCCAACTTTAATGAGTTGATGGATTTGATCAATGGCTCCTCGACCCAGTACATCACTTCAGCAACAAACGGAGTCACTTCCATTGCATTCTCGCCGAGCGATTTCACCGGTGGAACGATCACATCTACAGGCTCTGTCGCTTTAAAAGACGTTGTGACTGGCGGTACAAAAGGAACTGCAACAAAAGTTCCGCAAATCACATACGACAACAAAGGTCGCATTACGGCTGTGACAGAGGTAGATATTTCTGGAATTCCTGCAAGCGGAGCCGCCGGCGGGGATCTTACTGGCACTTATCCAAATCCTACTGTGGGTGCTGGAAAAATCGACGAATCTAAACTTGCCGACAACGCCGTGACATCCGCGAAAATCAAAGATGGCGAAATTGTGAATGCCGATATCTCTGCAACAGCAGCGATTGTCGACACAAAACTTGCAACCATCGCAACAGCTGGAAAAGTGGCAAACTCGGCAACAACGGGCACGTCTGCAAATACACCAGACACTTTGGTTTTACGTGACTCTAGCGGTGACTTTTCTGCGCGCAATATTTCTGCAAATCAAATTAACTCCAATGAAACTTATGCGACCGATTTATATATTCGCAATGCTTCAAACAAGACTGTGAAATTTAATTTAGATCCGGCGGCAGCGGCGAACTTCTCAGTTGTATGGCCAACAAACGCCAGCAGCGCTGGAAAAGTTTTATCTAACGACGGAAGCGGAAATCTTTCGTGGGTTGCCGCCAGTGCGGGCTCTGTGACTTCCGTCACTGCGGGCACTGGTCTTAATGTGGGTGCGGGTCCTGGGGGAACGATCACTTCAGTGGGCACACTCAATGTCAACGTCGGCACAGGAGCGGGCCAAATTCTTCAATTGAATGGTTCTTCGCAGATTCCTGCTGTGGATGGAAGCCTTGTTACCAATTTAAATCCTGCAAATTTAAGTGCGGCGGTTCCCATTAACAAAGGTGGAACCGGACAAACAACAGCGCAAGCCGCGTTTAATGCTCTAAGTCCTTTAACGACTAAAGGTGATTTAGTCACCCGTGATGCGACAAATAACATTCGTCTTCCTGTCGGAGCAGATTTTAAATATCTGCGCGCCAACTCAGCAACGACTTCAGGCCTTGAATATGGAGATGTCTCCGCAACTGAGATCGCGTCTTTAAGCTCAACAGGTATTGTGAAACGCACCGGAGCTGCAGCCTACACAACTCTTGGCGTGACAGCCCCTCTCGTTGATACGGGAACTAATATTGGTCTTAGCATTGGCAATGGTCTGACAACAAACTCCGGAAACCTTGTTGTTGATGCAGGAACGGGAGCCAATCAGATTCCACAACTGGATGGCAGTGGAAAATTAAATCCTTCTGTTCTTCCGACGGGAGCTGCCAGCCAGTGGGTCACTTCGGGATCAAATATTTACTATAATGCAGGAAACGTCGGTATTAAAACAGCGACACCTTCAGCTCCTCTGAATATCACGAACTCGACAAACACTTCCATTTTACTCGGTGATTACGTCGGCAATGGAGTGAACAAACACGAGTCTTTGGCGCAAGCTCCAGCTTATGATTCTGCGACGGATAAAGTTTATACTTTGATTGGTGGTAACTCCTATTTGGACCGCGATGAAGTTCTTGTGGGTGGTAGCACGAATATGTCTACACAGGCCGCCGCTCAAAACATTATTTTTTATACAACACCAACTAAGAATACCACTCTCGGCACAGAAAGAATGCGCATTGATCGCAACGGTAACGTAGGTATTGGCACAAACAATCCGACGGAAATGCTTGAAGTCGCTGGACGAGTGAAAGGGACGGAGCTTTGTATCGGAACAAACTGCCGCAGTGCTTGGCCTGCGGGCGGCGATTTACTGGCAAACGGTACAGTTCCAATGACAGCTCCATTAAAACTTGCTGACGGTACTGCTGCGAACCCGAGCCTCGCCTTCAATTCAAGCCCTAACACAGGTATCTATCGCTCCGCCGCCAACGAATTGAGCATTTCTACGGCATCTACAAATAGATTCACAGTTCAATCAACTGGTTATATTTACGCTGGAGCCGCACCAACTTTTCCTGCTGTCTTTACAGTGAAATACCCGACTCCTTATTTAACCATCGAAGACTCCAACGACACCGGTGTGGCAGCAACAGCGGGCGTAAGTCTTCGCGACTCGGCAGGAACGGAGTACGGTTTCTTTGGCGACTCATCTCCAGCCAACAATGACATTCGAGTTTTCTCAGGAAATGGCCTCGGCCTGACTTCAGGAAATGCGCCGACAACATTTACAGTGAATGGTTCTGAAAGAGTTCGCATCGATACCGCTGGCAAAGTGGGTATCGGCACAACGACTCCAGGTTATACATTGGACGTGAATGGTTCGTTCAATGCGACTTCCATCAATATTGGTGGAACGGCATTCAATCCCGGAGCGTATGTTGACACTTCAACAAATCAAACAACAATTGCCGGAAACAAAACTTTCACAGGCACTCTCACAGCCAGCGGCGCAGGCACGGGACTTTCCGTCACAAATAATATGACTGTAGGTGGAGTTGCAACGGCCGCGGGCTTTGCTTCCAGCAGTCTTGGTTCTGCAGGTTCACCTGCTTTCTCTTTTGTTTCAGATCCTAATACAGGTATGTATTCTCCAACGGCGGATGCATTGTCTTTAGCAACAGCCGGCACAGAAAAAGTGCGTGTAACCTCTGCGGGAAATCTTGGCATCGGAACGACAAATCCATTGGGTAAATTTGTTGTTTCAAAAAGCGGAGCTGAAGGCCTTGAGATCTGGCCGGGTGATTGGCCAGGCGGAGCCACAGGCATCTCTTCATACAATCGCAACACGAGCGCCTACAATGCTCTACAAATTGATGCCTCTACAATTTCTCTCGCTCCTGGTGGCCTTGCAACCAGTGGTCTTAACGTCACAACGACAGGTGTGGGTATCGGGTTAACAAGCCCCTCAGCTAGATTGGATATTACGACAGCGGGATCTAGCGCGAATGAAACAGGTTTCATTCTTAGAAATCCTTCGACAGCGGCTTACTCTGTAACAAATATGGATTTTTATACCGGAGGAGCTTGGAAGAACTCCGTCTGGACAATGCGGAACAATACGGGCTCCGGCGGCATTTTCGGAATCACTCTTGCTGACTCTACAGGAGCAGCTCAAGAACGCTTCCGCATTATGGATTCCGGAAACGTGGGAATCGGCACGACCTCGCCTTCCGAAAAATTAGAAGTCGCGGGAAATGTTAAAGCGACAGAGTTCTTGTATACTTCAGATGCGCGTCTTAAAAAAGACGTCGTGACTTTACCTGAAGCTCTTCAAAAAGTTTTACAGCTTCGCGGTGTGAACTTCACTTGGAAAGCAAACGATCAAAAGACCATGGGTTTCATTGCACAAGAAGTTGAAAAAGTTTATCCAGAACTTGTGCGCACCGACTCGAGCTCAGGATACAAAGCCGTTCAATACGGAAATATCGTCGCCGTCTTAGTCGAAGCTCTTAAACAAGAACATCAAGAACGTATTGATGCTCAAAACCGTTGCGAAGCTCAAGTAAAACAAGTTTCGCGACAAGTAGCCAGCGTACAAACTGAAACAGAAGCTCGCGTGCAAAAACTTGAAAAAGAAAATCAGGATTTGAAAGCGCGTCTTGAAAGACTTGAGAAAGCTCTCTTGAAGCAAAAATAGAATCTTCGAGAATTAAAAACTAAAAAAGGGAGCTTTAAGCTCCCTTTTTTATTCTACATTTGGAATAGTCTGACATCTTAAAGGCAACTGGCTGTCAGGAAGTTTTGAGTACTGCTCCCCGTTCACCGTATGCACATAGATTGAATTGGTTTTTGCACCTTGAGCAATCGGCTGTCCCAAAGTTAAAATCACGCGGTCGCCGGTTTTTGCTAAACCATGAGTCACCATCAACTGATCAACCTGAGTAAGAATATCTTCCATCGTTTTATAAGATTTAATAACGTGAGTTTGAATTCCCCACATCATTTCCATCGAATTTAAAACATCCATATGCTGAGTGATTGAAATCACACGCGCACGCGGACGGAAGCTTGAAATTATATTCGCTGTTTTACCTGACGTTGTAAGACAGATAATTGCTGTTGCATTTAATTTCAAAGCGCTCAACGAAGCACTCGCTGCAATCGCTGCCGGCGCACTTAGGAATTCATTCTCGAGAGAAATTTTGTAATACTCTTCCTCGTTGTTTTCCACTTCCGTGATAATTTCGTGCATCGTACGAATACATCTAAATGGATACTTTCCACTTGCTGATTCCGCTGAAAGCATCAACGCATCTGAGCCGTCCAAAACGGCATTGGCCACGTCGGTGATCTCGGCTCTTGTTGGACGAGGATTTTCAACCATGCTATCAAGCATCTGTGTCGCCGTGATAACCGGTTTACCTAACTGGTTACAAACCTGGATGATACGTTTTTGGAACCCCGGCAAACGGCTTTGCCCGACTTCCACTGCCAAATCGCCTCGCGCCACCATCACTACGTCACTTAAACGGCAGATCTCTTCAAGATTTTCTAGAGCTTCCACCATTTCAATTTTCGCCACGATTTTCGCTGAAGATTTTTTAGCTTCAATCAATTCACGAAGTTTACGAATGTCACGGGCGTGACGAACAAAACTCAACGCTACATAATCCACTTTGTTATTAAGACCGAATTCAAGATCTTCAAGATCCTTCGGCGTCATGCAGTCCACTGGCAGATTTACGCCCGGCAAGTTCATACCTTTGCGGTCTTTTAAAATTCCGCCATAAACCACTTCAGCATCAACTTCTTCTCCACGCACTTGAAGCACCTTCAGCTCCAAAAGACCATCATCAAGAAGAATTTTAGTGCCGATAGAACAAGCCAAAGGAAGTTCTTTAAAATCGGAAGGAATTAGACCCGGTTTTCCTAAAACCGCCGCCGTCGTAATCACAACCTTTTCGCCAGGCTTGATTTCGATAAGGCCGTTTTCAAACTTTCCAACACGGATTTTAGGTCCTTGCAAATCTTGAAGAATTGCCACAGGAGCTTTAAGTTCCTGGGTCAGTTTGCGAAGACTATGAATCACTTTGAGGTGATCTTCATGGCTTCCATGGGAAAAGTTAAGGCGAGCCACGTTCATGCCCGCCTTGATTGCTTTTTCTAGATTTTTTTCATCACGAGTCGCAGGCCCGATTGTGGCCACAATTTTTGCACGACGATCCGCTAACATTCCTCTACGCCTTCCTGCTATATGAACTCATCTTCACAGATAAGTTTTGCATATCTTCCTGATGGCGTCTATTCATTCTATCCAACTGATCTTGGTGTGATTCGTTGAGTTGAGCAATTTTAGCTTCATACTTCATAGCCAAAGACTCTTTTTCCATCTTGGCAGCCTTCTCGCGATCACCAGAACGTTGCGAATATAGATTCTCAAGGCGTTTGATCTCTCGATCTTGACCTTCTTTCAACTGAGCCAACTTGTCCTCATAGTTCTTCACTGTTTGTTCAAGCTTGGAGTTGAAATTGGTTTCCATATTTCTAAACCGCTCCGTCATAACTTTATTCGTCGCAACTTGATCGGCGACGGTTTTATCGCGATACACATCCATGCGGTCCATGTAGTTTGTTTTCATCGTCTCTAAAGAGTCCGAATAATACTTACCCATTTGATCTTGGTTCTTATTAGTTAGATCCAAAATCTTTTGCACACGACCCTCGGCATTGTTAGAAACCTGGGTCACCTGATCCTTATGCTGTTGAATCAAGTTCTCGCGCTCTTCACGATGACGGGCATTCATAATACTCACCTGCGATTTATTTTCGCGGTCGGCATTACGCAAAAGCTTGCTATTTTCATCCAAAACCTTACCGATACGTTCATCGTTAAGATCCTTCATATGATCCACGGCATTTTCACGTTGTTCATTCACCAAATTCATGCGTTTTTCATACGCATTTGTAAGGTTGCGACGCTCAATTCCGCGCAAACGTTCATTCTTAGACATTTCATTATTAAGCTTACTGCTTAAGCGCTGAATCTGACTGTCGCGGGAACGAATTTGCGAATTCACACGATCATTCACAGAATCACGAAACTCTTCGTTTTGAGAGTCGATGGCCGCTGTTTTCTGATCTAAAGCATTTTCATACTTACCACGGATCGCCTCACGCTCTTCGTTCATAATCATTTGCTTCATACGAATATTGTCGCCGAACTCTTCATTCTTATTGTTCACGGTATCGACATATTTTTGCGACCAACGAGCGTTATCAGCTTCACGCTGACGCTCACTGGCGTTCAACCGAGATTCGTAAGACTTACGCATTTCCCGTGCATTACGTTCTTTTGCTTGCGACATCTCCTGATAGCTATTCAACATCGCATCTTTTTCTTTTTCATGCGCATCATTCAACTTGCGCGCGTTATTTTTAATAGCTTCTTGGGATTTAAGACGGTTTTCTTCAGCGGCATCGCGGAATTGTTGGTCACGAGACGCAATCTCATTGTTCAGCTGGCTTGTGACGTTTTCACGTTGCGACTCAGACACTTCTTTTTGCTTACGAAGAGCCCCTTCGTAACTTTCTTTTTGAATTTGACGGGCGTTGTAAGCGTCTTCTGTTTTATTGCGCAAAGCTTCGCGGTAGGTCTGACGAACCTCTTCAATCTTGCGATTGTTTTCAAAGTCTTTGTCATTCATAGTTTCGCGATTGCGGTCTTTCAATTCCGCGATGCGATCTTCATAATTTTCAGTGATATTACGGATTTCGTCGTTATGACGTTTTTCAAGACGCTTGATTTCCGCGTTACGACGTTTGGTGTTTTCACTTTCGCGATTCTCATACTCTTCACGAGTTTGGCGAATTTGTTCGTCCTGACGCGAGCGATCCGATGATGAAATAGAAGACATCCTATCCTCCCAGACCTCAGATTAACATGAGGCCTGACAAGAAACTTCAATTCACATTCATGGGAATTTAAAATTAAGACCGAAGTCTAGCGTTCAAAGACTCTTTGGCGGTAAAGTTCTTTCACCTGGCGGCGCTCTGCTTCCAGACGTTGCTTTTTTTTCTCGACGATCTTCTGCTTTGCAAGCTCAGACGCGATTTCACGCTGAACCACAGTTTTGTAAATCAAACTGCTTTTTTCAGTAAGGTCTCCCCAATTGGCGCGCAAATGAGTGACCTCTTTCACGAAGTCTTCTTTGCTTCCGCGATATAAAGAATTCCACAAAGGAAGATGATTTTTCATATCAATGGGTTGGATCATACCGTAACTAGAAACACCTTTTGAGTTCATTCCGGAAATCCAAAATTCAAAACCTTCAGGAACTTCCAAGGACTTTCCGTCACGCAAAGTCACCGTTAACGTCGCGTCAACATTACGAATCAAAACCTGATCACCTTGTTCAACCACCCAGTACTGTCCTTGACTGGCTTTCAAGCTGCCATAAAGCGTTTCGACTTCGACATTCGCTCCTTTTTCTATCCACAAGGCGCCTTTAACAAAACGCCATTGCGTATTAGAAAGGCGAACCAGTGTCGCTCCTTCGCTGGCGTGAATTTTTAAGGAATCTTGAAGAAGATGAAATCCAGAGCCCGTCACCTGAATCGCACAAGTCTCTTTTGATTTAAGACAAGCCGACGGCTGCTGCATCACTTCGCCAGAAGCGCGCACTCGGACTTCCATTTGAAAAGCTAATAAAAAGAGTGCTAGACGAACCCACTTTTTCATCGGTACTCAACACTTTGCGCAAGTTTTCTAGCCTGCTTCTTGAGGTCTTCGTTTTTGAAGTTTTTAGAAACAGTTTTATAGATCTCAGAGGCTTCTTCTGTTTGATTGTTCAACTCGCTGATTTGACCCATTCTTAAAAGAATAAATCCCGTCAAATCGTGCTGTGGAAACTGAGTCACCATATTGTCGATTTCAGTAAGACTGCTGCGGAAATCTTTCTTTAAGAAGTAGCTCTCAGCAATAAAGAAATGCGCCTCAACACCATGCTGAGACAAAGGGAATTTATCTAAAAGACCGTTAAACTCTTTGATCGCTTTGTCATAGTCTTTATCGTTAAAGTACTTCTTTCCCTTTTCATAGAGAACCGCAGACAAATCAATAGCATCTTCACTCGCTGGCGATCTTACGACCGCCGCAAAATTACGAAGCTCATAGTTTGCTTGAAGTTTTTTATCATCAGGAAGAACTTGGGCGACAGACTGCTGAAAATCTTTTAACTGATAAGTTAAAAGAGCATTGTTAAACTTCTCTTTTTCCACTTGTTTTTGCAATTGAGCCAAGCGCAATTCGTACTGATCGTGACCATTAAAGTGTCCAACAAAGCCCGCATAAGCAGCCATGATTCCTACTGTCAGACACAAACAGAAAACAACGAATAAAGAGTTTTGATTCTTCATGTCTCACTTATCGGCAAAAACCGATAAAAATTGAGACTGTTTTATTTTGAGACAGCCTTCTGGTCATAGGTATAGACCGCTTCCGCATCGAGATCCTTCCACTTCCCGTCCTTCAATTGCTTCGGAGCCACCCGGCCTTTCATCAACATCAACTTTTTATCCGACTGCGCATACCACAAGAAAATAGGATCCACCAAAGCGGCAATAATAAAACTTGTCGGTTTCATGCGAAGCTCCATCCACTTATCGCCGCCTTTTTCAACTTCACCCATTTTTTGCAAAGTAAAACCCACCGTTTCAAGACGATCCCAAACAGCGAAGCGGACGTCCATCCCTTTACCGGTGTTTAATTTATCCCAATTCTCTTTGACAAAAGCGTTAAAGTTGGCTGTTGAAAGAAGAGGGCCTTTGATTTTTTCTTCGGCGTTTTTCTTCTTTCCTTTTCCTTCGTACTCAAAGCGAATCAGATCTCCATCAACAACGAAGCGTCCTTTTTCTTGAGTCTGCCCTTGATTGATTTCATAGCGTAGAACTTGCGCCCCTTTAACCACACCGTCTTCGCGAACGACTTCTTTCCCATCGATATCTTTATAAGTCGCCTTACTGTGGATACCGTCATCCTGAGCGCTTAACTGCACGTCCAGAGTGTAAAGTTTTTTCGCCTGATTGGATTTCAAATCATAAAGTGTTGCACTTGTGGTTGCGTCTTGGGCAAAGCTGAACAAAGGCATGAGAAGCGCAATAAGAACTGTCACTGCAAACCTCCAGGATGTTTGTCTATATTAAAGAAGCGTACCTTAAAAAGATCCATGATACTTAACATTAATAAGCTTTTCTGCATCACATCCTAGACTGCGCACCAGCATTTATCTTGACCATCTTCGCTCAGAATTCTAGGTTAGGATTCTTTGAGTTAAGGACAAGTGCCCATGAACAAAGCTCAGTTGGTTGAACTCGTTGCTGAAAAAACAAAGACTACCAAAAGCCAATCAGAACAAATCCTCGATGCCACACTTAAAGTTATTCAAGAAGCCTTGAAAAAAGGCGACGAAGTGAAGCTTGTGGGTTTCGGCACTTTCTCTCGCAGCGCCCGCAAACCACGCCAAGGCCGTAATCCTAAAACCGGTGAAACGGTGAAAATTCCCAGCGCCTATGTTCCGCGCTTTAAACCGGGAAAAGATTTAAAGGACGCTCTCAACTAGTGCTGCAAATTCGGGTCTGTCTTTGATACGACACCAACCGCTGAGACCCGACTTCCAAACATACTGCTGACCATTCACAGAGTGATTTTGCAAGGCCTCGCGAATTTCGCGAACTGAAAAAGGGCCTTCTTGCAAAACACCTTTGCCATCGACGGCAGGAACTAAAAGAACCCATTCTTTTTCGTCTTCAACAATATCTTGCCCCTGCATGAAAGCTTGAGTTGCCGGAAACAACGTGACTTCAAAAACACCCCACTCACAAGCCGGCCTCCATGAGCCATCCGCATCATTTGAAATCAAATCGTAAGGACCCACCTCTCCGCGATGAATACGCGCGCGCATTTCTTCAAAACTCAAAGGACCTTGCGGTTTTAAATTCAGGTTGTAGTACCAAGAAACGTTCTTCATAACTTTTCCCTTTTACTATGAAACGGCGCTGGCAATGACTCAATAACTTCTAAGAGATCATAGTATGCCACGTTAAATCCGCTGCCATCCACTGACTTTTTTAGAAAATTCACAATCGTCGCAGGAGAAATCATTTTTTTTCGATATCCGCCATAGAGTCTTTCACCCAACATTCCACCCAGAAGATTTGCGGCCAAGACATAGCTCCACTTTTTACGTGGATTTGCCTGCAAGCGATGTTGAGGCACACCGGTGATCACCATGAGCTCATGCATTTTCTGCGCAAGAGCCAATTGCAACGCCTCTTTTCCCAGATCCGAAGGTCCTCGTGAAGACAAACTGGCTTTGATGTCTGCAACGGTATCTGTTTTTCTTTTGTGATTGATAATTTTCGAACCAAAATAAGCGACACCCTCAAGCCAGATAAATCCAAAAAAATCTTGCGGCATTTCGGTTAACAATCTTTTCGTCCCGCTACTTTGCGCATGCACATAGCGCATCGCTAAAGAAGCCGCATGATTGACCGTGCCGCGAGCCAGATAGGCCGCGCCAATTTCCGGCAGATAAAAAGACATTTCTTCCGCGATTAAAGATTCAATCCAACGAAGTTTTTTAGCGTCATAATGCTCGCGCACCTGACTCCAAAACGAGGTGTCGCGAGCGGTATAGACTGACAAATTCGCGTCGGTCACCGGCAGCCCTAATTCCTCAGAGATGATTTTCACATAACGACCCACATGATCTGTGTAATCCAAAAATGAATCGTCGTCGTCGTCATCATCGTCATCAAGTTCCACATCGTAAGCCTGCTCAAGATACATGAGGTAGTTCTGCCATTTTACCCACGGAGGCACACTCATCAGGCAAAATGTATTCTGGGAAATACGCACAAGATCTGTGGTCGCCTCAAGTTCACGATTGAGGAGTTGAAAATAAATCTGTTCGGCGTTCTGAAAAATACGCAGAATTTTCTTTCCAAAAGATCTCCCCAGATTATTTTCGATTTCTTTTGGAATGTGCGAGGACGCCAAATGCAAATCACCGTAAATCACAAAAACCAAATGCTCTGGATTCTGACGAATCAATTCGGCGATTTTTTTCCCGGCAAAAACATCACGAGATTTTAAAGTCGCAGCGTTGCGTTTTTTATAGCTCTTATTTAATCCCTGCACAGAAATCTTATGTTTCTGTGCCCATCGCAACAAGGGACGATAATGCTCCCAGGGAAATCCCCATTTGCTTTGCCATTGAACGGATTTTAGAAATTCCCGCTCAGAAATTTTGCCAGAGAGGTATTTATTGATTTTCTCCTGATCTGCCGCCTCAAAAAACTCAACGGCCAAAATAATTTTACGATCCTTCGGAATATGGCGCAAAATTCGAACTTGGGCTTTTTGCGATTGATGAAGCGCGTGAAAATCCCCCACCATGACGACTTGGGATTGAGCCATTTGCTCCCACAAGGCTTCTTTCGTTGAAGCGGTCCATTTTTTTGAGAATTCCTTATCATAGACCTTGTGGTAGTGCATCAACTCGGGAGTGTCCTCTCCAAGTCGATGACGAACCTGCTTTCTCATTTGCAGGTAAAGATCTTTGCGAATGCGTATCCACTTCTGTAAGTCGTTCAAGCTGTCTTCCTTGATAGCGTCTACCGATTTTTACATAATTTTGATTGATTTCAAACACGAAACTACGTTTCAATGGGGACATGAAAACTACAGCTAGCAAAAACAAATTTCTTCTTTTGGCCTTGCTCACTACTTTAATCGCCGTGGGCGTTCATACTTACCTGACGCAACATTATTATGCGTTAAAGTTTGGCGGCGCTGAAGGTGGCTCCGTGTGCAACATCAACGAAGTGATGAACTGCGACGCTGTGACAGCCAGCAAGTACTCTGCCTTCCTGGGAGTCCCAATGGCGATGTGGGGTGTTGTTACCAACATCGTACTTCTCTACTTCCTTGCAGTGACTCGCTTTAACATGGTTCAAGATCGCGCGAAAACTTCAAGATATGCTTTACTTATTTCCGGAATCACTGTTCTTGCGTCTGTTGTTATGGGCCTTATCTCAACAACGATGTCTAATCTTTGCATCTTCTGTTTAAGTGCCTATGCCCTTTCAATCATCGGCTTCATCGGTATCTGGATGGGCGCAGAAGATGTGAGCGCTTCAAATCTTATGAATGATATCAAAGATATTTTTGTAACAGAAAGATGGGTTGGCGGCTTCTTGATCGCAATCCCGGCTTTCGCATTCCTGGCAAATATTATGTACCTTGAAAGCCATGGTTTTTCTGAAATCGAAAAAGTAGCGAAAGAAAAAATCGCCTACTGGCAGGCGTCCCCTCAACAAAACTTTGATCTTTCAGCGGGCCTTTCTTTGCAAAAAGGTTCTGGTGAACCTGTGATGACAATTGTGGAATTTGCCGACTTCCGCTGCCCGCATTGTAAGCATGCAGCTCCCTCACTCCATGCATTCACACAAAGTCATCCGGACGTAAAGCTTCTCTTTAAGCCTTTCCCTCTTGATGGCACATGCAACGAAGCGATCACGGGTGGTGGCGATGGTATTTCTTGCGGACTGGCTTCCGCAGTGATGTGCGCAGAGAAAATGAGCCAAAAAGGCTGGGCAACTCATGACTACTTCTTTGAAAATCAAATGGAAGTTATTCAGGCTCAGAACTTAGATAAAAATCTTGAAGATGCTTCTAAGGCTGTGGGACTTTCAGCGGATGAACTTAAAGCATGCGTGAAAGATCCGGGCACTCAAGAGTTGATTCGCAAAATGGCGAACGAAGGAAAAACAGCACAGATTCAAGGAACTCCGACTGTGTTTGTTAATGGAAAACTTTTAAGTGGCGGCCAGTTGATTCCGATTTTGGAAGCGGCTTATAGAAGTTTAAAGTAATTTATTAGATATTAAAGAGCTACTTCAGCTACGGCGGCCGAGCCGCCTGTGCTGTGTGGCGGTCCGGCTTCAAAACCCGATTTTTTCAGCAAGGAAATTGGCGACTTGGCCAAAGATGTCGTCGAAAACAAGGTAACTTGTCTTCGCAAGACCATGAAAGACATCAAGCCAGAATGCCAAAATCACGATTCCTAAGGCTGCAAACCATAAAGCACGTACAACATAAATCGTCGAACGCACATCTTGAATGCGAAGATCACTGTGAATTTTCTCAACTATTTTAAGGATATACTGAAGTTCCTTAAAGTGTTCTTTAAATTTCTCGCGCAACTCTTGTTGTTTTGCTCGAGTTAAAGAATTGATTCCCGGAAAGCTGCGCTTAGCTTTAATAGCGTAAATCAGATCAACACCGTGATGAATGTAGCGGGTGATCTTGGATTGAAAGTTTGGATACTCCGAAGGCTTTTCTAAAAAGCCCTTGAGCTCCTCGATGGCCTTGTCATAGCGCTCATCCAAAACCCACGTCAAAATATTAAAACGCAGTGAATCCGGCTTTCCCAGCTCAGTTCGATCAAAGCCCACATCAAAAAACGCGGAATCTTCCTGCTTTTTTACGTCGGGTGCTGCATTGTTTTCTTTAAGTGCTGGTACTGACATACCTTTTCTTTTCGGAATTCCATTCGATAAATGAAGCCTTTTTAGCGATACCTTAGTCTAGTCTTGCGACCTTAGTTTGACTAAATCCGCCTCATATTGAGAAAATCAAGGCTGGGCGACCTAGACTTCATGGAGGAGGGCTATGGAAACCGAATCTTTCCAGACGGCGAAATTAGGACATCTCGATTTTGAATCGGCAGAAGCCGCACAGGCGACAGTGGGACAAATTCCATTGCCGGATGAGCTTCCACGCAGAAACGATTTCAGTCATCTCCCCAAAGAGATTTTGAAATCATCCACTGTTGAAAATTTGATTTCACAGAATGAAGACTTGATGGCAAGACTTAAAGTTTCTTTGCGTCGTCTTTCTATTCTGGAAACAGAAAATCAAAAACTAGCTGAAGAAGCCAACAAAGCCCGCATGTCCCAATCTTCTGTGACAGACCAAATTCTTGTCTGGAAAGAAAAAGACGGTTTGTGGCGCCAAAAAATCGATCAGCTTGAAAGAGAAAAAGAAATCCACACAGAAAAACTCCGCGCTCTTCAAGAAAAAGTGCAACACATGGGTGCTGAACTCACGCGCCATGCGAAGTACCACGATCGCATTAAAAACCAGGTAAAGCCTTACATCTCTCAGTTAAAAGAATACTCTCGCACGCAAGATTTGAAAGTACAGGAACTTGAAGGTTCCCTTGCACAAAGAGAAGCGCAGCTTCGCGATCTTCGTCATCAGATTATCGAAGTGACGAAGAATTCTCGCTATCAAGTGGAAGCTTCCGAGAAAAAAGCCCAAGAGATGGTGCAGTTCTATGAAGAACAAATTCAAGGTATGAACCGCGAACTTCAAATGCTTCACGGAATCCAAGAAGAATTGGAAGTGAAGTCGATGAAGTTGCACTCTGCCCTTGAGCGCCAAGACGCTCTTGAGAATGAAATCGTGACACTTCGCCGCACTAAAGAAGACATGAAAGAGCGCTTTGAAAAAGAAATCGAGCGCCAGCAAGAGCGCATCAGCGAACTTTCTCGTCAAAACCAAAAATTAGGGGTGGAGCACGCCGATCTGCAAATCCGCGTTGTCGAAGACCAAGAAAGAATCCAAAAGTTGGAAAAAGAAAGTTTCCAATACATGGAGCAACTTGAAAGTCTTCGCTACATGTGGAATGCCAAGAACGAAGAACACGAAAAGCTCAAAGTTGCAGTCTCCGCTTTGGAGCGTCTGAACCTTGAGCTGAGCCAAAAACTCAACGAGTTGCGTAAACAGGACGCTTCTGTTTAGAAGCTTTGCAGGGCGTTTTCGATACTCTCGTGCACTTCAAGATTTGCACATTCAGAAAAACTAAAAAGACGTTGGAAATCCGGGTTCAAACCCGCGATTTTCGCGTTGAGTTTATTTGAAGAATTAAGTTCATTAAGAACACCAAAGAAGTTTTGAATTCCAGAAGATCCCACGAAATTCAAATTTTTCATACAGAAGACGACTTTTCTCTGAGAGAAATTCTGCAGACACGCTTTTTTGAAAGATTGTGTTTTTTCAATTTCGATGCGACCGCTCAAAGACACAACGGTGATATCCCCGTCGAGCACGAGTTTAATTTCCATGAAAGACCTCATTCTTTGGATTAACTATCACTCCTCTTTTCGGCAGGGATTTCTGACGTTTTGAGTCCAAAAAGAGGCCAGGGTTTTTTGGATTTCAACCTCGACAAACGCCCAAGGGCTCCATACAATAGTTCGGGCGGCTTGGGCCGTAGAACTGGACTGGTATTGCATCGTTGGATTTTCTTCTTTTCATTTCTAGCAGTGTCCCTTTTTGCGGACACTCCTTTGTGGGCTGCCGAGGCTGCTCCCACAGCTAAAATCCATGGCATGTTGATCAACGCCGAAAGCATGTTTGGCGACAACGAAAAAGACACCGCCGAACTTGAGGGAAAAGTTCAAATCGTTTTTCAAGGGCAACATCTTAAGGCGGATAAAGCCCGCGTTTATCGCCGCTCTCGCCAAGTAGAACTTTACGGCAATGTTGAAATCATGGATGCAAAGAATACCATTGTCGGCGATCAAGTCTTTTTAGATTACGAAAACAATACAGGTGTTATTTATAACGGCTACGTTCAATCGGGATCGGTGATGTTTGCAGGAACTCTTCTGCAAAAAACCGGAGAGTCCGAATACATCGTAAACACCGCAGACTACACCGCGTGTACCAACTGCCCTGCCTCATGGAGTTTTTCAGGAACCACTGTGCGCGCAGAATTGGGCGGCTATGCTTACATTAAAAATGCGGTCTTGCGTTTTGGTCACGTCCCCGTCTTCTGGCTTCCCTACTTGATTGTTCCTCTTAAAAGTGACCGCCAATCAGGACTTCTGACTCCGAATTTCGAAGTTTCCGAAACGGGGGGGTTTGCTTTTTCAATTCCTTACTTCTGGGCTATTTCAAGAAGCAGTGATGCGACGATTGAAGCCAAAGACTACGCCAAGCGTGGTCTCAAAGCGCTCTTTGAATATCGTTATGTCCTCAATGAAAACTCAAATGGCTCCTTAAGTGCCGCGAGTATTTTCGATAAAGCCTTTGCGGATGACCCGCGTTTAAATACCTACCGTCCCGCAGGCGAGCGAAACGATCCGATTGATCGTTGGTTTACGCGCTACAATCACTACTATGAAATGCCCGACGGCGGAGTTCATCGCGCACAAATAAATCTTGCGAGTGACTTACAATACCCCAAAGACTTCCCGGAAGAGACTTTGAACTTCGGGGACTCTGCCATGGAAAATCGTGTTTCCTACACGAAGAACAATCAAGACCAGCACTACAGCGTTGATTCGTCTTACTACGTGAATATGCTTCACGGAAATCCTCTTGCAGGCAATGAAGATGCCGTTCACCGTTTGCCGGAACTCCGCTTTGCCCAGGCGCAAAAAAATATTGGCGACACCAATCTTATTTACTCTTTGGATCTCACTTACACGAACTTCGCTCGCTCGGGAAATGCGTACGATGATATGGAAGAGGTCATCATCGATGGAGCTAAAGTTCGCTTCCCGAAAAACACATGTCATTCACCAAAATGGGAAGACGATCCAAATTGTAAACGTATTTACGACGGCACTTACGATCCTTCCATTGATCAGATTCGCACAGGCCAACGCTTGGATTTCCGCCCGACACTTTATTATCCCATTAAGATGGGCGAAGGCTTAGATCTTTTACCAAAGCTCAGCTATCGTGAAACACATTATAACTTTAACGTTGAAGAAAATCCGTACCTGGTTCGTCGGTATCTGCGCACAGAACTTAGCACGCGCATGAATTTCAGCCGCATCTACGGAGACACGGTCAGTTCCAAGGCGACTCGCTACAAGCATGAGATCGTGCCCGAGATCACGTACAGCCGTCTTCCTTGGTTCTCTCAAGAGAATCATCCGTTCTTTGGAACGGGAAATCTTTCCGATGCACCGTACTCATCTCGCGATGGTATCAGTGACTTGGATATCGGCAGTGATTTCGGAGTGCAATTTGACTATAACGACCGCGTCTACGACCGCAATCTTGTGACGGTGTCTTTATTAAACAAAGTCACAGAAAAACGCTGGGTCGGAGACCGCCCGGAATATCGTCAGATCGGTTATTTAAAACTAGCGCAATCCTACGATGCTTCTCAAGAAGGTCGCAGTACCGAGAATTGGTCAGACCTCACAGCAACATTGGATATGCGTTTAGATCACTTCCAAACGTATTCCATCTTTAACTATTTCCCTTATCAAAACGTGACCAACGCATCTTCGCGCGTGCGTTTATTGAATGACAAGGGACAATTCTTCCAAGTGCAACTGACTCGTCAGTACAAGATCACACCAGGACAACCTGTGGATACCAGCACTCGTCAGGAAGATTATACTTTCTCTGCCGGATTTATTTCTCGCTACATCAACTTGATGGGTAAATTCGTTTACGATGCCAATTGGGCTGAAGCAGAAAACGGAAAACAAATTAAATCGTGGGCCTACATCGCACAATACAAGCCACCTGGTGATTGTATGTTGATTACATTTATTCACGAACAAGTCGTCGGCAGTGACACGAGATTTAAGCTCAACTTCGAATTTAATTTCGATGGAACGCCGAAGCCGCCGCTTCCTCCAGAGGCGTTGGACGCTTACGGATTCTACTAAAATATAAGTATGCATCCCGTCGGCTCGGACAGTCCTCGCGGACGCGTCCCTCTGGGACTGCTGCTGTGGAACTCGCCTTTGGGGATGCATACTTATATTTTAGTAGAATCCCCAATGTCTTTGCTTCGGACAGCCTTGAAGCTGTCTCGTGTTGAACTTCTTTGAACTGTTTATTCTTTGCAGATGCTTCGCCTTAGAATGAGAAGACGGTGCTTGTGACTTGCACTCCGTCTACTGTGCCTTTGTTGAAGGAAGGCATTATTGCGAAGTCCGGCTGTTGGTATTTTTCTGGTTCTTTGTTTATTTTGTAAACGCCGTAGGCGATTCCAGCATAAAGGCCCAATGATGCGCCCTTCGCTACGTTATTCCATGAATCACTGGGTTTATCTGTGAATGCGAGACTTACAACTCCGGCGCCTGCGCCCGCTAAGGTTCCCCAGGCGCAACTTTTTAGGAATTCTTTGAGATCTTGCGCTAAGACTGTTTGGGCTTGGAAAACTAGGATGCAGATTAGAAGAGTTGTTTTTCTCATAATCTATTCTCCCCTACTTTGGTGCCCTTTCGTCAACCACTGATGTCTTCGATGATTGTTACGACACCTTCTTTTGTGACGAAGGCCCAGTGAGCTTCCACCAATGAATCCAATCGCTCTGCTAAGAATTGCAGCGCTCGCAGTTGACGAGTTTTCTGTCTTTGTGAAATTCGATGCGGTTGAAAATCAGCGATGTTGGCGGTTTTCACTTCGACCATCAGAGCATGACCTTCGGGAGTTTTAAAAATCAGATCCACTTCGGCAAACGGTGTTTTCACTCTTTGAGCGAGAAGTTCGTAACCTTTGCGCTCGTAAAATTTTTGAACGTGTTTTTCGGAATCAAGCCCACGCTCGTGGGCCCAGTATGCTTTAGGCTGTGACGTATTCTTTAACGCCGGCGAAGGATTTTCTGTGTACTTCGCACGGGCCGTGCGCGACGATGCTGTCCATGTGGACTTGTGTTGAATAGCCTTTGTGCGTTTCAAATCCATAGACAGGAAACTTTGCTCCCAGTTCTTTCATCAAACGGTCTCGGGCCACTTTCGCCACAATAGAAGCTGCCGAAATCGGAGCCACTCGCAAGTCACCTTTGACGATCGTCGTTTGTTCAAAACCTTCAAGCCCTGGGATTTTCATGTTGCCGTCGATCAACACGTGACCAGCGGCAACACCCAAGCTTTCAATCGCACGCTTCATCGCTAGCAACGACGCTTGAAGAATATTGAGTTCATCAATTTCTTCCACCGTTGCATAACCGATTCCCACCTGATGTTCTTTTAAAATAAGTTCGGCCAACTCTTCACGACGTTCTTCGGATATCAATTTAGAATCTGTGACAAGATCAGTAAGAGCATCTGATTTAAAAATGACAGCTGCCGCATAGACAGGCCCCGCAAGGCATCCACGCCCTACTTCATCAACGCCAATCACAGGTGTCGGTGAAAACTCACGCCAGTCCACTTTAGGATATGCTTCCTTCTTTGCGGATTTTTTCTTAGCTGGTGCCTTAGATGATTTCGAAGATGCGGATGTCTTAGATGCTGTTTTTTTAGATACTGCCATAGTTCGCAGATATTAGACATAGAGCTGGTCTTTGGTCACTGCAGAACTATTTGCGTAACAACTTTAAGAAAAAGAGAAAAGGGAGACGGACAAAAAAGAAAAAGACCTAGAACGTAATGTCCTAGGTCTTTCGAATGTAAAAACAAACTTGGCTACAGAATTACTCTGCTTTATCAGCAGAAGAAACAAGCTCAGATTCGATCTTAGCTGCTTTACCTTCAAGTGCACGAAGGTAGTAAAGCTTAGAACGACGTACTTTACCGATAGTCACAACTTCTACTTTATCAAGAGCAGGGCTTGCGAATGGGAAAGTTCTCTCAACGCCAACACCAGCAGAGATCTTACGAACTGTGAAAGTTTTTTGAGCGCCAGATCCTTGGATCTTAGTTACGATACCTTTGTAAAGCTGAACGCGTTCTTTCTCACCCTCTTTTACTTTAACGAATACGTTAACAGTATCACCAGAGCCGAACGCTTGGATGTTTTTGTTAGCAGCTTTAACGCTTACACGACGAACGAGGTTTGTTTCTTTAGTAGCCATTGCTTAATCCTTGTAGCAGTCAATTATCTCAAAAAGTAAAATAAGGGTCTACCATGGACCCATTACGCGGTCAAGACAGATACTTACTGCCGATCTCACAGAAAGATGGCGGTAATCATTGGGGGGAGCCCCTCGAATACTCTCAAGAACTCCAGAGCAAGACCCAATCAGTTCCTCTGTCATGCCAAAGCCAGTACCAAATAGCATAAAAACGGGTTTCTTTTCTACATGCATTTGATTGCGCAGCTCAGCAAATGAGTATTTTTTCTTAGCCCACTCGACTCGCGCCGAAGTTGCAATCGTCAGACAGTCCGGAACATTCCAGTCTGCCAGGGCTTTCTCTACACTCTCAGCCGTTTTAACGGGGCCTAGAGCCGTCTTTCTCATGGGATTGAACTTAGAGCCTTGCCCGGTTCTCCAGTGGTCTAAAACCCGTTCTACAAACATGAGCTGCTCTTGCATGGGATGGATGATGTAATATTTTTCCACCCCATAAACCTGAGCCGCCCGGGCAATGTCATGGATATCGAAATTCGTGATATTCGTCGCCACCGTTTTCTGCAAACGATCGCGCACGGGATAATGAACCAGTCCTATAGCAAGTCGAGGAACATAGGGAGTCTCAGCCATTTAAATCTTCCTCACGCACATCTTCTAAACCCAAAGCTTGTTTTTCTTGGGCCGACATCTGAGAGAAAAATTCCTTGAGCTCTTTTAACGGAGGCCCTGTCTTTTTCTTCTTCTGTGCGTAATACTTTTCGTTTTCTTTTTTCAAATATTCTTTAAATAAATCCGGACGCTTTTTCAAAGTCACCAGAGCCGACACTTTGTGTTTCCACTCTTCAATGAGCTTGTGATTGCCACTCAATAAAACTTCCGGAACTTCTTGATTCAGATACTCCCGCGGTCTGGTGAAATTAGGATGCTCTAAAAGCCCCTCTGAAAAACTGTCTTTTTGAGCGGAATCGTCGTGGCCCAATACTCCTGGGATAAATCGCGCCAGAGCATCAATCACAACAAGGGCGCCCAACTCACCGCCTGACAACACGTAGTCACCGATTGAGAGTTCTTCATCGACATACTCATTGATAATTCGTTGATCAATTCCGCCGTAACGGCCACAGATAAAAACCAAATGCTCTTCTTTAGAAAGTGCACGAGCTGTTTCATCTGTCAGAGTTTTTCCTTGCGGAGACAGATACACAACCTTCGAAGTCTTATGTTGCACTTTCTGAATTGTTTTTTCGAGAGTCTCAGGCAGCATGATCATACCATCGCCGCCGCCAAAAGGACGGTCATCGACTGTGCGATGACGATCGGATGCGAATTCACGAGGTGTATGCGCTTTAACGGACAACAGATCACTCTTTAAAGCCTGACCCAAAACACCGTGAGACACGGCGGTTTCAATCATCTCAGGAAAAAGAGTGATCACGTCAATCGTTAGCATTAAGCGTTCTCGATATCCAAAAGCCCTTCAGGCAAATCCATCACGATAGATTGATGTTTGAAATCGATTTTCTTGATGAAAGCATCAACGAACGGAATTTCTGCTTTTTTCCCTGCGATATCGACGACCAAAAGATCTTGAACACCGTTGGAAGAAAAACCCACGATTTCACCCAATACGACTTGTTCAGGATTTTTCAATTTGAAGTTCAAAATTTCAGAAAGATAAATGCCTTCACCTGGTTTAGAAACAAAGAGGTCGTCATCAACGAAGAACTCCATGTGCTCAACACCTTCAGCAGCCGTGCGATCCGCAATTTCTTTTGCTTTCACGATAAAACCTTTTTTGAAAGGCTTCGTTCTTTCCACAGAGAAATTATTGATCTCTTCAGAACCTTTAGCTTTTAAGCCAAAGTTTTTCATTTTCTTTGCCCAAGTGATGTCGCCAGAAAAAATGACAACATAAAGATCCCCTTTGAGACCATGGGCTTCGCGAACTTTTCCAACCAACTTCATTTTCATACTCCAACTAACTCTGCTTCAATTCAGCACCGAAGACGCCGAAACGAGAAAAGGGGTTGTTGTTACAACCCCTTCCTAGAGAAATAAATCTATTTGCTTAAGCTTATTCTACGATATCTAAGTGATAACGTTTGTTCAGCTTAGTACCAGCTGCACGGATAATTGTTCTCATAGCCGCAGCAGTTTTACCTTGCTTACCAATCACTTTACCGAGGTCTTCTTTATCAACCTTCAAAGCAAGAAGTGTAGTTTGCTGACCAGGGATTTCATCAACTTCGACTTTTTCAGGTTTGTCCACAAGGGACTTTGCCATGAATTCTACGAGGTCTTTCAAGCTATCCATAATTACCCCCAACAGATAGTACTTTACCTACCCGATATTCTATCGAATTCGGGTACGTTGCCAACCACTATTATTTAGCTTGAGCCAATTTGATAACGTGTTTTACACGGTCTGTAGGCTGAGCACCTTTTTTGATCCACTCTTCAACTTTAGCTAGATCAAGCTCAACTTTTTTGTCGTTACCCTTTGGAGTTGGGATGTAAGTCCCAAGAATATCAAGGAATTTACCAGTAACGTAACGACGAGAGTCCGCCACAGTGATGCGGTATTTAGGATCATGCTTAGCGCCCATACGAGCCAAACGAATTACAACTGCCATTTATTCAACCTCATGTATCAAAAACAGTAAGACCAAGTGTGTACTGTGTTCACAATTAAATATCAAGCTTTAAAATGGGAACTTCATCCCACCTCGACCCATTCCCATTTTCATGAGCCCGCCCATCATCTTTTTCGCATCCTCAAACTGCTTTACCAGCTTGTTCACGTCCTGAACTTGAGTCCCGCTACCTTTTGCGATTCTCTGACGACGCGACGCATTTAAGACCTTGTGATTGTGGCGTTCTTCATAAGTCATAGAACGGATGATGGCTTCAATCTTTTTCATTTCAGCATCCGGAGGGGTCATATTCTTAAGCTGTTTGCTCAGCTCCCCCATGCCCGGTAAAAATTTCAAGATACTCTCAAAGCCGCCCATTTTTTTGAGCTGCTGAATCTGAGTCAGGAAATCTTCCAAAGTGAATTCGTTCTTCATGATCTTTTTTGCAGAATCACGAGCCGATTTTTCGTCGATCACTTCTTGAGCTTTTTCCACCAAAGAAAGAACGTCACCCATATCGAGGATACGTCCTGCCAAACGGTCTGGATGAAACACTTCAAGAGCAGAAACTTTTTCACCGACGCCGAGGAACTTAATAGGAATTCCCGTCACTTCACGAATAGACAAAGCCGCGCCACCGCGTGCATCCCCGTCTACCTTCGTTAGAATCAGACCCGTCAGAGTCAAACGCTTATGGAAACCCTCTGCGACATTCACGGATTGCTGACCGAGCATCGCATCGGCAACAAGCAGAATTTCTTGCGGAGTCCAGATGTCTCTTAGACGGCCGAGCTCTCCCATCAATTCTTCATCAATTTGCAAACGGCCTGCGGTATCGACGATCACAACATCAACCAGGTTGTCCTTCGCCCATTGCTTAGATTTTTCCAAGATCTCTTCAGGCTTCATTCCTACTTCTGTTGGGAAGGTAGGAATGTTGTTTTGACGACCTAATGTTTGCAACTGATCAATCGCCGCTGGACGATAGATATCGGCAGGAACAAGTCCCGGTTTTTTTCCTAGTTTTTGACGAATATAAAGGGCCAATTTCGCAGCGGACGTTGTTTTACCCGCCCCTTGCAGACCGACTAAGAAAAGCACGCTAGGGTTTTCACGCACGTTGATATCAACGGCTCCGCCACCCAAAACGTTTACGAGTTCATCGTGAACGATCTTAACGAACATTTGGCCTGGATTGACGTTTTGAAGAACGTCAGCCCCAAGGGCTTTGGCTTTTACTTTATCAATAAATGTCTTAACGACTTTGAAGTTCACATCGGCTTCAAGAAGACTTAAGCGGATTTCTTTGATGACGTCTTCAACATTGGCTTCCGTGATCTTGCTTTGCCCACGGACCTTTTTAAGACTCGCCATGATCTTGTCAGATAAATTCTCAAACATGTGAAACTCCCGAAGGAAGTCTATTTAACTCATTGGGATCAGAATGACAAAGAAGCCTGCGACTCGCTGCATCCATAATCTCCCTGTAGAGTTTATAGATGCAGCGCATTGAGTAGATCAATCGGACATCTTTATGGATATGAGAGACGCAAAAAGGGGCAATACTATGAAAAAAATCATTCTTGTATCTGTATTGGCAGGAACTTCAGCACAAGCTCAACTTGTGACTTCAAATTCTGCGGCGTTGGAAGGTTTAAAAGATGCACGCAAACAACTTGAAGTGCGCACTGAGAATCAAATCCTAGAAAAACTGGAAGCGGCTCGCCTTGAAGACGAAAGAAATCGTCGTCAAAAATTCGAATCATTGAATTTCAGCGTTGTTAACGACGGCACACAAAACCAAAACACAAGTACGGCTGTTCAACAACCAGCGACTGTTACTTACTAGTTATCTTGAAGCCCCTCCGAAGGACGGATTTACTCTTCGCTGAGATTACGTAAGTCCGTGCCTTTTAGAGCTTCATCAAATCCACAAAAGCTGCCACAGCTTTAGCATCGTGACTCGGAACAATTAAAAGCTCTGGATACTTTTTATGAAGAGCTTGAAGTTCTTTGATGCGCTCTAAAACTTCATCTGAGTTTGTATCCGCAAATTTTCTTGAAAGCCAAAACTTCGGAAGTCCATTATTCAGAGCTTCTGAGTTCCACACAGTGTCTCCGACAAGAAACGCACGTTTTTTATTGCTGATGTTGATGAAAAGTCCTACCGAGCCTGGCGTATGCCCTGGCATTCCTACTAACACAAGACTTCCGTCACCGAAAATGTCGCGACTTTTTGAGTAGCCCTCGTACTCTTTGCGTTCAAGTTCATATGTTTTCCACGGAGTTTTATCTGAAAACAGTGAGGGAAACACCGCGGGAGAAGCGCCTTTGATTTTTGTGAATTCCAACTCTTGAGGAAGTATTTCGACGGGCACTTCGGGCATATCCGCAAGTCCGCTGACGTGATCATAATGCACGTGCGATACGATAATGCGCTCTGGTTTGATGTTCAGATTTTTAAGCTGATCAACAGCCGTCTCTTCTTGTTCAAAACGAGTCGCAAGTCGCGCCCACCAAGGCATGTCTTGCACTTGAGTCTTCGCTGTTTTTCCTAAGCCAGTATCAAATAAAAAATTTCCTTTGGGATGCTCGATCAAAAATGCCGGATGCACCATGGGAAATTTCTTAAACCAGGAGCCACCTTGAATGGTCGATCCTTCAAGAGGTGACGCCGTTCCGGTGTAAAGAACTGTCACCTTTATCTTTTCGTTTTGAGACCATGTCGGAAGACTGACGACAATTCCGCCTAGGAAAATTAGCAAAAATCTTTTCATAATTTCTCCTGTGGAACAACTGACGTCTTTGCGACAACCATTTTACCAGCGCTGGAAAGAACCTTTTTTAAGACTCCAATGCGCAGCCAAATAAAAGAAAACAAAACCGATCAATGAAATCACAGCGGCCGTCCAGACATTGACGTCGCTGACTCCCAAGATGCCGTAGCGAAGACCGTTAATAAGATATAATAACGGATTGGCCTTTGAAACCATCTGCCAGAATGGATGAAGATGTTCGATAGATAAGAACACTCCGCCTAAATAAGTTAGAGGCAATAAAATGAACGCCGAGAATGCCGATAACTGATCGAAGGTCGTTGCCCAAAAGGCAATGCTGATACCGATCATTCCGAAAATCAATCCCGCAACGATTAAGAAAAACAATGTGATCATGGGGTGCGCGATGGCGAGCCACTCCCCTTGTTGATAAAGCATAAAAGCTGAACCTACAATGTAAGTGATCAAAGCGACGATAGAGCCGCGAACTAGGGATCCGAGACTCATGGCCCAGATGATTTCCCGATCTGTTATGGGTGCCACGCGAAGATCTTCCAAGTCGCCAGAGAATTTTGAAGACACGATAGATGACGAAGAGTTTTGAAAAGAGTTATTGATAAGCCCCATCATCATAAGACCTGGAATCAAGAACGCCAAATAGCTTACACCTTGATGAGCCGCCATCTGTTCACCCAACGACACACCAAAAATCAAAAGATAAAGGAACGAAGACACAAAGGGAGTAATCACCGTTTGCACGATGACTTTTAAAAAACGCGCGATTTCTCGGTGAAAGATAGTTACGAATCCAGTCATAGAGGCGCCTGCACTTCTTTCTTTTGGCTGACAAGTTTTAAGAAGGCGTCTTCAAGATCCCCTTCCTCAATTTGTATGTCGCGAATAAGTTCTGTCGGAATTCCCACTTCGCTAATAACTTCGCCTAAAGGTTTGTTTTGCGGAACAACGAAGAGATATTCCTTCCCCACGACATCCACTAAGTACGATGACGCTACTGAGAAGTTTTCTGTCAGAATCATGCGGATTTTTTTATGCGTGTACTGACGAATGATTTCTTTTGTATTTCCCAAACACACCAGTGCACCGAGGTTGATAATCCCCACACGGTCACAAAGTTGCTCCGCTTCCTCCAAGTAGTGCGTCGTCAGAAGAATTGACATGCCTTCATTGCGAAGCTCTTGAACGAACTTCCAAAGATCTTCACGCAGACGAATGTCCACACCTGCTGTCGGCTCATCAAGAAGCAGGAGCTTTGGATTGTGAACCAAGGCTTTGGCAATCATCAGACGACGCTTCATTCCACCGGAAAGTTGTTTTACTTTTTTGTTACGGTGTTCGTACAAAGCAAGTTTATGTAAAAGAAAATGAATACGCTCCGTATTTTTACGAAGCCCGTAGTAGCCCGAGTGAAATTCCAAAATTTCTTCCACATCAAAAAAACCAGAGTTGATCACTTCTTGATGAACCACGCCGATTTGTCTTTTTGTGAACATCGGATCTTTGGTGACGTCCACGCCAAAAACTTTCACTGTTCCTGACGTGGGTTCCTCCAAGGTTGTGATCGCAGAAATAATTGTCGTCTTCCCTGCACCATTCGGCCCTAAAAGGCCGAAGATCTCTCCGCCTTTTACGTCGAAGGTCACACCTTTTACAGCTTCTACTGTGCTATCCTTGTATCTTTTTTTAAGGTCGAGGATTTCTAATGGAAGAATCATACTACTCCAGTTCCGGCAGCTGAGCCGCCTGCACTCTGTGCACTAGCGCGCCCGCGTGATGCTTGTGTGGAACTCCACTGTTGGGTTTTCGCGTTTAAGCCAGTTTAAATCCCATTCTTGATTTACCAGCACCACAGGGTTGTATTGCAAATCGCGGAACATATTCGCTCCACCTTTAAGTTCGGCAACGGGTTTTCCTTCAGCCGTTCTTGGCCAACGAGCAACTCCATATGGCAGACGATTGAGTTTTACTTCCAAATTGTATTCATCTTGCAAGCGACGCAAAAGAACCTCGAATTGAAGTTCACCGACCGCACCAATGATTGGATCTTGTGGACCAACGATAGGATCAATGAATAATTGAATCGCACCTTCTTCGGATAAGTGATTCAACGCCTCTTGCATTTTCTGACGTTTCAAAGCATCACGTACTGAAAGACGGCCAAAAAGTTCTGGCGCAAATTTTGGAATATCTTCGAAGTGAATTTTACCTGAAGCATAGACACAATCACCAATAGCGAAGTTTCCTGTATCCCCCACGCCCACGATATCGCCGGCGTAAGCATCATCGACAGTTTCTTTATCGGCTGCGACGAACTGACTCGCATAAGACAAACGCAATTCTTTGTCGTGACGAGAGTGCTTTACTTTCATGCCGCGCTCAAACTTCCCTGAGCAAATACGAATAAAGGCAATGCGGTCTCTGTGACGCTTATCCATATTGGCTTGGATTTTAAATACAAAGCCCGTGAAGTTCGCGTCACACGGATCAATTTCTTTATCGTCCTTCGTATGACGCGCTTGTGGGCCTGGCGCATACTGAGTGAAGAATTTAAGGAACGTGTCCACACCGAAGTTTTGTTTCGCAGAACCAAATGTCACCGGAGAAATCGTACCGTCGAGGAACTCATTCACATCAAACGGTGGAAGAGCGCCTTCGATAAGGTCCAACTCTTCAAGCACTTGATCTGCGGACTCTTTGTCGAGGTATTGATAAAGAATCTGGTCGTCTTTGCCTTTTTCAAATGGAATGATTTTGTAGTCTTCCACTTCTTCACGGCGTTGATCGTAAATCCAAATCTCTTTTGTCAGACGGTTGTAGATACCACGGAAACGCTGACCGATACCTAAGGGCCATGTCACCGGGTAGCATTGCATATTCAGCGTTTTTTCAACTTCATCAATCAAAGTGAGAGGATCTTTACCTTCACGGTCAAGCTTGTTCACGAACGTGAAAATAGGAACTTTGCGCAGACGGCAGACTTCATAAAGTTTTTTCGTACGTTCCTCAACTCCCTTGGCAACGTCGATCAACATGCAGGCAGAATCCACCGCCATCAAAACGCGGTAGGTATCCTCAGAGAAGTCTTTATGTCCCGGAGTATCGAGAAGGTTTACACGCAAGCCCTCAAAATCGAACGTCATCACAGAAGACGTGATCGAGATCCCCTTTTCCCGCTCCATCGCCATCCAGTCCGAAGTCACAGCTTTACTTCCCTGCTTCCCCTTCACTTCTCCGGTCTCGTGGATCACGCCACCGTGATAAAGCAATTTTTCGGTCAAAGTCGTCTTACCCGCATCCGGATGCGAAATAATGGCAAAAGTACGACGGCGTTGGATTTCTTTCTGAACCTGAGGTGTGGCGAGCATTTTTGTTCCTTTAAAGGCTTCTTTTTACTTGGGAAATCCAAAGCTTACAAGGTATTGCCGCCCCGCATAGATAATACTTGATTCCTTTTCTTCAGAACCTTATAACCACAGACGAACTTTCAACTCCCCTGGGTTTGGAGCCCTGGATGGACAACTGAGGTGACAATATGTCTTCGACTTCGGCCTATTATGTTACGGCTTACTACAAATTTCAAAAACTTACGAACCTAGAGCAAATCCAAAAAGATCTCGAAACAAAAGCAGATGAACTCAACGTCAAAGGTCTTGTGATCTTGGGTGAAGAGGGCTTTAACTCCACATGTGCGGCTTCTTCGGTGGAGTCTTTCAATGCTTGGAAGCTGTTTATTCGTGACTATTTCTCAGCTCCCAATTTGTTTTTCAAAGACTCTGAATCCGAGAAAGCTCCGTTTCGCCGTTTTAAAGTCAAAATCCGCGAAGAGATCGTAACAACAGGAATCCCTGAGATGATGCCTCCTGAGGGAAAAAATCATCATCTTACTCCGACCGAATGGAACCGTGTTTTGAAAGAAGAAAATGATTATGTGATGATCGATACTCGCAATTGGTACGAGTATAAAATCGGAACTTTCAAAGGTGCTTTAAATCCGAACATTGAAAAGTTCACGGATTTTCCTCAGTACATCGAGAGCCAAGGAATTTCCAAAGATAAAAAAATGCTGATCTTCTGCACGGGCGGTATTCGCTGTGAAAAAGGCATTTTGGAACTGCAAAAACAAGGTTACGACAATGTTTTCCAGTTGGACGGCGGTATTATCAACTACATGAAAGAATACCCGAACGATCAATTCGAGGGAGAATGCTTCGTGTTCGATCACCGTGTGGCTTTGGATCAAAATCTTCAGCCCTCAACGAAGTACGGCCTTTGCCCGCACTGTGGTCAGCCTTCTGAAGTTAAAATTTCATGCAAGCGCTGTGACTCGGAAGAACTGATTTGCGTGGAGTGTTCAGAGCTTGAGTTTAAGAAAGACACTTGCTCTAAGAACTGTGCTCATCAATACAAACTTCATCCGGGCAAAAAAGGTCCAAAACAAGTAGTGCCTTTTGAAATCGAAAAGTTAAAAGCTGAGGGTGCTGATGAAATTCCCACGATCCGCGTTTCTAAAACGAAGATCGTCACTGTGAATGAAAAAGGCGAATCTCAAACTGTCACAGCGAAAAACTAATTTTTCGCTGTCGGCTCCTTCTGCGCTTTTTGAATATCCTTGGCAAAAAGTTTCACAACCCAAGTGTCGTTGATCGTCACTTGGGAATTTGAAAGATTCAGTTTCACTTTTGAGCGGTAATTCGGATCATAGCCGATGGATTTTGGATCAATTCCGGCATCTCCTAAAAACTTCAGCATTTCTTTTGAAGCTTCATCGGCATTATAGACACCATCGTCAGTCACATTCTTTTCCATATCTTCGCAAAAAGTTAACGTAGCAGCGTCTTTGGCAAGAGCTGGTTTTTGAGCAACAGCTTTCGCCAAATGATGAAGGTTGTAGGTTTTTTGTAAGATGACATCCATATCGTCTTTGTGATCTTTTAAGAAATCTCCAGCGCGATAGATTTCATAGTAGAATTCGGCCTTTTTAAGAATCCCGACGTCTTTTGTTTCTTCAGCCTTCATGATCATCTCGACCACGGACTGCATGCCTGGCGCGCGGAAAATGTAGCGCAGAATCGGAGCCGCTGTTTCGACCAACGGATCTTTTTTGTCTTGAGCTAATGACTCAAAGAAATATTTTGCAGACGCATTTTCAGGATCACGCAAGAAATGGCTTTCAGAGGCCTGCGCTAAATTACGGCAGCCTTCAATCATGGGCTTGCGAGGATCCGCAAAATCCTCAAGAAGAACTTTAGCTGTGTCAGAGGCAAGCTTCTCTTTGGGAGTCGATGCTTGTTGTGCAGGATTTGCTTCAGTTTGATTGGTATCCACTTCTTCAGTCGCTGCCTCTTTGTTTTCAACGGCGGCCGCTGTTTGGCTCGCGGAGGCCACAGAAGATTTTTTCAATGCTGGAGGCGTGAGAGATTGTTTTATATCAAAAGCCGAAGGCAGTTTTGAAAGTCCCCAAAACAACAATCCGCCAAGGATCAGAACAATAACGGCCAAAGAAATGGAAAGAATTTTTAAAATATTTTTCCCGTTCATACTCACTCCTCTTGAGTGAGCTCACTCAACCATGGATTTTTAGAATTGGCAATGGATCCAGTGCGAGGAGCTAAGAACTCCTCGCTGGCTTTATTGAAAATACTGCGCCCCTTTGCCTTGCAAACTGGAAATGTCACCGGCGTTTTCGTATTTCGTTAATTCATCTTTAACAGACTGCACTCCTGGAACCTCTTCCACGCAACTGATGAGTTCTTCGACTTCATGTTGCAGAATAGGACCCGAAAGGGTTACGACTCCATCAAGCACAGAGACTTTGACAGCACGAGCGTGACTCACCTTACGTCCAAACGCGGATCTCACGCGCTTTTCAAGAAGAGTGTCGCTGACCTCTTCTTGCCTGCGGTGACGCTCGAACTCTTTTTTAACTCCGAGAGCTTGGTTTTTAAGATTCGTCGAAAGCTTCTCACCTCGACTTCGTATCCTTTTTGTTAAACTAAAGAACTTGTCACGAACCACAGCCCGCCTTTGGTTGCCTCTTGTCGGATCTAAAAAGTACATTGCTGCCGCTCCCACAGAAGCACCAATAAGCAGACCTATGAAACCATATGATTTATTTTCTGTTTTCATATTCGCTCCTCACTCCGGTGACCTCTGTGATGAATTTTGAAGCAAAACGGAAGGTGTCGGCAGTACTGATCTGCATTTTCGGAAAGAATCAAAGCAGAGTTCTTGTTTCTTTCGACATATATTTTGATACGCGGTATTATCTTAGAAAAAGAAATATAGCCATTGACCCAAGGGTTCTTTGCACATATACCTATATTTCAATTTATCGCGGGGTGGAGCAGTCTGGTAGCTCGTCGGGCTCATAACCCGAAGGCCGTAGGTTCAAATCCTGCCCCCGCAACCAATAAAGGCTCGATGGTAAACCATCGGGCCTTTTCCATTTTCAGGGCTTTGATCTCTCTTCGTTGCCACATTCGTGTATTTTAGCTAAATTAGAGCTTTTAGGGGTCACTATGCAGCCAGGATCAAAACCAGAAAATAAATTCGCTCCGCCGACTGATGTGAAGTCAGTTCTGAATATGTACAAAAAACCAAAGAAAGTCGTGGTGACTGCGGGTATGCCGTATGCCAACGGACCTTTGCATTTGGGACATCTTGCGGGAGCCCACGTTCCTGCGGATATTTATGCACGCTGGATGCGCATGTTGATTGGCGACGAGAATGTCCTTTTCGTTAACGGAAATGATGATCACGGCTCTACAAGTGAAGTGGCCGCGGTTAAAGCGGGAAAAACAATTCGTGAGTTTATCGACACGATTCACGAACAACAAAAAGATACTCTCAAAAAATATTCTATCCGCACGGATGTTTTCACGGGCACTTCCCGTCCGGAAACATATCCCCTGCATGAAGCGTATTCTCAAGATTTCTTGCGCCGTCTTTTCAAAAACGGAATGCTGGAAAAACGTATCACGAAGCAATGGTACGATCCGAAGATGAATCGTTTCCTTCAAGATCGTTTCGTGCGCGGGACTTGTCCTAATTGCGGCAACACGGAAGCTTACTCTGATGAGTGCGATGCATGCGGAACGCAATTTGATCCAAGCACCCTAAAAGATCCTCGCAGTCAATTGAGCGATGCAATTCCTGAGTTGAGAGACACCGCTCACTGGTGGCTTGATATGTGGAAAGTCGCTGATCCTTTGAAAACATGGATTGAGACTAAAACAAAAGCGTGGCGTTCAGCGGTGATTCAAGAAGTGACGAACACCGTTCTTATCGGCTGCCGCTTTGAAAATGTTCATGAGGCAAAATACAAAGAGATCAAGGACACTCTTCCTAAGCACAAATCACGTTATGTGGCTGGAAAAAAAGTAGAATGCCTTTTTGAAAACAAGGCCGAGTTGGCAACGGCTCAAGCTGCTCTTGAATCTCACGGCATTCCGTCTGTCGTCACAGATAAATGGGGTTACCGCCCGATCACTCGTGACGTGTCTTGGGGTATTCCCGTTCCAGCGGAGCTTGATCCAGACATGAAAGGCAAAACACTTTATGTGTGGCCGGATTCTTTGATCGCTCCGATTGTTTTCACGCAAGTGGCTCTGGAACAATCAGGTCGCAAGAAAGAACAATACAAAGATTTCTGGTGTGATCCGGAGGCGACGGTTGTTCAGTTCCTTGGACAAGACAACGTGTTCTTCTACGTGATCATGCAAGGGGCTATGTGGTTGGGACACACCGATCATCCGCTGCAACTGCCACAAAAAGGCGATTTGCAAATGACGGAAATCTTAAGCTGCTACCACTTGATGGTGAACGGCGAAAAAATGAGTAAGTCGACGGGGAATTTCTATACTGGTGATCAACTGATTGAGATGGGATATTCTCCGGATCAGGTTCGTTATTTCTTAGCACTTTTAAGCTTGCCGGTGAAAGCTTCAAACTTTGATTTCGAGCACTTCGCTGAGAGAAATAAATTCTTAGCAGGTCCCATGAATGCGGCATTTGAGAAACCTATCTCTGCTTGTCACTCGAAATACGATGGCAAGGTCCCTGAAGGTAAATTGATTGGTAAAGCAGAAGCCGAAACGGTGAAGCTAGTACAAATGTATTTGCGCTCAATGCAAAAGGGCGACTATTCGACATTGCTCGGGCAAATTGAAAACTACGCGCGACAAATCAACTCTCTTTTCACTCAGTACAAGCCGCACGATGACCGTGCGCCTGAAGCGGAAAGAAAAGATGCTCTTTACACGTGCTTCTACGTTTTAAAGAACTTGATGATTATGCTGAATCCTTTTGTTCCAGAGACGATGAATGAACTTCGTAAATCTTTGAACCTACCTGAAAGCGTTTTACGCGCTGAAGAACTTGGAACAGGAATTCCTGCGGGTCATGTGATTGAAGCAAAAAGAACGTACTTCCCTGCTGTCGCAGAAACAGAAACGTCGGGTTCATAACCCGACGTTAGCGAGTTCCCGGTCTTGCGGGTGCCGATGATGATGTCGGCGCTTTCTTCACACAGGAAGCCACACTGGGAGCTTTGTCCGTCAGTCTAAAAACACAGTCATCAAATTTTTCACCCATAGAGCGTTCATCGATACACGCTCTTTTAATTTTTTGCACATCCACTTGGCGATCGCGAATGGCATTGATGCAGGGTTTTGCATAGTGAAGTCTTTCCTCATTGGCCTCAAGGCAAAACTTAAAACCTTCAGAATCAAAACTCGACTCCACTTGGGCTAGGTAATCAAGGCACTTCTTAACGCTGCTGAGATTGTTTTCATGAACTTTCTTGCAGGCCTCAACGTAGGTAAATGGATAATCGCGGCCGCTTAGGTTTTTCACACATTCGACAAATTCTCCTAGATTGCTTTTACCCTGGCAATAGTCAAAAGCTCCTTGCGTAAGAAGGGATTTTCCGATGACTTCATTGCAGACCGCTTTGGTCGGCATTGTGAGCATCCCCGTCGGATCACATTTTTTCTTTAACTCTGTAAGAGACGATTCGTTCAGTTGATGCGCTTTGATCTCAGGCGCTTGACCACCAATGATTTCATTAGCTTGTACTGAAAGACTTAATCCGAAGATAGAAGCGACAAATAGACTTTTAAGAGAAGATGTCATGCAAGAACTCCCGCCACTCATTTATCGGCGTTTTGAAGTTCTTTTTTAAAAGCGATTTGCGACGGAAGCCGTGTCTTTGTCTTAAACTGAGACACTCCAAATAATTTCCGTCGCTAGGTGGACTTATTTCGTTATAAAAATCTGATTTAGTAGTCTTGCAAGCCTAAGAGCTCTTTGCAAATCTCCATTTGGCGGTTGATTTCTTCAATGGCGCGATTGAGTTTCAGCTCTTCCCGCTCGTCGAGTTCGTTCTCCAGTGCGGCCAAAACGATGGGATGTTTCTTAAGCCAAGCACCCTGCCGTGAAGCATAGTTTTCTGGAACTCCCGAGCGCAAAGCCGCAAGTCTTGCGTCGCGATCTTTTAAATACTCAGCGATAAATTTCAAAGTTTCTAGAGTCAGAACTTTTTTGTGGGCTTTTAATCTTTGCGAGAAACCCATTTGACGAATGCGCATGGTTCAACCTCTAGATAAAATAATCAAAAACACGATTGGCGATAACAAACTCTTCTTCAAAATCCAGTGGGTCTTCTGGTAAATACCACGCTTCTTCAGAGTGCCCTTTGTGTAAAAGAGCGAGTCTTTCCTGCGCTTGCTTCCAGAATCGTTGCTGCCATTGTTGATTGGTATTGATTGTGAAAAGTTCGCTCAATTCAAGAGCTCTTTTTACTGCATCTTTGTTGATCTTTTTTTGATCCGGCAGAACATAATCCACGGCTTTTAAAATATCCTCGTGGTGGACTAATTCTAAAACAAGATAAGTCGAATAAAGAAGAGCCTGAATATATTGGCGATATTCTTTCGTGGATTTCTGAAACCACACATCCTCGCCGCCAGGACGATAAATAGCCTTAAGACGTTCAAAGACCGGAGAAAGTTTTCGCCCCACTTCGTCGCCCAAGACAAGATCCAGCGTCACCACGATGCTTTCCGCGAAATTCAAATAGCGACAGAAATCACGCTGCTCTTTCGGTGCTGGAGGAAGAAGCCTCCAGACGATGCGGTGATTTTGTTCATGAAACAAAGAGATCTCGTTATAGGAAGAAAGGGATGTCATCATTGCAACGGGATCTACAACTTCCTGAGAGTGATCTTTAAACCACAAAGTCTCTGAAAGAATCGGACTGTAATCGATTTGATCTTTGAACAAATCCTGCGCACTTAAAGAGCGCATCGTTGAACATACTTTTGGAGCGAAAGTACCATCAATCGACAAATAGAGCTTACGACTTTCACGGTAAATAGGACTCAGAGAAAGCAATTGTTGATCTAACGGATATTCCGCCAAAACCAAGCTGTCATACTTTTTCGAAACTGGAACCGCAAAGGCTGTATTCAAGTCTTTGAGAAAATGTTTAAGTTCCGTGTCGTCGCTGGATTTTTGGGTCTTTTTTGCCATACGCAGAGATTAAAGTCTTTTGTCCTGGCTGGCAATCACTGACGTCACAAACCCAACGAAGGCGTATCGGCTCTATTTGGAATCTCGTAGTGTCTTGGTGCCGTTTTTAAAGCTACTAGAAAGTCGTTTACAAATTCGTCGACATCTTGCCAGTTTGTGTATTCGTAGTCGCGAGCTGTGTCTGTGTCGGAGCCTTCTTGTTTAGCGATTCGTTTCATGATGTTTTTTATGAACCAGTTGTATTTTGAATACTTCAATCCACCGGCAAAAATACGCCACTGTTGAGGACACCATCCTGTTTTTTTAAAAAAACCTTGAACGATTTCTCTCTCTTCCTTTTTTGCTTTTGGTGTATTTTCTAAGATTCCCAAACAGACAGAGAAAAAGGCGGAAGTCGTCTCATTTAAAATATCCGCGTGGTGATGAGCCCACTCTTGAAGCTTGTGTGGAAAGCCTCTAGCGTAAACAGCGCCTCCGATAATCACTCCGTCATATTTAGCTAAGCCCACGATCTCTTTTTGGTGATCTTCTAGAACGTCCGTTTCAATTCCTGTGTTTCTGATTTTGTTGGCTATATATTGAGCTATTTTTTGGGTTTGCCCGTATTTAGATTCATAGACGATAAGCACTCGAGCCATAACTGCCTCCCGTGCGAAAGATAACCTTATTATAGCATTTAAAAAATGAGCTGGCTCATATCTGAGATAAGACCAAAGACAGTTCGCGCAATGCGCCAATCTATTTTGTTTTTGACCCTATTTCTTCGTAAAATAATATCATCCACCAAGGTTTTAGTGACCTTCAACATAAGGATTCGTACGTGGCATTTCGTTGGATTGGCAAATCTCAAGATGGAAAAACAGTGACTCTCAACCGCCTTGAAGGCTGTCCTGTACAAACACCTTCCTATGCCACTCCTGAATGGGCCAAAAACAATTCCGATATTGTTCGTGTTGGAGCCGTTCTTGATGTGGAGACCACGGGTCTTAATCAGACAGAAGATACCATTATTGAAATCGGTATTCGTCAGTTTCTTTTTAATCGCAACAGCGGTGAAGTGATTGCTTTAGGAAAATCCTATTCAAGCTTCCAAGATCCAGGTCGTCCTATTTCTGCAGAAATCTCTGAATTAACGGGCATCACAGATGAAATGGTTGCAGGTCAACACATTGATTGGAACGCGGTGAATGCGCTCCTAGAAGAATGCAGTGTTGTGATTGCTCACAATGCCCGCTTCGACCGCCCGTTTATTGATCGCAAATCAAAAACTTCGACGGAAAGAGTGTGGGCTTGTTCGCACAAACAAATCGATTGGAGCACCAAAGGCTTCACGAGTTCAAAACTGGAACTTTTGAATATCTACCACGGATTTTTTACGGACTCTCATCGTGCAATCAATGACGTTGATGCTTTATTGTATTTGCTCAGCATTCCGGAAGCTGGTTCCAATAAACCTTATCTGCATGAACTCTTAAACAACGCCCGCCGCCCGATGACTCAAATCGTAGCGAGCTCTGCACCGTTTGAATCCAAAGATCACCTCAAAGGTCGAGGCTACAGCTGGGATAACATCAATCGCTTTTGGACAAAAATCATTTTCAAGGACGAAGTTCCCACAGAGATGGTTTGGCTTGAAGAGACCGTCTACTGTGGCCCCTTCGGCGGCCTAACTCGCGATATCGCTCTTGTGGATGGGTTTAAAGGTTGAACTGTATTCTAACACACAAGCCCTAAGCAGAGTTCTTTCTGATTCGAGAGTGCTAAAATAGTGTTGGCTGGAGCCAAACTATCGAAAACAATCTTCGCGCCCTTGAACTATTAAAAGATATTTATAATGTCGACCAACTTCTTTCAGGCAAAGAGTACATCAAAGAGTTGGTTCATCGACTGGCGCAAATTCTTAAAGTGAAATATGTCTTAGTGGGTCACGCGGTTGAACCTGATCGACAGAAAATCCAAACGGATTATCTCTGGGCAGGTTCTGGATTTGCCGACAATGTTGTCTATGAACTGGAAGACACACCTTGTGTGAATGTGATCTGCGGGACGCGCGTTAACTGCTACGCCAGCGACGTGCAGTTAGCATTTCCCAAAGATCAAATGCTCAAAGATTTTGGTGTGGAATCCTATATCGGCGCTCCGTTTCTACATACCGATGGACGCCTTATCGGTTTATTGATCATCATGGATGACAAACCCATGGAAGAGCGCGAGCTTTACACATCTGTCGTCGAGTTTTTTGCCGCTCGCATCGGAACCGAGTATCGCCGCCAAGCCGTGGAAGATTCTTTACGTAGAATCAACGAAAATCTTGAAAAGCTCGCACAAGAAAGAACTCTGGAGCTGCAACGAGCTTTTGAAAGTCTACAACAAACCCAGAAACAGCTTATTTCTCAAGAGAAACTCGCCACGATTGGTCGCATCACATTTGGAATTGCTCATGAACTCAAAAATCCTCTTAATATCATTATCAACTCCGCCCAGCTTCTTGAAGAAGATGATTTAGATCCAGAGTCCTGCAAAAAGGCGACTGACATGATTTATCAGCACAGTCAGCGCGCTAATACCATCATTACGAACATGCTTCGCCAAGCTCGCCAAGAAACCGATATGGAGCCAGAATGGATCAATATCTCAGAAATGCTGGAACACTGCTTGGACGTTTATGTGCGCTCTCTTACTGATGTCGATTTGAAAACTCATTTGATTGTGCAAAAAAATATCACTCCGAATGTGTATGCGAATGTTTTTGATCCTCCCAGCATTGAGCGTGTGCTTATCAACATCATCGATAATTCTCTTTATGCACTAGGCGACAAGTATAAAAAAAATAAAAACTCTTTCACTCCCACGATCAAAGTGGATTTGATTGCGGCAGACGCCACCTTTAAGATCATTGTTCGCGATAATGGTTCTGGCATTCCACAAAAACACCTCGCCAATGTTTGCGATGAATTTTACACCACAAAACCTGCCGGTGAAGGCACCGGACTGGGACTTTGGATTGCCAAGCAAAACGTCGAAAAAAACCGGGGCGAAATACACATTGAAAGCGAAGAAAATCAATTCACCCAAGTGACAATTGAACTTCCGGGACAGCAACGAATCCAGGAGGTGCAGCTATGAATGTTTCGGCACCGCTGGATGTGGTTGTTGTGGATGATGAAAGCAGTGTTGGGACGCTGTGTGAGCTTAACTTTCGTAAATCAATAAAAAGCGGTGACGTTCGCCTTCACTATTTCACGACGGCGAAGGAGTGTTTAAATTATTTAGCGACCACGGACCGACACCCGGGATCCGAAGTTCTATTAACAGACATCAATATGCCGGAAGTTTCAGGGTACGAGCTACTGCAAAAAGTGAAACAAAAATATCCTAGTATTGATGTCTATATGATGAGTGCTTATGATGACGAACTGAGTATACGAAAATCCCTCAGCCTTGGGGCTCAGGGCTATTTTACGAAGCCTGTAAATTATAAGGACCTCAAATTTCGCATTTCAGAAGAATATGGTGTCCCGCTGACTTGACGAAATTTATTTCGTGCTCATGTTTGTTACATTAACCCCTTTTGAGGGGAAGAAATGAGGTAACAAATGTCTTACGTCTCTGGTTTTATCCCTGTGATTCCTCTGAAGAATTCTGTCTTGTTCCCAGACATAAGTATGCCTTTGCGAGTTGGTAGAGAAAAAAGTATTTCTGCCCTGCAAAAAGCTCTTCGTGATAATCACTGGGTGATTTTATTAACACAAAAAAATCCGCAAACTTCGGTTGAGAAGATTGAGGATCTTTACTCGGTGGGCGTTCTCGCAAAAATCGAGTCCTTCCGTATGGATGAAGACGGAAGTTACAGTGTTTTTGTGAAGGCTCATCAACGCGTGCGCGTGGTGCAAAGCCGTCATCAGGAAGGTTTTTTTGAAGTGCAGAGCGAAGCGGTTGAAGATCGCGGAGTGATGGACAAAAAAACAGAGGAAGCTTTGCTTTCAAGTTTACGTATTTTAAGCGATGAACTTTTAGAACTGCTTCCGGGAAATCCTCGTCAAATTAAGGACATGATTGCGGAGATTGAAGATCTTGCGACACTCAGTAATATGTGCGCCGCTTACGCCGATATCGCGATTCCAGAAAAACAAGAAATTCTGGAAACCGTTTCGTTGAAAGACCGCACCTTGAAACTTCTTGATCGCATGCAAGAGTTAAAAGAACGCCTTAAAATTCAACGAGGTATTCGCGATAAGTTAAACGAAAACTTCCAACAAACTCAGAAAGAAGCGATCTTGCGCGAACAAATGCGCGTGATCCGTGATGAACTGGGTGAAGGCGATAACGGTGATCTTTATGCGAAATTTAAAGAGCGCATAGAAAAAGCCGGCATGCCGCCAGAAGCTTTGGAACTTGCGAAAAATCAATTGAAACGTCTGGAGACGATCAACTCAAGTTCTCCGGAATATCAAATGATCCGCACGCATTTGGAATTGATGTTGGATCTGCCGTGGAGCAAGTCTTCGCCGCATAAAGAAATCGATCTTGAAGAGGCCGAAAGGGTTCTCAATGAGGATCACTATGGTCTGGAAAAAATCAAAGGTCGTATCCTGCAACATTTAGCGGTGATGAAGCTTCGCAAAACTCATCAGGGTTCCATCTTGCTTTTCATTGGACCTCCGGGAGTGGGAAAAACTTCTTTGGGTAAGAGTATTGCGCGGGCCTTGGGTAAAAAATATGTGCGCGTCAGCTTAGGTGGCGTTCGCGACGATGCGGAAATCCGCGGGCATCGTCGAACTTACATCGGCGCCCTTCCTGGTCGCATTATCGCAGGCATTAAAAAAGCCGGCGAAAACGATCCGGTCTTTATCCTGGATGAGATCGACAAACTCACTCGTGGCTTTGGTGGTGATCCTGCCAGCGCGATGCTTGAAGTTCTCGATCCCGAACAAAACAGCACTTTCCAAGATCACTACTTGGATACGCCGTTTGATTTATCGAAAGTGTTCTTTATTGCGACGGCCAACTCTTTAGAAGGCATCCCCTTGCCTCTTCTAGACCGTATGGAAGTCGTCGATTTAAGTGGTTACACTTTGGATGAGAAAAAACAAATCGCGCAAAAATATTTGTGGCCGAAACAGCTTAAAGAGCACGGCTTGGACGAAAACTCTTTAACGATCACCGACGAGGCGATGACGAAACTTCTAACTCACTACACCCGTGAGGCCGGCGTGCGGGATCTGCAAAGAAAGATCGCTACGATTTGTAAATTTATGAGCTTAAAAGCCGTGAAGTCCGCGAACACGACATTGACGGTGGATGTGAAAGATCTGGAAGAGATTTTAGGAGCTGAAAGATTCTCATCAGACATGATTGAAAGTCTTTTACCTCCTGGAGTGGTGACAGGTCTTGCGTGGACACCTGTCGGAGGAGATATTTTATTTATCGAATCCGCACAAATGAACGGAACAGGACAGTTGTTGTTAACAGGTCAGCTTGGTGATGTGATGCAAGAGTCTGCGAAAATCGCTTTAACACTTTTGAAATCACGTTTGCCGATGTTGGATCCATTGATGGATTTCAGCAAAAAAGACATCCACGTCCACGTTCCTGCCGGAGCCATTCCTAAAGATGGACCGTCAGCAGGTGTGACGATGGTGACTTCAATGGCTTCTTTGTTGCTGAATAAACCGGTTGATCCAAAATTAGCTATGACCGGAGAGATTTCTTTGCGAGGCAGTGTTCTGCCTGTGGGTGGTATCAAAGAAAAAGTGATCGCCGCTCACCGTGCAGGTGTTCGCGAAGTCATCTTATGTAACAAAAATGAAAAGGATCTTAAAGAGATCCCAGAGGAAATCCGTCACGACATCCGCTTCCACTTCGTCGAAGACGTGAATGAAGTGTTGAAGATTGCTTTGGATGTAGATCTTCCTCGCTGGGATAAGTTGTCCCTCAATCCTCCAGGCACTCCTCTGCTTCCCGCAGGGTAAGTGTTGTGCGAACCTTAAGGGGTCATCTCTTCTGTAAGAGGTGACCCCTTTTTTTATGCATTTCCAAAGACACAGGCTCAGCAGAGCGTGCGACACTGATCATCCTCGCCGGAGAAACGGTGGTGGGTTTTTCATAGGTGACTGCCGCTAAAAAACTCATCCCGAGTATAAAGCGCATAAGGGCTTTCATAAGAACCTCCTGTTGTCCTACAAGAAGTTCTGCAACCTTAGCACCAGCATAAGACCCGGTTAATTTTGATTTAATACAAACACTGGGGCAAAATTCCCCTGCTATTTTCCACTTTGTCCTGGCTCAATTTCTTGAAGTTTTCGATACAAAGTTTTGCGATCAATTCCCAAAGCTTTCGCCGTCTGTTCTTTCGCTTTGTTATTTCGCTCATAGACAAACTGCACATACTTTTTTTCAAGTTCATGCAGAGGTTCTACCTCTTCACCAAAACGGAAAACAAAAGCGTTCTTTTTATCTTCGTCGAAAGTTTTTTCCATCAAAACAGATTCTTCAAAAAGCGTGAAAGCACTTTGATCGATCTCCGTTCCGACAGTCAACACAACCGCGCGTTCGATGGCATTTTCAAGTTCGCGCACATTGCCGCGCCAAGGACGAGTCAGAAGATATTCTTTGGCGTTCTTTTTAAAGCCGACAATATTTGAACCATTCAGGGCATTGTACTTTTTTAGAAAATGTTCTGCGAGAGGCATAATGTCTTCCCTGCGCTCACGCAAAGCCGGGATTTTTATTGGAATGACATTAAGGCGGAAAAACAAATCTTCGCGGAATCTTTTTTCCTGCACTTCATGACGAAGATCTTTGTGAGTGGCCGCAATCACCCGCACATCCACAGAGCGTGTTTGATTCTCGCCGACCCGCTTGATTTCTTTTTCCTGCAAGACGCGAAGAAGTTTTGCTTGCAAAGTGAGATTCAGATCCCCAATCTCGTCGAGGAATAAAGTTCCACCGTCGGCCTCTTCAAAAAGACCGACCTTTTTATCAACGGCCCCTGTGAAGGAACCTTTGGCGTGACCGAAAAGTTCAGACTCTAAAAGATTTTCTGGGATGGCAGAGCAGTTGATGGCGACAAAAGGTTTTTTGGCGCGCGGACTCCAAGTGTGAATGGCCTTAGCAAAAACTTCTTTTCCGGTTCCGCTTTCTCCTGAGATAGAAACTGTGGAGGAACTTTTTGCAACCCGTTTTGCAAGATCTAAAATGCGCAGGATGCTTTCGCTTTTTCCGATAATCCCATCAGGATGCAGACCTTTGCTTAAGTCCAACGTTTCACGCAATGTCTTATTTTCGGCATTGAGTTTATTAAACTTAAAGGCTCTTTGTGCTGAGATAAGAAGCTGAGGAAAATGCAAAGGCTTTACGACAAAGTCATAAGCTCCGGCTTCGATAACTTCCACCGCAGTTTCAACGTCGTTTGAAACCGTGATCAAAATAATAGGAATTTGAATTCCTTCAGCACGAAGTCTTTTAATAAATTCCAACCCCGACATGCTTGGCAGATTTAAATCTGAAATGATGGCATCAGGCTGGATTTCTTTGGTCACGACTTGATGAAGAGCTTCGCGGGGATCCTCGCTATGAATGATTTGGATATCTTTTTGGCGAAAATAAGCTGTCGCTAATTCTGCTAAATCAATGTCGTCTTCAATGAGAAGGATCTTTTTTTGCTTATCCATGCATCCTCCGGGTCTTCCTTTATGGTTATACAACGAGGCAAATATCCGCAATCAAAATGTGGCTATTTGCCACAATAAGACATAAATTAAGTATTAAATCTAATTTAAAGCATAATGACGATATTTTTGTCAGGCACCCGGCTTGCAATTATCAAATGACGTCGGGTGATATTCCCCGGAAAGAATATATGTCCGTCGCAAAAATCCACGATTGCAGCGGATAAGCGGCCGCCCCTTCTTGTGCATTCTTCGGAAAGGGCGGCCTTCCTTTTTTTGAAATTACTTTTCAAGTTGTCGCAAAAGTTCAGAAACTTTTTGCGCAAGCTCACCGCAAATTTCTTTGATTTGTTTTATATCTTGCGAGACCGAAGCGTCTTCAAGACGCTTTCCTAGTTCAGTTAATTCAGGAAACAAGAAAGTCACGGCGTTGCCTTTGATCTGATGCCCGACTTTCTTTACAAAGTCCCAATCAGGATTTTCAAAATCTATTTTCGCAATCTCTTCTTGCCGCCGTTTTAAATATTTTATCCGCGATTCTAAAGGCACATCAAATATAGCCATACCTTTACCCTCGATGATTTAAATAAAAATAAATCTCTTGAACCAAAAGTTCCCCGGAAACAGGTTTCGTGATTTGTCCATTACAACCCGCAGCCAGACAGCTTTCAATCTCTTCATTCAAGGCGTGCGCCGTCAGCGCAATCACGGGCTTCGTAAATCCTTTTTGACGAATGCGCTTGGTCGCCTCTTTGCCGTCCATCTTAGGGATTTGAATATCCATAAGAATAATATCCGGCGAATTCTTAAAGGCAGCGTCCACAGCTTTTTCTCCATCATCAGCAATGGTGACTTCAGCTCCGGCCGTCATGAGGAAGTGTTGAAAGATTTCTTGATTGTCTTCAGAGTCCTCCACCAACAAAACGCGAACATCTTTAAGAAGATTTTTTAAATCCAACGAAGACCAATCAATAGCATGCGAAGGCTTTTCATCAAAAGTGTTTACCACTTTAAGCACAGTCGCCTCTTGGCTGGATTTCATATTCAGGTATTCTTTAGCAAGACCGCGCAGGGGAATACGCAAGCAGAAGGTAGAGCCTTTTCCTATGGAAGATTCAAGAAGGAACAAATCCCCTCCTAAAAGCTCTGCCAAACGGCGAGAAAGGGCTAAACCAAGACCGGTGCCGCCATACTTGCGAGTTGTTGAAACATCGCCTTGAGAAAACGGCTTAAAAAGATTTTCGCGATTCTTTTCACTGATGCCAATACCGCTGTCTTGCACTTGGAATTCTAAGAACTCTTCTTTTTCATCATTCACATAGGTCTTATATAAAAGTTTAACCGCGCCTTTTTCTGTGAACTTAATGGCGTTTCCAACAATGTTCACAAGAATCTGCTTAAGGCGCACATCATCAGTAATAACATAACCTGGCACATTGCTGAGCTTTGCGATGTTGAACTGAATTTTTTTATCAGAAGCGCGCACTTCCATAATAGATTTGATTTCATGAATGAGATTTTCTAGATTCACTTGCGCCATTTCAAAATGAAGTTTGCCCGCCTCTACTTTAGAAATATCCAAGATATCATCAATCAAACGCGCCAGCTCTTTTCCATTGCGTTTGATGCTTTTAACGATTTGGGTTTTCTCATCCCCTTCAAGTTCATCATCGGCTAAAATTTCCGAATAACCAACGATCACTCCCAGCGGCGTTCTGATTTCGTGACTCATGTTTGCCAAGAAAGAACTTTTCATAAAGTTCGCGTCCTCTGCACGGCGAAGCAGAATCGCTTTATCGTATGACATCGCAAACTGACCGAACACCCCGACCAGAGCATACTCCATCACTTTGGAATCAGCCAGACCTTCAGGTCCTTTCATGATAACCAGAATCGAAGTGCTTTTACCGGACTCATGCAGTACTGAGCGCATTAAATAGCAGGATTCATTTTCAAAAGTTTCACGCACTCCCGGAGGACACAGTGCCAATAATCTTGTGAGCTCCTCAGAGGGAATTTTTGTTGAAAGAACTCCGTCCCTTAAAAGCTCGTCAAATTCCAATGGCACATCAAGAATGTCCGGAAAGGATCTTAGAACTTTTTGAAAACGTTTTTCAAAAGGTCCCTTGTGTTCGCGTACGAAAACTACACAGTCCTCAACCTGGAAAACATTTTCCAAGTGCCCACAGAATTTTTCAAAAAGATTACTTCCCTCGATAGCCGAAGAAAGATCCGCAATCACAGTGTTAAGCCTTCTAAAAAGAGCGATCTCCGTCGATTTACTTTTTGATAATTGTGCCAAAGAGTCTTTATGACGCTCACTGAATTTTAAAAACTGTTGCGTGGACCATAAAGCCAAGAAAATCACTGAGAGCATGACCAACGTCACAAAAGCAAAAAGAAAAGGAACGTAGCGCTCATACCAGTTAAAGAAATGCGGCAATGGCTCAAAATGCAGAGTCCACGTTTTATCGAATACCTGAATTTCTTTATCTACAGAAATATCAACGGGCTCTTTTTCATCTATATTTTTAGAGGGAAAACGCTCATAAATCGGAATCGTTCTTCCCAGTTTCTTTTCATAAATATAGATTTTATAATTTACTTTCTCATCGTAGAACTGCGGAACACCCAGAGCACCATTAAAGAATTTTGTGATGCGCACAATAGAATACACAAAACCCAAGAGCGCACTCTTAGGCTCAGCTTCTCCTGTGACATCAGTGGTTTTCGTCACAGGTAAATAAATCAAGAAACCCTGTTGATTCGATTCCGAATCATCTTGCACCAAAACCACGGGATCCGTGATCGCCAGAGAATTTGTCAAAACCGCCTTATCCATCGCGGATTGTCGACTCAGGTCCGAGTACATATCAAATCCCAACGCTTTTTTATTGCGCCAGTCTTCGGGCTGAATAAGAACGATGGATGTGTGAAGAGCTCTTTCCCCTTCCGGCCAGAACTTAAAATCAGGATAACCATTGTCGCGCATTCTTTTTTCTAAAGAAGCAGTTCCGTCTTTTTCGATTTTTTCAGCGAAAGCAATTCCTTGCAGGCCAGGAAAACGACGAAGCAACTCAGAAGACTCGATATATGTTTGAAACTCTTTGGGACTGGGCACACCGCTTAACTGAAAATAAGCGCGTGTATCGGTGAGAGCCTGGCCATAACCAAAAAACTCCCGACCAATTGTCGAAGTCACTTTCTGAATCTCTGCCTCTAAGCGAGCATTCCATTCTTTTTCTAAGTGCACTTTCACAGTCCACCAGCTAAAGACGCTCACTGAGATAATAATAAGAAGAACCAAAAAGACATTCCACTCATGCGATAATACAAAAACTCTCTTTAGTCTTTTCACAAACTTCCTTTGTCTTCTATCAATCCATTGCTTCTGTTTTTATTGTTAAGTCTTTCAAGTCGCCCTCGCAACTAGGAATTTCACCTCTCATTTGGGGACTTTTGCCCCTAAAAAACGCGGGAAACATTACGAGAAGCAATATATGAGTTTTAAGCCTAGGTTTGTCATTTGCTATAGATATCTAACATCTTACCCTTCCCATCATGTGAGTTGGCCTTTTGCGAGGGCCAACTCACCCCTCCTCAAAATGAGACGCCAAATCTAACAGTGTTAAGGTTTCTTAGACAGGTGTTCAGGAATTTCCACTTGAAACACCGCTTTTGCAGAGTTTTATCTTGGCTTTCCCTTTGCTTTAGAACTTCGCAAGGGAGGAACCTCAGGATGACTCAAATCTTTATCACGGGAACACAGAAGATTCCCAATCAGCTTAAAAACGAAAAAACTTTCAACTGCACAGTGATTGAAAATCCATACAATCTGCGTGCGGCTTTACACGGAACAAATGAAGAAAAAATCATCGTGGTCTTTTTGCCATTCTTGGAAATCCGTCACTTTGATATTTACTCTTACCTTCAAAGAACCATTCCCAACGTTAAAACCTTTTTCGTCGTCAATGAACTTTCAAGTTCAATGAAAATCAAACTGAAAACGCATCGGGATTTTGTCGTTCTTTGGAAAACAGAGGAAGCGAATCTTGCCAATGACATTCTGGCTTACTTGGAAGGAAAAAGCCTGCAACTGCGTGAAGACAAAAGAGAGCCGCACGAAAACAAAGCAATGCTCAGCCCTTCACTGCTTCCGCTAGGAATGGAGAACAAGGGATTTCAACCTATTATGGGTGGAAGCTTTGAGAACATTTCCGTGAATGGGTCTTGTTTAAAAATCAAAGCACCATTCTATAGTAAAAAAGATTTTGTGAGTCTTACTTACCAGAACAAAGCCGGAGAATATGTTTCTATTGAAGGACAAGTTCGCTGGACCAAGTGGAATGAAGGAGAGCAAAGCCAGGAACTCGGCGTCCAATTTCTTACACAGGGCTAAAGCTTAACGCCCTGCTTTGACAAAGCTACATATTGCCTCTCCCTGTAAACTGTGCGTTGATTGAACAGTGGGAGGCTTTATGAAAAAAATTATCCTAACAGTACTACCTCTGCTTTTTGCTCAAAGCGTTTTTGCGGCTCGCACGGTTTATGTTACAGGCCGTGGCAGTGAACACACCTACTGCAATGCGAACAGCGGATTTTTCTGCCTCGATAAAGCCAAGCGCGACGCCCAATATGATGCTGAAAACGATGCGCGCAGAAATTGCGAAATCTTTCAGCGCGGCCGCGCACTCACCTTCACCGCTTCTTATTTTACCAATTGCAATCCCAGCTATTTGCCACCCAATCATGACGGAACGTGGGTGAGCTGCAATTCGGATTGTCGCATGCAGTGTGAAGTTCAAAACTAATCTATGTCAGAAAATATTTTCAGCAAAGTTCCAGACTTGTCTTACGTTGAAGAAGCTCTTCTTTGTAATATGGAAGAGTTTAAAAAGGTTATTGCCAGCCGTCGCTCTGTTCGCGTTTTTACGAACGAACAAATTCCTGATGCCGTTGTTGAAGAGTGCCTAAGCCTCGCGTTACTCGCTCCAAATTCTTCCAATTTACAGCCTTGGGAATTTTATTGGGTGAAGTCCGAAGACAAACTAAAAAAATTAAAAACTTTGTGCCTGAATCAACCTGCAGCGCGCACTGCTCCCACGCTGATTGCGTGCGTGGCCCGTCCCGATCGCTGGAGCCTTGGGCAGAAAGTGAACCTCGCTTATTTCGACAAGCGCCCCGACACTCCCAAAGCTGTCAGAGCCTATTACGAAAAACTTGTTCCGTTTGTCTACGGTAATGGACCTTTCAATTTTTTTTCTCCATTTAAGACCTTAGCGATATCGATCCTGGGACTTTTCCGTGTCATTCCTCGTGGTCCGTTTGGGTATTGGGGAAATCTTTTATGGGCTACAAAGACCACCGCGCTAGCTTGCGAAAATCTCATGCTCGCCTTCCGCGCGGCGGGATATGATTCCTGCCCTATGGAAGGATTTGATGAAGTTCGTGTAAAAAAACTTTTAGGACTTCCGCGTGGAGCGTCCGTCACGATGATTGTCAGCGCGGGTAAAAGAGCTTCAAATGGAGTTTATGCGGAACGCATTCGTGGCGCGCAGGATTTATTTATTAAAAAGGTGTAGCAGTTATGATGGATATTCTTAGATCAAAAAGCACTCTGGTTCGTTGGGCCCTGCTAGTGGTTCTCATTGCAGCATTTTTATTTATCAACTGGCCCTTCTTAGGTCCTTTGGTTTTGGCCGGCATTTTCGCTTTAGGATTGAATGATTTTATCAACACCATCAGCCGCAAAACAAAACTGAGCCGCAATAGCAGCATTACTTTAACGGTCCTGGCTGGCTTTGCGATCTTCTGGATTCCTATTACGCTTGCCATCTACCGCATTGTCGTCCACATCAGCCAACCTCAAGGTATCGAAACAGATCGTATTGTTTCACAGATCCACAATTTGAAAGAGTTTGTGCTTGAATATTTAAAAAAGGTCTCTGATTGGACCGGAACAGATGTCGCCGGTCCCGCTCGCGGCATGATGGAAAACACGATGCAAAAAACCGGAGAAATGATTTTTAATTACTCCAGTCAGTTTCTAGGACAGCTTCCAGCAATTTTTTTAGCGAGCTTTGTTTTTACTATTGTGCTCATTGTGTTGCTGGTTAAATCCTCGGACGTTCGTGAACTCGTTATGAAATACAGTCCTTTCAATTCGGAAGCGACAGATAACCTGGTGGAAGTTTTTAAAAGCAGTTGCTCAGTCACACTCTTTTCAACTTTGGTTATCGGGCTTATTCAAGCGTCCATCATCGGCATTGGAAGTTTGATCTTCGGTGAAGGTGATTTCTGGCTGGTTCTTACCGTCACCTTCTTCGTCTCTTTTATTCCAGTGATTGGCGCAGCTCCGGTGGGTTTTCTTTTGGCCGTGTTAGCATTTATTGGCGGAAGAACAGGTTCTGGCGTGGGTCTTACCATTGTTGCGATCATCGCAGGAACAATCGACAATATTTTAAAACCCTTCATGGTGGGAAAAGAAAATAAAATCAATCCCGTAGTGGGCTTTACGTGTGTCGTCGGAGCTATCATTATGATGGGACTTCCGGGCCTTTTAATTGGCCCGGTGATCATGAATCTTTTTGTCGGTCTAAGCCCGATTCTTATAAAAGATATCTAAAGGGAAAAAGGTACCTGGTACCTTTTTCTACAGTTTGCGAATGACGGACTTAAAGAAATCATTTCCTTTGTCATCAACAATGATAAAGGCCGGAAAGTCTTTCACTTCAATCTTCCACACAGATTCCATACCCAGTTCTGGGAAATCGAGAACTTCCACTTTCGTGATGCACTCTTTTCCTAAGCGAGCGGCAGGGCCGCCGATTGATCCTAGGTAGAATCCACCGTACTGCTTACAAGCATCTGTGACTTGCGGGCTGCGGTTTCCCTTACCTAGCATAATCATCGAGCCGCCCAAGCTTTGGAATGTTCCCACGTAAGGGTCCATGCGTTCGCTTGTTGTCGGACCAAAAGATCCTGAAGCATAACCCTTCGGAGTTTTTGCGGGACCCGCATAGTAAACGGCGTAATTTTTAAAGTATTCAGGAACGCCTTCACCGCGATCCACTTTTTCTTTGAGTTTCGCGTGCGCAATATCGCGCGCCACAATCATCGGTCCACTTAGCATCACGCGTGTCGCGACTTTTTGTGCCGACAAAATTTTCAACGTTTCTTGAATGGGTTTATTCAAATCAATTTGAATGGCTTCAGCACTCGCATCTTTCAAATGGTTTGGAAGATACTGTTCAGGATGAAGTTCCAATTGCTCAAGGAAGATACCGTCACGAGTGATTTTTCCTTTGATATTGCGATCGGCAGAACAACTCACACCAACACCAATCGGACAGCTCGCACCATGACGAGGCAAACGAATCACGCGCACGTCGTGAACAAAATACTTTCCACCAAACTGGGCCCCAATGCCCGTATCACGCGCCCAAGTTTCAACTTGTTTTTCCATTTCAAGATCGCGATAAGCTCTGCCGCCTTCGCTGCCTGAAGTTGGAAGACCGTCGAGATAACCCGCCGACGCGTATTTTACGATTTTTAAAGTTTCTTCAGCGGAAGTTCCGCCGACACAGAACGCTAAGTGATACGGAGGACACGCCGCCGTTCCTAAAGAATTCAAAGTCTCACGCACAAACTTTTCAAATCCCTCCGGATTTAAAACAGCTTTTGTTTTTTGATAGAGATAAGACTTGTTGGCGCTGCCGCCACCTTTGGCCATGAACAAGAAATGATACTCATCACCTTGCTCTGAGTAGAGATCAATTTGGGCTGGCAGATTTGAACCGGTGTTTTTTTCTTCAAAGAAAGAAATCGGCGCCATCTGTGAAAAACGCAAATTGCGTTTTTGATAGGTATTGTAAATCCCCTTGGAGAGATATTCTTTGTCGTCAAAGCCTGTGAAAACTCGCTCACCTTTTTTACCGACGACGATGGCCGTTCCCGTATCCTGACACGAAGGAAATTCCATTTGCGCTGCGATCACGGCGTTTTTTAAAAGATCAACGGCGACGAAACGATCATTCGGAGAGGCTTCAGGATCTTTGAGAATTCTTTCAAGCTTTTCCAAGTGACTCGCACGCAAAAGGTGCGACACATCGCTAAGAGCTTCCTGTGCGATCAACTCTAAAGCTTCCGGTGCAACCACCAAAACTTCTTTGTCGCCGAACTTTTCAACTTTCACGTGATCGGAAGAGATTTTTTTATACTGAGTGTTATCTTTTTGCTTTTCGTAGAGAGGAAAATATTTGAATGACATAGCGTCAAAGGTAGCATTGCGTCGTTCGCGCGCGCAAGCCTCGGTGCGGCTTTTAGGTGGGCTGTGATGGTGGGATTTAAGGAGCCGTGATTACGGCGTTTTATTTGGGGACCGGGGCGCTCTCTTGCGTGAGAGAGGTGGTCCAAGGACCTACCGAGGGTCGAAGGATTTTTTCGATGTCTCCTTCTGAAACAAAACATATCGCCCTAGACCTATAAGCACAAACAGATAATATTTAGACTTTCCATAAGTTTTTCTTATGCATAAAACTCCCCACTCTAAACACATTTTGGGCGCTTAATTTTGAACTTTTTGCATCGTATCACTGCTGTTTTTCGAGTGAAATTCACTTGAGAAGCGGATTTGCGGCGTCTTAACAAAATCCTAAAACTTCTCTCGGGCAGATTCCGGCTCTTTCGATTGCCAACTTCTCATTTATCTATTAGCTTTCACGGAAATTTTTACTGGAGGCTCCATGGCACTTTTCCTCGTAGGCTTATGTCTCGCGGCTGTGATCACCCTGTACTTTAAGAACAACCCTTTGGGTCATTCTCGTAAGTTCATGTTCCGTCGCTTCGTTAACTGGTTCCCACTCGGAATGACGTATGCCTTCTTGTACATGGCCCGTTACAACTTGAACGTGTCTAAAAATGCCTTGGGCGACATGATGACCAAAGAACAATTTGGTTTGATCTTCGCAGCCGGTACAATCACTTACGGTTTCTCGTTCCTTCTCAATGGTCCTATCGTCGATAAGATCGGTGGTAAAAAAGGGATCATCATCGCTGCTCTGGGTGCCGCAGTGATGAATCTTTTGATGGGCGGAGTGACTTACCTTTACCTCATGGGCCGTCTAAAAACGAACATGGTTCTTGCGTTCTCTGTTTTGTTTGCGCTGAACATGTTCTTCCAAAGTTACGGTGCGGTTTCCATTATCAAAGTCAAAGCCTACTGGTTCCACGTTCGTGAGCGCGGTGTCTTCGGCGCGATCTTTGGAACTTTGATTTCATTCGGGGTTTACTTCGCATTCGACTGGGGTCAGGCGATTGTTGATGCTTCTCAACTTCACATTGAAGGCGAAAGAACGGCTTTCCAAAACTTCATTCAACACATCTTCGCTATCGACACCGGCACGACAAATGCCACTTGGTTGGTATTTACAATTCCTGCGTTTCTTTTGATCTGCTGGGCGTTGGTTGACATGGTTCTTTTGAAGGACTCTCCAAAAGAAGCGAACTTCGATGACTTCGATACAGCCGATGCTTCTTCCGCTCCGAGCGAGAACGATGAGAACTTGAAAATCTCTATCGGCTTCATGCTTAAAAAGATCTTCACAAATCCTGTGATGATCACAATCGCTCTTGTGGATTTCACTTCAGGTGTTTTGCGTAACGGTATCATGCAGTGGTATCTGGTTTTCGCGAAAGAAATGAAAGACGTGAATCCTTCATTCTATGATGGCTCTCAATTCTTTATTCAAAACTGGGGTCTTTTGCTTTGCTTAACGGGGATCTTTGGTGGATTCGCCGCAGGAATTATCTCTGACCGCGTTTTCCAATCTCGTCGTGGCCCTCCAGCGGCTCTTAACAATGCTTTCATGATTATTCTTTTAATCATCATGATCTTCTCTTTGATGAAGAACCCAACTGTTTTGGGTGCTGCGGCTGTGATGTTGACGTTCGCTGTTATCGGCGTTCACTCTTTGATGTCAGGAACAGCGGCCGCCGATTTCGGTGGTAAGAAGATGACGGCAACAGCGTCTGGTATCGTGGATGGTTGCGTGTACTTGGGTTCAGGTATTCAATCGATTGCGATCGGTTACCTTTCACACAAAGACTGGCACTATTGGCCTTTGTTCTTGTTGCCATTTGCTTTCTTGGGATTGTGGCTTTCTATCAAAATGTGGCACGAACTTCCTGCTGCCACGAAGAAGTACATCCTTGAAGTGGAAAAAGCTGAAGAGAAGCTTCAACAAAGTGGAGCTCACTCTCAAGCGGGACCAGGTACGGATCCTGCGGGCGTTCCAAACTAAAAAAAATTCTTAACAAGAATTTAAAAAAAGCCCACTTCCTGGTGGGCTTTTTTATTTTTCTCTTATACTCTGCGCTCATGTCATTTTTTATCTCTTCCGCTCGCTATATTCTTCGTCTTGTGATTCTGGGCATGGTCATGCGCGGAATCGTTGCACTGTATTTGAATCTTTGGGATTTCCAGGCGCTAGAAAGTTTTGATAATACGCTGGGGCCGTTTTTATATGGCTGGCACTTTGATTTGGCGATTGCTAGCTTCATGTATCTGATTCTTTACGGAAGCTCCGTGATGTTTGGTTTTGCGGAAAAAACATTTTCAAAGATCAATTGGCTGCTTCTGCTTTGTTATACGGTCTTTATCACTGTCGATGCGATTTACGCCAAAGAGTCCGGTCGTCATATCTCCTATGAAGTCTACAATCTTTTTACCATTCAGGGTTCTCTTAGCGGTTTATTAAAGCAATACTGGCTACAAGCGCTCTTTGCATTCTTGGGGGCTTCCTTTGCCTCCAAGTTTTTTACTCCCCGTTATAAACCCGTCACTGGAATTATCAAACGCAGCCTTGCTGTGCTCTTTGTTTTAATCATCAGTGTGGTTTTTGCCCGAGGCTTTGAGGGTATTCCCCAAGATCCTTCGTGGGCGTATCGCTCTGGCGGAGGCAGCAAAGGTGCGACGCTGGCCCTTAATGGCGCTTACGGAATTGTTTGGGCGGCTCTTTCTGGAAAAAAATCTTCCAAAGAACAAATCGAAATTCCCGCGCACATTAAGAGTGCGGAAATTTTTGAACGCTGGAGATCTTTGCGCGGCATTCAAAAGCCGTTTGCTAATTTCGATGGCAATATCGTGATTGTATTTTTAGAAGGCTGGCCCGGAGTTTACGTCGATAAAAAAGTCGGCGATGAAGACGTTCTGCCTTTCTTTAATTCTCTTCGTAAAGAATCTTTGCGCGTGGATTTAATGCTAGCCGGAGGGCATCGCACCACGGAAGGACTTTTTGCCACTCTTTGCAGCCTCCCCAATCCTCCCGGAAAAAGCATTATGTTTTCAGAAATTGAAAACAAAGATTTTAAATGCTTTCCGCAATTCTTAGCGAAAAAAGGTTACAGCTCTGCGTTCTTCCAAGGATCTGACCAATACACCAGTGGCGTGGGTCTTTTGGTTTTGAAAACAGGCTTTCAGGAATCTTACGGAAAACGCGAAATTCCAGATTGGAAAAACATCGAACAAAACTCTTGGGGCGTGTTCGATCAAGACCTTTATAAGTTTGCTATCGACCGCATGGACCATATGCAAGAGCCCATGTTGATTGGTCTTAACACCAACACAACTCACGATCTCGCTTTACCTCACGGTGTTCGTCCCGCATTTGGAGAAGAGAATCAATCGTCTTTACACTTAAGTGTGACTCATCATGCGGATAAAGAACTGCGTGGTTTTTATGAAGGACTTAAAAAACGCAAATGGAAAAAAGATTGGGTGCTGGTTCTTCTTTCAGATCACACGAGCTTTTCTGCGAATGGAATTTTTGAGCACTACTCCATTCCATTTTTAATGAAATATCACTCAGTGAATCCGGATAAAAAAACCAAACCTCCTTTTACAGAAAAACTGCTTGAAGGCGCTTACACACAAAATGATGTCGGTGCGACGCTGGCAGACCTCACAGGGAACGAAGCGCCGACATTCTTGGGACGCTCTCTTTTGCGCCCTGCTGACTTCTCTGAAGGCGCTAGCATTTTTCATCTAGGGCAATCCGTGTGGTTTGAAGGACCGTGGGCTGTGGTCTTTAATATTCGCGATTTTAATAACAAGCGCTGCTTTCGCTGGAAAAACGATATGGCTTTCCACTATCAGCTTCCTTGTCCAGAAAATGGCGAAGAAATGTACTTAAGAGGTTTAAGCTACATCAAAGAATCTCAAGAATATCTTTTCAAATAACAGTTTTGTTGCAATCTTTCTTGTATCCCGACAAGACTCTCAAAGAGGGTCTTTTTTCCGAACCTCCTTAAGAGCAAAATTAAGCCTGTGGGAGGTTCTATGAGAATTATCTGGGCTATTGATGCATTCGAGGATAACAAAGAGCTGAACCAGAAAATGGCAGATTACGTGACTCATCTTTATGAGATCACGAACGCCGATATCGAGCCCCTTTACTTGTTACGTGAAAATGAAATCGTACTTCCCACCTACGAAGTCCCTGCCTGGGTTACGGACCACTCAAGAACGGCGGAATCCCTTTTTAGGGAAGTGCTCTCGGATTACAACTTGCCGTTCTTACGAGAAGCCAAAGTGATTCCGCACGCCTCTCAATCCCATGCTGGCGCAGCGGAAACCCTTTCAAATTATGCCGTGAAGAGCAAAGCCGACTTGATTATTGTCGGCAGTCACGGTCGCGAAGGATTTCAAAGATTTATTTTAGGAAGTTTTGCTGAAAGTCTTTTGCTGCAATCCGAAGTGCCGGTTTGCGTGGTCGGAAATCACGCTACCAAAACAAAAACCTCGAAAAATATTTTATTTCCCACTGAGTTTGGTGAACATTCTAAAGACAACTTCCGACATGTTTTAAATCTCGCCAAAATGCTTAAAGCCGAAGTTCTTCTTCTTCACGCAATCGCTCGTCCTATTGAAAGTCTTTTTGATTTAGATACAAGTCCGCGGGTATACAACTACAAAGGCAAGATGATGACCTTGGATCAGATCGTCGAAAGCCAGATTGAAAGCCAATCCCGTCGTGCCCAACAATGGGTCGACTGGGCTCAAAAAGAAGGCGTCACGGCTTCTTTCTTTATTGATAGCAGCTTTAAAGGCGTCGATGAACTTGTGCTTGATTCCATCGCAAATCACGAGGCGGATTTAGTAGTCATGGAGGCGCAAAGCGGACCTATGAGCGCAGCTCTTTTGGGAAGCTACACCCGCAACGTCGTACGCAAAGCCCCTTGCCCTGTCTATGTTTTGACCCGTCACTTTTACGATAAGGACCAGACCACGGAGAAACCTAGCCCCTCACCTGAGATGGGCGCATAGAAGCAGGCAGCTTTTTATAAATGTTATTCAAATGAGTTTTCAAAGTGGCTTTGGAAATAAAAAGCTTCTCTGCAATCGCGGCGTTGGTCATTCCCTGCATCACCATCTGCATGATGCGAACTTCGCTTTTTGTGAGACCCCGCTCTTGGAAAAAGATTTCTTGTTTTTTGAATTTATCCTGGTCTTCATCCAATGGATAAAGAATCGTTGTAATGCTGTTACCGTCGTTAACGATCAGGGCATCAACCTTATGGCCTTCGATCTCTGTAGCCTTAAAGAGCTTCATGCCTTCAGAGACAGCGGCACACTCTTCAATTTGATGGTAAAGACGCATGCACGTCTTGCCACACACCTGACCCGTCATGAGCCCACAAGTCTTTACACAATTTTCATTTTGATAGAGCACACGCTTATCAAGGTCTTTTACACAAAGACCTAACTTTGAGCCGAGGTTGGGGAACTGTTTATCCACTTCGAGCACAGACATGACGCCTCCTGTACTTTTAATTTTGGGACAAGAGAAGCATCATGTCGATGATCTGGATCATGATTGCTATCTTATTTTTTGGCTTACTGAGGCCATTTTAAAATGTGAGGTCATCGAAAAAATATGATGTTTGCGCCGCGGCGGACGAGGTCAATGTGAATCGACTTTTTCGCACAAAATACCCCGAAAATGCCTACTATGAGGCCTTCCGAGTTTAAAAACTAATTCAAAAAACAATGACGTGAGCGGAGAATCATTTATGAAAGAGTTTAAAATTTAAGTTCAACACAAGTTTTTCTTCTGATTTATACAGCTTTTTGATTGCTATAGAGTAATGTTTCTAGTTTTTGGCCTCACAGAACCAAAATAAGACGATGGTTCGTAAATTTTGTTAAGATTCTGTAAAAGTGTATTCTCCTGAGGGACTTCGGTATTATAGAATAATACTTTGGCAACCAGTATTGAATATTGCCCCCTAAAGACCGAATATGAACACGAGCAAAGTTTATAAGCCTCGAAAGGAGGAAATTATGGGTGCTGCTCCAGTAACTCACACAAATCCCGAAAAACGCTACATGCTGAAAATCCCGGTGCAAAAACGTTCCAAAGAAACGGTGGCAAGCATTGTGGAATCCTGCGCACGTTTATTAGTGCAAGAGCCGTATCACGCTATTACGACAGATAAGATTGCCGAAATGGCCGGCGTGAGTATCGGATCTCTTTATCAATTCTTCGCAAATAAAGAAGCTATTGTCGCTGCAGTGATCGATGATCTTTTGCAGAAGGACTTGGCCTATATCGAAGAAAACCTGGCAAAACTCCAAGCGACAGACTTGGACTCTAAAGTTCATGCCTTCATTGATATTGGATTCACTCGCTTTCATGACAACCGTCCTCTAAGAACGGCACTGCAAGGAGTGCAAGGCATGCTCGACTACTGGGACACAAGACGCGTGTTCTTTGAGCACTATCAAAAAGCGGTGCTCGCACACATGCCGCCAATCCCAGGACGCGATCGTGAAATGATGGCTCTATTTATCGTCAGTTGCTTTAACAACATCTTGCAACTGGCTCTTCTAGGCCCTCAAGGACCTGAAAGAGAAGACGCGATCAAAAAAGAAGTTTTCCTTCTTATTAGACGCTATCTGAATCCGTAAGAATTCACTTGCCTCCAACGCCCCTCCTCGTATTCTTATCGAGGAGGGTCTTTTTTTTGAATTCAGCAAAACTTTTTAAAATTCCTCTGCGCCTTCTTCCCGATGTTCTTCTTTGGATTTTTATTGCCGCCTTAGTTGGCTTTCTTGCTGGTTCTGCCTCCGCTGGTTTTTTACTGGCTCTTGATTTCGTCACGCACACACGAATTGAAAACCCTTGGCTTCTTTATCTACTTCCGTGGGCCGGTGTCTTAATCGCGTTTTTATATTCACGCTATGGCAAAAATACGGATGCAGGAAATAATCTTCTCATTGACGAAATTCACAATCCTAAAAAAGTTGTTCCTCTGCGTATGGCGCCTTTTGTTTTATTGGGAACTTTAATCACTCATCTTTTTGGTGGCTCCGCCGGACGCGAAGGAACCGCCGTGCAAATGGGCGGAACGTTGGCAGATCAGCTAACATTGCTTTTCCGCTTTGATGCTGAAAAAAGAAAAACACTTTTGATGGCGGGTATTTCTGCCGGGTTTTCTTCTGTCTTCGGCACTCCGCTGGCGGGCGCTGTGTTTGGTCTTGAAGTGTTAGATATTGGGCGCCTTCGCTATCAAGCCATTCTCCCCTGCTTTATTGCGGCGATTGTTGCTGATCGCGTGTGTTTACAATGGGGCGTGCATCACACGGTGTATTCTATTGCGCAAGTTCCTGAAATTTCTGTTCTGACTGTTTTGTGGTCCCTCGTAGCGGGAATCTGTTTCGGTCTCTGTGCTTATGCTTTTTCTTGGAGCAATCACCGACTCACACATCTTTTAAAACAAACTTTTGCGTCTCCACTGGTGCGCGCTTTTATCGGTGGTGTGGCTGTGATTTTAGGAGCCGCGCTTTTACAATCTGATCGCTATTTGGGATTGGGTATTCCCGTTATTGTCGAAAGCTTTCAGGGGCCTGTTCCGGCTTATGATTTTCTTTTTAAAATCATCTTCACCGTCGTCACTTTAAGTTCTGGATTTAAAGGCGGCGAAGTCACGCCGTTGTTTTTTATTGGCGCAACATTAGGGAATGCCCTGGCGTGGATTTTACCTCTGCCTACAGGTCTTTTAGCGGGAATGGGATTTGTCGCTGTTTTTGCGGGAGCAGCGAATACACCTCTTGCGTGTCTTTTGATGGCAATGGAATTATTTGGGACAGGTTCCGCCATTTACGCAGCCTTAGCGTGCGTTATGAGTTATATTTTCTCAGGACATGCGGGAATTTATCACTCGCAAAAAATCGAGGTCTATAAACATGCTCAAGAAAATTAATACGCCCTTTTCAGATTTGATGAAAGTGGATTTCCCGATTATCGCAGCCCCTATGTTCTTGGTGAGCAACACCGACATCGTGGTTGAAGCCAGTGAAAGCGGCGGGATTGGAACATTTCCAGCGCTCAATTATCGTCCCATCGAAAAGTATGCCGAAGCTTTAAAAGAGATTAAAAAGCGTACGAAAAAACCTGTCGGTGTAAATATCATCGTTAACAAAAGCAATACCCGCCAGGAGCAAGATTTAAAGATCGCTCTTGATAACGGCGTAGATCTTTTTATCACTTCGTTGGGAAGCCCTAAGAAAGTGATTGAAGAGGCTCATAAAAATGGCGCGAAAGTTATTTGCGATGTGACGAATCTTGAACATGCTTTGAAGGTTCAAGATATGGGTGCTGATGGTGTGATTGCCGTTGGCACCGGAGCTGGTGGACATGCGGGTCCTATATCACCGTTGGTTTTAATTCCTTGGCTTAAAACACGCCTGCAGATTCCTATTATCGCCGCTGGCGGTATCGCGCACGGCTCGATGATTTCTGCCTGCTTGGCGCTAGGAGCTTCTGGCGTGAGCGTTGGAACTCGTTTTATCGCCAGTCGTGAAGCACAAGTCGATCAGGCTTACAAAGATGCGATTGTGCAATCAACGCCGGAAGATATTGTGATGACAACACGAGTGTCGGGAACTCCAGCGGCCGTCATCAATACTCCTTACGTGCAAAAACTGGGAACGGATCTGCCTTGGGCAATTAAGATTTTAAAAGACCATAAGCTCACAAAAAAATACATGACGCCATTGATTCATTTAATGGGCATGAAGTCTTTAGAAGAAGCGGCAGTCAAACCCACTTGGAAAACAGTTTGGAGTGCTGGCCAGTCCGTGGGTTTGGTGGAAGAGATCCTAACAGTGCGTGAGATTTATCAAAAGCTCATCGCCGAATACGACGAGAGCGTGAAAAATATTTCTCACTTAGGACTTGAGTGAACGATTGCGCACGGAGAGTGTGAGCTCATAAGTCATTATGGGCTCAGTCTCACTTGTTTTTGGAACAATTGCGTAACCTTTAAATTTTCTTTCAATACGTGCCGGATTTGTTTTCGCTTCATCAATCAAAGCTTTCACCGCTTCAACTTCGTCGCAGATAAAATGCACGTCACCGTCGCCGCGTTTTAAATACTGACCCGAAAAATCTTTAAACACGAAATCGATTTTTTGCTTACTTTCTGAAATTGCCATCACAGCCGCCGCCGCAATCGATAATTCAGCACCAATTCCCAAAGCTCCAAAGTACATCGAGTTCAGATGGTTTTTCGTGCGATAAGAAAGTGGTACCTTCAAAATAAAACGCTTTTCCCCTGCTTCGACAACACGTGGACTGATAAAAAGAACAAGAGGAATTTTAAGAAGACCATAGAGATTGATAAACGCTGTGTATTTGAGATTTTTCATGTTCATTGTTTAATAGTAGGACTCGGGCCCAGAGATGGACTAGCACTTTTAGATGAAGACCTCTTATTTTGACTAATCGCAACATATAGAGTGTAATAAAGCCGAGGCAGACAGACCTGTCTCATTTCCTTGACCCCTTAACCGAAGCCCTTATAAAGGAAAGGTAGCACTAGGTAAGGGGCCATTAGTTTTTTATGGATCAGTCATCACCGAAACCTAAATTCTTAGAACGCTGGACGCCGAAAGTAATTCGCGAAGCCAAACAGGTTTTTCGCGAAGGCGGTATCAAGGGCGTTCTCCGTCGTTACGGATGGAAGGTTTTTGCGGTGTTTTTTGTGTATTATCTAGTTCGCGACATCACGATTTACATTTTATTGCCGCTGTATCTGGCCAATAAACTTTTTTAAAGATCAATTCCCAAAGTAAAACTTGCGACCAAAACAAAGAAAACCGCAAAGGCCATGATCGCCAGGCGATAATCTTTTTGTCTGATAAAAAGAATTCCTGTCATCAAAACGCGTATCACTGGCAACGTCACAAGGACGACCAATCCAAAGAAAGACATCAAAAGAGCGCGGTCGTTCATAATAAGCGCCCATTGAATACTTTCTGAAAGCGATTGTGGATGATACTCGTTAAAGGTGCTTAAAACGTCGCCGCTATTAATAAGCATCCAAACCCAGCCTACAAAAAGCAATGCTCCGGCAAAAAGAACCCCACCACGCAAAAATTGACTGATGCGAATTTCAAGTTGGTGGAGAGACAAGGGTGCTGAGTTTTCTTTACTCATTGAAGCCCCTTAATAATCATCTGAATGGAGACGATGCTTAAAACGACAACGAAGATCTGACGAATGCGTTTTGCTGGAATTCGCACCATGGCTTTGGCACCGAAGAAAGAGCCAATGATAATTCCGACAGCCACGGGAGCTGCAATTTGCGGCTGAATGTCTCCACGCAAAAGATAAGCTCCCGCACTGGCCGAAGCGGTCACACCGATCATAAAATTGGAAGTCGCTGAAGAAACTTTAATAGGGAGTTTCATTGCTCCATCCATCGCAAGAACTTTGAAAATACCGCTGCCAATACCAAGCAGAGCGGAAAGAACGCCGGCACCAAACATCGCAAACAATCCCAGCGGCACTTGCTGAACTTTGTAGTTCACCCAACGCTCGTTGCTTTCAGGATATGAACCGTCGAGTTTTAAAGCCGTTGCCCAGGGATGATTTTCTCCCGTGAGGTGTTCTTCACGTTTTCTGAGCATCATGATCGCCGAGAAAAATAAAAACACACCGAAGAGCAAAAACAAAAACTGCGCTTTAATAAATGAAGCGATTAAAAAACCAACAACAGCTCCCGTCACTGTGCCGATTTCGAGAAAAACGGCCAGACGCAGATTTGTTAAAGAGTCTTTAAGATAGCTCGCCGCTGCGCCCGAAGATGTGGCGACAATAGAAATTAAACTAGCGGCAATCGCATAACGAATATTGACGTGATAAAAAAGTGTTAAGACAGGGACGATAATGATACCGCCTCCGAGCCCTAAAAGAGCTCCTAGAAAGCCTGCACCCACTGCCGTCAAAAGAAGAAGAATCTCTAACATTTGGTTATAAGATTCCGATTACTTCGCACACTCAAACAAACGCACCAAGCGTGCACCGAAGTAAGTGTCCTTTTTCGTGAATTGCCAAGGTGGATACGGAAGGAAAACCGCTTCAGCACACTGACCTTTTTGCGCTACGGCCCACTGACGATCTTCTGAAGACGCCGTATAGATTTCGCCTGTTTTTTGATCTTTAATGCCAATTGCAAAAGAGAACACTTTTGAAGTGATATCTCCATCGCTACGTGCCATTAATGCCACAGGGATTTCAACACGCTCCACGCCTGTGATTTCACCCACGACGGTTTTAGAGAAAATAACACTGTAGTTCGCCAAAACGACCCAAGAAAGACCGACAATGACGAGCAAAACCAAAACAAATTTTGTAAACTTCCAAATTGTTGCCATAGAAATGGATTATCGGTTAGTTTGAAAGTCGTCAACAAAAAGGACCCCCACCGTGTTTTCTAAACAAGAAAAAATTCTCCTTGGAATTCTCGCTACGATTCAGTTCAGCTCTATCGTGGATTTTATGATCATGATGCCGCTGGGACCTCAGTTGATGCGTATGTTTGCGATCACTCCTCATCAATTCGGACTCCTTGTGTCATCGTATACATTCAGCGCTTCGATCAGTGGCTTTTTAGCTTCCTTCTTTGTTGATAAGTTTGATCGTAAAACAAGCCTGCTCTTTTTCTTTTTCGGATTCGCCATCGGCACGATTGCGTGTGCTCTTTCCCCTAACTACGAACTTCTTTTAACAGCCCGTGGTTTGACGGGAATTTTCGGTGGAGTTTTAAGCTCTCTAGTTTTGTCGATCGTGAGTGATGCGATTTCTTATGAACGCCGTGGAAGTGCCATGGGAGTTATTATGACTTCCTTCTCGATGGCTTCCATCCTTGGCGTCCCCTTCAGTCTTTTTCTTGCCAATGAATTTTCGTGGCACGCACCGTTCACATTCTTAGGCGTGCTTTCGTTGTTTTTGTGTTTTGTGATCTGGAAGTACGTTCCCGAAATGCGCGTTCACTTGCTGGAAAAGCGCGAGAAAGAACCTATTCACCGCGTTTTGACTCGGATTATTCACAATCAAAATCAGCGTCGCGCTTTGTTCTTTATGGCGGCAGTGATGTTCGGTCACTTCGCGATTATTCCGTTTCTTTCCCCTTCCCTTGTGGCGAACGTGGGAATGACAGAGCAACAATTGCCACTCATGTACATGGCTGGCGGACTTTGTACGATCTTTAGCTCCCCTTTCATTGGCCGCCTTGCCGATCGTTTTGGTAAACACAAGATCTTCCTGTGGGGCGCTTTGATTACGATTCTTCCTTACTGGGTGATCACACACATGGGACAAACGCCGCTATGGTTGACCCTGGCGATTTGCGCTTTCTTCTTTGTGTCTTCCGGAGGACGTATGATTCCTGCAACTGCGTTGGTATCAGGAACTTCTTTGCCGCAAAATCGCGGAAGTTTTATGAGCATTGTGAGTTGCGTGCAACAGATGGCCGCGGCGGTCTCTAGTTATATCGCAGGACTTATCATCACGACAGGTCCTAACGGTCACCTTGATAACTACAATGTCGTTGGATACATCGCGGTCGTTTTCACATTTGTAGCGATTTATCTTTCTCGTCGTATTCACGCGATTGAAAGTGCGCCCACAAAAGCAGAAGCAGATACGGCCCACATCGGTGAACCTGTCGTTTAATTACGGACTTTTTGTCTTAAAGATTTGATTTCAGAGTGGCGCTTTTTGGTGTCCACTCTTTTTCTTTGCGAACTCTTTGTCGGTTTTGTCGCCACCCGTTTTTTAGGAACAAAAAGAGCCTTGTTCAGCATTTCTTGAAGTTTACGAATGCATTCAGATCGGTTTTGATCCTGGTCTCTGTGGACTTCACTGCGAATGATTAAATCTCCGTCGACAGTGAGCTTTCCTTGAAGTTTGATCGCAAGGCGTTCCTTAAGATCCTGGTTTATGGATTGCGATTGCCATAAATTCCAACGCAGAATCGCTGCGGAATTAGTTCGATTCACGTTCTGCCCGCCCGGTCCTCGCGAGCGCGCATAGGTAAAATCCAATTCTGAAAAAGGAATTTGTACGGAGATCACTCTTTAACACCCTCGAAGTCTGCTTTTCCTTCCCCGATTTTACTTCCGTTTAAGATCACTTCGTATCTCATCGGTGAAGCCTTTGAAACCATCGCGCTCACACCGCAGTACTTTGTCATCGACAAGGTGACGGCCTTCATTGCTTGTTCGGGCTTAATATCCGAGCCCTCGATGTGATACTGCAATTTTACTTCTTCAAAAATAGAAGGATAGCCATGCGTGGTGTGAGCCTGTGCATTCACGTCGCAGGATAAAAGGTTCACTCTCATTTTTTTCAAAATAGAAGCGACGTCCATTCCCGTGCAACCGCAGATGCTGGCCAAAAGAAGTTCTTTGGGAGTTGGCCCTTGGTCCTTACCACCGACTTCCGTTTTAGCGTCCATAGTGAATTTATGAGTGCGAATATGAGATTCAAATCCCATATCCCCGGTCCATTTCGTACGACATTCCATATGCCCCATAAAAGTCTCCTCAAACTAGTTCTCTTCTTACGCTACAATCCATAACGCCAGAAGTAAAGAGAAGCTCAAAACCGGGGATCATTTGCGTTGAAGCGCAAGGAACAGTAGACTAAGAGGGTTAGGAGTAACACTATGATTGCAATGATTGCTATAGCCTTTGTTGGATTGATCGCCGGTTGTGGCGTGGGCTTGGCCTTGCACAAATTTCTGAATGCGCGCACCTTGCGCCATGCACGTGACGAAGCTCAAGACATTGTTGGAGAAGCCAAAGAAGCGGCCGAGCTGAAAGCTCTTGAGGAAAAAGAACGCGTTCAAGAAATTGAAATGGAAATGTGGACCAAGGTTGAACCTGAGATGCTTAAGGTTGAAGGCCGCATTGAAGAGCTGCAAGAAGTCGCCAACGAAAAAAAATCCAAAGCCGATTCTATCGTTCACGAGGAAAAGAAAAAACTGCAAGACCGTGAAGCAGAAGTGAAAGCTCAAGAGCAAGCTTTGCGCGTGCAGGAAGCAGAACTGAACAAATTGAAAGATGCACAGAAAAATTTAAACAATGATCTTGTGCAAAAACTGACAGAGCGTTTGGGAACTTCTTCGGAAGAATTTAAAAATCAACTGAAAACGCAAATGGAAGAAGATGCTCGTCGCAGAGCCGCTAAGTTCATTCAAGAGTCTGAAGAGGACTTAAAGGAACACGCAGAAGCGCGTGCGAAAAAAATCTTAAGTCTTGTGATTGATCGCTTTGCCCGTCCTTACTGCGCTGAACGCGGTATTGGCGCTGTGAATTTTCCAGACAATCACATCCGCAAACTTTTCGTTGATGCCAATGGCAACAACATTAAAGCCGTTCAAGAGGCCTGTGGTTGCGATATCATCGTCGAAGAAGGCATGGACATGGTGGGCGTTGCGGGATTCGATCCGGTTCGCCGTGAGCTGACTCGCAGAACGCTTGAAAGAATTTTTAAAGAGAAGAAAAACATCAATCCTGATTTCATCAAAAAAATTGCTGAAAATCAGAAAAAAGAACTCTTTAAAAACATCAAACACGACGGGGATGCTTTAGCGAAAGAATTAAAGCTTGAAGGTTTGAATGCGGAGATCCGTCAAATGATGGGTTCCCTTCGCTATCGTTACTCTTTCACGCAAAATCAATACTTCCACTGTGGTGAAGTCGGTTGGCTCGCGGGATTGATGGCGGCAGAACTGGGTTTGGACATCAAAAAAGCACGTCGCGTGGGTATGCTTCATGACATTGGTAAATCCATGGACCACGTGATGGAAGGTGGACACGCCGTGATTGGTGCTGACTTTATCGCGGCCCGCGGTGAAGCGCCTGACGTGGTGCACGCTGTAAAAGCCCATCACTTTGATGAACAGCCTTCAACAGATCATGCGTTTCTTGTGATCGCAGCTGATGCGGTTTCAGGAGCTCGTCCGGGGGCACGTCGCTCGACGATTGAATCTTACAATCAAAAAGTTTCTGAGCTTCAAGACATTGCTCGCAGCTTCCAAGGCGTAACGGACTGTTTCGTTTTGAGTGGCGGACGCGAGTGCCGTGTTCTTGTAAATGGCAAGAAAGTCGACGACACGCAAGCTTTAGATCTGTCTAAAAAAATTGCTGCACGCATCGAAGAAGAGTGCAACTACCCTGGCCAAATCAAAGTGGTCATTGTGCGCGAAACTGTTGTTACAGAACAAACTAGGAAGGAACTCGCGTAATAAACGCGAGTCCTTTCTGTATCTCAGCAGACCTTTTATTAAAATCCCTTCATGGTCGCTCTTTTAGAAGATTCTCCGATCTACTTCAGATCAAATAAGGAGGTAAGTTTTTAAAAGGGAGATACCTCATGGTGATCGAAACAGCACTAGAAAGGCAACACACTCCGCGCGTGTTGGTGATTGATGATAGCTTAGATTCCGTTAAGCTTATGTCTCACATCCTTGATCACTACAAATGCGACGTAACAATGGCCTTTGACGGCCAAGACGCCATTCCATTGCTCGTCAACAGACAGTTTGATTTGGTGATTTTAGATTGGCAGATGCCACAGATGGGTGGTCGCGATACATTGTTATTAATGGATCGCCTTTTGACAGAAAAGAAAATTCACAAGGTTCGAAAAGCCATTCCCGTGGTGATTTACACAGGTCACTCAGAAGAAGAATTAGAACTGCCACTGGTTCGTCACTTCACCTACATGGGCTTTATCAACAAACGCCAGGCGTTCAGCTCTATGATGCGATCATTTAATTTTATTTTGCGTTCGATCTAAGGAAACTTAGGAACGCGCACGAGGGGCTTCCGGATAGGATGCCGGAGGCCCCCGATTCCATATCGGATATTAGGGACGAGCGCACTTGCCGTCATGCTGACAGCGAATCATTTCATAACGGTGATTTTTCATTTCCAGAAGAGTGTACTCTAACTCTCTATCAAATCCCTGAGCGACAGAACCTTTTTGCGCGATAGAGAAAAACTCGTTCACAAACTGAAACTGTTCTGGCGAGTAGATTTCTTTTGTCGATGTATTAAAGAAACGTGTCGCTTTGTTTGAACGAACTGTTTTAAGAAATCTGGCTCTTTGTTCATGAGCTTTCTCAAGTCCGCCCGGCAAGTCTTTCCAACATTTCACTTCACCGATCTTCACGACTTTTTGGATATTGTTATCAAAAATCACAACGTCCAACTCCCCGATCACATGAGAAGCGTCGCCGTATGCAATTCCAACAATCACGTTATACTGAGGCGCTGGAAATTCACGTTGCACTTGCACGCGCGCAACTTCTTCGCAGATAGATCCGGAGTCTTCGTAACTGCGAGGAACATTTTTAATCAGTTCAAAATCTTCCTCCCAAGATGCAAACACAGTATTGGAAGAAAGAAGCGCCAAAAGCAGAACGAAGATTTTCATAGAGCCTCGCAGGTTTATAGGAAGCCCTCTTTTGCCGAGCGGTGCCATAAAAAGCAATGAGATTGTCCTAGATTTATATAACGCACTGCGCGTCTTAGTAAGATGCAGTGATCCTTTGTTTTTAAACCCCGTTTTGTTATCTTAGTCGGACTATGGATCCTGACCCTTACCCGAAACGCTTATGCAGTCTCCTGCTTAAGGAGACACCATGACCGAAATTCTCGTTGTCCTTCTTTGTCTATTTATAAACATGCTTCTTTCCGGTTCCGAGATGGCTTTTGTGACTGTTAGCAGACAGCAACTCAAACGTCTTGCGCCGACCAATAGAAATGCGCGCGTTCTTTTAAAGCTTAAAGAAAATCCTGAAAGAACTCTTTCTGTAATTCAGATCGGCATCACCCTGGTTGGCGCTATTGCTGCCGCCGTCGGTGGTGCGGGAGCTGAAGAAGCTTTAAGTCCTTTCTTTATGGAATTCTTTAAAGTTTCCGAGCAAACCGCGGAAGCTATTTCCATTGCGGCAGTAGTTTTGCCGATCTCTTACTTAAGTGTCGTCGTCGGAGAACTCTTACCTAAAACAATCGCCTTACGAAATCCTCTGGCGATTGCACTGTGGACTTCTCAAGGTCTTTATTTAGGAGAAAAAATTCTTTCTCCTGCTGTGACGATTCTTGAGAAGTCGACCAATATCTTAGTAAAACTTGTGACTTTAGGCTCACAGAAAAACTTTGCGCATGATCACCAAGACATTGCGATTGAAGATTTGCCGCAACAGACGAAACAATATGTCGTGAATCTTGTGAGTGCCGATAAAAAAGTCGCGCGCGAGATCATGCTTCCATGGAAAGATGTCATTTACATTCGTAAGGATGATTCCCACGATGACGTTGAAACGATTGTTCTTAATTCTCGTCATACTCGCCTCCCGGTTCTGGAGGATCAAGAAGTCATTGGTATCATAAATACGAAAGAGTTCTTAGCCCTCAGAGAAACGACGGAATGGCAGACTCTGATCCGTCCGATTTTAAAGTTCAAATCATTTGAACCGCTCTTTAAGATTCTTTTAAAAATGCAGGAACAAAAATCTCACATGGCCGTGATTTATGAACAGACGAAATATGTGGGTCTTGTGACGATGGAAGATATTTTTGAAGAGATCATTGGCGATGTTTTCGACGAAGACGATGACGGATTGATTAAAAAGATCCTAGCTTCTAAATCTCGCCGTCGCCCGATTTAAGATTTTTTTAAAGGAAACTTTATGCTCGTGACAGAAAAAGAATTCTACCTTGTTGGCTTTGAAACCAGAACAGACAACAAAACAGAAATGACAAGCGCTCCAGGCCAAGGGCAGATCGCGAAAATGTGGGAAAGAATCTTTAAAGAAGATCTTAAAGGAAAAGTTCCTCAGACTGAAAGCCACGATATTTTCGCCATTTATTCTAATTACGAAAGCGATGAAACTGGTAGGTACGATTATTTTCTCGGCTACAAAGTAGCCAATCTGGATTCAGTTCCACAAGGTCTTGTCGGAAAAAAAATCCTGGCTGGCTCTTATAAGAAATACGTCACAAAAAAAGGACTTCCCTACGTTGTCGTTCCAGAAACATGGGCGCAGATCTGGGCGGAACTTAAAGGCCAACGTCTTTTCAAAACAGATTTCGAAGTCTATGGAGAAAAAGCGCAAGATCCGAACAATGCCATCGTTGATGTTTATGTGGGAGTTAAAGGCTAACTCCCCTTCCAACGATTATGTTACTTCCAAATTCCTTCGGGACCTTGAGCTGCATTGTCTTTACGGCCCAGAGTTCCCAACTGGAATTCGTCTTCAATCATGCGCATTAAATCGATGTGCGTGAGTGTTTGATTTGTTGAAGAACCCGGAACTACAGAATCACCTAAGAGTGCTGTATAGATCAGATTTCCACTGCGAGTTTTTGATTCATCAAAAGTAATGATGACCAAAAGCTCTTTCATGAATTGAGGATCTGAAAACTTGCTCTCAAAATTTTTCTGCAACCAATTGGAAGCAAATCCAATTCCTGTGTCATGGCCGTCATCATCTAAGTTCGGAGCATAAAGGGCGAATGATGGTAAAGCCCCCGCTGCTGCGTCTTTTTCGAAAGTCTTTGTATCGACGATATTAGCGCAGCGTGAAGGGTTCTGCGCAATATCGATGAAACTGATAAAAGGATTGTGCTTACGAGCATAACGCCCCTTTGTCGGCCCCGTAAAACAATTCCCAGGATAATCCTCAATATAACCCTTCCAAGTGTAACCACGAACCTCAAGAAGATCGACAAGGTTTGTGCCTTTGATGTTTACAGGATTGTCGTTAACCACCTGCATGGTATCCCCACCCAATAGCGCAATATAGTTCCCTTGCGAAGGATGAGTGACTCCATTCATCTGTGTGAGCAGAGCCCCCCGACGAGCCAGCTTTTGCAAGAAAGGCTGTTTTAAAGCGTCTGCATAATCTGTATTTTCCAGGACAATAATAAGAACTTTCTTAAAACGACTGCCGGAAGAAGCTTCGACTTGAAACGAGAACGCTAGCATTAGGAAACAAAGGACGAGCTTTTTCATAAAGGCCCCTTTATATCCCAGTAGCTACTCTTCTTTGGGGGCAAAAGAAAGAACAAAATACCGCCAAAGTGTTCTTTATCCGCAGAAAAAACAAAAAGGGCGCCGAGTTCATCAGCGCCCTTTCTTGTGCAGTGCAATTCAAAAAGGTACGGCGTACCTCTTAGAGAACTTTGTTTGCGTGGTATTGCTCTTCAGAGAAGTCATCTACCAGGATCGCGTCGTAGCGGACAGCATCGGCCTCTTGAACAAGTTTCAACTCGTCTTCAGTGATGATGTTTTTGCTGCGAGCTTCATCCAACAAAAGATTTGTTTTCTTTTTAGGAAGAACGCCGTCGCGGATCGCTTTTTTGATTTTCTTTTCAGCCGCTTCTGCTCTTAGTGACACAGAAAACGCATGCTCTAAACGACCCAATTGTTGATTGCGATCTTTAGGAACGTAGATGCCTTCGCTCAAACGTTCACGGATACCACCTTCTTGCATCATTGCTGAAGCAATTGCGTGTGACCAACCGTCTGAAGCTTGTGAACCCACAGAGTTAATACGAGACCAAGCACCGATCCAACCTTTGAAGAACCAACGAAGACCTGGGATTTTCAAGTTATCGAAAATACCGTCGAAACCTTTTTGGATTTCAGCCATCGAGTTTTTCAAGCTGTAGTGAACAAATGGAAGATCTTCTTCTTTACGACCTTCGGCTTCGAAACGACGAAGGATTGAAGTCGCAATGTACATATTTGCCAAGATATCGGCAAAACGACCTGTGATTTTTTCTCTCATTTTCAATGAACCACCCAGTACACCCATCGCCACGTCAGAAAGAAGTGCGAAAGTCGCTGAAGTCCAAGACAAACGACGGAAGTAGATTTTCATTTGCGGATGACAATCCGGAGTGGCTGCCAAGTAACCGCGAGAGCATGAAAGCAAGATCGCACGGCATGTGTTACGAACGATGTGACCAATGTGACCGAAGAACGCCTTATCGAAGGCTTTCGTATCATTGGCTTCGTAAGCTTTCACTTCAGAGTACGCAAATGGATGAGAACGAAGCGCCCCTTGACCGAAGATGATCAAAGTACGAGTCATGATGTTCGCACCTTCAACAGTAATACCGATTGGAGTTGCGATGTAGATCTCTGCCAACAAATTACGAGGTCCCATAGAGATACCCGCACCACCCATGATGTCCATAGCATCGTTGATGCCTTTACGGCCCATCTCTGTTGCGTAGTATTTTTGCATCGCTGTGATAACGCCTGGTTTGATGCCTTTATCAAGAGCACCCAAGCAATATTTTCTCATAGCCTCTAATGTGTATGTTGAAGCACCGATACGAGCCAATGGTTCTTCAACACCTTCAAACTTACCGATTGAAACACCGAACTGACGACGAACAACCGCATGAGCTGAAGTCACGCGTGTGATGAGTTTTGCACCACCTGTTGCCTGAGCTGGCAAAGAGATACCGCGACCTGCCGCCAAACACTCCATCAACATCATCCAACCACGACCTGCACCGGCAATACCACCGACGATCGCTTCTTCAGCGTCAACGACAACATCTTTACCTTGTGTTGGACAGTTGTAGAAAGGAGTGTTCAATGGATCGTGACGACGACCCAAAACAACGCCTGGAGTCTTTGAAGGGATCAACGCACAAGTAATTCCAAGATCCTCGCCTTTACCCAAAAGATTTTCTGGGTCACGAAGACGGAAGGCCAAACCGATCACAGACGAAATCGCCGCCAATGTGATCCAACGTTTATTCCAATTCAACTTGATTTTGATTTTTCCGTCTGTGTCTTTGAAAAGAACCCCGGAAGAAGTGATTGAACCGGCATCAGAACCTGCTGTTGGTTCTGTCAAACCAAAACATGGAATCTCAGTTCCGTCAGCAAGACGTGGCAACCAATGTTTTTTCTGAGAGTCTGTTCCATAGTGAGCAAGAAGCTCTGCCGGACCCAAAGAGTTTGGCACCATCACTTGAATCGCAACCGCCAAAGAGCGAGAGGAAATTTTCATGATCACTTCAGAGTGGCAAAGCGCTGAGAAGCCAAGACCACCGTATTCTTTAGGAACGATCATTCCCAAGAATTTTTCTTTTCTGATGTAATTCCAGATGTCCTCAGGAATTTCTTTTGTCTTATAGATATCCCAGTGATCAATCATTGAGCACAGAGTTTCTACCGGACCGTCCATGAACGCTTTTTCTTCTGGAGTCAGATTTGGATAAACTTCATTCATCAAGTTTGTGAAATTTGGTTTTCCAGAGAAAAGATCTTTTTCAATCCACACAACACCGGCGTCCAACGCCGCTTTTTCTGTGTCAGAGATTTTTGGCAAGAATTCAAACTTCTTGAAGATCGCGAATACACCTGACGTTACAAGCGCCGCGCGAAGAGGCGCAATGTTGAAGATCACTGCAAGAACTGCGAATACGATCCACAACCACATCGGCGCACCGAATCCAAAAAGAATCGCTGCAACAGCAATTGTCCACACGATCAGTGGGCTGCTGAAGAAACCGACAAACAACAAGAGGACGATGGAACCAAGTACCCAGGCCCATGTGCAGCTCTCTAAAAAATACCCATATAAAGAGTTGAAAGAATCCACGATGTATCTCCTTTATCAAATACACCCATAATTAGACTCTTTAATGTGAGCATGTGCAAGAATTTCGGATCCACGTCTATATATAAGAAAGAACGTGAGGAAGAGTCCTTTTCATTCGGCAAATGACGTTCGCCTAAAAAACAAAAAGCCCTCTTGCGAGGGCTTTCGTTACTGAACTTAAGTTCATTAGTCCTTTTCGGATCTAATTACTTAGTTTCGCCAGCAGGTGCTGCAGGAGCTGCTTCTGTAGTTGCAGGAGCTGCTTCAGTAGTAGCTGCAGGAGTACCTTCAGCTGGAGCTGCTTCAGTAGTAGTTGCAGGTGCAGTTTCAGTTGTAGCAGGTGCTTGCTCAGCAGGTTGGTTTTTAGAGCAAGTGAAACCAGTTGTGAAAGAAAGTGCTAGCAAAGCCGCGATAACGATAGCTTTCATTGTTGTTGTCCCTTCATTTAATAAATTAATGCTTAACGCATTTTTTGTTTTCAAAACTCGACTAAGGACCAAGTTACACAAAATTGCGGCCTCTTGACAAACGAATTTTTAAAATTATTTTTGGCAACGCGAACACCAGAAGGTATTTCGTCCGCCCAAAACTTTTGATTTCACCTGTTGCCCACAAGTCACACATTCTTCTCCCGCTCTATCGTAAACCCGAAAAGTTGTCTGGAAATATCCACTCTCACCCGAGGCTTGAGCGAAATCACTGATCGACGAGCCACCATGCTCAATGGATCGAGTTAAAATTTTTTTAATCTCTTTGGCTAAAACGTCGGCCCGTTCACGCGTCAACTTATGTGATGGCAATGTCGGCTTAATTCCGGCAGCAAAAAGGGCCTCACTTGCATAGATATTGCCGACGCCGACCACGATTTTCTGATCCATGATGGCTATTTTTATAGCAACTTCTTTTCCACGCAGACTTTCCCAAAGTTCTTTACCCGTGAATTCAGAACTCAAGGGTTCTGGCCCCAACGCCTTTAATTTCGGGTGTTCCAGAGGATTTTGAACGAAGTCAAAATAACCAAAACGGCGCGGATCGCGGTAGGCCAAACGAAGTCCGCCAGAAAAATGCAGATAAATATGATCATGCAAACGTTCGTCACCGGGAGGCGCGACCCGCCACGTCCCCGTCATCCCCAGATGAGAGAGCATCGCTCCTTTTTTTGTCCACAAAAGCAGATACTTCGCCCGTCTTTCAACAGAAAGAAGTTTTTCCCCGACGAGTGTGCTGATTTTTTTAGCAGGAATGGGTTCGCGCAAATCCGGCCGCTTCAACTCTACTTTTTTGAGCGTCGGTTGATCTTTCAAAATATCTTCAAGGCCACGACGGACGACCTCTACCTCGGGAAGTTCCGGCATAAACTTCTTAACTCCTTATAATTACAGGGGATATAAAGGCTAATTCTATCAGCTTTTTCTTATATCACCCTCTATCACCCTATTTTAGCAAAAATTATTTCACTAGTTTCAGGGGACTCTTCTCAAAAGCCGCGATTTGAGCCTTCGTCCTGGATTCAAGAAATCCAAGCTTTCTAATGTGAGCAACAATCTTCTCGGAAGTCTTCTTTTGATCTTCTCCGTCAATCTTTGAATAGTGATCTGCCAGCGCTAGATCTTTGTGACCTGTCATGGCAATCACGGCATCAAGCCCACCACCAACTCTCCTAGCCAAGGTCGCCATTCCATGACGCAAACAGTGAGTACCCCTAAAAGGAATCCCAGAAATTCTCTGCGCCTGCCGATAGTTCGCCTGGATCGTGCAGTAATTTAAAGGTTTACCTTCGACATGAAAAAGAAAATCACATCTCGGAGCTCTCTCTCTAAGCCTTCGAACAATTACCTCTTTGAGGATTGGATGCAGATGTACTCTTCGCGACTCACCATTCTTTGGGTAAGGATTCAAATACTCAAACATCTTGTTATCGTTACACCAAGAAATTGATTCTTTGATAATTAAGTAATCCTCCTCCAAATAAATGTTGGGAATCTGGATCCCAGCTATTTCTCCAATCCGGCCAGCACAAAAAAACTGTGTCACCGCAAGATCGGCATATAGCTGATTTGTGAACGCCTGAAAAAATTTAAAGGCAGCTTCAACAGTTATCTTTTTGTTCTCAGGTTTATTTGGACTATCTTTGATGTAGCCCATTTTTTTGTGTCGCGGACGTATCGGCGTAAACAAAAATTTAGACTCTGTCGCAAACTCCTCTTCGCGCTTATACCAATTAAACACTGTGTTGAAAATATTGATCTCGTTGTCCAGGTTACATCTTCCACTGCACCCTTCCCCACGAGCCTTATATTCTTCAGACAAAAATACCTGCTTTTGCTCATCAATAAACTCGTTGATTACCGTCGGAGTTATATCTTCCATATGCAAATTAAACAGCGGTTTCCAAAACATAAATCTGCGTGTCCAGATCCGCTGAGTAGAAATTTGAATGGAGGAAAAGTGAAGTGCCACGAATCTTTCCCAGACATGTCCTAAAGTAGAAGACGATTTCTTTAAACCAATAGGTTCCGAAATTTCTTCATTTGCTTCAACACCGTTGAATGTATTTCTCCAATGCTGAGCCTCTCGTATTGTAGGAAAGCTAGCAGCATACTGTTTGCCATCGATTTTCTTGAGCGCTTGATATTGACCTGAAATTACATTTTTTCTAATTCCAGGTTGCTTCGGTACATTAACAAAAACTTTACTCATCAAATATCTCCTTCTTCAAACCAGTTTTCAATTTCAAGAGGCTTGAAAAATAGTTTTCCGCGTTTCTTTCGATGAGGTATCAAGTCCTGCGAGGTGAGGTTATAAAGTGTACCTATTGAGTACCCAGTATACTCCGCCACCTGCCCTATCTTCCATATACGGTTTTCAAAGAGCTTCGAGAGAGCGCTGCTCCCTCGATTTTCATTAATAGTTATGCAAGTATTTAGTTCAGGCAAGCCTCTAGAAACCTTTTCCACCGTGTGTCTTACACTTTTTCTAGACATTATTTAGCCTCACTCCCTCGAATAACTTCCCCATTGAGAAGTTTTCCGATGAATTGGTCGAGCGTTAGCTTTCCGTGTTCTTTTTGGTACTCAAGATACACGATTTGAAGGCGGTCTTTTTCACTGTAGGTTGATTCTTTTAGTCCTTCGAGATGTTCTGGCTTAACTAACGTCAATCCAATGTGAATGATTTCGCTATCCCGGATCTTTCGTCCAAATTCTTTTTTATTGGCCGTCGCTTTTAAGGCTTCCAAAAGCTTTGCGGTTTCGGTTTCTAATTTTTTAAGAACTGATTTCTTCGTGATCTTTTCTTTCGTCTCTTTATCTTTTGTTTTCTTGCTCGCAGATGCTTTTTCTTTGCTGTCGACACTGGAGTTTTCAATTTGAGTTTCTGCACTCATATATTTCTCCTTTTTGTTCATACTCGATAACAAGCAAAGCTAGTGCGATTCCTAGACAAAAAATAAGCGGCGCATAAAATTCCTTGGACGAAACTAGGACAGATCACGGACACAAGACCTAATTAATGACGTTGTTGTTTAGAGTTCATATTTTAAGTAACCTTTTCTTATGCACACGACTTTTCATTCAATTATTCTAGCGGCTCTTCTTACTTCCCTATCTTTATTTGCAAATGATCTTCCCAGTTCAAAAAAGTATTCAACATACATCGGAATTCTTGAATATCGAACAGTGCCCACAAAAGATATGAGGACTGAGATATTCGGAAATCGTCCGGTCTTCGGAAAAATAGATGGAAAATGGGAGTCTTTGGCCGGAAAAGACTTTGATAGCCTCACTGAGTGGAATGTTGCGTTTGATGGAAAACAAATTGGCAAAATTAAAACAAAACCAGGAAATTCCTCCTACGACTCTCAAGTAGACCTCCAAGATATTCTTGGTCCAAAAAATAAGATTCCAAAAGTGGGAAAGCTTACTAGCGAGTTTGCTACTTGGAGCGATTACCAGGTACAGAGACCCCTTGTGACATTATTTAAAGGTCATGCTTCTGATCCTGATAAATGGAGACCCGCACCTCTACCAAATGAACTCATTTCAAAAGCCAGAATAGAATTTAAAAATAAGTATACCAATGTCTCAAAATGCAAAGACGAAGATTCGACCTTCACGCCTTGGAAGTACAAAGACGAAGATATCAAGGTTTACAAGAGATACATGGCGAATTCCAATTGGAAACTTATTGCGCTTCATTTAACTGATAACAAATGTGATGGTCCGCCCGAAGAAGCGTACAACCAAAGCTGGTATGCTGTATCACCAAGCGGAGAGGTTACATTTCTAGATTCTGGATTGGCGCTTGTTGATGCTGGCGATTATGACCGCGACGGAAAGTCGGAAGTTATTTTCCAAGTGAGCCGCTACAATCGCGGGGGATATATTCTTTTTTATGACAAATTTAAACAGAGAGAAGAGAATATTTTTGGATATCATTAATTTCGGCTCCAATATCGTCACTCCTCGAACAAATTTTTCGGACACAATATGAAAACTAAAACATTTAATACCTTTGCTAAAATTGCTAAAAAGATAAATGGATCCATAAGTCAAAGCATAAGCGAAATTGCCATCAGCAAGACCAAACGCTCAGAAGACATCATAAGTCACAATCTTGTAAGAGACTTAATAAAGGTTCCCGGTGCTATATCAGTGGAGATGTCTAACGACGAACCGATCAATGGATCGGATCTAATAGTAGCGGTAAGAAACCTTGAGCGCACGCCTCACAAAACTTTTTACCTTCATCTTCAAGCAAAAAATGCCAAACTACCTCGAGAGACAACCAAAAAAAAAGAACAAAAAAAACTGAATTCAACAATTGCTGTAGACTTGGGATACAAAGGGTCGAAGACTGGAATTCAAAAAATTCTAAAAATGTTTTCCACACTGAGTCTGAATTCGACTCAGCGATCCAGCCTCAATCACCTGAAACAGTCGTTAGATGACAACACATACAACCAACTAAAAACTCAATTTCACTACTGTAAGTTAATTGAAAACACTTTACCATTATACTTCGTGTACTGCTTTTGGAAAAAACATCCGCACAAAGTGACAAAAGATGTAATGGGACTTTTTGCCTTTAGCGAAACACTATACCATAGACCTTCTATTCATTTAAAAAGTATACCATTGAAAAAAATTAAAAATTTTCTCCATTCCCTAAATGGGCACACTCTTCAGGACACTATATTAAACAATTATGGTTACATTGGGGAGCGTTCATTCGAAAATTTTTTCGAAAAACTGACGAAGCTCAGAACTCAGTCATTTCAAAAGTTACATTATTATTTGATCGAAGACAGACGTCGACTGCCGCCAATATTTCAAGCTCGTGCAAATCTTTCTCCGAGATCCAAAGAGAAAGATCAAAACAAAGTTGACAGGGCGCAAGCCGCACATTCACTACAATCCTTCATCAATAAAATAAATGCCCAGCGGAATCTCACGAAAGAATTTGCCGGTGACCTCGCACCACTGCCATTCGCAATTGAGGATAATGACAAGAGAATTGAGCAGTTTAAAGGAATGGGACTTCGAGTTTGCATATTAAATTTCGGCATACCTTCAAAATTGGACAAGAATCGCGAAACTATTTAGTAAGTTAAAATTTTTATAGCAATAGGGCCTTCAAGCATCGAATACTCCGGGGCGTTCTTTAGTTTTTCGGCGAAGCGGTCTGCAGTTTTTGTTAGAGCGCTTGCGATTGCTTTTTTGTTCACGGTATCTAGACTTTTATCTTCAACGTAATTTCCAAAGGCGTTTTGATTTCTTTCAATCGTAGCGTCCGCGTATCCAGCGGCACCCGCTGCTAAGAACTCAGCTCCGAAGTATTTTGCTTCATTGCTGATATATTTTCCTTCAATTCCCAAAATGCCTTTAGCGTCTAATGCTGACGCAATGACTGAGTATATCTCTTCTGAATTTGCTGCTCTGAACTTTTTAAAATCTACGACAATTCTCTTAGAGTTCTTCTCTAGACTCGCCTCCCCAATAAAAATGCCGCCCTTCAGAGGTCCCGATGAGATTTTAGCTCTCACTGGAACTTTACTATCGGGAAACGCAATGAGGCTTTCAGGAATTTCCGCAGTAATCACCTCGCCAACTTTCAAGTCTTTCAGTTGAAGTACTTTCTGATTGGCTGGAAGTAAGCTTGGATTCTCCTCGGCACGAAAGGCCGAGTTCACTACGAGGATCTCCGAATCAAGATTGCCCTTCACACTGGAAACATTATGTTTCATTTTCTTTTTCACCGAAATCGAAGGTGCGACCTGTTCAACTTTAGGATTTTCTTCCACAGGCTTTGTGTAAAGGTTTGAGCGCATTTGGGCAAACGACAGGCTTCCAATTAGCATAACTATCCAAATCACTCTTCACCGCCTAATTTAAAGCGCTCTATAAGCTTACCATCGATTTTTTCTACTACATTTGGCGTGAGAGCTCTTGATTCAATAACTCGCCCGTGTTGAGCCATTTGTGGCCCGCCAAATGCTCCAGAAACTTTGATATAGTCTTGGTGTGATACTTTAGAAGGAATCACATCGAAGACATAAAAACGTTTGTCGGACTTCACGATGATATTCGTGGGCTCTACAAAGTTTTGCGTGAGATAAAGAGTCAGCTCTTTAGGAGAAACTTGTGAAAGCTGCGCCTTAATACTTTTAGGATTCCCGATTCGAACTTCTACAATATCGCGAGGAAATTCGAGAACCGAGATGAGTCCCGCATGTAGATAAATCTTCTGCGACTCCCCTAAATCCTTATAAATCGAAGAAATCCTTTTCACCTCTTTGGCCTTTGATTCTTCAGCTCTTACAACGGTTCCACTAAGAGCGAGCAAGCAAAAGGTCTCAGCCAAGACGCGAGGAAGTAAGGCGCGGAGGCGTGCTATAAGCACGTCGCACAAGCCGCACGACGAAGCAACGAAGGATCCGACCTTTTGATTAGCGCAAAAGGGTTGCATCGCTGATCTCCGTTATCTCATACCCCCACGCATTGTTCTCTCTTCTCTCGATCCTCTCAAACGCCAAATTTACCTTTAGGCGTACCTGTTGTTCAATGGTACGGGCTTTAACTTTTAGCAAAAGGATGGCTTCGATTTTTCCATCCGCTACAAGATCGATATTTTGGATTTCCATAGATTGAATTAGCGGAGTTTTCTTTAGCTTCTCATTAAGCTCCAAAATTTTTGGCTTTTCAGTTTCCCAAAGTTTGTTGGAAATAAGTTCCGTGGCTTTATCCATCTGTGATAGATAGTTTTTCTCATCGTACACATAGTAGTGGTCAAAAAAGAATTTCAGAAAGTTCTTTAGTTCATTTTCTAGAAGACGATCTGTGTTTTCCGTGATGAGCCTCGTACCAGACTCGTCGATCCCAATGAGAATTGTTTTTTCTCTGTTTTGAAGAGCAAAAACTGTTGCGATCGTTCCCCAAATAAAAAGACAGACGATAAGAATCCAATGTTTTATTTCGTTTCTTAAGAGCTTACTTTTAAATATCAATGTCATACTTTATCCGATAGATGAGGCATATGAAGCCAATTTCCCAAGAGCGTCTGAAGGTGAAGCAGTTCTAAATAGAAAAAAACAAAATAACGGCGATAAAAACTGAAGGGCTTGAATCACCAACCAAAAAACTACGACTGATAATGGCGAATTGAAAATATGAGGTCCCAGTTCCTTACCCAACAAACCAATTAAATTCCAAAGTACCGGCCACAGAGCAAACGAGATAAATGTTCCGAAGTACATTTTCACACCTTGAGCAAGGCCAAGCATGACTGACAAAAAAATCATTACAGGCGCAATAGCCAACAACAAAGATAAAAAGATCGTATAAACCGATTGAGAAAGAAGATTTATTGTTATATCAAAAATTTTGCTGAAGATCTGTATAGAATCGTATCCAGCTAGAAGCGTATTTGAAAAATCGGCAATCTTTTCTTGCACGTCCGTGAGCGGAGGATATTTGACTTTAAATGCTAACTCCCTGCATACACTCATTGTTGTTTTCATTAACATTGGATACAGCCCCGACAGCCCAAGATAGACGATAGTATCTGTAATAACTGCACCATATTCAGATGGTCTCGCGATTCTTACCATAAGAAATACAACTCGCATCGTAAAAGCCAATGCGACCAAGCCAAACATAATTGTAGATACCTTTGTGTAAAGTGTGAGACCAGCTTCCAACACAGGCTCATTCATGGGCAACATCGGGTTCATTGACTTAATCTCCCTCCACGTTCTTTTTCGATGATTTCTTGTAAAAAGATATCGCGACGTGCTTTTATTTCTCTTTGTTCCATTAAAGCAAGAAACTGCGCGCGCCTCATATCTTGAAGTTCTTCCAAAATCATCGAGTTAACCCGAATGAGTTGAACTTGGTTGGCTTTTTCTCCTGCTTTAGGTCGAACCGCGAGAATTGCTGCAATTTTTTTTGATGCCGCAATCATACTTCTTAGAGAATTGATCCTTTCTTTTAATGACCGACTTTCGCTAAGGTTAGACTCAAGAGCCTCTTTGATCTCAGCGTGGGACCATTTTAGTTCTTTTGCTTTTTGATTGAGGTCTTCTAAGCGTTTTATGGTCTTATCCATTTGGGCTTCTGTGCCGTTGTCTACGCCAAGCTCAGATAAAAGGTCACCGAGAGCGAATCCAATATCGGCAACTTCATCAGCCTTATCGAGACCTCCGAGGATTCCTGAAATTGTTTCAGCACCGCTCGCAATTAGAGTGGGGTCAAATCCCCACACGGAAGAGATGCAAAAGATCGTCGAAATAAAAAAGATCGCTCTTGTTAAATTCACTTTTGCCTCCTCATCCTTGAAGGAAGCAAAATTAATCTACTCACGAAAAACAATTTCTTTAGCTTTTGCGTCCGAACTCGGTCCGACCGTCCACTTAGTCCAAGCAGTGTGCTCTTACGCTTTTGTCCATTAAGCCGATCAGTGAATAGATTCCCAAAGGAAAGAAAATAGAGGCTACTGTCATAGATGACAAAACTATTGCAACTACCCAAGCGCTCTTCTTTCCTTCCACCAGACCACGATAAGCAAAGCGAGCTAAGAATAAAGGAAGCGCTAGAAAGACGGCCATAATTAAAAGAGCCACGTTTGCAGTGAATACCCCCAACACTCCTGCAAAAAATCCGACAAGAATATAAAGTATGAACAAGAATTTCATCGTACGAAGCGGCTTCTTAAGGTTTTGCTCTAATGTTTCCATTTTAAAATCTCCTGGTTAGATGGATTTAGTTTCGCCGGGAGATAAAGCAATCACGTAGCCAACCTTAAAAGCAATAGCTTTGAGTTGAGGCAAATTTGCCCCGATAAGTTCTTTAATTTCCGTTTGCAGTCTTAGAATTTGGACGATTTTATAGATTCGATAAACATCTAATACCTTGCTTTAGAGATAATCCTGGAACTGCTGCCATTAAGCTTTGCAGCTTATCCCTATCAGTCTTTGAGGTAGTTAATCGCCAGTATTCTTCAGGTGTTATAGTTAACTTAAGCTTTCTGGTTGATACAGCATCTTGATAGAGTATTTCAGAATAAGCTCCCCCAACGGACCTTAAAGATCGCATTGTTTCCATATCGTTTACCCTAAGGCCAAATCTCGAAGCAAATACTTCTTCTTTTTCGTCATCGATTGAAAACAAGAATCTTTGGGGTGAATTTGCAATGAGTCCAGTATCTCCATTTACAACGAAGTCTGAAGAAAGCTGTGCGACTAGAATCACTGCATTTCCAACCTTGCGCTCATTCGCTGTTGAGAATTTAAAGTAACTGAAACAAGAATTAATAAAAAACGGCATTTCATCACACATCAAAACAATTCGAACATCGTCTCCCCGAAGTTGCTCGATATTGTATTGAGCAAGAACTGCGAGTACTCCGGCTTGAGAAAACTCTTTATCCGAAGCCTGAAAAACGTGGGAAAAGTTATAATATCTTAACTTCGGAATTTCTCTATCGTCGCCAGGTAATTGCTGAAAGGCCTTTTCATAAAGGCCACCTTTAACCCATCTTCGCAGCAACTCTTTCCGCGGAAAGTTTGAAGTAGAAGCATAAAAATCATCTAAGCATGGATTCTGAGGGTTTGCCTCGATATATGCTCTTACGGAGTATTCGACGTCACTCCTCATCGTTTTAGAAATCTCAAGTTCACCATGCTCTTTAATAAGAGTGGCGAGTAGATTTGAAATGATTCCAAGCTTATCGTTATCCGATGCTAGTTGAAGCTTCATAACTTCAAATGGATTAATACCCGACCCTTTTTCGAGGGTCATTTTATATTCAGTTCCGCCATAAAGTTCACATTCCTTTGAATGCGAACCTCCGACATCGAGCTTAATCACTCGAACCTTTGGATCATTAAGAAGCGAAGTCGTTAATGCACCAGTAAGAACACTTTTCCCTTTTCCACTCGTGCCCACAATAAGTGTATTAAAAGCTGAATGCTCCGGATTAAAAATATCAAAATGGAAAAGACTTTTGTCCTCCCGATAAAGAGTCAACGAACGCTTACTAATACCCTTAAATTGCTTTACTTCTCCCTTCACGTACAAAGGAAGAAGAGCCGCCACAGCGGCCTCCATTTCAAGAATAGTTACATGCTGGGAATTTCCGGGCAGAGTGGCACAATAACTTGGTGCTAATCCAAAGGTTTCTACCATAACAGTTGAAAATAATGACAAACTTGCTGCAGCTCTTTCAATATCAGCGACGAGTAAATCTTGGCTTTTTCTTTTTATAACCAACAACACCTCAATTTCGAAAACCTGCGATCCGGTTTCAAAATTGGTTTTAATGACTTTTTCAGTCTCAGATGATTGCGCTTTGGCTTTAGGGTCATTCTCGTTTTTAACTTCGCCGAATCGTTTCTGCAAAACAATTTGTGCAGTTGCTGGCTCCATTCGCTGCAAAGATATGTTCAATTCAAATGAATTTGGAATTTTACCAATAAGCTCAATCCAGCTAAAGGGTGAAAATTCTTTAAAAGGTAGTTTCGTAAGACGAACAACACCAATGCTGGATATTCCCGTTTCAATTGTTTTTGGACCCTGAACCCAGTCGGCATACTCTCTATCAAAAAGGTTTTCAACTTCCCTTTCAGAAAGATCGCGTAGCTGAAATCCATATTGCTCAAACATCCTTTTTGTTTGCAACAGCAATTCGCACTCTTCATTTGAGTGCTCATACATTTTAAGGAATTTAGCTTTCAGTATCTGAAGAATGTTAATTCCAGATTGATAATCTAAAAGAAGAAGAACTTTTCTTTTGGTGAATCCTAGCTGGGAAAAGGCGTCCGCTCTTGGAACATCTAAATCCTTAGAACTACAATCAACTCCCGAAAATCGGATTCTTGCGAGAATTCTTGTGTCAATTTGGCGAAGAGCCTGACTGAGGCGATGATGATATGACTCCATATCTTCAGTCTCAATGTCACAAGGGCTAATCTCAAACCCTATCCCTACAACATTATCAGCCGTCACCCAAAAGTTATAACCCTTGTATTCTTCTACATGAGAGAGTTCCGGAATCATAAGCCGCTCCTACCGAATTACTCTATGGGTGAGTTTTGATCGAAGATAATCGCGTATTGTCTTTGGACGAGATTTTAATCGAACGCTAAGAAGTCCAACAAAGAACAGTCCTGTAACAACAAAAGCCAGAAGCTCCACTCCAAAAGGTTCCAAAAATGTGTATGTGAAAAGCAGCACATACCCAATGACACAAAAATCAAGTGGAGATAGCCCCAACCAGCCAGGCCGTTCATTTAAAAGTCTGGCTGTAGGAATCTTTTGACCTTCCATCTGCTATTCCTAAAGAGACACGCCAAAGATTCTTGCTGCCGCGGATAAAGCTCCTGGTGTAAGTAGAATACAAAGGGCTCCAGCAAATCCACTTCCAAGTATATACTTACCAATTGTAGGGAAACCTGCTGCATATGCGATTCCGCCAATCGTGATTCCGAGTCCAAGGCAGGCCAGACCTACTCTAGTTAGATAAGCTTGAGCTGCATGTGCTGAATCAATAGCATCTTTGGCGTGAGCGACATCAAGGAACATTAAACACGCGATTCCAACAACTAGATAAAGAGTAAAATGCTTCATAGGTTCTCCGTTGGCAAAACCTACTTGCTAGATTCACACCCTATTCGCTTTCTCTAAAATAGAAAGGGCGTCCGAGTATTAAAATGCCGGACGCCTTTGTGAATATTACATGTGACAGATCATGTCTTTAGGCTATTTTCAAAGTACAGCCTTTCCGAAATTATAACCGAATCAGACATATTTATTATTGAATCAATTATAATTCACATCGGAACTTTCAATATGCGCATCATTTTGAGTTGTACATTAGTACCTTATAAACAAGATCGATTGACACCTTATTCCCCTAAATATATCAACGTTCCGTGAAAAGAAAAAAAACAAAAAATAAAAAACTAAAAGTAAATTCAATCAATACACAAAACACTACACCCGTTGTGTGGTGGAAGACCGTGAAAGCTAAAATTCTCGCTGTAATACTAATAGTTGCAACTACAATATTTCAGGAAGAGATAACAAAACACTGGAACGCATGGCGCGACCCAAAACCATTCGCTGATACACCTAAGTTAGTTACATTAATCTCGCCTGCGACGGCGGCCACATCCAATTCGCAAAAGAAGGGCCAATCTCAAAAACTAGTTGAGTCGCTTTCCGTCGGACTTGTCATAGACAGCATAACGGACGCAAATGCAATGCCCTATTCTGAACAAAAGGTTGAAAACAGACCTGATGAAACCCAACGAAGTTACTGCACAAAGGATATGTTTCTAATTGTGACTTATGATCGAACTAGAACAATTCTGGATTATTTCGTTGTTTCAAAATCGCCGTCCTTCAATCCGGTGGTAACCACTTTTAATGGCCCCCTACGAAAAATGCGTTTTTCTGAACACAAAGATGAATTTGCGAACTCAGCTCTCCTGACATTTCGAGATCAATACCTAGCGTACATTGAAGAAGCTGAGGTTCCAGCAAAGCAAAATCTTTTTCGTCAATTAATACTTGCTTATTATTTTATTGGATATACTAGCAAAAGCACTAAGTTCACAGACTGGGGACAAAGCGGAAGTGATCAAGAGCAAATATTAAATCCGCCATATGATAGTTTAATAAGAAAAATAAAAACAACCGTTCTACCAAATGCATTTGGTATTTCAAGTGGAAGGCGTTTTCTACAACCTGACCAGAGCCCAATGCCTACATGGGTACGCTGGGGAGAAGATCGTTTCAATTGCCTTTAAAAAGTGAGGGCGATCAGAATGATGTAGACACGCGACGGAAAGATTCCTTTGAAATGAGGCGTACATGAAAGTACGTCGCAGTGAAGAACGAATTTTTCCAACAAAGTAGATGGATCATTATCATCGGCTGGGCGAAAGGGTTGGGGGGATTAACTCCATAACTTTATCCTGATGTATCATCCGATTCTCCGCATCTTCCACCCATCTGTCGATTTCATAGATTCGCCATTCGCCTGGATTGATCATGCCTTTATACTTGTCTGGAACTTTCGCTCCAAAAGTTGCCGGAGTGACACCTGTTAGTTTTGGTTCAGTGAACGAGTCCATTTGTTTTCGTAAAAGTGCTGCTTCATCTCTTAAGCGTTGGTTTTCTTTGTCTGGATCATTGAAATACAAAGTTAACGCCGAGGCTGTTGCAGCAGCAATGCCTCCGTACATAACTGAATATGTTCCTTTATACTCTTCGCGACTCTGACCAACGGCCACGCCTGCAGCTCCAGCAATAAGCATATTCTGAAAAACTTTTTCTTTAACAGTGTGAGCGCAGCCGGAAAGGATTAAGGCTGAGAATATGCTCACAAGTTTTCTAGAGACAGTCATCGCCAGATCCTTTTTCCAATGAAACACATGCGGTACCGGTCTCCCCTGGGGCACCAGCAGGCATAAAGCTCTGCTTGTATGGACCGCCTTGAGATCTTAAGAGCTGAACATCGGCGTGGAGGGCTGTGCCATCTTCTACCTGTAGGATAAGCTTACCGCCACTTCCACCTTTAACGCCCCAGTTGCATCCACGAGCACCTGAAAGAATTAAGGTTAATTTTCCGTATGCTTTTTTGGCGATGATGCTAATGTTGCCACCTGCAAATGCTTCCGGTGTACGAGGAAGACAATCCATATATCCTGTCGGATAGTTTTGAATAGTTCCCCCATCAGCATAGATTTCATTTGCTCGGATATCGATATCGTTACGATAAGATGAAACCAAAGCTCCGCGAGTGATAAAAAGTCTATTTGCTCTTAATACAACTTTTCCGGAATAGTTAAGCTGTCCCGACAATACGATATCTTTGGGAACTGCCACTTTAATAATGACGGGCTGAGAAGGTTCACTAGATGAGAATTTGTATTCGTATTCTCTCCCACCCTCAACAACTTCTGAGAACCCAGAGTCGACTGAGGTTGCTACAAAATCTTTGCTCACAGGGGATTGCATTTTGAAGGTCGTGATATCAGATGCCCACGAAAACTTAATTGAGTATCTATTCGGCTCTTCCGTCGGCGTAACGGTATAGGCAATAGATTCAGCACTTAAGGCTTTAATTTGAGTTTTATTTTCCCCCTGCCCCTTCTTAGATAACTCTTGGTCACAGGCAGAAACACAAACTGTAAAAACAAAAAAGAAAAAGGCTCGTTTAAACATGTATCCCCTCTCGGAAATTTATTTTCTGAGAGGAATTGCTAAATCCTATCCAAGCACAAACCACCTTTTATTCATACCGGGCACTTGGATTTCGGACAGACGGACATTTATTTAGGTTATTAATTTTTAGACGATTGAGGATAATCAACTTTATTATCAACTATAGCATCTACAATTAAATCATTCAATTTGATCACGGCATGATTAATCTCAGGATGTCCTCTCATCTTTTCAAAAAAAGTATATTCTTTGTTTTCCTCACTAAAGGCCGCCTTTAGAGATGATGGAATAATAATCGGGAAATAAATAAACCACGTGTCACTTTTCCACTCTGTACTTTGCGTAGAAATAATTTGAGGTGTCTTTCCAGTGGTGTCATACCATACAACTTCTATAGTCCGCCTAGAGAACTCAGGAATCAAATACATCGAAAAAGCACAACCACCACATGTGCCTTTGGTGTTCTTAGATGTAGCAACTTCGATTTCTACACTCTTGATACCTTTCCGCTTTAAAATTTCTGCTGCATAGCTCGACCGATTAATCAGCTCTGCGGCTAGGCGGGAATCTACTTCTTTTTCGCTCATCCAATTTCTGACTGTAAACACCGTTGTTGCATTTGCATTTACAGATGTATGCTCATAGTGGCTGGATGGAACATCAATAGTCCATATACTGCAACCACTTAAAGTTGTAATGAAGATCGAAAATAATAATGTTAGTACTACCGTTCTTCCCAGTCGTATTTTTCTCGACTCCATTCTTCCCACGCCCTTCTCGGAAAATTTGGCAATTGCTCAGTAAAAAAGTGTTCTATCGCAATTTTATAGTCTCTCCACGGATCGTGACTAATACCGTTAGAAGTCCCCCCCGTAATTAGATTTCCAATTGATTCGTTCCAAGTCAAATCCTTGTTTTCTTCCTTATTTATTGCAAATATGCCGCCACCCAATTTAAGTGACCACTCGACTCCTTCATGTCGAGCCCAACCATTATGCTCAGCTACCCTTCCAAGTCCTTTTACGGTCGCTTGAGACAAACCAGACTGAATTCCTGCCCATGCTGCCTGCCAGTTGGTATCTACTGTCGTTCCTATCTGCTGCCCTCCGGAGCCAATACCAAATATGCAGTAAGTGAAAAAAGCATTCACAAAATTATTTCCCCATTGTTCGAAGAAATTTCCACCCTCAAAAGCATTTTGATATGCAGTAGCAATAAACGCAGAAGCCAAAATATAGAAGAAGTCATCCCAACCAAATATTCTACCGCTAGGATCATTAAACATTACTGGATTATTGCCAGCATATGAATATTTATTTACCACCGTAATTGGGGAATCAATACTACCAGGATGAGGATCTTCCTGAAGGAAACGTCCCGTACTCATATCATAGTATCTAGCTCGATAATAATACAACCCCGCCTCTTTATCCAGTTCACGACCCGTAAACAAATGCGAGGTCTTTAATGGAGGATTTGAAGAGATATCTGTTCCAAATTGATTTATAATAATCATTCCATCACCAAAAGATTTATATCGATAGCTCTGTAGTAGTGCCCCCCCGTTGTCAACCACCCCCATTAATGTACCAATGTGATCCCTTAGCATATAATATGTTTTAGATGATGAAGCGAGCCCCGCTGAAACCCCGGCGGGTGTTATCTGCACCGCAAGCATATCGTCGAGATTAGTGGGATTATTAGTGTAACGCGCTAATAATTCAAAGTTAGCATTTTCTTCAGCGAAAATATGGTCACCGTTATATATATATCTGCGATCATAATTCGTGGTGCGATCCAATAAATTAGCTCGATTGGAGACAACTTTACGGAATCTTCTTCCGAGCACGTCATAGGTATATTTAATTTCACGGATAGCAAATGTATCCAAAGGAGTTCTGAAAACTTCAACTTTCGTAAGTTGATTAACGCTGTTGTAGGTAAACTTGAAGCTTTCCTTCGCTGAGTCTCTCGGAATTTTTGTTAATACGTTACCGTTATTATCGTATTGATAGTCATATACTCCGTCAAACTGTAAGCGTCGTTTTGCCGAATCGTAAGCATACACATTTCCAGATGTTTCTGAATTTCGATTTCCAATATTATCATAGCTAAAAGTTTCGGATGGAACGCCGGGCACGCTCGAATTGACGTTTACAAGATTTCCGTTTGAGTCATATAAGTACGTGTACTTTCCGCCGACCACTCTATTTGAAATGATATAATTTCTATCATCGTACTCATACTCGGACAATTCCCTTACGACCCCGGTTCCCACATGCATTATACTTTTTAAAAAACCGCTCGCGTTGTAATCGAAGTCTGAATGTCCGCCAGGACGGTCAATACGGCTCCATCTTCCAATCTCATCATATGAAATTGAAAACACATCTCCCCAATTATTTGAAATTTGTGTTAATCGGCCGCCGCTGTCATATGAGTAAGTATTCTTACCATACCCTGAACTAACTTCTTTCAAAGTCCCATCAGGGTTGTAATCATAGCTAAAAGAATATGACCGCGAGTTCGTTACATACTTTGCATCAGTATTACGGGCTACCAGTCTCTGTTGAGAATCATATAAATTTGATATAATACTAAAATTGTCATCTGCATATGTAACATTTCCGTTTGAATCATACTGATATGTGATCAAGTTGTCAGGTAGTTCGATTTTTCGCAACTGACCTATGGAATCATATGTGTACTTCTTCAAGTTACCGTTGGCATCCAACTCCTGAATCCTTCTTCCCTCTCCGTCATACGCAAACGAATTAATAAATCCCAAGGAGTTAGTTTTTGAAAGAAGTCTTCCTAGAGAGTCATAACTAAAAGTACTTTTGTTACCATTTGCATCTATTATTTCAACCAACTCTCCCGTCGCCAAGTATTTATAACTAGTCACTTGTCCTCCGGCAGAGATGGTCTTTATCAGTCTATTATCTTCGTCGTACTCATATACCGTTACTTTAGGCGCCCCATTTACATAAGAGGTATTAGATAAAACGTTACCCGCGAGATCATAAGAGAAAGTGGTAATTTTCCCTGAGCCATCAGTGGTTTTTGAAATATTTCCTTTAGAGTCATATTCAAAAATCATTGAATTTGACGTAAGCCCTTGCGTTCGTGTCTGTTTAGACACTAAACCAAGACTATTGTAGACATACTGATTTTTGATGCCTGCAGGAGAAATACTCTCGATGAGATATCCCGTATTTACATCAAAAATATTCTGCGTAATGCGACCACTTCCATCAATTTCCTGTACAACGTTCCCATACACATCAAATTTTTTCTGAATAACAGTGTTCGTGTTCACGTCTTTGATCGATATCAAATCACCCGTGGCTGAATCATAAGACATTTGCTTTTTAGAACCATCAGCTTGGATTAATTCGACTACTCTTCCATCTGGATTTCTGACAACTTTAGTAACTCGACCTAGCCCATCTTTAAATTTATAGCCAAGACCAAAGTGATCTAGCATAACTTCTGTTACTATATTGTTCCCGTCAGTAACTCTTGTTGAAACACCGTTCTCATCTCCCTCATCTGCGAAAGAAATACTTTTTGAGTGACCAGTCACTCCATTCGCATAGGCATTGGCAATCGTTTGAGATTCAATGTCGTTTAGTGAACTTTCAGTTCCGTCTGGTCTAGATATTTTTTGCAATCTATTCCATTGATTGTAAGTAAACTGAGTTTTGAATCCTCTGCCATCAGTATCAGAGATCATCTGACCTTTGGTATCGTATTCAAATACTCTATTCGCACCTGTAGGTAAACTTACAGTGGTTAAAAGGTCTCCGTCATAGGAAAGAATAGTTGAACGGCCTGCGACATCAACAACCGATCTCAATTTTCCGGAAATGTAGTTCATTTGCAGCTTGGACTGATTTGGAAAATTGATTTCGGTTAAATTTCCATCTTCATCATAATCGTATGAAACGACTCGATTTCCCCTATCAATTTCTCTTCTTTGATAGCCATTGGAATCAAATTCCTCTTTCGTACCATTTCTGTAAATACGCTCCCAAGAACCATCTTGCCTTTTAATTAATTGAGATAAATCTCCATTCGAGGGAACAAAGGCGAGGACGCCTGATGTTGGTTTTGTAAATGAAATCCGTCTAATAGTATTATGGCCAGAGTCGACCACCACAAGATTACCAATTTCATCAATTCCAACATTTGTAGGTGAACAGATTGAAGCAAACAACGCGGGACCATTATCGCCATCTGACTGTGAACACTGGCCATTTCCCGCTACCTTATTTGCTATTCCAGTAATTATGTTAATTTGAAGTACACGATGATTTCCAGTGTCGGCAACGTACAAAAATTTGCTTGAAGAATCATATGCTAACCCTTGAGGATTTTTCAACATGATCGCATTTGCTGGAGCCTGGTCAGAGACGACTTGGCCGCCAGCAAAAGTAGATATTTTTCCTGTAGCATCGACCTTTCTAATTAAGCCATTTTCAGAGGAAACATATAGATTCCCTATTTCATCGTAAGCAAGTCCTTTTGGATGAAATATACTTGCTTGTGTCGCTAATCCACCGTCACCAGCATCAATATTTTTTTGATCTCCGACTAGAATGGATACTTTTTGAGTAGAGGGATCAAATGAAAGGACACGATTATTTCCCGTATCCGCAATTATTACTTTTCCAGATGGAGAGGCAATAACGGTACCTGGATTATTTAAACCATCTAGCGACGGATATGGATTTCCAACTTTTCCTACCCCTGGGTCCAAGTTCATAAATGGTGCTGCATAGAAATTACAGTCATACTGGGCCGTTTGCGGTTCAGGATTTCCGCAGGAAAATCCAAAACGAGACTGACAATAATCTTGAACTGTCTCTGGGGGGCGATTGAAATAGCCATATTCCACCTGACCATTCCATAAAACATTTTCTAACGTAACGTTAGAAACAGGTTGGTATGTTCCCAAAAGGAGAGTATTTCCAGTATTTCGGTAGAACAGATGTTCGTTGCTTTGCGAAAGAAACACTTCTCCATTAGAGGCTCTGATTATTCCACCAATATTGAACTTCGTATTAAATGAATATCTAGTCGGGCTAAATTTTCCTGAATAGACGGTGCTGCACCCGCCAGAGCCACAAACAAGTGTCTGCTTACAGCTGTACCACCCTTGTGAAGTTAACTTACCAGAACTCGTTGGCAAAACTGAAAGGTCTCGAACAACGGAGTTTACGGACGATAGGTTCACTTCTGATAAATATGATTTTTTACTACTGCTGTCATGTCGACCAAACAATGCCTTTGGCCATGACGATAAGTCTACAGCATTCTTTAGATCTGCATTTGTCCCATTTGCATCGAAAAGAGTTGTAATAACATTGTTAACTGCGTATGTCGAAACACTGCCATCATTTTCTTCAACCATCAAACGAGAGTTCGATGGATTGAAGATACGACTTGCCCCAGTTAAATGCCACCCTCGACCAATGCTAGATTTCGTTTTATTTTGAACGAGAATGTCAGCTTGAATGTCATCCGGCAACATAGATACTAACTGCTGATCAACGTTGGTAATGGTAGTTGTCTCGCTTTCGTGCTTAACGAGGGATTCGTCTACCCATTCCCAACGCTCGCGCGTTGGCGTATTCGTAGTAATTGTTAAATTCTTTAACTTAACCTGAAATCTCGCTAATGATGGATGAATTCCAGATGTCAAGTATTCACCAGTCTCTGGGTCCTTAAGCTCGACAGCAAAGCTGATAACTGATGAAGTAGGCAAACCGGTTTGTTTTAAAATTTCAGTAGCGACAGCGTTCGTAATTTCTTTTCCAGAAATTTGCTTTATTTCATCGTCAAGCTCATTATTTGTGAAAGTAACTTGATCAGAGGCTACCTTACTTACAAAAAACTGAGAGCTGATTGTATCAGGTGCCCATAGATTTGAACTTTGCCAATCTAAATGATAACTATTTTGAACTAGCCAATATATCCAAGTTTTATAACACTCCTCCCAGACGCCCGGAATAACGTCATAACAAATCGTAGTTCTAAATCCACCCTTCCTTGATTCAAAACCACTGCCTGACCCGCTTTGCGGATCAAATGGCTTTGGTACTGCAAAGATGTTTGAGACAAATGCCGTCGGATTTGCCCAAGTACTTTTGTATTTAATAGTGGGCTTAATCTCGCGACCATAAACTTTGAAGCTTGGTAAGGTGACCGCTCTTTCTAATCCACCAGTAGAAGCATCAATTCCATACAAATCAGGCTTCTGCATTGATGCGATTAATGGAGCCAAAGGAACCGCATAAATGGAACTAAAATGAGTAATGCCTGAATCCGGATTCGAAACAACAGAGGTCCCATCAGAGGAAACCTTGCCGACTCCGTCCACCTCCCAAACGCCTTTAGTAGAGTTCATGGAAACAAAGACCATGTGCGTTCCAGGGGGCAATTCGTTATCATTTGGTAAAGTGACTGCCACTTTCTTTGTGAACGTTGTACCTGATGGTTCCAAAGAAATGACATTCGTTGGTTTAAACCCCGAAGGCACCGGCATTGTTGCTCTTCCAGCTGGAATTGTAATCATGTTAATGGTGCCGGTACTTACTCCACCTGGAAACTTTGCTGAGCCGGCAGGTATTTTCAAACTCACACCAGGAGCATGACTGCTAGATATCACAGTTTCAGATGAAGCTACCACTGTTGTCTCTGTGCCATCTAGAATTAATGGTGTTAAATAGATAGGAACTTTCAGACTATTATTCTGTCCAAGACCAATATTGAGTGCCAACATGGTTGTTGAAAAAATACGTTTAGGTCCATTAGAGCTTTGTAGTACGGTTGAACCATCAACTCTGACAGTCTGATCACCCGTAGGTGGGCTAAGAAAAACAAATCTACCAGCGTCATCGGTATACGAAATTTTGCTATTGTTACTAACAAAGGAAACCTTCGCATTTACAAGCGGATTTCCGTAAATATCTTTCACTACTCCAGCTAATGATGTCGTATTAGCAAAGCTTACGGTGAGTTCTTCTTTTTGACCATTTTGTAAGTCCGTTACCTTAAGCTTAGCGGTTTCAAAAGACTTCAGTTTTAAGTGGAATGATCCATCAGGATTTGATTCTCCTTCTTGCCCGTTGAAAAACGAACTTGCAACCTCCACCTTCGCACCAGGTCTTGTCGATGAGGCAGCACCTACTACCCACATATGTACACTATCTGGGTCCGCGACAACGGTAACCAGCTCTGCAATTAGCAATTTAATTGATATAGAAGATGAAGTAACAATTCGAGATTCATTTCCTGCATAGTCTTTTGCAATCCAAGTAAAGCTTTGGTTGCCCTGATTTGAGAGAACGTAGTAACCGCTAAATATCGTGCCATCCGAACTCAAACTAAGTTTGACACCATTGACAGTGATAGATTTTAAACTTTCGTCTGACGTACCAGACATCTCTATCTTTGCTCGATCAATGAGCGATCCATCTTGAGGGGTAATTACTGTCAACTTAGGAGCAATTGTGTCTCTTTTGATTTCTAATACTCCCGATGTCGAAGAATTTCCGGCAGCATCAGTCGAAGTTACCTTTAAACGATTTGTTCCTTCGACATTTAATTCAAAAGGAAATACGAATGATCTATTTGAAGTCTCGAAGATGACTGTATCATTTACAATCACTTTTGACCAAACCGTTGAGGAATCGCCAACAGTAATTGTCACAGGTACTGAAGGCTTGTTAGTGATTGTCTCACCAGTGTATGAGAGACTAATCGATGGAGCAGTGTTGTCGAAAATAACTTCGATTGGCCTAGAAATCACGGTTTCATTTCCCGCTAGATCTCTTCCTCGCACGACGACACTTTTAACACCAGCTTCTGATATTAAAGCCTCTCCCGTAAATGACTCTGCACCACTCAAAATATTAACTGTTATGTTATTAATTATTGCGCCTGAAAGAGGTTCATTTGAAATAACCGAAACGCTAACTGAAAGAGGTAGTTTATTAGTATAGAACTTTCTACCATTGTCCGGATAGTTAAATGTTAAAATCGGTGGAGTCGTGTCGTAACTGACTTTAGAAATTGCGCTCGCAGAGTTGCCGGCTTTATCTAATGCAGTAACTTTAATTTCATTCAAACCAGGTTTTAATTGCACGGAAGTTTGAAACGCGGAAAGTGACGAATACGCGACTTCTATACCATTTAGAAATACTTTTGAATCTACTGGAGATGCGTCTGTTAAATAAACGTTGAGATTAAAATTCGCCGTTGGAGCTTCATAGCCCTCTTCGTGACCAAATGCAATTTTTGGCGCCGTTCTATCTACCACGACTCTTGAACTATAAGGACTCGTTACATTACCGCTGATATCCGCCACCGTTGCATTTAGGACATACTCACCCTCAACGAATGAGCCAAGACTCCCCGCCCATTTGTAATCTGAACCATCATTTGAAGCCGTCGCCGTTAAAGCTGAAGCAATATCAATAACCGCATCTTGCCCAGCAATAGTATGCGCTTTAATTTTCGCTGATAGTGTACTTGGATTTAGTCTTCCAAAAGCGTCACTCGCCATGAGAGAAACTGGCGGAAATTCTTTTACAAAGTGATCTTCCTGGGTCGGTAAGCTTTCAGCAAGCCAAACTGGTACAACACCGTCAGGAAGAACACGCAACTTATACGCCAAAGAACCAATCTTATTTTTCTTTTTTCCTTTTTCATATCTATGGAATGAAAGTTCAAAAATGTTGTTGTCAGTAGCCTTTACATTTTGAAGAGAAATATTTAAGGCGACGGACTCCTTATTGGTATCCATCGTTCCGGACTGAATTACCTTTCCGTCTAGTGTTAGCTCTGCTAGATAATTATTTTTATCTTTGTTTTTGTAGTAGTCGTCATCCGAATCTACTACACCGATTCTTGCTATCTTTGCAGAAATAGCAACTGGCATCTTATCAAAAACGACGCCCAGGCTTGATGAGATGGAGAATCTAAAATTATTAATAGAGGTATCAATGCGACTAGAGCTTGCTGTTTTATTATCGACCTGAAGAGCAGTCACGTTGGCAGCAATGAGATTGTCATCAGAATTTAGACGATCCTCGATTTTATCTCTTAATTGTTGAAGTTTTAGGATTTCTTTTTCAACAACAGCAATAACTGTTTTAAGTGCCTTATTTTTCTCGTAATGTTTTTTTAGGTCTAACAGTGCACTCAAGCGGCGTTCAAGCTTCCCTTGAATAGAAGAAAGTTGCTTAAGCTTTTGTTTGTCGTGGTGGTTATTGAAGATTTTAATGGATAACTGATTTAATTCATCAATGGAAACGGCATTAGACTCATAAGTAAACTTGATCTCTTCTTTGCCATTGCTTTGAAGAGCTAACGCAGAAGAAACGTCTACTGCTGAACTCGGGAATGTTCCAACAATGTCGATCCCTTGTTTTTGGAAATTTTCAAGAAGACCCTTTTTATTATCGCCAAAAAGATCATCCCAAAGTTCTTCAAACCAATTCTTTTTGCCGACGACTTTGATAGAGCCTTTGAATTTTACTTTATCGCCTGTCTTAAATGAAGAACCTTGCGGCTCTATGGATACGACAACGCTTTGTTCGTCAGCTTTTCCAAGGTAGCTTGTCGACGCTACTGCAATATTTGAGGCAAGGGCTGAAATGATCGCAAGTTTAATGAACGTTTTCATTATTTCACCCAACCTTTCAATTCATTTTCCTCACTGAGAAGACCTTCTGATTCCAGAAGCGACATATCCTCTGAAACTAAAGCGTAATTTTGGTCTTCATTTAAGGCTTTTACGACGCTTTCAACTTTAGCGACCGCAGCTTCAGGTTTTGTGAATTCATCTGAAGTTGGCGCAGTCACCACTGGAGAACTAGGGGAAATTGGAGAAACAATTGGAGACTCAGCAATTGGCATAGATACAATTTCTTTTAACGAGCTGATTTGACTATCGCTACCAATACAGGCTGTGAGCGACAAAGAGACTAGAATACAAAGACGTGCGAACTTCATGCTTCCTCCAACGTACAACTTAAAATAAGCGTATTAAGATTCGGGAGGTTTAATAACTTTCTTCAATCAAGATTCTGTAAAACTTAATAGTGTTTATTTGTGATACAAAACAGAGTCTAGTTTGTTCGCAATTGAGGCGTATTTTAAAAATAATTTTTAATCAAATGAGAGAAAATACGGATTTATAGCCTGAAGCGTTCGCTCAGACATTTTAGAATGGACACTCTTCACGAAGAAACTCGTCGTTCTTGATCTTATATTGCACATTCATTGTAACCGTCCGGCTACCGTTGTCTTTATCCTTCCCAAAAATCTCGTCTTGGTAGCGAACTATCGTATCGACAAATAATGGTGATGCTTGGTCTGAACAATTAAATACCTTTGAAAAGCTATGGACGGCTCCAAAGTTTCTGTTAATTTCACGGCCCTTTTTAAGGTCGGCTAGGATTGCTTTATGCTCCTGCTGGTAGTACTGCCCATACTCAATCTTTAAAGGTTCTATGATTGCACAATCTCCTTGTTGTGTGGTGGCTCCCGCCAAAAAGTAAAAGGGAGAATATGCGTACGCTTGATTCATACCAGTTTGGCATGCATAGGGTCTATGAGCTACACTTGCGCAACCTACGATACCAAGGGTGACTAAAATGATTTTTAAATGGCTACCCATCATACATCATACTTCTACCAATTGAGAATAGATCATATACATCCTGCCATCACGGCACCTTTGCACAAATATTGATTTGAAAATGTCTCCCTCATATTTATCGAACCCAGTGTATCAAACTGCAATCTAGTCCTTATTGATAATGTTTTTAGATGAAACATTTCCGTTCAAAAGATGAACCTCACAAGCTGAAAAGAACGCCGTATTTGATTGAAAGATAAACAACAAACGTCCCGTGACCGAATCTAGTTGGTTCACATCGAACTTTTGTGGATCTTTAAAAACTTTTACCAAAGCGTCTTCCTTAGAAAAAATATGAATAGAGCTTGGCCTGTTCTCGGCTATTAGATCCACCATACTTCTAAATGAATCATTTATGTTTATATCGCGACAAAGTCGCTCAGCATTATTTCGGGACTTCTGAATACTAAGAAAAATCATTACAATAAGAGCGACGCCCACAAGTAAAATGCTACCAATAATCATACCGATAATTTTAATTATCCTCGTAACTCGCATGATTTAATCCTCAAGTATTTTGTAGCCACAATTATCACAGCGCTCAGGAAAGAAACCGTGATGCTGCAAAAGCACCGCATTGGCTCCTTTTCTCTTCATTAATTTCCATTCGCACGTTGGACACGTCTGTTGAAAGCAATAGATTCTAATAATCCACGAAAATAAGATAAGCCCTACCGCCCATATTGTACCAACATAAACGATCACAGATGCAAATCCCAGGATGAGTATCCAAAACGTAAGATCCGAAATGATCTTTACTTTCCACAGATTCATTTCAAACACCACATTTACCAGACAATGAAGGATCCCTCTTTATTAAGGCAATAATCGTTCGAGTGACTTGATGTGCATAGTTATCATAATCCTTACCAAAGATAGCTTCCTTATTTTTGATGAGCATTTTCGTAAATTCTAGATTTGCAGACTTATCGCACTTCAATGCCCTGGCAAAATCATTCAGCTCTGAAGCCCCGGCATCCTTTATGCCTTTATCCGTGGACACGGCCCAAATGATGTCTTCCTTATGTAAAGAATAGTACTGACCCGCTTCAATTCTTAATCCTGGAAAAGCGGCGCAGTCACCGTACTGAAAAATGTTTCCAGCTATGGAATTAGCGTAACCATAACCAAGTTTTTTATTGTTCTCTCTGCACGCATATTCGCGGTCCGCAAACGACGCACAACCTAGACATGAGCAAAAGAAAAGAAGCATCAATGATAACTTTATCATCGTCCTCCCATGACTACAGAGGGTTTTGGTTCCAAATCTTTCTTAATAATTTCGGCAATTTTAATATTAAATAGCGCATTCGCCATATCGGAACCATATGTTTCAAATGAGATCTTATCGTCCGAATACATTTTCCCAATTAAGAAAATAGAAAAGACGCGTTTATTTGAAACCCAAACATCGCCAACTACTTTGCGATCTTTCTCGACAATAATGTTGTTAGTATCATCGCCAAAAAATGGAATGATTCCGAGTGATGCCATCGACACCACTCCCCAGAATGTTTTGAGCACAACATATTTATTCCGAATGCCCACCACGACGTCATAACTAGCTACTGGATCCGAGCAGTCCGTTCGTATATTAAACGCCCTCAGGTATTGCTCTAACTGATTGGCATGATAGTCGAGATACCGTTCATTCTTTGTTATCTCATGCGAAAAATCGTATTCATTTCTCCAGAATGTCAGCTTTACACAAGTAGGAGAACTAAGCTTTGCGGCTTTCCCAGCATCAAATTCTTTTTGATCATAAAAGGTCGCGCAACCCATCAATAGGCATGAAGTCAAAGACAACAAAAGACATTTAAATCCAACCGACGTACAACGCATAGTAAATATTGTAATGTTTATCATGGCTTAGGCGCAAGAGGTTCTAAATTCGATACTCCAAGATCTCAGAACAAGATCTAAAATCCTGGATTTTGCCCTTAAATTCACCGCCATCTCAAATATAGAGTACATACGCCGAGGCAAGCCCCTTGCTCTTATGCCTCCCCGTAAGAACAACAAACTAACGATAGGATTTAAAATGAACACACTAATCGGATCTCTTTTACTAGCTATGTTTCTCACTCCCAAAGCCGAAGCTGCTGACAGTGTCGAGCTAATTTCTCGCTACAATGGCGGCAACTATGTAACTGCGACATACAGCTTTAAGTATATGACGAGAGATAACGTCGAACTCACTCGTAACAACTGGGAAATTCTCTTCGAAGCTCGTGAAGACTTTGCTGACCACTTCCGTGTTAATACTGTTGTAGACGATTTCAGCTTCATTTTTGATCTTGGAGAAAAGAGCTGTAAAGAAATAAACTCCAAGTACCCGGATGAAAAAGCGACGAGACCGCTTGTGTGGTTGGCCTACACAGACGTAGATCCTTACGATCTTCCCCCAACTCGTGAAGCTCTCGTAAAAGAAAATCACTGTTATTTATCTTACAACAACGATAGCGAGGGAACTGTAGTGACGCTCTTTCACGTGAAGTCGCACGTAAAAAGTAAGTCTGTGGTGTTAGACGAAATCGATGTCCTCCTAGGCTCTGCATCAAGTCCGACCGCAAGTTTGAAGTAAAACTATTTGAATTCGAAAAGGTTGATCAAAGGGATTCAAATGCAAGGCGGACAAATTCTTTTTCCCGCAGGCGTACTAAAAAGTACGCCGAGGACAGAAAGGATTTGACTAACACCGCAGGTGGATCACTTTCAACAACCAAGGAGGAGGAAGTATGGAACATGCAAAATTCGATCTGGTCCCTCGCGGCTCCCTGCTAAATATACTTTTCTTAGTCAGCGTAAGTCGTCATTTACAAACTCCCACAGTCGACACGATGATAATGCCAGCTATCATATTCCATTTCGCAATGGGAGCAAGATACTCTAAAACCTTCAAAAAAGAAGACGTTCAGGTTTATGAAATGTCTAATAAGAAATTCTATTTTTTGCTTTCGTTCGCGGCACTTATCTTCATAGGACACAACGCTGTGCTTATTCTTAGAAATTTGCACATCCTTTAAAGGGTTTTTTATGAAAACTAAGTACGTTCTGGTTCCAGATTGGACTCTTATTGCATTTGTCGCTCTATACGTTTTCTCAGAATATTTAGCAGATGGTTCTCTGAGATATTCACATATACAACTGTTTCTTATCGTACTTCTCCTGGGTCAACGGGAATCGATGAATTCTCAAGCAGGTAACATTAAAAATGTGAAGTGGCCAATGCTTGTTTACAACATCTGTCTAATTATATTTGGATTGGCATTCACAACATCAATAGCCTTGGCACTTGCACATATTTTTAACCTCCCATGGGCTATTAATTAAAAAAGGAATACTTTATGAAAAAATTCATTCTAACCACTCTACTTTTGACTCTTTCGGCTTGTGCTCCAGGCGGTGGAGGATCTTCAAATACACATACAAAGTCTGTTATTATTAACGGTAAAACTCCGCGCGAGTATTACAATCAATTTCTTTATAAGACTTCTGGTGAGTGCTCTAAAGGAACACTCTATCACCACTTCGTTCACAGTAAGGATATTGTTCTTGGAAAAACTGAAAGTGGAAATCCTATCCTTGGAGAACTTTATGTTTTTCTTATTGATGAGAATAACTTCTCCGCAGACCTTCTAGAAAAAGAAGTTCTTAGCTACGAGGAAAATGGCTATTCATATCGAGAGCATGCATTTAAGTCTCTAAAAGGTCGCTATGAAATTAACGACAACGGAGACATCCTCTTGGAAGGACTCGGATCTGGACGAGCATTAAAATATAACAAAAGCCCTGCCATTGATTTTGCTTTCTCTTCGTACTCAATTGAGGAACTCCACGGAAAAACATCAATCCTTGGTTTAAGCTCATCTAGCAATCCCTTCATGGGACGAGGACACTGGACTGACAAGGCTTGCGAATAGCTCTGGATGCAATAACGCAAAAGGAATTTCACAGAGGACGGCAAAGATCGTCCTCTGTGCATTGCATGAAGAGCTGACAAAAAATAAGAACAACGTTAAAAAGAATTTTTGAAAGGCATATCCATGAATCGAACTAAAATCCTTGTCGTCATCTTAGCCATTCTCGGAGTAATGACAGCACTCATGCTAATCCGGTCAGATTACTTAAAAGACAGTGATTGTATTGAAGGTGGTGGCTGTTGGGACTATTCTGCCAAAGTCTGCAGAATGAATGAACCTAACGCCCAGGAACTCTGCGATAAATCCATGGGAAAAAATTAGTTCCTAATTCTTGGAACGGTTCTTTAATCTTGAAAATCGCATCGCAAAACCACTCTTAAAACCATTTAAACAGACTTTTAGGGTGGGCATGGCTTTGCAGACGTCCTCCTCTGAGAACATTTTCTCGGAGGAACTAAATGAAAGCATCTCTTTTACCCATTGCACTTCTCTTCGCACTCACCGCCTGTCAAGGTTCTGGTGGCAAAAGTAAACCCACTGAAACGGTCGAATCCTATCCACCAGTTGTGGAAAAGGCTGAAAGAATTGACTGCCAGACTCAGCAGATCACCCTTGAAAGTTTTTGGGGTTTTAATGAACAATTCAAATATGAAATTGAACTTTTAGGCCCCAGATACAAATACGCGGAAACTGAATACGGTTATGACGAAAGAGGCCGCTACCAGTTCACAGTAACAATTACTGGAAAGTGGGAACAAGAAGGTGAATCGGTAAAGCTCGAAACGCTTGCTACAATTATTAAAAAAGATGGCGCTTACTTTTTATTCACTCCAAAAACTGGAGCTTATCTTTCTTTAAACAGATATGAACACCAACGATCCATGAGTACTCAAGAGTACGGTGAACTTTGTCTTTCAAAGTAAGGAGTTTAATATGAAATCGTTATTATTTACCGCTTTCCTGTTTCTATCTTCACAAAGTTTCGCTTTGCAAGGTGGATACTTTGATAATCGAGAACTAGCGAGGATAATCAATGTTCGATTCAAACTTGTCGATTTCGTGACCACGGAAGAGAATTCGTTGCAACTTGTGACTGGTATAGAAAGGCAGGCTCCATGGGAAGAGCTATCGCTGTCCTTGCCAGAGAGGGGTCATCAACTTGTTATTGCCCTTGCGATTATGGTTTTGAAAATAGAGTAAGAAGCGAAGCACGATTCGAGCAATTGCTGCTACCAGAAATCCCTGAGAGCTGGCGAAAACTACTTTAGTCTTCAATTAGGTCTTTGACGCTTACGTTAAGGGCTTTTGCCCATTTCGCGACAGTGGAAAGCTTTGGATCGTAATCAGGCTTAAAATATTTAGCGACGTTTGAAGTCTCAGCACCAATCATCTTTGCGAATGCGTACTTTGTAACTTTCTTCTGCTTTAAAACTTGTGCCAAGCGAACTTTTGCCATGCATCCATTAAACAAGATAACTATTGCACATAATAGCTATCACGTAATATAGCTATCTTGAGGTATAGCTATGACAAAGATGTTTGAAAAAGCCGATCTCCTAGATCAAGCACCAAGCGAACCAAGGAGTTCGGCACGGCCTCTTATTCTTTCTAAGCAACTAGACCGTCTTCTCGCTCATAATGAAATGAGCTATCGAGAACTGAGCCGGGAATCCGGTGTTTCCCTAAAGACTCTCTATCACTGGAGATCCGGCCAAAGGCCTTTAGCTGATGAGAGACTGTTCAGGGTTGCCACCGTTCTAAGGGTCGACTTAGTGGAACTCTTATTCGGACGGACGTCCGAAACCGGATCTGATCTCAAAATTGAAACAATTAAAACGGGGTCCGAGACTTGATACTCTATCGCCTCGGAACGCGCCCGCAGGCAAAAACGTCCTAATTATAGATACTTACAATATCATAATATTATACTAACATTATGCTTATAGTGATATAATGGTCTTGTGAGGTGTTTATGAGAAAAAAGCTTGCGGTTATGGGAAGTTCTATGGGGATTGTTATTGATAAACCAATTATTGAGCTACTGAAGCTTCAAAACGAGGTCGAACTTAAAATTACGGACGACGGCAAAGGTCTTGTTATTTATCCGGCTGAAGAAGAAGTAAAAACTCCAAGAAAGTCTCTTAAGGCTTCTTTGGATAAAGTTAATAAAAAACATGGGAAAGTGCTTAAGCGCTTAAGGTAGATGTCCTATCAATTTTTGACCGTAGAAGAAGTTATTGAGATCAATGAAAATCAAATTACCCTCTACGGCGGAGATTTTGGTATTCGCGATCAAGGTTTGCTTGAGTCCGCAGTTAAATCAGCTGAAGCGACCTTTAACAAAGCATATCTAAACACCTTCCCTTTTGAAATGGCTGCGAGCTACCTGCTCTCGATTTGCCAAAACCACCCGTTCGTTGATGGAAATAAAAGAACCGCGTACGTCGCCGCTCTCGTGTTTTTAGATTGGCATGGAATTGATTTAGAAGTCGATGAAGACAAAGCCTATGAGTTCGTTATGAAGGTAGCTCAAGGTAAAGTTACAAAAGAAGAAGCAGCGAGTTTTCTTGAAACCCACGCTGTTTTGCAAGGATAATACCTTTCAAGTCGTGGGCACAACTTGAAAGGTATTTATGTCAACAGAGTCATTGATTTTAGATGGTTTGCAACTCGCAAGAGGAATCCTTCTTGAAGTGGAAAAGGAACTCGATAACAAACCGAATCCTGACAACCTTTATGTGACTTATGTTGGCGCACTTTTCCTACGTACAAAAGATCTTTATTCGGGTTCTATAGAACTCATTAATTTTAAAAACACGGCTGCCTCAAAGGTTTTACTGCGTACTCTTACTGAAACATACGTATCGCTCTATGGCTGCATTACAGACCGCTCCTTTGCAGACCAAATAATGAATACTTACTGGAAGCAAAAAAAGAAGCAGATAGATAAATTTAAAGATAAGCAGACAGAGCTTGGATTTCCGTTTACGAACGAACAAATTGAAGAAATAAAATCTGATATCGAAAAAACGATGTTTCCGGACACGTCTTCTTTAAGAAATGCTGAGGAAAATTTCCGACGTTTTAACATGGCACCAATGTATCATCAGTACTATAGTTATTTATCAAGCTATACTCACACAGACCCGTATAGTCTGGATGAGCATGTAGACAAGATCGAAAATGCATATGTTTTGATTCCCCATAAGTCATTGAATATCGAGGCGCTTCGCTGCCTACAAATTTCTATGTCACTTTTCACCACCGCATTTCATAATTACGCTACATTTAAAAAATATGACATTAGAGTAGCATCGGTACTCCATGAGAAAAGCGAATCTTGGGCAAAACAAAGGCTAGGCCAACATAAAATGAAGTAGAGGCACTACTATTTATTTCGGCACTTGAGACAAGGCCTTTTTCACAAGATCACGGTGTTCCTGGTCAGCTTCCATCACGGAAAGAATATTTCCCGGGAAGGAAAAGAAGATATAAGACTTTCCAGTTTTTAAATTTACATTCATGCGGCACGCAGTATCCATAAAAGGTAGGATTTCATCTTGGTATGAAGCGTACATAAAAAAGCCAGTGCGATAGCTTAGCTCTCTTTTGCCTTTAAAAACCGTTTCCGGAAGAATAATGTATTGAACTTCAAGATCTTGTATTACTTCTTCAAAGACTTTTCCCTCAACAATCCATTCACTCTTTTGCGCCACCTTCCATAACGGCCATTTTGGAGGACTATCATAGCCGAGCGAACATGCAAAAGCATCGCTACACGAAAAGGAAAGAAATAACGCAAATAATGCAGATAGAGTCTTTGCCATGTTTCACTATCTCCAGTACGCCCTAAAATATATCGAGGCTATAAAACCAACTGCGAGAATAAGGAAAAGGTAACCAATGAAATAACGGACTTTCTCTTTTCTCGTCATTCCACCACTACCCCACTCAACTAATTTTCGCGTGCGCATTTTAAGTTTCAGTTTAGAGTGAAGAACAAGATAGCCACCAACAAAGAGCATAATCGAAATCAAAAACTTTTCAGGTCCACCGAACAGCGGCATTGTTAAGGCCGTCAATGATGCCAACGCCGGAAGCCCAATCATAATCCATGCATTTAGTTTTGCTTCTCTTTCCATTGCTCCTCCCAAAGTGGTTTGCAATCACTCTTTCGAACCTGGAAGCTTCCCACTATTTCTTTCTTTGAATCTAAATATCGATACTCAACTGGGACTTTGTAATCATTCATGAGGGATGTTGCAAATTTGTCCTGGCAGGCACCTTTAAGAAGATGGTCTTTTAGATTGACCCGCCTTGCAGTGAAAATATCTTTCTCGATTGATGTAGAATACACATAAGTAAAGACACCACTCTTAAACTCAGCATTTATCAGCATGGTGTACTGATCAACCATCATCGGTAACTGCTTTTTTAGTTCCGCCGCCACCGTAGAAAGGTCCGCCTTTGGAGGTGTCCATACATACTGAGCCAAAGCGACTCCAAATACAGTTGCAACAAGACTAGAACCAAACACTAAAGTTTTCTTAAAAGATTCTTTCATCATGCCATCCGATAAGTAATGCTTTCTTATCGGAATAAATATGACATAGTTTAGCCCAAAGCCCTGTATCAGAATGAAATTAAAATCGCTAGTAAATTATTCTGTGTATATTCCGAATAAGTACTCCCAAAAGGCACAACAGTGTCTGGCCGAAGATCGGAAGGATAGATGGAACAGTTTGAGGTAAAATACGAAAAAAGATTGGTCGCATTCATTGATGTTATGGGCTTCAAAGAATTATTGAAGCCAGAACCATTCAATCAAAATCAGTTGTCAAGATATTATAATACAGCCTTCAAGTACCTTGAGGAAAAAGAAAGTCTATACTTAAAAAACGCTGAAGATGACAAATTTACGAACATTTTCGTAAGTGATTCAATTATTTTATCGGTAGTCCTTTCAGGAAATGCGACGAATGATTTTCTTAAAGCTGGTCGACTGATCAGCACAATTTCAGAACTCCAATATAGGTTAGCCACTCATGCATCCGTTTGGACACGAGGAGCTTTGTCAATTGGTGATCTTTGTATTGATTCACAAAAGAATGTTCTTGTCGGTCCAGCGTTTGTGCAAGCTTACGAATTAGAACGTCTCGCAAATTACCCTAGGGTTATCATTGACCCAAGAGTCATTAAAGAGTTCTCCATGACCTCTGATAAATTCGTCGAAGAAATGCGTAGCAGCGTTTACCGTAGTTGGCTTATCGGGACAAATGTTCAACCGCTCTGGAGACAGTCGGACTTCAAAAACGATGCAATTCAAATTGATTGGTTTAGCTATGCATTCCACGACCTTGTAGATTTAAACCCCTTCTTTATGGACATTATCAAGCGACAATACTCGAATCAGGAATTATTCATTAAATCAGAATTTTTGGTAAGGTATCTCATCGAGTCTCACTCGAGATATAGGTCTGAGTTTTTTGTCAAAGTGGCAAACAATGATACTTTAAAAAATCGAAATAACGAAATTGCACGTCACTTGGCGGCTCTTTCTTCTGCCGTTAACGTCAACGAACTATTGATTTAATCAAAAATTGATAGAACGTGAACAAGCTAGAGCGAAATGTTGGCGATGCCTTCGGCATGTAGAACGGGTTCGGCGAATCACCGCCTCAGACATTTTTTCCGAAGTGAGATACACCTTTAACTGTTTTCATTTTATTTTAGAAATTTTTTAACTTATTTTCTTATCGATCCCATGCCAGCATTGCAAATAAACAGCAACCCCCAAACTTTCACCAACCTCTTTCGCGAAGTCTTGCGCTAAATCATCTTTTTCAAGTCGCACGATAATAGGTAGAGAAAAAAAATGAAGCCCTTTCCGAAGAAGGATGATGTGTTTGTAAAGCGCGCCATCAAAGTAAAAACGCATAAACCATGGCGGACTAACGACGACGATTTTCCTAAATGATTTGCCCAAATACTTCTTGGAAGTTTTACTTCTTGATAAAAAGAGTTCCCCGCCGGATATGTCAACCGCTGTATATGCAAGCTGCTTAAACATTTTATAAACGGCAACGCCAATGCCAATCATTAACGCCAAAAGAGTCCATCCAAAAAATTCGGAAAAATAGGAAAATAGAATAGGTAAATTCTCGATTTTCATTTTGTCGAGATTAATGTATTCAAGGATAAAAATAATTGGAAATACAATAAGGACCTGAAATCCAATGGCCCTTAAAAACTCCAGAAGCGCCATTTTTCTTAGCTCAGCTACCGAGAGATCACTTACTTTGAATTTCATGTGACCTCCTTCTGTTAACGCCCATTCTTATCGGAATAAATTCATTAAAGTTTAGCCAAAAGCCCTGTATCAGAATGAATATCTTAACCCGTTCTAAATCTTCGTTTTATTCCCACAATAAAAAGATACCAAAGAATCGTCGCTAGAATTGACTGAAACCATGTTACTAAAACATATCTAAAAGCCGTGACCTTAAACCCCTCAAAGAAACTAACCAAACGAAGTGGACCTAACATGTTAATCCCAGAGAATACTGCAGCCTTATAGCACTTAGTTTCTGTTGCGGCTCGGATGGTCCAACTTATTTCAGGCTCTATTCTTTGAGCAACGCCAGACTCTATTATATCTTTGTCAAGCTGAGTAATGGCAACATTGTCAGATTTTTTGGTGTCCACGAAAACTGCATCTGTGAAAAAGAACACCACCACAAAAAATAGCCAAACAACAAACATCCAAAAAAAGGGCTTTGAAACTGACCTGCCATATGAATTTGCTCCGCTATAAAGAAGAGAGAAAAACCATTCGAATTTATCGGCTTTCCAGAGATCCTTTCTACGACTTTCAATTTCATAACTCGAAAATAGGACCTCATCAGAATCATTTGAAATTTTGGACATCATCTCTTTTAGGTTTCTATATCTGCCTTCTGATTCCTTTGACTTAGTGTCTAAAAATTTTGCTCCATGAAATGTAGTCGAATGAGTAAAACCGACGTTCGAAAAATTAGGTGCCAAATAAAATTCGCTAAACTTAAATGAAGCATATCTATAGAATTCGCATTTCATTATTTCGAAATCTGAAATCACGGAGTTTTCAAAGTAAAAATCACTTTCAAAATTAGTGTCAGATATTTTGACCATCTTGGCTTTTTCAAATAAAAATCTAGCATCACGCTTAAATTTCAAAGTGTCGAAGTCGCCTCTCATTGAAATATTGCACATCAAGCCAAAATCAAAAGAAAAATTACAACCCTTAATATAGACTCTATTCAATTCACCCGCATTTATCTCGACATTTTTCTGAAAAGCTACTCCAGCGATATGCAGCTCATTTGATTCAATTTTCAATACTCTAATTAGAGTTTTACCTAAAATTGATACTGAATTATGGTCAATTCTAAAATCTTTAAAATTTACTCCAAAGAAAATGAAGCCGAAAGGTACAACGGATTGGCTATTGCTAACGAGAAAGCTTTCTTTATAAGAAGAATTTTTAATATACAGAGCACTTAACTGGGAGTTGCCCTGTAGCTCTCCTATCAAATTGCATGTAATTGTTGAATGTCGAATTCCAAAAAAATGCGCTTCCAATGCACCTGAAGAAATTTGCAGAGAGCTAATATTTAGATGACTGATTATAATATTGCGAATCTGACAGTTTGACGCTAAAAGGTTAATCTTGTTCTCGTCACCAATAAAAAAAATGCTGAGATTTCTGACCTGAATGCTTTCCAAACGTACACTTTCTTCAAATGTACACATGCGAAACAAAATTCTTTTTCCTTGGAAGGATTGCTTACAAAACAATAAAATTTGTTTTTTGAACTTTGAATCACAGATTGATAGCTTTCCTTGTCCGGAATCAATACCCAAAAGCAAGATTAAATCGACGTCGCCAAGCTTAACAATACAATTACGTGCAATATTTAATCCGGTGATCGATATTTTACCTAGCGCTTTTACTACCGGAATTTCACAGTATTCACGAATCAAATTAGAAATATCTACATTTCCACCAACTTCAATTTGTCGTTTTATTTCCGCCAATATTTCTTCACGTCTATCCATTATGACTCCACTTCAAGAAAATGATATTATCAAACCACAAAAACTACAAATCAGTTTTTGTTTTCAAACTTTCTCAGGAATAATTGTTGGCGATGCCTCCGACATGTAGAGCGGGTTCGGCGAATCACCGCCTCAGACAGATTAGTTTGCTATAGATTGAAGTTATGAGTTGATCAAAACTGGTCATATGCGCGACGGAGGAGCTTCTCTGAAATGAGGCGTACGAGTCAGTACGTCGCAATGAAGGAGAAGCTCGGACAACAAAGCAGATGGCCTGTTTTCATCAACTCATCTTGTCGTTGATGAAAAAGTTGATTTGGGTTTTCAGTCTCTCTTCCTTCTGAAACTCCCTCAACATCCCCAACCTCTCTAAAAGCGGCTGGATACTTTTCCAAGTCGCTTTGATTCTCTCAGGCTTTCGGTTGCCACGAGCTTTAGAGGCTTCTGACTCTAAAAACCAGAGTCCGATATTCAAAGATAAGTTTTCAAAAGGCGTAAGATGCGTACGAGCATTGACCTCTTTTGATAAGTGATTAAAGAAATCAACTTCATTCCACTTAGCGTAAGGACTCACCTCAACAGGTTTTTCAACTTTAGGAATTAGGAGACTTGCGGGCTCTTCGGCATGGACAAAACATTTTACTGTGCGCCATAAGAGATCATCATCTTGTAATTTTTTAAAAAGATTCAGACCTTGAGTTCTTTGCGAGAGTTCAAGCCAGACTTTTCGAAGTTCTTTGGGATGATCGCGCTCTTCAAGCGAAAGCTCAGATTGAACTTCGAAATAGACAAGAGTCGAAAGCACATCGCGCTTAAAAGCTGCTGGCAGCTCAAGCTTCTCAATATGCTCTCGTAAAATGACAAAGCATTCCTTCGGAGACATAGAACCCTTACAAGAAAATACCGGTTGGGATTAAATTTTCTAATTGTTATTTAAGATCAAAATTCTGCAGCAGCGGATTCACTTCGCTTTCAGTTTTCGCACATTCAAAATCGATCAACTCAAGTTGCTCATCAACATAGCCCAGCTCGACATCCAGGACTTCAAGGTCAACATCAAGCTCATTGAAATAGGCTTCGCCATAAGTTTCGGTGTAAATCTCTTTAAATGCACCCACGCTGAACTCCTTCAACGGTTTGATCCGTTGTTGCTTGGTCGGCTTACTAATGCGACGTACCTACCCGTACGCCTTCCTTGCTCGCCTCAATCACGCCTTGCCTGAACCCCATTTGAGGAGACAACGCATTCACCAAGACAAACCTAGGCAAAGCCACGGGTGACCTCTTCCATGTCAAGGAAGCGCGGTCGCTCCCAGGGGAAAACCGCGTCTTTGACCGTACTTTTACATGATTACGGGCTAAAAATAGCCATGTCAAGAAATATGTAAATTTTGTGTAAATCACGACTTACAGATTGTAAGCCGTCATACCAGGAGTTGGGTTACCCTTAAGATCTCAGCGAAACATCAAGCAACCTCGATGCTTCCCCAGCTAATCGAGAAATCTCAATCCATCGCGGATCAACCACGATGTCTTCGTCTTTAAGTTTAGCTTCAAAGGCGACGTCAGCAAAAGCAGCGAAAGCTAAATAGAATGGTTGCAATAAGTCAGCTTCCGATTGATCCAATAGGCCTATAGCAACTGCATGATGTAGATCTTTATTCGAAAGACAATCGCCTAGAAACATCTCAACATCTTCAGAGTAAAACCTTATGACACCGAAAACCTGGCCGCTCCATTCAAGCTTTGTTCGCTCTAGATCAGCTGTATCAATAAGAAAATCAGCAATAAAAATCCGCCAATTCATTCTAGCTTCAGAGTCAACTCTATTCATTTTAGCCACTTTTTATTAGGCATCCTCAAGTCCACCAACATATAACGAGCCGACGATTTCAGCTACTACAATACCAGGTAATGTATCGACCCCTGCCTTCTTCAATGCCTTGCCTGCGGCATCCTTCGCTAATTTATAAACTGCCTCTTTACTAGTAGATCCTTCCCCTTTAAAAATATACTCAGCTGGTGGAAGCTTTTTCTCTTCATCATCGACGAAAATAGTTTTCAAAAAACCCACATTTTCCATTTCATCATGCAAATGTTCGTATGTATTTTCTCCTTCATCTGCATCATGTAGTTCTACACGAACCAAGAATCTAGCCATATTCTCTCCTCCAATACAGACACCATAAGACTGAGAAAAAATCAGGTTTTTCTCAGTCAGGTCTGTCAATGCATAAGTTATGTCTTCGTTTTCTCTACAGAGTTATTTTTAATTTTTCCATATCTCGCCTTCAGCAGATGCTGAAATTTGTCCATCGATATCACAAAGAGAACCATCCAAAACATGAAAGACAGAATATTTGCAGCGAATAGCTCTTTTTCCACTGTTTCGATTTTTAAACTTCCTAGAATACTTACCAATAACGACATCAAGGTGATCCAGGACAATGAAATGAAGCTTGAAAGAAGTTTAAAGGAATGACCTGACTCATTCAAAATTTGAAATCTTCTAAATTCTAACACTGTGGCCATTATGGCAATTGTTGAGACAATGAATCCTAAAAAGGCGCTATACAAAGATGTTAGCGCCGAGCTGAAATTCTTCATTTCATCGACCGAAAATATTGGCTTGAGTCTATCTTTGTAAAAACTGACAACAAAGACACAGACAAGTATTAAAATAATATATGCGATAATCTCCCACTTAAATCGTTCCGACGAGCTATTTATCATCCTACTCTCCTGAGTGTCTGTTGGATGTAATTTAAATTCTCTCTATAGCCCACTTCAATGGCACGATAAGCACTGTCGGACTGTACAATTCGCAATGTCTCGTCTTCTAAAATCACTTCTCTCCGGGACAAAATAAATTCCTGAAGAAGGTCTACCTGGGTAAGAGCTGGATCTCCAGGATCTGCACGTCCAGATAGTTTTACAGTTTTTATCTCAGAGCTGTCATCGTCTGCTCTGTTTGCAACTCGCCGTGCGAAATCCCTCAGCCTCTCCAACATCCCTACTCGAGTACGTGGGTCAATGCTCAAAGTAAAGTTAATATCAGTACAACCAGAAAACTCACTTAACCCATTTACGGCATCTCTAAATCTTCTGTTTCCAACATCTAATAAGGCAAGATCCGCCGATCTGACTTTTAATTCAAACTTCGTAATCATTTGAATATTTTCTAACTTTTCTTGAACCCCTGGATGAGCAATTGGAATTGCCTCAATATTTAAATGAAGTTTTCTGTTTATATAATCCGCTAATTTATTAATTCTAGGACCATAAAAATTAAATTCGAACCCAACAACTCCCCGAGATAAAAACATTACATGAGAAAGATCATTAACCCCTTCGCCGCGCTCTACATTAATATCAATAGGGCGAAATACCCCCTCACCTTCAATTTGTGGTAATCCGCTCTTTCGAGTCTTTCCCCATTTTAGACGACCGATTTCATTGGGGTAGCGATCCATAGCTTGATCGACCCACACTCGGCACACTTCATTGTTCCCCACATCCAAATAAGCCGTCGCATTATTTCTAGAAACTACTGCCAACTGCCCTAATAGATTTCGTAGCTCAGCTTCACTTAATGGTGCATCAGTCATAGTGTTAATAAACTGATAGTAATAGAATGTCCGTTGCATTTTTGATCTCCTGGAGCCACATATCGGCTAATACTGCAGATACTAAATAACTTAAAGTTTTATCAAATTATTTTAACCGCCTTCTCCCCCCTCTAAAATTGAGTATGTATCACATCAATACATAAACTTTTGTTGGTTTTTTCCGATGAAGATAGAATGGAATTGAAAGTTAAAATAATAAATTTCTTTTCAAAGATGTACGATTCCCTCAAAGCAGCAATTCAACTCTGGCTAGCTCGAAGGAGTTTTTATGCCTTCATTATTGACTCTTCCTCAAAAGGATTTCTGACGTCAGAAGAACGCGCGCAAATCGAGGATAGAGCAAAACAACTGTTGTTAACATTTAACGACTTCGGGTCCACAAAGAAAAAAGCTTATCGTGCAGCTTTGTCCAATCTCCAACGTCAATCAGAAATCACAAAAGAAATGGAATTGAACATGGATGCAATCCAAGGATTTCTCCAAATTCCATTCGAAGAAATCGAAAAAGAAAAAACAAAACTTGATCGTCTTCGTTTAATTACTGAAGTTCGCTATGGAAACTTACCAATACTACATCGCTGCCCTATCATCCTTCAAAAAAATGAAATCGCATATTGGTCGGAACCGGCGGAACTGATGGAAGTAAGAGTCATTGGTAGACGATACGAAGGTGGATCTTCTGGGGTAAGCATTCGCATCATGAAAGGCGTCTCCTACAGAGTAGGAAATCATCGCGGCAGAATGGTTACGGATAAAGCTCTCCTTGCCGTCGCTCAAGGACAACTTATCGTGACGAACAAACGTTTGGTCTTCTCTGGCGACGCCAAGTCCTTTGACGTTAAAATTGAAAAAATACTCAATATCAATTACACAGATGACGGAATTCTTTTCACAACAGCTAATCGAGAAAAACCGTATGCTGCCCGTTTCAAAAATCTATCTGATGTGGAGATTGTTGAGGAAATCATTAGAGCAGCAATTCAAAGGTTCGCTGCTTAGGAAATGAAAACAGTCAAACTTTTCTTCAAAATCCTAGCTGTCTTGTTTGCAATCGTTTTGGTTGTGGTATTTCTGCCTTTTATGATTGGATTCATTGATTTTGGTCCGACAGTAGATGCTTATAGAATTAATAATGCAGAGTTCGAGGAAACAACATTCAACGAACTTGCAACACGCCAACAGGTTTCAGACGGAGAAGCGACACGCCCACAATTCCCGGTGACCTACCATGCAATCAAAGCTGGAAAAGGAACTGTCTTAGCCGTCAGATCCTTTCACGATCCCTCGATCGGTTTTGACGACGAAGTTTTCTGGAAGCTTACAATTTGGATGCCCTCTTACAAAGAGGGTGTCTACGACCTTACGAAACAAAATGACATTATTGTCTTCTTCACTCGCGGCGGATCTGCATGGCCAGACAAAATGTGTGCTGGAGAATTGAAGCTTGGGACTCTCACCGTTGAACAAAATCGCATCTCAGTTAATTCGACTCTTCATTGTGAAAAACGAAACAAGGATTTTGAGGTAAAAGGCTCCTGGAAACTCTCTGAGTTAGACGTAAAAAATCTTGATTATTGGATCGGTAAAAAAGGGGCTTCTTACACCTACGAAGAGACATATTATCGAGGAACTTTACACAAAATTCTTAGTTGGTTCTTTGAGAAGTTCTTCGGCAAAGACACATAAGTTGTTGTCCCACGTCATATACACACTGAAATTTAGTGACACACAAATAAGCAATATTCCAATGACAAAATCAAAAGCTCGTCGAGCAATTCAATGCCCTGAAAAATCAAGGCAATACAGTCATTACGTCACAAATAGCTTTAATATAAGCACAGCATCATTGTTCATTGTCATAAATATTCTGAAATAACCTTAACAATTGTATTTTGAAGTACGCAATCACTTGGTAAGATACAAAAAAGATGCTTCTGTGTCCGTTCGAGCAGACACAGAAGCGATAAAAATAACCGAGATGGTGTTTCTCAAAGTTGCTTTTTCTGTTGTGTAACAAGCCTGACGTGAAATCCCTCTCATTGCAAACATTTTTTCGAGGGGGAAAAATGGAATCGGTACGTTCTGGTAGTCATAATTTTATCCACGTTTTCTTAGGACGTGGACACAATGGGGCTCAAAAGATTGTTCTTTGTGCGCCTTTTCAAACAGACTTCGACGAGGTGGAATGCATACTGAGCTTAAGCGGAGTCGCACTTCCACCAATGAAAGCTAAGGTACAAGATCCACAAGTCAGAAACTTCGTTTTTGAATTTCATGGATTAATTCCCGGTGGAAAGTATACCTATCGCTTCACCAAAAAAGGCGAAACACTAAATTTGGGAGCAGGCCTTGTGGAGTCGGACCTTCGCTTCACCTACTGGAGCACTTTAGATGCAGGTGCTGAAACGGTTCTCATGAGCTGTAACGGCGTATACATCTTCAAAGATCAAAATAAAAAGTGGGACATGTGGCGTCGCCTTGAAACGACTGTCGCAAATTCTAAAAATCCACCAAAGCTTTTGATCCTTGGTGGAGATCAATATTATCAAGATGACACCGAGAAAGAGTTTTATGAAAAACTCAAGGGCGATGTGACTCCTGAACTTAGAAATGAAGTTAAAATGGCAGCTATTCGTCGAGCATGGGAACAGACCTCTGACCCAAGCTACCGCCGTCTAATGGCGCAAATCCCCTCTATTGCTATGTGTGACGATCACGACTTCACAGATGGCGCAGGAGGCAGATTCTGCGATATACATGGTAACTTCGAGCCAGCTTGGCTTATTTACCGCGATATTCTTGTTGAGGTCTTTGAAGCATTCCAAGCGTCAAGAAATCCAGAACCTTTAATCAAAAAAACGAAAAGTGCTTACTCATTCAGCCTAGACTTAGGAGATTCAGCTCTTGTGGCTTTAGATATGCGCACTGAGAAGAATTCACGCAAATCTTTACTCATGGAAGATGACCATAAGAATGAAGTTTTAAAAGCAATCCGCAGTCTAAAACACAAAAACATCATGCTACTTCTACCAGTAGTCCCTCTAAGGAATTCCCGTGAAATTGAATCATTGCTTCTCCTGATGTCGATGATTTTCGAAAGCAAGGATGTTGAAAATTTCTTAAAGGGTATCAGTCCGAAAATAAAGGAAGGGGCTGACTACGTCGCAGGCTTAAAGGACGACCTTGAAGACGCTCTAACCTCTCCACCCTCCCTGCCATTCTTTACGGAACTACTGGACGCGATCTCTGAGCAAGCATTGAATGGTGTCCAATTTACGATTCTCTCCGGGGACATCCACACCGGAGGCTCCGTAGAAATGAAAGTAACTAAGAACGGAAAAACCTTTGCGGTACCTATTCTGGTATCTTCTCCAATTGGGTATAATCCTATGCCCAAACTAGTAGAGGGTGCCCTAAAAGAATCGTCGTCGATTCTTATTAATAGTGGAAATCTACAAATTGCAGCCGTAGCGAACCAATTTTATCCAAAAAGAAATTTCGTCTTTTTGAAACCTGGCTTACTTAACACTACTGAAAAAAGCAGAGCAGCGAGAATTTTTGTAGAAGGTGTTTCTGGTTACCGTTACATGCCGATTGATCTCTGGAATGAACTTGAACCGGAATTTAATTCAGTTTCTGTAGTGCCGATCGCAAAGTTTGAACCGACACCACAAATTGACCTCGCATAAATCAGTCGATCAAATGCGGTGAGATCCAAGGCGGAGGAAGCTTGGTTTCCGGAGGCGTACAAATCAGTACGTCGAGGACAGCCAAGCTTCCAACAACAAAGGAGATCGCCACATTTCATCGGCTAATCACGGAGACAACATGAAATACATAATACTAACAATCCTCCTGTCGACGCTGATCTCCTGCCAAACAAAGCAAGCAGCTCCGGATCTTGCATTACAAGATGCCCAAGGCATTCAAGCAGAAGCTCTTCCAGCTAATACGCTTAAAATCTTAGACCATAAATACTTTGTCGTTATGTACGACACGAAGTACAGACTTGCTCGTTATGTCGTCTACGATCTAACTGCAGAACAAATTAGGAAATCTCGTCCAGGCACGAGAAAAGATTCTTTCAGACAAGACCCTCTCCTTAAAGGTGAGCCAAGTGTCGTCAGAGTCACAGAGTACGCGAACTCTGGATACGATAAAGGGCATTTGGCAAATTCAGCGGACTTCACGTTTGAACCAGAGGCAAATCGCGCAACATTCTTAATGTCAAACATGGTTCCACAAAAGCCTCTTTTAAATCAACAAGCATGGCGCTTCCTAGAGGACCAAGTCCGTCTATGGGCCTGTGGCGAAAAGAAGATCAAGGTGATCACTGGGCCAGTATTAAAAGCGGGCCTGCCGACATTAAAGAGTGGTCTTCCCGTTCCTCAGGAATTTTTCAAAATCGTTTTAGATGAAACGCCCCCAAAGAAAATGCTAGCTTTCATTTACACTCAAGAAGACTCCGAAGACGTCATGGCAAAACGCGAAGTGAATCTCAAAGACCTAAGACAAAAAGTCTTCCCACAGATGGCAAAGGAATCTTTCTCCTCCTACCCCATCGTGCCAATTTCGAATTGGAAATCCGAAGACTGCTCACCTAAATCAAAAAACAAACGGATTGTAGGTAGATAAAAATGTCGACAGTAGTCGTACTTGCATTCAAAACGGGAGAAATCGGAATTTGGGCAGACACGATGGTCACTAGGAAGGCACCTGTTGGCCCAATAGCAGGAAGAACAACTCAAGGAGAAGCATTTCAACCAATTTCCACAAAGGACGGAGTGCTATACTTTGACGAAGGAGCCTGCAAAATTGGTGCTTTTGGCGACAAAACTATTTGTGCAATTACGACTGACAACTCCGACTTTGCCATTGAGTTAATAGTTAGAGTCGAAAAACGGTTATTTGATCCAATTTCTCTTCCAAACATTCATCACGATTTTCATTTTGCATTAGTCGATATGAGTGGAAAAGTCGGCAATCCTGGCTTTGCTCAGTATATTATTGCCACTGAAGTATCTGAGGGCAGATGTTTCTTCTTGTTAGAAGCTTCACGTAATGACAAAGGCGAATGCTTTCTAAACCATGGGGAGAAATTAGTCGTTAAGGGCGAAGAATGGGGAGATATATTCGGTTCAGGAAAGGCATACCTCGATAATATAAATAAATCGGGCCTTGCATCAGTTACTCAATTTTATTACCAAGACTCATCGGCACAAAAGATTTTTCCCTTTTTAGTTGCTACGAACATTTCAAATTGGCTAAAAATTTCTACGAACAATTCTGCAGCGGGAGTTGGTGGCGCATTTTTAGGTCATCTTTTGACCGATAAAGGTATCATTACAACACCGGAGGCAATGCACGTTGTCGCCGATCCTTCTTCCGAAATTAAAGTTTTTTGTAAACATGTATACTCTGACTCAGTTTTCACAGTTCATGATTTGGTTTCGAGACACTTAATGAAATTCGAAACCTTGGATGGGGCTATGAAACGCTGGAACAATGCCGCAGCTGACTTAACAAAAAATGATGAAATTGCGATGCATTTTTCTTCTCCATTCATCGCCGTAGATAAAAGATCAGAAGAAGATCCAGATGCGCCTAATGTTAGCATCGTAGAAAACCAAGAGGGAAAAAATGCTATGCATGGACCACATTTTGAGTCTGATGCTGTTGTCTATCCACTACCAGAGGAGCCAATTTCATTTACTCCTAGTAATGGGATCAAGCTTACATTAAAGATGTCAAAGTATATTCCAAGAGAGTCAGGCAAGCCATAATGACAACGATATCATTCGGGGTAGTAGTTTTTATCGTTTCCTTGGCATATTGGATTCTAGATACATTCTTTGATACGCATACTTTTTGGAGTAGGGTCGCGAAAACGATAGCATTTTTGCTTGTTATTGGAACAGGTTTTTCGACTTTTTTATCGTACAAAGAGACAGCAGAAGCTGAATTAAAGGCTAACGAATCCGCAAAAACGATTTTGCAACTTGAAAACAAAGTTCTAATACAAGAGAAAAAACTTCTCACACAAGAAGTAAGAAGTTTAAAAATACAATCAGAACTGACGGAAGAAAAAAATAGAATAAAAGCTTTTTCAGCCGAAATTTATGTAACCATTAAAGGCAACTGGACACCAGAAACGTCGCCTTACGCTCCGAATGCAATAATACAGCCAATTCAGGACACGGTTCTCCTTATTGCGTATCCCAATCCGAAGCCTCGATGGCGTCCATTGTATTTTTATCCTAGCCAAATGTTTAACCTATTCGAGGGTGCGCCTGGGAATTTATTCTTCTATGCAACTCTTAGCTTGAGAAGTGATGCCGATATATTTGCAGCAAAAAAGTCAGAAACCTTGGAATTACAAAAATATGAAATCAGAGTCCCGTTGCTTAGATGGCAAGCTTTATCAAAAGTGCCATTAACAGTAACATACTCAAAAATTGACTTAAGAGTGAATGATTCGGAAATTTACACCTTACAGCGCCAAATGAATGAAACATTCCTTCCCGCTCCGCCTTCTGGAATTTACGGCGATCTAAGTGGACAGTACCTAACGATTCCCTTAATCTTTACTAAAAAGGATTTCATTCGATATAAGATAAAAAGGTGAATTCTAAATCTTTATAAATGTTTCGCCATCAAATGATATCTCTAGATTGAAGTTACTCTCAAAAATTTTTACTTTCAGTAGTTTTCCAAAATAGTTTTTCTTCTCTTCATACACTGCAGTGGCGATACCCGAATTGTTAATATGCGCGACGACATCCGTTGCATATTCTTCAGGACATTTAGTATAAAAAACGCCACCCTCAGGTTTCTGTTTACGAGCCATTTCCAACAATCGGTCGACTTCTTTGCGTAAGATCGGATCCATTCTTTCTCCTATTATATTTTTTCTGTTACATACTTAGGATACGGGCAAAGCGGACAACGGTTAAAGAGCGATATTATTTGTTTCCAATATTTAAGGATTCGATGGTTATTAAATCGCTGGCACGTCAATTGTACTAAGCAAGTGGTAAGCCAACCATAGTCCATTAAGTAACTGATCAGATCCAATTCAGATGCCATAATAGTCGACGATATGCCTTCAGCATAAGAAAAACGGGCTAGGCGAAGCATCGCCTCAGACAATTTTCACGAGAAGGCCTGTTTCATGTACTCAAGATTGATCAAAAGCGGACAGATGCGCGGCGGAGGGGCTCTTTCGAAATGAGGCGTACGAGTCAGTACGTCGCAATGAAGAAGGAGTCCCGACAACAAAGCAGATAGCCGTTTTTCATCAACCTATTTTAATACACACTCGCCAAGAGACTTTTAATATCCTTATTCCCAATACGCACTGAACCTATCCAATGAAAATTTCCATCCAGAGGTATTGAAGCAGTCCCAGTTTGAACCCAACCGCCCACATGCATTGTTTCACCTTCAATACTTACTGACACAAAAACTGGATAAACTGGATACTTTTTCCTTCGAAAAATTCTTTCACCGTTGATATTCTCGGCTACTTTTTCATATCCACTTTTCACAAGCCAAGACTGCAATATAGATTCAACGTCTCCAGACACCTTAATTGATGTTTTAAAGATCTCACCGTGTGAGTTTGGCACTAACATGTTTTTTTGGAGTTTCGCTACGAATATAAAAACTCCAATTATGAACAGAACCATTACTAAGATCACGGCGAATTCAGCAAAAGGGAGCTTTCCTTTGATGACTGCGTTAAGCAGAACCCCAACAAACAAAACAATTAAAATAATTTTTAATGCTATTTCACGGCTTCTCATAATCTCAGCCTTCCAAGGAAAAACCCTTCTATAAATAATTTTATGTTGGCAGCAGTTTGTCGACTTATTTTTTATAGAAATCGTACTTTGAATTCAAAATTAGTTTGGCGAAATATGCACAGAACGACGGTTTGGCTAGTCTTCGTCTGAAAGCTAGCTCCTATCCATTAATAGAGAATAGGAGCCACTATTAAAACTAGAACACAAGCTCAGAATTATTCACATAATAGAACTTAATGCGCCATTTTTGAGTACCGATAGGCATGGGCATGATCATTCCACCTTCAATATTCACGATGCCTAAATTAGTACCGATAATTTTATCGACGCCTTTGGTCCAATACCCTCGAGCTCGGTCAGCGGTCACTTCCCAACCAACAATTGTTGTATTTCTTATGCCGAATTGATTCTGATAAACAGGCATATTGATTTCGCTGCTCATTACTTTAAACAAGCTGTCGTTCGGAGACGCCTTATTTCCGTATGTCCACGTTGTTAAACCATCGTCTTTAGCGACATTCTGAACGGAAATTTTCGGTTCCTTTGTTGCCGCCATAAATAAAGAATCCACGAAGTTTCGTTTTTGATTTTCTGGGTCAGCGAAGTCTTTCACCAGAGCATCAATTTCAACCTGAAGAGATTTGCGACGCTCTTTGTTTTCAACAAGATCCGTTTTGAAATCCGTAATTTTATTCGTCAAAGCCTTATATCGCGCTTGATAAGCATCATGACAAGACGTTGTCAGATTATTGTATTGCCAAGTCATGTCCCAGTAGCTTCTATAAAACTTTTTTAAATCGTGAACGTCATCCGCCGTCATGTTCACTCTGTTGCTCATAGTAGGCACCAGCGTTCTATAGTGCTTAAGCTCAGCGAGCTGAGGGATTCCCACGTGATTTCGTTGGAACCACTTGAAGCAAGCATCAATGTCGGAGCGATCTGGCTCCGGATCATCAACATTCTTATCCAACACTCCCTCCATATACGTTCTCACATTGATAGTGATACTATGATCGCTGCGTTTTTTTTCAAAGGAAGCTCTCCCCTCTACTGAGAAAAGGTCCATCTTTGAAGCTTTAAGGGAGGCTTTAAAAGAATCCATCTTCGAGCTGTCATTGGTTTCACAGCGATAAACTGCAAAAAACCGCGCGCCGGTTTTTTGGCCATTGACGAAGTAGTCCCCATAGACTTCTCGGAAACCAGCAGGGTCTTTGGAATAATAATCAAGCGCTTCTTGCTTAATCCTCTTACTCGCGGGCAATCGGTCATATTCACTTGATTGATACTCAACACGGGCAACAATATTCAAAGTCTCTTTTGAGATCTTGATCTCGCTTAGGTATTCTACCTCTGCACTTGCCGAAAACGATGCGATGTTATATTCGCCCTTTAAGGAAATATCCAACATCTGATCAAGTTGGGATTTTGTTTCAATGTAATCATACACCGCAGGACTAAGTGCTACGGATGAAGAGCCAACGAACTCCGTTTCAAGCGCGTTTCCTACTTTCTCTCCAGTAATAGCATCAATACCGCCACCCATCTCAAAATCATCCCATCGAACCCCTGTTAGACCTAATTCTAACTTCATTCCTTGATCTGACATATTTTTCTCCTATCTTATTAATTGCTTATTTATTTTTATTCTTTAAACATCTCAGTCCAACATTGATCAGGCTGGCACCAGCAAGATTTCGGTTTACCTGCTGGAGTCGGACATGCAGGTTTCGAAATGCTCGAGTCTTTCGTTTTTATCCACCAACTTGTTCCGTCTGTTTCAAACTTTAGGTGTCCGTCCGAAAATGTATTAAAGGTGGCATCAACAATACCCTTCCTAACTGTAAAACCGCCCCCTGCGGTATCCCAGCAGCGAAAGTTATGCGTTTTCGACAAGGCAACAAGTCTACTTGTCGGTGAAGCCGCAAAATCATCGGCCACTTCACATCTTGGGTGTCCATAACCTTTGTTGTCGCCTGCACTGAATGCTAATACTTTAGGTGAAATTGTATCCACCCATTTAACCGAATTGGTTCCACTTGAACTGCCGTGATGGGTACCAATTAGCACTGTAGATTGAAGCCATGGTGTCCACGTGGCAAAGTTTTTCAGAATCTCTCTTTCTGCACTTTTCTCTGCGTCTCCCATAAACATCACTGAGAACACCTTTCCGAGCCCAGAAACCGTTCTATATAAGTACATGACGATACTCTGCCTATTTTTATTTTTTTCGGTAGGCGGCGGAACACCTGGCGGCGGAGGGGGTGGCGGAGGATCTTGATTTGCAGTTAGAATATAGAGCCCATTCCACGCGTTGCTCGCGTCACCGCATCCCAACGCTGGAATCTTATTTAGTTCAAAATATTTTTGATCTAGTTCTACAACTTCCGGCGCTTTACCGGTCTTCGAGGTTTTTAGTTTTTTTGTCCAATTATTGAAATCGTTGCTATAAAGGTGTGAAGCTCCGCCAATATATATTTTCCCTACAAAGAACGAGAGTTCAGAAATTAACTCGGGCATTAAGTTGTAGTGATCGGCATCAGCGTGAGAGACAACAATCGCATTAATTTTCGCTGGCTTTGATTTTGAAGCATCTGGAGTCCCTAGCGCCTCGTAAAGCACATCTCTTAAATCAGTATTATTTGGCCTCGTACCCTTCACAGAAGAAGATGACCCGCAGTCATAGATAACTTTGTCGCCATTGCTACAGGACAAGATCGAACAACTTCCTTGTCCAACATTTAACACTGTAACAACAGTTTTTTTAGGACCCGCCGCCGCCTTCTTAAGTTTATCGATAGAGCCTTCTTCAGATTCTTGCGGCGGCGGAGTTTCAAACATGGACAAAGGAGGAGCCTGCTCTACCACCTCTGTAGTCTTAGGTGGTTTCGTCACACAACCACTTAGAGATAAAAGAATCACAAAACTGATAAGCACATTCCAAAGACTCAAATTTCCTCCACGAATAGAACCGGATAACTAAAACGAAAAAAATGAACGGCTAAGGCAGATCTTCCACGACTTTTGGAAATTCAGACAATAGAAAGCCCAGACGCAATTACGTAAATTACGCCTTATTATTTTTTTGAATTTTGAGTTCTACTTATTTTTAAAAACTAAATCACGCGATCCTAAAATATGTAAACTATTTTTTATGATAAACAGAACACAGTGTTATAGAAATATTTGCGAACATGCTGAATGTTCCGCGAGAGTTCTTAGGAATATTAAATTTGTTAGCTATATGCCTTCAGCATATGGAGTGCGGGTTCGGCGAAGCATCACCTCAGATATTTTTTGCCGAGAATATGTATTTTCGAGGTTGATCAAAAGAGGTTGGATTCAAGGCGGACGAGTTTCGATTCCCACAGGCGTATGAATAAATACGTCGAGGACAGTCGAAACTCGAACAACGCAGAAGACGACTGCTTTTCATCGACCTCCGCAAGGGCCGACATAGGCCATTGTGGTTTTCGTTACCACCCCACCACTCTCAATCACCGTCACCAGCACATTCGCACTCACCCACTTTTGAGTGACTTTAGTGAGTTCCGGACCCTCTTTTTCGTTTGCGCATTTAACTTCAGCTACGTATTCGCTCGCTGTATCTTTTAAAAACTTTGTAGAGCATGAACCAGGGCTTTGGTTTCTTAATGCTTCTTGCTCTTTCTTTGAAACGCATTTAGAGGCTTCACGGCGGTAAACCTTGCCTTCGAGGGTGGTTTCAATTTGCGAACGCCACAAACCCTCTTGGACTAGGCGGAAATGCTTTGAAACGGAAGCCATTCCCAATTGAGTAAAAAGAACAATGCTTAAAAACGCCAATAGTGATTTCATAAACGATCTCCTTGCGCATAGGGATTGCAACCCAATTGCCATAGTGGAAATGCGTTTAATTCGACCTGATCTCAAACCTATACTGATTTTCCAATTTCTGGATCTCCAAAAATGGAAATTGATCTAAAAAAAGAGATTCACAAGCCACCTAAGCAGGAAAATGATTCCGTTCCTTATCCAGTCTTTTGCCATCTCCTTGATAGCCTCTTCAACAACCGGCTTTACCTTCTCAAATAGCTTCTTTAATACTTTCACAAGCACCTCCTATGCTTAAATTCACGTGTAATACTGCCGTTGAGCAGATCACCATTTGGATCATATGTGATGGGGATATTGAAAGGAGGTATAAATAGGATTCACATGAAGCAACACAAAAGCAAGTGCTTTTAATTTTCAGAATTATTTTATTTATTTGCCGAATATTTCGGTCAGAAAATTAATTTTCTGCCAATTAAATATTTAAATATTCCGGAAAAAAATTATTTAAATATTTAATTCTAATAAATATTAATTTTTAGATTTAAATCTCTTTTAAATAAACGGATCCGCATTTTTCACAGGAATGGGCATTGGGAGAAAAGAACGCACCTACAGCAAACAAAATCGGAAGTGCCGATGCTCCGAGCCTTTGCCCCGGAAAGAGCGGCCAGAATTTTAAACCAATAATCGCCGGAACCGCGATTATCAACATTAAAACAAAAGCTACCCGATAGATGTTATTAACTTTTGAATAACCGACATGCTGACAATTGGTGCATCGAACTCGAGCAGATTTTAAGATTGTGAGCATTTCACGTTCACAGTGTGAGATGGCTGTTTGGTATTATCATTAACGATCCACTTTCCATTCCTTTTAGTAGCCCGAACATGAACAATCGAGGGAGAATAACTACCTTTGATACAGAACACTTCAATAGCTTGGTCTTCATGTTTACAAACCAAAAGGAGCTTGGCACGTGGCTTGTTATTCATGTGCACATCAGATATTTCAGCCTCTTCTCCAATATCAGCAATTTTTCCATAGCCATCACGACAAGAAGTGAGGATCTCAGTAGGTACATCTGCCAAGCGTAGAGTAGGTTTCATCTTCTCGATATTAACTGGCTCCCCGGCATAAGAAACGATGTAAAACAAAATAAGGCCAATGATTATAATCACAATCCCACTAACCAAGCCCACTTTATTGATACGCTGATATTCAGGCGGCCCTTCGAGACTATCAAAAATCTCACGAAGCGGATTTCCTTTTGGAGCAAAAGCCAAGACTTGAGATTTAACTCTTAAATAATCATCTGGCGGCACGGGAACTAGAAAACTACTCCACACATTCTTACGCTTAACTCGGATACACACACCTTTGAGCTTCGCAGAGACGATGTCTTCCCAGCGGACAAACTGATTTAAAGACTGAATTCCATCCTTTGTTGCAATCGGTTTAAATCTCACATGATCAGGAAGGAACGTCATATTAACCTGCATTCTTATTTCTTACATAAAAGTAGGAATATAAAAAAGCCAAATGAATGGAGGCGAAAAAACCGCCAAAGGTAATCAATTTCGACACGACCGTTTCGTCACAAACATCAAACGCGCGTCCAATAAAGCATCCTGTTGAATATATATTAAAACTTTGCCAGAGCAAAAATGCTGTAGAAAGAGTTCCAAAACAGATCCACCCACTTTTCAGTTTTTTGATATTAGGCCTCCGATTTTCCATAATATTAACTCTATAGAAAATTGCCCTTCCAATAAAGCTATTTTTGTTTTTAAATTGAGTTATGACTATTAAGCTCCAAGACCTCCATGGAAAAAGTCTTTCCTTCCACATAGTTTACGAAGGTGAAGAAGGCGAACAATACATGATCACTCGCGAAGTCCGAGTGAAAAACGATGAACTTGTCGTCATAGGCAAAGACGATGAAGGTGATTTTACTTTTCTTCCGGAGTGGTATGAAAGGATCAAAGAAAGACCCGCAGGTCTAGAAAAGATAATTCCCGGTGAGTTCATGATTACTTTGTTCTGCGCGGACACTGACGACGAATCCAGCAGAACTTGGCAAAAAGTTCCGTTTTTGAAGTTTCCAGAATAGGCAGCTGAATGGAGCCACAAAAGAAAAATCCAAAGCTAAAATATCTTAAAAGAGCGATTAAAACTCGAACAGGCTTATTCTTCATAAGTGTTCTAACTGGAACTTGTTTTTACTTTATACATAAAATGGCAAGGTCATCTATTGGCATTTACTTTTTAGGTATTGGTGCCCTACTCGCGTGCACCCTACTTTCCCAGTACGTTAAAGACATGATTGATCCCAACAGAAAAAACAAACAAGACGAATCAGAAGAACCGGAGGCATAGTATGAATGAACAAGTTTTGCCGTCGATTCTTCTTGTGGTGAGCACTTTGATCTTTTTTGCTTGGGAAAGACTTTTGCCTGGGCGAAAATTACCTCACTCAAAAGGTTGGTACTATCGAGCGGTCTTCATAAACTTAATTCAACTTGCGATGGTTGGAATTGCGGGTCTAACCTGGAACAAATTCTTCAGAGACTACACCTTATTTAACTTTGGTGGCTGGTCGTCGCCTGCTCTTGAAGGTTTCTTTTACTGGTTCATCGGCACCTTTATTTTTTATTGGTGGCATAGGCTACGTCACGTAAATGGATGGTGGCTTATTTTCCATCAACTTCATCATAGTCCAAGTAGAATTGAAGTTCTCACTTCATTCTATAAGCATCCCGTAGAAATTGCTGCAGACTCTATTTTAATTGGTTTCATCATTTATACAGTCTTCGGTGGCACTGCCGAGGCGGGCGCGTGGTATGCTCTCTATGCTGCAACTGGCGAGTATTTTTATCACGCGAACATCAAAACCCCTCGTTGGTTCGGATACTTCATTCAGCGTCCAGAACATCACTCGATTCATCATGAGTTGGGCGTACATAAATACAATTACTCAGATATCACATGGTGGGACCGAATGTTTGGAACTTTTAAAGATACTGATGAGTTCGCCAGTCGCTGTGGATTTCCTGAACAAAATGAAGAGAAGTTAAAAGAAATTCTACTATTCAAAGACGTATACTAACGAAAGTGGTTAGCGATATGCCTGCGGCATATGAAGAACGGGTTCGGCGAATCCCCGCCTCAGACATTTTTTAACGGAAGAATATTTTTGTCTTTACTCCGAGCTGATCAAAAGTAGTCAGGTGCAAGGTCGCAGGGTTTGGCCTGCAACGGAGGCGTACGCGTTAGGTACGTCAAAGAGCAAGGCCAAGCACGAGAACGCAGCAGATGGCTGCTTTTCATCAGCTCTGCTTGAATTTGCGAATTAGGTCCGCTTTGACCTCATCCACCCTCGCCTTCAACGTCACCTCAAACAATTCATCTGCTGAAATCTTATAGAGTTGACCGAGCTTTTTAAGAGTATTGATTGGAGGCATTGAGACTCCGCGCTCCCAGTTAGAAATGAACTGTGGAGTGGAATAGCCCAAGTGTTCTGCAACGTCGGCCTGTGCTAAGCCCGCTTGACCGCGCTTTGCTTTAAGAAATTCACCAAGAATATTCTTCTTTAACGGCATTGAAGCCTCCCCCTTTAACAGGTTTTCAACAACGATACCGCAAAAATGGGCTATACATAAAGCTTTTTTTGTTTTTAACTTAAAAAATGAATTCGAGCTTTTAAAACTCGTTAATTTCAGTTTAACAGCCGCGCAAGGACGAAAACAAATATATAGAGCATGAATGCAAATACTACTACTACTAGCACCTTTCTGGTTCGGACATGAAAGGCTTCATACACCCGCTTTAACTTGAATAGTCCATGAAGAGATTTCGATGATTTCGAGTTACAACATCTACGAGGATTGCAAAAATGACTGATGAAAAATTAATAGGACGCCAAGATCCTATTCCTGAGGTTCCACTAAAAGAAAAAGAAGAATATTTGACGTTAATCGAAGAGTTTCTCGGAAGGCAATGGCTAGCTAAAGACAATTACGGCCCATTTCAACAACTTTGGAATCGACGAGATGTCCTATCAACTATTGAACTTCTTTCTTTTGGTTCCGCTCTAAAAACCTTCAAAGGCAAAGTGACGGAAGGTATCTACCGAAAAGCCGCCAATGAAATTAAATCTAAAGATCAAGGAAATAGTGCTGCCAAAATTTTCGAAATCGTTTCTTCATCCATGTTTGAAAACGAGTCACAAAGAATAGAGATTCCGAAGGAAAATAATCCTGGCTATGATTTCTTAGTAAATTTAAAAAATGGATCTAAGATTAGATTTTCAGTCAAAGCTCTCTTAGATTCAAAACATGCAAACGAATTTAAATCATTCTCTCAGGAATTGAATAGAGATCTTCCGCAAATGTTAAATGACCACTACAGCATTTTTCTAATTCAGCAGGATTTCAATATCACCAATAAGTATAGTCATTCAATTCTAAAACGAGGACTAAGAGAAATCATTATGAAACGATCATTTGGCGTACCATTCGTTTCGCAAAACAATTGGATATTAAGATTAGATAAAATGGAACCAATGATAGGTGAAAACTTTTATAATCAAAAACCGTCATATACGTTGCTAACACTGTGTCCTCATCAAAAAAATGAACAATCCAGGTTTTATAGTAAAATTCAAGATGCATGTGACAATCTCAAAAAACATTGCAGTGATGTCGACAATAGCTCGACTAACGGAATAATCATCAAGGTTCCCGATTCCATAGCGATCTCTGATGCGACAAAATGGCTCAATGAGTTTTGGGATCAACAACATGACTGTATTTCTATTGTTATTATTATGAGAGCTTCTTATACTTCTTCGGATGATCTGTCCCAGAGTTGGTTAACTTACGAATTCTCACAAGTTTCGAATCCAAAATCGAAAGTTCAGATTAGTGAATTAGCACCCGAGACATTAACGGTTCAAGTGCCAATTGGAAAAGTCTCCACCTCGGAAACGAAAGCCATAATTCATGTTTACGACAAAGAAGTTACACTATCGGGTTCATACTGGTATTTTTCTGGAAGACATATTTATCAGAAGCCGATGGAACTACAGAATGGAAATGTAACCTTCAATTTCAAACGCCTACCAAATGTTCATGTTTCGTGCGTTTTTACTGGTTTTCCTGACGGCGATCTAGAGATGTCGGCACGTTTTCCACCGTCAGAGGATTTACTTATTCTTTAAAAGGCATAACCTTTGTAAAGATAACATATTCCAAATTTTGCGAACTGAAGAATATATGGACAGACTAACACAAAGAAAAATAAACAGATGACCAAGCTTGAGAACTCACATATACAACTTAGAACTCAGGCAGAAGCGATCTTGCAATTTCTTTCGTGTTTAATCCGAATTGCCACTTGAAGAAATACAAGCCATATCAAGAAAGATGAAATTAAAAAAGAAACCACAACCGGAGCAAAAAGTAATTTCGGATCGCTCTCCACCAACGACCAAACTAGCAATGCTACCAACGAAACGACTCCTATTATTAAGAAAACGATTCGCGCTAAATCCAACTTTTTCATTTTGATTTGTACGAATGAGAAAAAGCAAAAAATAAGTAGATTCACTATAATTAAAACAGCACTCAATAGTGAATCTAACTTAAATAAAATACTAAAATAAATAGCAGTAAATGGCCCACTTAACATAGGCGAACAACAAATTAGCTGCGAGCTAATGGAAAGTTTTCGATATTCATCAAAAAACTTTCCATTTTCAACTTCTCTAAGTCGAGATTGACCGAGTTTGAACCATGAGTATCCAACCAATACTACCGTCGCAAAAAACAAATAGGCAGCACTAGGTAAAACCACTTTTTCAATTACTCGATCAACCACAAACTATCTCTCCGATTCAAACAATTGCCGTTCTCCCTTGACCCAATCTTTATGGGGCAAGACTTTTTCAGCATTTTTCCGAAGCACTTTAGGTATGTGTGTGTTTTTAAAATCAATTCTCCAGCCAAATGGCGTTTTAGCTAGTTTAAACAAAACCTCATCTGATTGCTGGCTCTTTATAAAAGAATTAAGAGATCCATCTCGCCCGCCACTGGTGACAGTGCCAAGCTTTTGAAACTTTACTACGAACTCAGAAGATTCTTTCCCAATATTTTCTTTAACAATCGAAAAACCATTGATAACTTCGAAAGAGTCTCCGCCTCCTTGATGACCAGGGCAAAGCGCAAACTCTTCGATTTTGGCACTATTAACAAACCCGCCTTCTGAATCCAGCTTTAGAAAAGTACTAATTAACTGGCGAGCACTGTAATTGCTCTGTTTTTTATAAAACGAGCACTCAGGATCCTTCCACGCCGTGACCGATTCTTCTGCCGTACAGATTGATGCCATCAATAAAATCCAAGCTAATACATTCGCAAATTTCACTTATGTTCCTTTTTGGAATTTTTCATTTTTGGAATGGCTGATATCGAGAACATCAACAGAATACCAAAAACAAGTGTGAAATTAATCGCCATTTTTTTTGCTTCTTCTCCACATGTTTTTTCAGCATTTAGAAAGCTAGTAACACAGCCTGAGACAAAGTAATCAAACCAAAATGCAGCCGGAATCCCCAAAATAACGAGAAAACAAATTAACATTCCTTTTCGTTTTTTCATTCGGAATTTCCACCTAATTCGCTTAAATTGCCGTTCCTCATTTTGAAGCTCATAAGGAAAGTATAAATGAATTTTAACTACACACAACAATGTTTATTTGATTAAATGCTGGTATGAAAGAAGTGATGGAGATATTAAGACGTTATCTACAATTCTGGGATCCAATCGAGGTCGTGGGAGATCTCATCAAAAACGGCTTTCCACCTGACGAGTATGACTCTTACGCTGGACCTCTGTATACAATTCTCGCAAATGGCGGTAGCGTGGACGACATTGAACGGTATCTACAAAAATGTCTTGAGCACATGGGAATGCCTTTTGTCTCTGAAAGAGAAAAAAGAATGGCAATTTCTATTCACACCTATTTTAACAAATCCAGTGGGTTTAGAAAATAATGAAGACACTAATTTTTACTTTTACAGATGATATGGATATTTTCCGTAACTTTCTAGGAGCTGAAAAATATCTCGAACCTTGGATTGTCGAGCAAGGATTTGAAGCCTTTGATTCGGAGGGTAGAATTCTCACAGCTTCTGTCGCTTTGAGACCAAGAAAGTTTCTTTGGGTGATACCTACGACCGTAGAGACGGTTGTCATATCCCAAACCGATAATTTCGAACCAGAAAAATTCAAATCGAAATTGATACCATATCTTAAAATGCTGGAACCAACTACAAATGGAGACCTTTTGTCTAAGCAAAATCTTGAAGAGTTAATAGAACTAGCCGTTAAACTCAAAGGGTATTCCGATTGATTTTAAATCCGAGAGATGAATTTGATCTAAAAGAAGTGGATGCTTGGAGAAGTACAACTAAAACAGCCATAAGGTCGAGTTTTATTATGAAGAGAATTTTAGCAGTGGTGATTTTAGGGGTGTCTTTGGCATCTTACCTTTGGGATGTGAAACAGGACCGAAGTAAAACTATTAAAATTTTAAAAACCACTCCTCTCTATGGGGAGTGGGAACCTATCAACGGAAATGCCATTGGCAATGTAGAACCTGGAGAGACCTTGAAGGTCTTGCGAATACGTTACGCAAAAGATCACATGGCAGTAAAAGTTGAACGAAGCAATGGATCTACTGGATGGCTAATTCTTGACTCATCCGTTGAGATTAGTCAGCAATAGATCTCTTATGTATGAAAGAATTCAACTCAGCATTGAAGAAGTTTGGCAAATCTTGAATGTAAGAGGAAGATCAAATGCCAGTATATGCAAGGCGGAAGGTTCGTGGTTCCCGCAGGCGTACAAATTAGTACGTCGAGGACAGCCACGAAGGTGACAACGACGTCAGATGATGGCTTTTCAACTTCATCTAGAGATGATGTGTTCGTAGATGTGGATCTCCGGCTCATCCAACACCCTCTCCATCTCTTTCTTCGGATACTTCTCAGGATCAAGCCAAAGAGGAATATTTTCGTCTTTAAGAGCAATGATAAGCCTATCATGACCAGTCTCTTGAATTTCTGGTGTTGGCTCATGTGTCAGAGCCGCGAAGGAGTAAAAACCATCATGAGCATTTGACTCCCAATAATCGTAAAGACAGGCAATTTTCAGATCTACTTTGGATTTTGGATTAAAATGAACAACGAGATTTTGATCATCTTCAGTTGGTGCTGGTTTATAATCACGAGAGGAAACGTTTTCATAAAAGCTTTCGGCAACAAAGAACCCGTGTTTGTGGCCAAATAGATCACGCCAAAAAGCATTTCCTAAATTATCTCGGCGAGCATTATATAGACCGCTATACTGCTTATCGACAGACTCAGGCTTGTCTGAAGGTCTACAGTGATAACGAGCAAGCTTAATCACTCGTTCTCCGTTTTCCTGCACGATAATCGGCGCATAGGTCATGGGAAAAACGCGACTGTCTGTGAGGATAAGTTCGCTTCGCTTCATTCCCTTGATACGCTGGAGATACTTTTCAATATGATTGGTAGCGATACGCTTTTCATTGAGGAACTTTTTTGTCTCTTTTTTGCGAAGCGCTTCTTCCGCGAGACGCAAGCGTTCTTCTTGTTCTGCAAGCTCAAGTTCAATTTCTTTGAGTTTTATTTTATGATACGCTCGAATTAGATCACGAATCTCTTTTTCTTCCGAGTTCTCAGGATCATTAAACTCAGCTTCAAGCGCCTTGCAAATCTTAATGCGCTCATCAGAAAGACGACGATAAAACATGTTTTGAAGAAGCTCATAGTCGATACGAGCTTCGAACTCAATTCCAAGCTTTTTAACCTGTTGTTTAATAATCGCGCTATAGCACATGTGCTAGATGGTAAACTGTGAAGAACCCGCTGTCGACAGGACTTTAGGTTACAATTGGCGGCATAATCTTTTGACTGAAGTTACTATTCAAGGCGCTTAAAGGAGCAAATAAAAGGTCCTGCCTCACATCCGCTCGTAGACTCATACTTCAACTCAGACTTATTCACGGTAAGAACTTTCCAAGTTCGTTTCGATTTTCCAGGTAAAACGTCACAGCTCACTCCACTCGGCGATAAGGTACGCTTTGACACAGTTACCACATCATAAATGTCGTTACTTGCACGATTTATTTTCGCCTCTTCAATCAAAGAACAATAACCCATCCACTCAGGTTTTCGCCAGCGAGCTGTCTGACTTTGGAGCAAGAAGTTTCCATTAATAATCATCGTATGTGCCTCTTGAACTTCTGGCAGAATAGTGTCCTTTCCAACGCAAGTACAACTAACTTTAAGCCAAGCACCATCCAAGGCACTTGGCGCGATAGTATCTTCACGTTTTTCAAAGGATGAACATGCCTGCAAAAAAACCAGATAAAACAAGAACGAAAAAGGTATAAACAATTTCATGATTTAATTATTTGATTCATTTAAATCCATGTCACGAAAAGAATTTCAAATAGAACGAAGTAAAAAAAGAAAATCTAATGCATGTTGACGATATACAGAACTTGAACGCCTCAAGTTCTGTATATGACTGGCAATGATGGACTGCGTTCATCATTCCGATGGGCACCGTTTACGATAGATTCAGGTTTTGGCATTCTGAGTTGATCAAAACTGGTCAGATTCAAGGCGGAGGAGCATTCCTGCCACGGAGGCGTACGAATGAGTACGTTGGAGAGCAAGGAAAGATCCGACAACGCAGAAGATGACTAGTTTTCATCAACTCTCACCACGTGGGCTCGGGAGTATGGATACTTTTTGACCACCACACACTCCCCCACCCTCAAACTCTTCACCACATTCGGATGGATATTAAACTCCTCAACCTCTCTCAGTGACTTATCCCCGGTCTTTAGAGTTATCGGTCCCAACCTTTGCGCCTTATGTGTTTCTTTCCAAACGGTTTTAGTCCCGCCGCGCTTAGAAACAATCTCAGCACTGGTTTGGTTAGGTTGCAGGAACGCGTAAAGAGTTGATACGTTACCGGTGAGTCTTTCTTCAAACTCATCGCTCACAGCTCTAAGGTCTGCCATTTCTTGGTGAGCCAGTGTTAGGGTGACTTTTGAACTTCTCGCGCGATCCGGGAAACCTAGGAAGTAATCTTCTGCAAGGTCGGCAAACTCATCAATGATGCAATTAAAGAACTTGCGCTCATTTCTTGGGATATCAGCGTCAATTTTTGCTGAGGTCGAAATAATGTCCTGAACGATCAACCGCCCTATAACTTTGGTCGTCTCTTTATACCTTCTAGAATCTAGAAATATAAAGACGATCTTTTGGTTATTAACTTCGTCAAAAAGGTTAATACCTTCTGGCTGAGCTTTTAGGAACTTTCCAAAGGATGATAAGACTAGCGATTCGAGCTGTGACCGTAGGCCAGCTATATAACCATATGTGTCTTTGTTATTTAAATAACTATAACAACTTTCAAGATTTCGTTTAACTGCCATTTCACTATTGGGAATCGCAAGGCAAAGCTCTTCAACGAAACTTACATCGGAACAGGCGTTTAAGAGAATTTCTAAATCGAACTCCTTTTGCGCGTTGTCTCTTAACCAAACAAGCCCTGTGAGAATTTTTAAAAGGTAACTAAAGGCTTCATTTTTATAGAACTCATCACCCCACTTAAAGCAGCCAAATATTTTATCCCGAATCTCTGTGGCGTCGCCTCTTCGAATGATGTTGTAGCTAGTTGAAATATTCGGATGAGAGATTGAAAAGATCTTTAAATCCTTCTCGCGCCCTAAACTCTTTACGGTCCCTATCATTTTTTCGATAGTTTCTCTTTCACCTTTTAAATCAATCCACAGTGCACCGCTGCCTTTTTGTAGACGACTTTTAAGGATCTTAGAAAGTAACACGGTTTTACCAAAGCCGCTTGCACCCACCACATGGACGTGATGATTAAGCTCTTCTTCAGAGAGATATTCTTTTCTAAAAAAGCTTCCCTTTATTTTTCCGATGTAAATATCAGAGTCGCTCAAAGGTAACCCCAGCGACTCTAAAAATGGAGAAAAGAGCTTTTTAAAATTAAAGAACTGCTTCATGGGCAGTTTTATTTTGCTCAGGCGGCTTGGGAGCAAAATACTTATGATAAGATAAAACCGAAATCTCTTTTACTCCTTCTGGAATTTGCGCTTTGATCTTTTCAATCACCTTGTCATCAGTACAAAAGAAGATGACACCTTCAATTCCAGCCTTCTGGATTTCTTCGTTTTCTAAAACCTTAAGGTAATGGTCAATGCGTTCCGCATATACCTTAGGTGATTTGGGAGATACTTCTAGCTCAAGGAAGTACGCCTTTTTATCTTTCTTGTAGCAAACCGCATCCGGAAGATCTTTAAACTCTCTTAAGAACAAACCAATTTCTTTTAAGGACACCTCTGAAATCCACTTAGTGAGAAAGTTTAAATCTTCAAAACGAATTCTTAAATCGTTAAGTAAAAGATCATGCTTTACTCTTGGTGAGAAAATATTCTTTTGAACTTGAGGGACTGTTTTCCCAGGATGCCCGTTTACAACAACTTCTCTTCCCTCATTCGTCACCGTAAAAAGGCTGTTTAACGTGAGTACGGGATCTTTTGTCTTTAAGTATCCGCTCGTTACTAAATCTGCAACGACACCACTTGCCTTTGCGGCAAACTCTTCATTCGCTCTAAAAAACTTCTTTTTAATTTGTCCGAGATTCATGTAACGCATTTCTAAAATATATTTGATAATGTTCTTTTCTAATGTGTTAAGTTCTTTCATCGGAACTTTTACTTCTTCTTTTAGCGTGGATTTACTTTGAGCTTCTGACATTGTTTAATCCTTTTTTTAAGTGATAAATGTTTTAATTCTTCATTCACACCGTGAGACTTCTTGCAGGATTTATTCAAATGAGGATTTTAGGTGTTTTTGAGATTCGCAGTCGACTTTCGGACACATTGGATTTTTTATTTCAAAGGTCGCGGACCTTAACCTCGGCTAAAAAATGTATTAAAGCTTTGAACTTCAAAAAGGCTTCCGTAGATCTTTGTCTCTTTCGTCAAATAATCAATCGTCGCTTGCTTTGCGCAGACGTAAAGGACTCGGTCAAATACTTTCACCGCTTGATTCTCCGACCTCATCATCGATACGTATTTTCTTACTTTAGTGATATATTGAGATCTCGACTTTAAAGAAAGCTCCAACTCCAAGGCTACTCTCTCACCACTTTCAGTTTTAAAAATTCCGTCCGGAACATTCGAATGCACAAGTCCGCCCGCTAACTCTCGGCTTGATCTCAGTTTCTTATCACTAATCCAACAACTAGCCGCTCTCTGGTTCTCTAGTATAATTCTTGATTCTAAAACTAATCTGTCGTGGGCGAAGGTTCGGTGATCGATCACTTGGGAAGGTTTAATAACGTATGCTTCAGGTTTTGCGTCAGAAACCGCCTTATAACCTTTTGGTGTCGCAAGATAAAACTTCGTTCGTTCTGAGAAACTAAAAGTACCTTTTAAATATCCTGCCTTCGCTAATTGCTGAAGACGTCTAATCGCCCATTCGTTGCTTCTCGCTTCTTCTCCAGCCAAAGTAACTTTAAAAAATCTCTCAAAGATATCTTCCACACTTGAAAATTTCATATCCAAAATAAATTCGATAACTTCGATATCTCTCTCGGTTAAAATCACACCACGGTCTTTCTTAACTCTTCCGTTTTCGCGAATTAACTTTCCTAAATCCAATTCATTCATAAATTTCCCTCATTCCACTAAACTTCTCGCCACCCAAAGTTTCGAATTAGCAAAAGACTACTTCCCCCTGGAGGGGTGTTAGGGGACAAGGTCCCCTAAGGGTAAAAAATGAAAACCCACTCCTAGTTAGTTTATGTTTTCTACTCCTGCGATCCGTTTGGCCCGGAGCCGGTAGGTCAGCACCCGCTCTCGTAGGGAGTGGGTGCTGACCTACCGGCTCCGGGACGGACGGGAGCTAGGAGTGGGATTTCAGGGCATTAATGGAGATTCGGCCCTTGCTGGCTACACATACGAAATGGGTGCCTTATTGGTGGACGAAAATGGCAGCTAACACATTTCGAATCCCGAATATTGACGAAATAGTTCGGACATCTCGAAGAGAAGATTTTTTGGAAATAAAAAATGGACGTATATGGAAGATAGGCCGCTAATTTTCAGGGTGATAGAAATTTATATCACCTTTTTATCACCCTATTTCGTGAATTCGAATGAGTGAAAATGAAAACGTCGTGAAAGGAAATGAAACATCATGAAATTCTAAATTTGCGAAATTGTTCAACTATTCTTGCAAGCTCTCGTTTTTATTTAACAAAAAATTTATACCTGCTCAACCTCGGGAAGTTCAGGCATATTTCACCTCTCTACGCACAGCGCAGGCTTGCATTTTATCAGGAGTTTCACCAGGATGCTAGAATGACTGAAAAGAACGCCCCTCAACAAGAAAACGGCCTTTTAAATCTGATTTTTAATATCGTTTTGCCCGTTTTAATTTTAAATAAATTAAGTAAATTCATTGGCCCTTTGGCGGCGTTGCTACTCGCCCTCGCATTTCCTTTGGGATATGGCGCTTATGATTTAGTGAAAAGAAAAAAAACCAATGCGTTTTCAGCGTTGGGTCTCCTGAATGTGCTTTTGACCGGAGGCTTGGCTCTTTTGGGATTGCATGGCTTTTGGTTCGCGGTCAAAGAAGCGGCCTTTCCGACTCTTGTAGGTCTTTTTGTTTTTGGTTCTGCCTTCACGAAACGTCCTTTTATTGAGACGCTCTTTTTGAATCCGTCGGTGATGAAAGTAGATCTTTTAGAACAGCGCCTGGCCGAACACGGAAAACAAACGGAGTTTCATGAGCACATGAGAAAAGCGACACTGTGGTTGTCCCTTTCATTCGTATTTAGTGCGATTTGCAATTTTGTTTTAGCGAGAAGAATCTTTATTAATATCGACACATCTCTTTCGCCAGAAGCTCAATCCTTAGTACTCAACGATCAAATTGCCACGATGACGACCTGGTCAATGGCCATCATCATGGTTCCTTCAATCTTGTTTCTGTTGGGAATCTTCTGGTACCTCATGCGAGGCATCAAACAATACGCCGGCCTTTCAACGGAAGAACTTCTAAAAGAATCTTAGAAGTCTCCTCCGTCGTCTCCTCCGAATGGTGGCGGCGGCGGTGGAGGTGGGAAATCACTTCCTCCCCCGAACCCTCCGAAGTCATCGCCTCCAAATGGCGGTGGTGGTGGAGGTGGCGGCGGTGGTGGAACATCACCGAAATCGTCGGACATATTTGGAGCAGGCACGTAACCGCCGTCTCCGAAATCATCAAAGGTAGGTGGTGGCGGGAATGAAGAACCGGAGCCTCCTCCAAAAGAACTTCCTCCTGATGAAGAACCACTTCCCCCTGGCATTTTTCCATATTTAGGTTGCGCGCCAAAAAGAGCGCGTTTGCGGTATTCGTAGCGAGGTCTTAACTCTTCAAGACCCAATTCCTGTTCTTCTGTTGGCAGATGCTGGGCAAGGCGATTGATTTTTTCGTCTTTGTTTTTTCTCTCGGCGTACGCTTTGCGTTCAGCCTCTTGAGCTTCTTCGTACTTCTTTTTGTCGGCCGCGTCAGCTTTGGCTTCAGGGCCTTCCTCGCTCATGGATTCTCTTTTCTTATCTTTTTTATAACCTTCCAAGTCGCGATTTTTTTGATTCTCCCACTGCTCTTCTTCTTCAAGATAGGCTCTTTCTCCTCTTGCACGGGCGTCTTCAAACTGATTTTGATTTTTTTGATGCTGAGCAAAACCAGAAAGACGGTTCATCTCCGAGTTCTGCGCGTGCGAGGGCGAACTCAGAAGAGTCAGAAAAAGAGCGGCATAAGTGGCTTGCAAATTCCGTGAAAGAATCATTCTGGCCCCAGTCTACCAATGCTTTCGATTTTTTTTGAGCAAACAAAAAAGATGCTCGACCTTTGGCTAATTCCTGAATAACTTAAACCCCTGTTTTAAGGAGCACTATGGACGCCTTGCAAAGCATCGGGATATTCGCAGCACAAACGTTTCTAATTCTCTTCGCCATTTTGGCCGTGATCATCACGATTGCTATGTTGGCTTCCAGAGCGGGCGACAAAAGTGAGATTCAAATCGAACTTTTGCACAAAAAATACAAAAACTTCCGCAATCTTCTTAAATCACAAACTTTGACAAAGAATGAGCGTAAAGAGCTTAAGAAAAAGCTGAAAGAAGAACGCAAATCTCAGGACAAAGAATCCCTTGATCATGAAAAGAAAATCTTTCTTGTGGATTTCGAAGGCGACATCAAAGCGTCGGCGGTTGAAAACCTTCGTGAAGAAATCACAGCTATTCTTACAACTGCGACACCACACGATGAAGTCGTTGTCCGCGTAGAAAGCCCCGGCGGCATGGTTCATGGTTATGGTCTTGCAGCTTCACAACTTTTGCGTGTTCGCGAAAAAGGCATTCCTCTCACTGTGTGCGTGGATAAAGTCGCTGCCAGCGGTGGTTACTTGATGTCTGTTACTGCAAACAAAATTCTTTGTGCGCCGTTTGCCATCGTGGGATCCATCGGTGTCGTGGCGCAAGTTCCAAACGTGCACCGTGCACTGAAAAAATTCGACGTCGACTACAAAGAGTACACGGCCGGTGAATACAAACGTACAGTGAGCTTGCTTGGCGAAATCACTCCTAAAGGCGAAGAAAAATTTAAAGAACAACTTGAGGATACTCACGTTCTCTTTAAGAATTTCGTTCATAAATTCCGTCCCAACATGAATCTGGCGGAAGTGGCGACCGGCGAATACTGGTACGGCGAACAAGCTCTTGGCAAAGGTTTGGTTGATGAAATCCGCACGAGCGATGATTACCTTTTAGGACTTTCAGAAAAACACCAAATAGTTAAAGTAAAATACGAACATCATGAGAGTTTGAGTGATAAACTCACAGGAATTATCGGAAAGGCTTTTAAAAAAGGGAGCATTTCCATTATAGAAGAACTTGAAACGCGACGTTTTCTTTAATAAGGACGTAGAGTGCAAACACCAGTACTTGAAGTAAAAAATCTCGAGACGACATTTCAGACCAACGCGGGACCTGTGCGCGCTGTGAACAATGTCAGTTATAAAATTGATCGCGGTCAGACCTTGGGGATCGTGGGTGAATCTGGATGCGGCAAGTCAGTGACTTCGTATTCTTTGATGCGCCTCATCGAAAAACCAGGAAAGATCTCTAACGGTCAAGTCCTTTTGAACGGTCGCGATCTTCTAAAAATTTCTGAAAATGACATGGAAGAAGTTCGCGGCGGAGAAATGGCGATGATCTTCCAAGAGCCTATGACAGCTCTCAACCCTGTTTTGACCATCGGTTATCAGATGGATGAACAGATCATGAAGCACAAAAAATGCTCTCCGAAAGAATCCCGCGAGCGTGCGATTGAAATGCTTCGTCTGGTGGGTATTCCTTCTCCTGAAGAACGCTATGAGTCCTACCCCCACCAACTTTCCGGCGGTATGAGACAAAGAGCGATGATCGCGATGGCTCTTTCTTGCGATCCGACGTTTTTGATTGCGGATGAGCCCACAACCGCTTTGGACGTCACCATCCAAGCACAGATTTTGGAACTCATCCAAAATCTTCAAGAAAAATTCAATATGACGGTGCAATTCATCACGCATGATCTGGGAGTTATTTCTGAGATCTCTGACAAAGTGATGGTGATGTACGGCGGTCAAACCTGCGAACAGGCCGATACGCAAGAGTTGTTTTTAAATCCTCGTCACCCGTACACGGCGGCGTTGATTTCTTCCCGTCCTAAATTTGGTGAACGTGTAAAACGCCTGACAACAATTGAAGGCAGCGTCCCGGCTCCTTTTGAACTTCCGAAAGGTTGTCCGTTTGTGAACCGTTGCACTCGCGCGAAAGCTGATTGCACTCATCACAAACCACCTTTGAATGAAATCAAACCAGGTCACACTGTGGCTTGCTTCAATCCGCTTTAAGCACTGGGGAAAATCAAATGAGTGAAATCATTCTTGAAGCAAAAAATGTAAAAAAGCACTTCCCCATTCGCAAAGGTCTTCTTCTTCGCGAAGTGGCTAGCGTTAAAGCGGTGGATGACGTTTCTTTGGTTGTGCGCAAAGGAGAAACTTTAGGCCTTGTCGGAGAATCCGGCTGTGGCAAATCCACTTTGGGTCGCACACTGATTCGCCTTTATGAACCGACTGCGGGAGCTATCAACTTTGACGGCCAAGACTTCTTGGGTCTTAAAGGTGAAGCTCTTCGTAAAAAACGTAAAAACATGCAGATGATTTTCCAGGACCCTTATGCGTCTTTGGATCCACGCATGACTGTCGGTCAAATCATTCGTCAGCCGATGGATATCCATGGTGTTGGCAGTGTTGCCGAACGCAATCAACGTGTTTTGGAATTGATTGAACTTGTGGGCTTAAGAAAAGCTCACGTGAATCGCTACCCGCATGAATTTTCAGGCGGACAGCGCCAACGTATCAGTATTGCGCGCGCGATTGCTCTGAATCCTGAATTGATTATCTGTGATGAACCCGTGAGTGCTTTGGACGTTTCTATCCAGGCGCAGATTTTGAATCTTCTTAAAGATCTTCAGGAAAAGTTGAAACTCACTTACGTGTTTATTTCTCACGATCTTTCCGTGATCGAACACACCTGCGATCGTATCGCCGTGATGTATCTTGGAAAAATCGTGGAAATCGCGGATCGCGATGAACTTTTCAGAAATCCGCAACATCCTTATACGCAAGCGCTTATTGGAGCGATTCCACGCGTGGGTCAGGGCAAGAAAAAGATGAAAAAATCTTTGAGTGGCGAAGTGCCAAGCCCGATCAACCCACCGTCAGGCTGCGCTTTCCATCCGCGCTGCCCGCATAAGATGGATATCTGTGCGTCTCAGACTCCGACATTGGACGGGACTGGTACGCATAAAAAAGCGTGTTGGCTCGCCGCGGACGCGGGCAGTGCCGTAGCGCCTGGGCGCGAAGGCTGAAGCAGAGAAAATAATAAATAAGAAACTTAATTACTCAACAAGGAGAACGTATGTTGAATAAGTTTGCGAAAGGACTCATGTTGGTCACAGGTTTGGGCTTCACCGCTCAAGCGATCGCTGCGCCGACAAATGCCGAACTTAAAATCGGTATCTCTCAAGAATTTGAAACTATGAACCCTCTTATCATGACGATGTCAGCTTCGGCTTACATGTATCGTTTGGTAGGCCGTTCACTTGTGAACCTGACTCCAGAAGGTAAATGGGTGGCTCAATTGGCTAAAGAAATTCCTTCTTTGGACAAGGGCACTGCTAAAATCGTTGAAGATGGCGGCAAAAAGAAGATCGTTGCGACTTGGGAAATCCTTGATAACGCAAAATGGGGTGACGGAAAACCCGTTATCTGCCAAGACTTCATCACAGCACACGATATCGCGATCAGCCCGACTGTGAGCGTGGGTGAAAAAGAACAATGGACTCAAGTCGAAAAAATTGAAATCGACGCGAAAAATCCAAAGAAATGTACTTTCAAATACGACAAAGCAAAATGGGACTTCTACCAGCTTGCTCAGTTCTTCCCTATTCCAACTCACTTGGAAAAACCTGTTTTCGATAAATACGGAAAACAAAAAGAGGGCTACGAAAAGAACTCTAATTACGTTCGCAATCCAACCAATCCTGGATTGTACAACGGTCCTTACGTGATCTCTGAAGTAAAATTGGGATCTCACGTGGCGTTTGCTCCGAATGCAAACTTCTACGGTAAGCAACCGAATATCAAAAAAATCATCGTGAAGCTGATTCCTAATACAGGAACTTTGGAAGCGAACTTGCGTTCTGGAACAATCGACATGATCTCTGTTCTAGGCCTTGATTTCGACCAAGCTTTGGCTTTCGATAAGAAAACAAAAGCTGAAAATCTTCCTTACGATGTTCACTTTGTTCCGTCTGTGACTTACGAGCACATTGATCTTAAGTTGGACAATCCAATTTTGAAGGACGTTCGCGTTCGTAAAGCTCTTCTTTACAGCATCAACCGTGATGACCTTGTAAAGGCGCTTTTTGAAGGCAAACAACAAGTCGCAATTCACAACGTATCGCCAAAAGATCCTTGGTACACAGCAGATCCTAAGATCGTGACTTTGTATCGTTACTCTAAGCGTGAAGCGGGCAAACTTTTGGATGAAGCTGGTTGGAAAATGGGAGCTGACGGCTACCGTTCTAAAGATGGCAAACGTCTTTCTTTGACGTTCCAAACGACTGCAGGCAACAAAACTCGTGAACTCGTGCAAGTGTATTTGCAAAACCAATGGAAACAAGCCGGTATCGAAGTTCTTGTTAAAAACGAACCAGCGCGTGTGTTCTTTGGCGAGACAATGACAAAACGTAAGTTCGAAGGTCTTTCATTGTTTGCATGGGTTTCTTCTCCGGAAAACAGCCCGCGCTCAACAGTGTCTTCTAAGGCGATTCCAAATTCTTCAAATGGTTGGTCTGGACAGAACTTCCATGGTTGGAACAACGCTCAAGTAGATAAAAACCTGGATGCTTTGGATCTAGAGTTCAACGCGAAAAAACGCGCGGACTTGGTTCACGATATCTTGAAAGCTTACACGAACGAAGTTCCTGTATTGCCGCTTTACTACCGCTCTGACATTTCTGTGACTCCAAAGAATTTGAAGAACTACAAAATGTCTGGCCACCAGTTCTACGAAACAAACAACGCAGAAGACTGGGTTTTGAACTAACGATTTTTGCATGGCGGGCTTAAAACTCCCGCCGGAGGAACCTTCATGACTACATTTATCACTCGCCGCATTTTGCAAACACTCGCTGTGATAGTGATCCTATCTTACGTGTGTTTCTATTTGATGAGCTTAATGCCAGGTGACCCGGTAGACATGATGGTCGCTTCAAATCCGAAGATCACAGCAGAAGACGTGGCTCGCTTGAAGTCTTTGTATGGACTGGATCAACCGGTCTATAAAAGATATTTCAACTGGGTCACTTCGATCGGCCAAGGTGATCTTGGTTACAGCCGTACTTACCGAGTGCCTGTGCAAGAACTCATGGGCCCTCGTCTGTGGAACACGTTCCTTCTTTCATTTATCTCTTTGGGACTTTCCATTTTAATCGCAATTCCACTCGGCATCATCTCGGCTCTTAAGCCGGGAAGCCGCATGGATTATTTTATGAATCTGTTCTCATTTGCGGGGATTTCGATTCCTTCTTTCTGGCTTGCGATCGTTTTGATTATTATTTTCGCCGTTAAAATTCCTCTTCTTCCTGCGGGAGGAACTCAAACTATCGGAGGCGAACCGATGGGATTCTGGGCTGACATGATGGATCGTTCGATCTATTTGGTGTTGCCTGTTTTAAGTCTTTCTATTCAGCAAATCGGACGTTTTTCTCGCTTCACTCGCTCGGCGATGCTCGAAGCCATGCGCAATGACTTCATTCGCACGGCTCGCGCCAAAGGCCTTTCTCGCAGCGTGGTGATTTGGAAACACGGTTTCCGTAATGCTTTGATTCCTCTTATCACGATCTTAGCGTTGAGCTTCTCGGGTCTTTTTTCAGGAGCTATCCTGACTGAAACCGTTTTCGCTTACCAAGGCGTTGGTAAACTTGTTTATGACTCTATCATCGGGAATGACTACAACGTTGCGATGATTTCTTTTGTTATCTCTGTCAGCATGGTTCTTTTAATGAATCTTGTTGCCGATATCGCGTATGGATTTGCTGATCCGCGCATTTCTTATCAATAGAGGGTGCGTATGAGTTCAAATGAAATGACAATGAACGATTTAGAAATTGATACAACCTCTCTCTCTGCAAAGGATCGTGCTGAGCTTGAAAAAGCACAACCCATGTGGAAGATGGTTTTAACTCAATTCGTTGAGCACAAACTGGCCGTTGTCGGCGCTGTGATCATTTCGATCTTTATGTTGGTTTCTATTTTCGCGGGCCAAATTCAAAGCATCACGGGGCTAGATCCTGACGCACAAAACGTAGCAAATCGCTATTTGGCACCTATGACGACAGCACAAGTCGGCCAGGACGTGCGTGAAACAGATGTCGAAAAGTTCATCGTCGCTCATCCTGAAGTCGCAGACAAAGTTCAAAAAGCTCTGGTTGAAAAAGGCCTTGTGACTGTTGCGGAAGCCGATGCAATTTATGACCTGACAGCTCGCGATATCAAAGAAGCCATCAGTGCTCTTCAGACTTTGAATATTCCTGAAGCTTCCAGCGTGATCTCCATGTTTAAAAACTTTGAAACTTTCCACTTGTTTGGAACAGACGAACTAGGCCGTGACGTTTTCATCCGTCTTGTTTACGGAACTCGCGTTTCGATGGGTGTGGGAGTTCTTGTTGCTATTGCCTCTGCTTTGATCGGTTTATTGATCGGAAGTATCGCGGGATTTTATGGTGGAATTATTGACACCGTTCTTATGCGTGTAACAGATGCCCTTATATCCTTGCCAACCATTCCGGTTTTGATTGTGATGGCCGCGATTGATTTGACAAAAATTCCTTGGTTGAAAGCCATTGTCAGCACATCCAACGAAAGTATCTTTAAGATGGTCATCATCTTGTGTATCTTCTCTTGGATGACTGTGGCACGTCTTGTACGCGGAAGTATTCTTTCAATTCGCGAAAGAGAATTCGTTTTAGCAGCTCGCACCTTGGGCGCTAAAGACAGCACGATCATTGTTCGCCACATGTTTCCGAACGTGATTGCGCCGATGTTGGTGTCGATCACTTTGGGCGTCGGTGAGTCTATTTTGTTTGAAGCGGCTTTAAGTTTCTTGGGTCTTGGTATTATGCCTCCGACACCGAGCTGGGGAAACATGCTTAACAACGCGCAAGAGTTGATTTATCAAGCTCCGTTCTTAGCCATTCTTCCTGGTGTTTTGATTTTGTTGACGACAATCAGCTTTAACTACTTGGGTGATGGTCTTCAAGACGCTATTGACCCGAAAGCGATCCGCCGCTAACCACTGTGTTCCACGGTCCTTGGGCTCTGCGATGATAAAAATCCTCCAGGGCCTTGCGGTTTCTTTTCACGGTCTCAACATCCAACCACGACTCCACCGCATTTTGATATTCTTTGCTATTGGCGGCTTTTTGCAAAGCTTGATCCACTTGTGTGATCACCTTCTTACCCCACTCATTTTTCGTGCATGCAAAGTAAAGAACCGTTGATGGATAAACTTCTTTTAAAGGTTTATAAAAGAGCGGTTTTTCCGGATAGACTGTCTCGTTAAAGTCGCGCACGACAGGTTCGTATTCAATCGTGTAATCATAGCGTCCCTTGTGCACCATCTTAAGAAGCGACATATAGCCTTCGCTGGTTCTCAATTGATGAATTCCCGGGTTGGTTTTTGATTTTTGTTTCACCATTAAATCAATGGCCGGACCGTAAGATCTATTTTCCGTAAAAATGGCCGAGAGATTTTTCTTTTCTAATAGATCTTTCAACGAAGGATGATCGGAAGTTTCAGAGTAGAGATCTGCCTTCGAAGTGACGAAGACATATTCATGTGGCACCTGAAAACCAAGAGCCGTGAAGTACGCCCATTTCTCTCGCTCGGGAGTTATTAAGGCTGAGCCTGAGCAGATATTTTTATTTAATTTCCAAAGCTCCACCGCGCGCGGCATATCGGCATAGACATCGCTGAACTGATAATTTGGAAGGTGTTCCGCAATCACCTTTTTAAGGCGATCCATACGACCTTCGCCTTTTTGCGGACCATTCAAAATATAATAAGGCGACCAGTCAGCGACCGCCCAAGGGATCGTCATTTTCGCTTCTTTTTTCACGAAAAGATCCTGGGCTCTGACGAGATTCACGACAAACAAAGTAACGATAAGAAGACTCCAAACTTTCATCTGTGGCCTCTTTCGTTACTTAATTTACTCCGCTTTTGAGTTCTCTCCATTATGTTATTTGCAAGGACGCCGGCGGCAAAAGTCTGTCCATCTATGTAAAAAACACCTGTTCCTTAGCAATGAAAGGTCCTTGATTCGCATTAAACACGGCACGGATCTTGTTATATGGAGGTCGAACGGGGTTTCACATGAAAACGATACTTTCATTTTTTGCAACGATCTTATTTACTGCGAATGCCTTTACTCAGACATCGGCGGAGTTGACTTGCCGTGCACAAGCTAAAGAAATGGCGATGCAGACTTATTCTTCCTGCATCACCGAAGCTCGTAATAACCAAGTCGAAGAAATCCGAAAAAACTATCAAAAGGAACTTTCGGACCTTAAAGCGAAGTACGACAAAGAGCTCAAAAAAATGAACACAGGCGCTTCTAAAAAGGCCTCTAAACACGCTGTAGCGCCAACAGTTAAAGAGGTTCAGGCTCCGCGACCAGTTAAAGGTATTGCGAAAGAGCTGCCAGGAAAAGCCCCTGTGACGTCAGAAGCCGCTCCAGTACAAACTGTCTCAGAAGGAACCAAGGTCGTTGCAGTAGGGTCTGAGGAAGCCTCGGGACTTGAAAAAGAGGCTGCCGATGCTGACCAAGTCGAAATTATCGAGATGCCGACTGAATAACCCGCATTAAATCCCAGCCTTCTCGTTGATTTTCCTCCCAGACAGGTCTAAAAAGTGTAGACTTAAAGAATCTGGGAGGAACCCCATGGGTGAGTTTAGCCTAACGCATATTTTACTTCTTGCTATCATCGCTTTGATCTTTTTTGGTCCAAGCCGTCTACCACAATTGGGTCAAGGTTTGGGTAAAGCCATCCGCGGCTTCAAACAAGGTTTGAACGAAATCGACGTAGATCCAAAAGACATTCAAGACAACCGTCAGCAAGTAAGCCATCAGCAACAACAGCAACAAACTGTGAGCCAAAAGCAAAACGAAACTCAACGTTCGTAATTAGATCTTTCTGCCTTCGTGGAATTAGAGTTACACTTAACTTAACACCATGAAGGCATTTCTTTTTTATTCTCGTTATTCACTGCCCTACTTTTTCGCGGTTCTCGCCGTGATTGGTGCTGCTTTGGGAGGTCCTTGGACTTTCTTAGGTGCTGCGGGTGTTTTTGTTTTTCATCCTCTGATCGACAATCTTCTTCTTAAAAATAAAAAAGTGCCTGATCAAAGACCGGCCTCTTTGTGGTCGTTGGTTTTGCTGATTTCTGCTTTACCGTTTTTATGTGTGTTTGGTTTTGTCGGAATACTTAGTTCTTTGAAAGCTTCTTCTTATGAACTCGTGGGTCTTATGCTTTCTTTTGGAACGATCATGGGACTTTTGGGAATCAATACCGCTCACGAACTTGTTCATCGTAAAGAAAAAGAATTGCAGCAATTAGGTTTCGGACTTCTTTCTTTGGTGAACTTTTCCCACTACGGAGTTGAGCACGTTTTTGGACACCATAAGAACGTCGGCACTCTGGAGGATCCGGCCACGGCCCGCAGGAATGAATGGATTTATTTTTATTTTGTACGGTCTTATTTCAAAGGTCTTTGGGAAAGTTTTTTTATTGAGCATCGCCGTCTTCGCCAAAAAGGTTTTTGGCATGTTTTTAAAAATCGCATTGTAGGCTGGGGGCTTCTGCAGATCTTCATCACCCTTTCGATCTATGCTCTTTACGAAACGCAGGCTTTGTTTTTCTGGGTTGGCCAAAGCCTTGTTGCGATCCTGCTTTTACAAACAGTTGACTACATTGAGCACTATGGACTTGTGCGCAGGAAGAATTCTGATGGTCTTTATGAAGGCGTGAAAGCAAAACATTCGTGGGACAGCTACCAGGCTTTTACAAATTATGCCTTAATCAATTTAGGTTATCATTCGCATCATCACTTAAAAGCGACGCTGCCTTTTACGGAATTGCATGAACAAGACGAAGCTATGAAATTGCCTTACGGTTACTCCGTGATGGCGCTTATGGCTTTCGTACCGCCACTTTATTTTATCGTGATGAATCCACGACTGCCCCAAGAGAATCTGAAATAATACTTAAGGCCCCTGCATCTAAATATTGTTTTGCAAGGTCAGCATCGTTCACGGTCCACAGAGACACAGGAATTTTTCTGTTTTTCCATTTTTGCAGCGATTTGATATCGACATAGTGGTAGTCCAAATGCAACACGTGGACTTTTACATACGGAGCCAACCACATCTGACGAAGATAGATTTTATTTTCAGGTTCTTCTTCCAAAGTGGCTAAAAGAGCGCGCGGCACCTGAGGTAAATGACGACTCAGTCTCCACAAGGAAAGAGGATTAAAGCTTGAAAACAAAATGCGTTTTTCGGCTTCGTGTTTTTTGATAACGGCAGACACTTTTTCTTCCAAGCGCCCATCAAAGATTGAATTCGTTTTTAGCTCGACATTGAGATATTTTGGAATATCGGCAGATAAAAGAACTTCTTCAAGTGTCGGTGCCTTGGCCCACTCTCGCAGTTCAGCAGCTGTGCATTCACTGACGAACTTCCCTCGCCCCGCAAGACGCTTTAAATCAGCATCATGGAAAACCACAGGCACTAGATCTTTGGAAAGACGAACATCCATCTCTACCATTTTAAGACCACGCGCTTTCGCAGCTTCAAAAGAAGCCATCGTGTTTTCCTGCGCTCCGCCCTTCCAGTAGCCGCGGTGTCCTTGATAGCTTGGAGGCATTAAAGCTCCTTGCGGCCATGGCAATGATCTCCAGGTAAAATGGCGATAAATTAAAAACGCAGCGATGATTAAGACAACGACAAGAAAAAACATTATTTCCTCATTGTTTTGGCAGAGTCTTCAGTGAACTGAGGATTTTCACGATCCCCATCAATGAACCACTTTCTATGGACCTTACCTTCTTTGGCAAGCACACTGCCCTTGAGGTCCCCGTCTTCATTCCAAGAACCATCGGTTAACAAACGTCCCGTTTTTCCGACTTGTCCTTGGAAGTTTTTCCAGGAAAGTTCTTGGGATTTTTTTAAATGAAACTGACCTGTCAGAGCGTTGAGAGTTAACTTTCCACCATTCCACCAAACAGGTTCTGTCACTTGTTTTAAAACATCGGCTCCCGGTGATCCTGGAGTCACGACCAAGGATTTCACTTGCGTGTTAAGAACAACTTCACCTTGAGCCCAATCGACGGACGCTTTTGTTTTTTCAAAGCTTAATCCTTCAACATTCATGCTATCAACACGAAGAAGACCTTTTAGATAGGACATCTGACCTTTTTTAATTTTGACATCACCATCAAGACTCAAAAGTCCGATATCCCCGCCATTTGTCATCAACTTTTGCACCGCCGGATCCAGCACGACTTCCTCAACACGAGTTTTTACTTCGATGTCCTGGAAATCCCGGTCGGCTTTCATTTTCACGTCACCGATGAAGGTTCCGGCTCTGGGTTCGACACGTTTGATGTGAAAATTCCAATCATTGTCTTGCAGATCAATGTCTCCAACCATGTGCTCGATGACTTGCACCTCTCGCTGGCCTTTGTTTGAAAAAACAAATTGCAGACCTGAATGCTCACCTGTCATTTTCATTTTTTGATCTGAAACAATTTCGGCTCGTCCGGTAAAGACACCGAGTTCGCCTAACATGCTCGTGTTTTTCGGACGGTTTAACAGAACCAATAACTTTCCGATATCGAGCTTTTTTACATCGACAACAATAGGAGAATAGCGAAGGGGCTCTACCGAAGAGATATCGATACGATCCACCCGCATCTCTCCTAAATCGCCCTCGAGACGCATATCACGAACTTCAATCGGAGACGTGCGCACTTTATCTAACGGAGCCACCAGGCGCGCTTTAGAGGAAATCCATACTTGGCGGCCGTTAAGATCTTTGGATGCCAAGCCGTACTTTTGCATGATCGTCAGAATCTGACTTAGAGGAATGTGTTTTAAATCTGTTTCAATCGCCAGCAACTGTTCGTCTATGGTGTAGTTGGCAATAATACTGTAATGACCTTCGCGCCAGTTTCCGAAAAAGTGAGATTGAATTGTGGCTTCAGGTGATTCTTTATATTGAACGTAGAGATTAGCGTGAGAAAGATAATCTCCAACTTGAGCGTCTTTAAGAAGATGCGTTTTGGCGGTGACCTCAATCACTTTGGGTTCAAAAGATTTTACTTTGGCTACGAAATTTAAAAGTTCGGAGTGATATTGAGGGTATTTTTCAGAAGAAATTTCCAATTTCTGCACGCGAATGCCGCGCACATCGTTTTGATATTTTTGTGATTGCTCTGAGGGAGACAGTGTTACCAAGGGAGCCGGTTTGTTGTCCGCTTTTTTTTCTTCTTCTTTGGCATCGCAATTTTTAAAATCTTCACGCAGAACAAGTTTGACGTTGTTCGCTTCGATATTCTGAACAGGCGTTCCTCCACGAAGTGCGTTTAAGATAGAAATCGGCAAACGCAACTCATCCACTTCCAGAACGGGAGCTGCCCAACATTTTTGGGAAGACTCCATGCGCACTTGAGAAATGATCACGGCAAAACGAGGCAAAATGCCGTCACTCATACTGAACTGCGCGGAAGCAAAATTAACTTTAACGTCTTTATGAATGTGGCTTGCCGCTTTTTCAATCTGAGCAAAAACTCGCGCAGGAGATAAAAGAGATTTCGCCGTGTACCCCAAAAAGAACGACAAGATAAGACCGGAAAGGAGAATCACCATTCCCGGTTGTTCTGCAATAAGATGTTTATCTGAAGATGCTGATGATGAGCGTTTGCGCGAGTCCATGGTTTATTGTCACAGGTCTCACCATGGACCGACAATGTCTTTTCAAAGAAAAATTATTTATATCCGAAAGAAAGAATTTCGAACTCTTTATCACCTTTGGGGCTTTGCACTGTAACTGTGTCGCCCTCTTTTTTGCCGATCAAGGCACGGGCTAAAGGAGAAAGGATTGAAATCATACCTTGTTTCACGTCAGATTCGTCAACGCCCACGATCTGGTAGTTGAATTCCTCTTCTGATTCTGTGTCCACGATTTTCACATAGGCACCGAAAACAACGCGATCTGCTTTAATCGCTGATGTATCGACAACCTCAGCGCCGGCAAGTTTGCCTTGAATTTCAGCAATTCTTCCTTCGATCATAGCTTGACGCTCTTTTGCAGATTCATATTCAGCATTTTCAGAAATATCACCTTGAGCGCGTGCTTCTTCGATCGCACGAATGACAGACGGTCTTTCTTCTAACAATAGCTTCTTAAGCTCTGCTTCAAGCATCGCTTTTCCGCGAATTGTCATAGGAAGTTTATCAGTTGTAGGATTAGCCATTTCAGCTCCGTTGTTAGAAGGACACCTGTTTTACAGGATTATCCCCCAGTTATCAATGAGATGTAACGCACCGCACTTTAGACTAGTACGGCGTACCTTTTTGCATTGCGCGGCATTACAATTCAGATATGGGCCCAAAGAAGAAAACCGAAATTATCTGTCGCTGTAATAACATCAGCCGCGAAACCATTGAGGAAGCGATCCGCAATGGGGCCCACACTTTAAATGAAATCTTCGACACAACCAGCGCAGGCGTTGGCCCCTGTGGGGGTTCTTGCCGCCGGAAGCTGGGTCCACTTTTGGAGTATTATCTTAAGCATGGAGAATTTCCGGAGAAGATTGTTGAAGATATGACGGGGAAAGAACCTAAGAAAGCCGGTAGTTAATAATTTTTTGCACGTTAGGACGACAAGTTCCGCAGGCCGTGCTGGCGGAAGTTTGTCGAGTCACGACTTCGGGAGTGTGAGCTCCGGCGATGATGGCTTGATCGACTGTGTGAGTTGGAATTGTTCGGCAGTGACAAAGTTCTTCTTCATCATAAGGAAATGCCCACTCGCCTCGCAGTTTTAAAATCATTTCTTTAATCAAAAGACTGGAATGATCGTGCCCTTGTGGCAAAGACCACTTTCTAAGATCCGGACCGAACTCTTTTCGCAGATCTTGCATTGTTTGGAGAAACGTTGAGCATCCCAGAAATGACACCTTCTTTAAGGCTCCCGGAGATTTTGGGTCCTCCCCTTCGCATTCCACTTCAATATAGTCTCGTCCCTCAAGTTCCACTTTGATCTTCATATTGAGTCTTATTTTAGGACAAAGGACCTTTATGACCAAGGCCAGTTATTGTTATTAATCAATCGAACCTAGGTCTTGAAAATCAATTTCGGAAATCAGAGAATAAGGAATATGGCTCCAGCTGTTTCGCGAGTAGAACTCGTTCCTATCTTTGAAGACAATTATGTCTTTGTCCTCGTGGATGAAGGCAAAAAGGAAGCCTTGGTTGTCGACCCGGGAGAAGCCAAAGCCGTTGCGTCCTATTTGCAACGTGAAGGTTTATCCCTAAAAGGAATTTTGCTAACACATCATCACAGCGATCATGTCGGTGGAGTGAAAGAGTTAAAGAGTTCTTTTTCTGCGCCTGTCTTTGCTCCACAGAAGAACAAAAACCAAATTTCTTATGCCGATCAATTCGTCAAGGAAGGCGATGAAATTTCTGTCGGCGGTTTTTCGTTTTCCGTGATGGAACTTCCGGGACACACTCTGGGACATGTTGCTTATTGGAATCAAACTAAGAAATGGCTTTTTTCCGGCGATGTTTTATTTGGACTCGGTTGCGGACGTCTTTTTGAAGGGACCTATGAGCAAATGTATCAAAGCCTGCAAAGAATTAAATCTCTTCCTTCAGAGACTTTGGTTTATTGCACGCACGAGTACACCGAGACGAATTTGCATTTTTGTAAAATGCTGAGCAATCTGGATGATTCCCCGATCACAGGAGATGACGAAGGCCTTGCGCTTTATGAAAACGAGCTGACCAACCGCCGCAGTCTTAATCTTCCCAGCGTGCCTTTAAAACTTTTTATTGAAAAAAAGGTGAATCCTTTTTTACTCGCCCGAAACGTGCAGCAGTTCACGTATCTGCGCGAGCTTCGCAACAAACAGTAGACTATTCGTAGCTCGACAATGTCGAAATATATTTTCTGCGAAATGAAAAAATATTTTGAACATCTTTTTTTACAAATTTAGCTCCTAAAACCCAACCGAGATACCCCAAGGGCAAACGATAGCGAACCCGGTCCACCATCAAAGTTCCGCCGCAGAACGGGCGAAACTCATGGGTGTGATGCCAAAAGCGATACGGACCAAAACGTTGCGTATCCACGAACTTGTAAGGGGGTTGCCATTCATCAATCTCCGTTTTCCATCTGGCAGGAACGCCGTGAATTTTTAGGCGATAGTCAATCAATGTTCCTTGAGTGATTTCTGGACTTGATATCTTTTCAATCTGAAAGTTCAAAGTAGGAGGCGTTATTTTTTCTAGATTGTTTGCATCCTGAAAAAAAGGAAAAACTTTTTCGGGTGGTTCCGGCAAAAACTGCTCCGCAAGAAAGACATCTTCACCCGCCTTAAAAGGAGCGCAGATTTCATTTAAAGCCTCTTTTAATTCACTAAAATGAAATTGATATCCCAAAGCTTCCGCTTTTTCGGCGGAACCGCGAATGGAGGAAAGAATCACATCCGCCGTCTCTCCATAAATCAGTTTTAGAATCATATGTGGAACGCTGGGACCAAGGCTTCGTCCGACAGCCTCCGCCAGAGTTTGCGAGAATTCTTTATTCGTTACAGGAAAGGGCGCACAGCCATTGATGGCTCCTTGTGCTTTTGGGTTCTCAAGAGCGAATACAAAAAGACCGACGATGTCTTTTATATGGATCCAACTCATCCACTGCTGACCTTCACCAAGAACTCCACCGACGCCAGCTCTGAACGGAAAAAGCATCTCATCTAACGCGCCACCGTGGCGGGACAATACGAGACCGGTGCGAATAAAAACTTTTCTTCCCGGAGCTTTTCCCGCCTCCGCTTCCCAATCAACACAAAGCTTGGCAAGAAAATCTTTTCCAGGACTGTGCTCTTCGTATAAGAACTCACTGCCACAGTCCCCGTAATAGCCTATAGCAGAACCAGAAACGAATACTTTTGCATCCGCTGGAAGACTTGCTATTAAATTTCTTGTTGCGACCACGCGAGAATTATAAATGCGTTCTTTTTTTTCTTCATTCCAACGTTCGACCACAGTCTCGCCCATTAAATTAATAACAGCTTCGACAGTTTTAAGCCGAGGGTCCTTCAGCGGCCCGTCGTTGAGATCGCCAACGACGATCTCACAGGGAAAAGGCAGCACCTCACGCGCTTTGGTTAAATTTCTGCTGACGGCTAAAAGTTCGTGACCTTTTTCAGCTAAAACTTTTCCGATTTCTTTCCCCAATAAACCTGTGGCTCCGGTGATAAGAATTCGCATAAAAGTCTCCTACTTCTTCAAAGCTTTTGTAAATGCTTGCAAACAGCGACCGCGGGCTTCCGCGTGTTCAATCATAGGTTTAGGATAACGAGAGGTGTGAAGCTCTGGCACCCATTTTTTTATGTATTCCCCGTCAGGATCAAACTTTTCAGCCTGTGCCTGTGGATTGAAAATTCGAAAATACGGAGCAGCATCGCAACCTGACCCTGCCGCCCATTGCCAGTTGCCATTATTGGCAGCGAGATCGTAATCCAGAAGCTTTTCAGCAAAATATCTTTCGCCTTCGCGCCAATGAATTAATAAATGCTTACATAAAAAACTAGCTGTCACCATACGCACTCGGTTGTGCATGTATCCCGTAACGTTGAGCTCCCTCATTCCCGCATCGACCAGCGGATATCCGGTCACCCCCTTGCACCACTTAGCAAAATCTTGCGGTGATTTTCGCCAGGAAATATTGTCATATTCGGGACGAAAACTTCGCTTTTCCACTTCTGGGAAATGCCAGAGTATTTGCATAAAGAAATCTCGCCAGATTAATTCACTCAACCACACTGGCGAAAACTTTTTAGCTTCTCGCGCAAGCTCCCGAATACTGACTGTGCCAAAACGCAGGTGAATTCCCAGATGAGTCGTGCCGTTTTGAATTGCCGGGTAGTCCCTTGTTTGCGCGTAGTTTTTCAAGGTCTTTGCTAAAAGTGTGAGCGGCGGAAATTCGATTTCTGTCTCTTTAAAGCCTATTTCTTTTAACGAAAGCATTTTTTCCGGCTTTGGGCGCTTGGCAAAGGCCTTTTCGTAGATTTCATTTGGATAAGACTTTAAGTAAAACTCATTCAAAGTCGCTAGAACCTTATTCTTGTAAGGAGTGAAAACAGTGTACGGCTTTCGAGAGTCTGTGAGAATTTCGTTTTTCTCAAACAAGGTCTGATCTTTAAACGTTTTAAACTCAATGCCGGACTTTTGCGACCATTTTTCTATGTGCTCGTCACGCTTTCTTGCCGCGGGCTCATAGTCTTGATTTGTGTAAATCGAATCTATTTCCAGTTCCCGAGAAAGGCTCTGAAATACTTCTTGAGGCTTTCCGTAACGAACAAGCAGATCGCTGCCTTTTTTCTGCAGAGATTCTTTCAGTTGAAAGACAGTCTGATAAATAAAAGAAACGCGCGCGTCAGCAGGATTGCTCAACTTGTCTAAAATATCCTTATCAAAGATAAATAGAGGAAGAACATTAGCTTTCTCTTTGAGAGCATAAAAAAGACCTGCGTTATCATGAAGACGCAGGTCTCGGCGGAACCAGAAGATCGTCACTTTTGCCATAATAAAAGTTTAACATTTCCAAAAGTTAAGGTAAATTTAGTTTCCATGGACGAAAAAAAGTCTGCCAAAAAACAAACGAAGAACCTTGAGCGCATTAAATCCTCGATGTTCTCTCGCAGTTTGTCTTTGGCGAAGCTCACTTTTCAAGCAGGAGCTTCGATTGCACAGCATGGCGTCACCTCCGCTTTAAAAAACAAGGAAGCCAAAGAAGAAAACTGGAAACGACTTCTGCAAAATCAAGCTTCTCTGATAAGTTCGGAACTCGGAGAACTTAAAGGCAGCTTGATGAAAGCAGGCCAAATGCTTTCCATGTATGGAGAACATTTCTTACCTCCTGAAGCCAATGAGCTTTTAAAATCACTCCAGTCCGACTCGCCTCCCCTTTCTTGGGATGCTATTGAACCGACAATAAAGAAAAATCTTTCCGAAGAAAAGTTAGCTCTTCTGGATATCGAGAAAGAAGCTTTGGCTTCAGCCTCTATGGGACAAGTCCACCGCGCTCGAATCAGAGCCACAGGGGAAAGCATTGTTCTTAAAATTCAGTATCCTAATGTCGATAAAGCGATTGATAGTGATTTGCGGGCGATCCGCACCTTATTGGGAACACTGAAATTACTACCTCGGGATTTCAATTTGGATCCTTTGTTTGCAGAAGTTCGGGAAATGTTATCGCAGGAAATCGATTACGAACTGGAAGCACAATTGACGGAAGAATTTTATGAACGCCTTAAGGAGGATACACGCTTTGTCGTCCCCAAAGTTCTTCGAGAGTTTTCTGGGCCACGAATTCTTGCCACGACCTTTGAGCGCGGTTTGCGCGCTGATGACCCTTTGATTCAAAGTCTGTCGCAGGAAAGACGCAATAAAATCGCTCTTAGTTTTTTAGACCTCTACTTTAAAGAAATCTTTGATTGGGGTGTTGTGCAGACCGATCCCCACAGTGGGAACTACCGGATCCGCATCAATCCCCAGGGGCACGATCAACTTGTGCTTTTAGATTTCGGCGCGACTCGCAGATACACGGAAGAGTTTATGCATCCTTACCGTCGTATGGTGAAAGGATCGCTTCTTAACGATCACAATACGTTCTTTCAGGCCGCCTTAGAGTTAGGCTTCGTTCAGAATGATGATGACGAAGACTTGAAAAAAGTATTTGAAGAATTTTGTTTTGAAACTGTTGAGCCGTTTATCACTTACGAAGACCCCCGCAACAAGGCAGGACAAATAGATAAGGATGGCACTTACGATTGGAAAAACACGGACCTTCCGCAGCGTTTGTCTAAAAAAGTTTTTCAGATCGTGCGAAAACATTCCTGGAGAACTCCCCCTAAGGAAATGATTTTCCTGGATCGTAAAACCGGCGGTGTTTTTATTTTCCTTTCCGTGATGCGCGCTAAAATTCGAGGGCGTGATCTTTTGCTGAAATATATTGAAAAGGTGTCTTAGATGCGTGCTTTGCTTTTGGCGTTAGTTGTTTTTACGAGCTTGAATGTTTTTGCGCAAAAGGCGCCCGTTGGCGTTGAGTTCAAAGCTTTACCATCGGATCTGATCCAAGGAAGTAAAATCTCAAATTTGAACGAGCTTAAAGGAAAAGTCGTTCTGATTGATTTTTGGGCTTCCTGGTGTGAGCCCTGCAAAGAGGCTTTACCGCACTACAATCGCCTTTATAAGAAGTATAAAGATAAAGGCTTGGTCGTTATCGCGATCAATGAAGACGATGATTTAAAAGAGCGTGACGCGTTTTTAAAGTCTCATCCATTAGAGTTCACGATTTACTTTGATAAGACTAAATCAATGGTTAAAGATTTTAAGGTACAGGCGCTGCCTTCGCTTTTTGTCATTGATAAAAATTTAAAACCTGTGGCTCTGTTTCGCGGATTTAGCGAGGACAAACCACAGGTTTTAGAAAAGAAGATTCAAGAACTTTTGAAATAATTATTTCTGACTTAAACGGGTTTCCGCTGGCGCAAGCCAGATGTCAATGATGTCGCCCGTTTTCATCTTACCGTTTTCTTTATACCAGAACTTCGCACGTTCACGCGCTTCCGCGTAACGGCCGATCGGCTCTAAAACTCCTTTTTTGTAGTCGAGCGAAATCTTCACGATCTTTTTAGAAAGTTTCACCATTTCTTCTTTCTGAGAAATGCCGTCGCCGTTTTTATCATTCCAAAGAACGAGTTTATTGAAATCTTTGTCTTTTTTGTCGATCACGCCGTCTTTATTGGAATCGAATTGCTTAAGCACTTCGAAGCCGTTCTCAACGGAGGCATTATCACCGAAGAGCTCATTTTTTTCTTCGATCATTCCAGTTTTATTGCGATCCATTGCCACGAACCACCCTGGAGAGTTGGCTTCCGGCCACATTGTCTTTCCAGTTGGATTTAGAGGAAAGGTACTGGAGTTTGTGAAAGTAGGTCGTTCATTGTTGAAGAAAACCATCAGTGGAGACCAATAGCCCCCGCAGAAACCCGTTTGTCCCGGGAAGGACACGTTGATCTCTACATTTGTACGGTCTGAAGAGACATTCACGCCACCGAAAGAGGCGGAAATGGGACCGTCTTTACCCATGTATTCGCCACAGCTATGTGTTGGCGTGTATGAAGAGTAACCGTAAGCACCGTAGACAGCTGATTGATTTGAACAGTCAACCGTCTGCTCAAAACTGTAACTTTTTAGATAAACGTCACCAACACTTTGAACAACAATATTTCCGGTAGAATCAATGGATACTCCCGAAGGAATTGGAGTCTTCAGCAATACAGTATTTCCGTAAATACCTGCGGCTCCCCCACCCGGAATACTAAATGTTTCTGCGCTCATAGGCTTTACAGAGTTCGTCTTCATTCCCTCAGCAGTAACTAATCCAGATGGATATTTCACCATAATAGGATATTCTTTACCACCAATAACAAGATTCAAATTTGCCGTGATGATCGCGCTCGGTGACAGTGGATTTCCCACGCCCCGCAAGTTCGTTCCAAAGCACGAATTGTTAATTCGGACGTTAACCGCCGATTTACCAGAGCGAGATACCATACCTGCAGCGGGTGCTGACGCAACAGAATCCCCAGAGGTGTTTGTATTCACGGCCATCGGCATATCTTTTTCAGTAGCCCCTGCCAGCACGCTGACTGTCATACCTAGCAAGAACGTGACAAAACTTGCATGACGTTTCATATTTCCCCCAAAAAATTCCTAAAGACTTGCGGTTTTCACCTTGTCTTCGTCTGACATCTTTTTAACTTTAAAATAAATCATTTTTTTGATCACAGAGTCTCTGCGGATCATGAACTCTTTCACCTTATCAGCTAACAAGAAAGGCTGAGACCATGTTCCATTTTCGAAAGTAGTTTTATACAAACGAGCAGGAGTCGATGTATAACGACTGTCCTCATACCTTTCTAAATAGTATCGAATAAATCTTACCGGTCTAAGGCGTACTAGCGGAATACCACCACCCATTGAAGGAATGGTTCTTAAGAATGAATCTGCCGTTGTAATTTCGATTCCCGTTTCTGGATGCTTGATATTTAGAAAACCTTTAATGGCGATGTCCATATCCATTCTTTGTCCTTTTACCGAGCCCACAAATATAGGGCTGCGAGGAGCCACAGTCAGGTCAACATTACCTAAACCGTCCATGGGACGAATGCGAGCCGGCGTATCCAGCATCAAAATTTTACCATCAACCCAGAATTCCTTCCGTTGATTTTTCACGAAATTGTTATGGTTGACTGTTTGAAACTCTAAAGTTGCAGACAGATTAAAGTCAGCTGGCACAGGCCCAATATTATACGCCGCTGGAGGATCATAATTTAGAAGAGCTCCCGATTTAACATCCTGAACCATGATATAAAAATCAGTGCGGTTTCCTGTCGGGGTTAAGACGATATCTCTCTCAATTTTTCCTTTAAGGGCATTTTGGGGAACATCCGGATAATAATCGAAGAAGGAAAGCCCTTTATCGTCTTTGAGATTTACATTGTTATAGGAAGGATCGGAATTGTTGAGATCAGAAAAAATAACCCTTTCCGCTAGGTTTGTATCAATGGAATCCTCAAGCTTGTCTTTTAACTGAGCTTGATCCTTGGAAACAAACAGCTGAGTCGATACAATAACCATCGTGAGAGCGGCCATCAGGCCAATCCCCACAACTACTTCTACGGCGGTAAAACCTTTGTTAGTTCTTAACATCATTTTGCACTCACCACGAAAATATAGTCTTTGTACGGCTCGCCTTTTGCGGCCCACATTTTATGTGTCATTCGCAAAGTTACTTTATAAAGGCCACGATAAGATTCATACGGCTGAATGACATAACCGTACGTTCCAGCACAATCGGGACAGTCTTCACGAAGAGCGACCTTTCCATTATCCCATGCCATGGGCAGACTGTCCGGTGCCAACATTTCCCCCGCTGCGGTTTTATAATTAAAATTTACTTGGTAGTTTTCGACACCCGATTTTATATTCTCGGCTATATCGGCAATTTGTTTTTCGGAAGAAGACATCACTACGGTACTGCGGGATGTGTTTCTTAGGGAAACCATTCCTCCGATAAAAGCAGAACCGACAATGGCAATCAAACCAAGTCCTACAAGAGATTCAACGATTGTTTGACCTCGATTATTTAAGATCATATTCCACCCTCTCTTGATTGCTCGACGACGAAGAATCGAACCATGCGACGCTTACATGTCGTATTTGAGGAGCTTGTTGTACCTGAACCCGCAACAAGACCGCAGTCGGGATCAACAGTTGTCCATTGGAATGGATCTGCTTTACCGCGAAGACTGATAGCATTGCATGACATGCGATCCGAAACTTCAATTGCTGAAGGAATTGGATGCCAGATTGGGTCCGCGTTCTTATCGTCACATGAACGGCCCGACTTGGATTTTAGAATTCCCGCATTACGCAGTTCAACAGTGGCTTGAGGAGAGTAAATCGAACTCCAGTTAATTCCTGCTTTGATCGCGTCACTATGGATTCTCAATTTGCCGACGATGAACGTTCCAATGATGCGCAACGGTTTTGATCTTTTCTCAATTTCCAAGTCATCACAAGCCACAAATCCAGTCACAAACTCTGCCGACTCTTGAATCACGCACTTACCAACAATAGATCGTAGTTGGAAAGTCGCATTGGCACGAGTTGCATTGGTACTATTCCAAATAAGCTCGTTCAACGCGGGATCCTCCCCTGCTTTGGTATTTTGAGTTCCGGCAAAATTCCAGGAGATACGTGTACTCGGACTAAAATCAGTATTCCAGCCTGCACCACCGAACGATTGTGAAGTTGCGGCATTACGAGCCGCCTCACACTGCGCAGCCAAGGCCGTGTAATCCGTATCATCCACATCTGCAGTTATGATCGATGAGTTTGCCTCTTTAGTCGCATAATCAGGACCATCAAGATATAACTGCGAGTTATTAAATTTAAAATTCAGATAGCCTTTCAAATTTTCATTTGATGGTATGCCATAGAGAGGTTCACTTCTATAAAAGGTTCCATCATAGGCCTGAAGTCCCACAACGGGCGCTACTAATTTACCATTTGCATCCAAAAAGCTTTTTGCGTTCGTTACTGTGAAGTCAATATCCAACTTATCGTCTGCATAGTCCCATTTGGTTTTAACGCGTGAGGTGTCGACCTCAATAACAGGTGGATTGGCTTTTAAATTTAGATACGCGTTGTAGTTTGTTTTTGCCATATCCACATCTTTTGAGGCCAAGTTCACGACACTGTCTTGAGCAGGAATTTTGTTATTCACCAAATCAGAGATCTCGGCGTTGAGTTCTTTAATCTTCGCTTCTAAAGAACTAATAAGTTGAGGATCTTGATAGTCCACGTTATCCGCTGGTTGTTGGGCTGTTGTTGTTCCACCGGTTGTAGTTCCGGATGTGGTCCCAGATGTACTTCCACTCTGAGTTGTTTGCGTTGTTTGTGTCGTTTGAGAGCCGGAAGTATCCGTTGTACTTGTGCTTGCGACAGTCCTTTTTGGTTTTGCTTCTTCTTCAGCCAGTTGAGTTTTCGTTTCATTTAAAAGTCTACGGTCGTCGCTTAACTTTTGATCTAGCGATTTTTGATCTTTCAACGCGGTATTGTATTTTGCTTCAGCCGTCGTTTTCGCATTCACCAAAGTATTTTCATAAGCAGGCGATCCAACAGGAACGATAACTTTTGCGTAACCATTTCTTGGCAATTGGAAATCGACGTATCGTCCCCCAACATAAATCCGAAATTCCATCACAGCGCCGCCGAAATAAATGTCGGATTGATCAATTTGAACTTTTCCATCACCCCACTGAGACGTATTGATACGTAAGGCGTTCCACTGACGAGAAAATTCATTCCCGTTAGATAGCGTGATTCGGTAATCATACTGCGACATTGTCTCGTTAGTCTTTCTCGCACCTAATTTAGATTTCTGAGTTATCGTATCAACTTTGGCTTTACTTAGTGCAAAGTCGATACATTTCTTCATCAGCTCCATGCTTGTAGCTAATGAACCTGTACTAGTTGAACCAGGACCGTTTTTGAAAACCTCAAGGCCTTTATCAAGACCACCGTCATTTTCGATCCCTTTTAAAAAACCACCAAAAGTTCTGGCGTCGGCCCAATAACGATCGGCCAAACCACCCATCGAACGAGGAGAATAAACTTCATTATTTCCTTTTTTGACCCAACCGTTACCGAGATAAACCCGCTCAGCAAAAGTCACCGCACTATATTGCGTATTCCCGTCTACCTGACTCGCTGGTCCGTTATCTTCGGGAAGATAAATATCTTTATTCACAAACACGGGACTATTAAATACAAGTCCTGGGCTTGATCCCAAATCAGAACGAGATCCAAATTTATGAAGAGAAACACTGCCCGTTTTCGGCGCGAAAGTGTAATCCCAAGGTAAATCCAAATGCAGATCTCCTGGGACTAACAACGCAAAAGAACCTACTTCACGTGGGTAGACAACAATTTGGGAATTAATTTCCATCTTCGTTCGGCCGAACGCTATAGGATCTGACTCTTTAAATTCTTTCAAAGCCACATGAATTTGTAGATATACTTCTCGACCGGCTCTTGGAAGGTAAGGACTGTCATCACGTTGAATATCAACAGAGATGAATCCCACCTTCACTGGATTTCCATCAGGCCCCTTAACTGAACGTAAACTGTTTAACACTGGAAAAAGAGGATGGTCCGTCGTGGCCACGGTAACGTCGATCAACCGACTGATTTTTGAAAGGCGGATTTCGCTGGGATTTACCGGTCCCACATTTTGATTGGAGGCAATCAAACCTTTGATAAAGTTTTCCTGCTCCACGGACATCAAGACACGCTCGACGTTTCCGGAGTGCACAAGGTTGCACTTGTCTGGTGTATCGTTCAGGAGCGCATAATCCGGTGTGAAACAGTATTTCTGTCTGACCCCGAAAATCACATAGTCCATGGCGCTGTTAAGAGCAAATCGCAGGTTCACCAGGTTCACCGTTGTACCTACTTGCTCTTTCTGTCCAATCACGTAGTTCGTGAGGAAGTAAAAAGAAGTACTCATCACGGCGGTGGCGGCCAAGATTTGCAACAAAACATTACCTGCTGAGTTACGTACCGACTTAAGCATAAATGTTTCCTTACTTTTTCCTACCTCTGTTATCGGCAAAATCTTGCAAAAACTTATACTTATGCGAGCAACTAAATAAATTGAAATGGAAGGGCGTCTCGTTTCGAGATAACTCTCAAAACGAAACGTTTAAAAATCTTAGACCGAGATGAAAAAGAGAATTTACTTGAAAAAAACTATTCGTGTTCGGGATCCACGCATGAAGCGCCGGAAACTTCCGTTTCGATTGTCGCCTCGACGATCCCAAAATTTTTAACCAGATTTTTTATCTGGACTTTCACTGTTTCCATATCTGAGACAGTCGCGGAGGAACCCAAAACAACGTGCGCTGTATAGATATGACTTTCACCATCTAAAGACCACAGATGACCATGATGAATGTCGACTACATTTTCAAGCTTACGGATTGCCTCTTCCACTTCACTGACCTGAATCTGTGTCGGAGAGGCCATGAGGAACACCTTTAAAGCCTCACGCAGATTTCTAAAGACGTTGAACATAATCCACAAGGCCAAGGCAATGGCCATTCCCGCATCAAGCTGCGGAATATGGAAGAACTTCATCGCAATCGCACCGACTAAAACCAACGCCCATCCGATCACATCTTCAAGCATGTGCCACATGAGCATCTTTTCATTCAGCGACTCCCCTTTGGAAACCCGGAAAGCGGCAAAGCCATTCACTGCGACACCTAAGATCGCAAGCAGAATCATCCCATCAGCATGAGGCTGTTGTGGCGTCATCAAGCGCGGCACGGCTTCCATTAAAATAAAAATGGAACCAACAACCAAAATCACACCTGTGATCACAGCGCCTAAAGTGGAAAAACGACGGTACCCGTATGAAAAGCTGCCGTCACTTTTTCTATGAGAAAATTTCTCTAGAAAAATCGCAAGCCCCATTGCCAATGCGTCTCCGAAATCGTGAAGAGCATCACTTAAAATCGCCACACTGTTCGTAAGAACTCCGCCGACAAGCTCGATGCATGCAAAACCAAAATTCAACGCCAAAGCGAGCTTCATGCGACCCACAACGGCATGGGAATGATGATGGTGATGTCCATGAGAGTGCGAATGGTGGTGGTGATGACCTTTAGATTCAGACATAGTTCATTTAAGTCTTTTCTAGCCTGAGAAGTCAATCTGTGATAGTTGGTTAATCACTATGACAAAGCCTCAATACAAGAAACTTGCATTTAGCCTTCTTATTTACACACTTCTAGTCATTTTGTGGGGAGCCTGGGTTCGCATTTCTCACTCGGGCGACGGCTGCGGAGACACGTGGCCTCTCTGTCATGGTCAATTGATTCCCGAAGCGCAACGAGGCAAGACATGGGTGGAATATGCTCATAGGCTCATGTCTGGCATTTACGGTTTTGTTGTGATTTATTTTTGGTGGATGGCTCGCAAAGTTTATCCGAAGGGACACTTTGTAAGAAAAGCTGCTTTAGCGACTTTGATTTTCATGATCACAGAAGCTCTTCTTGGGGCAAAGCTTGTTCTTTTCAAACTTGTTACTACAAACGACACTCCTTACAGAGCGTTTGTGATGGCCCTTCATCAAGTGAACTCCTTCATGCTTACAGGCGCTGCGGCGCTCGCTTTTGCGGGGGCCACAATCACCAAAGACCTTCCCCCTCCAAACAAAGAGGACCGTCGCTACAGACTTCTTCCGTGGATCATCGTCATCATTGGAATTACAGGCGCCTGGGCTTCCCTTTCAAATTCACTTTTCCCGACGGAAAATCTGCTGGAAGGATTTTTTGCTGACTTCTCAACCGAGTCTCACTTCTTAGTGCGATTGCGTGGACTTCATCCTCTTTTTGCCTTGCTTGGCGGAGGCAGCCTTGCTTTGTTCTTCTGGGTGAAGGCACAAACTGCGGAATCGCTTTTATTAGAACGCCGCTCGTACCAAATGAGCTTAGCTCTAGTCACAGCGATTATTTTTGGAATCATGACTTTGATTCTTCATGCGCCTGTGTGGATGAAGATTGTGCACTTGGCATTGGCGCACACGATTTGGGTGATTTTACTTCAGTGGGTCTTTTTTGCGCGCAGTGAGCGAGTTGAACTTAAGTAGTCAACTCGTTGGATTCCATCAAACGATGAAGGAAATGAACTTTTTCATTGATATCGTCGTACTCTAAAACCATCTGCTGCAGGTCGTAGTCACGCACCAGATACGAAGCGAAACTTCCGACAATCTCTTCGGGCTGAATCATATTTCGCATAAACAGATCTCTTTGCGCAGGATCTGGAATGTGCGTATGAATCCATCGAGTCAAAATTTTATGTAAAGAATTAAGCTCGCCGCGAAGTTCTGGCTCAAGAATGGTTTTTTCAGGAATGATTTGACCTTCGCAAATAATATACGGAGTTCCACGATCAAGGACCTTACCCAGTCGTAACTTGCCTTGCCCTTGCAAAAAGATCAAAAGAGTTCCGTTCAATCTTTCCTCGACGATTTGTGCGTAACCGTAACCCGCGACCTCCCGAACAAAAGGAACTTTCTCGCCGGGACGAACCGACGAGACCTTGGACGGGTCTTCGATGAAACCCACAGCAATGGGCGTCTGAGTTTCTACGGCTTCTTTGATCATGGAAAGATAACGAGGCTCAAAAATATTGAGAGGCTTTGTTGTTCGTGGGAACAAAGTCACGTTAACTAGAGGAAAAAGAAAGACTTCCATGCGAACAAGACTCCTCAACTTGAATCTCTATTATAAAGACTGTAATCTTTAAATGCTATGGAAAAGGTGGACCTGAAGATGAGAAACGTAGTCTTTTTTGATGGTGTCTGTCACCTTTGCAATGGTTTTGTCGATGCTGTTATCAGTCGCGACAAGAATCACACTTTGCTGTTTGCACCACTTCAAGGAACAACGGCGGAAGAACTTTTACCCTCTGAAGACCGTGTTAAACTTGATACAGTGATCTACTTTGAGGCAGGCAAGATTTATCACAGGTCCGCTGCGATCTTAAAAATCCTCACAAAATTAGGCGGCCTTTACAAGATCCTTTCGATCGCATGGATTATACCAGGTCCAGTGCGTGACATGATTTATAATTGGGTCGCAAGAAACAGATACGCCTGGTTTGGCAAACGCGAGTTTTGTCGTCTCCCCACCAAAGAGGAACGCTCTTACTTACTAGACTGAAGAATCTGCGCCACAAACGGCCGATCCGCTTCGGACAATTCCTCAGTCACAATTTCTTCCGGCAAGCACCACTTAAACGCATCATGCTCTAAGAGCTTTAACGTCCCGTCATCCGTTTCGGCCCAATAGACTTTCAAACGGATGAGCTTCGTCGGATAAGCAAAATCCCCTTCCCCTAAGAAATCTCCCACTCGGATAGAGACTGAAAGCTCCTCTTCTATTTCACGAAGCAAGGCCTGCTCAGGCGACTCGCCTTTTTCAACTTTTCCTCCGGGAAACTCCCAGAAGCCCGCACCACTTTGCCCGGGCCCTCGACGCACAATCAAAATTCTTTTTTCTGGGTCGGCGTACCTTCTGATGAGGGCCGCAACAACCACGACAGGTTCGTTTCGCATAGACCTAAGTATATAGCTGTCTTTTGTCTTTTTAGAAGGAATGTTTTACTCTATTTGTCAGTATGTTTTCCTATCAGCAGACACTTTCACATTATAGTAAATCCAACGTTGCAATCTGGCTTTCCATGGCCTTTCAAGCTGGCGCCATCAACACCGGAGGTTATCTCTCCTGTCACCGCTTTGTCTCTCACGTCACGGGTTTTGGAACTCTTGTCGGCGCAGAGGCTGCGAGTGGAAAAATCACTCCCGCATTGGGAATGATGGCTGTGCCGGGATTTTTTATCGGAGGCACAATGCTCTCGGCCTTCTTAGTAGATCGCCGGATTCAGACGGGTCGGCGTCCTCTTTATCCCGTGGTGCTATTTTTAATTTTATCACTGACTTTATCCGTAACGATCGCGGGAAAACTTGGATATTTCGGAGAATTTGGAGCACCCATTGTCGCAAAAGATTATCTCTTGCTGGCGGCCCTGTGCTTAGCATGTGGAATTCAAAATGGCACGGTGACCTCCGCTTTCGGAGCGATCATTCGCACGACACACCTAACGGGCATCACCACTGATTTGGGAATCGGCGTTGTGCGCATTCTCACCGGCACACATAAAATTCAGCCGCGCACGAATGAAATTCGCGCCAACTGGATGAGAGCTGGTATCATCACCTTCTTCATGTTGGGCTCCTTTCTTTCGGCCTACGTTTATCTTCACGCAGAGTATTGGGGCTTCCTAATCCCCTGCGGTATTGCTACAATCCTCTTCTTTTGGAGTTTAGTTCACTTCTTCGGCGGCAGAACGGATAAAACATCATGATCGACACCCATAATTCCTATTTCATTATTCTTGTCAGCGGAGTCGCGCTGTTTTTGTATGGAATGGGATTGGCTTCATCCTCTCTTGAAAAGTTGATGGCCGGAAAAATCACATCTCTTTTAAATCGTCTTTCACAAAGTAAATTTCTTGCGATCTTAACAGGCGTTGTTCTGACAACTCTGATGCAAAGTTCTGGGGCCGTGACATCAATGCTTGTGGGCTTGGGCTCTGCGCGTGTGATCAATCTTCGCCAGGTGATGGGTGTGATCATTGGAACGGCGATTGGTACAACACTGACAGTCCAATTCATCTCTTTGGATTTAGGTCAATATGCTTTGCCTGTGTTCGCTATCGCGTTTGCGTTTTACTTTAAAGCCAAGAAGACTGTTTTCAAAAATCTGTCTTTAGTTTTCATGGGCTTTGGCCTTTTGTTTTTGGGTTTAAACCTGATCTCCGTCTCTTCACATCACTTTGCTGAAAATCCTATGCTCACCGATCTTTTCCAAAGTGTTCGTGAGAATCCGGGCTACTCGCTTTTGATCTCTATTATTTTCTGCGCCTTTGTTCAAAGCAGTGCCGTGACTATTGGTCTTGCGATGAGTTTAGCAACGGTGAAAGCGATTACTTTCTACGATGCGATGTTGTGGGTTTATGGCGCTAATATCGGAACGACCTCAGTCGCTTTGATTGCGGCGGCAGGCGGTAACTACGTCGGACGCCAGGTGGCTTGGGCGCATTTCTTTTACAAAACTATCAGCGTCGTGATTTTTTATCCGTTCACTCAGCTCTTTATTGATTTCTTAACGACCTTCGATACGACATTGTCACGCTCTATCGCCAATGCGCATTTGATCTTTAACGTTCTCTCGGCTGTGCTTTTCTACCCATTTATCAACAAAGGGGCTGAGATGATTGAAAAGATGTTCCCGAAAGCTGCTTCTGAAGAGTTCGGAACGGAGTTTGTGAATCTCAATAACTATCAAAGCTCCGCCCTGGCGATTTCTTATGCTAATCGCGAAATCATGCGTACAGCGGATATCGTTCTAGGAATGATCAAAGATTCTATTCGTCTGTTTGAAACAAACGATCCCAAAGACTTTGATTCCATTAAAGATCGCGATAACAAAATCGACTTCCTTTATCGCGAAACCAAAATGTTTTTATTGGATCACGCGAATAAATCAAATACCGTCGTTCATCAAAATGTGATGAATATGATCATGTTCTTAAGTGACTTAGAAAGAGCTGCCGACGCTATTGACATCAATATCCTCGCCTTGGCGATTAAAAAGAATGCTCTAAAACTTGAATTCTCCGATGAAGGCTGGACTGAAATTCGTAAAATGCACGAGCAAGTCGTTAAAGTCGCAGCCATGGCTATCAATGCTTACCAAAACAAGGAACTTTGCGAAGAAGCCATTCAGTTAAAACGTGACCTTGCCAAAACAGAGATTACTCTGCGCGAGAATCATATCAGCCGTCTCAACCGTGGCATTAACACTTCCATCAACACCAGCTCCATTCACTTGGATCTACTGAGTGAATACCGCCGTATTGCAAGTCTGCTTTGCAATCACGCTTACAATTCGAGGTCTACATAATGTCTACATTTACACCTATCGGCCTGCTATTTCTTTCGAATATTTTTATGACTTTTGCCTGGTACGGGCATTTAAAGTCTCTTCGTGAGTCAGCTCTGTGGGTGGCAATCCTTATAAGCTGGGGCATCGCCTTTTTTGAATACCTTTTACAGGTGCCAGCCAACCGAATGGGCTATGGCCAGTTCACGCTTCCTCAGCTTAAAATCATCCAGGAAGTGATCACCATGGTAGTCTTTGCCGGGTTTTCAGTTCTCTATATGAAACAATCATTGAAGCTGGATTTCCTTTGGGCGGGCCTATGCCTTATTGGCGCCGTTTATTTTATTTTTAGGTCTGCTTAGAAAAAATTCGCTCTTTTATCTCATTTCAAGATATAATGAACACATATGAAGTTCATTTACGTCCTGGAAGATGATGAACGTATTCAAAAGGATCTGTATGAGACTTTAAAAAGTATAGATCCAAAGCTTCATATTCGCTTTTTTCTCACTCTTGCACAATTTCACGAATGGCTTAAAGTCGCAGTCCACGAAGGTGCAAAATCCTTGGCCCCGGGCGGGCAAAAATATAAAGATGATGACTCAGAAGAGATCACCCCGTCTGACACCCACGAATTAAGATTGGTCGTTGCAAAATACGAATTTTTCGGTGCAAAGAACATGGGGCTCATCAAACGAGCCCGCGATTTTTTTGTGCGTAAGAAAATGTGCTCAGAACAAGAACCCACCGCCCTGATTTTGACCGCTTTCGATAGCCCTGACTTCGACATCGCACTCGCTGAAGAACGCATCATTAATAACGTGATCTTTAAACCCTTTGATAAGTTAATTCTGAAGCAACATCTTGAGTATGCTCTTACAGGTCACCACCCTGTGAATACGGGCACCGTGGCGGCAATGAAAATTCAGTCCACAATTCAAATGCTTAAAGAGGTTGCTTTTAATAGCATCTCCGAAATCGGTTTTACGACAGTCAACAATCATGAGATCAAAATCGGAGCCATAACGAAGTACTATAGCGACGTCTTTAAGGCAGAAAACAAAAGAAGTATTTTTGCGTACTGTCACTCCTGCAAAGAAATTCCTCCGACGGCTTCGACTTCCTCCGACAAAGAATATCTTTGTGAATTTCATTTCTTCGGTGCCGACAACAAACAAATAAGCCAGATCCGACGAAACATTCTCCAAAACAAATCTCACGAAGTTCACAATCTTATGAACACTCAAGGCAGTACCATGAGAGTTCTGGTCATCGACGAGGACGTCGCCGCAGGCCTGGAAGTTAAAAATTTTCTGAGCGAAAAAATCTCCAATCTAGAAATTTACAATTACGCTCACTATGGACAACTGCTTTCAGACCTTTCTGACAAAGACACCGTCAACCGTCAGGAACTTCCACCGCAGTTTGATATGGTTTTTGCGAGCTATGATCTTTTTGAGATTGAAAAGGAAAAACGCTGGGGGCAAATCTGCCAGTATCTGCAAGACCGAGCCACCAAGCATGCCATCTCCACGTCAGGTCCACCGCATTTGTATTTGCTTTCTCGAAAAAAAGTCCCGACGGACGAGATCAGAAACATTGCGTCTTGGAGCAAAGAAATTTTTTTCATTCCTCTCGACAAAGGCTACATTCTTAAAAAAATCCTCTCGCAGCATTCCACTCTTTTAAATCGCGAAAACTCCACTGTCTCTAGCATTAAGGACAATAGCGTCTTGAAAGTCGCTAATCCGGTAGAGATCACCCAGATTTCTGAAGCGGGCCTGGTTCTTAAGTATTACCGTGCAATGAGCACAGGCGCTTTCCGAGAGTTTATCTTATGGCGCCCCGAAGAAACCGAGACGCCTGAAATCACAGGAACCGTGAATTTCACGGAAGAAGATAAAAACGGCGGAGAGTTCTTTTTGAATCACTTCGTCTTTTTCGGGATGAAGGATCACTATCTTAAACACATCCGCCTTTGGTTGCGCGAAGCTTATATCAAATCAAAAGAAAAAGGCTAATTGACCTTTACAGAAAGCGGCACTGTTCTCAGTACATTTCTATCTATGAATTGAATCCACAAGCGATACGCTCCTGATTTCGGAAAAGTCACATGAAGCATGCCCTTGTTGGGCACGGCTCCTTCCATCGGATGAACGTGGATCAATGTGCTCCCGTCCTCAGGAACGGCAACCACGTGAGCAAAGGCTCCCAAATACGGAGTGACCTCTGAAGGTTGACCATTGGATTGAGTCAACACAAGATCCAACATCGCCATCTGGCCATTAGAAATTTTTTGATTATTCAAAGTCGCAACAGAATCTCCGTCACCGCCCGAGCGAATATCTTTTAATCCTGGAGGCAAAGGCCACGCAGGCTCCCCGTCTGAAACTTTCAAGTTATTAGACAGATTAAAGTCAACTCCGGCTTTAGTCTGTCCTTGAATCCAAACTTTGTAATCGCCATTTTTTACAAACGAAAGATCCACACTCCAGCGAGATCCATTAAACTCCGGATGGACGTGCTGAAACTCATTTAAAGATTTATCGTAAACCAACAAATGAATTTTCTTTTCATGAGTGTCTACTAAATCTTGATCTGACAAGGACTGCGACGTCTTTGCATCTAAAAGACGAAACTCAAACCGCACCATCCCTGCTTGTAAATCTTGAGAGCCTAAAATCTCCCAGCTTAAAGGAACCTTCGGACTATGACCACCGCCGTGATCGCCATGTCCACCGCTGGCTATCGCGCCAGAACTCAATAAAAACATTCCACTTAAAATCCAGTTTCTCATTTTATTCCCCCGCGCCAATTTGTTTTCGTTTTAACAATAAAGAATTACTTACGACAGACACAGAACTCATCGCCATTGCAGCCCCCGCGATCACTGGGTTCAGCATTCCCAGAGCTGCAAGTGGAATACCTAAAACGTTATAAATAAATGCAAAGAATAAGTTTTGGCGAATCTTTTTTAAAGTGATATGCGACAACTCCACTGCATGAGCCACAGATTGAAGATCATTCTTCATCAATGTCACATCCGCTGTCTCAATGGCAATATCAGTTCCTGAAGACATCGAGAAACTCACATCAGCCATTGCTAAGGCTGGAGCATCATTAATACCATCCCCGACCATGGCCACACGCTGTTTTTTTCTTTTCAAAGTCACAATGACATTGGCTTTATCTGCAGGCTTCACACTGTGTTTAAACTCTGTGATTCCGGCCTGACGAGCGATTTCTTTGGCAGTTCCTTCGTTATCGCCGGTTAACATCATCACTTTGATGCCACGTTTTTGAATATCGCTGATGGCCGCTTTGGAACTTTCACGGATCTTATCCGCGACAGCGACATAACCTAAAATTCTTTCGTTGTTCGCAAGAACCATCACTGTCTGACCTTGTGACTCCAGCTTTTGCATCAACTCTTGATTTAACGAGTAGGCTGCCGCCACCCAGGAGGGACGACCGATTTTATAGGAAACTCCATCGATATCACCTTCAACACCTTGCCCCGTGACCGATTTAAAATTCTTCACAGAAAGCAAAGGCAACGATGCCTTTTTCGCTTCCTCAACGATCGCGTGAGCCAATGGATGGGATGACCCGCCCTCAAGACTTGCCGCCCACTGAATGACTTTGGCTTTATCTTGTCCCGACATTGTCACAACTTCAGTTACAACAGGTTTACCTTCAGTGATTGTTCCTGTTTTATCTAAAACAAGAACATCGATTTTCTCTGCAAGCTCTAAAGCTTTTGCATCACGAAAAAGAACACCGGCCTGCGCCCCTTTGCCAATTCCCACGACAACCGCAGTAGGAGTTGCCAAACCCAAGGCACAAGGGCAAGCGATCACAAGAACTGACACGGATGAAATAAAGGCCGCTGTCAAATCCCCCGTGAAAAACCAAGTTCCAAAGAATGTCAGAACGCTGATTCCAACAACAATCGGCACAAAAACGCCGGATATTTTATCCGCCAGCCTTTGAATTGGCGCTTTTGATCCTTGAGCGGCTGTGACAATTTTAATGATTTGTGCAAGCTGAGTGCGATTGCCAACACCCGTGGCTTTGATACGCAAAGTTCCCTCTTGATTGAGAGTCGCCGCATAGACTTTATCGTCGGTGCGTTTTTCCACAGGCATGCTTTCGCCTGTCAGCATAGACTCATCGACAGTCGAGACACCTTCAACAACCAAACCGTCAACAGGGATCGCTTCCGCATTTTTTACGATGACGATATCGCCAGCAACAAGGTCCTGAATATGAACTTCCACCACCTGGCCATTTCTTTCGACGAAGGCTTTTTTAGGTTGAAGTCTTAAAAGACTTTCAACCGCTTCTGAAGTTTTGCCCTTCGCGCGGCTTTCCATCAATTTACCCAACAGGATCAATGTGATCACCGCCGTACTTGCCTCAAAATAAATGTGCTGATGATGCCAATTCATCACTGTCACCACAACACTTAATAGATAGGCCATGCTAGTACCTAGCGCGACCAAAACGTCCATATTGGCACTCTTCGATCTCAAGGCATAATAGGAGCCACGATAAAATCTCCACCCGATCCAAAACTGAACCGGTGTCGCAAGAATCAATTGAAACCAACGCGGCATGATTTCATGATGGTCTCCAAAGAACATCACGAACATTTCTAAAATAAACGGCGCTGTTAAAATCGCTGAAGCAATAAATAGAAACAACTCTTTGCGATACTCCGCTGCCGCCTCTTCTTTGATCTTTTCGGAATCAACCTCCGAATTAATTTCGAAAGCTTGGTAACCTACGTCTTGAATCGCTTTCACCAAAGCTTCAATATTCACCGTTCCTTCAGTAAATTCCACGTGAGCTTTTTCTGTGGCAAAGTTCACCGTAGCTTTCACGTCTGGCATCGCATTCAAAGTTTTTTCGATTTTGCCTGCGCAGTTTACGCAGGACATCCCGATAAGTTGCAACTCTGCAGTCTGATTTTTATTTTCTGTTGTTGTTGTTGTTTCCATAACGACCTACTTGTTTACGAGATACATGATCTCATCAATTTTAGTTGAAATTTCTTTGCTATCTTTAGACTTCACTGCCGTCTTTACGCAGCCATGAATATGTGTCTTCATAATTTCAGACTCCACCGCCTTCAAAGCCTTTTCCGCCGCCCTGATTTGAAAAATAATATCCGGACAATACCGGCGCTCAGTGATCATTTTTTCGATACCATCCAACTGACCACGCACACGGTTCAGGCGTTTGATGTGAGCACTGTGATCAGGATGGGGGACTGTTTCCTTCTTCATATAGGACCTCTTTTATAGGTTTTATTATATACCCCCCTGGGGTATATAATAGCCAGAAATATATTTTATTTTCTTTTGTCACAAATCCCTATCTCCTTCCCTATAAGAGGGCGTAGAGTTTTATGAAGGAGAGACAACATGAGAATGATTTTAGCCGCGTTACTACTAATGCCTGCCCTTTCCTGGGCCCATGGCGAAGACAAACCAGGCCCTGCTGGCGGACATATCCGCATGCCAGGAGCTTTTCACACCGAATTAATTCTGGATAAAGAGCAGGGCGCCCATATCTTTCTTATAGATATGAACTTTCAAAACTCGACGGTGAAAGATTCTAAAATTGAGATGGTGGCGAAATATAAAAAATCCGAAGTGAAGTTCACATGCTCAGTGATGGGCGGGGATCACTTCCATTGTGTGCCAGAGAAAAAGTATCCAAATAAAGGAGAACTTATCGTGAAAGCGGTTCGCGAGAACGCGGTGGGAAATCCTGTGAGTTACAAACTCCCTCTTCCTGAATTTAAGACGAAAGAGTTTGTAGATCCTCACGCAGGCCACATGGGCCACTAAGGAACAGGGCGTACCTTCTGCGTCGCTGTGACTATCGAAATAAATTCTTTTCTAAAAAGAGTCATCAGATCCTCGGACACACGACGAGGATCTAACTTTAAATCCCCCAAGCTCAGTGTCTCTACCGGTGTTCCCTTGTTCGTTACATTCATCGCGAAATGCACCATCACCGAAACCGGCGAACGAGTGGCAATACTGATACTGAGCTTTCTATCATCCAGATAAATATCGTCCCCATCACGATGCAGGCTTCTTTCACCCAAAACGGAAGAAGAATTATGTTGCAAATAATCTTTCGCGATAGAGGCGAACATCCGCTGTAACAAAACGCCGGAAAATAAATCACGGTCAAAAACTTCGATAATGAAATGAAGCATTTCATCACCCTGGATCACGGCTTTGGCTAAAAGATCCTCCCCATCAACCATGTGATCAAAGGAAATCGAACAAGGTCCCTGCCAAGAAACGATGGAAGGCCCTAGGATTCCGTGATCAAGATAAGCAAACAAAGAGCGAAGCTGAGTCCCGTCGTAAGCAAATTTCTTTTCGATAAAATGACTTTGCATTTTTACTCCTTAAAAAGATGCTTCACATCAACACCTGCGGAAGCAAACGCGCGTTTTGAACGCTGGCAAGACTCACACTGCCCGCACCATTTATCGCCGGAGAAATAACAAGGCCAAATTAATTCCCAAGGAATTTTCAACCCCTGCCCTAAGCGAACGATGTCTGGTTTTTTCATATGAACCGTGTAACATCCCACCGTCACATGATTGGACGTGGAGTAACGAAATGCTTTCGTAGAAGCATCCATAAACTCTTTAGAATTATCAGGAAAAGTCGCAGCTTCCTCGGCGTTAAATCCTGGAATCACCGCGTGTGCACCCAAGGCTTCCGCAAAAGCCGCAGCGATATTTAAGAAAATACCATTGCGGTTAGGAACCCAAACTGACTTCTTCGTTTCTTCTGATTTCTCAAGATCGTCGATAGCAACTCGTGCTCCAGTTGGAACCTCTTGATCTTCGACCAACAAAGAGGACTTATTGAAATCTTTAAACCAAGGAAGGTCCACAATCTTGTGAGGAATGTTAAGATGAGCGGCGATCTTTGCAGAAGCTTCCATCTCTTTTTTCGCGGCTCTTTGTCCGTAATTAAACGTTAATGCCAACACCACTTCGTGATGATGTTTGATGGCTTCATAAACATTCACCGTCGAGTCCAACCCCGCCGATAGAAGTACCACTACTTTTTTTGTCGATTTCATGTTGCAGCCTTTAGGTCACGAATCAAAATCTGAATAGTCTTCTGACCTGCAAAATAGTTCCATTGAAGTTCCCCAAGGACATTATAAAAGCCGGGAATGTTCTGCAAAGTATCTAGCTGACGAGGTGTCGGTGTAAACAACAAAGCCTCGGAAGAGGCCTGCCCATCGGCATCAGCAATCTTTAAACGAAGATGTCCACCCTTGAGTTCTCTTTTTGAAAGAACTTGGACATTGGAAAAATGAATCAAAGGAATCGAAAAGCCCGCTCCGAAAGGTCCAACAAAGTCATACCACTTCATCAGACTTGTTCCGACTTCGGAAAGCTTCGCCTCAACATCATAGAAAATTTCTAAAGGCTTCGGCTTTTCACGCAAATCAGAAAAATGGCCAGAAAGTTTTTCTACAAAGTTCGCAACACGGGTTTCAGCAATTTCAAACCCCGCCGCCGCCGAGTGACCGCCAAAACGGCTGAGCAACTCTTGCGCCGAAGACATCGCCTCGACCAGACATGCTTCTTGACCTTGAGGAAGACGTGCACTTCCCACGATCATTCCGTCATCGCCAAGCGATCCGACGAATGCAGGCTTATTATAAACTTGTGTCAGCTTTGTTGCGATCAAACCCACAACACCGCGATGGAAGTTTTTAGAAGCGACAAAAACAAAGTCTTTATGAGGCCATTCTTTAAGTAACTCTTGAGCTTCTACTTCGGCGTCGTTTTGAAGTTGAACTCGAGTTGAGTTGTTCTTCATCACTTCGCGCACCATGGATCGCGCCTTTGCAGCATCTTCTAAAAGGAAAATATCAATTGGTAGAACACCTGACTCCATACGCGAAAGCGCATTGAGTTTCGGAGCAAACCGAATAGCCACGTCTTGAGAAGTTAACGGACGATCAATCAAATCCAACTCTTCAAGTAATGCTCGAAGTCCGGCTCTTTTGGTTTCAGCAAGCTTCACTAAACCATGCTTTACTAAAACACGATTGTCTTCCACCAAGGGAACCATATCCGTTAAAGTGCCGATCACAAAATAATCGAGCACTTCTTTCAAATCCCAATTGTTTTTAGGGAGTTGTGGATGATCTTGGAAGTATCGTTTTAATCCACGCAAAAGATAGAAGGCGACACCCGCTCCACACAAGAAACCCAAACCTGAAGGACAATCCCCTTGATTGGGATTCACCACAACGAAAGCATCGGGAATTGTTTCAGCGGGCAAATGGTGATCCGTTAAGATCACATCCACACCCAACTCACGAGCACGATTCACGGCCGCATGAGCTGTGATGCCGACATCGACAGTGATAATTAAAGACACACCCTGTTTGTGAAGCTCTTCAACGGCGGCCGCGTGAAAACCGTACCCTTCAGAAAGACGTTTTGGTTGGTAATGCAAAACTTCTGGAAAACCTAAAGCCAGCATTCCCGTTTTTAAGAGAGCTAGACCTGAGGTTCCATCAAGGTCGAAGTCAGCATAGATGCAGATTTTTTCACCGTTAAGATAGGCTTTACCTAGACGCTCAAGAGCATGAGACATCCCCTTCAAACTAAGGGGATCTTTCATATCAGCGAGCTTAGGAAAAAGAAGTTTTTCAACTTCGGCGGATTCAGCGAACCCACGAGCCGCCAGAATTTTTCCGATCAGAGAAGGCCATTGCCCCTCGACTTTCGAGGGAGCTTCGGCTTCTGTCAGTAATTCACGCGGCTTCCATAGTGGATTCATAGGTCCTTAAGCTTTTGCTTTTTTCAAGGACATCTTTTCCATCAAAAGCACGAATGGCGCTGCTACGTAGATAGAAGAGTATGTACCGAAGAAGATACCGATGCAGATAGAGAACGCAATGTCCTGAACCGTGCCATCAGCAAAAATGTACAAGCAAAGAGCGGAAATAAATGTTGTTCCTGAAGTGATTACAGTACGAACCAACATCTCATTGATAGATCTGTTGATAACGAACTTGAAACCTTTGTCATGATAGTGACCTTCAGTTTCACGGATACGGTCAAATACCACGATCGTGTCATTCAGAGAAAAACCGATCAAAGTCATGATCGCTGCCAAAATAGACACATTCACTTCTTTTCCAACTGCAACGAACACAGCCAATGTGATCACGGCATCATGGAACAAGCACAGAACTGCACCTGGAGCGAATTTGTAATCAAAACGCAAACCAACGTAAACCAAGATCACAAGCAAGCCGTAGAATACAGCAAGAAGACCGTTACGTTTCAACTCAGCACCGACTTGAGGTCCCACTGTATCCACACGGCGGATATCCGGGTTCGCATCTGCGAAAGTTGTTGTGATCGCGTTACGGATTTGAGTGATATCTTTATTCAAGATTTCATTCGTCTCTTTATCGGTAGCACCTTGCTTACCTTGGAAGCGCACGATGAATTCATTGCCTTCACCGAAAGATTGCACACCCACTTCACCCAGTTTCATATCGTCCACCGTTTTACGGATGTGATCGATTGTCACTGGTTTTTCAAACTTCACCTGAATCTCAGTACCACCTTTAAAGTCGATACCGTAGTTGATCCCGTGAACCGCAAGGTAAATCAAAGAAGCAATAACCAAAACCAAAGAGATTCCGCCAAAGAGCCAAGCTTTACCGACGAAATCAAAACGTCCAAATGATTCATTATTCTTAATAATAGTCATGGATCAACACCTACACAGAAAGCTTTTTAAAGTTAAACTTATAAACAAGAGTATCCACGATCACTTTTGATACGAACACGTTCGCAAACATAGAAGTCACGATACCGATCAAAAGAGTCACCGCAAATCCACGCACAGGTCCTGTACCGAAATACAAAAGAACCACAGCCATGGCTGCTGTTGTGACGTTGGCGTCAATGATGGCTGACATCGCACGATGATAACCTTCCTTAACGGCAATCTTAATACTGTGACCCAAAGCCAATTCTTCTTTGATTCGCTCATTGATCAACACGTTGGCATCAACCGCAAAACCCACCGTCAAAGCGATACCCGCAATCCCCGGTAAAGTCAGAGTCGCACCAAAGCTTGTGAGCAATGCAAAGATAGAAAGGATATTAAGTCCCAAAACCAAACTCGCAACGGCACCCATTGATTTGTAGTACACAAGCATAAAGATCACGATGATCGCAGCACCTACAAAAGATCCCATTTTCGCTTTATCAATCGCATCGGCACCCAATGTAGGACCCACACGTCTTTCTTCCAACTGCTCAAGAGATGCTGGCAATGCACCGGCACGAAGAGCTGTTGAAATCATTTTCGCCTCTTCCATCATTTGGTTACGGTCACGACCGCCACCCAAAGTCACCACCGCTTGTCCGCCCGCAATACGGTCACGGATGCTTGGTGCTGATTTGACAACTTTATCAAGAACGATCGCCATTTGCTTACCAACGTTATTTCCAGTTAGATCAGCAAACTTCGCCGCACCTGCAGAGTTGAAGTGCAAAGAAACTTGAGGACTGCCGTATTGGTCGTAACCAACAAACGCGTCATCCAAAGCTCCACCACCCAAGTCTGTGTCTGTTTTCAATAGATAAGGAACAGCGCCTGCTTCCATTGTTGTTGCATTTGAAGATTTCTCAAAGAACACAACAGATTTTTCAGGAAGTTTAGACTTCAAGTCTTCATTCAAACGAGTCACGTACTCAGAGTACTTCATCGTTGTCATGTTGTAGTTCCCCGCTTTTTCCGCTTCAGCAATCATCGCCTGAAGTTCTTGCGGAGTTTTCTCGTGAGAAACAACCATGAAATCCAATTTCGCTGTTGTATTGATCAGCTGTTTCGCTTTTTCAGCGTCAGCCATACCAGGAAGCTGGATCAAGATGCGGTTAGAACCTTGTTGAGAGATTGAAGGCTCCGCCACACCGAATTCATCGATACGGTTACGGATCGTTTCAATCGCCTGTTGAATCACGCGATTTTTATAATCGTTCAAGTACGCATCAAAGTAACGAACTGTCACTACAGTGTCTGTTGAACCCATTGTTTGCAAAACTGTTGAGTATTTTTCAGAAAGGAATTTCTCAACGGCTGCTTTACCAGAAGCTTGAGCGACAGAGATTTGGATCTCACCTTGCTCTGGCTTTTCTGATTTCACATCAGCGAAAGAAATGTTTTCTTTTTGCATTTCCGCTTTCATGGAAACGATCATACGGTTTGTGCTTTCTTTCACCACACCGTCAACATCAACGCCCATCACCAGATGCAAACCACCTTGGATGTCCAAGCCGTAGTTCAACTTCTGCTTAGAAGGCCACCATGTTTTTTCACCGAAATGTACCACGTTCGGCAATACCCATACGATAGCTGCCGCTACACCTAAAACTGCGAGAATAGATCTCCAACGAAGTCCTTCCATTATTTCTTTTCCTCTGCTGTTGCTGCTTTCTGAGATGTTGCAATCTGACTGCGAAGCATTTTAACTTTCACGCCTTCAGCAATTTCCAATGTCACGAATTGATCTGTGATGCCTTCCACACGACCAAGGATTCCAGACGAAGTAACTACTTCGTCGCCGCGCTTAACTTCGGCAAGGAACTTCTGATGTTCTTTTTGTCTCTTCGCTTGAGGACGAATGATGAGGAAATAAAAGATCACGAAGATGAAGATAAATGGCACAAACATTTCAAACGCTGATGGCTGACCACCACCAGAAGCTGTTTGCGCATAAGCTGTCGATACAAGAAGTCCGTTAAACATGATTCCTCCAATTAATAACTGACAGTAAAATTCAGCATTATTCTTAGGAAGAATCAATATTTAAGTCTAGCGCTCTTTCTTTACGAATCGCGTTAAACAATCGTCGCGGAACCCTTCCCAACGACCTTCTTCGATAGCCTTACGAGCACGTTCCATCAATTTCATATAGAAATAAATATTGTGAATCGTGTTCAAACGAGAGCCTAAAATTTCACCACTCAAGAACAGATGGCGCAAATAAGCCTTCGAATAATTCGTACAAGTGTAACAATCACATTCAGGATCCAATGGAGATGGATCTTCACGATATTCGCTGCGCTTAATACTGACTTTACCCTGCCACGTGAAGATCGTTCCATTGCGTGCCACTCGAGTAGGCATGACGCAGTCAAACATATCGATTCCTGAATCAATTGCAATGATCAGATCCGTCGGAGTTCCCACGCCCATCAAATAGCGCGGCTTATTCGCTGGCATTTTTGGAGCCACATGTGGAAGAAGTTCATGCATCAAGTGAATCGGCTCACCGACGCTAAATCCCCCAAGAGCATAACCCGGAAGATCCACGGAACAAATTTGCTCCATGCTTTTCAAACGGTGCTCAAGACTCAAACCACCTTGCACGATTCCGAAAAGCAAACTCTCTTTGCGAGTCATCGCCGCTTTGGAACGCAAGAGCCAACGGTACGTGAGCGCCATCGACTTTTCGATTTCTTCTTCTGTCGCTGGATATTGAAGACATTCATCAAACGCCATGATGATGTCAGAGCCCAGATCCATTTGGATCTCCATGCTCTTTTCTGGAGAGATAAAATGTTTTGCTCCATCCAAATGCGAGCGGAACTCCACACCTTCTTCGGACATATTGCGAAGCTGTGATAAGGAGAAAACTTGGAAACCGCCAGAGTCTGTAAGAATCGGTCCGTGCCAGTTCATAAATTTATGAAGGCCGCCCATTTTTGCAATCGTCTTTTCGCCAGGACGCAAGTGCAAGTGATACGTATTACCCAAAACAACTTGCGTACCGCACTCCTTCAACTCTTCTGGAGTCATCGCTTTCACAGTCGCCTTTGTACCAACAGCCATAAAAACGGGAGTCTGCACCGGACCGTGAGCCGTCATCAGTGTCGCGCGACGAGCGTTGCCTGCGGTTTTATGAACTTTGAATTCACCTAATGTCATTGTTGAGTTTCCGTCCAGCACGATAGATCTCCGTAAGAAAAGAGTCGGAACTTTCTCTCAATCGCCCATTGATAGCAAGCTTTTACTCTTTCTAGAGAAGAAAATCCTGCCACTAAAGCTAGCAACGTTGACTGCGGTTGATGAAAGTTCGTTAAAAGTCGATTGACCACTTTAAATTTGTAACCGGGTTGAATTAATAATTTTGTAAATCCGCGATAACCTGTTTCCGCAGAACCTTGCAGAAGTCCCTGCGCGGCACTCTCCAACGAACGCGTCGTCGTTGTTCCGAGTGACCACACTTTGCCATTCGAAGCACGCACATCTGCAATCACCTTCCAAGTTTCAGCACTCACTTCCACATACTCTTCGTGCATATCGTGATCGTTCAAATCTTCTGCTGTCACTGGCAAGAAAGTTCCAAGCCCCACGTGCAATGTGACTTCAACAATCTTCACACCACGCTCGCGAAGCTTTTGCATGTCTTCACTTGAAAAATGCAGACTCGCTGTCGGAGCTGCAAAACTTCCCGGTGATTTTGCCCAAGCGGTTTGATACCAAGATTCATCGGCATCCACGGTGTGCCTATGATCACGGGCTTTTTGAATGTAAGGAGGCAAAGGAAGCTCAGCCACTTTTTGAAAATAATCTTCGGTCACTTCTTGATTGAGACGCACTTTTTGTGGGCGACCTTTTTCAATCAAGGTCATCGTGACACCCAAAGGAAGTTCAAGTGTGGAACCGATTTTGTGTTTCTTTGAAGGAAACAGGACTTCCCAATCTTGTTGCTGCTCCAGCTCTGGGCCTCCGGCCCTCCGCTCTGCCGGCTCCCGCCGACTCAGAAACAGAATTTCAATGTCTCCCGCAAACACACGACGCTTTAAAACACGCGTGTTGTTAACAACTAAAACATCGCCTGATGGAATTCGCTCCATCAATTCTTGGATTGAAATTTCTTGAGGCTCGCCGTTTTCCTGAACCCACATCACGCGCGAAGGGCGCTGAGGGGCTGTGGCAATAAGCTCTTCAGGAAAAGCGAAATCCAAATCGGTGATTTTCATAACGCCGTCATACCATAGAAATCGACCCGCCGGGCACTTTTTTCTGGCTTTGGATAAATAAAAAAACTAAAAGAATCTCATGACTTTAGGTCCCGTTTTATTGCTTGTTTCAGCCTTTTTACATGCCGCCTGGAATGCCACCGCGAAATCATCGCAGGACAAGGAAAGCTTTCTCTTTCTGACCATTTTAATCAGCGGTTTAATCACACTTGGGATCGTCCTCACATTTGGTGGTTTTCAAATGCCCACAGCCTCGACTTGGTGGGTGGGCGTTCTTTCAGGAATTTTTGAAGGTCTTTATTTTATCACTCTGGCTAAAGCCCTGCGCACATCCTCCTTAGGCCAATCTTATACAATCATGCGTGGCGGAGCGATGATTGTTGTTTGGTTGATTTCAACGATCTACCTTCAGGAAAGAGCGGGCGGAATACAATACCTGGGAGCGGCGTTGATCTTTACAGGTATTGTCGCCATGAATCTTAAAGACTTTTCAGAGAACATTGCTAACTTCTGGAAAGGGAATATCTGGGCTTACCTGAGTGCTATCTTCATCGCGGGTTATCACCTTTGCTATCACCACGCTCTTGTAGAAAAAGCCGATCCTAAGTCCTTGTTCTTTGTTGCGATGGTTGTGTCGTTGCCATTTCTCTTCTGGAGCTTAAGAAAAGATCCTGTCGCGCGCATCACACACACCTTAAAAACTCGTCGCAAGGCGGTTCTCTTTACCGGCTCTGCAGCCACAGCTTCGTTTTTAATTTTTCTTTACGGTTTACGAATTTCTGCGCCGGGCTTTGCGATTTCGTTAAGAAACTCTTCGATCTTTTTTGCTGTCGTGTTTTCCTATTTTCTAAAGGAATCACTCAGTCGCGCTCAGGTCTTCGGGGCCTGCACGGTGGGAATTGGCGCCTTTCTCTTAAGTCTTTGATAAAAAATAAAGCCTTACCGCCGATGAAAACGGTAAGGCTTTAAAAACAGGAACCACTATAACGTTAGCGGTATACTGACACTAACTAAGCCCAATTTATTTTTAAGTTTATTATCTAAACTCCCTGCCACTGAGCCTGGCTTTTCTAAAACCGAGTCATTGTATTCAAGATCCATGTACTCCACGTTCAGACTGAGCATTAAGATTTTAAATCCCAGTCCGACTTTGGGCCCTCTGGCATCTTTGAATTTCACGTCCACTCCTCCGCTTTCATCCGGATCCAATTCTCCGCCAAAGATGTATCCGGCCCAGATGCGCAAACCCACAACAGGCATCTGCGCACCAATCACCGCTCCATACAATGTCGATTTGGCGTCAGCATCATAGTTCGTTGCCGATTGCTCAAAGTGCGGTTTTGAATAAGCTCCTTCAAGAGCGATAAAGAAAGAGCTTTCAACGTGCATTCCTAATTTCAAATCGACACCCAATCCCCGCGTGTTTCCTGTTGAGTCTCCCAACGGGGCCGGCCATTCTAGTTTGTTATCACCTTTTTCATAGGTGATCCCCGGTTCGATGTAAAACCCCACGGCCTTAGCTTGAGTGGAAATAAAAAGAGCCACGATAACAAAGACTATTGCGAAATGTTTCACATCAACCTCCTTTATTTAGAATTAGCGCGTGTACACCATAATCACAGCTTTTGATGCTTTGGATTTCTGCCCAAAGAATCCTGTTTCATCAGAGGTGCGTGGCGCCGAACCGCTGGCTTCCATAGTGGATTTCACTTTCGAATCAGAGGTTCTTAAAAATTTTTGTAAAGCGTTAGGTCGCTCCGTCATATTGTAAGTATTTACAGAGCCCACCTTCATTTCACTTTTGATAAAGGACTTAATGTTGTCAGCACGTTTTTTAGCAAGGTCGACGTCTGCTTTAGAAGCCTTAGTATCTTTGGTCGGATACTCACGGTCGGCCCACACAGCGACTTTCAACTCGTCGATATTTCCGTTTTCTTTAGCGGATTTAATCAAAGAGCGAATGTCCTCTTTAGCGCTGTCACTGAGATTGGTTTGACCTTCGTCAAAGGAAATTTCTGACGCCATTTTTGCGCCGAGGGCTTTTGAAGCAGTCTCTGTTTCTGAATCCACATTTGCCAAAGCCTTGATAGATACCAATGTGAAAAGAAGTGCACCAATCAGAATGATCTTGGATGTTTTCATACGTTCTCCTTTGTTGTTTGCGTGCACCTAGAGGGAAGCACGATTCAGACCAACTCAACATCGGAGTCACGAGCGCGTATTTTTGAGATGATGAAAAAAAAAGAACTTGAATGAACAAAATTGCCCCATGCACGACGGGGCAATTCACCACGCATTACAGTTCAGGCTTTACCGAACCGCAGTCGACTGACACAAATTTAGCATTCTGACGAATCAAAGAACTTTTTCCGTCTTTGGTTTTTCCTGTCATCACACCTTCATACTGATTTTGATTTTTCACGGTCCAATCAAACGTTCCAGATGTTTTATCTTCAGGACAATCGAAAGTTCCCGTCAGCTTTGTTGAAGATTGTGTCTTCAAGTTCATTTTGCATTTCTTTGCCGCGTCCATTACTTTTTTCGGATTGTCGAGCATGTCTTTTGTATAACAAACTTTGAAACCGTTTTCTGTAAAGTTCCCCATGGCGCCGCTGTTCTTCATCGCAGCTTCCATTTTCTTTTTATACTCAGGTGGCATATTCGCCATGGCCTTTTTTAATTCCGCTTGCGGATCAAACTGCTTTCCGTCGTAAGTAACAACCGTCGATACTTCCCAGAGGCCGGGCTTGATATCAAAAGCCATGCTGGGCATAGCATAAACAAATGTAAGAATTGGCAAAAGAAATTTCATGAAAACTCCACTTCAGAATGTTTATCTTAGTTATCCAACACTCTAAAAATGGAAGCAAAGGAAAAGAGCCCGGCTGGCCTAGCCGAGGCTCTTAAGAATCGAAACGAAATTATTCTGTGATCACCATCACAATAGATTTCGAAGCTTTTGAAGGACTTTTAACAGTGGATTCTGTTGTAGGAATTCCGGCTGTTTCTAAAGATTTTTTCACGCGAGCATCTGAGGTGTTTAACATCTCTTTGATAGCTCCTGGTCTTTCCGCCATACTGTAAGTATCTACATCGATACCCGTGCTGTAATCTTTCACGTAGTCGCGAATGGCATCATTGCGTTTCTTGACGAGATCTCTTTCTGCGGAAGAAAGTTTTTTTGTACTCTTGGAAGGATATTCCTTATCAGCCCAGGAAATGACCTTAAGCTCTTTGATATTGGAATTCCTTTTGGCATCTGTAATCAAACGGCGCAAATCTTGTTTCGCAGTTTCACTCAACTCGGAAGATCCCTTTGCAAATGAAAACTCTGTGACGTAGGGCGCTTCTTCCGCGGCCGCCACTTGTCTTGCAGAATGGCTTGGCGTCGTCTTCATTGCTTCCCGTTTTTCTCTTGTAGAACATCCGATCACAAAAACACCGGAAATAAGCACCATTGCAAAAACCATTTTTGTATTCATCGTAAGCTCCTTATTTGTTTGGAACCTTTACGATAGCTTTGCCATGGCAAAAGACCAGCGCGGGATGCAGATCCTGATAAATGTCACAGAACTTTTGTGTTTTATTAAATATCTTTCGCGCAATCATTCCCCGGCTGGCGTTTTTCTTTCATCCTTCAATTCTTACAAACCAGAAACTAAGGAGAAAATTATGGCGAAGCCTCTCAAAGGAAAACGTATTGCAATTCTAGCGACAGATGGTTTTGAGGAATCTGAACTTTTTGAGCCCAAAAAAGCTCTTGATGATGCAGGGGCTGAGACCTCCGTTGTCTCTCTTAAAAAAGGAAAAATCAAAGGCTGGAGCAAAGGTGATTGGGGAAAATCCATCGCTGTGGATCTCACCTTAGATGAAGCCGATTCTGAAGACTTCGACGCTTTGATGCTTCCTGGAGGAGTGATGAATCCGGATCGTCTGCGTATGGATGAAAGAGCGGTGGAATTTGCCCAAGATTTTGTAGATGCGCAAAAACCAATTGCAGCTCTTTGTCACGGACCGCAACTTTTAATTGAAACAGGAATCTTATCAGGCCGTAAAGTGACTTCGTGGCCTTCTCTTCGCACGGACATTATCAATGCCGGAGGTAAATGGTTTGACGCTGAAGTCGTGACGGATCAGGGACTTGTGACCAGCAGAAAGCCCGACGATATTCCGGCATTCAATAAAAAAATGATCGAAGAGTTCGGTGAAGGTTTGCATGAAGACAGAGACGTGCACGCGCACCCCCATCACTAAGTATGAAACAAACAGAGGTTGCCGTCGTCGAATTCTTCCGGTGAGGACCATCCTTCGCGGCGAGCAACCTCTAAGAGCCACTTGCGGGCATTGCCTTTGGTGGCGATGACAATTTTTTTATGATGACTGATTTCGATCAGTTGCGCGAGGACGTGACCGTACGTTTCTTCACTGAAGGGATCATACATATAATAAATTTCCGCTTCGGGGATCCGGAAGCTTTTCAGCGATAAATCTTGCGTATAAAAATGCACGTGACCTTGCATGCCTAGATTTTCAGTCGTGATCGAAGCGACCTCCACGCGATGGGGCACATATTCGTAACCGATAAAATCTATATCTGGACGAAGCAAACCAACGACCAATCCGACGCGTCCATAACCGGAACCCAAATCGATAAAGCGGGCTCCTTCGGGAAGATTTAAGTGATGAAGTGCCAGCGACACTGTCGAGTAGCCTGATTGCACTCCGACACCCGCTCCTTCATACAGGCGTTCGGTTCCCTGCAAATCCGTTTTCATCCCTAGATCAATTTCGTATTTAAGATTAAAGACTTCATCCAAAGCATCAAAAGTTCGGTACATGGAAAGTCCCAGATGCAACCCTTGGGATTTCTTTTCGACTTGAAGTTTATTTTCTAACTCAAAAAGATCTAGCATCAGTTTTAAAGATTTCGTCGCAAAAAGTTTTTGTTCTGAATAAGGACGATCCTTGATAACGGCAATAACTTCTTGTTCTGCGCGCAATGCGTGATCGACGATTTTTTTAAGATTTTTTTCGGAAGATGTCTGGATAAAATTTTGTAGAAACTGAAGAGAAAATAATTCGACTTGAAAGTAGGGGTTTAAAAACTCGGTAAAAGATTTTTCCTGAAGAGATTTATCTTGGCTTTGCAGCCACCGCTCTTCTTTAAGAAAGTTGGCTGCACATCCCAGAAAAGCGCTGTCGACAAAAAACTCGCCCAGCTCGGAAGAGCTGAGTGCCGTCAGCTCTTTCGCAAGATCCAGATTTTCGGGCACCGTAAAGTATTGAAGCAGAACCCGTTGGGGATTTGTCATAAAGAAATGCTATCAAGGTGCGAAGGTTTAGCAAGAGAATAAAAAATGGGGGAGGTCATCCCTCCCCCGGACTCACGAAGGGAACCACCAAACCTTCGAAGAGTCGCAAACTTAATTTTTAATCAAAACTATCTTAAGAACTTTTTCTGTTTTGCCTCTACTCTCGCAGGCTTTCTAGCAACCGTGATCCAGAGTGCTGACATCACGACTCCTGAGTAGAAGAGGCAGAACATTGCTACGTCATGTAAATCCGTCATGTTCTCTCCTTTTTGCGGCCTTCCTTGGCCTCCCAGAAACCTCGAAGTGCCATCCTAGCGTCTTCTTGTTTCCGTCTTAAGAGCGTCCTTGCTCTTGTTATATAGACTGCCGACTTCCCATTCGGGGTTAAAGAAAAATGCTAAAAATGTGGGCAAAATGGCCTGAAGGAGAGATTTTTTTGTCTATTGCATTATATTGACTCTGGGGATGGGAAATGATTAATTAATACTTCCCTCGGACCTTTAAAAGGTCATTTTCCTTGTGCGCGCGGATGGTGGAATTGGTAGACACGTACGTTTGAGGGGCGTATGCGCAAGCGTGAGGGTTCAAGTCCCTCTCCGCGCACCACTAAAATTGCAATCCCCAATTCCTGAATTAAGACGTTATTTTGAGCATTTCAATTTCATCTCAAAATTAATGGCTTTTATGACAAAAATAAAAATCCACCTTCGTCTCAATGTTTAAGAGTTGATAGCCTGCTAAAACATGAAAACCACAATCCAAAGTGCCGTTATTTCTTTATTGGTAACTTTGTGCTGGAGCGCCGGATGCTCGCCAGCCACGGGGTTTGAAACTCTGACAAATAGCCAGATGAGCGCCCAACCAGCTATAGGCAATCGCAGTCCCCGTATTTTTATTATGAATGATAAACTGTATATGTCGGTTGTTCCCGAAGGGCGCGGAAAAGATTATCTGGAGCTTAGCTATCAAACCTCGACAACGACATCAATCAAGGCGGAACTTGAGTTCCCCGTAGTTCAGCCGATCTCAAAAAGCAAACCTTATAGTAACGTCCGTTTTGGTTCGGGAACAAATTGCAGCTCCTGTCATCGCGCCGAAAAACAAGTCGCCATCGTCGATGACACTGCCGTATTTGAATCGTGGGCCTATCAGCCAGACAAAGAAACTTTGATAGCTTTGGAACAATTCAAAAATGAACTTGAAAGATGCGACTTCGATAAAGAACCTGAAAGATGTGAAATCATCAAAGCACTTTTAAAAAACGGCGAAGTAAAGACGCAAGCTTTTCCCCAAAGTATGTACTTTAATTTTTCGTTTTGGTGAAAAACTTTGCAACCAGGTTTAAAATCATATCCGGTTTTTCGCGATGAGGAACATGTCCACAATCTGCAATAATTTCTTTTTGGGCGGGACCGCCCGCGAGCTCTGTGATCACTTCTGGGAATTTTGTTGAACCGTATTCGTCTTTATCTCCATGGATCGCAAGAACAGGACATTGCACTTTGGGAAGATCGTTCTTTAGATTCCAGCTCGCAAAGCCTTCTGAAAGCCAAACTTCAGTCCACGCGTCAAAAACCCATTTTGATTTTTCACCGTGATACTTTTCTAATTTTCCAAAAACTTTCGGGTCCGCAAAATCTGTTTTCGCTTTTGATATACCTGCACGAGTTCTGTCTTCAACAAAGACTTGTGCGGACTCTGTGATAATGGCCGTGCAGTTTTGTTTAAGAGTTCCAGCAGCAACAACGGCCATAGCTCCTCCCACACTGTGGCCAAAGAGAGCGAACTTTTCAATACGGAGAGCCTTTAATATTGCCGGAAGATAGATCTCCCCTTCTTCACTTACAAAACGCACTGAAGGTAATTCGTTTCTTTTCGTGGAACGACCAAAACCCAAACGATCATAGGAAATCACTTCCCTTCCCGTTGCTTCACACAAGCGAAGCGGAAAATCTCTCCACATTTCGGTACATCCTAAGGAGTCGTGTAAAAGAATGAGAGGGGTTTTATCTGTCGTAAGTTCTGGCTTCCAGCGTTTTACATAGATCTCGCCACCAGGAACATTTACAAAATTTTCTGAGATTTCAGTTTCTGAATTCATTTGTTTGTTTTCGAAACTAAGTTTGGCCCCAAAATTCAAGAGGCGGCATCACGGCGTTTTTATAGAGTTCAAACCAATGCTTGCGGTATTCCGGCGTGTACATATTTAAATAGGCCATGATTTCTCGCGTGAATTCAATAGGAGCAACCCCTGTGGCCGTAATAAGATTTTTATCTGTTACAGCAAGACTCTTAAGATAAAACTTTTCACCGCCATAAGACGGCACGATTTGTTTAAGCATACCTAAATCATTGCTAGTGTGCCGACGGTTATTCAAAAGGCCCGCGCGAGCGAGTGCCACCGTTGCACCACAAATCGCAGCAACAAGAACTCCTTTTGATAGAAGTGCATCTGCAAGCTCAATCGCATTTTGATTTTGATTTGCGTCCATCCAACTGTCACTGCCAATGAGAATCAAACCCTCAATAGTGTCCGGTGCGACTCCAGAAAGCGCCCTTTCAGGAACAACTGTCATTCCGCCAATACTTGAAATACTTTCGCCTGTTGAGGATGCGATAATAATTTTTTTCTTAGCCTGCCGAAGTTCAGGCAAAAGAAAAGCACCTTCCCAATCAGCAAATCCCTCTGGCAAATAGACAACCAATGATTTTTCCATCAAGTCTCCAGTATTTAGATTCAACCACTGAAATATTTGAATGACATCAAGAAAAAAAAATCAATTTGTGTATTTTTACGTCTCAAAAACGCACAAAGTCACATTTTTCTATATAAAAATTTGCACCGTCTCATCAAAATCCCTATGGTGAAATTATGACTCAATCTCCAAGCATTCCCTTCGGGAAATCAGATTTATTGTCGTTAGGTGTGGAGGTGGAACTGCAAATCATTCACCCAGAAACTCGCAATCTCCACCCGATTTCACCAGATATTCTTCAGGAATGGTCTTTACCTGGACCTCATTTGAAACCTGAAATATTTCAAAGCATGCTTGAAATCGACACGCCCATTTGTAAATCCGCGCAAGAAGTGGAAGACGAACTTCTGCTTACAAGCCGTGAGCTTCTTCGTATCTGCAAGAAGAATGGCGCCCGCTTAGCCTCGAATGGCACGCACCCGTTCGCTCGGTGGCACAATAGAATTTTTTATCCTGCCGAACGCTATCAATATCTGGTTGAGCGCAACCAGCATATCGCGCGTCGCTTGATGATCTACGGATTGCACGTCCATCTTGGAATGAAAAGTGGCGAACATTGTATCGAGATGATGAATGAGTTTCTTTACTATTTGCCGCACCTTTTGGCTTTGTCTGCAAGTTCTCCGTATTGGACGGGACACGATACGGGCCTTTGTTCGTCACGCATCACCGTTTTCGAAGCGCATCCTTCCGGAGGACATCCTTGTCGCGTAGAAAATTGGAAGGACTTTGAAGATATCGTTTATAAGCTGACAAAAAGTAATTCCATTGGCAGCGTCAAAGATATTTGGTGGGATATGCGTCCAAGTCCCAACTATGGAACTTTGGAAATTAGAATTTGTGATGGAGTTCCAGGAATTCGCAGAACGTCTCGTCTTGTCGCTTTTATTCATCTTTTAGCTCGTCACCTCCAAAGACGTTTGGATCAAGGAATACGCAGACCCATTCCCTCCGACTGGATGATCCGCGAAAACAAATGGCGCGCTTCCCGTAACGGCCTTGATGCCGAGATTCTTTTAGATAACGACGCCAATACCAAACCTGTCCTTCAAGACATTGAAGACCTGCTTTCAGAAATGAAAGAAGATATTTCCAAGCTTGGCTACACGGAATACATGAAGGACTTGTTTGAGATAGATATTAAAAACCCAAGCTATCAACAACAGCGTGACGTCTTTACGAAAAGGGAATCTTTCGAAGACGTTGTGGATTTTCTCTGCGACGGTTTTGAAAAAGATCTGGAAGTGGTTTAAGACTGATCATGCCCGCGCAAAATTCGTCTTGATCTCATTTTGAGACAAGGCGAATTAAGTCAAAGCGGATATATAAAATCTGAGAGCCTTTCGCTCGGCATTTCTTTTGAAATAAAAATCCGCATGAGAACTTCTCTGTCGGTTTTGCTATTTTCATTATTCATCACGGTAAACACTTTTGCTGCGGAATCAATTCGTCTTTTTGAATGGTCTCCAGGAAATACACTGGCTCCTCTTATCATTCCCGTCAGAAGCAATGAAACTCCTCCTGAAGCCGCGCAAAGATATTTGCGGGAGCTTTCTAAAAATCCAGATCTTATGGAACTCTTTGAGGGTCGCACTCCAGATCTGCGCTTAGAAGGTTTTAAACCCTTAGAGACGAATTCCCGTGAAGCCCGCGCATTGATGATTGCAAATCTTCCCAAAGACTACACGAAGAATTCCCAACGCGTGGTGAACTTTAAAAAACTTTTTAAGCAAGCCAAACACACGTCTTACATTCTACCCATCAATGCAAACTTGGGCCTTACGCAAACTGAAACCCGCGAACTCTTCCAACAGGTGGCGGAAAAATTCCCTTTGATGGTTGCTATGGGCGGCGATGACGTGGACCCGCGTCTTTATAAACAAGAAAATTTCCATGCTCGCAATATTACGACAGCTCGCGATCAGTTTGAAATAGCACTCATTAAGTCTTATGTTTCACAGGAAAAAGGCTTTTTACTTGGTGTCTGCCGTGGGTCGCAGATTTCTTCAGTGGCTTTGGGATATCAACTGATTCAAGATGTTCCGTTTCACGTCGGTTCCGATGTCGCTCACGCGAACGATTGGCATGACGTTGAAATCAAGGACACAAAATATAATATTTTAAAATCTCTTGCCGACGCTTCAGGAAAAATGCATGTGAACTCTCTTCACCATCAATCCGTGATATTTAAAGAAGGTGGTCTTCTTCAGATCGCAGCTCGCAGTCACGATGGCGTTACAGAAGCGACGGAGTTTAAAAATGGACGCGGTCTTTTATTACAGTTTCATCCAGAACTCATGAACAATGAGCTCGGAGCTAAGATCCTTTGGAGCGTCGTTCAACAAAAAAACCGCGTTATGCCTAGAAGCTGCTCGAAGGTTTTTTAACGATTACGATTGCCTCTTATGGCAGGTGTTCTAACATAGACCTATGATTGAACAAATTTTTCTGCATCAAAAAGCGTATGCCCTTCAACTTCGTAAAGAGTCTATCGACACTCGCTTTGAACATCTTGATTCTCTCGAAAAGATGATCGAGAAAAATATCGCAGAAATAACCGCAGCCCTCGCTCAGGATTTCAAAAAACCTGAAGCGGAAACCTTGATCACTGAAGTATTTCCGGTTTTACATGAGATCCGTCATGCTAAAAAGCATCTTAGAAAATGGGCTCGACCTAAAAAAGTTAGAACGCCTCTATTGCTGACAGGCACAAAAAATCAAATATATCACGAGCCTCGCGGAGTTTGTTTAATCATCGGCCCTTGGAACTATCCATTTCAATTATTGATTTGTCCTTTGGTTGCTGCGATTGCGGCAGGCAACTGTATTTTTTTAAAACCTTCGGAGTTCACGCCCCAGACAAGTCACCTTGTCGCAAAACTCATTAAAGAAACCTTTTCAGAGGAACACATCACCGTGGTTGAAGGCGGCCCTGAAAAAACTCAAGATCTTCTACTGCTTCCGTTTGATCATATTTTCTTCACGGGAAGCACACGAGTGGGCAAGATTGTCATGGAGGCCGCAAGCAAACATTTGAGCAGCGTCACTTTAGAGCTGGGTGGAAAATCTCCTACGATCATCGACTCATCAGCAAATCTAAAAGATGCCGCTGAAAAAATCGCTTGGGGAAAATTTGTCAATGCAGCTCAGACTTGCGTCGCTCCTGATTATCTTCTAGTTCAACAAAGTGTTCTCAGCGAGTTTAAAAAAGAACTCATTTCTAAGGTTGATGGTTTTTATGGTAAGTCCGCATTGGAAAAGAAAAACTCTCCAGATCTGGCACGCATTATTTCCGGTAAACACGCCGAACGACTTAAGCACTTAATTGACGACGCCATTGCGACTAACGCCGAAGTGACTTACGGCGGAGAAGTAGATCTTGCAAGCCACTATGTGGCTCCGACCCTTATAGAAAAAGTCGATCCCCACAGTGCCGTCATGAAAGAAGAAATTTTTGGGCCCCTTCTTCCAATTATTACTTACAACGAAATTTCAGAAGCCATTCATTTTATCAACGAGCGACCCAAACCATTGGCGCTGTATATTTACTCTCATAGCGAAATGAATATTCAAGATGTCTTAAAGCAAACAACGGCCGGTGGCGTTTGCATTAATGACTCCGTCATTCACTTTAGCAATCCGCACCTGCCTTTCGGTGGCGTGGGAGAAAGTGGTCTGGGCAGTTATCACGGAGTTTATGGATTCAAAGCGTTTTCACACGAAAAAGCGGTCCTTCGCCAATCCTGGATGGGAAAAATGTTGCGATTGATTTATCCGCCATATACAACTCAAAAACTGAATTTATTTAAAACGGCTCTGCGCTGGAGATTATTCTAATAAAAGAATTTTCTCACGGTCGCCAACGATCCAAAGGACATCGCCCTTTTGCAGAGTCTCACTGGAGTCTGGATTGAGAATACGCTTTCCTTCGCGCTCAATCCCTACAACCAAACCATGCGTGGCTTCGCGCAATCCGCACTCACGAATGCTTTTATTTAGGTACGGTGACCTTTCACCTAAAAGATATTGCTCAAGACTGTACTCGGAATCTTGCTCCGACAAAATCACAGCGTTATCTTCAGCCTCAATAAATAATTTAAAACGAATGAGTTGTTCATCCGTCCCAATCACATGCACCTGATCATGCGGCATCAGGGCTTCGTTTCGTCCGGGAGCCGTAATACGACGGCGCCCACGTTCGATTAAGGCAATGGTCACACCGTATTTTTCTCGAATGGAAAGCCTATGCAAAGGAACACCCACAAAAGGGGCTTCAGAAGGAATAATGAATTCCGTAATATGCGCATCCCAAGGAGCCAGTGCCCGACTGCTTTTTCTGGCGTGTTTTTTCTGAACATCGTCATGAAGATTTGAAAGAAATCTGTTTTCAAACCATTGATAGACGTTGCGCAGTTTTTGTGAAAGTACATAACCCACAACAACGACCATCCACAAAGTAATTCCGATAGCCCAACCTAACGGGACGAATTGTGCGACCATCGCTCCTAAAAGGCCTACGGCCAACATGATTCGCGAAACGAGGAAGACGTAGTTATGGCTTCCTTTTCCCTGCTCCATCAAGAGAATTTCAAACTGTTTTGTTCTTCCGAAAGCCAAGGCCCACAAAAAGGGCGCACTTAAAAACAAGGTGGCGCTTAAGGAAATAAATTTCGCCGGCCCCTCTTCCACTTGCCTTTCAAGAAGAAACGGCAAAAACACGCGAGCCATTAAAAGAAAAATCGCAACGACAACAACAGAGTTTAAAAGAACTTTAAGAATATAAGCACGAACCTGCTCTTTCCATTCTTTATTTCCTGACATCGAAAAAGAAATCACACTGTAACTATCCAAAGCAGAAACCACTTTAGCCGGTAAAACTTTTTCTATAAGTCCGTAAACTTTTTCTGAAGCTCGCAACATATAAGGAGTCGTAAAGGCTGTGACAACAGAAACCGCGACTGCCATGGGATACATTTTTTCGCTGATAACCTTAAGGTTCAAACCTAATGTTGCAATGATGAATGAGAACTCACCAATCTGTGCCAGAGCCATTCCCGACTGCACGGAAGACTTTAAGGTTTGTCCCGCCAATACGGACCCCAAGGTCACGCTAAAGGTTTTTCCAACAATAACGACTGCGGAAAGAAGCAAAACCTCACGCCAATAAAGTGCGATCACATGTGGATCGATCAACATTCCCACCGAGATAAAAAACACGGCAGAAAAAAGATTTTTAATCGGAGCAACCAGATGATGAATGCGTTCGCCTTCAATTGTTTCAGCAAGAATCGAACCCATGATAAACGCGCCCAGAGCCGAGGAAAATCCCACGGTTGTTGCAAATACCACCATCAAAAGGCAAAGCCCTACGGCTACAACTAAAACAGTTTCTTCGGTCAAAAGCTTCTGCGCCCGTTTTAAAAAAGATGGCAGCATAAAAATGCCCGCAACAAACCAAATGGCCAGGAAGAAGGACAGCTTCACAATGGCACTGAGCATTTCACTTCCCGCAAAGTCGCGAGTCAAAGCCACTGTGGTGAGCAACACCATCAAAAGAACTGCAACAAGATCTTCGATAACCAGAACTCCGAAGACCATGCTGACAAATTTTAAGTTTTTAAATCCCAGTTCCTCAATCGTGCGAATGATAATAGACGTCGATGAAATCGATAAAATTCCACCAAGGAATAAACTATCCATGGTGCTCCATCCAAGAAGGCGTCCAGTGACATAACCAAAGACAATCATCAAAGAGATTTCTAAGATCGCCGTAAAGCTCGCCGTGCCACCAACGCGAAAAAGACGCTTAAAACTAAACTCGAGCCCTAAGGCAAAAAGAAGAAAGATCACGCCGATTTCGGCCCACAGGTTGATGCTTTCCCCGCTCACCACCGTTGGAAAAATAGATGTCTTAGGTCCTACCAGGAAGCCTGCGACCAAGTATCCCAATACGATAGGCTGATTTAATTTTTTAAAGAGAAGAGTCACAAGACCGGCAGTTCCAAGAATGAGGGCCAGATCAGAAATCATCGAGGGTAGATTGTGCATACCTAAAAGTATGACAAGACTTTACTCATCCCACAAATAGAAAAGGCTCCCAGAGGGAGCCTTTCCACATCAATTCTTTGTCAGAATTAATTAGTGAGTTTGAAGAGCTGCGTTAACCGCTGCTTCCGCATTCACAAGACCTGAACCGTATTCGTTAGCAGTGTTAGGTCCCAAAGGTTGAGCTGTTTGCTTCAAGATTGCTTTTACTTGAGCGCCAGTCAAAGACTTGTTCGCCGCTTTCATCAATGCAACCACACCAGATACGTGAGGAGTTGCCATTGAAGTACCGTCAAACGCTGCGTAGTCAGTAGCCATCGTTTGCAAAGTCGCCTTAACAGTTTGACCTGCAGCGATTTGTTTTACGATGTCTTGACCCACAGTTTGTTCGATCATGAATACTGCGATTGGAAGAACAGAACCGTCTTCAGTCAATGCACCTTGGATCAAACCTGGAGCGTTGTTGTAGATAACTGCACCCAAAGCACCTGCTTTAATAGCGTTATCAACTTTTTCAGAGAATTTGATTTCGCCACGAGCGATCAAAGCGTATTTGCCTTTAACGTCGATTTTCGCGAAGTCTTCAGCTTTACCAAGACCTGCAGGAACAAGAACGTTTGTCTCAGGAGTCAAAAGTTCTTTCGCGCCTTGGAAAGTAGAAGCGTTTACTTTACCAGCTTTAGTGCCGATAGAGATTTCAACAGAAGCCTCGCGGCCAGTTCCTTGTGGTACAGAAGAAACGACTGCAACACCTGGAGCTACAACTGCAAGCTCTGGACCCCATTGAGAGAAGTCTGCTTTTTTAAGTGTGTTGTCGATAGCACCGACAGCGATCACTGTTGGAAGAGCTGCTGGGTAAGAAACTTTGTTAGTTCCGTTGTTACCAGAAGCCGCTACAACTGTAACACCTGCTTTATCAGCTTTGTTAACAGCATCGCGCTCAGCAGGAGTCGACCATGCGCCACCCAAAGACATAGAGATTACGTCTACTTTTTCTTGGATACCCCAGTTGATACCTTGAGCGATAGCGATGTTAGAGCAACCGTTCTCAGCACATACGCGACCTGCCAAGATTTTTGCTTTTGGAGCTACACCAGTAAAACCAGTTTTATCAAGAACACCAGCGATTGTACCCGCTACGTGTGTACCGTGACCAACATGGTCTGTGTAATCAGAACCATCAGAGTCACCTGTGAAGTCTTGACCTTTTTCAAAGTTCGCAGCCAATGAAGGGTGAGCTTGGTCGATACCAGTATCAAGTACTAGAACGCGAGCGCCTTCACCTTTTTTAGCAGCAGCCCATGCTTGAGGAGCTTTTACAGCGTAAATACCCCAAGGAGTTTTTTGACCTACTTTTTGTTGAGAAGTTTTCTTAGCAGCAGCCAAGAAACCTTTTACTGGACGTGGAGCTTCGTGGAAGATTTCTTTTTCAACGTAAGCTACAGCAGGATTTGCTTTAAGTTTTGTAACTTCAGCATCGTCCTTAGTGTTGATGATTAGTGTATTCAAATTTTCAAGGCTGTCTTCAACTTGGCCTTCTACAGCAGCTGGTTGGCCGCCCAATTTGAATCCCTTAAGTGCATAAGACCCCTTCATCTTATACGCCATGTGTGCTGATTTGAAAGATTCTTTATCTTTCATGATTACGATCACGCGCTCTGCATGAGCTGCTGTCGCAAACAACACTGATAGGATAAGTGCAAACACGTTGCGTTTCATTTAAATCCCCCCGATTCCATGGACTCCAACTATTGAAGTCCTTATGGAGGAGCACTTCATTTCAGGTTGTAAGATTTATCAAGACTCTTTTTGGAACCACCTACACTTTTTTTTTCGACACAGAAAAATGAAATTTTCTGTCATGAATGGTGTAGTTCCAAAGTGGCACCCCAGTTCAAAATTAGGACCAGAACGCGTCCAACTATTAATAACTCTTATAGAAGGTATCATTTATTTGAGGCCAAACTGCTTAATATTAAATCAAAGTTATTGATACTGTGCGTCTTCATTTTCTTGTTCCCACGCAGTTTCAAAGCCTCTAAGACAGGGACCTTTTTACTCTGAGCGAACTCTTCTCTTCAATTTGAGCACGGTGAAAAGCATCTCAAAACTGTCGCGCACAATGTGCACATGCGACTCTTCCTTATGCTCCCAGCGAATCGGCACTTCGATTACGGCTTTTTGAAATTTCATTAAGAATAAAATCAATTCCACATCCCAAGAGAAACGCTGCACTTGCAGACGCGACAGAACTTCGGAGCGAAAGAAAGAATCATTGCGAAGAAGTTTGAAACCACACTGCGTATCTTTAAAGGGAAGCCCGATAAAAAACTTTAAAATTTTATTAAAGGTCTTTCCCATGGTCTGACGAATCCAATGCTGGCGAATGACGATATCACTTCGCGGAAGAGCGCGGGAGCCCATCACCAAGGCTGCTTGCGAACTCGGCACCGCTAACTTTTTTAACTCATCCCAGGGAGTTGCCATATCCGCATCGGCAATCAAAATCCATTCGGCGGAAGCAAGCCGAAGTCCCGCATGAACCGCAGCTCCTTTACCTTGATTGACTGCAAGCGAATGCAATTTCAAAAGAGGCCAATTCTTTTTTTCCTCTTCTACATAGGACGCCGTTTTATCTGTGGAGCCGTCATTAACGACGATCACCTCTTGAATCACCCAGGGCGCTGGTTGCGCAACGAAAGATTTTAACGCCTTCAGTGTCTCCGGCAAACGGTGCTCTTCATTGTAGGCGGGAATCACCACAGTAATCGAAATCATCAGTGACCGTGTCCGCCTTCAGACGATTTGCTGACAGTCGCGCCGACAGGCAAAAAGAAACTCAAAGGGCTTGAGAAAAATCTTTTTGCCACCGCTTTACGAATGGCACGACGCTGTGGAGGGTTGATGCCGCGAGCTTTGATTGCCACCCACAAGGCCATTCCAAAACTTACACCGACGTTCAACGCTCCAATAAAGAAAATACCCGCGACGGCGCGCCAGAAGGCAGGTGTTTTTAAAAACTCAACACCCAATAAAGGCAACGCTCCCCCTAAAGTTCCTGATGACAAGGTCACGTGGCGGACATCCAAAGGAAGACCGATGAATTTCATGATCTCAGGGACCATTCCCAACATCACACCTAAAGAAATATTTCCTAAAAGGCCCGACATGTTTTTTTCTAAAAACACGGCGATGTTGCGCGCGCCATGGCGACCAAAGATCGCGCGCAATGTAGGGCTGCGTGCCAATGTTTTACGAAGAGAATGTAAGGCAAACCAATTGTCCCCCCAACCGGCGAAGATACTTGAAAGCCACAAGAGGATTCCCGTGAAAGCCGCATACAATGCCGCAGGTCCCAGAATATCAACGGAGCTAAAAGCATATTGCGCTTTCTGTGGGGACATCAAATGATGACCGAACAACAGAAAAAATCCGGTATCAATCAACATCACGCAAGGAACGACAAACATCACGTTGCCTAAAACTGAAGCCACTTGCGAGCGCACCAAATGCACGATCTCTGTCACAAGATTCTCCATTCCCTCTTCGGTTCCGACATCTTGCATTTTTTCTGCTAAGGCAGGCGCCGTCATCGCAGGCTGCTTGGTTCCAAGAGTGAATCCTAACAAATGGATTGCCACGAAACTAAGCGCATAGTTCACCGAGGCTAAGAAGCCTTCCATAAATCCTGAAAGACCTAAAGCGATGATACCGATTTTGACGTACACCGTGATCGCGGTCACTGCACCACCACCACCGGCTGCTTGCACCATGTGACGGTATTGCTCTTTGGTGCGCGTGATATAGTGCTCACCTGTTTCCGCAGCTCGTTCGACCACCTTGCGTGCGAGAAGAGAAATATTTTGAGAGAACAAAGAACGAATGCTGCGCAGGTCCTGATTTTCTTCGACAAGTTTTGAAAGAAAACTTGTGACCTTCTTACTGTCCAATTTTTCCGTGAGCAGAATTTCAAGAAGACTGTCAATTCTTTGCAAGAAAGTTCTAAGGCGAATCATTTGAAAAACAAGATTGATGCTGACACCAAACTCATCCAGATGCTTGTGCACTTGACTGAGTTCACGACGGCACTCCCAAATAATCATGCGAAAGCGCGACGCTTTCTCCAAAGTTAATGAGGTGTCACCAGAATGATACGCGTTTGTGAACTCTTCAAGTCCACGCACCAGTGCAAAGAAAGCGGAATCGCGGAAGTTTGGTTTATCCAGACGCTCACGAATAGCCGGTGAAAGACCAATCGCGCGCACTTGAATCACCAAGTAGACCAGCGCATCTTCTAAATCTGACTTTAAACGGTTCCAATCGGTTTCATCGGCTTCTACTTCGTAAAAGAAAAGCTCAGCGATTTTTTCAAAGGTGACGTTATCAATAGATGCCAGCCACATTGGGTCATCTTTATCTGGAAACAAGGCCCAAAATAAATACCCTAATTCGTGATCTAGGGGCGGCATCGGTAAGACCTTCATCGTCATACGATCTAAAAGCTCACCCCAAAGACCCAACTCTTTTGGAAGACCCGTTTCCGTATAAAGCTCCAAGCCACTGACTTCATGCACGACTGTTCGCAAAATTCCTGCGACCGATTTCTTCCATTCCGGATTGCGATCAAGGACCATCAAAAGAAAACGCAGGCGCGCCACCGGAAGACGGCCGGTTTCTTTTTCTAAATGAGAATCAACCGCCCCCTCGTAGCGAATCCACTGCATCAGCTTCACAAGCCACTGCAATTTATCTTCAAGCTGCTTATTGTCTTTTGCCGAGGCTAAAAGAACATCCAGATCACTATGGACCTTCCCGCTTTGTTGGAATTTGATAAGTCGATTTCTAAACGCTTTAAGTTTTGTAAACATAAGGAAAGTTTACAGAATTACTTTTTAAACGCATCCCCTACCTGCATTTAAAATGCACTGCGCCGAAAGTATCTCCACGCAACATTTCGTGGCATTAACGCACAAAGTCCTCATGTGCTATGAAAGCCTTTATGAAAAATGTTTCACTATTGATTTATATTTTCCTCTTATCCTTGAACGCTCAGGCCCTTTCACTTTCGTCAATTCAAGGAACGGATGTCGTCACCGAAAAAGAGCAACAGCTCCACTTTCCTTCGGAAAAGGCCGCCACAGTTGTGGTTTTTCTTTCAGCGAAGTGTCCTTGCTCGGCAAGCCATGAAGACATTTTAAGAACGCTCAGTGCAGAATTTAAAGAATTTTCTTTCGTGGGCGTGCACTCCAATTCGGATGAAGCCTCTGATCTCACCAAAAAACATTTTTCTGAAAGCTCTTTTGCTTTTCCGGTTGTTCAAGACCAGAAAAATGCTCTCGCAAATACCTTGGGAGCCTTAAAAACTCCGCACGTTTTTGTTCTTAATAAAAATGGCGAAATTCTTTATCAAGGCGGCGTCACAGACAGTCACGTCGGTCCTAGTGCGAAAAAGAATTTTTTAAAAGATGTTTTAGAAGATCTTCGCGCAGGTAAAACTCCTCGCCACAAAGAGGGCCGCGCATTGGGTTGTTATATTCAAAGGGAGGACGACTGATGAAATCTCTTTGCACTCTGCTTTTTTTATTGCTGCCTTTGGCCTGCGCTAGACCGGATTATATTTCTTCTGAAGAGTGGCAGCGTTTGAACAATCCAGCAACAGCCAATTCTTGCGCTGGAGAATTTAAGACAGCTCACCTTTGTGCCATTTTAACTTGGACAAAAACTCCGAACAGCACTGAAGTGCAAGAATTTGTCTTGGAACTACAAGGCGACGTCACTGTCGCTGATGACCTGGCGATTATTCTATGGATGCCTTCCATGGGACACGGCTCAGCCCCGGTGAAGATCGAAAAGATTTCCGCTACTCAATATCGAGTCACCAATGTTTATTTTATTATGCCTGGTGATTGGGAAGTGCGCCTGACTTTAAAAAAATCCGGTCAAGTTCTGGATCAACTCTTTATTCCGATGATGGTCCCATGAACTTATTGACGGCTCTTTTTTTGACATTCCTTTCTTCCGTCGGTTGGGCTGCAAGTTGCTGCGGAGGTGGTTTTTCTATTCCTGCTCTTATTTTAGGGGACGATAAAGCGCAAATCACCAGCTCATACTCTTATTCGTCCGTGAGCGATGATGTTCTTAGCAGCGGACGCTGGTTAAAGCGCGGAGATAATAATTTATCTCAAACTTTGAAATTAGAAGGTGCGGTTTTGATTTCCGAATCCATGCAAGCAGGATTTAGTCTTCCGGTCATGACTAAATCTGCTGACGGTTCAGCCGATTCTTCGGGATTAGGAGACACCGCACTTTATTTTGGTCATGAAACTTTTCCTGAAAAAGGTTATTCGAAATGGAAACCTAAGGGTGTTACGTTTCTTCAGCTCACTTTGCCTACCGGAACATCTATTTATGATGCAACGGCGACGACCGCCAATGAAAGCCGTGGTCGCGGGTTTTACTCCTTAGGTGCGGGACTGGCACTTTTGAAATCCTGGAAAGTTTGGGATGCCAATTGGAGCTCCGAGGTTCATCGTTCTTTTTCAAAAAATACATCCAGTGCTTCTTACGGTGGAAATATCGAAGTGACACCTGGCTGGGGCACTTCGCACACTTTGGGAGTTGGTTGGAATCATGGCGATTACCGTGTGGGAAGTTCTTTAAGCTTTCTTTATGAGGAAGCCATTCAAATTCATGGCGCCACAAACTCAGACGGTGCCGCTCAGAAAAACTTCACGCTGGGAATTTCTGGAAGCTATATGCTCAATCTTGAATCCGCTGTGACGGTCAGTTATGCCGATCAAAGTTTGATTGGAAATCCTGTAAATTCAAGTTTATCAAAAACAATTAATTTAAGCTATCAACAGCGCTGGCCGCGCTAGGAGAATACATGAAAACATTTTTACAGTTAACTCTAGCTGCATTTCTATTTTTAGGCGCAAACAGCGCACGGGCTTTTGGCGAACACGGTGATCACGGCGGCGGCGGTCATCACGACCACAACACTCTTTGTCCGGTGTATTTTGCACTGGCTGATGTTTGCGCTGAAATTGAATTTACAAAAGGTCCGTTGAGTGGTGATGAATCTCAATTCTTGGTGAAATTCTTTGACCATAAATCGGCTCACGGTGAACACGTAATGGTGGACCCGCAAAATATTAAATTGGATTTGTGGATGAATATGGGTGGTCACGGCCACGGTTCATCGCCCGTGAAAATCGTTAAACAATCACAAGGCGTTTACTTCGTGTCCGAGGCTTACTTTGTTATGTCGGGTCGTTGGAACATTCGATTTAATGTTGATGGTGAACAGGCTGAGTTCACCATCGATGTGCAGCCTTAATCAGGCTTCGATACAATAATAAGGAATTTCGACAACGGCGCGAATCCCTTTTCGCGCCATTGTTGCAGAAATCACGGCACGAATGCCCGTGATGTTCTTGCCTTTTGCTCCAATAATCTGCCCTAGACATCTTTGATCACACTCTACTTTATAGACTGTGGTCTTATCCCCCATGGCAAAACCCACCGTGACTGTTTCTGGATAGTCCACCAAACCTCGGATAAGACGCTCCAAAAGTTGGCGCCCCTCTTCGCGATCAACGTCCGGGTTTTTTGGTTCAGATCTTTTACGGATCACTTTGAGTTCGTTCGGGTCAGACATGTTCATGCAACTCCAGATTTGTTTGCTACCGAACCTTTCGGCGTTGTAATGATGGGACTAAAGGAAAAAAGTAATACAGAAGTATTATTTCTACTCCTTTTGGGTGATCCCGATGGTCGCTCTAAGAAACACCAGGAAGTCTCAGAAATCGACAGGTCTCTTAGAGGACTATCTCCAATATAACGAATTTATTCTTCTGGAGTTCCCATAATTAGAATATTACAAGTGAAAATTCGAAGGAAACATCATGGCTTTTTTGAGAGTTCAATTCATTTCTGTGCTAATCGTCGCTTCTTTGTTTAGTCTGGTTTCTCATGCGCAAGCGTCTTTAACAGCGGCAGATTCTTCTTGTCGTTGTGACTTGAAAGTCGAAGATCCTTTAGAACAGCCACAACGATTTGCTTTCGGTAAATTCAATGGACAGTGTATTGATTCTTGCCGTTTTCGTCCTGTGCATATTTTCAAGGATGAAAAAACACTGCGCCTAGGAAACATTCTTCATTATGGAAAATACTATGAAGCACAGATTCCACTTCAGGATTTGGACAAAATCGAAGTAGGCTTTGAAGAATTTGTTTTTAGCGTTTATCACGTGTTTTTGAAATTCACTGTGAAAAAAAACTCTTCAGCTCTTCTTTTAAAAGAGCAGCTTCATCCCGAACATCAATTGCAAACGCGGTCTCTTGTGATTTCTTCCGAAGGCGTTCCCCCTAAAGATCATAAGTACAGTCTGTGGGAAAGCTTTCAAGGTCACTACCTCCTCGCCCACCGTTTGGTGACCGGTGATGAATTAACCAGATGGCTTCAAGAATACAAACATCCGGTGGTTTTACACACGCTGCAAATTTCTGACACTCAAGTTCCACAAATCTTCCAGAGGGCTATTCAAAAGAGTGCTTCAAAAAAACTGCAGGACGTCTATCAGCTTTTTTCCAACAATTGCTCAACATCTTCTTTGGGGTTCATTGACGAGGCGGAAGCCCTTCGCCCCAAAAACTTTTGGGAGAAATTTGAAGAATCACTGTCCGTCGCAGGACCTTTGGGAACCTTACGGATTTTAAGCTCCCGAGGTCTTATTAAAGAATAACAACCTTATGCTAATTATCACGGACACTGGTTTGTATTTTTTTGATCCAGTCTCTTTCTTTTTATAAATCGGGCTACTCCTTCTATGCTGCTATTAAATATTTTTTGAAAAGGGAGAATTTATGAAAAAATCCCCAGGATCAAAAAAAGCATCCATGAGAGCCTCAGCCGAGAAACCTGTTGAACGAAACAATAAAAAAGATATTCCTCAGAAAAAGGAACCCCATTTTGGCGGCGTGATTCACACACCGTCGGGAACTATCGAGGAAAACGTCGAAGAACAATCTCCTTAGACGGGAATGAAAAAAGTTTTGATCATCGGTGCCGGAGCCTCAGGATTGTCGTGCGCTAAAACTTTGAGCGACGCTGGAGTTGCATGCCAAATTCTGGAGGCTCGCAATCGCATCGGTGGGCGGATTTGGACATTACAGGCCTCTCCGGCTCACAATGTGGAGCTGGGAGCTGAATTTATCCATGGCGCGCAGAAAGAATTAATAGATCTTTTAGAGCAACACCAACTGAGTTTCGAAGATCTTTTGGATCACCACTTGGAAAGAAAAGACTCGGAATTGAAAAACATTTCGGGATTTTGGGAAAAGGTCGAAAAGGTCAATGCGCTTTTAAATCCCAAAATAAAAAAAGACCGCTCCATGCAGGACTTCCTAATAGCGCACCGAAAGAAAATTTCCACCCTTAAAGATCTTTACGTGTCTTACCTTGAAGGGTTTCAGGCCATGGATCTTCACTTAGCAGGAGAAAAAGGTCTGGCGGAATCTGAAAAAAAAGAAGTTCCCGAACTCAACGGTCAAAGTCAGTTTCGTCCTCTGCCCGGCTATAGCTCGGTGATGGAGGGACTTTTTAAAGATATTCAGCTTTCTTCTACGGAAATTCATTTTGAGCACGAAGTTCAACAAGTTTTAACGAATGCAAAAAATCCAGCGGTTGTCGCTTTAAATTTAAAAAAGAATAAGCTTCAAAATTTCGCGGCGCCTTTTTTGGTTTTAGCTCTTCCTGTCGGTGTTTTAAAAAGCTCCCTTTATTTTGATCCTCCTCTTCCGGATTTAACTCAAGCATTAAGAACCGTGGAAACGGGACATGCCTTAAGAATCACCTTTCAGTTTAAGGAACGTTTTTGGGAAAGCCTTTCGAAAAAGCCGGTGGCCTTTTTGCATATAGACCCACGGGAGTATTTCCCGACATGGTGGACACAGATGCCACGACGGACTCCTTTTCTCACCGCCTGGCAAGGAGGACCTAAAGCATTTGAGATCAGTCATCTGAAAGAATCAGAACAAGTGCAATTGGCCTTACAAACTTTGAGTAAAATCACGGATCTTTCATTCACGGCGTTAAAAAAATATTACGTGAATCATTTCGTGCACAATTGGACGCTAGATCCTTACGCGCGAGGGGCCTACAGCTACGTAGGCGTTCATGAAAAAACTTCGTGGAAAAGACTGCAAAAACCATTTCATGAAAATATTTATTTAGCTGGAGAAGCTCTGTCTGAGGGAGCGGACCGTGGAACAGTTCAAGGTGCACTGAAGTCGGGACGCGAAGCTGCGGAAAAAATCTTACGACGACTTTAGGTTTTCTTTAATTCGTTAAGAGTTTTAACGGCTAGTTTTAAATCACTGATCAGTTCCTTTTTCATTTTTTCGGCTTGATCACTGCTGTAGTTTCTTAAAATTGCCGACGGATGCCAGGAAAGAATCACCAACTCCCCGCTCGGAAGTTCTTTAATTATTTTTCCCCGTTCTTTCCCCAGAGTCGGGATACGGTCTAAAACACTCCGTGCTGCCGTAGCTCCCATGGCGACGATAATTTTAGGTTTCAGAACATCCCGTTGTTGTTGTAACCATGGACGACACGCTTTGATTTGTTGATAGTTCGGTTTATCGTGCAGGCGTTTTTTTCCTGAAACGTGATGCTTAAAATGTTTCACCGCGTTCGTTAAATAAACCATACGATCTTCAAGACCCGCTTCTTCCATGCAAGCTTTCAAAATTTTCCCCGCAGGTCCAACGAAAGGCTCCCCTTGCAAATCCTCGTAGTGGCCGGGCTGTTCGCCGACGAGCATAATTTTCGCGGTCACCGCACCTTTCCCAAAAACAACCTGTGTTGCATTTTTATAAAGATCGCAATTTTGACAATCGGACGCAGCCTTTTCCAATTTTACGAGCGCTTCTTTTTTTGTTTCTTTTTTTATAATAGGCATAGCGTGCTTTCTTTTTTCTTTTTCATTTTGTTTTATTAAATAATTTTGCATGAGAAATTTCCGAGAATTCGAAGAAATACAAAAGCACGAATTGTATTTTCTCATTTCAGACTCACATGCTTGCCTTTACGCGGACTTAAAACTTCTATGACTCCAGAGTTCAAAAATTTTAGAGCCGAAAAAACGGTTCATTAACAGGAGGACTATTTTTATGCCAAGACAATCACAAGAAACAGGACGTTCGCGTTCAAGTTCTAGCCGCGGCCGTCATGCGGCTTCAAGCCGAGGTTCCCAAGGTCGTAGATCGAGCTCTTCTTCTCGCTCATCTTCTCGAGGCGGAGGTCGTGGTTTTGCTTCTATGTCACCTGAAGAACACAGACGTATTTCTGCAATGGGTGGTCGGGCTAGTCATGGTGGCACAGGACGCAGCCATCAGGATGATTATGATCAAAGTTCTCGACGTAGTAGCTCTTCCCGCAGTGGCGGATCATCACGTCGTGGCTTTGCAGCGATGTCGCCACAACAACGCAGTCGTATCTCAGCTATGGGCGGTCATGCCAGCCATCGTGGCCAGGGCAGAGATTATGAAAGCGATTATGACCGTGATGATGGTCGCAGCAGCAGTAGCAGTAGCAGTAGCAGACAAGGCGGACAACGTAGCAGTGGTGGATCATCTCGTCGCGGATTTGCAGCTATGTCACCTGAAAAACGCAGCCGAATTGCAGCGATGGGCGGCCATGCCAGCCATCGTGGTCACGGTCGAGATTATGAAAGTGATTACAATGAGGGGCGCCGCGGTCGTAGCTGGAGAGATGAAGATTATGACGAGGATTACGACAATGACAGAATGCACGCAAGTTCTCAAGAAGACGAAGACTACGGAGATTACGACGAGGATTATGACACTGATTATGAGCGCGATGAAGATGAAGATCGAGGATATCGCAGTCGTCAATAAAGAAAAAAGCTGGCTCCAAGGAGCCAGCTCTTCTATTCACCCCCAGCCCAAGAAGGCGCATCACTTGCCGGGAATGATTCTTCCGAAGCTTGATCTACTTTTTCACTTCGAGGAGAACTTTCATTTTGTTTTTTTCGATTATATCCCCAGGCAATCGCAGCAGCACCGCCGGCTGCAACTCCCAATAAAATGTATGGCGTGAGTTTCATAAATGCCCCCTTTTTTCTTCCAAAATAGGCTTAAAAATCCTGATGTCAACCCGTCGGAAGTACGTCACCGAAAGTCTTGGATTTATAGTTTAACAATCGTTTCATATGTAAATACCCATTTTTACCCGCATCAATTGCAAAACCCATGGGTTAGCACAATTCTGCACATAGGAGGTTTCTATGAAAAAACTAATCATGGCAACTTTTGTGTTCTTATTTGCTAGTGCTAGTATTGCGCAGGACTCTATGTCTGAGAGAACAAATGATGTCAATCAGACACCCAATCCTTACGTTCAAGACAAACAAACTGCCAAAGGCACAACAAAACAAAAACGCATCAGTAGAAAAGACAGATGGGAAGAGTCTGACTACTCCACTCAGGAGCAACGTGACCGCAGAAATATGAACAACACCCGGGACACGAATACGAATACAAATACCAACACGAACTCAACAGACGACAATCGCAGTTATTAAATTTTTAAAAGCGTAGATTTCACCCATGGAAATCTACGCTTTTTTCATGTTATCTGCCTTCTTTCCATTTTGTATTTAATCAGCCTTGCAAAGACGCCCTTGCTCAGAGACGATTTTTTCCTCATTGATGGATCTCCTCGTTCAAAAAAGCAGAAAAATATATAGCAAGGAGATGCTATGGACACCTTGTGCGCGACTCATGATCTTTTGGTCTTTTCACATCTGCGTTGGGACCTGGTGTTTCAACGGCCACAACATCTGATGAGCCGCTTTGCAAACCACCGTCGGGTTTTCTTTATTGAAGAACCTGTTATTGAAAACATCACGGAACCTTACCTAAGCCTTAAAGAGGAGTATCCGGGTCTTTGTGTCGTAGTACCCCATTTGCCTCTGAAGATTTCAAACCGCGAACGTGATGAAATCTCGCGGGGTCTACTGGACGAGATGATCCAAGGCGAGAATATCAAAAATTTTAGCATTTGGTATTACACTCCGATGGCTTTAAACTTTTCTGACCATCTTGTCGGACAAGTTACTATCTATGATTGCGTTGATGACCTCGTTAACTTTTCACAAACAATGGCGGAAAAAGAAACCGCCTTACTTCGGCGGGCGGACCTTGTCTTCACAGGAGGGAACTCTGTTTATGAAGAAAAGAAACAAAAGCACAAAAGAGTTCACTCGTTTCCCAGTGCCATAGATACCACTCATTTTTCAAAAGCGCGATCCGCTTTAACGGATCCCGAAGACCAGGAAAATCTGCCGCGTCCCCGCATTGGTTTTGTCGGCGGCATCGACGGTCGCATGAATTTTTCACTGTTAGGAAATATCGCGGCCTTGCGCCCGGAGTGGCAGTTCATTTTATTGGGACAAGTCGCAAAAACGGTTCAAGATATTTTACCAAAAAAAGAAAATATTCATTATTTGGGAATGAAACGTTATGCGGATCTTCCATTTTACATGAGCTCGTGGAATTGCGCGATGATTCCGTTGGCTAAACATGAAAGCATCCGTTTTGCATACTCGACTAAAATCTCCGAATATTTGGCAGCGGGTCTTCCTGTCGTCACAACACCCATTGCAGAAACTCGAATGTATCATGGGAAAAATCTTTTAGCCGTCGCCGATGACGCTGAAAACTTTGTAAAAGCCCTGGATATTGTTCTTACAGAAAAACCCTCATCACAAAGACTTAAAAGTGTTGATGAATTCTTGAAAAATTCTTCTTGGGATCACACTTGGGAGCGAATGTCTCTTTTAGAAATCGACACTCTGGCGAGAAAAAAAGGTTTTTCTCCACTTTTAGCGGAAGGACTGCAAACGAGTTTTAACACTGCGAGAGGCGCAAAGTGAATACTTTAAAAATTGGCGCAGGCATTGAAATTCCGTTGCAAGCTGACTACCTGAAACAGCTTGCAACGGCAAAAATCGAAAAAGTCTGCTGTCCTTTTTATTTTTCCTTGAATCCAGATTGGGCGCATTTTGATGAGGCTTTGGCCCATTTAAAAGTCCAAGGGTTTCAACCCATCGTGCAGCTTCATGCACAACAGGGATTTGGAGATTTTTTACTGCTTCACCCTGACGGAGCCGAAAATTTTTTATCCTATGTGCAAGATTTTTCCTCTCGATATCCTTGGATTCAAGAATACTTATTTGTCGGCAACACCCGCGGGGTGTTTCGAAGTCCTCATCAAGAAATTCATACGGCCTTGCTGGCGAAAACATTTTTGAAGGCCACTGAGATTCTCAAAAAACTCTCTCCCGGTACCAATGTCATCGTGATGGATCAAATAGGACATATTCAGGGTCCTGCCGAATTAGCCAAAGAGGTCGAGATTGAAAATCAAAAACAATGGCAGTTCTTCGATCTGATGCAAACGGGGGCTTTTGATATTTTAAGCATTATGTATCATCCTTCAAATGATCGTTATCTTCTTTCATCTACAGAGGATCTGCCACAGATGGAAGTTGATATCGGAGAACCCTTGCCTCTAAGCGAATTACTGAAAACCGCATGGAAAAAATATTCTCGCCCTCTGGCACTCGAAATTCATACGGATGAAGGACGCGAAAACCAGCTGCGAGGACTGTATGAAACGTGGGAATGCATTCGGAACCTAAAACGCGAAGGACTTCCGATTAAAGATCTTTATATTGAGCGCGGAACTTTAAGTGATCCAAAAATTTATAGAAACCATGCAAAAACACTTTTAACCGAGATGCTAAAATCTCTGATTGTCGAACAAGAGTACAATCATCCTCTTTTAAAAGAAGAAAAATGGAAGAAAAATTTTATCCGCGTTAAGCATATGCTCGCCTCTCCCCTTTCTTGTTCGGTGATTAAAAGCACCTCTTCTCCGATTTTAATTACCGGAGCCGGAAATATTCTTTCAGGCGCTTTTGCTCGCATCTGTTCGCGCAGGAACATTCCTTACATTTTGCTATCCGCAAATCAGATGGATATGGCGGACCCGGTTTCTGTTAAAAAAAATCTGGAAAAATACGTTCCGTGGGCTGTGATAAACACCTACGAATATTTTAATATCGACAAAGCTGAAACTGAAATTGCCCATTGCTTTCGGGCAAATGTTGTCGGCCCCAACCTTCTGGCTGAAGAATGTCGAAAAAGAAAAATTCAATTTCTTTCATTTTCTTCTGACTATGTTTTTGACGGCAAAAATACAAGCCCTTACCACGAACAAGATTCAACTCAGCCCTTAAACGCCTATGGACGATCCAAGGTCGCCGCAGAAAATTTTATCCTCAGCACCAATCCTTCCGCGTTGATTATTCGAAGTGGCGCTTATTTTGGCCCCTGGGATAAAGAAAACTTTTTAACCCGATGCCTTAAATCGCTCGTGGCACAGCAACCTTTTTTTGCTCCGCGGGATATTTATATTTCACCTACTTACGTTCCGGATCTGGTGAACGCCAGTCTGGAACTTTTAATCGATAAAGAGTCTGGTGTTGTTCACTTGGCCAATGAGGGAAAAATGTCCTGGTTCGAGCTGGCCTCCCTTGCGCACAAACAATCGGGTTTTAACAAACATGCCTTTTTGATTTCGTGCACTCACGATTGCCTCAATTTCCGTGCGCGGCGACCTTTGAATAGCAGCCTTGTCAGCGACAGAATTAAAAGTCTTCCTGCCGTGGAGCAGGCTACGTTCGAGTATCTTAAAAATCGTCAGTACTTTTAGTTCACAGTTTTGTTTTATGAATAACAAACCGATTTCTTTCTTTTATTCCGCTAGAGTGAAACAAGGAGGATATTTCCATGAATAAAAACACTCAAAATCAAAACCGCACGACGAACAAAGACAATGTTTCTAAATCATCTACTACACAAAGATCCGGAGGCACGGATAAAGAGAGCTCCCAAAGCACGAACCGAAGTGAACGTAATAAAAACTCTGAGAACAGATAATTTTCAAAAAGATTTAACAACGACTCCGGATAAACCGGCTTTTATTAATAAAGGAGGAATTATGGCAACAAGAGGATCATCCCGCAGAGGATCCCAATACAATTATTCGCAAAACGAAGATCGCAACCGTGGCTATGGCTACGGCAGTGAAAGAGGCTCACAATATGGCTCACAGTCACAATATGGCTCACAGTATGGTGGACGAGGCTCTCGCTCGACACAAAACTGGGACCAGGACTATGATGAATACCCAAGTCGTGGAAGCTATCAGGGCGAATCTTATCGAGGCTCTGAAGGTCGCAGCAGCGGTCGGTACAGTCAAGGCGGCGTAGGCGGCGGCGGGTATTCCGATAGAGAGCGTGGCTACGGACGAGGCAGCAGCTATCAAGGAGAAGGCTATAATCAAGGTTACGGAAGAGGCTTTAACGAATACGAAGGTCGTAACTATCGTGGCGGCCAAGAAAGCAGCTCCCGCCGAGGTTTGTCTTCTCGTGGCTCACAAAATCAGGACTGGTATGAAGACGAAGATCTTTATGACACAGACAACGATTACAATGAAGATGAAGGACTGCAAGCCGGTTCTCGAGACTACGATGAGGATTACGATACGGACTATGACGAAGATTATGGAAGAAGCTCTTACCGTAATCAAAACTATCGTTAGAATGTCAGAGATAATCCACAGAAGTTTCTGTGGATTATCTTTTTTTATATTAGGCGTGTCTTGAATTTTGAGTGTGACTAACTTGTGAAACTGTATTCAAAAGCAAGGCAATGTCTTCATCCAAGGCGCTATCAACCATGCCCAAATAAGTTTGTTTCAAACTTTCCATATTTTCAGCCATTTCTTCGGCGTCATCAGAACTAAAATATCTTTTTGCGGCTTTAAAAATCTCACCTTCTTCTTCTTGCACGTGGTGATTTACCAATTCAGTTAATACCGTAAATTTAGCCTTCCAAGGCTCTTCATCTACGGAAATGCGAGAAAGTTCATTGAGCACTAAAGCAACGACGTGATGCTCTTCCTCACCTTCCCAAGCCAGCTCCTCACCTTCTTCTTCAGCGATCATCTTTAAAGGTTGATAGAAGACTTCGGCCTCGGCCTTAGAGTGCGCAGTGAGTTGGTCTCGCACCTCAGAAAAAAGGCTTTCCACTTCATCGAAATCTTCTTCCTCCAGGGCGTCTTCAATTTTATGAAAAAGTGATTTAACTTCCTTGTGATCTTTTTTGAGCAGTTCGTATATTTCCATAAATCCTCCTCGCAAGTCTTCTTTTTCTAGGTTAATAGAGCCCGGAGAAAGCCCCAACCACTCCTGACAAATCCCGCAATTTACAATGACCGAAGTCGAGATCCCCAGACATCCGACACGATTCTGAATTGTATCTCGGCCATTCCCTACCACAGTTGTTGAAATTTCGGTTCGGACTCCTTCAAACTGGACATGTCAGAAAAGGAGGACGGAAGATGAGAAGACCAGGAAGAAAACACATTAAAGATTCCGAACGAGATCATCCAAATCCTAGTTATCAAACGAAGCGCCAAAATCTGCGACAAGATAACACTCGAGATCGCGAAAGTTTTCGGCGTGAGGATCTAGGTTTCACGAATCGTGATACCCGGGGTTATGATTATCAGCATAAAAACAAGTACTAATCTAAAACACACAGGAGGCAGTTATGAGTAAAAATACCCAAAACCCTAATCAAAATCAGTCCGGCAGCAACACATCATCTCAAAGAGACAGCAGTCAGCAAAGAGACTCAATGAATCCTAATAAAAAAGACACTGGAAGATCTGATAGTTCTTCTGGCACAAGTTCAGGTAATAAAAGCGGCGGTCAACAAAATAGATAATGATATTTAGAAAAAGAAAACGAGGCGCCCCCTCGTTTTCTTTTTTCAATGATGGGTATGACGTCTGGTTTCCCAACCCTTCTTCGCCGCTCTAGAACGTGCGGCATGAGAACTTTTCGATGATGATGCTTTTTTCTTCACGCTTTTTCCGGCACCACCAGTTTCTTTATTCGTTGTTGCCCAGCCGATCTGTGCGGCTCGTTTTGCGGAGTAGCCTCTTTTCTTGGCGCTCTCTTCAATATGATGAGCCATGCGCTTTTGTTTGCTGCTGTATTTTTCTTTTGATCCTTGCGGCATAATTCCCTCCTATTTGCTTTCCTTTCTTTAGTATATGCGGTTGCCTATTTTTTCACCAAAGGAGAAAAAACAGTTCGTTGAGCAGTAGCAAAGTTCCGGCGTTTCTCTTACGTAATGTCTGATAATAACATCACGATACTTTTGTTTTTGTGCATCTTCAGAGCAGAAGTTTTGAAAACTTGTGAAGGGTTTGGCATCAATATCATCTCGAAAAAAATCTTGAAACTGAAGGAGTCGTTATGAGTGATAAAAAAATCCGCTATGCGGTTGTCGGACTAGGAAATATTGCACAGGTGGCGGTTCTTCCTGCTTTCAAAGGTGCGAGCGCAAATTCTGAACTTACGGCCCTGGTTTCAGGCGACGACGACAAGCTAAAAACTCTGGGAAAGAAATATAAAGTTAAAAACCTCTATAACTATCGTGATTTCGATAAATGTCTTCATAGCGGAGAAATCGACGCTGTTTATATTGCAACTCCTAACGTGAATCACCACGCTTTTGCCGTCGAGGCGGCACGTGCCGGCATTCATATCTTGACCGAAAAACCGATGGCCTTAAACGAAGACGCTTGCATTTCAATGCTCGAAGAAGCCGAAGACAATAATGTTAAACTCATGGTTGCCTACCGCTTGCATTTTGATCCTGCTAACTTGCAGGCTATTGAAACGGCAAAAAACGGCAAGTTAGGCGATCTAAGAATCTTTAATTCAACTTTCACTTATCAAGTGACAGATCCCAATAATATTCGTCTTAAGTACGATATGGGTGGCGGACCTCTTTATGATATTGGCACTTATTGTATCAACGCCGCGAGATATCTTTTCCAGGATGAGCCTGTGGAAGTCTTTGCCACGGCGCTTAGCAATCCACGCGATGAGCGATTCACTGAGGTTGAGGAAATGGCTGCTGTCACCTTGCGCTTCCGCAAAGCACGGCTTGCCAACTTTGTCGTGAGCTTTGGAGCTGCGGCGACAGCTGCATATGACCTTATCGGTTCGGAAGGATCTCTGCGTTTAGAGCATGCCTACGAATATGCCGATGACATGATGATGACCACGACGATAGATGAAAAAGATACGGTCAAGCGTTTTAAGAAACACGACCAGTTCGCTCCGGAGATTGAATATTTCTCCAAGTGCATTCTTAACAACGAAGATCCGGAACCTTCGGCATTAGAAGGCCTTTATGATATTCGAATCATCAACGCTATTTTCGAATCAGCAAGAACCAAGCGTTCGGTCAAACTGGACTATGTCACGAAAAAGAATCGTCCAGACATTGGGCAAAGTGTAAAAAAACCGGCTCACGGAAAACCAGAAACAATTCACGCTCCGAGTCCTCATGATTGAGACTCAGGGAGGATCCCATGAAAATTCTCTGTGCAGACTCCGATCTTTTGGTGTTTTCCCATGTGAGCTGGAACTCTGAGTTTCAACGTCCACAACATCTTATGACTCGATACGCGCGTTATCGTCGGGTATTTTTTGTTGAGCCTCTTTCTTATGAAAATCATGAAGATCCATTTTTAGATCTTCATGTTCTGGAAGAAAGGCTCTGCATTGTCACACCTCACTTGGCAAAATCTCTTTCCAAAGAACAGAATCATGAAATCATGACGGTTCTTCTTTTGGGATTAATCAACTCCGCCTCTATCGAGAACTATTCATGCTGGTACTATGATCCCCAAGCATTGGCTTTCAGTGACAGATTAACCCCGGACTTTATCGTATATGACTGCGTAAAACCGTTGGTAGATTCCGAAGGAAAGAGTTCTTTTACAGGTGAGATGGAAAAGAATTTACTGAAAAAAGCGGATCTGGTTGTCAACGGCAACCCCGTCCCCCCGGAGGGAAATGGCCTTCGCAAGGCCCGGGAGTTTATTCTAGACCCGGAGGACCAAAAGCACATTGATTTTCCCAGGCTCGGCTTTGTTGGAATCATCGATGAGCGCGTGGATTTAAGCTTTCTTAAAGAAGTGGCTCTTCTAAAACCACAGTGGCAATTTGTTTTAATTGGTCCCATTGTGCAGATCAGTGCCGCCGACCTTCCTGTAGAAAACAATATTCATTATTTAGGTGCAAAAAAATATAACGAACTAGCGCCTTACTTAAGCAACTGGGATTGCGCCATTCTGCCGCTTCGAAAAACCGAGTTGGCCCAATACACAAGTCCCATGAGAATTCCTGAATATTTAGCGGCAGGACTTCCTATTGTTTCAATGGCGTTCTTTAACACCTTGGAACCTTATAAGAAAAATCATCTTATCGAAGTAGCCCACACTCCCGATGAATTCGTTCATAAGGTGGAGTCTTTGTTACCTTTTAAGAACAATGTAGAACACCGACAAAAAATCGATCATTTTTTTGAAGAAATGTCCTGGGAAGAAACTTGGAAAAGCATGGCACAACTGGAGATTGATCTTCTTGCAAATAAAGCCCTCACCCAACAATTGGCGAGTCAAAAAACAAATAATAACAACCGAAGTATTTTTAAATCCTAATCTTTAAAAAAGGAGAGTCTCTTGGCAACCAAACTTAGCGGAAAAAAGAAATCCAAATCGGCAACTAAACGCACACGTCAAAAAGACGCCGCCCATCCATTCGCAGAATATCCGGGATTTGCGGAAGACTATGACTTTGAGGCACCTCACCGTCACAGTGGTCCTTACCTGCGCTCTGTGGAAGACAACGTCTCTCACTCTCCCCGCACATCACAAGGACCACGTCGCGACCGTCAAACCGGCCGAGAAGCTCCGTACTTCACACAAGGCCGCCGTTCTTCGTCAGATCACGAAGAGATGAGTTTCGGAAGCTCAGAAAGACCTCTGCGCTCTTTACGTCGAACCAAAGTCGACACCCGAGACCGATCCCCACGAGCACGCCGAGAATCGCCTCGTGGGGAAAAACATTGAAATACCAGCACTCAGAAACTGAAAATCTGAAGGATGAAATCACGCACATCGAAAGTGAGACGCGAATGATTTTGCCGGGTGTTCAGACGCTGTTCGGTTTTCAACTTGTCACCGTTTTCAACGATCGCTTTGCAATTACATTAAATTACAACGAACAAGTTCTGCACTGGGGCGCTATTGCCTGCTCGGCGGTATCTGCGATTCTCGTGATCTCACCTGCCGCTTATCACCGGCTGGCTGAACCGCATACGGCGTCCCGACGTTTCACCCATTTTAGCAATTTGTGGCTGAAAAGCTCGCTCTTCCCTCTGGCTCTAGGTTGTGTGATAGATTTTTTTTTAATCGGAATCGTCATCACTAAAAATTACGTTGTCAGTGGCATTGTGAGTGCGTTTCTTTTCATTGGATTTATCACCGCTTGGTATATTTTTCCTCTCTTAATCAGACGCAAACTTCCTTGATAAAGTACAAGTTGCTTTTGCCATTCCTGAATATAACTTTGATTTGTCCAACAAAAGGAGAAGTTATGAATTTATTTAGAGCTATTTTAGCATCATTGGTTATTATGTTTTCTGCTGTTCACGCGTGGGCTTTATCCGATTCGGAGATCGCCGAAGTTCTTATGACTGCCAATGAAGCAGAGATTGACGCCGGCAAAGTTGCAAAATCCAAAGCGGCAGATAAAACCGTGAAAGACTTTGCCGAACACATGGTTTCAGAGCATGAAGAAAATAAAAAAGAAGGTAAGAAAATCACCAAGGATGAAAAGATCAGCACAAAATCCAACGACACTGCGAAAGATCTGAAAAAGGAAGCCAAAGAAAAGCTCTCTGATCTTAAGAAAAAGAAAGGCAAAGATTTCGATTTGGCTTACATTCAAAACCAAATCAATATGCACCAACAGCTTTTAACGGACCTTGAACAAAAGTACATCCCACAAGCACAGAATCCTCAGTTTAAGAACTTCTTGAATGAAACCAAGACTCACGTGGAGCAACATCTTGCAAAGGCCAAAGAAGTAGAAGCGACTCTGACTAAGTAAGCGAATTCCTCTTGAAGAGAAAAAAGTCCCGGTTCACACCGGGACTTTTATTTTAAGAAGCTCCGTTTTTCTGAAGAAGGTTTTTTGCAAGACCTTTCACGATCAATTGAGCCGTGGAAGGATTGGTTGCTAACGGCACATCGTGCACATCACAAATTCTGAGTAACGAAGAAATATCCGGATCATGAGGATGCATCCCCAAAGGATCTCGCATAAAAATCACAGCCTGACATTTTCCAGTGGCCACGAGTGCAGCTATCTGAGCATCACCACCTAAGGGTCCAGAAAGATACCTTTTCACTTTAAGTCCCGTCATCTGCACATGCTTTCCCGTCGTAGCCGTCGCTACAAGATCGAAAGCTTTAAAGAATTCCAAGTTGTCTTTTATAAAGGCGATCATCTCGGCCTTTTTTCCATCGTGCGCAATCAGAGCCACTGTTTTTTTAGACTTTCGCATCAAAACCTCACTTTACCTATTCTGCTGTAAAGAGCGCCTTTAAGGAAGCGCGATTTTCTTCAGGTGAAAATCCTGAAAAACCAAGTCTGACATGAGTTCCTGATTTTCCATCGACTCTGTACGATTGCTCCGGAGCGACCAGAATGGATTTTGATTTCATTTTTTGCGCAAATCTTGTCGTATTCACACTTAATTCCAACCATAAAGCCATGCCACCATCAGGCTCTGCCCATGAAATCCGCGGATACAATTTCTGCCAGCGCTGAAGATCTTCAATCATGGCTTTTTTTCTTTCTTCGTAAATTCTTCTCATTTTACGCAGATGCTTTTCAAACCCCCCTGACTTCATCCAAAGAGCGATGGCAACCTGAAGAATCTGTTCATTTTGTCTTGAAGAAATTCGTTTTAGTTTGGCAATCTCTTTGCCAAAAATTTCTGGGACAGCCATAAACCCGACGCGAGCCGACGGAAATAAAATTTTTGAAAACGTAGAAATGTAAAGAACAATTCCTGCGGGATCAAAGCTAGCCAACGGAGCCACCGGTTGGCTTACAAAATGAAATTCATGGTCATAGTCGTCCTCTATAATCAGCATTCCATATTTTAACGCTAATTCATAAAGCTTAAGACGGCGTTCTGCCGACAATGTGACCGTCGTTGGATATTGATGCAATGGAGTCAGATACAAAAATTTTATCTTTTGTTTTTTTAGTTTTTCCTCCAATTCATCAACACAAAGTCCCTCCTTATCCACAGTGATAGGAACTAGTTTTCCGCCCGCATACTGGAAGGTAGACAACGCCGGCGGATACCCCAAAGCCTCCACGGCAATTTTATCTCCTGGAGCAATAAGTGCTTGGGCTAAGAAAAACAAAGCTTCTTGTGAACCGTTAGTTACAATCACTTCCCGTCCATCTACATTGCGGACGCGGCGTAGGTAGTCTTTGATTTCTTTTAGCAACATCGGATACCCTGCCGGATCTCCATAATTAAGAACGCCTTTGGCCGTGAGTGCATCACTCATCAAAGATTTAAATTCCTTCATAGGAAAAAGCCGCACATCTGGAAAACCGCTGGGAAATGAATGTTTAAAGGAGTTGACAGGAACAAAATCCAAATCGGGAGCCGATCGGACCACCTTGATTGCCTGCCTAGGCAGAGCAAAAGATTGCAAAGACGGGCGAGAACGAAGGAATGTATCCGGCAAAGTTTCTGTCACCTGGTAGTAGCGCTTGGTCTTTGAGACAATCCAGCCCTCGGCCTCCAACTCAGCCAGCGCTGTCATCACTGTATGCCGATGCATTTTAAAAATTCGCGCAAGATCCCGACTTGAAGGCAAACGTTCGCCAGGCCTCACTTTGCCTTGCTTAATAGAAAGACGCAAACCTTCTGCCAAAGCTTGGTATTTTTGTTTTTTTGTCTTATCGAGCGTAATTAGAAGTTCCCGCATCTGGTCGACTCACTTTATTAAATCTGGTCCTTTTAGTTATACCACATTCCAAGTATAAAACTACTAAAGGATTTCGATATGTATGCAATCTCAGATGACAAGAACTTGCTTAATCTAGCGGCTATCCATCAATTCCTCAGCACCTGCTACTGGGCTATGGGTATTCCAAAAGCTCTTATTGAGCGTTCCATTGAGGAATCTCTTTGTTTTGGAGTTTACTACAATAAAGAACAAGTCGGCTTCGCCCGCGTGATCACCGACAAGGCCACCTTTGCATACCTATGTGATGTCTACATACTAGAAGCTCATCGCCAAAAGGGGCTTTCAAAAAAAATGCTTACAACCATTATGAAACATCCTGACCTGCAAGGCCTTCGACGTTTTACTTTGGTCACCCGCGATGCCCACGGTCTATATAAACAGTTTGGATTTCGCGAGTTGAGCACGCCGGATCGCTATATGGAAATTATTAAACCGAATATTTACACGGAGCCAAAATGAAAATAGGTATTGTCGTCGTCGATGGTTTTTCAGATATCGACTTTTATCTTCCGTGGGACTTATTAAACCGAGTCCGCATCTTGGGACTTGCGAATAACTGGACGGTTGAAGTTCTTGCCAACAAAACTCTGCACTCGGCCACAAAGCTGCCGCTTCAACCAACACAACCCTATTTTCATGCAAAAGAGTGCGACGGAGTTTTCTTTTGCAGCGGAAATATACTTAAAGATCTTTGCAACGACCCCGATTTTCTTTCACAGTTTGATTTGAACCCCAGCAAACAGTATATTGCCGCCGTTGATTCCGGAACTCTGATCTTGGCGGCCCTTGGCCACTTAAATGATAAAGACGCAACAACCTACCCTACACACTTTGAAAAGCTAAAAGAGATGGGAACTCATCCTATTAAAAAATCCTTTGTTTCTGAAGGACGGATCGCAACGGGAGCACGATGCCTCTCCAGCGATAAGCTTTCATTCTGGCTGATAGAAAGTCTTTTGGGACCTGACGCAGCTCTTAAAGTTTATCAGTCGGTAAAGCCCCTTGATCTTGAGGATCAATTTTGAAATAACAGATTTATGAAAAATCTGTTCGGGCTCTGGATCATTTTAGTTCTTAGTGCATCTTGTTCACACAAAGGGGCTTCTCATTATAATAGTTTTCCAAAAACGGCGGCCGTTCCGTATCAAGAAGCCGTTTTAGATTTTTATTCGACGAAAGACCCTTATGGAGAGTTCTCAAACTTTGCGCTGTTCCCGGTTTTTGTCGACGGCGAATGGTGGCCAACAAGTGAGCACTACTATCAAGCTCACAAATATGAAAACATCGAACTGCAAAAGTGGGTGCAAAGTGCGCCGACTCCAATGGAAGCAGCCCTTCGAGGACGTGATAAGAACATCGAAAAAAGATCTGACTGGGAACAACGTAAAGATGAATTCATGGAAAAAGCCGTCTGGGATAAATTCACAAGATATCCAGAGCTTGCGGAGCTTTTGCTTTCAACTGGCTCCGCCCGCCTTTACGAACATACAAAAAATGATTGCTACTGGGGTGATTGTGGAGATCGCACAGGGAAAAACAAACTCGGTCTTCTTCTCGAAAAAATCCGTTCGGCCCTGCAAAAATCGACTCCGCTTTGACCTTATTTCGAAATAAGAGTGCCGATTTGACAACTCAAGGACGTCACTCCTCCTGCACTATCTACCGTTGAATAGCCAACAAGACTGTGTCCACGAGACGGCACTTCACGGGTAATCACTGTGTGTTCCGTTGGTGAAACCACATGCAAAGCGACCAGCGGGGCATCCACTGAATACGGCACTGAGAAGCCAAAACTAAGACCATTCGCTTCGGCCATTGTTTGCACTTCTTCAGAGACAGGTTCGAAGTTTAAAATGAGTGGCGGTAAAAGACTTTGTCTGGATTCTCCGTCAACAGTAGTTCTCATCGTGCAACGAATGAAAATGACAGCATCTTCCTCATACGCTTGCGCCGAAACAGCAGAACCAAAAGCAGTACAAAAGCAAAAACACGCTACCAAAATAGACTTCATTATTATTCTCCTGGAGGGGGATTGTTTTAAGAAGTCATTTTTTAGCACGCGTGTTTTATTTAAGCTCGTTTTTTTCCTGTAATATGCGTTTTACTTAAGAATATAACCGAAGTTTCTAACGGTATAAATCAAAGCCGTCGGGAAATCTTTTTCGATTTTCGCTCTGAGTCTGCAAACAAGAACGTCTACAACATTTGTTTGAGGATCGAAATCATAATTCCACACTTCTTTAAGAATCATTTGCTTGCTAATCACTTTTTCAGGGTTAGACACAAATAAATTTAAAAGACGAAATTCACGATCCTGCAAATCAATTATTTTTCCAGCGCGCGTGACTTGTCTTTTTAAACGATTGATTTGCAAGTCTTTAAAACCAAGGCGCACAGATTCTCTGGTTCCTTGTGATCTTCTTACTAAATTTTTTGTACGAATTTGCAGCTCCGCCATTGAAAACGGTTTGCAAAGGTAATCGTCACAACCTGTACTAAAACCCTTCAGCTTGTCTTCCAAATTTTGATAGGCACTTAAGATGAGAATAGGAGTATTCATCCCCTTCTCTCTTAAAGACTGGGCAAAGGTGTATCCGTCCATATCAGGTAAAGATAAATCCAAAACAATAGCATCGTAGTGAGAGCTTGTTGCTTTCTCAAAGGCTCTGAGCCCATTTGGTTCAGCATCAACTGTTGCGCCCGTGTTGATTAAACCGTCAGTTACGTGACGTGCAATTTCATAGTCGTCTTCAACAACCAAGTATCTCATTTTATCCCCTCTAGTGTTTTGTGAAACCTGGTCATATCGATGAAGTAACACAATAGATAGCTGAATCAGGCTAGATTAAGCATGTTTAATTCGTTATCAGTTTTTCAATACTAATATAGTAAATTTTGTTTTGCTGTTTCCACCGGGGGTGCATCTATCGAGCAGGGCAAATATAAGGTGGCAAGAGTCGATTGATACGAAATTCTCCCGAAGGGTGAATGCCATCGTCCTCTGTACTGCACAGATCATTGACGGCACCTTTGATAAAAGCCATCTGAAACTCAGGCTCCATATTCCGTGTCGCAACTACAAAGCTCTTAATACCCCAAAGGTCGGCGGTAATCTCTCCCATATAGTTCTCAATCTTACTGTGCTTCAGCTCGTCCTTCATCGCCATCACAGATTTTAAAGTAGTGCTGTAAGCCTCTGGCATAACACTGAAATCAAAATGGTGAGAAAGCTCATGGCCCAAGGTCATTATCAAAGGAACAAGCTGATACTTTTGCGGAATTTCATAGTCTTTGGAAAATTCGATGGAACCCACAATCTCACCCGGACAAATGATCACGAACATTTCGCCTTTTTTATTACTGTCAGCGAAAGCGTTGTCGAGAAAATGATTTTTTGTACATCCCTTATAGATCTTATTGATATCCGACGTTGTGAGCGCACCTTCTTCGTCAGGATCAAGATCGTTAAATGCGATCAAACGGGTCTGTTGCAAAAGATCCTGCATCTTCGCTTTGTTTTCTTCGGGAATTTCCTTAGAAAGTTCGATAGCCCGTGAAAGATGCGATTTTAGCTCGGTGATGCCTAAATCCGTTGGAACGTGATTTTGTTTTAAATAGGCACGAAATTGTTGGCGTAAGGAGGCATAGAAAACTCCCAATGCTCTTCGACGCTGGGTTTTCTTGGGCATATAAGTGATATCATCCAAAGTAAAAGAGCTCGGGCGATTTTTGGAACCATAAAGATACTCAAAAGTCTCATCCAAAGCGCGATCACTAAGTCTTTTCTCGATGGCTTCGATGCGACCTGTTCGTGTCTTTGCATTTTGCTGACGTTCACAGACCGTTTTATAGGGATTAGAGCAGAAATTTTCTAAAGAGTCCGCATTGGCTCCCGATACTGAAAAAACCAATAAAGCCATCGTCCATACTTTTAAGAAACGTGCCCGTATTTTCATGGCCATTCTTTTACAGGGTTTTTACGAAATATAAAAATGCATTTCGGAGCAAGTTATTATGCGGTTCCAGAGCGGGAACTTATTACAGTGCACATCTGATAGTTTGCACCTGGAGCCTTACAGCCTGAAACCTGAAGACTTGAATCGCAGAGCGCCTGAAGGACCAATTTGCCGTTGCTCTTCTCCGCCCAGTAATATTGTCCCGGAGACAGGACAATATCTTCCCCAACGCCAGGCTGTGTAATCCAGAGATTCCCTGTCAGACACGTAATGCCTACGTCCTGTTTTGATTGCGTATAGATCTCACCTTTGAGTAACTGGAAATGATCTGTTTTTCGCATAAGGGCTCCTGAGACCTAATTTATAGCTTTTTCCTTAAAGGATACAGATTCAGTTATAGTGATTTTCAATGGGTACAGTTTTGTTTTTTCAAAATAGTGAGTTATATTTGAATCATGACAAATAAAGATCAGCTCCTTTACGAGACAGTGGCGAAAGAAATTGAATCCCAGATCCAATTGGGAGCTTTGCGCGTTGGAGAAAAAATCGCCTCGGTGCGAGAGCAAAGCAAACTCTTTAACGTCAGTATCAACACGGTCTTACAAGCCTACGTTCTTCTTGAAAGCCGTGGAGTTATCGAATCTCGCCCTCAATCTGGATTTTACGTCTCAAAGATAGTGACAACCGAAGAGGTGCGCCCGGAGTCTGATGTACAAACAAGGCCCGCCCCTATCCTCATTCCCGATTTGGTGTCTGATCTTTTTGAAGCGGCCGCCAATGATAAGTATGTTCTCTTAGGGGCTGCGTGTTTGTCTCCGGAACTTCATCCTAATGAGGCCATAGCGCGCATCACGAGATCCATCTTAAGAACACACAGCGACGTGAATGCGAGGTATGAATTTACCCCTGGCCATCTGCCGTTAAGACAACAAATCGCAAAACGTCTTTTGCGCACAGGCCACAAAGTCAGCGCTGCTGAAGTCACTATTACCAACGGAGCTTTGGATTCTCTTCATCTCGCCTTAAGAGCGATTCTTAAACCGGGAGAGACTATCTTGATTGAGTCGCCCAATTACTTTGGAATTCTTCAATCCATCGCAAGTCTTGGATACAAAGTCATCGAAGTTCCTGCAAATGCAAGAACAGGTGTTGATCCTGACGACGTTAAAAAAATTCTTTCAAGATACAAAATCGGCGCAGCTATTTTGATGCCGAATTTTAATAATCCTCTGGGATCTGTGATACCCGATGCCAATAAGCGGGAACTCGTCAAAATTTTCAGCAAATTTGGAGTGCCCGTGATTGAAGACGACATCTATGGAGATCTTGCATTTTCTGGAGTTCGCCCCAAACTTCTTCGCGCTTTTGATGAAGAGGGAATTGTAATCTCTTGTTCTTCATTTTCTAAAACTATTTCTCCGGGCTCCAGAACTGGATGGGCTCTTCCGGGAAAGTTTGAAAAAGAATTCCGTCGATTGCAATTAAGCAGCACCGTGGGCGCCAATCGTCTCCAGCAATACGTGATCGCGGAATTTATGGCGACAGGAGCATTTGAAAGATACCTCCGCAAGATTCGTCCTGTTTTGCAAGAGCAGCTTCATAGAGTTTCTCAGTCTGTTTTAAAGCACTTTCCCGAAGAAACACGCTTCACACAACCTCAAGGTGGCTTCATGCTTTGGTTAGAGCTTCCTAAAAAGTTTGATTCGCTGGAGTTGTACAAGGCGGCGGCTGCGAAAAAAATTAGTATTGCACCGGGAGTGATTTTTTCCGCCAACGGAAACTATCGCAATTATTTAAGACTCAACTGCGGCAGACTTTGGAGGCCGGAAATTGATGCCGCCATTAAAACTCTTGGCACTTTGGCGAAACAACAGCTTTAACTAAACTAAACTAATCCAAATCAGGATTCCACTTTTCCCAATCTTTCGGAGCATTGGCCTGGAGTTGAAATGTTTGAGCATGTTTCGCCTTTTGCGCTGCAGGTTCCGGCGTGGCAAATTCAATTCCGCCTTTTAGCAAAGCTTCGAGCGAGCTTAACTTTATTTCCGACTTAAAAAGGCCCAACTTTCCTTGAAACCCGGATTTTCTCCAAAAGATAGTATTTTCACGAATTAATTTCGCATGCGTCCACGGCACACGAATATTCACAAGAACCGTTTGTCCCGTTTTCGAAAATGCCACTTTCGTAACAGAGCCTACGTTCACGCCCCGATAAAAAACCGGATCCCCTTCTCCGACGGACTCTGCATTTTTAGTTTCCAGTCTAAAGCCCGCTGTTTCATCTAAGGGATATTTTAAATCGGCCGCTTCACGTCCAGTGAATTCACGCTGTACATCCCCAGTTCCCGGAAGTGCTCCGATATAGCTTCCTTCCACAAGCGTATCTAACCCGCGGATTTCTTCAAAGCTAATCCGCGGCGATTCAATCCAGAATTTCGCTCCGTCTTGCGCAAAACTTTTAGCATCACGATTTAAATCCGCTATCACTTCGATTTTTTTTAGATCCGATGTGATTGTCACATCCTTAACAAGACCAATCTGCACTCCGCGAAAACGCACTTCCGTTTTCCCGGGTTTAATCCGCGTCCCTTCGTTAAAGTAAATAGTGATAGTAGGCCCCCGGTGACGATAGTAGTTCCAAAACAACCATCCGGCCAACATCACCGCAAAAAGTGGAAACAGCCAAAGATACCAAGTGTCTTTAAGGTTTTTCACGGTCGTTCTCCCAAAGCACTTCCGGATCAAAGAACGCTGAAGAAAGCATTGTAAAAACAACCACCAAAGCAAATATTCCAGCACCGACTTCCGGTTCCGCATTAGCCCAATGACCCAGCTTCATAATTGAAACTAAAATCGCGAGTAAAAAAATATCCAGCATCGACCAGCGGCCGATAGCTTCAACAATCAGATACATTTTCGTTTTAAGTTTAAGATTTTTTCCATTCTTCGCTGTGAGGGCTAGGTAAAACAGAATGATCAGCTTTACGAATGGAATAAGAATGCTTGCCAAAAATACGATGATGGCAACTCCCCACGAACCTGCGTTGCTTAATGACACAATCCCCTGCCAGACCGTGGATGTGCTTTTGTTGCCGTAAATTTCTAAGCTGACAAAGGGAAAAAAATTAGCGGGTACATAGAGAATCAACGCCGTCATTGCAAACACCAAGGTTGCATGCACGGAGACCGTGGGAACCCGATTCATAGTCCCACAGCGAGGGCATTCCACAGACCACGATTTTCCTTCTGGAGTTGGAAGAAGAGTGCCGCACACTTTGCATCTAGAACGCGATGTCTCTGCCATTCTCGTATCTTATTTATTGATTCGCTGCCGTCACCTTCTTTTCTGCTGTTGATTGTCACTGCTTTTTTTCAAAACTTATGTTTTTTATTTGATTTATCGATAAAAATTGAAAGAATAATTGAGCTCTCGGCAGGAGGTTACCCATGAAGATTCTCTTACTGCTCTCACTTCTTTTTGCTTCGGCCTGTACAACTCAAGTTGCTCGTAAAACCCCTGCCACCACGGTCAAGGCATTGAATGATCTCAATATTGTTGCAGAAAAAGGTGCTAACAAAAACACCACGACTTCTTTGGATATTGTGATGATTTATGATCCATCAGTAACAGGAACTCTTCCGAAAACGGCGACAGATTGGTTTGCACGAAAGTACCAATTAATCAGCGATATCGCTGGAAGGGTCGAGATCGTTTCTTTACAAATTCCGCCGGGAACATCCGTTCCGGTTCCATTGCCTGCAAGAATCGTCAACGCTTCAGCTGTCTACGCTTACGTAAACTATCCAAGCAAACCAAATCAACCCGCAGCAAATCTTACGCGCTATCAAAAAGCGACGATCTACTTAAAACCGGAAGCTGTTGCGCTGTCGAAGAATTAAATCAGTTTGCCGCCGTAACAAAATCACGCTCTTGACAAATTAGGACAAGCGTCCTACATTATTCAAACACTAGGACAAGCGTCCTAGTGTGAAATTCTAGGTGGCAGTATTTTATGGCATTAGATAAAACAACTCGTCGGCAGATCGTTGAAGCGGCAGATCTGCTTTTCTACCATAGAGGTTTTGAACGCACTTCTTTTGCAGACATCGCCGCGAAAGTAAAAATCTCGCGTGGAAATTTTTATCATCACTTTAAATCCAAAGATGAAATACTTGAAGCAGTCATTGAGTTGCGCCTGGAACGCACACAAGAAATGCTAAACAATTGGGAATCCATCGGCCAAAACCCGGCGGAGCGAATTGGAAAGTTTATTCAAATGTTGATTATGAACCAGGCAAAGATAAAGCTTTATGGCTGCCCCGTGGGAACTCTTTGTACCGAATTAGCAAAAATGGATCATGCTTCCAAATCTCATGCTAATAAACTTATGAATTTATTTAAAACTTGGCTGAGCCGACAGTTTTTAGCTGCGGGTCGCAAAAAAGATGCTGATGAACTCGCTATGCATCTTTTGTCACGCAGCCAAGGGATTGCGACCTTAGCCAATACTTTTCATGACGAGAAGTTCATTAAAAATGAGGTTCGTCATATGGAAGATTGGTTGAAAGCCCAAATTGCTTAAATATTTTTCGGAGAAACAATAAACTATGAATAATATCGTAACTTCCGCTGACGGAAAAAAGCGCTGCAAATGGTGTGAGTCAGCTCCTGATTTTCTTAAATATCACGACAAAGAATGGGGTTTTCCTGTTCGCGATGATTATCGCTTATTCGAAAAACTAAGCCTTGAGGGTTTCCAATCAGGACTCAGTTGGCGCACAATCCTTGCCAAGCGCGAAAGCTTTCGCACAGCCTTTCATCAATTTGACTTTAACAAGATCGCAAGATTTACGCAGAAAGATGTCGCTCGATTATTAAAAGATGAAGGCATTGTCCGCCACAAAGGAAAAATTGAAGCTGTTATTAACAATGCTAAGAAAGCTCAAGAAATCGCTGAACGCCATGGATCTCTTGCTGCTTTTATATGGAGTTTTGAACCGGACAAAAAAAAACTCGCGAGACCTCAGACCGCTTCCACCTCGGCAGCCTCTATGGCGCTATCCAAGGAATTAAAAAAGCAGGGTTGGAAATTTGTTGGCCCCACGACCGTATATGCTTTCATGCAAGCCATGGGTCTTATAAATGATCATGCCGAAGGCTGCATTATTAGAGCTAAAGCAGAAGCTAAGCGGCGAAGTTTTAAAAAGCCATAATCTGGAAATTTGGGCAGTATGATTTCTTTCGCGTTGACTTAAAACAGGTTCAGCTCTAAATTAAGCTTCCTCTTAAGGTGATGTGGCCGAGGGGTTAGGCTCAGCTCTGCAAAAGCTGCTACAGCGGTTCAAATCCGCTCGTCACCTCCAAATTTTTCCTAACATCCAAGACGTTTCAAGGCTTCAAATGGCAAATAGGTTGCCTTGAGGGCTTTTTCGACGTGCTTTGGAGTCAGCTTTTCAGTTTTTTCTAAGTCGGCATAGCTTCTTGCGACTCGGAGCGTTGCAAGATCGCGACGGCGAGATGCTAACTCTCTTGGGAAAAGCTCCTGCAAATAAAAGCTCGGCAAATCTTGGATAAGCTCTTCCCACTTCCAGCGGCCTGCTACTTTTCTGAAGCGCGGATCCTTCATAGCCATTTCACTTCGGAAGGCCCGGGCATCTTCCAAAGTTTTTAAAATTTCTACGCCGGAGATGACACCTCCGAGTTCTCGTTTTTGCGTAAAGAAGATCAACTGAAAACGATCCACCAAGGGCCCCGACAATCTTTCCATATAGGACTGACACTTTTTTAGAGATCTTCCGCAGACGACTTTGGCTTGTGGAACCCAATCTCCACACGGACATAAATTTGTTGTCGCAATCACCAAGGCTTCAGCGGGATGTTCTTCAATAAAACGTCCTCGTCGCAAGCGAATGCAAAACTCTTCCATAGGTTCACGCAAAGCTTCTTGCGCGCGAGGATTGAACTCCAACAATTCATCTAAGACTAAAACTCCTTTATGCGCTCTTGTGATCTCACCTTTAAAAGGAGGCACACCCCCACCAATGAGGCCGAGGGGCGACGTCGAATGATGAGGGTGAACCATGGGACGCCAACTTAAAGATTCTCCACCAGAACCTTTGTTGGATTTAATAATTTCATGGAGGTCTTCTTGCGAAGGAGCCTGCAATAACGAAAGCAATGTTTTCGCAATGGTGCTTTTACCGGAACCCGCAGGCCCCGCTAGAAGCAATGAATGCTCACCAATGGCGACAAGTTTTAACATCTCGGCTTGTCGCTCCGGAAATTCTAGATCAAGTCCAAACAAAGGACGTTCCACTTTATACTCTCTTGGCATTCCCGGAAGAATCTCTGGCGATGCTAAATCACGAAGTTCTGTCAAACGCGCGCGAGTGAAAGGAACTTTGTTTTCTTCAGAAGTTCCCGTCCAGACAGTGAGATCTTCAAGAGGATCAAAATCTTCTCGCAGATCATCGGGCTCAAAAACATTCCCATTTAAAGACAACTCCCCGTAAACCAACACGGATTCTTCTTGAGGCTTGGGAACTTGTTCACTTTCCCACAACAAACCCAGAGCTACAGCCAATTCTAAACCGCGCGAAGATTTTTTCAAATGCGATGGACGAAGATTGACCAGCACTTGTTGGGCTTTCGGAAATTCAAAACCTTGCGAACGAATCGCACTTTTAATTCTATGGATGCTTTCTCGAATGGCCTGATCAGGTAAACCTAAAAATTGAATTTGAGGAAGTCCCGGAATGAAGTTCAGCTCAACTTCCACAGGAACAAGACGGTCATTTTCGCGAATAAGGGATTGTATTTTCATGCACGGGCAACAAAGCAAAAGCGGGCCCGCAGTTAAAAGAAAAACAAAGGGCCTCTCAGCCAGAGGCCCTTACGAGGTTCGGACAATCTACTTTTCCACTTCCGACATACGCGAAAGAGGATGGTGATCTTCGATTGTTCGTGACATCGTATTGGTGGTCACATTCGTATAAATCTGTGTTGTCTGAATACTTGCATGTCCCAGCAACATCTGAATCGATCGCAAATCAGCGCCGCTTTCAAGAAGAGCCGTTGCACATCCGTGACGGAATCTATGCGGATTCACAGGCTCTGGAAAACCAGCTTTCGCCGACCATGCCGCCAACCATCTCCATACGTCAACGCGCGAAGGACGATGCCCACGATCATTGATCAAAATAGATGGAGAGTTTTCTTTAACCAAAGTAGGACGGTGCTCTTTCAAGTAAGCCGTGAGATTTTCAGCAAGTTTCTCTGTCAAAGGAACCAAACGCTCTTTGCTTCCTTTGCCGAGAACTTTAATCCAACGGTCTGTGGCATTGAAATCAACAATGTTCAAAGCAATCAATTCTGAAACACGGCAGCCCAATCCGTACAAGAACAACAACGTCAGTTGATTGCGCGCTGTTTTCACAGCATCTTGCACTTCGGCCGCATCAAACAACTGTTGAAACTCTTGCGGAGTAAGAACTTTAGGAAGCCCGACTTTCACTTTCGGCGGACGGAGTTCACGCAGCTCTTCGCATTTCATTCCGCGCGTTTCACAGAACTTAAAGTAAGTTCTCAATGAAGAAATCACGCGGGCTTGCGAACGTGTGGAGAGTTTATTTTTTTTCATAAACTCATAAAAGCCACTGACTGTTTTATTGGTTTTACGATACTCGATATAGAGTTCCAGGTCGCGGCGATATGCCATCACCGTATTCTGGGAACGTCCTCGTACGTTTTGCAGCTCATCAAAGAAGTCGATCCAAAGAGGTAATTCCATACTTCTTATTAGACCTAGACTTTTCTCTAAGCGCAAGAGCAAAGATGAAATAAAAAACCCCGGTTTTTTACGCCGGGGCTTGGTGATTCATTTTCAAGATCTTGTTAGTTGAAAATTCCGTAGAAAGTTTGTGAGCAGTTGTAACCGTTCACTCTTAGAACCGTCACCTTCGCGTAAAGTCTTTGACCTGAAGAAGTCAAAAGACCGCCCGCCATCATCGGATCTGGAGAGTCTACACGCATTTCAATGGAACCTGTTGTTGTCAAAAGAGTTGGGACTACGATATCGCCACCAGCAAATCCCATTTGACCCACAGAGTACGTTTGCAATGCATAAGTACCAGGTTGGATCACGCAGGAAGGATTGTAAGGGTCGATCTCTTGTCTTGCTACGACCATTTGTCCCTGCATCGCGATAGGTCCTTCGTAATTACGATAGTTATTACCTGATGCATTAGGAGTGATGCGTGTTGATTGACCAACCAATTGCATGTTTGAGAACGTGATATTTCCGTTCGCACTTTGCATTTGGAAAGTTGTCAAAACAACAGGTGTCGGAATAGAGCCCGCGCAGTTTGTGCATCCACTTCCATAAATTGGAGGGACCACTGCACCACCGCCGCCACCGCCGTTGTTACAAGCCGCCAAAGCGAGAACCATTCCCAGCGCTGCGAAAGCTCGTAAGATGTACTTTGCTGGAAAACTTAAAGTTTTATAGTTAAGTCTTTCCATTTTTCTTCTCCTGATATTCCGGGTTAAAAATCTTTCGTTAATCTTGTTAATTAAATCGTTAATTTAAGCTGCTTCAGTTCCGCGACCCGAGGTCGTTCCACTCTGCCGGCCTCCGCCGACTACTTCATAGCTGCCGCTTTGTCCAATCCGCTGAAAGTTCCCAACAATCTGTAGCCGTCGCCTGGGTATGGAGTGTTTTTGTTGATCACAGCTGAAGCGCGGCAGTTGTAAGGACCTTCGTAGATGTACCAGCATTTTCTGTAAGGTGATTGTTGAGCGTAAGATTGCGCGAAGTTTTTGTAGTACACGCGACCTGACACTGCACCTGAACCTTGAGCGTCACCTTGGTTGATATAGTTATCGAATACTAGAACGATCGCACCGTAAGCATCTTGGAAGAAAGCTGAGAAGTAGTACTTACCATTGATGATAAACCATCTGTTGAATTCAGCTTCCATAAGGCCCGCGTCTTTCAACTTATACATATCAACGTTAGTGCCTGAACCTGCTTCAAAACGACCTTCATAGTTGTAACCAGTATCTACGTAAGAGATTTTCACTGAACCTGCATAACGACCGTTTCCAGCGTTTTGCAAATCCACAGTCAACTTGAAGTTAGATGGATTGTTCAATGGATGCATTGCTACGTAAGAGTTAAACTCAGCAATAGATACTGGAGTGAAGTTCACTGTATTAGAACCTGTTGAAGAACCCGTTGAAGTTCCTGAACCAGGACCTTCTGGAGAAACAGGTGTTGAACCATCATTAGTGATTGGCTGATAAACTCCGTTTGCAGAGTTTGTTTGAAACTCATTGCTCTTACCGCAACCAACACCTGCAAGTGCAAACGCTGCTAGAAGGAAGATCAGTTTTGAGTTGAATGTTTTCATATCAGCCTCTCTTTAAGAAGTTCGGTTTTAAAAAGAACCTCTCACCAAGACTCTATTGCGATGCCTGTGCCAATCTTGCCTAACCCACATAACCCTCTGAAACCATGGATCTTTTATGAGGTTTCTCAGGGTGACACAAATGGGGGTTGAGCGTCTAATGTCTGCGGAAGGAGCGCAAAAAGGGCACACAGTCACATCTTGAGACATCTAAAAGTTCGACAAAAAACTAAATATTAGAGATCTTTCCTCGGTTTATCTCAAAACCCGCCGCTGAAAATTAGAGTTTTTCGAACAGCAACACTTAATTTTTTCAGCTCCATATAAAATCTCAAATTTTTAACGATAATAACTAGGTATGCTAAGGAGTCGAATTGTTTCCAGATCAACATGAAGACTTGAAAAACCAAAGAGGTTCCATTCTCGTCTACGTCCTCGTGATGATTGCGGCGCTTTCTATTTTTAGTATTTCGTTTAGCAGTACCATCACGAATCTTCAGAAACATGTGTCTCATTCTAAGACTTCCATCAATACGAATTTCGACTTAACTCAAATGGTCCGCTTGATAAAGCTACCTAACGGGTTGGCGGAGTCGGCAGGGCTTGCCGACAATAGTTTACTCTACACTTGTCTTAATGGTGGAACGACACCAACCTGTGCAGAGAATTGCTGTACTCACGGAACCACTTCCGGCTTTTATTATGTGGACCCGTCTGACACCAACACCAATGTTTCCCTTAAAAGAAGACTTCTCGGCCCCCAGAGTGCTCCGACGTTTTATCATTTCAACGGAGCTCCTTGTACACCGACGGCCAATAACTCGGCCGAATGTGCTTATAGCCTTTGGGGAACTTTTACAACAGTGTGCCCAGGAGGCTCGCCGACTTGCGAGCACGCAGAGCATTTAAAAATTTCCGCTCATTTGCGCGCCAATCCGAAGGCCTTTACCAATCAAGTTTTGATGAAGGATCAAGATGTGGATTTTATCTACTTCAATGATCGCAACTACAAACCTTCCATCGTTCCGATTCCAGATGTGACCCTTTATCTGGGCGACGGGATAGACAAGGAAGTTTCTGTCCTCGGTGACTCAGGCAACCCGTCCGAAATCCAAAATTTTGTTTTCACTAAATGTATTAGCGAAAATCCAGGAACGGTTCAACTCACGACTCCCGCAGATCAACCCTTCAGCGGAGGAGTTGCGAAAATCAGACTCAAGGCCATAGCACTGGGCGACGCAAAAATCACAATGCAAATCAGCGACGGTGCCCTTGAGAATAATCTTTCCAAAGAGTATTCATTGAATGTCAAAGTCATTCCAGGAGTTTCACCGCCATGAAAACTTCTTTAACCACCACAAAAGGTTTTACTCTTGTTGAAATCCTCGTCGCCCTGGGAGTTTTTAGTTTTGTCGTCACAGGAGTGATGTCTTTCTCGGCCTGGATTATTCGCTCTGTGCAAACAGAAGCTTCGAAGTCCGATCGAAACGTTGAAAATCTTGAAATGTTAAAACTCTTCACGCAGCCCGTTTATTTTGGCGCTTTAAGCAAGTACCCGGACAATGCGCAACTCAAGTCCTGCATGACAACGGACACCGTAGAGTGCGACAGCAGCGTAGAGTATTCTGTAAATCCTTTCGACTTAGCGACGAATCAACCGTTGGGTTTGGCCAGCGGTTCGGTAGATCCTACAATCAAAGATCAGGTTTTCTTTAAAGTTCACTGCCCCAACAATGCATTGAAATGTGATAAAGCAGACTACTTCACGGTGATTGTGAAAACGTACTTCGATCAACACGGAATTAGTTTTTCTAGCATTGAAAAACAAGGTGTCGTGGTTCCCGAGTTTAACAATGTTGTGACCTATGTACCCGATGCGACTTTAGCACCGGGGCGTCCCATCAACGTCCTTTTGTTTTTGGATAACTCTAACAGTATGGCTTTTGCAAAAGATCAAATTAAGGATGCTTTGGATGCCCTTATAAATAAGATTTCTAAGATGGATGTCACTTTGGGGATTTATACGTTAAGCACGTCATCATATTCAAAACCATCTTATTATTACTATGACAGCGATGGCCAGCAAGTCTTCATGACCGCGCCCCCTAAAACTCCTGGATTTGTTTATTACGAATTAGATACGGCCATAGCCACTTACCCCTCCCGATACACAAATCAAGATCCGTCATATCTTCTCACCTCGCTCGGTTCTTCCTACAGGACCTTCGAATTCCTCTCAACAGATTCCGACACCGTTAGAGCCACCAAAATAAGTGCGGTAAAAAATCTCGTGGAATACTTGCTTGCTAATCCTGGCGCCGGAATGGACACGCCTTTATGTAATTTAGTTCGTCTATTAGAAGCTCCCGGTCCGTTCGCTCCCTTTAATTTTGACTCTATGACTCCCACGGCGATGTTCATTATTTCAAACGAAGACGATGAGTCCAATGCTAAACCCAGTTACCAGGGCGGTTGCCAAAAATCTGAGACAATAAAATGGACAATAGATCCGGACTACTATCACTATTGGGGAAAAGCACAGACCTATAAAATGGACGTTGAAGCCAATGCCACGATGGACGGAGCTCCCTATCATGCAGCAGTGCCCATTACTTATGAAGTTCCTTACGACGCGACTAAAACCCCGGGCGCGGACTGTTTGACCGATGCAAACTCTAAGATCAGTCAAATTGAAACTGCCTTCGTTAATATTTATTCTGGTTTAGCATGGACATATAAAGTCGGTGACGGTTTCACAATCAAAAAATGCACCGTCGACAATTCCACTACAATACCTATCAGCTTGAGAAACCTGACCCCTCAGGATATCTGCCAGCAAATTGCCAACGGTCAGAAGAAGATGCAGGCCTCTTATATCGAAGGTAGCTGCTACGAAAACTTTCAACCCGGAGGCTCGGGCGCCACTGGTGGGCACATTAGCACAACCTCCTTTTTTTCATCAACAATAGACAATGTCGTTGATACGACTTACGCCGCCATTCAAAAAACTCTGGGCTTGGAAAATCTTTATTATACAGCGGTTGTTCATCCTGATGCCACGACTTGCACGATTACTCCGGGCTCTCAAGTGGGCACCCGCTACATGAATCTTGCAAAAAAACCAGGAGTGAAATCTTCCGTCATTCCGGTTTGTAATACGAGTTATACCGGACAAATGGATAAAATCGTTCAGTGGACCGAAGCCCTTGGCGCCAATGATATTCAACTCACACCATCTGTGGCCGCCAATATGAGTGGTGTTGAAATCGTCCGATCAGGAGTGACTATAAAACTTATTGCCAATGTAGATTATCAACTTTCCGGAACAGTTCTGATTTTCAAAACCGGGCTTCTTCAGCCCAACGATCTGATAAAGGTGTATTTAAAGTAACATGCTCAGAGACAATAAAGGACTCTCAGTCATTGAACTTATGGTCGGAATTGGCATTCTTGCTATATCTGCCGTCGTCGTTTTCATGCCTCAGATTGAAATTCAAAAAAGGATCTCTGACGTTGATAAAAAAGCTTCGCGAATTATACAAAACAACGATTTAAAACAAAAAATTCTCGCTACGGAAACGGCTCTTTCTCGAAGTGCCTTGGTCTCTCCTGAAAATGATGCTCTTTGTCCCTGCACTCAGGGCGGAAACTTTTTTTCAAGTTCGGCAACCAAGGTCTGCCTTCTTAGCCAGTGTCAGGCCAATCAAGATGTCTATTTTTCTTTTTTCGATCCCAAGGCGACGTCTTTGACTCGGCTCAGTGGAACGATGGCAGCTCCTGTCTATTACTCAAAATCGGGGGAACCTTGTCCTAACTCCGCAGCCCCGCCGGGAAGCGATCCTGAAAAGATCTGTGGATACAAGGCGGTTACAAAATACAGAGCCCACTGCCCTGGAGACCTATCCGCTTGTGATCATGCGGACTATCTCATTTTGACACTGGAGCTTTTTCCTTTGGAAGCTGGATCACAGCTTAAGTACGAAAAGACTCAGTTCATTTATTCAGTTCCTTTAAATTACAAACCTATCATCGCGGCGATTTCCGATCTTTCGCTAAACGTGGCCGAACAGAAAAAAATCGCCGTCACGGCGGATGCTGGGGACCCTTCAGAAATTCAAAAATTTATCTTTCAGTTATGCGAGAGCCAACAGCCCAACGTGGTCGAGGTTAAATGCTATAAGTTTGTAAATGGAGTGGCGCAAATCATTCTTACTGGAAAAGTCCCTGGCTCGACCCAGGTTCGTCTGCAAATCAATGACGGCGGGTTTGAAAACAATCTCTCAAATCCTCTCAGCTTCAACGTAACAGTCCCACCACCCCCTCCTTAAAAAAACTGTCTAAAAGTTCGACGAAAAAATAAATATTTAAGATTTTTCCTCGGCTTACCGAAATGGGATTTGTACAGAATTTATAAAGGAAATAGTCATGACAATCACAGCAACAAACGTATTGATCTTGGGCGCCGTTTTCATGTTCGCAGCCCGAGTCTTTTTGGGATTCTAATTTTTAGATTTTCGTTATTTAAAATTTTGCGTGCAGATAGATCATCCCCTGCACTTTCTTTTCCGTCGTTCCCATCACAGGACTGACCGGTCCGATAACTCCAAATGGAGTGATTTGATTTCCGCGTGTCTGCGAAACAGAAGCACCGATTTCCACGAGCTTGCTTAATTTCTTAGTCCAATCAATGTGAACCGAAGAAACTGGAACCGTGTCATAAAACGGGTCTTTGCTTTTATTTGAAACAATTCTGCCAAGGTCCGCACCAACTGAAAACGTACCCAGTTTTTCCGTTGGCACAACCGCCTTGATTGAATTTTTCAAAGCGACAGCGGAAGTCACATTCACGCCTTCAAGAAAATAAACGTCTGTTCCCACGACAAGGTAAGCTTCTTTTTTATCAGGTTTACTTGTGTCGTAGATCACGCCAATACGATCGTAAGTCGTGTTTAATTCTCCATGATGTGTTTGCTCAATATCGCGCGGCTGCCAACTCCACGTTCTATCCGCAGACACCGTAAGGTTCAGATCTTTCCATTGATGATCCACGCCCGCTTTGATTTCATTACGAACTCCCGAAGAGGTCGTCTTTTTCTGATCTCCGCCAGGCGGTCTTAAATCCAAAGCCACCGTGTTGATTTCAATTTTTCCAGTCGTATCATTGATACGCGCTTCCCCTTTTAAGTGAGAGCCGAAAAACAAACTGCTGCGCTCCCCTTCCTTAAATGTTCTTGTCATCGCATCATAACCGGGCGCTGAAATTTTTAAAGCACCACCATAAACTTCAGCCGTCGCACGCACTTCATCGACCAGCATTCCATCAGTAACAATGCTTGTTCCTGTGCGCGCTGAAACTCCGGCTGCTTCCAAACGGTAGGTGCCTTCGTCCGTCATCACCTTTGTTCCAAGCATGAATCCTTTCACGGAGTCTGATCCAAATTGCGCTGAAATCGTTTGTTCATTTTGGCTTGCTCTCACTGTCAGCGCCGCAGAGTCCGGTTTAAATCTTGCCACGCCTTCAATGGAGTCTTGCACCCACTGTGCTGTGGCAGGAACATACTCGTGCAATTTTCCAGGACGAGATTCCACGTACTGGGTTCCGGTAAGAACGCCAAGAACCTTAGACGAAACGTCGACCGCCGATTGAAGTGATTTTTGTTTTGTATTGTAGATTTGCGAATAGTTTTGAACGTAGTATTCGCCCGTTTTTGGGTCGCGGAAATGCAGGATCGCGTGACCTCCGGTATTGTCTTTTGTGAGATCTTGCTGCCATTGTCCATTGTGGCGACCGACAGCTTCAAAGCCTAAGTTCTTCGCCACTTCACCCAAGAGCTTGTGAATGTCTCCGCAGACTCCGCCTTCTTTAGCCGCTTTCACGGCATTTTGATAAACGGATTCCAGATTTTTATTTTCTTTGCCTGTTTCGCTATAACCATTCGACAGACGACTTCCCAGCATGCTTAAGAATAATAACTTTTCCTCTGGTTTTAATCCCGCGATATTGCCTTTAGTAAATTTCAAAGCGTTGTCAAGATTGCTTTGATTTAAAAACTGCGTGTAATAGCCATTCACCACCACAAGGCGCTCATTAGAAATATTTAGATCTTGCGGATTTTTGAAAACAACATCGAGTTCTTTACCAACGACTTTGGTATCAGCGATAAAATAAGCATCCACCCATTTTGAATTGCCAGCCTTCAAAGCTTTAGCGACTTTTTCTAAAGCGTTGACGGGTTTACTTTCTTCCGTCGTGCAGGTGATGCAAGGCCCTTCTGCTTCTGTTGCAAAAAGCGAGATGGAAAATCCCAAAACCCCTACGACGCTGGTAAGAACGATCTGTTTTCTCATATCGTTCTTTTCGGGAAAATGGACGTGAAACTGAAACTACTTAAGTCGAGCTAATGGATAATAATGCGTTAGGATTTGTTTATAATTGCGACCACTTTGTCCCAAGGCTTTACTGCCCCACTGACAAAGGCCTACGCCGTGACCGAAACCCTGTCCTTGAAACAGAAAGCTTTCGCCGATTTTTTTCATTTCAAAAAGCGAGCTGCGCAAATCCTGGAATCCCAAGAGTTGACGAAAGTCATTGGCAGAGATCAATTTCGATGGAGCATCATTGAAAGCCACCCGCACAGCTTTGATACGGTTTTCTGATGGAATTTTAATAAACTCCAGGGAAGAAAAATTCTCGACATGCAAACGACGGCTCAGTTCTTCTTTGCTAAGGTTGAGCTTCCAGTGGGCTCGGGGATTTGTCGGGCACGACGTGTCCACCGTTGTTCCCGCGTTCACGCCATAGTTCCAGACATTTTGTGGAGTCGTCGTTTTACCTCCGCAATCCGAATGAAAAAAGGCTTTAAGAACTTTGTTATTGGAAGCGTAAAGTTTCACTCCTTCAGTTTCACGAACCGCTTGAACGGCTTTTTTGATGAGCGGATCATTTTCGTCTTCCGCAAGCACGTGACGAAACACTTGATCTAGAATGCTGCTTTCCAAGTGATACGGTTTATCTTTGCGTTCTTCCATAACGGCCAAAGCATAAGATCTTGCCGCCACCGCTTGCGCTTTCAAGGTCTCTAGCGGCCACGACAACGGCATTTCGCTGGCAAGAACTCCGACGACGTAATCTTCAAGAGGCATGACTCCCACAACATCAACGTTCTTGTTTGCGTTCATGTTGAGAAGAACTCGCGACGGCAATGCTTGCGAACCGACACGAAGATTCTCTCCTTGAATAAGGAGGTATTTTTCAGAGAAAAGGTGTTCGGGATCTTGGTTGTTCACACGCAAGGCCCAAACTTTTTTTCCTTCTTTTTCTAGCAAACGAACTTCAGCCTGTGCATTTCTTGGTATGGCGACAGGCTTATAAGGTTGATTGAGATTTTGAAAACGAAGAGCTAAACCTGTGATTTGAACTTTCTTAGGCGCACTCATCAGGCGCACTCGAACAACCTCGGAAGAGGCTGATCGCGCATCCGATAGAAAACTGACATACACAAAGATGAAACACAAAGAGGCCCAAATCAGTTTCACTGCAATTTCCATCCATAGAAATTTGCCAAAACTTCATGTTCTGACCTCTTAATTAAACCTCATCCATCCAGGAGGATGAAAGTCTAGTTTTTCTTTTGCATCTCAACTAGCGGCTTAATGATGTCCAGCGGCAAAGGGAAAATGATTGTATTGGATTTGTCGCCAGCAATTTCCGTTAAAGTCTGCATATAAGCGAGCTGCAATGCAGAAGGTGATCCTGCCAAAGTCAACGAAGCCTCTTGAAGCTTTTGTGCTCTTTGCACTTCCCCTTCGGCACTAATGACTTTCGCACGACGTTCACGCTCTGCTTCCGCCTCACGCGCCATCGCCCTTTGCATTTCTTTTGGCAGATCGATTTGTTTTACTTCGACCATCGTGACTTTAATACCCCACGCCTCGGTGTGCTTGTCCAAAATACCTTGCAGAGCTGAATTGATTTTATCACGGTGCTCGAGCACATCATCAAGCGGGTATTGTCCCATCACCGAGCGCAAAGTCGTTTGCGCCAGCTGGCTTGTCGCAAAATAATAATCTTCAATTTTTGTGATTGCTTCAAGAGGAGACACCACTTTGAAATACACAACGGCATTCACCTGCATACTCACGTTGTCTTTTGTGATGACATCCTGAGGTTGCACGTCCATCGCCACAGTACGCGTGTCGATTTTGATCATACGCTCAACAAATGGAATAAGAAGAATCAGCCCGGGGCCTCTAACACCGACGGCTTTACCAAGACGAAGAACAACACCACGCTCCCAATCGTTTAGAATTTTGATCATGGAACTTAAGATGATCCCGCCAATAACAATTATCGCTATTAAAAATTCCATTTGCACGTACTCCTTATTTTACTTTCTTTACATTCAATGTGAGTCCCTGTCTTGCAGTGACATGCACTCGATCGTTTTCTTTTAATGAATCCTCAGAGACAAACTTCCACGTTTCTCCCATGATTTGGATCTGCCCACGATGGCCGTTGGCTTCGACTGTCACCACGATGCCATCTACCTTTGTTAGGTCCGAATCAACATCACTGGATTTGTGACGAATCGTTTTTACTGCGAGATATCCGACTGCTAAAAAGAATAATCCCAACACTGAGACTACAGAAATAATTAATGAAAGCGGAAGAGTGTATCCCGTCGTCTGAGCATCAAATAGAAATAAACTTCCGACAAACACGGCGATCAATCCTCCAATACCGAGTGCCCCAAAGCTTGGCAGGAAAATTTCTAAAATCAAAAAAGCTATTCCTAAAAGAATGAGCGCAAGTCCTCCCCACGCTACATCTAGTTTGTGGAAAGCCACCAAAGAAAGAAGCAAACCAATTCCGCCAATCACGCCCGGAGCGATCATTCCAGGATGGGTGATCTCAACATAAAGAAGTGCTAAACTTCCCATGAATAACAAATACGCAAATTCGGGATCTGCGATAAAGCTTAGAACTTTATAGCGCAAGTCTGGTGTGAACTCTTGGAGATCACCTACTTTTACGGCGAGTTCTTTTTTCTCATCCACTAAAACAATCCGACCTTGCGCCTTTTGCAGAAAATCGATTTCATTTCCTGCCAATATATCCAAGGCTTTTTCTTTAACGGCGTCTTCTACACTTAAAGCGCGCGCCTCCGTCACAATTTCTTTTGAGAACTTCAAACTTCGCCCGCGCAGTCTTGTCACACCTTCCATCCAACTGACGGTGTCGTTCACAAGTTTTTTGCGAAGGTCTTCTGGCGTATTTTCTCCCGTTCCTAAAATCGGTGTAGCCGCGCCAATATTTGTGGCGACAACACCACCGTTCACATGACAGGCCTGTAGAATAATAGCTCCGGCACTGCCCGCATGACCTCCACTGGGCGTGATCAAACAAAGATAAGGAATCGGAGACGCTAAGATGCGCTCCACAATCAAACGCGTGCTCTGCAGGCTTCCGCCGGGAGTATTCATTCGCACGTAAATGGAATCGCACTTGTTCTCTTTGGCTCTCTTCTCAGCGCGCTCTAAATAGTCCGTGGTCGAAGCCGAAATAGCTTCGTTGATTGTCACGCCGACGGTGCAATTGGCCTGAGCTTTAAAAGTTCCCAAAAAAAGGACGCATAAAAAAAGAGCCAGGTTTTTCATAAGCCCAGCTCCCTCATCACTTTTTGCAAATCGTTCCACACGACTTTCTTTGCTCCGGCATCTTCGAGTAGATACGCAGGGCTGTAGGTTTCTATCCACTTTCCAGGGCCCTTAAAAATCAACTCGCCAATATCTTTAGGAAAAGAACTAAAAACTACGACCACTTTGCTTTCACAAATTTTTGCAAGTTCGGAGGGAAGCTGCGAGCGGTCATCAACAGTGCAATCCAACTCTAGCACTTGGATGTTTTTTAATTTCATCGCCGCTTTCATTTTATCGAAAAGATCGCGCACGTCTTTATTGAAAAAACTTTCTTTGGCTTGAGTCAGGATGTTTAGAAAAACCAACTCGTAGTGCTGAAAGTCGTGAGCTGTGAAAGGACCTTCTGCTGAAAAAAAACGTGTCTTAACCTCGTCACCTGTGCGACCAGCTTCCGCTGGAGACAGCATGACATTTTGAAGTCCAAGAACGTCCTGCAGATATTGAATATAGTCTTTCATTTTCAGCCCCAATTGAGCGCATTTTACTCTAGACTAAAGGCGGTAGACTAATAAAACCGGAGGCTAATGCGGCGCTCAAGAGATGTGAGGTTACATATATGGGTTTTGGTGCTGCTTCAGCTTCGGGCCGTTGGCCCTGCGCTCTGCCGGCATCCGCCGAGGTCTCAAGTTGAGACAAAACTTGCCGATAAGATCTCAAGACATGGAGGTCGCATGGAAGTTTTCAGATTCAACATAATTCCCACTGAAGAATTTAATAAAAGAGAAGATTTCCGCAAAGCTGTTAATAACTGCGAAATTTGTGGGGCGGCTCTTGAGTTTAGCTATAAGCAGGAAAATGCTTTTGCAGTTCTTCAGGAAGAAGCAAAGTGTTCATGCTGTGATTCTGAAAAAGAGCCGACTCGTCACCGCGTGCATTAAAAGGCGGCACGCAGGCCTTTCGCAAAACCGATCAGCATTAAAAGAATTCCGGCAATAAGAAGAGCCATCGATGAGTGGCTCAATTTTGCAATCGCTCCCCACGTGACAGAACCTAATGCCATTCCTGCATAGAATACTGCCAGGAAAACTCCAAGCATCGTGGCTTTTAAATGAGATTTTCCTGTGATCTGTCTTGAACTCATGTTCATAAGTGTGGCTAACACCAGCCACCCCGTCCCACCCAAGAACATCGCTGCACATAAAAACCAGTAACTAGGTGCAAAACCCAAAATCAAAACTCCCAGTGCATAGATGATATAAGAGCCCGCTAAAGATTTGTGAGTGCGGTGCGGAAGCATGATTTTATCCGATAAAATTGCACTGAGGCACGCGCCTAAGCCAAAGAAACCTAAGAGTGACCCGTATTGCAGGGAGCTGAGTCCCATCTCGACGCGACCTCTTGTTGGATATAGGGCCCAGAGTGAAGAAGCACAAAACGTGACAAGAAAAATTTCGATCCAGAGTTTTAAATTGTGCAGAGAAAAAAGTGGAATCCAATCTTCGGGTTGGAGTTTTATTTTCGATGCTGCTTCAGCTCCGGACCGCTGATCCTGCGCTCTGCGGGCGTCCGCCCCGGATACCGGCCAGCGATAGAAAAAAATGATGAGACCTAAAAAGGAAATACTATTCACAAGAAAGGCACTACCGGGACCGAAACCGCTTAAGAGACCTCCACCGATTGTGGGTCCTAAGACGCGTGTGATGTTGATACCCATGTAGTAAACAAGCACAGCTTGCGCTTGCAAATGCGAAGGAACTAAATCAGTAAGTACCGACTGAAATGCTGGATTTGTTAAGGCGAGTCCAATACCCATCACAACAGACAATCCTAAGAGGCTGAGCTCTGTGACTTTTTCTTGCCAAACTAAATACGCTAAAAGACCTGCGGCAAAAAACATAAGACCTTGAGCGAAAAGCAAAATATTTCTGCGATGACCAAGGTCCGCGACGTATCCTGCTGGAATACTTAAAAATAAAATCGGCAAGCTGCCTGAAAAAGAAAGAAGAGAAATCACAAGAGGTGATGTATTTAAATGTGTCATCACCCATCCGGCAGCCACATCTTGAATCCAGGTTCCTAAATTTGACAAAAAGGCACAGATCCAGAAAGACCTATACATGGAAAATTTCATCGGAGACCAAACAGATTCGTTCATGACATCTGAATCATACAACGGAAAAACTTTGCGGGCGACCTTTGTTTCAGAAAAAATAAAAGTATCAGGAGGCCCTATGAAACTCTTAATGAGTATTTTACTCGGGTTTTTTCTTTCTCTTCCGTGCTTCGCCAAATCAGATGCGGTAGAAATTTCGGTCAGCCCTTCCTCTCTTTCCTCACAATCAGGCCGCTACTATTATTATAACTTCGGAAACGTACGCCTGAATTTCAGCGAGTGGGCCGACATCACTCTGCGCAATACGGGGGTGGAGCCTTTAAATATTCGTGGCGTCTTCATTATGGGTTCTGGTTATTGGGCATGGAGCAACTGCCCGAACTTTTTAGTTCCCGGACAAACCTGTCTAACCCGAGTGGAGTTCCGTCCTTGGTACGAAGGCTACTTCACTGGCCGCCTTCGCTTTGCTTTTTGGGATGACAGTATCTATGTCGACCTGTACGGCTGGGGTGTGCGTTGGTAAAATTTCTTCGAGAACTTACGGTTGGGACACTCGAACACCATCTTCAATAGTATTCCCATTCATAGTTCCAGCCTTTGCTTGAATCACAATAAAAACAAGTTCATCTGCCTTGGAACTTCTCCAAGTTCGTACGCCATCAGGTGAAACTCGAACTGCGGAACCTTCCTGAACATCGAACCACTCTCCATCCACGCAAAATTCGCCTTTTCCCTTGAGGAACAGATACAGCTCCTCATTTTCGCGGTGTTTGTGACTAAAAGGCATTGCACCACCAGGTGGCAATTTATTGATCGACACCTCCATACTAGAGAGATCCAAGATCTCTTTTAAAAAATTCTTTCCAGGGACTTTTGTTCCTAGCTTTGGGTGTTCAAAAAAATACTGATCAATATTTGCGAAAGGTCCAAAATCAGTAAAAGCGAAGTTGTTTCCAGATTTCATAAAAGCTTCCTTCTTCAAAACGATTTGACTTTTTAAAGTGCGGTGATATTTTCATAGTGACTTGTAATTTGCAAGTCACTCGTGGAGATCCAATGCGCTCTGTTAATTTAAAGAGATCTATTTGTCCTATTACAAACCTGCTCGATATTGTCGGAGACAAATGGACCCTTATCGTCATAAGAGATCTATTTTTAGGAAAACGGCGGTATGCGGAATTTATAAATTCGAAAGAGAAAATTCCCACGAATATTCTTGCGGATCGACTGACCCGGATCGAGGAATTCGATCTGGTAACGAAAATTCCTTATCAAACGAATCCCTTAAGGTTCGAATACTCTCTGACAGAAAAAGGAAAGGCACTGGAACCCGTCCTTAATGAAATGGCGAAATGGGGGCTACGCCACGTAAAAGGCACCAAGCTCTTTCCCAAAGTTTTACCTGAGACATAATAGCTATTTAATTCGGCGGAGAATTTTTTGCAGAAGACTGTGAGCCTGTTCGATTTTCGCTGCATAGCCTAGAGTGAAATAGAGAACTCCATAGATGGAAAGCCCTACGATCGCGCGCCAAATAATGTGGATACTTTTTTCCATTCCGTAGTGAACGACTGCTGCACCTGCTCCAGCGCTGAGAAGTGCGATGACCCATACTTTGACTTGGTATTTGAAGCTTAAACCTGTTTTTCCGATTTTTTTATTTAGGGCTTTTCTCAAGAAGTAGAATTCGATCCACCCGGCAAGTCCTGCGGAAGCCGTTAGTCCCGGCGTTCCCCATTGGGAATCAAAACCCAAAGCTTTCGGTAGATAGAAGGCAAAAAGAACTCCCAACAATGTTGTGAAGATTACCCGCACAATCGCAAACTGCAATGGAGTTCTTGTGTCTTTCAGCGAGTAGAATGTGGAAGAATATAGACGCCCCAATGTCGACGCCAGTAAGCCTACTGTGGAACCCGCTAAGACCATCCACACATAGCGTGTGTTTTCTTCTTGGAACTCCCCTGTTTGAAAAACCGCGCCGACGATTAAATTTCCTAAAAGCAAAAATCCCACAACCGATGGAATGATAAAGAAAGCAATTTGTTCTAAGCCGCGGTTAAGTCTTCCTTGCAGGTATTCTTTGATTTCGTGCTCAGAACCTGTCGCTTGCGACATCGCCGGAAGTTCCGCAACAGAGACGCTCATCCCAAAAAGACTTACTGGCAGCAAATAAAGAGTCTGCGCATAAGCCAATGCTGAAACCGCGCCCGTTGGCAAAAGGCTCGCCAGCATATTGTCGATATAAGCGCTGATTTGCACAACTCCGCGAGAAATCACCACAGGAACAAAGTTTTTAACCACGGTTCTTACATGACTGATTTGTGTATTTAAAGAGGGGTAAATCTTTTTACCCAAGCGAAGTGCCGAAGGAAGCTGTATCGCAAATTGCAAAAAGCTTCCCGCAACCAAGCCCCACGACACTGTTGTGGCTAATTCAAACTGTCCTTGCTTAGAACCCCAGATTGCCAGAGTTGCGATAATAGTGACATTCCAAATAACGGGAGCGACATAAGAAAGAAAAAACTTGCGATGAGAATTTAAAACTCCCAAACACCAAGCCGACATAACAAGAAAGCCCGTCCCGGGAAAAAGAATCTGCACGATCTTGATCGTCAACTCTCGTTTTTCCCCTTGGAACCCTGGAGCAATCAAATCAATCAAAAAGGGAGTTGCAAAAACACCGACTAAAACCAAAAGTGATGTCATTACGAAAAGCAAGCTTCCGATGACGGAAGCCACCTTTGCAGCTTCTTCGTCATGTTTTTTTGCTAAGAGCTGCGCATAGACGGGAATAAAACTCGCAGAAAGAACGCCTTCTCCGAAAAGGTTCTGCAAGAAGTTGGGAATCTTAAGAGCCGCCTTAAAAGCATCCCCGGCGTCGGAGTTTCCAAAGAAGTGAGCGAAAACACGTTCACGGACAAGACCCGCAATACGACTTAAGAAAATTCCCAAACCCACTAAAAGGGCATGACTCTTCACTCTTCAACCTCAGCTTCTTCTTCATCCGGTTCATTTAATTGAAGCAGAATACGCTCTGCCAGCACCCGATTAAAGCCTTTAAGTTGCGCAATCTCTTCAGGTACCGCCGTCTTGATTTCATCAATAGAGTTGAAATGAGTCAAAAGAACTTTCTTTCTTTTTTCACCTAAACCCACCACGTAATCAAGTTCACTCTCTAAAGAAGTCCCTTCACGCAGCTTACGATGATAAGTGATGGCGAATCGATGGGCCTCGTCGCGGATGCCGGTCAGGATGTGCAAAGCTTCCGCATTGTGCTTAAAGGTCACAGGATTAGCCCGGCCTGGAAGGAAGAATCTTTCTTCCGTAGACTCAACTTCCTGCTTTTGGAAGTCACTTTCGGTGCGCGCCTTCGCCAGACCCACAACCGGGATATCGTTTCGTCCAATTTCAGTTAGAATTTTAATGGCCTGAGCCAACTGCCCCTTACCACCATCGATCACAATCAATTGTGGATCATCATATTCCGTATGCTTAAAGCGGCGACTTAAAACTTCATACATGGAAGCAAAGTCATCAATGCCCTTCACCGTTCTAATTTTATAACGACGATAGTGCTCTTTCGCTGGAACACCTTCTTCAAAGACAACCTGAGACGCCACGGTCTCTGCTCCTTGGAAGGTCGAAATATCGTAACACTCGATACGACGAGGAAGTTCTGGTAAATGTAGTTTCTCTTTGATCTCATCCAAACCACGAAGTTTTTCTTCGGATTTAGAAACGTATTTCAAGAAATGAGATTTAGAGTTTTCATTCGCCATTTCCACTAAATTACGCCCGCGCTCATCCGTTGCGAAACGCACGACAGATTTATTACCCGAACGCTCTTTGAGAACTTCGGCCATCAATTTTGTTAAATCGCTGCCAATATCAAGCGGCAACAACACCTCATCAGGAATAAAGTTGTCTTCGTAATACTGATTGAGGAAGTCTACCAACCATTCACGTGGATCTTCGCCCGCATCATTAGGATCAAAGTGAGGTAAGAAATGCGATCTTGTACCGATCACGCGACCGGCACGAACGTGGACTGTTTCCACAAGACATCCTCGCTCATCACCATAAAAACCAACGGCGTCTTGGTCTTTTTCCGAGGTGTCGTTAATCACCGCTTGTTTTTCCAAGATGGCTTTAATCGCCTGAACAGAGTCACGCAAACGAGCGGCGACTTCGAATTTTTCTTCTTCCGCCGCTGTCATCATTTTTTCTGTGATACTTTTGATGACCTTCTTGTTTTGGCCTTTTAAGAAAAGTTTCGCGCCTTCAACTTCTTCTCGATAGTCTTCTTTGGAAATATACTCCACACACGGAGCCGTACAGCGACCGATTTGATAAGTCATACAAGGACGAGTGCGTGTCTTAAACATAGCATCGCCACAGTCGCGGATTTTAAAAGTGCGGTTCAGAAATCGAATTGTCGCTTGAACGGCAAAGCCTGAAGTGTACGGACCGAAATACAAAGAACCGTCTTTTTTCACCTTACGCGCCAAATACAGACGCGGATACTCATCACTCCATGAAAAACGAATGTAAGGATAAGCTTTATCATCACGCAGACGAATATTGTATTTGGGTCGATGTTTCTTAATGAGCGAAGCTTCAAGCAGGAACGCTTCCACTTCGGTTTTTGTCAGAATGTATTCAACTTCACAGATATTCGAAACGAGCAATCGCGTTTTTGGAGAGTGATCCTTGTTATCTGTGAAATAACTTCGAACGCGATTGCGCAGATTTTTCGCTTTTCCGATATAGATAATTTTATCGGAAATGTTTTTCATAAGGTAAACCCCACTCTGCGTGGGGAACTCTTTAACCTTATCCCGGCATTCGTCGAATTTACTTGAGGCCATCCTTAACAACCTCCGCACTGTCCGATTCGACTTCACCGCTTCTTAAATTCAACTCCGTAATTTGCAGACGCTTGATTTCATCGCGGATTTTCGCCGCCTCTTCAAACTCAAGGTTCGCCGAGTACTCTTTCATTTTCGCACGCAGCTTTTCGATCTCTTGTTGGATCTTTTCAGGATGATGCGCAAATTTATTTTTCATCGCACCGGCTTTAGCTTCACCTGTAAGAACCGTATTCGCCAAAGTCCCGTCAAAGACCTCGCCAAGACCTTCTTTGATTCTTTTACGGATCGACTGCGGAGTAATACCATGAGCTTGGTTGTACTCCTGCTGAATACGACGACGACGGTCCGTTTCCCCGATCGCCTTCTGCATGCTTTCAGTGACGGTGTCACCATAAAGAATCACACGACCATTGATGTTTCTCGCCGCACGGCCAATTGTTTGAATCAAAGATCTTTCCGAACGCAAGAAGCCTTCTTTATCCGCATCAGTGATGCCGACAAGACTGACTTCTGGAATATCCAAACCCTCACGCAAAAGATTGATCCCCACAAGAACATCAAAGACACCCAAGCGCAGATCACGCAGGATTTCTGTTCTCTCCACTGTTTGAATATCACTGTGCAGATACTTTACTTTGATTCCCAGACTTTCATAATACTCGGTCAAATCTTCCGCTGAACGTTTTGTCAAAGTCGTGATAAGCACACGCTCTTTGTTTTTAATACGTTCACGGATCTCTTTCAGAAGATCGTCGACCTGATGTTTCACCGGACGAACTTCAACGATAGGATCAATCAAACCCGTCGGACGAATGATTTGTTCAACGATGATCCCTTCGGACTTTTGCAATTCATAAGTTCCAGGAGTCGCCGAAACATAGACGACCTTATCCATCATGCTTTCAAATTCTTGAAAGTTCAGAGGTCTGTTGTCCAAAGCCGAAGGCAAACGAAAACCGTGTTCCACCAAAGTGGATTTACGAGCGCGGTCTCCACGATACATCCCCCCAATCTGCGGGACGGTGACGTGAGACTCATCAATGAACGTAACAAACTCTTTAGGGAAGTATTCAAGCAATGTTGGAGGCGGCTCCCCCGCTCCACGTCCCGTCATATGACGAGAGTAGTTCTCAATCCCCTGACAGAAACCCATTTGCTCCATCATCTCGATGTCATAATAAGTTCTTTGTTCCAGACGTTGAGCTTCCAAGAATTTCATTTCTTGATTCAAGACAACCAAACGCTCACGCAATTCTTCTTGAATTGTTTTAATCGCGCGCTTTAAGTTATCATCACTAGTGACGTGGTGACTTCCCGGGTAAATACCGATCTGATCGATCTCTTCCAGCACTTGGCCTGTCAAAGGATCAATCCACGAAAGTCTTTCGATAAAATCACCAAAGAACTCGACACGAATCGCACGCTCTTCTTCGTACGGAGGAAAGATCTCAACATTATCCCCGCGCACACGCACGGTGCCGCGAGAGAAGTCGACGTTGTTTCTTTGGTACTGAATACGAATAAGTTCTCTCAGCAAATGATCGCGCTTCATTTCTGTATTAGAAACGATTTGAATCATCATGCCTTCATACGCTTCGGGAGAACCCAAGCCGTAGATACAAGAAACCGAACTCACGATGATCACGTCACGACGATCAAACAAAGAACGCGTCGCCGAGTGGCGCATACGATCGATCTGCTCATTGATCGCAGAATCTTTTTCAATGTAAGTATCTGTCGAAGGAATATAAGCTTCCGGCTGATAGTAATCGTAGTAACTGACAAAGTACTCAACCGCATTGTGAGGGAAAAGCTCTTTGAACTCCGCATACAACTGCGCTGCCAAAGTTTTATTCGGAGCCAGCACCAACGCCGGCTGATTTAACTTTGCAATCGTGTGTGCCATCGAAAAAGTTTTTCCCGATCCCGTCACACCTAACAATGTCTGATGCTTCAAACCCGCATCAAAGTTTTCCAGCATCTGCTGAATTGCGCGCGGCTGATCCCCAGAAGGTTTAAACTCCGACACCAATTGAAAGTTCTTTTTATAAGTAGAGCCCATCCCTCTAAGCCTACCATAATTTCAAAAGGTGCCTGCTTCTTTTTTCTGGCTACAACGCATTAACTTATGAGTGTAACTTAGATATGATGCCGTGTAGCTAGAAACCGTAGTAGACTTTGGGCATGAAATTTTTAAAACGAAGCCTCCTTGGGCTTGTCATTCTTCTTAGTATTGCTGCTCTCGGAATTTATTTTTTCCTTAGAAGTTCTCTAGCCCCTATGGATGGAACTTTGAAAATTCAGAACCTCTCACATCCGGTAAAGGTGACTCGCGATACTTTTGGAATTCCTCACATTCGCGCAGAAAATAAACTCGATGCTTTAAGAGCGCTGGGCTTTGTTCAGGCCAGTGAGCGACTTTTTCAGATGGAGCTTTCCCGCCGCATGACTCAAGGCGAGTTGAGCGAAGTCTTTGGCGAGATCGCTTTAAAGAGTGACAAACTTTATCGCAGCTTGATGCTAAAACGCTCCGTGGAGAGAATGCTCGCTCTTGAAAAATCACAAGGCCGCTTTGATCAACAAGTTTGGGATGAGATGGCGGCCTATTTTGATGGCATAAATCAATACATCGCCACGCGTCCGCTTCCCTATGAAATGCAAATTTTGGGATTGAAGCCTCGTCCTTTCACTCCACTTGACGCTTATATCATGACGGGTCACATGGCTTATAGTTTTGGTATTGCTCTTAAAGCTGATCCTCTTATGACAAAGCTTGCTGACAAACTTTCTCTGGATCAGTTTCAGGCTTTACGAAATGATCCTTTAAAAGCACCAATTAAAATTGCTGCTGCCTCAGCTTCGGACCCGTGGCCCTCCACTCTGCAGGCGATTGCCTCTGAAGGACTTTTTATTCCTTCCTTCGAAGGCAGTAACGCGTGGCTTGTGGGACCTGAGCGCTCGCAATCGGGAAAAAGTATTTTTGCGAATGACCCGCATATTGGTTACAGTTCTCCGGCAGTTTGGTTTGAAGCCCATATTCAAACACCTGAGTTTGAAATTTACGGACACTACTTGCCTCTCGTTCCTTTCGCTGTCTTAGGCCACAATCGCCATCACGCCTGGGGTTTCACGATGTCGCTCGCTGACGACATGGATCTTTTCCGTGAAACTTTAGATAAAGAAAAGAAAACGGTTTTATTTAAAAACAAACCACAACCTTACCTGGAGTGGACAGAAGTTATTAAGATCAAAGATCAACCGGATCTTGTGCTGAGCATGATTGAAACGTCTCACGGCCCCATCATGGATGAGTTTCTGTCAGAGAAAAATCTCGCTTTAAAATGGGCCTTCCACCGTCCAGAAAACAATCCAATGCGTGCTCTCAGAAATATGGCCGAAGCCAAAGACATCAAAGCCTTTGAAACAGCTTTGCAATATGGAACTGCACCTGGACTTAATGTGATGTATTCGGATGCCGAGAATATCGCATGGTGGGTTTTTGGTGATATGGCCGTAAAGAAGAATCCAAACTCCGATATGATTCTCAATGGCAGCACGGGTACGGATGAATACGAACGTCTTCTTGCTTGGGACGAAAAACCTCACTTAGTAAATCCCGAGTCTGGATTTATTGTGACGGCAAATTCGCGACCTCAAGGGCTGAACGCAAATATTCGTGGCGACTGGCAGTCGGATGATCGCTTTCAAACAATCTCTCGCGCCCTCGCTGAAAAAGATCAGTGGAGCGCGGAAGAGTTTAAAGCTCTTCAAACTGAAAACTTCAATTATCAGAACAAAAATATTCTGAATAAAATGTTTGAGCATATTCGTTTAAACGACACTGAAAATGCAAAATACAAAAATCAGCTCGAAGCGCTTAAATCTTGGAATATGCAGTCTGATGTGAATTCCAAAGAAGCGGGCCTTTTCCATCAATGGAACAACGAAAATATTTTATTGATGCTTGAAGATTTCGATGAAGACACGAGAGCCGCTTATCTCAACACTCCTTACGCTTGGGTGTTTTATGAAAGGGCTATCTTAAACCCCACTTCGACATGGTGGACTCATAAGAATTATACGAAGGTTGTAACGAAGGGCTTTATCGCGGCAGCGGAAAAACTTTCTAACAATCCAACTTGGGGAACATTGCATACGATTGAATACATGCACCCACTAGGAAGAAACTACCCTTTGAATAAGATCTTCAATCTTGGCCCTTATCCAATGCCGGGATCCTACAACGATATCAACAACAACAAGATGCGCTCTATGGGTGGCGACTTCAAGGTCGTTGCGGGCCCCTCCACTCGTCGTATCATCGACTTTGCAAATCCACAAAAAAGCTGGGGCATCAATCCCATCGGAAACTCAGGACACATGCTTTCGCCGTTCTACAAAGACCAAGTGCAAATGTTCCTCGACGGAAAATACCGCCCGCAGTTGATGGATGAAAAAGATATCGCGGCCGCAAAAACTCACGAACTCACTCTTGAGTAAATGCAAACATATAGGAGTCTAAGTGACACTGGACTCCTGTATCCTCACACCTTACAAAAAGATTAGGTCTCTGTCAGAACTCCCCTGTGCCACTATCACTCTGTAAGAAGGAGATGTTATGGCATTGCAACTCTTTAGCTTTTTCTTTGCGACACTCTTGGCCGGAACCGCTTTCGCCTATCCCAATGTGGGAGATAAAGTTCAATGGACAGGCACCGTGAAACAACCCGATGGTTCGTTAATGGAAGTAAAAATCATCAAAGAAGTGACGAGCTTTGATAAAAAAGAAAATAAGTGGACTGTAAAATACGAAGCCACCATGGGAAGCGAGACTTCCACTCAGCTCATTCAAGTGGACAATCTCTACTCCCCTGACCGCTACAAAGAAATGATGGCCAATTGCATGCTTCAAGGTGGAACTGTCGAGAAGATTTCTACACCTGCCGGCAACTATGACACTTGCAAAATGACGACGGTTGCCTCCGATGGAAGCACTGTTGAAAAATGGTGGGGGAATATTCCATTCGGTGTTGTGAGCAAGAGCACTCGCACCAACAACACCGCTGTTTTGAAAAAACCTGATCTTAATTCTGTGATCGCGGGCCTTTAAGTATGTACCAAATCAGCACGATGGGAAGCAGGTACCTATTTCGTGACTTCCCAGAAGCTGCCTTCCGGGGTGTCGCTCACTGAGATACCCATTTCGGTGAGCTTCGCACGCAGCTCATCGGACTTTGCAAAGTCTTTGGCTGCACGGGCTGCTGCTCTTTCTGCAACCACAGCTTCCACTGCCGAACGCTCAATCTTCATTTGCGCAAGCAAGCGGCTATCAAGATCTTGCAAGAACGCTTGAGCTGGTTGTTGGAATAAACTCATCAAAGCACCGACACGGTGGACGAAGTTGCGATATGCCAAAGCTTTACCTTGAACTGCTGGATTGACCTTCAAGCCACGACGAACTTGGTTGTTAAACTGACGAGTCACTTCAAACAATGCCGCAAAAACTTCCGGAGTTCCGAAGTCATCATTCAACGCCGTTGTGACTTTATCCCAAGCTTCCTTCGTGATTTTCTCAAAACCAGCATCAACAGCAGTTACTTCCGGAGTCAAATAACTCTCTGCCACCGCAAGCGCTGAGTAAATACGCGCAAGTCCTGTTACCGCACGACCAATCGAATCGTCCGAGAAATCACTCACACTGCGATAGTGCACATTGAGCATCATCCACTTGTAAACTTCCGGCGGATTCACTTCGAGGAACTCGCGCATGGAAACGATATTCCCCAAAGACTTCGACATTTTTTGAGATCCGAAGTTGATCATATTCCAGTGCATCCAGTATTTGACGAACTGCTTATGAGTGCAGCCTTCACTTTGCGCGATTTCGTTTTCATGGTGTGGGAAAATCAAATCCATTCCACCACCGTGAATATCGATCTGATCACCAAAAATATCTTTGATCATTGCCGAGCACTCAATGTGCCAGCCTGGACGCCCCGGCCCCCACGGAGAAGGCCAGGAAATCTCACCTGCTTTAGCGGACTTCCAAAGAGCGAAGTCTTCTGCGTTGTGCTTCTTTTCATCCACATCAATGCGAGATCCCGCTTGTTGGTCTTCGACTTTACGACCGCTTAATTTTCCGTAGCCATCAAAAGAGGATACGGAATAGTTCACGTCGCCATCTGCCTGGTAAGCCTTTTTGTTTTCAATTAATTTTGAAATCACAGCGCGGATGCCGTCCATGTGTTCAGTGACTTTCGGATTGAAATCGTGGGGACGCAAACCTAATGTCGCAAAATCTTTTTTATATTCAGCGATATAAAGTTCAGAAACGTCTCCGGCGGATTTTCCCATTTCATTCGCACGCGCGATGATTTTGTCATCCACATCTGTGAAATTCAGAGCGTACTGAACTTTATAGCCAAGCTCTTCCAACCAGTTGCGAACCAGGTTAAAAAACACAACACCCCGAAAATTTCCGACATGCAGGAAATTATAAACCGTCGGACCGCAGACGTAGATTTTTACTTCACCTGGAGTGAGCGGTTTAAATTCCTCTGTCTGGCGGGAAAGCGTGCTGTAGATTTTTAAAGACATATTACACCTATGTTTTCGCCAATGCCTGCTCTGCACGAGCAATTAAAGATGTTTTCTTAATAAGAGGCACAAGAATCTTCAATTCAGCTCCGTGGGGTTTTCCAATCACCGCCACACGAATTGGCATAAAGAGATTTTTCCCTTTAGCACCTGTCTTGTTTTTCACTTCGTCTTGGTATTTCAAGAACTCATCTTCTGTCATAAAGTCAGAAGGATGCGCCTTCACAAGCTCCAACCACGCTGCCAAAACAGCTTTTGTCGGTTCCCATTTCAAAGTCTCATCAGCCTCTGGCAAGATCACATAAGACTTATCATTCAGAGGTCTATAAAGCTCAACGGCATCTGCCAAGATTTCCATGTAAGGCTTAAACAAAGCAATCGACTTATCTTGCCATACAGGATCTTGCGGAAGTTCCATTTTCTCACGCGCCAAGAAAGGCTGAATCGCCTTCCAAAGTTCTGCGTTCGGAAGCGCACGCAAGTGCATCGAGTTCATCCACTTAAATTTCACTCGGTCAAAGATCGCACCCGATGGATTCAAACGAGAGATATCAAACGCCTGTTTCATATCTTCGACGGTCATGATCTCTTTGCCCTCTGGATGTGACCAACCAAGAAGAGCGATGAAATTCAAAACAGCTGAAGCCAAGTAGCCTTCTTCTTTCAACTGACCGCAAGCCACGGCACCTTTACGTTTAGAAAGTTTTTGACGATCTTCATCCAAGATCAAAGCCATGTGACCGAATTCAGGCAATGGCCAGTTCAAAGATTCATAGATCATCATTTGGCGCAAAGTATTTGGAAGATGCTCTTCAGCGCGGAAGACATGCGTGATCTTCATTAAGTGATCGTCAACAACGCAGCAGAAGTTATAAACTGGCATACCGTCAGAGCGCAAAAGAACGAAGTCACCTACCATGTCCGATGGGAATTTCACTTCTCCACGCACTAGATCTGTAAAGATATAATCTTTCGCAAGACCTTTTGTTTTGAAACGAACAACACCTTTGTTGCCCGCCTTCAAATGGTCCAACGCTTTTTGCAAAGGCCAATCTTGATACGGAGAATTCACGTGCGGAGAACGACCCGCCGCCAAAGCTTCAGCTCTTTGCTTTTCAATTTCTTCATCAGTGAGAAAACAGTAATAAGCTTTACCCGCTTCAAGAAGCTGGTCCGCATATTTTTTGTAGATGTCTTGGCGCTCACTTTGACGATAAGGACCGTTTGGACCGACATCTTTCAACGTTTTTGGATCCACGCCTTCATCCCAAAGAAGACCCAACCACACAAGATCATCAACAACTCCGCGAAGAGATTCTTCTGTTGAACGCGCTTCATCCGTGTCTTCAATACGAAGAATAAATTCGCCACCGTTTTTCTTGGCAAAAAGATAGTTGTAAAGAGCGGTTCTAGCTCCACCGACGTGCAGGTATCCAGTCGGAGATGGGGCGAAACGAACGCGAGGATGCGGGGCGATTTTTGAGGTCATGGATGCTCCAAAATAAAAAAGGCTTGGTCTTTAAAACCAAGCCTTGAATTTATTATGTTTTTTGGAGTTCGTCCAGTGCTGCTTCAGCCTACGCGCCACAGGCGCTTCGGCACTGCCGGCGTCCGCCGACTACGCGGTGATACCGAAGATCGCTTTGACTTCTTCTTCTTTGAAAAGCTCTTCTTGGCTTGTTGCCAAAGTGAGTTCTTTTAGAAGAAGGCTGCGAGCGGAATCAAGCATCTTGCGCTCACCGAAGGAAAGCTCTTTGTCCGCTTTTAGAAGGAACAAATCGCGTAAAACTTCAGCAATTTCGAAAACAGAACCTGTTTTGATTTTCTCCATGTACTCGCGATAACGGCGATTCCATGTTTGGTTGTCGATCTTGATGTCTTTTTCTTTGAGAATACCTACAACGCGTGCTGCTTCTGTCTTAGAAATAATAGGACGGAGTCCTGCAGACTTAACGTTCGTTGTTGGAATCATGATTTTCAGGCCCGTGTCCACTAACTGCATATTGTAGAATGTTGTCTTTGTGCCCAACATTTCTTTGGTTTCAATAGAAACCACTTTAACAACGCCATATCCAGGATAAACTGCATTATCACCGATACTAAACGTTTGCATTCGAGAACCTCCCCCTGAAATTAGATAGGGTTACGACCTTCAACGTTCTATCAAATTTGACACAAGTTATCAAATCAGAGCACCGTGTCTGGAAATAATTTCAGAGGATTTTTCAAAAGAAAAAGGCCCGGATTAAACCGAGCCTTTTCCCGTAATTTCAATTACTTACAGCACTAAATTAGAATTACAACTCAGTAGCCGTATAAACAAGCGCGTAAGCTTGAGCGCCGTTCTTACCTTGAGGAACTTTATAGCCTTTTACAGTCAATTTGTAAGTTCCAGCCGGAAGACCTGCTTTTTCGATCATTTCAAGGTTGTTGATATGATCGTTCATACTCAACGTTTGACCGTTAGGCATCGTCAAAACCAAATCCAAATCGTTCACAAGGGCTTGGGCCGCATTCGCAGAACCCGGAGCATCTGTCCAAACAAGGTTCGCGTAAAGCTTGCCAGTGCCAGACAAAGTGAATTCATAAGAATCCTCAGATCCTTGCGCCACACCGTTGCGGTTGTCGATCAATTTTGTTTTTGGTCCCAAGTTCAAAACATTGGAAACATCCACGCGACCGTAACCTTCGTCAGAGTTCGGACGACGAGTCAAGATCTCCTGACCACGGGCCGCACCGATCTCACCGAATTGACCTGGATACATATCAACTGCTGTGTGAATCATCACAGCTTTCATCAAAGCGCCTGATGGATTTTGCACGCCCAATTTCTCGATCACGATTTGGCGAGCTACGGCTGCTGCACCCGCAGTGAGCGGAGTTGCCATAGAAGTACCACCCGACCAAACGTAGTCTTTATTGTATGCGCCCCACAAATCAGAAGCGTCTTTGACTTGAGATTTAACGCTCAAGATGTTTGTTCCTGGAGCTACGATGTCTGGCTTCACACGGCCATCACTTGTAGGACCACGAGAAGAGAACATCGCCAAACCATTTTCGTTGTTAGAGATGTAATCGCTGTAGATAGGCTCTGCTGGCCATTCATCTTTAGCAGCTCTCAATTTGCTGATTGGAACTTGGATACCACCTGTAGAAACTTTGTTTTCAGAAGCTCCCACAGTCAGAACGTTTTTCGCTGTTCCCGGAGACGCCATGGAGTTAGCATCGATACGGCCGTCCTTGTTTTTATCTGCGCCAGAGTTACCCGCCGCAAAAAGGATCAACATATCAGGATTTGCATACAGCCATTCGTCAACTTGGATGGCGAAGTTGTCGTAAGCACCGAAAGTACGAGCCCCACCCCAAGAGTTTGTGTGGATGCGAGCGCCTTCTGAATAAGCTTTTGTGAAAAGATCGCCCAATTTAGATGGAACGCTTAAGTTTTTAAGCATTGGCGACCACATACCTTCAGCCACCATTTTTGCTTCATAAGCTCCGCCTTTAAGAAGACCTTTTGAAGCTGTTCCGCGACCCATCACTGATCCGGCAACGTGAGTTCCGTGACCCATTGGATCGTCCCAAGTTTTAGACCACAAACCGAATGGGTAACCTGAAGCTACGCCACCGGCGAAGTCTTGGTGGATGGATGAGACATTTCCAGAATCCAAACCTGTGTCAGCCATAGAAACGATTTGCCCACGACCGGTGAAACCTTGCGCCCAAGCGGCATCAAATTTCATCACGCGAGTTCCAGGCTCATCACCTGTTAGATCCGAGTAATCGCCAGCTGCTGTTGCATGAACATCACCAGCAATGTCTTGATCCATCGCGAAGTGGAAAAGTTCGATCTCTGGAGTTGGTTGAACGTTTTCAACACCTGTAAGCGCTGCCACCTGAGCTACAGTTCCGCGAGGAACCAAAGCCATGATAGACTTTCCGCCAATAACTTGAAGTTCTACTTGAGGATTTAACGCCGTCATTTGAGAAGCGATTTTCTCCGCTTCAGAAGACTTAAAGATCTTCACTAACACACTTTGAACGGTGTCTTTATTAAAGATGCTCGCCACTTCGAACTGAGAACTTACTTTATAAGAAGGAGCGTATTTAACTATTGCTTGAACTTCTGGGTGATTGTTCTTGAAAGAAACTAGATTTGCGTAAGTACCGCGAACAACCAAAGCGTCATCTGGAAGATAACCGAAAACTTCAAACTGTCCTTTAAGTTTTGATTTATCAGCTTCTGTGATCGCCTTTTTGAATTGCACGATGTACTCAGTCGCCTGAGTTTCCATCATCCAAGATGCGGCGTAGTTGTTAGAAATTTTATTCGTATCAATGGCGCCCGCATTCAGCTTCAACACTGTACCGGCACTTGCTGCACTCACTGTTAACATCGCAACAGCGGATGCCACTGTGATATTTTTCACAAGATGATTCATAGATTTCCCCCTCTACGAGGAAAATCAGATCACGACCGAAGTCGTGGAGCAATATCAAAGCGAGAAGATGATGCGCCGAGACGGCGGCGTTAAAGTTGATGAGCCATCACTGCGAGAGACAGATTTCCAGCAGTTCTTCCCTTGGAGTTCATGCCAATTTCCATCTCTTGATTTTCAGGTGCAAACAATTGTGCTCTCTCAGTGGCCTTGGCCTGCCCACGCACACGTTTTGTTACGAGAACATCCATGTAAAGGCCGTTTTTTTTGTTTACCTGAGATTTTTTTGCGAAAACTTCCACCAAAGTTTCTGTTTGCCCATCGTCAGAGAACTGACTTACGAAACTTTTTTTGCCGGATTTAGCAACGGTGTTGATAGAAATCGGAGATTGCCCCTTAAGGCCTACACGCATGCTCACCTGATAGTTTGGAGCTGCGGCCCAAGAGTTAAGAGAAAGAAAAAACGAAGCCGTAACAATGCTGAGAATACTTTTTTTCATTTGAACCACGTCCTTGTGATCTATAAATCAATAGTGACAAGGATTTTCGTCGTGTTCAAGGGGAATATCGAAAAAAATAAATTTGCGGAATAGCAGTCAATTCACAAGTTCCAAATACGGATAGCGCTTTTGAAGTCGCTTGATCACGCCCTTTTTTTCCAGGTTTTGAAAAGCTTTGCGAAGAGTTTCTTCCAACTCAGGATCGCTATTTTTGGATAAACCAAATGTGCGATGACCAAGATCTGATAAGCGCACAATTTTTTCCATCTTCACCTTTGCATACATGGGATTTTCTTTGACGATTTCTCTTTGAACGTAATCCAAAACATCTTCGTCGATGGCCATATAGGGCATACGGTGCCCCATGAGCTTTAACACCAGGATCCTGTCGTCCACGGTTTCATCCAGGGCCGCTCCGAGTTTTTGCAAGTCGCCTGCCCAAGAATATCCACGGGTCACTCCGACAACTTTCCCCTTCAATTCTTCCTTGGACTTCAGCTGCAACTGGGCTGCTTTTTCTTTTAAAGCATAAATCCAAATACTGCGGGTCATTTTCGGACCGATCCAATTAAAATACTTTTCGCGCTCTACGGGAACGGTTCCTAAAGGATACATCAAAATGTTCGGGCTTTCGGTTGAGATTTTATAAGCTCGCTTCCAAGGAAAAACTTGTATCGGAGTGTGACCGAGGTCCGTTTTTCCCTCTTTTCTAAGCTCCACCAAAAGTTCATCGATAATTTCCGTCATAAACCCTGCGGGTTTTCCCTTTTCATCAACATAGCTAAACGGCGGAAAACTTGCCGTCATAATCTGAAAAGAGGGTGTTTTCTTTTGTGCGAAAAGCGAAGGGCTCAACAATAGCACACAAATCAAAGAGAGATATTTCACAACAGTATTTCCTTCTTACTCAATCAAATACGGGAGTGCCTCTTTTTTAGCAACATCAAATTCACGGAAGAGAAATTCAAATATGCGGGCAAGATTTGTCATTTTATGGACATCGTTTCGCAAACGAAATTGCGGTGGATTTTTTAACTTCTTGCTCTTAGCATTCTACATGGAGGCGGCGTGAAAGCTCAGAATTCCATGGCTGTGTTATTTTTTCTATTGCTATCGGCGTGCACAGCTTACAGCAAAGAAACCATTCGTATTTCTACAGGAGAATGGTCTCCGTTTATTTCTGAGTCGTTAGAAAACAATGGCTTGATTGCTCAAATCACGCGCGAAGCTTTTGCACGGGTTGGGTTTGACATAAAGTTGGGATTTTTTCCTTGGGCTCGCGCCGGAGAACTCTCCAAATCCGGTGAATGGGATGGCACCATCGCTTTTGTCAGACTTAAAGAAAGAGAAAAAGTTTATTATTACAGCGACGTGATTTATACCGGCCAATATGTGTTCTTTCATCTGAAATCATATCCTTTGCAATGGAATGATTACGCGGATCTTAAAAATATCACTATCGCCTCCACACGTGGATACGGCGGCATGGGCGAAAAATTTATTCAGGCTGAAAAAGACGGCGTCATTAAAGTTCTAAGGCTCACATCAGACACTCAGAGTTTTAATATGCTCCTGACCCAGCGGGTACAAGCCGTGCCGAGCGATTTGGAAGTCGGTTACGTCTACCTTAAAAAACTTTATGGAAAAGACGCGAGTAAATTCACACACAGTCCGCACATTATCCATCGGGCTGACTACCATTTGGTGATTTCAAAAAAAATTAAAAATGGACCACAGCTTATTGAGAAATTTAATGAGGGGCTGAAGCTTCTTCATAAGTCCGGAAGATACCAAGAAATACTGAAGTCATGGTACCGCAAACCCCTCTATAAAGAGGCTGTTCCCCACAGTTACTTAAAACTAAAAGAATAAAACTATCTGTTTTTCGGTTTTTTGTGACTCACCTTTTTTTTGATTTTATTTTCACGGTATTCGGTGATTTTCAAAGTCGGAAAACTTTGCAGATGAACTATATGATGCGTCTCTTGCTTCGGAACATATTTAAAACTGTGCGGTATATAAGTTTCTTTATAAATATCAACTTGATAAGCTTTATTCTGTTCCATAGCCAATGAAACTGGAACAGCTAACGAATGAGCCTGTCCATCAACTAACATTGTTGCTCCGCTCGGAACAGAGGAAAATGTAATAGAGACCATTCTCGCAGGCGCGACAACGACTTTCTTTTTTTTGAAGAACCGCTCCTGAAAGGCGTCATTAAACTCTCTCAGTGTGTCCTTATAACTAGCTAGATCCAGGTTATAGCTGGGGACGCTGACATTTGGAAAATAAACCCGAAAAGCGACACCCCCAAAGCACCCAATAACAACGAAAACCAATCCAACGAACATCTTTCCTAAAGGAATTCTTTCGTTTTCGCTAACGACCCGAAGTTGATCCATTCTCATGACTTTTTGAGGCGGCAATCGTGGCGATGAAAAAGGGTTCACCCTTTTTAGGGTCAAAAGGGTTTTTTCCAGCATAGAAACCGACTTTGGGTACGACTGTTTTACAGAGGGCTCCTGTCTGAACGCCTTCAACTCCTCGAATGAACTTAAATACTGTCGCACAAAAGAGCGATACTTTAAGTGATCGCTCAACTCTTGAGAGGAAAACTGCGGATACACGCGATTAAGAATAAAATTAAGATCTTTTATGAGTTCTCGCGCTCCTTGATATCTAAGCTCCGGCTTATGATGAAGAAGTTTTTCTAGAATCTTTTTCGAAAAATCGATGCGATTAGATTCTGCAAAGTTAAGATTATCTATCTTATACTCCATCACCTTTTTGCGAACTTCTTCGATACTGCTGCCTGAAAAGAATCGACGGTTTGTTAATAGCTCCCAAAAAATAATTCCCAGTGAAAAAAGATCCGTGCGATGATCTATAGGCTCTCCGTGAATTTGCTCAGGACTCATGTAGACGACTTTGCCTTTTACAACACCGTGGGTTGTATGCTCGGATGCCGACGCCTTGGCGATTCCAAAATCAATCACTTTCACTTCGCCATCAAAGGTAAGCATAATATTATGCGGACTGAGATCTCTATGAATAAGATTCAATGGCTTGCCACTGGAAGGATCCTGCACATGAACGGCATAATCTAATCCTTCAGCGATCTCTTTAATAATATAAAAAACCAAGGGAAGGTCGAGCAATTCTTCGCTCTCACGCAGATAAGCGATCAGTTCCCGGAGTGAAACTCCGTGGATGAACTCCATCACGAAATAGGCTTCGGAATTCACCATTCCAAAATCGAAGGTCTGCACAATATTTTGATGATTTAGGCACGCCGCAATTCGCATTTCATCCAGAAACATCTGCCTCATCTCGTGACTGTCTAAATAATCCGGGAGAGTTTTCTTCAAGGCGACAATTTTACCCAGGCCATGACTTACTGTGGATCTGGCCAGAAACACTTCTGCCATTCCTCCTTTGGCGATGGATTTTAGGATTTGATACGAACCAATATTTTTCACATATACAAAGATAAAAGCTTTTCGTTGGATAGGCGCTAACAGGAACTCCCCCCACGACCATAAACCGTTGCTCAATTGCATACACAAGCAACACTCGATGTGTCGTCAAGGTAATAGGCAAATTCCAAACTTTAGACATTTGGTAAGGCCTTAAATTCCTACCAAGCGCCACCCCCCCTGTGCACCGATATTGCACGTACACTGAATATCAGAGGGGGTTCTATGGTTTTGAAAATTCTTTTATGTGCGGCTATTCTCAGCTCGGTAGCCTGTGCCTCCACCCGCAGAGTTTTTTCGTCTTGGAGCGATCCCACAAAATCTGTGTATATTACAGATGTCACACAAAAACCCTCTCGCGGAATCGCAAGTCAAAGAAACTAAGTCACTCATGAAGAGCCGTTGCATCAAAAGAAATGAAGCAACAGTTCTTTGGCTGTGACAGACAAATCTCGACTACTCGATATAATTTGTTACCGTTTACACTGTCTTTGTGAACAAACAAATCATCTTCAGCACATTTGCAGGTATTTTGATTGGTTTTATAATTGGAAAGGTCACTGAAAGACCTACTCCTTTAAACAATATCGAGCCTGCACCGCCGTCGATACAGAAGCAAGAGTCTGCACCAGAAAAGATCGTCTACAAAGAATGCCCCACGGATCCTACTGATAGTATTTTACCTGCACCAAGTCTTTCCGCAAATTTAGCAACTCCGCTTCTTTCTAATCACGAAGGTGAAGTCCGCGTTGCCTGGAATGCAGTTCCTCACGCCACCCGCTATCGCCTGCAAGTTTTAGATCCTGTAGGGAAGGTTGTAAAAACTTACACCACTCCGCGTACGACGATTTATCTCAAAGAATTAGCCTATAACGAGAGCCTTCCATTTACGCCCTACTCTGTTGTTCTTTCGACGATCAACCGAAAGAATGAAGAAGGTGCCGTAAGTCCACGATACGAAGTTCGTATTCGTCCTCTGAAAAATCTCACAGCCCCCACGATCAACGAAATCACCATCGAGAACGAATGAAGAATCGTTCTTGGGCCAACCTTTTGACTTTGTTCATCCTCCTAGTGATTGCAGTTCCCTTCTGGGTGCAATCCAGGGATGATTCGTATATTGATCTATTGCAAGACGGCGCCTTAGAAAATATCAATACTCTTGAAGATGAAATCCAAACTCGTGATGCTGCTTTGGAAATGAAAGACATCCAAGTCGACATGCAAGATGGTTTAAAACAAGACACTCCCGCTCGAAGTGTGCGAGTCACATTGGGAACTGTTGAAAACGCTGCTTTTTACGACGCACAGGTCGTTCCGTACAAACATATATGGGCACAACCGATGCAGTTCACAGCCCCGACCGCAGAGCCAATCATTCGTCTTCGATTAAATCCCGGACAATATCAAATTCGCACAAGATCTTTGAGCGATCAGAGAATGCCTGGGCCTTGGGGGCCTTACAAAGCTTTTTGGGTTAATTTTTCTCCTCTGCGCAGTGCCTTTCCAAAACCTAACTCTGTGGTGGAAGCGAAATCAGATAAAAATGAAATCATCACTTTCGAATGGCCTAAAAAAGACGGTGCTAAATTTTATTTATATATTTTAAAAAACCATAAAGGTGAAAACTTAAAAATACTTTTAACAAAACGAAACTGGTTGCGTGAGCCTCTGCAGGTCGATTCCCAGTATTACTGGTCTGTTACTCCCGTACAAAATAAATCCCATGCCTTGTCTCTTTTAAAACAAACGCACGGTGTTTCTTATCAGCGATTTTCTCTTGTGAAAGCGACTGAAGGAGGACAAGTTCTTAACGTGAAGGTAACAGCGAATAACAAAGCTGAAAAGTATCAATTTGAAGTTGTTAGTGTGAACAAAAACAATGAAACTTCAGAACCTTCTACCTATGATTCCTTTAGTCCTGGCGTTGCCTTAAAGCTAGCCCCCGGTGAATATGAAATTCGGAGTCGCTATATTTTAGAGGGCAATACACCTTCGGAATGGAGTGCGCCATCAAGTTTTTTCATTGCAAGATCGGCTCCTCGCCCCCTCAGTCCTGAACCGCAAAGCACCGTGGAGTCCACCGACGATCTTAAATCTCAGACGCGTTTTGAATGGTTGGCCGACAAAGGTGCTGATCGATATGAGTTCTCATTGTTTGCAGATGACGGCTTCCTGATTGAAACAAAAATCACACAAGATCCTTGGGTTATTTTAAATCTTCCTGCGGGACAGCGATACAAATGGTCTGTGAAGGCTTTATCTCCAAGAGAGAAGTCAAATCCGGTGGATCGCGCTCCCGCCTCGGCTACAGAGTTTGCAATTAATAATTATGTGAAACTGGATTTAGGTGTCTCGGAAGAATCTTCTCAGTTTTATGGTTGGGCTCGACAGATTTCTTCTTTCTCTAGTTTAAAAGGCGCCAATTATGATTTGAATTCGATTGTTAATCAGACTCTTTACTCGGGTGAAACAGAGGGAGCCATTGGTTATTGGCATCGCAAATCGCGTTTAGGTGTTCTTGGTCAAGTGGGTACTTCTGGAGTTATTATTGACGGCCAGTATCATGCCTACAACGACGCTGGAATTCATTTGGGATATCGCCATATTCTTGCCAACGGTGCTCGGCTCCGATTTTGGTTGGGATATGCCTATAAAGAAATGCCGGAAGTTTTAACTCATCCATTTACTTCTAAAGTTGATGTGAAACTTTTAAAAAGCATGGGCCCTGAATTGCGAGCCGCGTATTTTGCTTCAATTACCGAGCGTATCGGTTATCAGATTCAAGCTTCTTATTATCTTGGCACTCAAGATCTTGGAACACCTAATGGACTGCCGCAAAAAAATCGTTATTCCTATAAGGGCAGTTTCTTTGGCACTTATCAATCAGATGAACTTAACAAATGGCTTATCGGTTACACTTACAACGTCGAGCATGCAGAGTATGCGACCAATGATCCTATCGGACTTCCGAACACTGTCGAATTGACAGGACATTATTTAAGTTTGATGTATGAGTTTGGATTGCAAGCTCCGTTAAAGTAGCACTAAGGATAAGAAATTATCACTTGTCCTGCGACTCCTGGAGATGTTGAAGCTGCTGCTCCCCCGGCTGCCGAAGTTCCTGCTTCCGCCAAGTTTCCCGGCGTTGCACCACTGCCTGCCGCGGTTGTCGTACCGACGCAAGTTCCCCCGCCGCCGCCGCCACCTTTATTTCCGGCCGCTGTTGCATTACTTCCTACGACGCCACAACCTCCACCACCGGCACCACCAATACCGTTGTTGTTACTCTCTCCACCGCCACCACCACCGCCACCACCGGCAATGACTTGAATCACGCTTCCTGTGTTTCGGATGACAGACGTAGCACCACCGCCTCCACCGCCACGATTGCCAGCAAGACCACCGCCGCCGCCACCTCCGTAATTTCCTTTTCCGCCTGCGGTTCCTGTTCCTTGTGCTGTTCCGCCACTTATATTTCCTGAACCTACACCATCACCACCAGCCGCAGTTGTTCCCCCTGTGCCTCCGGCATAGCCGCCGCCGCCGCCAGTTCCTGTGCCAGCGCCTCCCGCTGTTCCTCCCTGACCAATGGTGATCGTGAAGGTTTCACCAGGGGTTAAACCCGTGAGCGTCTTCGTAGAGTAACCACCACCTCCGCCGGAACCTGACTTCGTGGAAGCGGTGCCACCAGCGCCGCCGCCACCGCCCCAAGCTTTGATCGTGATGGAAGTACAATTAACAGGAACAGTCCATGTCGTTGTATCTGAAGTGACCGTTTGGGAGCCTGGACTGCAGCTTTGACAAAGTCCAATGGTCACACCCGGAGGAGGATTAGTATAAAAATTTGTCCATTCGGTCTCAGAGGCTGTCGGAATAAACACTCCGTAGCCGTTGGCGTTGGTGACTCTTTTACAAACAGAGTATTCCGTGATTTCTTTAGGATTGTCCTGAGTAAAAGAATTCGGAGTCTGCGGGCAGCTCGTCACACCTGTTGCACAAACAATGTGTCCCGTATCTGCGTAAGTCAGGAATGAAAAAAAAGATAAAACTAAAAATAGTTCGCGCATAAAGAAAAATTCCTTATTTTTTTTGTTCCATAATCATGTTGCGAATTTCTTGAATCTCTTTACGCAAATCTTCATTTTGTTTTTTAAGCTCTTGCATTTCGGCTTTTAAAGATGCCACATCGCGGGTGTTTGCGTGCGTAGCTTCTTCATGGGCCACACACATGCCATAAAGTTCTTTAGTCGCTTCAATTAATGGAGAAACCACGTTTCCGTACTTCACGGCCTTAAACCCTGTTCGCGCATCTGTGACCACAAGATCTGGCTCTACTTGCTCTACTTCTTGAGCGATAAGCCCCACTTCTGGTTTGCCATCTTTGATCCAGTTAAAACGAACGCCTCTTAGTTTTAGAATTGTGTCCAGCCCTGACATCGTGACAATGTCTTTTTTAAGACGACGATCCGAGGTGTAGTTATAACTTGGCGCTGAAATACTTGTTGTCACTGTCAAAGTTCCACCGACGGAAGCATTTCCACTTGTCGTCACAGAAGCTACGGAAAGAGCAGCGGAAGAGCTGACGTCCGCTCCGGTGATTGTGCCGTCTGTGATATCCGCAGAAGCCACGGAATTTTTAGTCGCGAGAGTTCCAAGCCCTGTAATATCGGAATTTGAAAGTTGTGCGGCAGTCCAACTTGCTCCACCCCAACGCAGAGTTTGCCCTGTTGTTGAACCATTGGAAATTGAAATCACGGGAGCTGCTCCGCCCGAACTTGCTAAAGGAGCCGTCGCAGTAACACCCGTCACATACGTCGCTGGTGCCTGACAGGCCCAACCTGTGGCCGTCCACGTTGCGACATGACCCGTAGTTGCGCAGGCGAAATCAAAAAACTTTCCTGTATCGTCTTTGATGACGAGGTTTGATGTTGCAACATTCACTCCGCCGTAATTTAAATCTGCACCTAAAATCGTTCCGTCTAAAATTTTTCCTGTCGTCACTGCATTAGCAGCAATTGTCGCTGCGGCAGAACCCGGACCTGCTGCAGTTACATCGCCAGTTAATGCCGTGACGTAATTGCCAGCAGCTTGTTTTGAATTGAATGCATCGTAATCTGTTTTACTTAAAAGACCTGCGGTCGTTCCCGCTGTTGCAGCCATTGGAATATTCAAAGTGTGAATATCAGATGATGAAGACCATCCCGGAGCTGTGCCCGTTGTGCCAATGGCAAACGATTGAGTCGAACCTGTTTGTCCACCAAGAGATGTTAAGCCTGCGCCAGAAACACCCAACGCTTTCACAGCTCCATCCCAATACTTAATTTGATTTGATGTCGTGTTATACCAAACTTTACCTTTGTCAGCCGCAGTTAAACCCGCGGGATCACTCGCAACGCTATTCAATCCCAAAAGTCCTGTCATCACATCACCAGATTTATTCACCGGAGTGTAACCTAAAGCTGTTGTTACATCTGAAGATGCAATATTAGCTCCCGTTGTCACGCGGCCTTTGGCATCGACAGTTACTTTTGAATATGTGCCCGCAGTTACACCAGAGTTCGCAAGCGTTGTAGTCGTAGATCCCGCCGTGGAAGTCACATCACCGGTCAATGCCGGCATACGTGCTGCGGCTAAAGTTCCTGTTGCATCCGCAGTTCCAAGGTCTACTGAGTTTTGTGTCGCTAAAGAACCCAGACCAGTTACATCTGAAGTTGAAAGCTGAGCTGCGACCCACGCCGCTCCACTCCAGCGAAGTGTTTGGCCCGTTGTTGAACCATTGGAAATTGAAATAACGGGGGCTGCTCCGCCCGAACTCGCTAGTGGCGCCGTTGCAGTTACGCCTGTCACAGTACCAGTGCCAGCATTGTCGGTTCCGCAAGTCCAACCTGTGCCGTTCCATTTTAAAACTTCGTTATTCGCACAAGCTACGTTGTTAGGTTTATACGAAAGATACTGACCCACCGCTGAAGATACACGGTCGACGCGAACGTTATTGACAGTGACAGCACCCAAGTTAGTTATTACTGCGTCACCGGACATCGTTTGTTCAACGGCAGCATTTGTTCCATCACCAATCCAAATTTTTCCATTCGCAAGCGAAGGTAACAATGGTGTTGGAGCCTGACAGGCCCAGCCCGTTGCAGTCCATGTCGCGACATTGCCTGTAGATCCGCAGGCAAAGTCAAAAAATTTGCCCGTATTGTCTTTGATGACAAGTCCGGATGTGGCAAGGTTGACTCCGCCATAATTTAGATCTGCACCTAAAATAGTTCCATCTAAAATTTTTCCTGTCGTCACTGCATTGGCAGCAATTGTCGCTGCGGCAGAGCCTGGGCCTGAAGCCGTTACGTCACCCGTTAATGCTGTGACGTAATTGCCAGCAGCTTGTTTTGAATTGAATGCATCGTAATCTGTTTTACTTAAAAGACCCGCCGTTGTTCCTGCCGTTGCCGCCATCGGAATATTCAAAGTATGAGTATCAGATCCAGAAGACCATGCTGGAGCAGTTCCTGTAGTTCCAATGGCAAATGTTTGTGTAGAGCCCGTTTGTCCACCAAGAGAAGTTAAACCTGCTCCAGAAATTCCCAGGGCCTTTGCCGTAGTTCCATCCCAGTATTTCACTTGACCCGTTGTTGAGTTAAACCAAGTTTTACCTTTATCAGCTGCTGTGAAACCCGCAATCAAAGTAGCTTCAGTCGCATTCGTATAGTTCCCTAAACCAATTGTTCCCGTCATGACATCACCGGCTTTATTAAGCGGTGTATACGTCAATGCTGTTGTGACGTCCGAAGAACTGATCGTCGCGCCAACGGTCACACGGCCTTTCGTATCCACTGTCACTTTTGAATAAGTGCCGGCCGTCACACCTGAGTTCGCCAGCGTTGTAGCAGTTGATCCTGCCGTGGAAGTCACATCACCGGTCAATGCTGGCATACGTGCTGCGGCTAAAGTTCCTGTTGCATCCGCAGTTCCAAGGTCTACTGAGTTTTTAGTCGCAAGAGTTCCAAGACCTGTAATATCAGAGTTGGAAAGCTGTGCCGCGACCCAACTTGCTCCACCCCAACGAAGAGTTTGTCCCGCCGTTGTCCCATTTGAAATTGAAATCACGGGAGCGGTTCCACCTGAGCTCGCCAAAGGAGCCGTTGCTGTGACACCAGTCACGGTTCCCGTTCCCGCATTATCGGTGCCGCAGACCCACCCCGTGCCATTCCATTTTAAAACCTCGTTCGTCGCACAAGAAGGCAAAGGAGCTATTGGTGCCTGACATGTCCAGCCGGTCGTTGTCCAGGTCGCTACATCACCCGTCGTTCCACAAGTGAAGTTAAAGAATTTACCGGTATTGTCTTTGATAACTAAACCTGAAGTGACGGTGTTCACTCCACCGTAGTTTAAGTCTGCACCTAAAATAGTTCCGTCCAAGATCTTTGCCGTTGTCACAGCGTTTGCTGCGATTGTTGCTCCCGCTGAACCTGGGCCCGCAGCCGTCACATCACCAGTCAATGCCGTTATATAATTTCCTGCTACTTGTTTTGAATTAAACGCAACATAGTCAGCGTTACTTAAAAGACCCGCTGTCGCTCCTGCCGCCGAGGCCATTGGAATATTCAAAGTATGAGTATCAGATCCTGAAGACCATGCTGGAGCAGTTCCCGCAGTTCCAGTACTAAATGTTTGTGTAGAACCTGTTTGTCCACCAAGGGAAGTTAAACCTGCACCAGAAATTCCCAGGGCCTTTGCCGCAGTTCCATCCCAGTATTTCACTTGACCTGTTGTCGAGTTAAACCAAGTTTTACCTTTGTCGCCGGCACCGTAGCCAGAAATCAGAGTCGCTTCCGTCGCATTGGTATAGTTGCCTAAACCAATACTGCCTGTCATAACATCGCCAGCTTTATTAAGTGGCGTATAACCTAAAGCTCCCGTAACGTCAGCGGATCCAATATTAGCTCCAACAGTCACGCGACCCTTTGTATCCACAGTCACTTTAGAATATGTTCCCGCCGTCACACCTGAATCCACAAGACCAAGGGCACCCGCTGTGTAAGTCAGTGGACTATTTACGGACACTGTTGAATAAGAACCCGCCCCATTTTTTTGCACGATACCTGTGCCTACTAACGAAACAAGATCCGTTGCTAAAATATTTGTTAACTGACTTCCGTCGACGCCTGGAAGTTTTGCTGCGCTATCTAATTTCACGATTTTATTCGCCGTCGTTCCCGTATTCACACTGACAACACCACCAGAGACATTCAATCCTGACGTCGCCGTATCGGTATCGAACTGCACAATGCCTTTTGCAGAATAAGAAGCATCCGATGCCGTCCAGCCAACTCCATCATCAGCGACGACCCACTTTGCTCCGTCGTATTTTAAAATTTTATTCGCAGTTAATCCCGTGTCATCAACAACACGGCCTCTGATTTTATTGACTGTTAAATTAGTATAAGCTCCCGAAACGTCTCCACCGAAAGCGGCACTGGTTTCGATCACTGTTCCTTGCGGCAACAACGTTTTTGCAGCAGTTCCGTCCCAATAACGCAATTGTCCCGATGTCGATTGAATCCACATTGATCCTGTGGCGCTTGTGCCTAACGCTGTTAACTGTCCCACAAGAGTCGCATCTTGAGCTGCCGTATAAGCTCCCACTCCCACAGTTCCCGTTACTTTTAAGGAGCCACCAACATAGACATTTTTATTGGCGTCAATGCTCATAGCCTCTGTAGAACCCGTATAAAATTTTAGACCATTTGAGTTTTCATTACTTTCAATACGTGCTCGTTGTGTTGTTGTGCCACTGTAAAACTCAACGGAACTTGTTCCTCCGGCTCCTGTCGCAGCTCCTAAGCGAAGTCGCGGAGAATTTTTTTGAATATCCACATCGGCCGTCGCGGAATTTGTTCCTACCCCGACATTTCCTGTTGTTGAGATATTTCCTGTGTACGAATTGGAACCATCAATTTTCGCGTAAAGAGAATCATGGTTGTGTAAACTGCTGGCATCAGAACCATTTAACAATGAGGTTAAAGCGGCTTGAGTCACGGTTGCATCTTTCGCTATAAAATCAGCAGCACGTTTTCCCTCTAGCATATTTGTATTAAACGAAAAAGGTGCGGCGCCCACAGTTTGCATATCTGAAAACGGCACGCCATCTACAAGAACCTCAATACGGCGCCAATCATTTGCAACCGGCACGTAAACTCCCGAACACGAATCTGAAATGCCGGGAGAACTATTATTAAAAATATTTGCGAAGTTATTACCTGGCCCGGTTGAGTGTCCTGTGGCTCCAATAAGAACCGAGAAAATTCCGAAAGCATTTGGTGAAACGCTTTGTGTGTCTTCGTAAAGGTAACATGATCCAGTCGGAGGATAAATTCGGTATTTTACAGTGACCGGCGTGTTGATAGGAACCCCACCTGTGTCAGTAAGACGGCCTTGAAACGGAATGAGCTGAGGTACGCTGTTTCCAGCAAAAGCCATTTCGGCCATTACAATAATAAGTGCGACCATAAATTTATGGGCCATAAACAATCCCTGTTATCCCCGTTTGTAAATTCATTGTTGGAGAACTAAAATGTCCGTCAGTTCCCGCAATACTTGATGTGAATTGAACTTTGCCTGATGTATCCTCGATCGCGTTTGCTGAGGAAACCACCTGAAATGAGGCCGAGGTTGCTGGCAATACGAAGCGAATACGTGCTTTGGCGGCGGCCGTATGACCCATCTTTGTTTTCGCGCGAACGTAAACATCCAACAGACCGCGAACAATCAAATGAACTGTAAATCGTCCACTGGCACAGTTATCAGCTAAGTGCTGCCAGCTTGAGCCATCGAAAGAGTATTCCAAACCGTACGATTTAGTATCACAGGTTCCCACTAGCACAAATTTCGTGGTTGGAGTTGTCGTTGAATAGTTCTCCGAACCATCAAAAGTGGGAACGTCCGTCTTAATAAGTTCCTCCGAACTTGGCGATGGTGACGGAGAACAGGCGGCCAGCGTTATTGTTAAGAACGCTACGATCCCGTTATTAAGAATTAGATACTGTAACGAACGAGTCAAAATCCACCTCGCAATACATAACGGTGTTTTTGACTGAACTTTGAAGAAAACATTCCGATTTGTTACACGATTCTAACTTTACGAGTCTTTTTGTGTTGCTCCGTCCATCAATCGGGTGAGCGCAACAGGCCCACTTACCTGTAAATAAATTACATTGGTGCGACTAATTCCATGAATTGCGCTCCTACTAATGTCGGAGCATTTGACTCAGTTTACCTCATGCCTTACGCCCTTGGTGGTACTGAGGGGATATGGAATTTTCCGTTTTTTTAAAAGAGCAACATGAACGAAGACGGCTGCGAAATCCGCAATACTCCTTGCGCGCATTTGCTAGGGATCTTGGAGTGTCTTCGGGGCGCCTGACCGATTATTTATCAGGGAACACGATTCCTAGCGAAAGCACTCTGCAAAAGCTTTCCTCTTCTTTAGCTCTCTCTTCTCTTGAAATGGAGTCCGTAAGGGAGCTTTTAGAAAAACAAAAGTACATGTCTCGCGGTCAGGGTTTCGATCGCCAACTTACGGAAGAGGAATTCAAACAGGTTTCTGACTGGAGATGCTGGTCTATCCTTTCGCTTTTTAAAAGCAGCGAATTTCAACCTGAAATTTCATGGATTGCTCAAAAAACAAAATTCTCCGTTCAAGAAGTTGAAGAACACATTCGCAACTTAGAAAATGCGGGTCTCGTTAAACTGACGGAGTACGGTTACGTTCGTACAAATCAAAGAATCACAACATCTAATGAAGTGCCTTCGCAGGCCATTCGCCAGGCTCATAAGCAATTTTTAAAAATCGCTGAGGCAGCAATGGATAACGTTCCTGTCGATAAGCGAGATATGACTTCGATGACGATGTGCATTTCGTTAGAGAACTTGCCTAAGGCAAAAAGTTTAATTGCCGAATTTAGAGCCAAATTGAGTGAGCTTCTTGAGAGTGGTCACACGACAGAAATTTACAATCTTAACGTTGCCCTTTTTCCGGTTTTACCGCAGGACTCTTATGACAATGAATAAGTACGTTTCTACTCTGCTTGGAACATTAATACTTTTAACAGCAACGTCTGCGCATTCACGCTTAAGACTTGGCGACGAGATTGGAAATGGAGGCGGAGCTCTTATTTGTAAGTACGACCTCGTTGGAGTAACCGAAATTCTATTTTACGATGAATACGAAGCTAGGTTTCGCTATGACTATGACGTAACGCGCTCACCGGGAGACATGACTCCACAAGAAAGTGCCGTGGCCTTTTTAGAAAGTATCAAAAAATTCGATCCTGAACTATTTGAGATTGCAGCTGGTTATGCAAGATCGTTTATTGGTGACGCTGCTTTATTGGTTGATAGCCGCTTTTTAAATACAACCGATATTGGATTTGGATTTCTTCCTAGCAACTGTCAATATATTCAGCTGATTATTCAAAAGCCCCCCGTGTTTCCGGGAGACCAGAGATACTGGGTGGACTTTGATCATTGGCAGTTACTAACGAACAATCAAAAAGGCATCGCCATTGTTCATGAGGTTCTTTATCGCCATGCTCGGGAAACAAATCCTGACATGTCTTCGTCTGAGGGACTTCGTCATTTTGTCGGATTGATCATTTCCAATCGCGTATCTAGTTTGTCACAAGCTGAATATAACAAGTGGAAGCGTCTGGCAGGAATTTTGGACAGCACCACCACCGCTAATCCCGTGGAGCGTAATACGGAATTTCAATAATGGCTCTCATTCCATGCATTGCCATTATCGATGAAATCACGACTCGGAGAGCATTGATGCAACGACCTTTGGTGCCGATCAGCCTTCCAATGGATTCACGACAACAGTCAACCTTAAAGACAGTTGTTCTTGCTCCCACATCATAGGTCACGCGAACACTCGACGGAACGTCAACGATACTTTTGATGATGGATTCTAACAACTCACGGGTTTCTTCTCGATGATCCAATTCACCTTCGGGTGGTAATTCTTCTGTTTGAGCGGGCTCCGAAGCTAAATTACTTTTGCGAACCATCTTAATTACTTTTACTTCCATCGATGACCTCTTGAAGAGTTTGAGTATCACTCGAATTATCGTATGTAATTTGGGATTCCTGAAGAAGACTCTGATTAAAACCCGCTAACCGACAATGTTTCCGCTCCTCTTTTTTTAGGAACACATGAAATGTATGTTCCCGAGCGCCAGGGAACAGCGCTCCTTGTTTTAAAGGAGCACTTTCAATTTCGGCAAATAAAATTTCAAGTGATAATTTGCGATTTCTTAGATCTTACACGAGCGAAAACTACTGACAGAACTGATAGCTAGAATCTTTTTTGCACAATTCTGATTTCATCATTTGATTCTGATCTTTCAAGGACTGAACTTCCGCCTCTAGAGAAGCAAGGTCGGCCTTTTGTTCTTTTTGAGAATCCATTAACGACAAAACGAGTGCATAAATTTCTTTAGTCGCATTAACCAGCATGTAAGAAAAACCACTATAGTTAACGACTTTAATCTCTGTTTCTGCCGTATCCCCTGGATGCATTTTAACTTGGCGAGTTTCTACAAGTTCCGGTGCTACCTTTTCAAATTCTTGCGCAATAACTCCCAATCGATCGTGGGTGTCTTCTCGGTTTTCACCTAAACCATTGTACTTATAATAAACCGGACGAACTCCAAGGACTTCATTCAGTCCTAAAGAAAAACTGCGAATGTCTTTTTTGAGACGGATATCGGAAGCACAAGTTCCGCTTGTACCACCGTTATAACTCACACATCCTGTCGCAGTAATATTCCCCGACGAAGCCATGGACGCAGCCTGCACGCCGTTCTTACCGACTGCAACCGTACCCTCCGCATAAATATCCCACGTATGAATGCCGCCTCCCCATCCGCCAGGCATTGAAGTCAGACCAGCTCCCGGTGGAGTCACTGTCAATGTCGTGTCAGGCGCATTCGTTCCTACACCAATACTTCCGTTAGGATCGATAAAGAAGCGGCTTTTATTCGCGACGTTATCGTGGATATAAAAGTTTTGCGCGTTGTTGACGGAGGCATCTACTCCCATTTCAAATGTGCTTGTCGCATTTTGCTTAAACTGAATGGCACTGCGACGATCTGCTGTATTCGCTGTGGCGATAGTCAGGTAGGTCGAGGTGGTTCGGCTGTTTCCAGCAATACCCGATCCTATACCTAAATTTCCAGCCACTTCCATTTTGACACCGGGTGTACTGGAGCCCACGCCGACATTGCCATTAGGGAAGGTGACTGAGGAGATTGTGTTAGCAGAACGAGTTGCAACAATGGCGGGAGTACTAGCACTCAACGCATCGTTGACAGTCTCTAATTGCCAAGTAGAGCCACCTGTCGCTCGCGCGCGCCAGTACTTGTTATCCGCTAATGAAGAGGAACGATACCAATATAAATACGGTTCACCAGCCCCGGGCTGTTCGATGGTGATACTTCCCGTCGGTCCCGAGATTCCGGAGCCAAGAATATGCAGCCGTGAAGCCGGCGTCGCAGTCCCGATACCGACGTTGCCCCCAGAAGCAATAGTCATTCTCGTTGCACCACTCGTTTCAATGTTTATATCATAAGCATCGTTTGTTCCTAAAGTTGCTGTACCAGCAAAACTATTTCCACCATTAGCAAAAAATCCAGTTGCAGAGTAGTTCGTGCAACCCATAACACCTGCAGCATCAAAGGTTAAAAGCTGTCCTACGGAACAGTTAAATGCCGCCACTGTCGAACCCGTGCCATCACTTGCAAGAAGTCGGTTGGCAGTAAGGGAAGTGACACCTGTTCCACCTTTGCTTACCGGAATTGTGGGAAGCTGAGAGGTCGCAATCGTTCCGCTGATATCTCCGAATCCCAAAAGGGCGTTGACCCAATTGGTTCCGTCGTATCTCAAAGTTTGCCCCGCTGCATACGCCACAGGAGCGACACTTTTACCTTTGATTTTATCAACGCTGGTTGTGCTGGATGTGCCGCTGACATCTCCAGAGAATGTCGATGACGTTCCAAGTTTACCATTAAACGTATTCCAATCTGTGGAACTTAAAAAACCATTCGTCGACGTATTTGCCTGAGAAATGGTGATATTTGGAGTTAAGCCACCGCTGGAAGATAAAGGCGCACTGGCCGTTACACTTGTCACACCATTTGACCCTGCTCCGTCACCGATTTTAACCCACGCAGCTCCTGTGTCTCGATAGAGCGAATTGTCATCAGAACCGATATAAAGTCGACCTGCTGTTCCCGCTGCTGGGCGAGACGCCACGGTTCCCGTTTGTACACTTGGAGTTCCGCCGACATTAAGGATTGAATCCGTAATACCGTAACCACTCAGAGTTGTTGGCTTGCCAGTTGTGATTTTACTCCAATCAAGTGCAGGAATATCTGTCGCCGATAATGTTGTTCCTGTGGTCACACGTCCCTGAGCATCGGTTGTGACTTTTGTATATGTACCAGCCGTGCCTGTATTTTTAAGAGTGGCAACGCCGGTTGCCGACATCGTTACGTCACCACTGAGCGCTACAGGAGCGTATTGAATTGTTCCGTCATAAACTAAAAATTGCGCCGCTGTTGGAGCTGTTGTCGAAACCGTTTTGCCTTTAATTTTATCAACGCTTGTTGAGTTGTAGTTTCCCGAAACGTCTCCGCTGAATGCCGTTGCTGTTCCTAGTTTATTGTTAAATGTATTCCAATCTGTTGAAGTCAAAAGACCCGTTGTCGAAGTGTTCGCTGTTGGAATTGCGACGTTGCTCGCTGCTGTTAAACGTCCTTGCGCATCGACTGTAAAACTTGGCACTTGCGTTCCTGAACCGTAGGAACCTGCAGTTACCGCTGTATTCGCAAGAGAAATCGTTCCTGTGCTTGTGACGGGACCACCCGTTAATCCCGTACCAGTTGCAACACTCGTGACCGTTCCGCCACTACCACTTGAAGAACCCACAACATCCCAAGAAGCTCCGTTGTCACGATAGATTTTAAAAGTATCTGTGGCAACATACAGACGTCCTGAAGTTCCCGCCGCACCTTTTGTTGCATCCGTTCCGGATTTAATACTCGGAGTTCCACCCGTATTTTGCACGGCATCGGTCACACCATAACCACTAAGAGTTGTAGGTTTTCCCGTTGTGATTTTACTCCAGTCGAGTGCTGGGATGTCCGTCGCTGATAATGTTGTTCCTGAAGTCACGCGACCTTGAGCATCGGTTGTGACTTTTGTATATGTGCCCGCAGTGCCCGTGTTTTTAAGCGTGGCAACGCCGGTTGCTGACATCGTCATGTCACCACTTAACGCCACAGGAGCGTACTGGGTTGTTCCATCATAGACTAAAAACTGCGCGGATGTAGGATCTGTTGCTGAAACTGAAATTCCTTTAATCTTGTCGACACTTGTTGAATTGTAAGTGCCAGAGAGATCTCCACTGAAGGATGTCGTCGTACCAAGCTTTCCGTTAAAAGTATTCCAATCTGCGGAAGTCAAAAGACCTGTCACGGAAGTGCTTGCCGTTGGAATCGCCACATTGCTTGCGGCCGTCAAACGTCCTTGGGCATCTACCGTAAAACTCGGAACTTGTGTTCCCGAGCCGTAGGAACCTGCTGTCACTGCAGTGTTCGCAAGAGAAATCGTTCCGGTCGTCGTGATCGTTCCACCAGTGAGTCCAGTGCCCGTCGCGACACTTGTGACAGTTCCGCCAGCATTGTTGTCGTTGGCCGGAGCCCACTTCGTTCCGTCGTATTTTAAAATCTGTCCCGCAGCCAATCCCGTCGTATCAACGTTAACACCTTTGATTTTGTTAACGGAAACAGCTCCAATACTTCCACTCACGTCCCCGGCCACTGAAACATTGATGGGCTGACACTGGAAAGAACCTGAAACCGAATTCCAGTAAGGAGTTTCATAGGCGGCACAGTTTGCACTGCCCACGGCAGAGTTGAACGCAGCCACAGTGTGATAGTTATTCAAAGTTGAATTTAGATTCGTAACATCACTGATCGCAATCGCAGAGCCCAACCACTGAGTTCCGTCATATTTTAAAAACTGTCCGTTTGCAGGAGCGGCATTTGAGATCGCGACTCCCTGAAGTTTGACAACAGAAGGATTGGGATAATTTCCGCTTAAATCTCCACCCGCTCCGCCTGTGGGCGTGCGAGCGTCCGTAAAGCGCGAGTCATTTCCTGCAGCCACCGTGCCCGCCGTCGTTCCCACATTCAAAGTGAGTTGCGGTGTGGATGTTCCATTGGCGACAGAGATATAAGAATTCGCTGATGTCACGGAAGTAACTGTTCCTCCGGAGGCTCCTGTCACAGCTGCGCAAGAGAGAGCCGTTCCGTTCCAAGATAAAAATTCGTTCGCGTTACAAGTGGGCACTGTCGTCTTCAGTAAGAAATCACTCGCAATATTCGTTCCCAGTTTTTGCGCTGAAGCTGCATAGGCAGAATAAGGAACAGAGCGAATGATGTTGTCTGGAGAAATCAATCTCCATCCACTGCCATCGTGGAATTGCGCGCGCAACAACCGTCCGTCTGTATTAATCGGAGCGTAAGTGCTGGAACCATCAGAACAGGTGTATCCACTACAAGCGCCGCAAGTGAATGTCGCTGAATTATTAAAAGCATCAAGAACGGTTGTGCCGCCAGCCAAAGGATAGTTGATCGTGCCCTTACCGATCGGAACGTCAAACACGCCTTTAGAATTAGCCATGTTAATGCCCGTCACATTCTCCTGATAGATAACGCACTGACCGGAAGGATCTGTAATTTGAAAAATAAAACTGACGTTGGAAAACTCAAGTGGAGTGCCGTCGGATTTTAAGATACGACCTTGATATGTCAAAGCGGATGGAGAAGCGTGAAGAGGCACTGCCCATAAAAAAACAATCGCACTTAGCAGAAGGACGTTCCGGATAAAGTGTTCCATGTCTTCCTTATCGGAAGATTCTTAACCGATGTTTAACATCCAACGCAAAACTATTCGTATTAACTCATTAGTAATCTAGCTTGTCTCGTAATGAGACAAGCTAGACCGCTTAAACTTAAAAGGGCATTCACTTAAGAATATACGAACCCCAAGCGACTCTCCCCTCAAAGTATTCTAGACAAAACTTGCCCATGCAAATTCATCGCAATAGATCTAATCGTGGAGCACTCGCTTCCACACTGCACACCTCTTGATAAATGTTCTGACCAATATGAGAGCGAAGCCGTTCCAATTTTCGACTCTGTATTTTTTGCTCCCGTACAATTGGGATCGTTGAGTCTTTTTTGTGTAGAAGAAATTTTCGTTTTCAAATTCTTAAACAGCTCAATCAAATTTTTTTTAGCCAACGTCACCACGATGTTATGCAAGCAAGTGGCACAGCACATGCTTGAATGTTCAGTGGGGGTATTCAAGATGACACAGTCTAAATTAACTCATTCTCTTTTTGTTGCTGCGCTTTTCTTCGGAAATTTGGTGCACGCTCAAACTCTTTCTTTAAATTACCCAATAGGTGGCGAAACCATCATGGCTGGAACCAACCCTTCCACCTCTGGTTCATCCTGGGAGACGACATATATTCTCTATAGCTGGAGTAATTTCACGAACACACCTATTGCCTTCGACATGTACAAAGGCAGTCAAATGGTCAGCCGTGTTCAATCGACTTATATATCGTTAGGTGGTTCCATGACGGCACACTGGGTTATTCCAGCGTGGCAAGAACCTGGTGCCGATTATCAAATCAAAGTTGTGAATTTAAATGATTCGTCAGTTCTTTCTCAAAGCGGCGCCTTTTCTATTGTAGCTCCGCCCGTTCCCACTGTGAGTTGGATTTCACCGACCGCAGGGAAATGTTTTAAAAGATCAGGGAAAAACCCTCTTATTTATATGCAATGGTCAGCGGCTGGAGAGTTTGCGACTCTTCGACTTCCCGGCACGATTGAAATTCTAAAAGGCGAAACTGTTTATAAGACGGTCGTTGAAAATAGCTGGAATGCTCAACTTGTTTTAAGCCGTATTTCAGAGATGATTCCGAAAACTATGCCTTTGGGCAATGACTATAGAGTTCGTATCAGAACACCTTCAATGGGTTATGAGTTTGTCAGTCCTTACTTTGGGATCTGCAAGTAGCCCCCGCTCGGGGGCTTTATTCTGGTGGGTGCCTTTGTTCTTTAAGGTTGTCTTACCCGGGGAACGTATTGAGGAAAAAGAGCGTTCATAGAATCCATACTTCCTAGGCGACCGTTAGTAGTATCGCCCCAGCACTTCAGAACTCCTCCCATCGTAATTCCACAGGTATAACTGCTTCCTCCGGAGATACCAGAATAGCCGGTCCCACTATCAATGACTACCGGTAAACTTTTACTAACTGAAGTTCCGTCGCCTATTGGACCATAAAAATTATAGCCCCAACATTTCAGAACTCCTCCGGTGGTAATTCCGCAGGTATGATCAAATCCTGCTGTAATACTGGAATAACTAGTTCCACTTTCAATGACTACGGGTAAAGTTCTTTGTGTTGAGGTGCCGTCTCCTAACCTGCCATAATTATTATTACCCCAACACTTTAGGACGCCACCCGTGGTAATTCCGCAGGTATGTCCCCCTGTACCGCTGCCATTGCTGGAACCGGCGATGCTGGAATAAACGGTTCCACTATCAATCACTACTGGTAAATTTTTATTAGTTGTTGTTCCATCACCTAATTGGCCATAATTATTGTAACCCCAGCATTTCAAAACTCCTGTCGTCGTAATTCCACAGGTATGGCTTCCTCCGGCGGAGATGCTAGAATAATTTGTTCCACCATCAATCACTACCGGTAAATTTTTATCAGTTGTTGTTCCATCTCCCACTTGACCATAAATATTATAACCCCAGCACTTTAAAACTCCCGCCGTCGTAATTCCACAGGTATGGCTTCCTCCGGCGGAGATGCTAGAATAATTTGTTCCACCATCAATCACTACCGGTAAATTTTGATTAGTTGTTGTTCCATCTCCCACTTGACCATAATTATTGCGACCCCAGCATTTCAAAAATCCCGCCGTCGTAATTCCACAGGTATGGCTTCCTCCAGTGGAGATGCTGGAATAAGTGGTTCCACTATCAATCACTACTGGTGAAGATCTTTGAGTTGCCATACCATCTCCCAGTTGACCCGAACTATTAGCACCCCAGCACTTTAAAACTCCCGTCGTCGTAACTCCACAGGTATGGCCCCCTCCTGCGATGATGCCGGAATAACCTCCACCATCAATCACTATTGGTGAATATCTAAACCTTGCCATTCCATCTCCTAAATTACCGGAATTAGAACCCCAACACTTTAGAATTCCGCCCGTCGTAACTCCACAGGTAAACCCACCCCCTGTCGTGATGCTGGAATAACTGGTCCCACTTTCAATCACTACGGGTGTAGTCTTAGCAATTGTCGTCCCATCTCCCAAACTACCACCCGAATTCCCTCCCCAGCACTTCAGAACTCCGCCCGTCGTAATTCCACAGGCATTTACCTTTTCGCTGACGCGAGAATAAGTAGTCCCACTATCAACCACTACCGGCAAACTTCTATTAATGGTTGTCCCATCTCCCACTTGACCATCGAAATTATACCCCCAACACTTCAAAACTCCCGCCGTCGTAATTCCACAGGTGGTAGAATCCCCCACAGTGATTTCTGAATATTTTGTCCCACTATTAATCACTACAGGTGAAGTTTTATCAACTGTCGTTCCGTCTCCCAGTTGACCAAAACCATTGTCGCCCCAACATTTCAAAACTCCCGTAGTGGTAATTCCGCAGGTATGATAGGCTCCCACATCGACGCGAGAATAACTTACTCCACTGTCAATCACTATTGGTGAAGTTTTACCGATTGTAGTCCCATCCCCCAATCGTCCCTGACTATTTCCGCCCCAACATTTCAGAACTCCGGCCGTCGTAATTCCACAAGCATATTGTTGCCCTGCTGCCACACTGGAATAACTGGTCCCACTATCAACCACTACTGGTAAATATCTTTGAGTTGTCGTCCCATCTCCTATTTCACCCTGACCATTCGAACCCCAACATTTCAGTACACCACCTGTCGTGATTCCGCAGGTATGAGAGTTTCCTCCCGCAACGCTGGAATAGCTGGTCCCACTGTCAATCACTACTGGCGTACTTTTATAATTTGTTGTTCCATCTCCCAGTTGAGCAGAAGCATTCTCATTCCAACAAAATAATGTTCCGTCGGAATTAATAGCACAGACATGCATAGTCCCAGCCGAAACTGCCGTCACTGTCTTATAAGGAGTTGTATCATCGTCAATGATAGCTTGAGTTTGCACGTTAGCTGCACCTAATGACACGTTGGTACTCGCCGTCGTCGTTCCTTCTAAAGCTATTCTTAAAAATTTCTCTACTTCAGCCACTGCATTTTGCTGGAGATTGTAACTAACACTAAACGACGTGGCGCCTTTGGGAAACACAAAGGAACTGCTAGATAGAGAGTTATAATGCACACCGCTCACTGCGGAGCCTCCCACCAAATACAGAATCGTCATATCTTTACAGGCTGGAGATGAAAGCTGTGCCGTGAAATTTACGGCAATACTGTCCTCATTACTTATTATCGCAGGATTTGCGATAGTTAATGTATTTGCAGAACAAGAATTGACTGCCAACAACTGGTTAAAGATCTGATTAGTTATAGGCCATGCTGGTTGAAAACTTATTGTTAAATAAAGAAAAATAGTTTTAACGGCAAAACGTTTCATTTTTAATCCCAACTATTATTGAAACCCTGAAGACCAAGTGACATAACAGCGCCAAGTGCTGGCAACATAAATTGTAGAAACCCCATAAATCGTTTGTGTACCACTGGTGGTGGCTGCGTTCGCCGGATTAAAATAAGTATTACTACAACCGGTAAAAGTATAAGTTCGTGCCGTGGTATCAGAAACTATAATTGTGTATGTCCCGCCGTTCACCATATTTGACAATGCGATAGTAGTTCCACCCACTGACTGCAATAGATGTGTGTTACTCAAAGATAGATCCACTGCTCCACCTGTTGCGACGACATTGGTCGCCGTCGTCACTGCGCCATTTACAGCGAGTTTTGATCCTGGGCTAGTCGTCCCTATACCGACATTGCCAGCGGCATCAATTCGCATACGTTCATTTACGTCGGCACTGCCGCCCGTATAAAATCGCAAATTTCCTGAAGCGTTGTTCGAAACCACAGCAAGGCCTGCAGAGGAACTTGAAGTCAGAGCCGTACCACCTGTCTTTGCCGCCCCAGAAGCAGTATAACCAATGCTATATGCTTGAATGCTGATGTTTGCAGCTGAGGAACTTGCGCCCAAGCTCGCAACTCCGGCGGTTCCAGTACTTGGGTTGTAGATATAACTCGTTTCAATCCCGTTGCTGCTTCTCTCAAGATGTAAAAGAGCACCCGGAGTTGCCGTCCCGATACCGACGTTACCGCCAGCCACATTATAATAAATATTACTTCCTGAAGTCGTCCATTGAGATCCCGATGGTATCGCCGAGTTACAGATGATTGATCCCGTTCCATCAGAAGTACACATCGAGTTGTTCGTTATACCACTCACACCAACCAAAGGAACACTGCCTGAAACTGTACCTGTGTTTTGAATTGCCGCAGTACCAAGACCAAGATTTGATCTTGCGGCAACCGCTGTGGTCGCTCCTGTACCGCCACCTGCAAGTCCCAATGTTCCAAATGCTGGTACGCCAGCTCCTGCAGAAATCAACGCTTGTCCTGAAGTTCCTGCTGCTGTTGTCATGGCTTTAGAACCATCCATGTACAGGATACCGCCAGCAGTTACGCCAAGAGATCCGTTATTTGTACCACCACGAGCGATCGGTAAAACTCCTGTTGTTAATTTGCTGACGTCATGATTTGGAAGCATAGTTGTATCAAGCAAACCACCCGCATCAAGTTTTGCAATTTTACTAGCGTAGGTAGCACTTCCACCGACAGCTGATGAGTTTAATGTCAAAACTGGAGTCGTTGTTGTCGTTGCAACAGAAATATCTGTATTCGCACTTGTCACACTCGTCACAGTTCCGCCACCACCAGAAGCAGCAATCGTGATTCCTCCAGCAGAGTTCGTCACTGTAATTCCGGAACCTGCTGTGATGTTAGCTAAAGAGAAGCCAGTTCCGTTACCAATAAGAAGTTGGCCATTTGCCGCATTGGCGTCAGGGTAACTTACAACTCTCTGTCTTGCTGGTGTACTATTTGTCCAATACAAATTTGTTCCGTTACTTTCAATATTTCCACTGACTGGAGTCGTGACCAAGGTTCCTGCAGGAATTCTCATTGGTGAAAGTGTCGTTGTGCCAGTTGCTAACGTCAGCATGCCTGTCATTGTACCACCGGAAGTTTGCAACGCACCCGGTGCGGTCTGCGCCTGACACGCGAAACCGGCCGCTGTCCACGTCGGAACGTGTCCTACTGTTGAACAAGCAAATTCATAAAACTTATTCGTGCTATCCACCATGGCAAATCCAGTTGTCGCCGTATTCACACCCGTGAAATTCAAATCAGAACCGAGAATAGTTCCATCTAAAATCTTTCCAGTTGTTACTGCATTCGCAGCAATCGTTGCGGCAACGGATCCAGGGCCCGTCGCAGTTACATCACCCGTCAATGCCGTGACATAATTTCCTGCAGGTTGTTTCGTATTAAACGCGTCGTAATCTGTTTTACTTAAAAGACCGGCCGTCGTTCCTGCCGCTGATGCCATTGGAATATTCAATGTGTGAGTATCGGAGGCTGAAGACCATGCTGGAGCTGCTCCAGCAGTACCAATCGCGAATGATTGTGTTGAACCTGTTTGTCCACCAAGAGATGTTAAGCCTGCGCCAGAAACACCGAGTGCTTTCACAGCTCCATCCCAATATTTAATTTGATTTGATGTCGTGTTATACCAAACTTTACCTTTGTCGGCAGCAGTTAAACCTGCTGGATCACTCGCCAAACTATTCAAACCCAACAAACCTGTCATCACATCACCAGCTTTGTTCACTGGCGTGTAAGTCAATGCTGTCGTTACATCGGCGGCACTGATATTCGCACCCACAGTCACACGGCCTTTAGCATCGACAGTGACTTTTGAATAAGTTCCCGCCGTAACTCCCGAGTTCGCGAGTGTCGTTGTTAATGATCCCGCAGTCGAAGTTACATCACCCGTTAATGCAGGCATACGCGCTGCTGCCAGTGTCCCTGTTGCATCCGCTGTTCCAAGATCTACAGAGTTTTTAGTAGCAAGAGTTCCAAGACCTGTTACATCTGAATTTGAAAGTTGAGCTGCAACCCAATTTGTTCCATTCCAACGGAGTGTTTGTCCTGATGTTGTACCATTTGAAATTGAAATTACCGGAGCCGCGCCTCCTGAACTCGCTAAAGGTGCCGTTGCTGTCACACCAGTCACAGTTCCAGTTCCCGCATTGTCAGTTCCGCAGATCCAACCCGTGCCATTCCATTTTAAAACTTCGTTATTCGCACAAGCCACGTTGTTAGGTTTATAAGAAAGATATTGTCCCGCTGCTGAAGAAACACGGTCCACGCGAACGTTATTAACCGTCACCGCACCTAAGTTAGTGATAACGGCATCACCTGACATGGTTTGCGCCACAGCTGCATTTGTTCCATCACCGATCCAAATTTTTCCATTCACAAGCGAAGGTAACAATGGTGTCGGAGCCTGACATGCCCAACCTGTTGCTGTCCATGTGGCTACATTACCAGTCGTTCCGCAAGCGAAATCAAAAAACTTTCCTGTGCTATCTTTTATAACTAGGCCTGACGTTGCCGTGTTGACTCCACTGTAATTGAGATCGGCACCTAAAATAGTTCCGTCTAAGATTTTTCCTGTCGTTACTGCATTCGCTGCGATTGTTGCCGCTGCAGAACCAGGACCTGCTGCTGTTACGTCACCAGTCAATGCCGTGACATAGTTACCTGCAGCTTGTTTTGCATTAAATGTATCGTAATCCGCTTTACTCAAAAGACCCGCTGTCGTTCCGGCCGTCGACGCCATTGGAATATTCAATGTGTGAGTGTCAGATGCTGAGTTCCATGCCGGAGCAGTTCCCGCAGTGCCCACTGCAAATGATTGTGTTGAACCCGTTTGACCACCAAGAGAAGTCAAACCAGCGCCAGAAATACCCAAAGCTTTGATGGCAGATCCATCCCAGTATTTCACTTGGCCTGTTGTCGTGTTAAACCACGTTTTACCTTTATCAGCAGCACCGAAGCCAGAGGTCAAAGTTGTTTCAGTCGCATTTGTGTAATTACCTAAACCAATGGCTCCAGTCATGACGTCGCCAGCTTTATTAAGCGGTGTGTATCCCAATGCCGACACTACATCTGCAGAACCGATATTTGCACCAACAGTGACGCGACCTTTGGCATCGACAGTGACCTTTGAATAAGTTCCTGCTGTCACTCCTGAATTTGCGAGTGTCAATGCGCCCGTATTTGAAATCGTTGCATCCCCTGACATAGTCACAGGAGTCGCTGTATTAGAAGCGTTACCCACGAGGATTTTACCATCAGCTAATGTCGAGCTTTGCGCATCCGTGATACCGTAACCCGCAAGAGTTGTCGGCTTCGCTGTAAGATCAGAGAAATTAAGCAAAGTGTTGACCCAATTTCCAGCGGCACTGTCATAACGAAGAACTTGGCCTGTGGCATAGGCACTAGGAACGACAGCCTTACCTTTGATTTTGTCTACGCTCATTGTGCTGGATGTTCCACTCACGTCACCGCTGAATGTGGAAGAGGCACCAAGTTTGTTATTGAAATTCGAATAATCCGTATTTGAAATCGTACCAGCAGTCACACCAGCCGTAGATGCTGACGGGATGCTGAGTGTATGCGTGCCACCTGACGAAGTGAAACCATAGGATGTTGCAGAAGAAACAGGAGCAAGACTTTGTGCACCCGTCGTATCTCCATTGATAGAAGTAACACCTGTATTCAGAGTTTTCCAAGTTCCGTCACCGCTGAGATACTTAGTACTATCCGCTGTTCCGGAACCTAATCTTGCGACATCAAGAACACCACTTGCAATTGCAGAAGCATTCAGTGAACCAATAGCCTGGCAAAGAAACTTATCTGTAATCACAGACCACACCATGGCTTCGTTTGCAGCACAAGGAGAAGTCGGAATCATTTGCGTTCCACCCCAAGCATTGCGAATGTCTTGCATGCGCACGTACTCAGGCTTCCAGGTGTTTGTATCCCACAACATCACTTGACCATCTACTGGAAGCACGTTGGAGACATTGCGACCTTGGATCTTTGCGACAGTGGGATTAGGATAGTTGCCGCTCAAATCTCCCCCAGCAGCACCACCAGGAGCCGTGCCCGTGATAGTAACGTTACCAGCTGCAGTCAAACGACCTTGAGCATCTACAGTGAACGTTGGCACTTCCGTTGTAGAACCATAGCTCCCCGGAGTCACAGCCGTGTTTGCAAGGTTCAAAGTAACAGACCCAGAAGCTCCTCCACCATTAAGACCTGTTCCTGCAGTAACACCAGTAATCGTACCGCCTGAACCACTGGCAGAACTGATCAAGTCCCATGAAGAACCGTTATAGCGATAGATTTTTTGTGAATCAGTTGCCACGAAAAGATCACCCGTTGCCGGAACCCCAGGTTTCGCAGAATCTGCACCAGACGAGATCTTCCCAACACCGCCACCATTTGCGACAAGGCTGTCAGAAATGCCGTAGCCACTTAAAGTTGTCGGTGTGCTTGAAATTTGCGACCAAGGAATATTTCCTGTGATATCAGTGGAAGTTAAAGAAGCACTTCCTGATACAACACGCCCTTGAGCATCCGTCGTCACTTTATAATAAGATCCTGCAGTGCCTGTGGCTTTAAGACTCAATACGCCTGAGTTGCTCAACGTTGCATCACCTGACATTGTCACAGGAGCTGCCGTATTAGAAGCGTCCCCCACGAGGATCTTACCATCAGCTAATGTCGAGCTTTGTGCATCCGTGATACCGTAACCTACGAGAGTTGTCGGCTTCCCTGTAAGGTCAGAGAAATTAAGCAAAGTGTTGACCCAATTCCCAGCGGCACTGTCATAACGAAAAACTTGACCTGAAGCGTATGCACCAGGAGCAACGGCTTTACCTTTGATCTTATCTACACTTATCGTGCTGGATGTACCACTGACGTCACCACTGAATGTTGAAGCTGTTCCTAATTTATTATTAAAGTTCGTATAATCAGAATTTGAAATCGTACCCGCAGTCACTCCACCTGTAGAGGCTGAAGGAATGCTTAATGTATGTGTGCCACCTGCTGTCGTGAATCCATAAGAATTTGCAGAAGAAAGTGGAGCAAGATTTTGAGAATTTGTCGTATCACCATTGATACTTTGGACACCAGTCCCTGCAACGCCGACAACAACGGCAGACGTTCCATTCCAATATTTAATTTGATTTGTTGTGGAGTTATACCAAACCTTACCCGTATCCGCCGCCGTCAATCCCGTTGGATCAGCGGCATTGTTTGATAAGTGCAAAGATTTATTTGCCGACATCGTCATATAACCGATGTTCGTCAAGTTATTGCTATTCATATCAATAGCACCACTCATCGTTCCACCGGCAAGAGGAAGCGCATTAGTCGCAGAACCCACTGTCAAAGTACTTGGAGATGTACATTTCCAACCCGTTGCCACAGTCCAAGTAAGAAGTTCTCCGGCAGCACAGTCCAAATGAGTTAATGTTGCACCCGTCGTTGAATCCGTTGAAACCAAACGATTCACGCCAGGATTTGCGAAAAGCTTGGCTGTTGTCACTGCACCGTCTGCAATCGTTGGATTTGGATAAGTTCCCGTAAGATCACCACCCGCATTTCCCGTCGGAATACGCGCGTTTCCAAAACGAGGGTCATCACCGGCAGCGAGAGTGCCCGCTGTTGTTCCCGTTGTTACACCTACAGTCACATTGTTTGTGCCCGAAACAGTAACGGGACCGCTTCCTGCAACAGAATTTACGACACCGCTCACTGTTGAACCTGTCACGCACGTGAGGTTTCCACTCACCGTCGACAATACTTGTCCTGCGGCACAACTAGGAATATTTGTTTTTAAAACGAAATCCGTTGGTAAATTATTTCCCAGTTTTTGAGCAGACAAAGAATATCCTGCGAACGGAACAGAACGAATCACGTTGTCTGGGGAAATTGTTCTCCAACCACTGCCATCATAGAATTGCACTCTTAAACGGCGGCCATCACCTGCAGCAGGTGGATAATTCGCAGAAGTATCTGCGCAAGTATAGGTACTGCCAACAACAGAGCAAGCTCCGCAAGTGTACGTTCTATCATTATTAAAAGAATCCAAAACGGAAAAAGATCCACCCAGAGGATATTGAATCGTGCCATTTCCAATCGCCACATCAAACACCCCACCCGAATTCACCATATTGTAGCCAGAAACTTGTTCTTGATAAATCACACACGAACCCGCCGGATTCGTGATCTGAAAAATAAAGCTGACGCTGCTGTACTCTAACGGAGTGCCATCTGTTTTAAGAATCCTACCTTGATACGTGAGAGCCGTCGGAGCACCCCACGAAATCAGGGGAAGAAAAAGAAACATTATTAAACTGCTGGTAGTTACGAACCGTTTGTGAGTTTTCATACATTCTCTTTCGGTTTGTGAGAATAAATGCAAAAGGAATCGTCAGTGATATCTGAATCCATGTCTGTGGGATCACTCGTCTTAAGTTAAGACCTAGTAATCCGATGGGAGTATTTTTTATTATGCTCCCAATATTGCGGGAGCACGTCAGCTAGTGAGACGTGCATGAAGAGCGTTACCACCTTTTCGGGGGACTCTCGCTCCCATTGCACCAGGAGCGATATTGTGAGGAAGCCTATAGTCCACTTTTGACAATAATTCTTACGGATTCCTATGCTGCACATAACGATAAATCAGGAAAATAGAAATTGAGAAAACAGTAATGAACTACACCGTGGACTATCTTCGTAAATGGCACAGCAGTATTCGCTCTAAAAATCCGTCATTTTCATTACGAGCTTTTGCCAACAAGCTTGGTGTCTCTATCGGAAGACTTTCTGAGTATTTTTCTGGAAGCCGCCAGATTACTGCAGCCGCAATCGAACAAATTATTGAAAACATCAATGACAATACCATTGCAGCCGAACTTCGCGAATGTGTCGCAAAAGATATTAAAGCGCGCAATGGGGAACTTTTCCGCGAAAACATTCTTGCCGATTCAACATTTGAACAAATTAAAAATTGGCATAACTTTTCAATTCTCGCCCTTATCGGAACAGATGACTTCAGACCTGACCCTCAGTGGATCGCCCATCGATTGCACCTGGATATTTCCATAGTCCACGATAGCCTGCAGAACCTAAAAAAACTGGGAATTATTTCCGACGATCAAGGCACCTATAAAATTTCATCCGATTGCCTAGTCGCCGCAACAACGACGCCCAGCTTGTCAATGCGAGAGCATCATCGACAGATGTTCATGCAAGTTGCAGAAAGAATCGGCAACCTTCCTAAAGGAATGAGTGACGTGAATTCCATCACTTTGTCAGTACGCCCGGACAAAATTCCTAAGGCCAAAGAAAAAATCCAGGCTTTTCTCATCGAGATGGGAGAACTCTTAGACATTGCTCCGCGCACAGAAGTCTACGGACTTTGCATCGGTTTAGTCCCTTTAAGCCGAATTGATGAATGCAACGACACACTTAAAAAGTCTCACAGCATTAAGGACACAGTAAGATCATGAACTTATCGACATTACTTCATAATGAGTTTGAAAAAAGAAAAAACAGAAATCAACGTTACAGTATCAGAGCTTTTGCAAAAAGTCTCGAAATGGAAGCCGGTGCCTTGCTTCGGCTTATGCAAGACAGGCGGATTGCAAAGGATATAACCGCAATCTCGATTCTAAAAAAACTCGAAACTCCGTTGGAAGTTCAGTCGCTAATCCTCCGGGAGCTTGAAAACCGCCGAAAGATGAATAAGAAGAAAATGTTCGTTCCTCACAAGAAAGTCTTTCCAATCCATGAGTTTGAAGACCATATGGACATTCACCATATTCATGCCTTGGAAGCGCTAAACCTTCAACAATTCAAGAAGACACATCAGGTGCCAGCTCTTGCTTCCGCTCTTCGTATTTCACTCGATGAAGCGACCAATATCATTGATCTTCTGACAAAGCTCGGAGCCATTTCCGTTCTCGATGAGAATTTTGCCGTTGCTTACAAAGCTTTTTCGGCTGTTCCTTATGATTTTCCCAGCGAAAAACGCAAGATGCTGCAAAAAGAATTCTTAAAAAAAGCACAAGAAGCAATCGATCTCTTCCCTCCCGAGTTACGAGAGACAGACATGCTTTCTATTCCCATCTCCATCAAAGATATTGAAAAAATTAAGATGATACTGAAACACACCTATTCTAAAATTCATAAGATTTCCGCAAAGAGAACCAAGCACAGCCACCTTTACAATCTTTGCTTGGCATTCTATCCAGTAGTGGTTCCGTGAATAATTCAGCTCAATTAAGCATGTTGCGAGCAAGTTCCTTACAGCAACGCTATTTTCTTTTTATGCTACAACATTAAGAATATTTCGCGTTACTCTTCAAAGAGGAGAGAGTTTCAAATGACGATGAAAGTTCCAGAAGTAATTCGCAGACAGGCTAAAAGAGAAATCGATCCTCTTCCGCCAGAATCAAACGCGGCCATCTTACGTTTGGATCAATCACAAGATATTGTCAGAAAAAAAATTCTGGATATTGTCAATGCGGCACTCAAAACGCTTGTTGCTTCTCCTGATGATACACGTGCGGAAATTCAAACTGGTGAACGAACGACAATCTATTTAATTAAAACCATCCAACCCGATTTCGGTCGTATTCTTGGGTCCGGAGGAAAAACCATCAACTCATTAAGAACATTGGTCACGGCGATGGCTGCGAATCAAGGAATTCGAGCCATCGTTCAAATTGACAATGAAGAACAGTACTTTTTGGGCAATCGATAAATCGATTCATGGAGTGATCGTCAAGGGTAAACTATACTCAGAGATATTGCCCGCCACATCCACCGCTTGAATTCGGTATGTATAACTCACTCCGTGCTCCACCTCGAAATCATCAAACTCAGCATTTGTCGCAGGCAGTATTGTATGAGTGATTCCATTACGCTCAATAATATAACGTTGGACCACTTGATCGTCCGTTGAAGCAGTCCACGATAAATGAACTCCGGTTCTGGTAACCGCTCGGCGCCCCTTACCAGACGTGACTGTTTTCATAGATGCCTGCAAATTCCTCGGTACCGAAGGAGCCGTCACATCTGGCAGAATCGCTTCCACATGGATATTTGCATAAGTGGAATCACGCGACACCAATTGAACTTTTAAAGTGCCACTTGAATTATACCATGTCTCTCCAACTTTGACAGTTCCAAGGAGATCAGATTTGGTACCTAACCCGGCTTTATGAATGCTTACGCTGTCTAGATACTCCTCACCTAAGACGGAGTCAAAACCGAGACCGCGACGATATGAAATAAAATAGGAATCCACAGTCCCTGAAATGGGAACCTTTACGGTTTGAAGATCATTAATGTCTTGCTCTATGTGTGCCAGTTTGTAGTCTGCAACACTGCCAGGAAGATCACTCATAATAGCGATTCTGGATGACGGAATCCAGCCCATGGCAATTTTGTGAAAGGAATTATAGTGAAACGGAGTCGAAGGATTGGCCATGACATCAGAGAGGTCACCATATTCAATTGAACCTCTTGAGGCGTGATCCATTCCAAGATTATGTCCAAGTTCATGAGCATAAACCATCGTCATATCACATCCCTCGTTGTTGATGAACGATTTATCCCCACCCATGTAGGCGACGCCAGTCCACAAGCATCTCAAGGAGTTTGGCGGAAGCACATACATTCGGCGCTGGTAAAGGTTTAAATTGTAACCGGCTCGTGAAGCCATAGCATCAGCGCTGGAGGAAATCGCATCCAGATCACAATAACTAGGAGCATTGATCGTTATAGCATCAGTCACGACTCCTTGAACGCTCACCTTTCCGAATGAATTTTCTTGATAGAATTTGTTTACGGAGGATCTGCTATTGAACATCAAATTTTCAACTTGAGACTTTGAACACCTTTGAGGTGAATCCGGAAAATTGAGCATGATCACGATCGCATTTTGAATACCGGTAGCAACCGTCCCTGTAGAAGAAGACGACGTCGTGGAGTCGGACGCGAGAAATGCCAATGATCCGTTCAGTACACTCCCATCAGCTGAGCCTACAACTTCAACCTGACTTCCCGTTTTTAAGTCTTCCGGAATGACACCTTTTAATTTGAGTCGATATTTTCTGGGAGATTTTCCTCGACGCTCACCGTGGAACTCATAGATGGTTTCCGATTTAGCATGGGAAAATGATTCCGTTCGGATGACGTCAACCGACCCCGTAAATCGCTCTTGTGAACTCTTGGCAAACGAATTTTCCACAATAAATAAACCTACCGTTAACAGAAACAACTTAGTCATAACCCCGCCCTTTTTTGATACATATCCAAATAAGCAAAGAAAGTTCCAAGTCAGCTGCTCTATGATTAAATCCAAAACATCGCATTGATTAAAACTCAGTCGAAAAATTTAAAAGCAACAGTGCATCTCGCTGAAATTTTATAGGCATTGTTTATGGCTGATAAAAACTTGGACATGACTAAAAGAATCAATGACGTTGCTTGCTTTATTTATGGCCATTGCAAGCAACGATATGACGATTCCCAGACTCTGGCAGTGTTGCCAAACAAAATACAAATTGTTGAAGTTGTGTCTATGAACTTACTTCGTATTCAGATATTTCTTTCCGCGGTTTTGTTCCTACTTCCAACAAAATCTATGGCGCAGAACGCAGCAGAGTCTGAACAAAAAGACATCGATTTCGTTGAGAAGCTTTTAGAAACAAAAGCCAACGAATTCAAAAGTGCGCCATCCAAATCCTTCGAGCCTAAGCAAAAGACACAGAAGGCTGAGTACACTTCGGTTCAATCCGAAAGTTTTTTTTTAGATCTTGCGACAATTCAAAAAAACTATATGCCTAAAACAAATAGGATTCATTTAGGCGCCGGATTTACTCTTCTTCCCTCGGACGTTTTTTATCGCACAATCGGCTTAAATCTAAAAGCAAGCTATCACTTCACGGAAACCTGGGGGGTAGAAGCATTCGGATACCTTTTCACTTCACAAGCCCGTGATGAAGTGAACAAGCTCGAATCCGTTCAGAAGCTTTCAGTAAAAAATCTAGTGTCCCTTTCCGCTTTTTATGGGCTCAACCTGTACTTTAACTCTATCTATGGCAAGACCGCCCTTCTTAATTATCGCATCATTCCTTTTGAAGTTTATCAAACCGTCGGTCTCGGTAAAGTTCGCACTCATGATGATGAAGAAACAACCAGCTTTCAAGTTGGTATCGGAGATATCTTTTCTCTTTCGAGATCTTCTGCCTTACGAATAGATCTCAACTGGGCATTTTACAATGCCCACAATTATCTTGGTGAAGAACAAGCATCGAACTCTCTCTTTTTGACAATCAGCTATGGACACTTCTTCCCGGAGCCAATCTACCGATGAAAAAAAATATCATTATTTCACTTATTCTTTTGGGTAGCATCCCGGCTTGGGCTCAATCGCAAAACAAAAATCAGGATTACCGAAAAGCCGCCAATCAATTTTATAAAGTTATTTTTTCTTCGCAAAGCACCGCGGAGGAAAAAATGAAAGCTCGATTCTATCTGGCTCAATCTCTTTTTAAACTGAAGCTTTATCAGACCGCCGCTTTTCCTTTTATTGTTGTAGCACAGAATGCGCCTCCAAAGCCTGCCCAAACCGCCTTTGAAAACCTAGTAGAAATTTCAGAACGCCTTAATGACACGAGTCTCCTGGACTTCACGCTGAAAAAACTTGATTCGCAGAATCTGAATGAAATTGCCAAGGATCTTTACTTAAAACGTATGGCTCAAGCTCTCATACGCGAAGGTAAATTTGACGAAGCGCTCAATTTTATTCAGCAGGCTTTGCAACTTAAGTCCGATAGTGATGAAGCTTTATATACTGCCGCACTTATTCACTTGAAACAAAATCGAACAGCTCAGGCATTGCCCTATCTGGAAAAACTCTACAACAAATATTATCAGAGCCCAATCACAGATACACAAAGAGGCCGCGCCGCTGTCGCTCTAGCGCGTGCCTATTATCAAGCAAAGCGTTGGAATGATGCCCAGGCGTTGTACCGAGAAATCCCCAAAGATCACCCTCTTTATCGTGAATCTCAGATGGAATTGACTTGGTCTCTATTTCGCGCAGGGAAATTTCGGAGTGCGATGAGCACGGTACAAACTCTACACACGCCATTTTACGAAAACTTTTATGATCCCGAGTCCCTGATTCTGCGGACTATTATTCTTATCTTCGTCTGCCAAAATGATGAAGCCGAGAAAGCTCTCGAAAACTTTCAAAAAAACTACACCTCGGCCTTCTCAACTCTTTCTGATCTGAATAAGTCTACCGAGACGCCTCAGTTTTATTTTTCTCAAATCGAGGAGGCACAAAAGTATTTGAAAGACATTAAAAGTGGAAAACGTCCGAACTATAAAGGACGTCTGCCGTTTTTTATCGTAAGATCTCTTTTAGATGTGCCGCCACTTAAAAACAAGCTGGATTACATTGAGCGAATCCAAGAGGAAAAAAACCGTGTTATAAAAATTTTTAATCGTCCTGAGGATACTACGCTCCGCAAGTACGCCCTCAAAATCTTGGACTCGCGTCTGGCGAACGGCTCAAAGAGCGCTGGGGAATCACTTCGCTATGCGCTTTACAATAAAGAACAGGAACTGGCGTTATTTACTGGTGACATCGGACTGTTGCGCTATGAGGTTTTGAATGGGAAGAAACAGGCCGCCCGCAAAGAGTATATCAGACGAGTCAACAACTCCTCGTCTCAAATCAACGCGAGTGAGACGCGGGACTTCTATGTAAAAAACGGTTATCGCTATTGGCCTTTTGAAGGAGAATACTGGCGCGACGAAATCGGCAACTATCAATATTTAGGAGTAAATCGCTGTGTGGAAGAATAGTTTTATCCTGATTTTTATATTGACCTTTTCTTTAGACGTCTGGAGCCAAACGAAGAAAGAGCCTGTCTCTGAAACAAATAAAAAAAGTCGCAGGGTGAAACTCAATTTTGAAGATGAACTCGTAACGGGCTCTACCGAAAAACCTGATATGAGCAACTTCAACACCAAGACCGATTTCAACTACAAGAAACTGATTCGCGTGAGAGAAAACTTCGTCAATGAAATGGAAGCAGGAATCAATGATTTTAAAGGGAACTAAAAGATTTATTCTTCTTTCCATCCTTCTTACAACTTTCACTTCTCAGGCGGAAGTTATCCAAATCGAAGCAGACGAACTTCCAGCAGAATCCGTTATTCCTATTTTAGATAGTAATATGGCCGTTAAAAATCGCTCTATTCCGTTTTCGGGGCGTCTTGAAATAGGCGTTATGACAGGCTCTGTAATAGATGAAATGTTTTTCAATAGCACTCTCTGGGGCCTACAGCTTTTTTATTATTATAACGAAGATTCTGCTTGGGGAATTAAATATGCGGACCGAACTAAAGGAATTAGCTCTTACTCTGAACAGTTTCAGAATACGTCAGCTCATCTTGATTTCAAAAAAGCCCCTACACCCTCGACAATAATGACTGCATCTTATCGCTGGTCCTTTTTATACGGAAAAATGAGCCTCACCAAAGACACCGTTGTACCCACCGTTCTTTCCACTGAAACAGATATCGGAGTTCACAAAATGGGGTCTCAGAATTTACCGTGGACTTCATTTGGTATCAGTCACAAAGTCTTTATAAAAAAACATATCGGCATCGGTCTGTCCTACCGCCTCTTAATATATCAAGCCCTGGATCCTGCTTCCGCAGATTTGGGATCAAGTGCGCCAACGCCTAGCGAGTCTGATTTTGATAAAAAAATTCAGATCAGCCAAAGTCTTGATGCAGCCCTGACTTACATTTTTTAGGAGCAACACCTTAAAACAAATTTATCGATGTTAAGCTACTAAACGAAATTAATAAACTGACGATTCAAATGTATTAGATACGCTTTAAATATAAAAGTTAGTGAAGCACCGTTTTTGCACTCTACCTTTTCATGTTGCTTGGGGGAAAAGATGAAGATCAATAAGACACATATCATTGTAGCGATTTTTGCACCTGTACTCCTTTTTGGCTTTCAGAACTGTTCCAAACTGGGAACGAACGGAATCGCCGTGGACGATCAAAAATTGACACTTGAAGGGATTGAAGTTGCTGACCCTGTCGTCGGTGCTGAAGAGCCCGCCGTTGAAACGGAAACTCCCGTAAAGGAAACGCCGAACAACGGAAGTAATAGTGGTGGGAACAACGGTGGGAACGGAGGAAGTAGCCCCACAGAAGGTACAGAAGTCGTTTCACAACCCAACGACCCTTCTGCTTCGGAGGACATTGAAGATCCAGAAATCGCTGAAGCCGTGAAAGCTTGTCAGGCATCCGAGCCATTAGCAGAACAAGTAAATGACTTAGACCTCAAGTTTAATCACGAAAGCGTTAAAGTCGACGTCCACCGAGTAACGGCTCTTCAAGGAACGTTTGGCTCCTACGTTCTCATCAGAGCTTCTGGAAATGCCGCTGTTGCAGAGTCCATCCATATTAACAATACAACATTGATTTTGTGCAACTTTGCCCAAATCCAGAACCTTAAAGGTTCACAAAATCGGATTATCGTGGTCGGCGGAGAGATCGCAGAATCACTTCTTAATAACTCAACGTTAGCTCTTGTAAATGCAGATGCTCCCAATACAAAAGGAGCAAATACTATTATCAAACATTACAGCTTAAAGTAGAACTCACATAATCCGTTGCGTTCCCATCACGTCGCAACGGATTCCATCCGAGAAGAAAAACATCAGGAGGAAGAGTTCAATGAATAATTCGAGTGAGGCGTTAACCTTAGAAGATACAACAGTAACCCAAGATGAGGTTCGCAAAAGAATCGCTGCTATTATTCTCATTGTTATGAAAGAGGTGACAGCTGTCGACCATTCGTTAAATGGTAATTTTCTGAATGTGACTTATTATAAAGGTGAAAAAACCACCATCTATAAACTAGATATGCTTCCCGAACATCGTGGAAGAATTATCGGTTCAGCCGGAAAAAATATTCTTTCTCTCAGAACTCTGGTTCAAGCCATGGCAGCCAGCCACGGATTTAGAGCCGTCATTGATTTAGTTGTGTAAGCTCGCATGTCAAATCACCGAGTCGCAGTAAATCTTTGAAGCGCTTTGGGAAGAGGTCGGCCTTTCGGCGTGATTGCGCAAACCTGCGTGCGCGCCTCAAATCCGGGAATCTCTAATTCCTCCAAATTTTCTTTTTCAAGGTACAACTGCGGAACTAAGCTCCAATAAAGACCTTGAGAAATAGCTTCGCACGCTACTTCATAAGAATCATAAATGAACGTTGGTTTTAAGGGAATGCCCAGCCGAACCAAGGCAGGATGTTCTTCGCAAACTTCGATCCCGACAAAGGCTTTCGGAGAGGCTTGAGGATACTTCACCAAAGACTGAACAAGCTCATTGCCCTTCAGCTTGGTTAACGGATGATTTTTTTTAACGACAATAATCAGATTTTCTTTACGAAGAGGATAGATGACCAGAGATGGAGACGCCGTTGGTGCGAAACAGATCCCAAAATCTAGATCACCGCGTGCTACATTTTCGATGACTTGGGCAGAGCGCAAACTGTAATATTCAAATACAAGTTTTGGATGTTCCTCAGCAAGTTCCGTTAGCATCGGAACAAGAAAAGTTTTTGCTAATCCGTGAGTCGCTGCCATTCTAAAAACACCCTCGAGTTCCACATTTTCAGACTGACATTCTTCTTTCGCTCGCGACAGCGCAGTGAGATGAAGCTCAATTTTTTCCGCGAAACTTCTGCCCGTTGCAGATAAGCTAATAGACTTCCCTACTTTTTCAAAGAGAACTTGTCCAAGTTCCTCTTCCAGAGCCGCAATGCTGTGGCTGATAGCGCTGGGGCTTACGTTTAGTCTTCGAGATGCTTTTCCGATGTGTTGCGTTTTCGCTGTTTCTAAAAAATAAGTAAGTTGATCTAGTTTCATGCGTGAAAACTATTCAACTAAAACGATGAAATCAAATCATTTTATTTAATGAATAAATCTTCCTATAGTTGGCGCAACTACTTAACCAAGGAGTCCGTATGAAACTACTTCAATTAACTGGAATCGTAACCTTAACTCTTTCATTTGTTTTTATTGCGCCAACTTTTGCCAAAGGGCCAGGAGGAGTGATGCCTTGTACAGGCAAAGGTTTACCAAGATGTGTAAACCGCGGGCACAGAGTGACGTTGCCGGAAAATAATTCTGCTGAGACTGTTCTCACCGGAATTTACCGTTCCGATTGCAAAATGATCAACGGCAATTTCGCTTCTAGCATCGTGCGCATCAATGCTTCTGCTACGTCATTCGTGATCGATATCCCGAGCGAAATGAATTTGAAGAGTCCCGCCCTCACAACGATTGAATCTTATCCTATCGGAATCAGCCGACTTCACAATTTAGGTGAAGGATTCCGCGAGTACAAAGCAGGCTATAATAACGGAAACTTTGTACTTACAGTTTCTCAAGCTCGCTTTAACGCCGATCCAGTTGAACTAACTGGTACTCAAACAATTGAAAGAACGGGTTTCGGAGTCCTTGTTGTGGAAACTGATGCGCAAGGTACCATCGTAAATCAGTGCACGATGATTCCATATTAATTTTATTTAACTAGCTGAAACTCTACTCTAAAGAGTTTCAGCTTTTAAATAAATTGTTGCTCGTATATTTCGAAGCAGCGTCTTTAACCCCCGGATATTGACCCAACACTTACTTTCAGTTAGCACGTCCTTCAAGGAGTTAAAAATGAAATTACTTATCTGTTTAGCAATATTCTTTGAAACCACTGTGGTTCTGGCTACAGACCTAAGAGCAACGGCTCCTGATATTTGCAAAGTTGAATGCGAATGCTGGGGGCAATTTGGCGGAGATTATGATCAGCGCCCGGCATTTTTAATAGGCGACGTTGAATCTTGGGGATACTGCCCCGTCCATATTAGCGAAGAGTCATTATTTAAATTCCATATCAAAAAGAACAAAGAAAAGTGCAATATGCTGGGAGAATCCTCCGCATCCAGACACTTACGAAATTGCACAAAGAATTTTTAATAAATACTTTGTTTAAAAGGGCACCCCCTTAAAAGGGAGCGCCTAGCGAGTCGTATCTAAGTTCTAGCGACACTTTAATTGCGCGACTTCATCTGAAGAGAGCAATTGCTGATATGCTTTTTCGACTTTGTTTTTTAATACAAGATGCTTCGTGGCTTCTTCGCCGATATAGGCAACAACAGCGAGAGGCCACTCCAGAGTCGCGCCGATAACTCCTGCCGTCGTCGTTTCACGGAATGGATTTTTTGGCTCAGTTGGCGAAAAGGTTACGCCTACTTGCAAGCCCAAATCCACTTGCGACACAGCTCCCTGTTCATTTCGAACCAAGATGTTTGCCACACAAGCGGCTGATGCGTTGTCTTCCTCAAAACAACTGGCTTTACCAATAGAAGCAATACATGATCCGTCTGGCACTTGAATCGCTGACCCAAATGGTGCGGATGCAGCCATGCTCAAACTTCCGCAGATACTTATAATACTAACCAAGATAACTTTCATTTTTTTCATAGAAACTCCTTTGATATAAAAATAAATATGCGAGTCGTGTCGCTCAAAATACAAACCCTTTATCCCTACTCCTTCAAATACGTTGTGCAAAAACTACCTAACTCTTTTCAATTGGCAATAGCCATTTTTTTGACCATCAAGAGACCAGCGATTCAATGACAAAGCCACACGGTCACATTTATTCTCTCTTTTCGATTAATTGAACACGTTTCACCGTTTGCAACCTAAATGCCAAAATATTTTTCGTCAGATAAAAAATAAGAATCAGAGCCGACCCTTGTTACATCAACAGAAACAAAATTGCATAGTATTAAATATTTTATTTACATCGTTGCTTTACGTGAGCAACAGCAACACGCTATGCCTTTTCCTTCGCCATATCGCAATAGCGATGTCATGGAATTTAGCTATCTTTCACGAGCAACAGGAAATTCGAAAAGATGAGGCAAGTGTTTTTGATTTTGGTCCGATATATAGAAAACACCGCGAGGCTCTTGTGGACTCTAATTTCTTTTCTCGTCTTTTAAATGTCTTAAAGAAGAATGATCAGGCTCAGTCCGTAAGGTTGGAAGCCGCCATTGAATTTGATCAAGGCATTATCCTCGGTCAGATTTATAAGATTTCTGCAAGTGGATTTCAAATGATCACCGATTGCAATTGCGACGACATCGCAAACTCTCGAAATATTTCTCTGGTAAATATAGAAGGAAAGTATTTTCCCGTTTTTTTGAAGATCGCCGGACTTCGACGTATTGACGGCAAATTCAGAGAAACTATAGACAATCAAGAATTGAACGGGCTGCTTAAAAAATCTTTTGTAAGTCGAATCTCAAAATGAGCGGCAACGAGAAGCCATTACACATGACCGCCAACTTCTCGCTGCCATCCCAAATTAAATATTAGTGGTCGTGACGGATAATCTTATTGCAGGCAAATCCACAGCGATAAAAGCCTGTGCCCCAGCCGCCCCAGCAGTATTTCGCAACAGGCTCCGTATCAGGTGGGCACCCCTCATTGAAGGGATTGCAGGCCACTGGTTCCATGCTATTCGTAGGCATCGGTGAATCATTGCAATTCGAATGAAGAGGCACAAACTTGATACCTTGACTTGTATTGATTTGCGCTACGTCTTCGTAAGCGAATGACTGCAAACTTAAAAGCGAGATTGTTACTAACAATGCTGACACGATTTTTTTCATAGAATCCTCCCGGATAAATTTGTTTTGAGCGACATGCTCTTGGCAAAGGATCCTAATTTCGGAAGAATAAAAAAGACCACTTAAGAAATTCACAGATGCTGGAATACAAGCGACGAAGAGATTTTCATTCGTGTTGCGATAAACTCAAAAAGCAACATTCTAAAAAAAAGTAATCAACGACTTCTCCTTGCGAAGTTACGATTTATTTTCCAGTCCCTAGTTGGATTGCAGGAAGAGCGTCACCCATTTCTCCAGCACTATCACCTAAACCAGACGTGTTGCCTTGACCTAATTGACCGTAAAAATTAAATCCCCAGCACTTCATTGTCGAATTATCGAGAATAGCACAGGTGTGACTATCACCTAACGCCATCTGCACTGCCGTTCGTCCGGTCCCTAAATTGATCGCTGCCAAGGAGTCTCCCATTTCTCCAGCACCATCGCCTAAATTTGCCGTCGTACCTTGGCCCAATTGACCAGAGCCATTATATCCCCAACACTTCACTGTAGAGTTATCAAGAAGGGCACAGGTGTGACTGTTTCCTGCTGCTATTTGCACAGCGGTTCGACCCGTTCCTAAATTGACAACGGGAAGTGAATCACCCATCTCTCCAGCACCATCGCCTAAATTTGCCGTCGTACCTTGGCCTAATTGACCAAGGTTATTGTTTCCCCAACACTTCACGGTGGAGTTATCCAAAATAGCACAAGTATGATCGGAACCCGCAGTAAGCTGCACAGCGGTTCGCCCTGTTCCTAAGTTGACAACGGGAAGTGAATCACCCATCTCGCCAGCACCGTCACCTAAATTAGCCGTCGTACCTTGGCCCAATTGACCAACTCCGTTGCCGCCCCAACACTTTACGGAAGCATTATCAAGAAGTGCGCACATATGATTGAAGGCTGATACTATTTGCCGTGCAGTTCGTCCTGTTCCTAAATTGATCGCAGCAAGTGAATCTCCCATTTGACCGGGCACATCGCCTAGATTAGATGTGTTGCCTTTTCCTAATTGACCAGACAAGCCGTCCCCCCAGCACTTCACTGTTCCATTGTCTAAAAGAGCGCAGGTGTTCTTATAACTAGTAGAAATTTGTAAGGCCGTTCGGCCTGTACCTAAATCGATCGCGGGTAAAGAGTCACCCATCTCGCCAGCGCCATCACCTAATTTATTTGTATGACCTTGTCCTAATTGGCCGGCATTATTATTTCCCCAGCACTTCACGGTCCCATTGTCTAAAATGGCGCAGGTATGATAAACACCTGCGGAAATCTGCACAGCTGTGCGTCCCGTCCCTAGATCCACCGCCGGTAATGAGTTCGCCATTTCGCCAGCGGCATCTCCAAGATTATTGGTGTGTCCCAATCCTAACTGACCATATGAATTGTTGCCCCAACACTTGACTTGTGAATTTTCCAGGATAGCACAGGTGTGTGAGTCCCCCGTTGCGATCTGCTTAAACCGTCTTGATCGAATTAAGTCCAGATCTTGAACCTTGATCAAACGCGAAGGAGAAGTTCCCAATTTAATCACGGAAAGGGCGTCGCCCATTTCGCCGCCAGCATCGCCTAAACTATTCGTGTTGCCTTGCCCAAGTTGACCATTGTTATTGTATCCCCAGCATTTCACCATCGAGTTATTAAGAAGCGCACAAGTATGGGCAGAGCCTCCTGCTACTTGCAACGCCGTCTTTCCAGTTCCTAAATTTATAGCGGCGAGCGAATCACCCATTTCACCAGCGCCATCACCTAATCGATTTGTGTGGCCTTGACCCAATTGACCGAAATCGTTGCGTCCCCAGCACTTCACGGCAGAATTATCAAGAAGGGCGCAGGTGTGATTGGCAGCCGCTATAATTTGCACAGCCGATCTTCCCGTCCCCAAACTCACTGCCGATAAAGAGTCTCCCATCTCTCCAGCGCCATCACCTAACGTTGTTGTAACGCCCACCCCAAGCTGACCATAGAAGTTATATCCCCAACACTTCACCGTCGAATTATCAAGAAGAGCACAAGCATGAGACTCACCTGCGGTTATTTGCACGGCGGTTCGCCCGGTTCCTAAATTTATCGCCGCAAGAGAATCGCCCATCTCGCCAGCACCGTCGCCCAACGCATTTGCGTGGCCTTGTCCCAGCTGACCGTAAAAATTGTCGCCCCAGCATTTCACAGTGGCGTTATCAAGAAGAGCACAAGTGAAATAAGAACCGGTTACAATTTGCAACGCCGTTCTTCCCGTTCCTAAATTCACCACTGGAAGTGAGTCGCCCATCTCGCCAGCACCATCACCTAATTTATTTGTGTGGCCTTGACCCAACTGACCATAAGTATTGTCACCCCAACACTTCACTGCCGCATTGTCGAGAAGAGCACAGGTGTGCGTATAACCCGTTGCTATTTGTAAAGCTGTTCGCCCCGTACCCAAATTGATCGCGGGAAGCGAGTCGCCCATTTCGCCAGCACCATCACCTAATTTATTTGTATGACCTTGTCCTAATTGCCCGCCGCCGTTATTTCCCCAGCACTTCACCGTGCCATTATCAAGCAACGCGCAGGTGTGATAATAAGCAGCAGAGATTTGCAAAGCCTTTCGGCCTGTCCCTAAGCTGATTGCGGCAAGAGAATTACCCATCTCTCCCACTCCGTCACCAAGAGCATTTATATGTCCTTGCCCCAATTGCCCGTCAGCATTGGCACCCCAACATTTCACATTGGAATCATCTAAAATTGCGCAGGTATGGAACTGTCCTGTTGCAATTTGTTTTACTTTGAAAGAGTTGAGCTGCGACCATGCACCCGTCGGCACAATTCCTCCCGCAAACGACGAGTCCACAATTCCGAAAAAAACAAAAAATGAAAATATAAATCTATTCATTTTACATATCCGAGATATAGCTAACATAAGCCGTGGTTCCCGCTTTCAAAATCGTGATCAAAACGTGACCCGTAGAATTCGTGATCACACCGCCAGCGCAAGCTGGTGCACATCTCCAAGTTGAAACACTTGAACCTGATAGCGTGTAACTTCCGGTATTTTGAACAATGAGCGTGTAACTTGTTCCGTCTTGCATATTATTTAAGACAAGAGTGCCGGCAGCGGCTGTTGTTGAAATGACGTTCGCAGTTGAAAAATCAACCGTCAGACTGGCAATTGATGAATATGCCGTTGTCAAAGATCCACCGGAAACTTGAAGTTTCGAAACCGGACTTGCTGAACCTATACCGACATTTCCGGTTCCCGTGACAAGTGCATAGCCAGAAGCCGATGTGAAATATCCACCGACACCAGCACCAGTTCCATCACCATAAATCCCGTAGGAGGTTGAATTGGCACTTGATTTTCCATAGACACCACTTGCAGGAAAAGATCCTCCCGCGTCTCCAATAACTCCAGAACAACTTGACGGGCCGCCACCACAAGGAGCTTTTCCAGCAACGGCTCCGTTCACATCAAGGGTTTTTGTCGGATTTATGGTTCCAATACCGACATTACCCGTAACACTATCAATTATCATTGCAGTTGAAGAACTCATGCCGTTCCAAAACGTAAAAAATAAGTCATTCTGATTGGCTGCCGTACCCCAAGCATCACCACGACCCTCGATCTCCCAACCTTTTGATGAGGCAGTGGCAAGACCACTGTTTAGTCCGTCCTTCGTAACAATCTCAAGAACCGATGAACTAGTGGCAGCAGCTCCATTTGTACCAAAAGTTGCTCGGGAAGTTCCACTACGTGCAACGTGAAGAGAGGAGTTGACATAAGGAATTGTTCCAATACCAACACTTCCTCCGTTATAATAAATACTACTTCCCGAGGTGGTCCATTGAGACGTCGGTATAGCCGTATTACAAATAACGGAACCTGTTCCGTCCGAAGTACACATCATATTGTTCGTAATACCGCTCACACCAATCAAAGGAACATTGCCTGAAGCTGTTCCGGTATCCTTAATAGCCGCAGTACCAAGACCAAGATTTGATCTTGCCCCCACTGCTGTTGTAGCTCCCGTACCGCCACCTGCGAGTCCCAATGTTCCAAATGCTGGAACGCCGGCACCTGCAGAAAGCAATGCTTGTCCCGAAGTTCCCGCCGCTGTTGTCATGGCTTTACTTCCATCCATGTACAAGATACCACCAGCAGTTACACCAAGAGTTCCGTTGTTAGTACCGCCACGAGCGATTGGTAAAACACCTGTCGTTAATTTGCTGACGTCATGATTTGGAATCATAGCCGTGGTAAGCAAACCACTTGCATCCAATTTTGCAATTTTGTTTGCATCACCAGCTCCGCCCGCCGTTCCCGAATTTAACGTCAACACTGGAGCCGTTGTCGTCGCGGCAACAGAAATATCCGTATTCGCACTTGTCACACTCGTCACAGTTCCGCCACCACCAGAAGCAGCAATCGTGATTCCTCCTGCAGAGTTCGTCACGGTAATTCCAGAACCTGCTGTGATGTTAGCCAACGAAAATCCAGTTCCGTTACCAATAAGAAGCTGTCCGTTCGCCGCATTGGCATCTGGATAACTGACAACTCTCTGTCTTGCTGGCGTACTATTTGTCCAATACAGATTTGTTCCGTTGCTTTCGATGTTCCCACTGACTGGAGTTGTCACCAGAGTTCCCGCAGGGATTCTCATTGGAGAAAGTGCCGTCGTACCAGTTGCGAGCGTCAGCATACCCGTCATTGTGTCGCCAGCTTTTTGAACGGCGCCCGTAATACGAGAATCATTACCCGCAGCAAAAGTTGTTGCCGTTGTGCCTTGCAAACTTGCGATCGTTATATCCGTTGGTGCCGCTGATGCACCTGTATTGTTTCCTTTTAAAGTATTCGCAGCCATATTGGCCATCTTTGCATTTGTCACAGCACTGTTTGCAATTGTGACCGCTCCCGCAGTAGAAATCGTCGCGTCACCCGTCATTGTTTGAGCCACAGCTGTACTCGTACCGTCACCGATCCAAATTTTTCCACTGGCCAATGTTGGCAACGAAGGTGTCGGAGCCTGACACGCAAAACCCGCCGCGGTCCATGTCGGAACGTGTCCTACTGTCGAGCAGGCAAATTCATAAAACTTATTCGTACTATCCACCATGGCGATTCCCGTGGTCGCAGTATTCACTCCGGTGAAATTCAAATCAGAACCAAGAATAGTTCCATCTAAAATTTTTCCCGTTGTTACTGCGTTCGCAGCAATCGTCGCCGCCGCTGAATTAGGTCCCGCCGCTGTCACATCACCAGTTAGTGCCGTGATATAATTGCCCGCCGCCTGTTTTGAGTTGAACGCATCGTAATCTGTTTTACTTAAAAGGCCGGCCGTTGTTCCTGCTGTTGCCGCCATAGGAATGTTCAATGTATGTGTGTCTGAAGCCGAAGACCACGCTGGCGCAGCTCCCGAAGTGCCGATTGCAAATGATTGTGTTGAACCTGTTTGACCACCAAGAGATGTTAGACCCGCACCAGAGACACCCAAAGCTTTTACTGCAGCGCCATCCCAGTATTTCACTTGAGCTGTTGTCGTATTAAACCAAGTTTTACCTTTATCCGCAGCCCCGAAGCCCGCAGTCAAAGTCGTTTCAGTCGCATTTGTGTAATTACCTAAACCAATAGCTCCCGTCATCACATCGCCAGCTTTATTAAGTGGTGTGTATCCCAATGCTGACACTACGTCTGCAGAACCAATATTCGCACCCGTCGTAACACGTCCCTTAGCATCGACCGTTACTTTTGAATAAGTTCCCGCAGTTACTCCCGAGTTTGCGAGTGTCAATGCGCCCGTATTTGAAATCGTCGCATCACCTGACATTGTTTGTGCAACTGCTGCATTCGTTCCATCACCAATCCATATTTTTCCGTTAGCAAGTGAAGGTAGAAGTGGTGTTGGCGCCTGACATGCCCAGCCTGTTGCCGTCCACGTCGCTACGTTACCTGTAGTTCCGCAAGCGAAATCAAAAAATTTTCCCGTGCTATCTTTGATAACCAGGCCCGACGTCGCTGTATTGACTCCGCCGTAATTGAGATCTGCACCTACGATAGTTCCATCTAAAATTTTTCCTGTTGTCACTGCGTTCGCAGCAATCGTCGCGGCCACTGATCCAGGACCTGTCGCAGTTACGTCCCCCGTTAAGGCAGTGACATAATTTCCTGCAGGTTGTTTCGTATTAAACGCATCATAATCCGTTTTACTTAAAAGACCGGCTGTCGTACCCGCAGTCGACGCCATTGGAATATTCAACGTGTGAGTGTCGGAAGCTGAAGACCATGCTGGAGCAGTTCCAGCATTGCCAACCGCAAAGGACTGTGTTGAACCTGTTTGTCCACCAAGAGATGTTAAGCCTGCGCCAGAAACACCTAGCGCTTTCACAGCTCCATCCCAATACTTAATTTGATTTGATGTCGTGTTATACCAAACTTTACCTTTGTCAGCTGCAGTTAAACCCGCTGGATCCGATGCAACACTATTCAAACCTAAAAGTCCTGTCATCACATCGCCAGCTTTATTCACCGGAGTGTAACCTAAGGCTGTTGTTACGTCTGAAGATGCAATATTAGCTCCCGTTGTCACGCGGCCTTTGGCATCGACAGTTACCTTTGAATATGTTCCCGCCGTCACTCCTGAATTCGCAAGCGTTGTCGCCGTTGATCCGGCAGTGGAAGTCACATCACCTGTCAACGCAGGCATTCGCGCCGCCGCTAAAGTTCCTGTTGCATCCGCTGTTCCAAGATCCACAGAGTTTTTAGTCGCAAGAGTTCCCAGACCTGTTACATCAGAGTTTGAAAGTTGTGCCGCCACCCAATTCGTTCCATTCCAGCGAAGTGTTTGACCTGATGTTGTACCATTTGAAATAGAAATTACGGGAGCAGCGCCACCCGAACTTGCAAGCGGTGCCGTTGCTGTAACACCAGTCACAGTTCCCGTTCCAGCGTTATCAGTTCCGCAAATCCAACCTGTGCCGTTCCATTTTAAAACTTCGTTATTCGCACAAGCCACGTTGTTAGGTTTATAAGAAAGATATTGTCCTGCAGCCGACGATACGCGATCCACACGAACATTATTTACGGTTACGGCTCCTGCCGTACTGATAGCCGCATCACCTGACATTGTTTGTGCCACAGCTGCATTAGTCCCATCACCAATCCAAATTTTTCCACTCGCCAATGCTGGCAAAAGAGGCGTTGGAGTTTGGCAGGCCCAACCCGTCACAGTCCACGTCGCCACATCTCCCGTTGTTCCACAGGCAAAATCAAAAAACTTTCCGGTATTATCTTTAATGACCAATCCGGAAGTGGCAGCATTAAGCCCCGTATAGTTAAGATCCGTACCTAAAATAGTTCCATCTAAAATTTTTCCCGTGCTCACCGCATTCGCAGCAATTGTTGCCGCCACGGAGCCTGGGCCAGACGCAGTCACATCGCCAGTTAATGCAGTTAGGTAATTACCCGCGGCTTGTTTTGCATTGAACGTATCATAGTCAGCTTTGCTTAAGAGCCCCGCTGTCGTTCCGGCACTTGATGCCATAGGGATATTCAATGTATGAGTATTTGAAGCTGAAGACCAACCGGGAGCAAGACCTGCAGCTCCAATTGCAAATGTCTGCGTAGATCCGGTTTGACCACCAAGAGATGTCAATCCAGCACCAGAAATGCCCAATGCTTGGACCGCACTACCATCCCAGTACTTCACCTGGTTGGTCGTTGTATTAAACCAAGTTTTACCTTTGTCACCGGCGCCGTAACCAGAGACCAAGGTTGCCTCGGTTGCATTGGTATAATTACCTAAACCGATACTGCCCGTCATGACGTCGCCAGCTTTATTGAGTGGCGTGTAACCTAAAGCTGCCGTCACATCAGACGAACCAATGCTTGCGCCAACGGTCACGCGACCTTTTGCATCGACTGTCACTTTCGAATACGTCCCCGCTGTTACACCCGAGTTAGCAAGCGTTGTAGTTAAAGAACCCGCTGTTGAAGTTACATCGCCCGTCAAGGCCGGCATACGTCCCGCAGCCAAAGTTCCCGTGGCGTCCACGGTTCCAAGATCCACAGAATTTTTTGTCGCTAAAGAACCAAGACCAGTTACATCAGAATTTGAAAGTTGTGCTGCAATCCAATTCGTTCCATTCCAACGAAGAGTTTGACCATCTGTCGAACCATTAGAGATTGAAATTACGGGAGCAACACCACCGGAACTAGCTAAAGGAGCTGTTGCTGTAACACCTGTCACAGTTCCCGTTCCTGCATTATCAGTTCCGCAAATCCAACCCGTACCGTTCCATTTTAAAACTTCATTATTCGCACAGGCTGCATTATTCGGTTTATACGAAAGATATTGTCCTGCTGCTGATGAAACTCGATCTATGCGCACATTATTTACCGTTACAACACCAGTACCATCAATTGTCGCATCACCTGACATGGTCTGTGCAACTGCCGCATTCGCTCCATCACCGATCCAAATTTTTCCACTGGCTAATGAAGGCAAAAGTGGTACCGGAGCCTGACACGCAAAACCTGTCGCTGTCCAAGTTGGAACATCTCCCGTCGTCGCACATGCAAAGTTAAAGAACTTTCCAGTGGAATCAACAACCGCAATTCCTGATGTCGCCGTATTCACTCCTGAGAAATTCAAATCAGAACCCAGAATAGTTCCATCAAGAATTTTTCCAGTTGTTACTGCGTTCGCAGCAATTGTTGCAACCGCAGAGCCGGAACCGGATGCTGTTACGTCACCAGTCAACGCAGACAAACCGGAGCCCGCGGCACCTAATGCAATCGCCGTAGATCCATCCCAATACTTTACTTGATTTGTCGTGATATTATACCAAGTTTTACCCTTGTCGCCTGAGCCGAACCCAGCAATCAAAGCGGTTTCTGATGCATTTGTATAACTGCCTAAGCCAATTGCGCCAGTCATGACATCGCCAGCTTTGTTAAGTGGCGTATAACCTAAGGCCGTCACCACATCAGCTGAATCTACATCTGCACCGGTTGTCACACGCCCTTTGGCATCGACAGTCACTTTTGAATAAGTTCCCGCCGTGACACCGGAGTTCGAAAGTGTTAAAATGCCAGCATTGGAAAGCGTGGCGTCTCCGGTTAGATTTTGCTCTTGCGCTTTGTTCGTTCCGTCACCGATCCAAACTTTTCCGTCGCTCAACGTTGTATTGTTGGCAACATCAGCGGTTCCGCAAATCCAATCACTGCCGTTGTACTTAAGAATCTCTCCGACGGCGCATGTTTTCGCGATAAAGTTTTTTGCAGAACTTCCGTCCCAATATTTGACGGTGTTCGTTGTTGAGTTGTACCAGATTTTCCCAGCGTCTGCGGCTGTGAGTCCCGCAGGATCAGAGGCGTTATTGGAAAGATGCAAAGACTTTCCCGCATTCATCGTGATGTAACCTGCATAAAGCAGATTATTTCCTGACATATTAATATCACCAGAAAGAGTTCCCCCCGAAAGTGGTAACTTTGTCGTGTCATTAACAGTAATGCCTATCGCAGCCACAACTCGGCCTTGAGCATCTACTTGCAATTGCGGAATCGTATTAGCCGAGCCATAAGTCCCTGCTGTAACCCCCGTCGCACTCAAAGCAGAACAAACAAATGAATCAGAAGCAGAACTCCATATTAAAAACTCATTGAGCCCGCAAGAAGATGCAGGCCAAGGACTTGTCGAATTGGCGTTTGTCATGTCCGTATAATTCATTTTTTGCGCGACCCAAGCACTGCCATCCCAACGAAGCGTCTGTCCGGCAACAGCGCCTGCACTAAGAGAAATAACGGGCGTTCCTCCGCCACTGCTGTTCAATGGCGATTGCGCGGTGACCGAGGTCACCGTCCCGACGCCCGCGTTATCGGTAGCACAAGCCCAAGCAGAACCATTCCATTTTAAAATTTCATTGTTAGCACAGTTAAGTCCTGCAATTCCTGAAATCGGCGAAGGTACTCCCGTCAATGCGTTCCAAGGAACATTCGCGAGATTTGTTCCGTCTTTAGGGTCATAGGAGGTAAATCCACTTCCATTCCACACGACACCTTGATTCGCTGATACGGTCATCTTGTCAAAGTAGTCTTCGAGCAAAGCCTGACTGAGCTTAGATGATGTTTGAATAAATTCGCTTGCCGACTTACCTTCTAGTCTTTCGGACTCGATAGCAAAGGCCGTTGCACGAATGTTAAAGTCGACGTCGATGGTGTCGGAATAAGCATTAAAAATCAGACGAAGACGTCTGCCATCTTGTTCCCCGGCCGTTGGAGTATAGGTACAAGTTCCAACTCCACCCGAAACCGAGTTCAAATTAGACTTGGAAGCGTTATTATTGAACACGGAACCCATAGTAAAACCTGGATCTCCGGCACTGCGAGTTCCCCCACCTACCACCAAGTTCAAGTACCCTTCAGTAACATTTATACTGGCATGGGTCTCATCGTATAAAATACAATCATTGGGAGACAATACTTGGAGTCGAAGCGGAACCCCGGTGACCGTCAACGGATTACCATTAGGTTGTTTAATATAAGCTTGAAATGTCATGCCTTTATGAACCTGGGCGTGGACATATTGAGGTAATAAGGCGAGAAGGACCCCCAGGAAACTCCACATGAAGTTACTCATAAAAGACTCCTTCAACTTGATATCCGTTTGCCAACTTTTTCTTTTGTGCTAACTCATTCCACGTACCCTGAATTTTGTATCCGGAAGCCGTTGTAACGAACTCCGTCTGGGTCATCTCGGCCTGGCCAACTTTAGTTTGTTTATGATCGTTTTGTTCCGCCGGCGCAGTTATATTCGCGATGGACGCCTCAAGGCCGCATCCGGATAAAAGGATCGCCTGGGTCGATATAAAAAAAGTCATAATTTTTAGAGCAGAGCCTCTCTTCATATTCCACCTACGTTCGAAAATATCACTCAATACGGTTCGGATTTATGAGAGCTGATCTTAAACAGTCTGACGAAATTGGAATAAAATTTTGTTGCTATAATTTTTTCCAGCAACAACACGCAAGAGCGTTGCCTAATAAAAACCTTGCTACAGAACCCTCATTCATGAAAGAAGATGCAAAGGTAATTTGACAAAATTTCGTTTCTATTGTGAATAGGCTGATATGGATCTATCGCTTCTGCTGAAAAATGAGTTTGAGAAAAGAAAATATAAAAACCCAAGGTATAGCCTCAGAGCTTTTGCAAAAAGTCTGAACATTGAAGCCGGAGCACTCCTTCGCATTATGACTAATAAGCGTCTTGCCACCCATACAACGGCAGTGGCGCTTTTAAAAAATCTAAATATTTCATCAGACGTTCAAACTAATATTTTGGTAGAGCTGGAGAATCGCAGAAAAACGTCTTCCAGACCCAGCAAAAAAAATGGGATGAATACATTTTCAGTTCAAGAGTTTGAAACATACTTCGATATTCTCCATATCCACACTATGGAGTCGCTGAACTTGCTGCAATTCAGGAAGGTCAATCAACTTCCCGCTCTAGCCGAATCATTGGGTGTTTCTCTGCTTCAACTTAATGAAGTGATCAATCAACTCATCGGCATAGGTGCTGTTCGTATCGTCGGAGATCAGTTTGAAGTTTTGTACAAATCTTTTTCGACAGTACCTATTGGTTTCACCAGCGAAAAAAGAAGGAACTTGCAAAAGGAGTTTTTAAAAAAGGCTCATGATGCTATTGATTCTGTTCCTTTTGAATTAAGAGACCATAGCACTTTGACAATTCCTGTCTCTGAAAAAGATTTGAACGCAATTAAGGTTATATTGCAGCGTGCACGCGCACGTATTAACAGCATCTCTGAAAAACGCTCGAAACGCGACCAACTCTACAATGTCAGCCTGGCTCTTTATCCGGTGGTTCTATGAAAAAATTAATTTTGGCTTCTCTCATCTGCGCTTTGCTTCCCACGACAACATTTGCCGTTATTCTCAGAGACGGAACTGAAACAAATGGTGGTGACGGCTTTGTAGCGGACTTCTTCAGAGTTCTCGACAACACTATTAAGATACTGGATTCAAAGCCCCTAGAGGACATTGAACAGCTTCAATTGAATGAAATCAAAAAACAGCGCCTGAATCTTGAAGTGATTTCGGCACCCTTTGTCTCCCTTAATGGCAAAGATCTTAGCGCCATCAATAATCCTTACTTTTCTCCTCCTCGCATCACCATCTCTCAAAAATTCTGGAATGGTTTTTCAGAGGAACAAAAAATTCAGCTGGTGCTGCATGAGATCCTTCCGGTCGCTGGGTTTTCAGATCAGGATTATAAATTTTCAGGCGCGCTCATGGCAAAAATTCTGCCATCCAGTCAGGACCTTGCTGCCATTTATGATCTAATTGATACATGTTCATTTGTGCAAATTCTCTCTTTCGATGTAAACACTTTGAAATTCGCAAAAAAACTGAATTACCTTATTCATTCAGCGGCACTCAAAGGTTGTAGTACATTTATCCGTAAGGCCGTAGATGCCGGGTGGGATGTCGATTACTGCTGGAAGCGAAAAACAGCTTACCAAAATTTAGAAGCAACCGATTTCGCTTCAGATCAGCTTATGATGAAATGGATCACGTTAGATCTTCTAAAATCCATGGGAGCTCTCCCGCGAAAAGTTTGTACCGAATAAATGCCGGATTAATTACTTTATTTTATAAGCAACATCTTAAAACAGTTTTATTGATGTTAAGCTTATGTGCAAAGTTAGAAAGCTGACTATTAAAGTCTATTGTATTTGCATCCACCCCTAAAAAGCACCGTGCACTCATTTTGCATTAGGTATTTGCATGTTGCTTAGGGGGAAAAAAATGAATCAATCTTTTGTAAAAGTCTTTCTTTTCTGTGTATCAATGAGTTCAGCAGCCATGGCCGGAAACGGCGCACCTTCGGGAGCTCACTACAACTTAAACATCATCGGAGTTTCTAAGGGAAAATCGGCGGACATGTCCACTAATGACGGCCATCGAATCTTCATGCCTCTTTATGGAACGGCTAAAATCCTTCTTCAAGAAGGATCTGAATTCCAAGTCTTAGATGCCAATGGTACAGACGGCACTGCTAAGTTTCAGTTGCCGAATCCAGATCCAGACAACGACGGCATCACAAACTATTCTGTCTTTGTGCGAGCTTTAGGGAAACCCGGTGGTGAAGCACGCGTTTCCACATGTGCGACGGATCCACTCACAGGTGAAGAAGTGTGCAGCACTTTAAGTACTGTGGCCGTGAGAAAATCAGGTAAATCTTCATTTACAAATGTGACTAAGCAGCTCTTGTACATATATGCGGATCTGGATGGCGATGGTGTTGAAGAACGCTATCCTCTTTTCGACGATCGACTCCAAGATTATTTTTGGAGCTACGACAATAAAGGTCTCAAGGTTTTACAAATGAGATTTTATGAAATCGTGACTAATGTAAACTAAGAACCACGATGGTATAGAGGAAGAGGTATTTCTTTCCTCTATACCATTTACCACGAATGATTATTGCGAAGTATCTAAAACCCTAAACACGGCTCGTGCGCCCAGATAAGCATCATTGTAAGTATAGTTGAGTAATAATTCCGTCGGACTTAAACTTATAAACTCTGTTGTCGCCAAGTCCGTTTCATATTCTCCGATAATTTCTCCGACGGTTTGTCTTTGTTTTAAACTTTCGACGACAACCCAACTTCCGGGAACATCTCCTTCCGTGACCACGGCAATATTATGAGTCGTGTCTTTAACCATAAAGTATGTTCGACCGGCGGCCCAACCGATATCCAAGATATCGCTAGGGATATTGCTAAAGGTGTTCCAAGTCGCGCCATTGTCTGTGGATTGAAATAAGTCGATTCCGTCACGGAAGAATATTTCTCCTGATGGAGCCATCTTTAGGACAGTCTTCATATCCCAGAAGCTCGGCTGCACCGCACTTTTTTTGACTTCGGACCAAGTGCCCCCGCTATCCACGGACCGGTAAAGCACAACATCTCCGGTTGCTCCCATTCGCTCCAGAAGAACCGCATATATATGACCTGCTTGATCCACTGCTAACGAATTCACCCGAATTTCATCAACACCACCCGGAAGTGCAAAGGTTTGCACTAGATTCCATGTCACACCATCTGTCGTTTTCATAAAACGGACATCCGTTCCATCGGGATAGGCTAAATATGTTTCGGTTGTCTGATTGGTTAGGAGGTATGCGGAATTAAAGTTATTTGGAATGACAGAATATACTTCAGTCCACAAAACTCCATCCGTTGAACGGCGAATAATCCTGTTCCCACTCTTTATGCCGACAGCATAGAGGGCACCATCATGCCCCTGAATCAAATCTTCTATATAGGGATTAGTCCCCGCTGTGGTAAATCGATCTGAATCCTGCCAGGTCACTCCATTGTCTGAACTCTTAATGATGACCCATGGCCAATTGCCATCTAAGTCACCCGCATTTAAAATAGCGTATAGAGTCGTCGGCGATACTCGAATTATTTTTTTAATTGTACTCCAGAAAGCCCATTCAAAACGAACTTCACTGCGAAGAGTCCACGACCCTCCCGCATCCGGCGAATACGCCACTGTCGACTGATAGCCTTTGTCGTTGTATGAAAATGCAAGAACTTTATTGCTCGATGGATCAGCGACGATCGTCAATCCATAAGGATCTTTTGTTGGAGCGAGTGCCGCATCTAAATCCAGAGCCGTCCATGAAATTCCATCCGAGGAGGAAACGACTTTCCAATCATTGGGAGTGGCTGCGCGACTGCCTCCCGTTGCAATAAAAACCCCGGATGATGTTCTCGTCATTCCCTGTAAAAGACCCTGCCCAGAATATGCTTGTGTCCAACTAACTCCACCGTCGAGCGTCTGATAAACTTTTCCTACGCCACCCACGGAGCAGGAATAATAAGCCGTGTTGTCATCTACAACTTTCAAAGTTCCGCGCAATTCATAATCTCCGAAATTAACCACTGCGGGAATTGTGGTTGCCGGTGTCCAAGTCCATGTGCCGCCACTAAAAGTTCCCTTTAAGAAATACATATTCGCTGGAGAACCCGATTTACCCATGACAAAAAGATCGCCCGAAGGAGAGATATCAATCTGATAAGCAGAGATATCCCAACCAGAAATCCCTGCGCTTTGATAAATAGTTTGCCAAGTGGCTCCGTCATTTTGACTTTCACGAACAATCCAGCTCATGCCAGTCGCCGTGTCTGCGTAACCAACGGCATAAATAAAACCTGTCGCCGGAGAAACAGCGATGTCGTAACAAACATGATCGCTCCCCGCGTTTTCCCACCACGCATCAGACGTAGACCATGTTGTTCCCTCGTCTGTAGATTTTCTTACGAACCATCCTGAATTAGGATCTGTCGGCTCTTGATCATAACGATAAGAATAACCACAAACAAAAATCGTGCTGCCTTTTGCCGCCATCGCCAACGGATGTGACTCACCGTTATAGTGAAAACCCATAAAGTGATCAACGCGACTCCACGTCACCCCGTCGTCAGAACTTCGATATGTGGCCCAGCGCTCGCCCATATTATCACTGCCAACTGCTGTCGCCAGAATCTTTCCTGACGGCAACCAAATAGCATCGCTGATAAAATTTTGATCTTGAGCCGACTGAGGCATGTCGATTTTCCTGAACTCGCGAAACCCTTTACGATGGACGGTCACAGCAAAAGTTTTACCAGTGCTGTCGGTGATCTCGATAACTTCGTCATCTAACTGAGCATTTGTTGGGATGGAATAAAGACCGGTTGACGTATCCAAAAATCCAGATGTCGCCGTCTTATAGGTAAATGGTGGAACTCCGCCGGAAGGCTCGATAGCTTTTGAAGAGCCCACATCCATGGTGATAGAAAGCGGAATCACATCATCTAAAATCTTGGATGTTGATTCTCCCTTTTCAAGCAATGCCTCCAACGTACAACCTGTTGAAGTCAGCATGACAGAGAAAAGAGCCAGTCCCCAAAACGTACAAAAAGTTGACTTGATCATGAGTAATTTATCGGTTTTTTTGGAGCACTAATTTAGAGTCCAAAATAAGAAATCCTCGAGAAAAAACGTCTCAATTCGAAATACCGAATAAATTAGGGTTTATGCAATTCCCGCAAGGGCTGCGGGTCCATGTTCACGCAAAAGTTCTGCGCGCAATTCCATATTTTCCTGGTAGCTCAGTTTGGGGTCTTTCTTTAAAACCTCAAAAGCCGCCTCGCGAGCATTTTGCAAGATCTGCATGTCACGTACAAGATTTGCCATCTTAAATCCGGCAAGGCCCGATTGGCGCGTGCCCATAAATTCCCCAGGACCGCGCATTTCTAAATCGAACTCGGCAATTTTAAATCCGTCCGAAGTTTTTTCCATCATCTCTGTTCTTTGACGTCCTTCTTCAGAAACGGCATAGCCCATGATAAGAATACAGAAGCTTTTGTATTCTCCCCGCCCCACGCGCCCACGCAACTGATGAAGCTGTGAAAGACCAAAGCGCTCGGCGTGCTCGATGATCATGATATTCGCGTTGGGTACGTCCACTCCCACTTCGATCACGGTTGTTGACACCAAGACTTGAATTTCTTGATTACGGAATTGAGTCATCACCTGATCTTTTTCGTCAGGCTTCATTTTCCCGTGCAAAAGACCAAACTTGATTTGCGGAAATTGTGTTTTCAATTTTTCGTATTCGGAAACCGCATCTTTTAAATCAATCTTTTCGCTCTCTTCAACAAGAGGATACACGATGTATGCTTGTCGACCTTTTTGCAATTGCTCTAGCATAAACTGCAAGGCTTGCGGACGTTTGCTTTCATAAGTCGCGCGAGTTTGAATCGGACTTCGTCCTGCTGGCATTTCATCAATAATCGAAACGTCCAGATCTCCGTACACCGTCATAGCCAGAGTTCTCGGAATCGGTGTTGCCGTCATTACTAAGAAATGCGGCGAATTTCCTTTGTTTTTAAGAACACCACGCTGCTCGACACCGAAGCGATGTTGTTCATCGATAATCACGAGCCCTAGATTTGCAAACTGCACGTCATCTTCAATCAAAGCATGCGTTCCGATAATCAAATCGATTTCTCCGGCATGAAGACTCGCGAGGACTTGTTTTTTTTCAGAAGCTTTGGTTTTCCCCACAAGCATCGCCAGGCGAATTCCCAAAGGTTCTAAAACTTTTTTAGCATTTTTAAAATGTTGTTCAGCGAGGATTTCTGTCGGAGCCATCAAACAAGATTGAAAACCGCTTTCCGCTGCATAGATCGCCGCCATGAAACTCACCAAGGTCTTACCGCTCCCCACGTCTCCTTGAACCATACGATGCATGGGATGAGATTTTTCAAGATCAGCTTTGATCTCTGCAAACACTCTTTTCTGAGCGTTTGTCATTTCAAACGGCAGCGATTTTGCCAAGGCTGTGAGTTTTTCGCCTTTGTTTTGAATCCGCGGAGCGCCTTCTTTTTGAAAGCCTGTTTTTTTAGAAGCTAAATAAAGCTCCAGCCAGAAAAACTCATCAAAGATAATTCTTTTTTGCGCGGCACTTCGAAACTCAGCGTATTCCGCAGCTCTGCTTGGATCGGGAAAATGAATTTCTTTAAGGGCCTCTTTGCGAGGTTTAAGCTGATATTTTTCAAGAATCCACTTCGGCAAAGCTTCCGGTGGCCACTCTTCCATTTGCGCAAAAGCCTGACGAACCAGCTTCATGATTTTCGCCGTCGCAAGACCTTCAATTTCCGTATAAAGGGGAATCAACGCATCTTGAGTTTCTTCGTCAGGTTCAATATCGCGAATGTCCGGATGATGAAATTCGATGCGTCCTCGATACTCCGTCACTTTGCCGACAACGCGGACTTCAGTAAATGGCTTAAAGCGCTCAAAGTATCCTCTGTAAGGAACGCGGAAGTATTTGCAATGAATCTGGCCCGAAGAGTCGCGCACGACGACGTCATACATTTTTCGTGTCGAGCGTCCCATATTGATACTATGAACCGCCACAACCTGAGCTTTGATGCTGACAATATCGTCCGGTTTGAGACTGGCAATGTTACGAGCAGCCCTTTGATCTTCGTAGGCTCTTGGATAGAACTCTATAAGGTCGCCCAATGTCTTTAATCCCTTCCGTGAGAAGAGATCTCCGAGCTTGGGTCCAACTCCTTTAAGATACTGAATTTGGGTGTCTAGACGAAGGGCCATCGCCTTCGATTATTCAGGATTTTGTTTCTAAGTCAATGTATCCATGGCAGAATTTTGATATATGGAGTCTTCTTCTTTTTTTCGCATCCGCTTAAACACGATTCGCCCTGGCAAAGTGACCACTTTCGATATTTATATCTACGTGGACCAAAAACATATCTTGTATTTACGTGCCGGAGACCGTCTTTCTGACGGAAAAATCAAATCCATGCACCGTAAGGACACAGGAGATTCTTTCTTCGTAAAAACCGAAGACAAACAGCAATATCGCGACTGGGTTCGTGAAGAAATGAACTCGGACGCCATTGATCCTTTTGAAAAAGCCAAGATCTTGCGGGAATCCTCTGTCGCTTTGATGGAAGATCTTTTTGAAAATCCAGATGTGAACAAAGCCCTTGATGACTCACGTCCCATCATCACCGACTTCATTGATCTTATGGAAAATGCTCCTGAGGCGATGGGATTTATGATCTCGCTTTCGGGCCACGATTTTTATACTTACAATCACTCTCTTGATGTCAGCATTTACTCTTTGGGTTTAGGCAAGGCTTTGGGTTACGACGCAAAAACCCTAGAGGAGTTGGGCGTTGGAGCTCTATTCCACGACATCGGTAAACGCAATGTCAGTCTTGATATTCTTTGCAAAAAAGGCGGCCTGACGGATGCGGAGTGGGAACAAATGAAAATGCATCCGCAGTATGGCCTTGTGATTTTGAATAATCATCCAAACATCAGTGATGCTATCAAAGCCGCCTGCTTTGAGCATCACGAATCTTGGGCTGGCAACGGTTATCCGCAACAGCTTGTTGCCGACGAAATTCATCCTTTCGCACGCATTGTCGCTATCACCGACACGTACGATGCGATGACGACCCAAAGATCTTACAACGTTCCAATGACTCCGATTGATGCCGTGACAATGATGAAAGAAAAGCTTGCGGGCCGCTATGACCCCGACATGCTGAAAGCTATGTATTCAGTTCTTTTCAAAATCAAGGTCGCTTCATGAAGCACATTTGGTATTCGTTAATTTTAATTGCCAGCATTCCACTGTTAACTTTGGCGATTGAGCCTGCAAGTCCTTCTGGATACTGTGAGCGCTTTATCGGAGAAAAAGACATTCAAAGCTGCAAAGAGCGCACGGAAAAAGAAGACGTCGATTGGTATGCAGGTGCCGTCTGCAATCTGCAAAAAGACGATGCGGCTTTTTGGACTTGCTGGGACAGCGTTAAAGGTAAGAGCTTTAATCCCCAAGCTTTGGAAAAATGTGGCGAAGATAAAGACCTTTCTGATGAACAGCGCCAGTCTTGTGTGAACGATGCCAAAGGGTCTCGCAAACCCGCTTCTGACGACAATGACCTTTTTCAAAAATTGAAATTCAAAGGCCGCCACTAAAATCTGTCGTCTTTCTAGACAGCTCTTGTATTTAATTCCACGCTCTTAAAACCGCCCCACGGTTCTCACAAAATTTGGTAAAACCTGGGACTTATGAAAAAGACACTTTTGATTTCTTTGGCGATAGCGGGATTCACTTTAACCGGATGCAGTTATGCTCTGGAAGAAGTGGGGCTTTTTAAAACTTCCGATGGCCTTCCTAAAGTCGGAGCTTTCCAATTCGCCGATCAAAAAGTGAGCTTTGAAGTCGTTGCCTCTGTTTCTATGCGCACATGCTTAGAGTGTCACGCCACCGGCAACCGCAGCATGAACACCGCCGAAAAAGTTTTGGCGCAAAAAGATTCCATTCTAGGTGCCGTCAATAAGGAATCCATGCCACCTCGTTCTTCAGGCTACAAGCCGCTCACAGCATGCGAAAAACAAATCCTTGAAACATGGATTGAAGACCAGACTCACAACCGTATCGAAGTGCAAAAAGTAAAAGACCTTCCCGCTTGCGCGGGACTTGAAGCTCCGAAAGCAAAACCAAAAACGGACTTCAAAACTCTCGAACTGAGTTTTGAAAATCTAAAGACTGAGATTTTAGCTCCGAAGTGCTTAAGCTGCCACACAACCGAGACGGCAAAAAAGACGGTTCTAGAAGATCTTGAGCATATTAATGCCAAAGAACTCATCAAAGAAACGGCTGAAGACAGCCTTCTCTATAAAATCGTAGTGCCGGGCATGTATAAACGCTTTATGCCTCCTACTCGCACGGGAATCGCCCCTCTAACGGCTGATGAGCTGGATTACCTGAAACGCTGGATTGATTCTGGCGCCAAATATTAAAGTGTCGAAATCTTAGACAGCCTTGAAATAGTTTTCACACCCTGCCTTCCGCAAGGGAAGACAGCGGTCTTTCTGGTATATTTGCGAGCAATGAAACACGGTCTTTTTCTCTTCTCATTTTTGCTGATTTTTTCTTCTCAAGGCTTTGCTAAATTGCCTGCCTGCATGGATAAAAAAGACCGTCTTGATTTTAACGAAAATCAGGTCCTCGTTTGGCGCGATCATCTTGATAAAAAAGAAACTGCACGAGCTTTTATTAAAGGCATCATTGTCCGCGTGATGGAAGACCGCCAAAAGCACGTCCATTTTGAAGTCGATTTCGACCGTGATTTAAACTCCGAAGACGACCGCATCGAAGTGATTTACAATACAAAGTTCGGTCCCCTTCCAGAAAATAGACCCGGCGATGAAATCGTCGCTTGTGGTGATTTTGTCGCAGATCCTTATTCTCCGTTTAAAGGCGTTGTCCACTGGCTTCACATGAGCCCTAAGAAAAGTGCTCACGACGATGGCTATCTTGCCATCAATGGCGTTGTAACGGGACTTATCAATCCTAAACCGGAGAAGCCTTAATGAGATTTTTAACGCTTCTTCTTTTGCCGTTCTTTGTGCTGGCTTGTTCTGAAAAACAGTCCACTTCCGAAGTTGATTCTAGAGGAACAGGCGTTATTTACGGCAAAGACTCGCGCGAAGATGTGAGCAAAAACGAGACTTTTATTTCTGCGGCTTCGGCCACGGCCATGCTTGTTGAAGAACGTAAAATGACAAAACAAGGCGAGATTTGGAATTTAGACTCGGCCGCCCTCGATAAGCATCTTCCTATTTGTCCCGATGAAAAATTCGCTAAGCAACAAGCTCTAGGTTTTTGTACGGGTGTTCTTATCGGACCTAACAAAGTTCTGACTGCCGGTCACTGCATGGATAAAGCAGATCGTTGTGCAGATACGAAATTCCTGTTTGGTTGGAATTTACAAAAGTCTCTGACAAAGACGGCTCCTGACTCTGAAGTCTATCATTGCAAAAATATCGTGGCGATGACCAATGAACGTGCTAAAGGTATTGACTACGCTATTGTCGAATTAGACCGCGATGTGCAAGATGTCACTCCGGTGAAAATTGCTCCGGAAACGGTTTTTGCCAGAGGAGAAGCTTTATTGAGCCTTTCTTATCCACTGGGTCTTCCTCTGAAAAAAGATCTGGGAAAAGTTCTTGAGGATTCCTCCGACAGAAATTACTTAAAACTTGAAGTAGATACTTTTGAAGGAAGTTCGGGCTCTCCGTTATTCAACACCAAAGGCGAAGTCGTTGGTATTCTGAGCACCGGCATGGAAGACATTTTGGAAGATGACATCTATCGTATTCAAACTGAAGGTGGTTGTTTGAACTTTAACCGCTGCAAGAATGGTACATGCTTCGGTGAAAGATTTTTTAAAGCTTCCCGCATTGACCTTTAACACATTTTACAGTCGTACTTAGCTTCGAATCCCACTTCCATTAGAATAAAATCATGGATACAAAGCGGTTGCCATGGTGGACGTGGATTCTTCCTTTTTTGATTCTACTTGCCGGGACTTTCTCAAGTCTTTCTTACACCACAAATCAAGGCGTTTACTGGATTTATTTTCCCATCAATTTGGGCGTCATCATGACTTTGTGGTGGGGGCCCCGAGTTCTTATCGCCGTATATCTGAACGGACTCATTGCCGCGGGTCTTTTACATCTTCCTCATATTTACTTTTATCCTATTTACGCCATACCTGAAACACTGGAAGTTTTTATGGCGTGGATGCTTGTGCGCGAGAGGTTCAAGTCGTTTTCAACCTGGAAACCAAGTCCCAAAAACATCAGTCTTTTCTTCGTCTATGGTCTTTTGATTCCTTCGGTTGTTTGCTCCACGGCGATTCAAGGTATTTTAGTTCTGACAGGTTTTATCGACAAGGCTCTTTTTTTCTGGGCGTCTTTGGTGACGACGATCGGAGATTTAACCGGAGCCGTCTTTTTAACTCTTCCGCTGTTAATTCTTGTTTCTCCGTTTTTGTATAAAAAAAATCTTTCGCTCTTCGTGTATGAATCTCTGCCGCCCTTACGTTTAGAAAAATTATCGCAAAAAGAGCAAGCCCTTGCGATCTGTGTGCTGGCGGGAAGCTTGATTGTGGGAATATCTTTACCTCTGTCACAGACCTGGTACGTTTACGGAATTTTGATTTTAATTTCCGCCGCATGGTACGGTCTTTATGCGTCTCTGCTTATCAACACCTGGATCATGGCCATCACCATTGTCTTACCAAAAATTTTGCACCTGCCGTGGGAGAATGAACCTGTTCTGGTGCAAACGCCTGCGACTCTTTTGACATTGTGTTTTTGTTCTCTGATCACGGGATCTGCCGTCACAACCTTGACCGAAAAACTGGCGAAATTAAAAGAAACGGAAGGCGAACTGAAAGGGGCTAAAGAGCAAGCCGAAGAGGCCTCTCAGGCGAAATCGGAATTTCTGGCACGGATGAGCCATGAAATTCGCACACCTTTGAATTCCGTGCTCGGAATGTTGGAGTTGCTTAAGGAAACTCAACTCTCCAAAGACCAAGCCCGCTACTTAACACTCTTTAGTCACGCCGGGGAAAATCTCAAGGCATTGATCAATGACCTTTTGGATTTTTCAAAAATCGAAGCCAAAGCTTTGACCGTGGAAAATGTCAGTTACAATTTGCACGCCACCGTTCGCAGTGTTTTTGAAATTCTGCAAATCAAAGCGGAAGAAAAAGGAATTCATTTTGAATTGAATATTCAAAATGATGTGCCAGAACATCAATGGGGAGATCCCACGCGTCTGCGCCAGGTGCTTTTTAACTTAATTGGAAACGCCTTGAAATTTACCAATGAGGGAACGGTTTCTGTCGCCGTAAAACTTGCTGGAACAGAAAATCTTCTTATTGAAGTGCAAGACACAGGCATTGGTATTCCTCGTGAAAAACAAGCCCGTCTTTTTTCTCCGTTCTTTCAGGCTGACCCCGGCATCACCCGCAAGTACGGAGGTACGGGCCTGGGGCTTGTGATCTCCAAAAATCTTGTGGAAATCATGGGCGGTCGCATGGAAATGAAAAGCCTTTCAGGCAGAGGAACCACTTTTCGCATTATTCTGCCTCACCGTCCTGATTTAAGCAGTCATTTGGAAACAAAAGTTTCACCTTCTGTTTCGTGGAATACTCTTTTTCCCAACCGACGTTTTCGCATTCTTCTTGTCGACGACTCCGAAGACAATCGTGTTTTGATGATCCATTATTTACGAAATCTTCCTTTTGATTGTGAGGAGGCCGTGAATGGGCAGGAAGCCGTGGATAAATTTAAAACCACAAACTATGACCTGATCTTTATGGATATGCAAATGCCGATCATGACCGGTTACCGCGCCACCGAACTGATTCGTTTTTGGGAAAAAGAAAGACATCTTGGTCACACGCCCATCATCGCTTTAACAGCGACGGCGGTGGTTGAGGATCTAGAAAGAACGATCGCTTCAGGTTGTGACGCTTATGCCGTTAAGCCTGTTAAAAAAAGTGAGATCTTAGAAATTCTCGCTCACAACTTAACGACGAAGACACCCGTGAGCGACGCTTTTAAAGAACCACCGGCACCCAGTATTTGACTGGTGATAGAACCTTTGACTCTTCCGGTGGAAGTGAGTTCGCGGTAAAAATCTTCTTCATGGGATTCTGACGGAAAACGACAGACGATTTCAAAATCCGTGTCAACGGGACGCAGATATTGAATCTCTCCCTTGGCGATCACAATGTTTTCCGTAGGGATGGAACGCTCTTTAAGACCTGCTAACACCAAAGCATAAGCGGCTAAAACCGCTGTTGCATAAAGACTTCCGCCAAAGGCCGTGCCTTTATGATTGCGGTTTTTTTCTAACGAAACACGAAAACGAACCTCTTCAGAACGGATCTTCACCACCTCAATACCAAGATGCTCGTACAAAGCGATCTTGTTTTTAAGGATGCCAATCAGTTCTTCCGAGTTTATTTCCATTGCTCATAGCCTCCAGCAAAGTTGCTGGCCTTTTTATAACCTAAAAAGTTCAAGGCGTAAGTCACCGCTCCGGAACGAACTCCGTGATTACTAATGACAAGAATTTTTGTATCTTTAGAAATATTCTTTTCGTACAGAGCGCGCTCGATTTTTTTATCCGGCAGGCCCTTCTCACCAAAGAACTCCGTCCAATTCACATTGATCACAGAAGCTTTTACATCTTTGATTTGTGATAAATTGCGAAGCGCGTACTCTTGAGCAGATCGAACGTCGATAACAACTACGCTGTTATCTACTTTACTCACAAGATTTTTGAAATCTTTAAAGTCAGTTGTCAGAGTCTCTGCAACGTCCGGCTTCCAATAAGGTTTGTTCTGCACCAGAGGAGCTTCTTTCGTCGGGTTCATTTCACGATACGAAGTGTGCAACACCGTATAGACTTCTTTAACGCCCAAAACTTTGAGCGTCCAAGCAACACGGCCTTCTTCTCCTGCACCTTGAGGCCCTTTACCTAAAACCAAAACTTTGGTTTGCGGGTCAACGCCGATCAAAGACAAACGACGAGCCAAAGCAAATAAATCCGGCTGCAGAAGACCGCGAGACTTTGGATTTTGTTGAGAGAAATCTTCCCAGCGTACGTTGATCGCCCCTGGCACGTGAGCCAAGTTAAATTCAAACGACGGACGAGCATCCAAAATAACTGGATTGTCTTTCATAAGACGCTCAGCCGTGATGTTTTCACCGATCACGGGTTCTTGCGTAACAATCTTAGTGGGCTTTTGTTGACAGCCCACCAAGACAGCTAGAAGAGAGGCAACTAAAAGCCCTAACTTCATTTCGTAATTCTCATCGTCGGGAAGAAGATAATATCACGAATGCTTGGACGATCTGTCATGATCATCACAATACGCTCAATCCCAATACCCACACCACCTGTTGGCGGCATCCCCGCATCGATCGCAAGCAAGAAGTCTTCATCCATAGGATGAGCTTCTTCGTCGTTCGCGCGATTGGCTTCTTGTTCTTTCAAACGAGCCAATTGATCTTCAGGGTCATTCAACTCTGAATAAGCATTTCCGATTTCCATGCAAGCCGCAAACGGCTCAAAGCGCTCAACCAGGCGGTTGTCTCTGCGGTGGATTTTCGTCAATGGAGAAATCTCCACCGGATGATCCATCACAAATGTCGGTTGCCACAAGTGCTGTTCGGCTGTGAGTTCGAAAAGTTCCATGACCATTTCGCCTTTTTTACCAGGCTTATCGATATCGCCACCGTGTTTGCGGATGGCTTGGAACAATTCTTCTTCTGTTGCTTTATCTGGATCAATGCCCGCGTATTCGCGAACACCGTCATGCACAGTCAAACGTCTCCAAGGAGGAGTGAAATCAATTTCTTTTCCCTGGTAAGTGACTTTCATGCTGCCCGTGATTTTCAAAGCCAGCTGAGAAATCAACTCTTCAAACTGTTTCATTTGATAGTTGTAGTCTGTGTAAGCTTCGTAGAACTCAAGAAGAGCGAACTCGGGATTGTGAGTGCGGTCGATCCCTTCGTTACGGAAGTTTTTAGAGATCTCATAAACTTTTTCAAAACCGCCCACGATCAAGCGTTTCAAATAAAGCTCTGGAGAAATACGCATGTAAAGCTTCATATCTAAGGCTTTATGGTGCGTTGTGAATGGCGTTGCCGCTGCTCCACCGTAAACCGGCTGAAGCGTTGGAGTTTCCACTTCCATAAATCCGCGGTCATCCAAGAAACGACGAATTTCTTTGATTATCTTAGAGCGAGTTTCAAAAACCTTGCGAGAATCCGCATCCGAGATCAAATCCAAATGTCTGTGACGATACTTGATTTCGATGTCTTGAACGCCATGGAATTTTTCTGGCAATGGTTCAATAGATTTTGTCAAAATCTGGAAGCTCTTCGCGTAAATCGAGAACTCCCCTTTTTGTGATTTGAAAACAAAACCGTCGATACCAACGATGTCACCCAAATCGACAAGACTGAAAGCTTCGCGGTCTTTCTCAGAAAGCTCTTCGGTCTTTACGTAAACTTGCACTGTGCCCGTTTGATCTTGAAGATTGAAGAAAGACGCCTTCCCCATCATACGCAAAGTCATCAAACGACCGGCGATACGATAAGCAAATTCCGGCTTCTTTTCGCCAGGCTGAAGAGTCGCCGCATGTTCAGCCACGACTTCCGAGATCTTCGCCTTATTCTCAAAAACATAAGGATAAGGGTTGATGCCTTTCTCGCGAAGGGCATGAAGTTTTTTACGTTTTTCCGCTCTGAGCGGATTTTCATTGATAGACATTAAATTCTACTCCAGTTGGGAAAAAGGTACCTGGTACCTTTTTCTACAGTTTTTTACCTGCGAAGGCTTCCATGACGTTGTGAAGAAGTTGGATGGCTTCTTTCTTTGGACGTTGGAAAGCGTTGCGGCCCATGATCGAACCGAACCCACCACCTTGAGCCAATTCAGAAACTTCTTTCAAGATGTCTTCTGTGCCCTTCGCTTCTCCGCCAGAGAAGATCACGATGCGTTTGCCTTTGAAGCAAGCATCAACAACGTGTTTTGTACGATCTGCCAAAGTCGCAACCTTGATACCTTGTTCTTGGTACACTTTCGCAGCCGCTGCTTGTTCGATGTGTGCTGTTGGTGGTTTTACTTTGATGATGTGCGCACCCAATTGAGCTGCTACGTGAGCTGCATACGCAATCACGTCGATCGCTGTTTCGCCCTCTTTAGAGATTTGTTCACCACGAGCGTAAGACCAGATCACCACAACAAGACCTGCTTGTTTTGCCAAACGAGAAGCCTCTGCGATTTCTTCGTACATGTGTTTGCGCTCGCCAGATCCTGGGTAGATTGTGAAACCAATACCCACACAACCCAATCTCAATGCATCGTCGATGTATGAAGTCACTGCCGAGATCGGACGCTTGTCACCGTAAAGAGTGTCAGAGTTGTTGATTTTCAAGATCAATGGAATTTCGCCTGCATAATCACGAGCGACAGCTTCAATCGCGCCCAATGGAGCGGCGTAGGCGTTGCAACCAGATTCAATCGCAAGTTCTACGTGGTAAGCAGGATCGTAACCATCTGGATTTTTCGCGAAAGAGCGAGCCGGACCATGTTCAAAACCTTGGTCCACTGGTAAAATCACCAACTTACCTGTGCCGGCAAGCTTTCCGTGATTCATCATGCGAGCTAAATTCGTAAGTACTCCTGGGTTGTCAGCTCCGTACCAGCTTAAAATCTCTCTAACTCTTGGCGTCATCTTATCTCCTGTTACTCTGGGAAACGTGTGTAAAACTCTATTTGAGCGCTGTAAACTTATTGAGTTTTTTCCATATAATCAAGCGCGTCTCAGAGATTAACACGCTTGGCAGAAAAGAGACTGTGGTATAATTTCCTCGGCGGACGCTGGCAGAGCGGAGGGCCAAGGGCCTAGAGCTGAAGCAGCACTAAATGAGGATTTTATGAGCACAAACGTTACATTTGAACCCACTCCCAATCCAGCGACGATGAAATTCATCTTACCTCGCCAGGTGACTGAGAACGGATTTGACTGTCCGACGGCTCAAGAGGCAGAGCGCTCGCCTTTGGCTTCAAAAATCTTCGGTTTTCCTTGGACAAGCTCTGTTTACGTGGGTCCGAACTTCATTACCGTAACCAAACAAGACTGGGTCGATTGGGATCTTCTGGCCCAACCTTTGAGCGGTTTGATTCAAGAGCACTTGGATCGCAATGAGCCTGTGGTTGTGGAATTTGTCGAGATGCCAGAGGACGATGAAAACGATTCTCCGATGGTTCGCAATATTAAATCTGTTTTGAATCGCGAAATCCGCCCGGTGGTTGCACTCGATGGCGGCGATATCGTGTTTTACAAATACGAAAACAACATCCTTTATATTCACATGAAGGGCGCTTGCTCCGGCTGTCCAAGTTCTTCGATCACTCTCAAAGAGGGTATTGAAACTCGCATGAAAGAACTTTTCCCGGAGATTCAAGAAGTTGTCGCGGTCTAAGTTTTTTCACGAAAGTAAATTTCTCGCCAAATTAGCGGGTCCTATCGTCGTTGGCCAAGTCGGACAAAATCTGATCACTTTGGCCGACACGATCATGGTCGGCTCTTTGGGGCCATTGGCCTTGGGCGCTTCGGCATTTGCCGGAAGTGTTTTTATTGTCTTTTTGATTTTTGGTTTAGGAATGCTCGCTCCCCTCACCGCTCTTTTTGCGCGGATGCAGGGACAGGAAAATTATCCTTACGGAGGCGTTCTTCTAAGACACAGTATCGCGATCGCCTTGGTCGTCAGTGGCTTCGTCATCGGGCTTCTTTATATTCTTCTTCCGAATCTGCATTGGTTTGGACAAACACCTGAAGTTTTAAAAATGGGCAGCGATTTTTTCGAAATCATCGCATGGTCCGTTTTACCAAGTTTGATTTATCAAACTTACAAACAGTTCACCGACGGTATTGGAAAAACCAAAGTCTCTATGTACGTGATGATCTTTGGTGTGATTTTCAATATTGCTGGCAACTATGTTTTGATTCACGGTTACTACGGATTTCCAAAACTCGGCTTGAATGGATCGGCGTGGGCGACTTTAATGGCGCGCACCTTGATGGCGCTCGCGATGATTTTCTACGTGCACTTGCATCCCCACTTTAAACGTTATCTGGCAGAGCGCTGGACTCATCGTTTCGATCGTCATCTTCTTAAAAACATCATTCGTTTGGGAATTCCCAACGGCTTGACCTACTTGTTTGAAGTCGGTGCTTTTTCTTCAGCGGCGGTGATGATGGGTTGGTTTGGTGCCACACCTCTCGCCGCCCATCAAATCACGATCAGTCTTGCGAGCACCAGTTTCTTAATCACACTCGGTGTGGGCATTGCCGCAAGCATTCGCGTAGGCTACGAACTAGGTCGTGGAGATTACTCTTTAGCACGCTTTGCAGGTTTCACTGCGATCAAACTGGGTGCCGCGTACATGAGTCTTTGTGCTTTGGGATTTTTCTTTCTTCGTCATTGGTTCCCGACGTTCTATGTTTCGGATCAAGACGTAATCGAATGGGCGGCGAAGTTTTTTATTGTCGTTGCGATCTTTGAAATCTTTGATGGTATTCAGGCCGTTGCCATTGGTGCTCTTCGCGGCATGAGCGATACACAGTGGCCGAGCATTATTGCTTTCTTTGCTTATTGGATCATGGGACTTCCCTTGGGATATGTCTTAGCATTCCACTTGGGAGTGGGACCCGTCGGAATTTGGATTGGTCTTTTAATTGGTCTTATCTTTGCGTCGATTTTATTGACGTGGAGGTTTCATATTTTAAGTCGAAGATTTATTAAAAATTAAGGCTCTAGGACACAACGGAAACCGGCATTTGAGATCTCAGTTCCGGCGTTTCCCTCACGTCTTGCTGCAAATATTCCGGCAACTTTTCCCAGATAAGCTCCACCACCACGCCAAATGACAATGTTCATGGCCGAGCTCGGATCTAAAGAAAAATCTATTTTCCCATATCCACAATAATCCCCCGAACTCGCAACCGCACATCCCAAGGTCGTTCCGTATAATGAGCGAAGCTGTCCCGCCGTGGTTGGAAGTAAAGTAACGTAGTCTGCATTCGGTGAAAACGCCGCGCTGGAGTTATTATCCGTATCACGAGTCACCTCCCAGGCATTCCCCGCGATATCCCAAATTTCCTGTCCATAAGGCAAAACAAAATTACGGCGGCCCGCCGCAGTTTCACAAATAGATCCTCCCCCTGATGGAGTTGGATAACACGGATCCGACGTATTTGCGGCGACAGCAATTGAACTGACTATGGTGTTCCCGCGATAAACGATTCCACTTTCAACGCTGCCTCCGGACCAGTTCTGAGGCTGTTGGCGAATCCAATCAGCAAGAGCTCCCCACTGCGCGTTTGATATCACTTTTAAGCTCGCACTTTGGCAAGCGGCCACGGCCTGCATCTGGCTCGCGCCCAAGGGAGCATTCGCACTTGTAAACACCGGCGCCGTGAGCGATCCTTTGGCCTCGAATTTTCCGACACAGAACGGAGGCACCGCCGGAACAGCAGGATTATAAACATAGACCATATCAGATCGTGGGCACGAGTAACTTGCAAATGACGCCGACGTCGTGGCGCTCTCGTTTCCGATAGGGTCTTTCACTTTAACTTCCACTTTATAACCCACGCCGAGTGCAACGTTGTTAGTCATATTAAAGTAGACACCGCTACCGGCCTGATTCCAAGGAACCATCTCGAACCCATCCGAAGCTCTTACAATACGAACCCAGACTGTGATCGGATCCGGATCTACTGGAAGTCCAAAGGAAATTGTCGGTGAATCTAAAATCTTTGAAGGCGTAGGCCCCAGGGTGAGAGATGTTACGGAGTCGGGATTCTTTGCATCAATTTTAATATTTCTAGACTTCAAAAAATTAGCATCAGATCCCGTGTCAGTAAAACTCAACGTCGCGATAGCAGCAGAGTTATTAGCATCATAAATATTGCCGGCGCTCACGGAGATGCCATTGACCGCCAGCGGACGCGCCTCTTGTCCTATTCCCACGATATAACTAAACCGCAAAATCGTCGTGCCACCAGAGCCGTTCAAAAGCGAAGGTGAACTTACGGTGACACCTGAATTTAAAGTGATACTCGGAGCTCCGGTGAATGAAATCGGCCTTGAAAATTCAACATAAACCGGAACCGACTGTCCCGCTTTATAAGTCGCACCACTGGCAACATCACTATAGATTTTGGTAATCGTCGGAACTGGGAACTGAGTCGTGAAAGAAAAACCGTTATTCTCGGTCACGCGCACGTTGCCTAAAGAATCTTTTGCCTGCGCGTAAACCTTATAAGTCGTATTGTTTTGCAAAGCACACGAAGAAAAAATCACGTAGCTCGTGGAGTTTGACTGTACAGGACAGATTGTTGTGGCTCCGGTGCTGTCTTTTACGAAAACCTCATAGCTCACGGCATCCGTCGCTGACCCAAGATCCACGCGAAGATTCATTGCCGTTAAAATATTATCGATCGTGGAGTCCTCAACCCCTTGAGAGCGAACCCCTGTGATTGAAAAAGCTCCGGGTGGAGTTGTGTCTTTTTGTAAATTCACAACGGCACTTTCACCAAGATTTCCGGAAGAGTCGGTTTGCTTCGCCTTGATTTGAAAAGCTCCCTCTGGCACAACAACGTCCGCAGCAAAAGACATCGCCGCAGAACACGTTGTTTCGACAACTTTTGAGTCATTCAAAAAAATCTGCACAGGCATCATCGTCTCGCTGCAAGCTCCCTCAATGTGAATTGCCTGGCTGGACATTACGTCCGCAGAAGAAAACACTTTTCCTTCCGTCGGATTTGAAAAACTTAAAGCAGGAGCCTGCATATCAATGTTCACTGATTTTTCAGATTCCGCATATGTGCGACTTTGCGTTCCCTTTTGATGTTTTGCATGAACTGCAACAGCTCCACTGGCCTGATTTGAATTCACATTCACCTGAACTGAATAATGGCCGCTCCCGCAATCGGCTTGCGTGTCAGCAAACGGACCCGTTAGATAAACAATACCGCCATCCACTGAACAAGTTCCATTCACGGTGTAACCTGCGTTCGCTGCCGCAATATTAACGTCTCCGGCCGTGAGCGTCACCGCGGGGGATTGAAAGAACGCCGACAATGTTCGGTAATAGACAGAAGTTTCACCTTCAAGATTTTTCACGAACCAACGAATTTGGAAATCTTGACGGCGATCTCCGGAAGATGTTGGAGCCACATAGGGAGCCACGTGCTCTAACGGAAGACTCAGTGAAACTTTTCCTGTCGCGGAACAGTCAAAGACGGTTCCCGCCACAAAGTCGGTCACTTTTTTCCACTCTTTACTCACGGGATTTTGAACTTCGACCATGCTCACATTTTTACTGCAGCTGACTTCCATGACAATCGACGATTCCGCCGCATCAGGGAGCATGTCCCCTTCACCGATGACGTTATCAATGCTAAACTCTGTTTTGCCTTGAATGGATTTGCTTAAAAAACCGATTTCCAGATTTCTTTCTGAACACGCCGTAAAGATCAACAATGACAGCACGAGAAAGGCATTTCTCCAAAAAGATCGCAGAGATGAAGGTCTCAAAGCGCCAACGTGCATAGTAAACTTATCGGCGCCAAGAGGGTAAGATTAAGACTTAAAGTGAGACTTTATCCGCCTTTTCACAATCGCGCGTCACTCGGAGACGATGCGGAACGCGAGGGAGGAACACCTCCGCCATTCCCAGAATGAGACGTGATCGAATGCCAACGAACACTGCGGTCTTCTCGAATAAAAATGCTGCCGATGATAAACGTCAGAACGGCGATGGAAATCGGATAGATAAGACCCGCAAAATGGTTTCCCGTTGAAGCCACTAGCGCCGTTCCTATAAAGGGAACCAATCCACCGAAGACTCCATTCCCGATATGATATGGTAAAGACATCGAGGTATAACGAATCTGCGTTGGGAAAAGCTCAACCAGAAATGCGGCAATGGGACCGTACACCATGGTTACGTAAATCACTTGCACAAATACCAACACAGTCAGCATCACAACGTTGGGATTCACGGCGGTGGCGTTGGGCTCTAAAGGATTCCATCCCGAATAAGCTTCCATCGCTTTGTAGATCGGAAAATACGTCAGCGCCGCAATCAAACATCCCGCCATCATAATTGGCTTTCGACCGATACGATCTGACAACAAACCAAATACAACGAAGAACGGTGTCGCAAATAACAAAGCTGTCGCAATGATTTGATTTGCTAAAACGAAATCGACTTTTAAAACTGTTTGCAGATAGTAGAGGGCATAAAACTGTCCCGTGTACCAAACGACCCCTTGCCCTGCGGTAGCGCCAAACAAAGCTAAGATCACAAGACGACGATTCTGCGGATGCAGAAAACTGTCTCGCAGCGGACTCTTTGAAGTTTTTCCTTCCGCTTTCATTTGGGTAAATATAGGTGACTCTTCCATCCGACGACGAATGACGTAAGACACGATGACTAAAACCACAGACAGAAGAAACGGCACGCGCCATCCCCATGTTTTGAAATCATCCTCACCGATGGAGAGTCGTGTCGCGAGAATCACGCCAAGGGAAACAAACAATCCCAAGGTCGCCGTTGTTTGAATGAAGCTTGTGTAAAATCCTCTTTTTCCGTCGGGACTGTGTTCAGCGACGTAGGTGGCGGCGCCTCCGTACTCTCCCCCCAAAGCAAGCCCTTGCAAAAGACGTAAAAGCAACAATAACACCGGCGCCAGAACTCCGATACTTTCGTAACTTGGCAAAAGACCGATGGCTGTTGTTGCAAGCCCCATAATAAGCAATGTCACCATGAAAGCGTATTTACGCCCGACCACATCGCCAACACGACCAAACACCAAAGCTCCAAAAGGACGGACAATAAATCCCGTGGCAAACGTCGCCAGCGTTCCTAAAAGAGCCGCCGTCTCATGTCCTTTCGGGAAAAATTGCGCAGAGATGATTGTCGCCAAACTTCCGAAAATATAAAAGTCATACCACTCAATCAGAGTTCCAGCGCTAGAGGCCGCTATGACTTTCCAAATATTTCGTTTCTCTGTTGTCGAAATCGTTGCGTCGGCTGATGCAGCCATAAACCCCTCCCTTTGGATAGCTCCATTTTTGAGAAGGGGTTGACCGAGAACAAATGATTTTGGATGGATGGCTTAAATTTAATTAAGCCCCTGTGAGCTCACAAAATTATTGGAAAACCATTTCGCAACGAATGGAACTAGAAACAGTTTCACCCGTCATCATTACTTTGAGCTCTGACCAGCCAAGCTTGATCAAATCTCTGTGAGATATTTTTTCTTCCAGAACAAGACGCTTGTACATCAGTGTCGGATTTGATCGCGCAAATGTCTTCATCAAAGATGTTACGGACATATTGCTTCCGGCATCCGACAAAAGTTTATTCACGATCACAATACCGCGATTCAGACTGATAAACTCATAAGGAAGCTTTAAACCTTGGTCCATCGCCCACGCAGTCCAGTGCTCCAGCGAAGCGTTCTTTTCTTTTCCCGACACAATAAGTTTTAAGCGCTCTTGCACCAAAGTTTTAAACTGTGTTTCATTCACCGTGTTTTGAGAGCGATTGCTGATTTTCCAGAAGGCTCTGGAAATTAAATCCGCATTGTTCAACTCTGTCCCCGCACCTAGAACCATCACTTGGCGCTGCAAATCAGCAGAAAGGATTCCGCCCATGCCGTAATCCAAAATATTCACATAGATTTTAGGCTCCGTAACACGAATCATGAAATTACCTTGATGAAGATCAGAATGATAAAAGCCCCCGCCAAAAAGAACTTCATAAGCCCAGACTTTGCTCATTTCTTCAACCACGCTGCGTTTCAAAGTCGGAATTGTTTCAGAGTATGTCGCGGCTTCTTTATCCAGCTTTTTCCCGATCACCATTTCTTGAACCATAAACTTCGACTTACCCTTCGAATCATAAATTTCCGGCACATGGAATTGGATATAGTTTTTATATTCAGGGGATTTTAAAAATCCTGTTTTTTCATAGCGGGTTTTTGCAAGCTTCTGTCTTTGAATCGTATCTTCTTGGCTGAGTTCTGCTGTCACTGTCGCCGTGATATCTTCGACCACCGGACCTAGTTTGGGCGCCCCTGTTTTTCTGAATTCAGGATTGTTATCTAAAATTTCCGCCACCGCTGTCAGGATTTTGCGATCCTCTTCCACGCGATCTGAAATACCTGGTTTAATAAAACGCACAACAACATCGTGCCTTTGACCATCTACCAATATTTTCGCACGATGAACTTGAGCCATCGTTCCAACGCCTAGAGGTTTTCTTTCAAAGTACGTGAATTTATAATTATTCTTTTCATGCTTTAAAATTTCGTCCACTTGCACCCATGGAACAGGTCTTACGGAGTTTTCAAGTCCACGGAAAACCTCGAGCATTTCTGGGCTCAAATCTGCCTGGCGCGCCACCACCTGCAAGAGTTTTTGCAATTGAGGGCCACTGTTCTGCACCATCAGTTCGAATTTTTTAATATCGCTGAGATTCAGGTCTCCACCCAAATAAGAAGACACGATCAGCTTTTTAGATGCAGGACTTAGGCGGGAAAAATACTCGCTAAACATTGTTTGCATGAAAATACGCATGGTCGCATCTTGCTGTTGGGCAAAACTCGATTGCGCCATCTTTTCACCAACGCGATCTAGTTCTTTCATGCGATCACTAAGAATCGCATCGCTTTCATTCAAAGCCCATTTTTCAGCAATTTTCTGCGCATCCGGATTTTGCAAAAGAGCCATCGCCTTTGCACCTAAGAGTTCCATTTGGCTTTTCTCTGGAGCTTGATCTCCGACAGAGGACTTAAGCTGATTCGTTTGCCACTCGATATACTCATCGATTTGACGTTGCACGCGGGGGCTGTCGGAAACAAATGTTTTTAAGGCTTGAGGACCCGCTTTTTCAATGAGCTCCATATCCAAAGCGACACTTTGTGTATTAGGCCATTCCCCTCGGAACTGAGTTAAAAACTCATTGAAGTTTTTTACTTGAACCGTTTTAGCTTCTAACTCATAAACGCCTTTGAAGTAATTCTTAGCGCGAGCGAGGATTTCTTCCTTCTGCGCCTCGCCTTCACCCTGAGCCATCAGCGCATAAGTCAAAGCCAGTCTTTGTTCGAAAGACAAATAGAGTCCCGTCGTCGCGGGAGCGGCGGCCCAAGCAAACTTGAATACAAAAACGCAACCGATTAACAAGAATTTGAGCTGTCTCAACATGATACACCCTTTAGAAGTAAACTTCATAAGGGACAACATGCATTCCTTGGGCCTGAGGGAAATAAACTTTACAAAGACGCGGGTGCTTAAGAACTAAACACCGCGCATAGAACGTCATTACCTACTTCATAGGATTCCGGGAAAGGATCACATCCTGCACCCAGTTAACATCATTTTCAACCTGACTGCTGTAATCTGAAACGAAAACCACATACCGTCCATCAGCACTGATTCTTCTGCTGTCAGAAGAGCCATACCCTTCGGAGCCACTCGAGTCACCCGCAGAAACTCTTGCGGTTGCACCTGTTTGGGTGTCGTGAACGAAAATATCAAGCGCCCCATTGCTATCACCACTCACCAGATTGGAAGCATCTGAATAGAAGACCACATATCGTCCGTCAGCGCTGAGGCTTGGACTCTGGGAGTTGGCATCTCCCTGCGTCCCATTGGAGTCAACGGAAACTCTCACCGTTGTGCCCGTTTGCGTGTCGTGAACAAAAGCGTCACGGGCCCCATTGCTATCTCCACTCACAAGATTGGAAGCATCTGAATGAAATGCCACAAATCGCCCGTCGGCACTCATACTTGGAGCGATCGCATTATTATTAGCTTGAGCACCACTGGAATCGACAGAGACTCGGGTCGTTGCACCGGTTTGAACATCATGGACAAAAATATCATTCAAACCATTCGTGTCACCGCTGACAAGATTGTTGGCGGCAGACTGAAAAGCCACATATCGACCGTCAGCGCTGATACTTGGATATAGGGCATCTAGGTTTCCTTGAACCCCCGTGGAGTCCACAGAAACCCTTGTCGTGATTCCGGTTTGAAGGTCATGGATAAATACATCCTGACTGCCATTGGTGTCTCCAACAACAAGATTCGTAGCACGAGACATAAACGCGACATAACGACCATCGGCACTGATGCTTGGCCAATAGCTTACATTATTTCCCTCGGCACCACCACTAACAACAGAGACTCTCTTGGTAACTCCGGTTTGGGTATCATGAACGAAGATATCAGGGACATCATTCGTATCTCCGACGACAAGATTATCTGACCAGGACTCGAAAGCAACGTACCTTCCATCGGCACTTATACTTGGTGAATAAGAATCGCCGTTTCCTTGAGCGCCCGCAGAATCAACAGAGACCCTGGTTATCTCTCCGGTTTGATTGTCCCGAACAAAAATATCTTCCGCATTGTTAGTATCACCACTGACGAGATTATTCGCGTAAGAAATGAAAGTCACATATCGCCCATCAGCGCTAAGACTTGGTGAATAAGAGTATTCATTCGTGGAGGTTCCGGAAGCTTCAAGAGGCAATTTAATCGTTACACTTTCCTGGACATCCCGAACAAAGATATCACTGCTATTATTATTATCACCGCTGACGAGATTTGCCGCCTCAGATGTGAATGCAATATAGCGCCCATCAGTACTGATTTTTGCATCATACGAATCCGCAGTCCCCTGAGTTCCAGTGGAGTCTAAGGAAGCCCTCGTGGTTGTACCGGTTTGAATGTCATGAACAAAAACATCCATAGCGTTATTGGTGTCCCCACTGACAAGATTGGCAGCGGTTGAATAAAACGTCACATGCCGACCGTTCGCGCTTATCCGAGGTCCATAATTCCAGCTATCTGCTTCAATGCCGCTTGAATCAACAGAAACCCTGGTCACAGCGCCAGTTTGAGTATCCTTCACAAAAATATCCACAACACCGTTGTTATCTCCACCAACCAAACCTGTCGCTCCGGACGAGAATGTGACGTATCGGCCATCAGCACTGATGCTTGGGTATTGAGAAGAGGCATTGCCTTGAGAACCGTCGAGAGCAACCGAAGCCCTTGTGGTTATTCCAGTTTGAGTGTCATGAATAAAAACGTCGCTCCAATTATTCGTATCACCACCCACAAGATTCGTGGCTTCAGACTCAAAGGTGACATATCGTCCATCAGCACTCATACTTGGCTGAACGGAAGAGTTATTGCCTTGAGTTCCATCGGATGCCACCGAAATTCTTTTCGTTGTGCCTGTTTGCACATCATGAACAAAAATATCTTCGCGACTGTTGGTGTCTCCACTGACCAGATTGGAGGAGGCCGTAACAAAGGCAACATATCTTCCATCTGCACTTATGTTTGAATTAAATGAATGGCCATTACCTTGAGTACCATTAGAGGCCACAGAGACCATTTTCGTAATTCCCGTTTGGGTGTCATGAACAAAGATATCACTAACGCCATTGGCATCGTTGTTAACAAGATTACTAGCCTCGGACGAGAATACTACATAGCGACCATCAGCGCTTATGTTTACGTCCGTGGAGGCTCCATTTCCCACAGTTCCATCAGAACTTTTGGAGACAAGGGTTATCTTTCCAAGTTCCCTGTCGTACAAATAGGCATCGTAAACATTGTTCACATCTTCTCTAACAACGCCCGCTTCTATCGTTTGAACAATATAGCGACCATCCGCAGAGATCGCAGATTTGGTAGAACCTCCGAATTTTTCTAACCCAGTGTATTGAGGAGCTGACACTAAACGGTGTGAGGCTTCCTTGAGACGTACTTTGAATTCAATCGTGTTAGATTTTTGTCCATTCACTTCGTAATAGCATGAAAAACTTTGGTGTTCTTGCGCCGTCCACTCTGCCTCTGTGGGAACCCAGAAGTTAGGCTGCAATTGAAATGACTTTTCTCCCAGCAAGTCTATTCTTTGCAAAGCCCGATTTCCCGCAGTGTTGTCACACGTGATCGCAGCACCGTCTGGAAGATTTTTAAAACGGACTTTGTTTTTCTGGATGCCCTCAAGCATTTCGAAATTTATTTGAACGTCGCCACCGGAAATATTTGCGGAACTCATCGTGATTTTTGAACTTAACAATGAGGTATCGATATAAGATGAATCAAAAACCAAAAGATTAGCTCTGGATGTTTCCTCAGAGACCAGGGAGAGATCGAGCGTGCAAGCCGTTAGACTTATCGTCATCGAGAAAAACGTCAAAATCAGCGATAATCGCCAGCTCATACCGAAAAACCTCTTCTAAACGTCCTGATTCAGAGACTTATCGGGTTAAATGAAAAAATCATTGAGTGTTTTAGCCACTTAGGGAACAAGAAGTGAAGGGCTGATCACGCGATATCTGTTTTGTATTTTCTGCCAGATATTTGAATGGGGGCCGGTGATACCATCGATACCATCAGCGCCGGCAATTCCACGCAGACGCGGATCTAATTTGCCTCCCGGAAGAAATTGACGAAGATCAGGACCCGTTGGATTTGCTGTCCCTTTTTTTCCTGCAACAGGCATCGCACCTGCGTATCCTCCTCCATCATCGCTTCCGTAAGAGCCGCCGTTACGAGCGGCACCACCGCCATAAAATCCTCCGCCACCGGCTGGGGCCGCTGGAGAATCCGTTGCAGCATCACCGCCAGCACCCGCACTCGAAGCAGACTTGAATCCACCTCCACCCGTGCTTCCGGCAGATTCGAAGTTCACACCATTGCCTTGTTTACCGTCGACGTCTTCACCCGAACCACCTGAAGGACGAGGTCCTTGTTGAATTCCGGGAAGACCAGGAAGATCGCCCCCGATGTCGGAACCTCCACCCGTATTTAATCTTGATGAAGAGTCAATCTGGCTTGCAACGGCAGTTTCTCCGCCCGCCTTTTGCTCTCCCCGACAACTTGGATCATTCGGATTTGAAATACAGACGCAAACTTTATTAGTCGCTGCAAACTGAGGGTTTGCGCAATCTTGTGCGAGAGCCGCAGCTCCAGGACAAATCGGATTTGTGGGATTTGTTTTACACACTTCCATAATCGAAGGGTCTGCCGCATTGGTATCCCCCTTCGTTTGGTTTTCACATTGAGCCGCATTGGCACCAGTTGCGCCATAGTTTTGAATTGCCTGGTTCGCTTCATTGACTTTAGCGACATAGTTATTGCAACTACGAACTTTATCTTCAGCAACAGTTTTAGGTGTTGACCCACCCAAGCATGATTCATTGTTTTTTGCGTAGTCGACCAACTCGTTGCAGGATTTGCGGCAATCACTCAAAGCATTGCTGCAGTTTAAACGATACGCCGCTAAAGCTGCGTTTGCCGCCTGAGAAACGTCACCCATACCCGAGCACGCAGACTGAACACTAGACGAAGTCTGTTGTCCCATTGCCAGAGCCAACTGCGACGCCGTTCCCGAGACACTGTTTAATCCTGAATCATTTTTTTCATCGCAAGTCGACGATGTATTTTCAATTTCTCGTTCACAACGAGCTTTCAAACTGTCGTATTGCGACTGACACTGCCCGCCTCCGCCGCCGGAACTATTATTACCACCACTGTTTCTATTGTTGGTTTGACCTAGATTTGATGGCCTTGGGGTTGGAATTGGAACATTCGAGGTAGGCAAGCCAAGATCTGCGGGACGTTCTGGAGGAAGCGGCACATAGCAGGATTCACTGCACTTCCAAAACATGGCTTCAGAATTTTGGTGTTTGCGGCTGCACTCGTCTACGCAGGCCTCACTAGTATTACTGCTGAAGGCCACTTGCGGGATAAGAAGAAATGATAACGAAAACATTAAACGACATACTATCGCCAAGCTAGTTCCGAAATTACCAGCAGCCATCGATTCTCCCCCCAGAACAATATTTTCATATCTTTCCGAGAAGACCTCAAAGTTTAATGTCGGCAAATCCCGATTTGAGACGAGTTCTTTATGAAATTTCCGTCACCAAGCGAACTCACTCAATAACTTCGATTTGATCGCCTTTTTTGATCATTCCGATATTCTCAGGAATCCATAGCGTTCCAAAAAAGATATCCTTACCTTCGCGACGATACGTCGCCAAAGTTTTTAAAGGCTCAGGCCCTGAAGGCACTCCTGTCGTTTGATCAATTGTCGTGATTGCACAACGAGAGCATTTTTTAGGTTGAGAAAAAATCACCTCACCCACTTTGATTCTTTTCCACTGCTCTTCTTCGTAAGGAACATTTCCAGCGTATACAATATTAGCGCGGAAACGATCCGCACCTACTGGAGAAGACAAACGAGAATTTAATTCTTCAAGACTTTTAAGATTCAGAATTTGCAAAGGACGTCCATCTGCAAATCGAACTTCCGGTTTCCATTCCATAGACAACGAACGGACTCGGCGCTGCGAGTAAGGAGCATAACGAACCAGACGGCAATTCACTCCTAGATATTGCGACAACGCCTGAGAGTAGAGATCCGCCTCAAGAGCCGCCTCAAAAGTGTCATTCCATACTTGAACTTTCACTTTTCTCTGAAAGGAGTTGTTTTTAGAAATCTTAAAGAACATTTTCTGAAAACCGATCGTCAAAGAGGTCTCATCATGAAAGACCTCCACTGTTGCAAGCTTTGGCAATGTTCTTTGTGAAATGAATTTTCCATTTTCATCAATGAGCATCCACTGACGATCTCCGTCAGGACCTTCAATAGTGATCTTCATTTCTTTAAGACTTTGCGAACGCGCGGACTTGATCGGATAAATATAAAGTTCTTCAATCTTCATATTCTAAATGCTTTCTTTTTGTCCGCATGAAGGCAAGACATAACTCATCTTGCTGAATAAATTCATGCTTGCTATTTTTCCTCTGCGAATTTTATACTCAATTTGCCAAACGGCTTTGAGGCTTAGTCTGTTGCCTAAATGGACATCGTGGAGCTGATTTTTTATTCGCACGCCATCAGCTTAATTCAAGACATATCGAAAATATTTCTTCTCGCGCACGAGAATTCGCTTCTCGTTTTCGAGAATTTTGTTCCTGAACCAGGAAAGTAAAACTAATCCTGGTTTGGTCGAAAGGTCTTTTATGAGCCTCACGAAGAGCTTACGCCGCATCTTGGATGACCGAAAAATCACCGTGGCACAAATTGCCCGACAATCTGGAGTACCAGCGAAAACGATCTATCATTGGCTGTCGGGACAACAACCACGCAAGATGGAACATCTTTTTCGTCTTTGCGATGCGCTCAATATTTCCGTTGAAGAGCTGTATGGAAGACAGCGTAAAAATCCCGCAAAAAATATTCTTCCCAAAGAGATTCTGCTTCAGGAACTTAACGCCGGCGTCTATGAAGTGATTTTGCGTCCGCTTAAAATGACTGAAGGTCCCTAATGACCCTCTTTAAACTTTCGCTGATGTCCTTCTTTTTAATCATTTTTCTACTAGCTCTTGCCGAACTTAATTCGGGCACTCGATTTTTAAGAACGGAATTTATTGATCGACTTAAATTTAAAAAAGAACTTCAGCAGTTTCTTGCGCAAACTCAAGAACAACTGGAAGCACCGCAATTTTGCAGACAGCTTATGCGGTCACAAACAGGTTCTGCGAATTTATATGATGGTCAAAGCCACAGGAACAACGAGGATCCCCGCTTTGAGCTTTCTCACCCGGAAATGCTGCCTACACCGGATCACTTACAGATTCAAAATTTGTGGTTGGATAAAGAAACGATACACAGCCAAGTGCGGAAAGCAAACGGCACTATTTACATACTTCACCGGACGCATCTTGTTTTAGAGGTCGCCACGACGCGGGAACCTCTTCTTATGGAAATCGTCACAATCCCCTTGACGGTCACGACCGGGCCCGGAGATTCGTTCGTCGTGCAGGACTGCTACTCGACGAACTCTTACTGAATTATTTTTTATTATGCTCGCGGCGCTTTTCAATCTGTTCGTCATCAAGGAGCGACAGATCGTCTTTCAATTGGAACTCTGCTCCCACATAATCCGCTTTTTTATTTTGAAAAGTCTCAAGATCCGCATTGATCCCGGCCGCCTTATGAAGAGCCTCTGGAGTTGCGACATTAGGTCCCACGCCAGGTTCTTTCACAATCACGACTTCAAACGTGTCAGAGTCCTTATCGTAATATGACACTTCAATTTGCGTATCTTTACGAATACTCAACGCCGCCAACTCTTCAGCTGTAGGCTCACGTTTAGGTTCCGGTTTTGCTGATTTCTTTTCGGCAGCAAAACTATTTAAGGACAACATCATTGTTAGAATAATTAGAAAACGCATTTTATCGCTCCTTAAAATTATTTTGCACTACCGCGTTTTTTCGCTTTAGGACTAGAGTATCCACCACCCGAAGGCGCTGAATAAGTGATTCTTTCCCCGCGTGCTTCCGAAGCTGCCGCCACCGCCGCCGCCTCTGGTTTACAAGTAGGACTTGTTCCTGAGCTGTCACTGCAATTGCGACTTTGAGTATCACCGAAATAATTGTAGACCAAAGATCCGACACCTAAAAGGCGTTTGATCTGCATCAAATCTTCAAACGGAACGCCAGTGCAACCCCAAGTATTGGCCGCACCCGCGGGTCTTTTTCCATGAATAACAACTCCGCGAGCACCGAGACTGTCCTGCCCAGAAAGCCCCGCCAATCCCAAAGAGTTCGAATCGTTATAACGGGCGCCATTGTGTCGAGCCGTGATATGAAATCCCGGAGGCGTTTTGTGAGAGTTATCAGTACTGCAAGCCTCAAGACGACGGCTTTTATCAGACCCCATCCCCCAACTGATTGGAACGGATTTTACGCAACCACCTGTTTGGTCAAAGATGTACATCGTCGGTTTTCCATCGCCTGAGTAGTCATTAACAGCGATGTATTTTCCCGTCGCCAGTTTCGCCACAGAACAGCTGTTGGTGAAACTTTTCGCCTCGGAAAATGCCGACTTCACGTGACCCGGAACACTTCCGCAGCTTCCTCCGCTTACGGAGTAAGAAGGTGCTGCCGAGTAAGCAGTCACACCCGAGCTTGTCGTGGTGTTGCCCCCCGAAGAGCTTCCATCAATCACTTTGTTAGGTCGCCCGAAAAGGGCTGCAGAATGCGCGTTACATACGGAAAGAACGATCAAGGTAAAGATGATTTTTCTCATAGTCTCACTATTGTATGAGACAGCTCATATTACCAAAAGCCAAAAATAAAAAAGGGTCTCAAAACGAGACCCTCTGTTCGTAATGTTCGCTAATGGAACTTAAATTACCAACCCAAAACGTAACCGAAGATCAATGGCGCACAGATAGTCGCGTCTGATTCAACGATGTAGCTTGGAGTTGTTGGAGCTAGTTTACCCCAAGTGATTTTCTCATTTGGAATAGCACCAGAGTATGAACCGTAAGAAGTTGTCGAGTCAGAGATTTGCGCGAAGTAGCTCCAAAGAGGAACATCTTCATGACCCAAGTCCTGCTCAAGCATTGGAACCACGCAAATTGGGAAGTCACCAGCGATACCACCACCGATTTGGAAGAAGCCCACTGGAGCTGCTTTAGAAGCGCCCATGTACCACTCAGCCCAAGACTTCATGTACTCGATACCACCTTTTACAGTCGTCGATTTCTTGATGTCGCCTTTAATGCAGTGACCAGCAAAGATGTTACCCAAAGTCGAGTCTTCCCAACCTGGAACAACCATTGGAAGGTTTTTCTCTGCCGCCGCCAGCAACCAAGAATTTTTTGGATCGATTTGGTAGTACTGGTTCAACTTGCCAGAAAGAAGGATTTTGTACATGAACTCGTGCGGGAAGTACGATTCGCCTTTTTTATCAGCGTCTTGCCAGTATTCCAAAACCACGTTTTCAATACGACGGATTGCTTCCTCTTCAGGGATGCAAGTGTCAGTCACGCGGTTCAAGTGTTTTTCCAAAAGCTTTTGTTCATCTTGTGGAGTCAAGTCACGGTAATTAGGAATGCGCACGTAGTGATCGTGAGCAACCAAGTTGAACACGTCTTCTTCAAGGTTCGCACCTGTGCAAGAGATCGCGTGAACTTTACCTTGACGGATCATCTCTGCCAAAGAAAGACCCAATTCTGCTGTAGACATTGCACCTGCAAGAGTCACAAGCATTTGGCCTTTGTTTTCAATGTGCTTTTTGTAGCCTTTAGCCGCGTCTTTCAATGCTGCCGCGTTGAAATGACGATAGTGATGATCGATAAACTGAGTAATTGGTCCCATCATTGCTCCTTGTAGTTTTAATAATAGCTGAAAATCTTCAAGCAAATGAGGATTGAAAATTTCTAGATATCATCAAAGGCCACGAAAGTAGCACTTTTATCCTAAAACTCAAGAAGAGAATGGCTTTTGCCCGACCACAGCCTTTGCAAAAAAACCGAGATCCTTCTTAATTTTGTCGAATCCCTTGTAGGTTAGAAGACCTTCCATCGGATTCATGGTGTAGTTCTTATAAAAAGGCTCGTGGAAATCCACCGGGAATTGCTCTAAAGCCCACTCAAACTCTTTCACATCTTCTTTTTGCACAGAGTCAACAAGCCCCGCAAGGCCGCCCTCTTTCAAAACGCGGAAAGATTCACTCACAACTTGGCGACGAATTTCCAAAGGAAGTTCATGAAAAAGAAAGCAAGAATAGACAAGGTCGAATTTGCTGTCTTGAAACGGCAGATCTTCCGCCGCCCCTTGCACAAAATCTAAGCGATCAAACTCATGTAAATTGTCTTGGGCCTTTTTGAGGTACGGATAACTCAGATCCAAAACGGTGATCTTAGCTTTCGGAAACGCCAGCTTCATAAAGCGCGTCAGTCTTCCGGTCCCTGCCGCCACTTCTAAAAAGTGCAAACCTTCTCCGTCGCCAGGATAAGTTTCTTTAATCAAAGGAATGATCAAACGTCTCATCGCGTCCGCTGCGCCCGAGAATAAAATTTCCACTTGATGCTCATAAAGATCCGCGGATTTTTTCGTGAGATAACCACCCGTTTGAAAGTGAAAATTGCGTTGATAGTATTCAGGAAGTTCTTTGAGAAACTCTTGTGCCTCCCCGTTAAAGTCTTGCTGATTTTTTTCTTCACGACGTTTAGAGATTTGATAGCCATCCATGATGATGCGCGGATAACGTCTTAAGTGCTCAGTGACTTTTTCGGGTTTTAAAACTTCAATGGGATAAAGACCTTTGGCAATATTCTCGCTGTCTTTTTTTAGAAGACGGAAAAGCTCCGTATAAGCGGCCTTGATTCTTTGCGGCTCTAAGGCCGAGAGTTTTTTATTTTTTCCTGTGCTTAAAAATTCAAAAATCGGCAAAGAAAACTGCTGGACTGCAAAGTGGGCGGAACGCGCCAACGAGTATCCAAGAGTGATCTTATCCTGATAGGGAATTTTCAGTTTCATAAAAACCTCTTTCCCTATCAGACTACTCTTTGGGGCTTTCTTACACAAGACTCCGCGTTACATGATCTTTTATTGTGCCTTGGCAAGAGGAAGCATGCAGCGTGCATACGCTAAAAGAGACTTCGGCATTTGATCTTGCGATAAAAGCGCTGAATCATTCATGCGTACTTGCGCCAACTGATGAGTTCTTTCCAAGCCCGATTCAAAATATTCGATACCGACAACTTTTGAAGTTTCGACGTCACGATAAATAACTGTGTGAGTGATAAATTCCGGGAAGCGCTTCGTCGCTTTATCCAAAGCATCAATGCCGTTCTTTCTGTAAGTATCGATTTGTTGATTGATGTATTTTTCCGGATAACGATCTACGGACTCAATCACCGCTTCAATAACTTCTGTCGCCATAGCTTGGCGGCCATCTGCCAACTGCACTGTTCGATATGCTCTTTCCAAGCGCGCTGAATTAAAGTAACCATTGATCATTTTAAATCCAGAATAAAAACGACGAGCGATTTCTGCTGCCGGGAAGACACCTGAACCATCCGGTGAATTAGAATCAAAACCCGTGCAGTGATCGAAATAGCGAGTATCCCCTTTCGTTTTCACTTCCTTCTCCCAAGACATCACCGGAGGAACCACGCGCACATAGTCCGTTCCGTAAATATTGTTCGTCGGCATTTTAAAAAGCTCAATACCGCGAGCAGGAGTAAAACGATTGTTCTTATCTACGGCATAGACGGTCTTTAAAAGATCGTAAGATTCATCAAAGAAAACTTTGTCTTCAGAGGTCAATGAGACTTGCGGAGCCGCCTGAGAGGAAAACGCAAAACCCATTGTAACGGCCAACAGGCCAAATAAAAATTTGCTCTTTTTCATAGAAACGCTCCTGATCAAAAATCTTAGGAGCCATAACTATGCCAAAGCCAAAAAGCGATAATATCGGTATGAGGAATTTTTTATGATCAAGATTTTAAGAAGAGCGCAAAAGTGGCAACTTATTGCGCTCTTAATAATTACTTAGAAGCGGGTTTTCCAGCCGCTTTTTTATTTTCACGATACCAGTGAACGAAAGTCGCTCCAAGCATCGTGAAGCCTGCAAGAATAATCAATCCCACAAGAGTGAACCAAGCTAAAACGATCATGCTTCACCCGATGTCTCTTTAGGAGCCATTGCCGATTTTACTTCAGCGTGGATTTGATTCACAACGTAAGAGGCCATCGCAAGACCAAACGCACCTGTCACGAAGCTCGCAGTTCCATGAATGACATTGCGATTGTCACAACCGTGAAGGCTGCTCTTCGTTGGGCACACGCATTTGAAACCTTGGCCGTTGTCGTACTTCAACTCTTCAGGAAGTTTTGGAATCTCGTCAGAGAAGACACAAGGAATTCCGAATTTTTTTGACTCAGGGAAGTTGTGCTTTTGGCGCAAAATCTTACGCACAGAAGCCGCCATCGGATCGCCGTAAGTTTCTCCAAGATCCGCCATCTTAATACGAAGTGGATCCATCTTCGCCGCCGAACCGCCAGTCGTGATCACTTTGATGCCTTTTTCACGGCATGTCGCCAACAAATGAGCTTTCGCGGTCAGGTTGTCGATCGCATCCACGATGTAATCAGGATTGTGAGACAACATCATCGCTGAATTTTCTTCGTTATAGAATTCAGGAATTACATTCACTGTCGATTGAGGATTGATCTTACGAAGGCGCTCGCCCATGATCTCGGCTTTTTTCTTACCGACAAGACCTTGCAACGCATGGATCTGACGATTGGCGTTTGTGATGCAGATTTCGTCAAAATCAATCACTGTGATTTTACCAACACCCGAGCGCGCCAAAGATTCCGCCGCCCATGAACCCACGCCACCAAGGCCGATCACCATCACGTGTGTGTTAAAAAGTTTTTTCATCGTTGGATCACCGACAAGGCGGCCCATACGATCAAAACGACGGTGCAAAACGTATTCAGTTTCAGGGGGTTGAGGTAAATTATTTTCTGGGTTCATTTCCATTCATTGCTCCAAAAGCTGCTTCAGTTCCGGGCCTCCGGCCCTCCACTCTGCGGGCTACCGCCCAAAAAGTCTCCGAAAGTTTTCCGTAGTGATATCTAATATTTCCAGAGGATCAAGTGATTTTAGCTCCCCTATAGTTCTTGCCACCTCCCAGATGCTTTCTGGGGGATTTAATTGGCCTTTAAACGCAGGAGGAGCCTGATCCGGGCTGTCACTTTCGATCAATAAAAACTCCAAAGGCATTTCTTTCACGGCCTGATGGAGTTTTTGGTTGTCAGGGCGACACACCGGGCCTCCGACGGAAAGGTAAAGACCCCTCTGGATAAAGTCTTTGGCCTTCGCCGAACTGCCATTGAAAGAATGCACCAGGCCTTTTTGTTTTGGAACGCCCCACAAGTCTAAAATTCGAATCGCTTCGTCATGCGCCTGCACTAAGTGAAGAACCATCGGTTTTTGCGAAATGTGAGCGAGCTCAATCTGTTGCTCAAACACGGTCATCTGACGCTCGCGGGAGTCTTTCATAATATGCGGGCGCAGATCCAACCCCATCTCACCAATGGCTTCGGCCTCTACAAGCTGAGTCGCTAAAAGATCCAACGCTTCTTCGCATTGATCTTCATCGTGATCAGCCACCCAATATGGATGAAGACCGAAACAAAGACCGATATGCTCAGGATGTTTGGCTTTTAGAGCGCGCTGTTTTTCCCAATCTTCCGGGCCCACTCCTCCTTGCATGAAAAAGTGAATCCCTTTCGCACGGGCTTCCAAAATAATACGGTCCTGCTGCCCCTCCCATCGAGGGTCGGCAAGGTGTCCATGAGCATCGATCCAAAAACCAAATCCAACCATAGGTCTAGGTTATATCCCGAATTCCCGGACTCGAACAAGGTGCAAGTTCCGCCGATATGTTTCAAGTGAAGGAGTATGTATGAAGCACAAGAGTTTGCGTTTAGGCTTTGATGTTAGCATGGAAAAGGGCTCAACTTGGAAGCCATTGAAGGTTCAGTTCTGGAATCAAGAAGACAGTTATTCAAAGTTTAAACCTTCTGCGCCGTTCAAATATATGGCTGACGCTTTGGTAGGTTTGTCTTTGGTCAAACTGAATCATTACATTAAGAGCCCTGTCGCAACTCCTCACCTAGATTACTCGTTCGCTTTTGACGCTTGGAAGGCTTTGGACCCTCACATCGAGCTTTATGAAAGATCACAACCTCGCGTGCGTGCATTGCAATCTCATTTGGCGGTTGTAAATCCTGAAACGTGCACAGAGTTTGAAAATCATTTTAACGAACATTTTGAAATGGCTTTGAAACCTTGGGGTGTAGACCTCACGGCTCTTTGGCCTTTGCTGGATTCTTTCCAATGGTTTGAAAACAAAACCGGATCTCCGCTTCTTTACAATTTCGGTTTGAATTTCTCGAAACCTTTCATGGAAAAGCTTCATTCCCTTTATTCTTTCCTTTATCACTTGCGCAGCCTTGTGGCTGTTGATCACAACGCTCACACGGAAGATCCTTCTCATGAGGGTGTGAAAGTGGATGCAATCACAGACTACTTGCCTCGTGCAGAGTATGTTGTGAACGATGCTCTTTTATATTGGAACTTTAAAAAGTTCTCTCAACCGTTTGCAGGACCAAAAACTCCGGACACTCGCGTTGAAAAACTTTTGGTGAATCCTATGGAAAAAGCTTTCCAAAAATATTCACACAATGCGTGCTGCCTTGTAGACAATCTTCCTAAGGATTTTATCAGTTCTATGAATCCGGTGGAGCTAGAAGAAGCTTTCTATTTGGTACAAATGGATTGGCTTTTGGGGTCACCTGCTGGTTTGCTTTTCAAAATCCGCGAAGAGATCTTTGCTTTGCAAAGTGGCTACGAAAAAATCTTTTGGAAAGATGTTGAGCCGCAATTCCACGCAAAACCCGTCAGCCTTCACCTTTGCTGTGAACTCACTGACGAAGCTGTGTTCGGTAAAAAATCGGCTTAACAAAGAAAGGAGTCAGCAATGACTCCTTTTTCCATTTCCCACCCCGCCGCCCTTTCGGCAGCCGCTAATTCCCCGGCAACTCACACTGCCGGAATCTCGGCAAGAGCTTCTTCAAAGCGCATATCTTCGTGTAGGACACGCACAACCGCTGGCACACCGGATGCAATTCTCCTTCAGCAAGAAACTTAAACAAACCCGCCAAACGCGGATAAGGAGAATTTATGAAAATCGCAACTAAAACTCTAGCTATGTTACTTCTTGGTGTGATGAGCTTCAGCACTTTGCAAGCGAAAGCCGACATCCTGCCAATTCCTACTTACAATCTAATGAATAAATCTATATGGATTACGATCTACACTTTCGGTCAACAAACAGACTGGGGATGCGTTCCTGCCTACAGCATGCGCGCCTGGTGGAGTGGCAACTACGTTCCCGCAGTTCCTTACACTGTTCGCGGTGAAATCAAAGAAAATGCCGACTGCAGTGGCGCAACACTCAGAGAAACAGGAACTCTGGTGCAACTTCCAACTGTGGCATGGATAGATGCTCAAGGAAACTGGCACACAACTCCACTTCCTCCAACTCCTTAGGCAAAAATAAAAAAGGAGTCTTCACGACTCCTTTTTTTTGGGGAAAAAGGTACCTGGTACCTTTTTTTATTGAGAAGCTTTCTGCAACTTCCAGCGGTCTCTTAATTTTTTGATCAGGAAGTACACCAACAAAAGTCCGATGATCGCAAAGACCACCAACTTGAATTGGCGAAGTTTTGTGAGGATCGGCTCTCCGTAGTGAGCCAAAAGATAAATCTGGGTCGGCACACTGATTAAAGCCGCGATACCGTCGATCAGTAGAAACTTCCACGCAGGATAACGTAACATTCCGCAAGCCAAGTGACCTGGGAAACGAAGGCCCGGAGTGAAACGGAAAATACCGCATGCATAAGCACCGTATTTGTGAGTCCACTCTTCCACACGTTTCATCAAATGCTCCGGGAAAAACTTGTGCACGCGAGGATGATAAAGAAGCTTCCGCCCAAATATTCGCCCTATCAGATAGATCACAAAGTCACTCAGCACGACAGCCGTAAACGCAATCGCCGAGGCCGTGTGCACGCTCACGACAGGTGCACCTTCAAATGGAGGTGGGAAGTGTTGCGGGTGAGCTCCCATAAACGCCAGAATCCCGACGCTGATCAGAGTCACCTCTTCAGGAAGCGGAAAGCCCACAGCAGAAAGCATCATCATACCGATCAAAGCTGCGTAAACCGTTCCCGGCTGGTACGCAAACTGAGACATCCATTGAAAGATCGGTTCGTTAGCAAATTCCAATATAGTTTCCCCTGAGCCACTTAATATGGAGTAAACGGTCCCACTTGAACACACTTGCTACACCGTGCTATGTGTAGTTTTCACGTTAAGGAATAGTATGCAGAGTGCCAGAGGATTTGAATACGGAGTCCGACACATAATCAGCCCTCAGTCGGGAGCTGTTTGTGATGTTTTATTAGGCATTTTGGATCTTGATCGTGATTACATCCATTTTTTATTGGACCTAGGGTCCATTTATTTAAATCACAATCGATTAAAAGAAAATTCCTCGGTTTCCGTTGGCGATTACATTCGAGTCCACACCAAACCTCGCCGCTTCTTAACCAACGATGGAAAATGGTCCGAGCGTTTGGTTTTTCAAAACGAACATTTCGTCGTGGCGAAAAAAATCTCAGGCCTTCCCGTGCACGCAAGCGTCGATAATCAAAAAGAACATCTGCAGAATTACTTAGAGAGCACTGTCGGTTGCACGTTGTACGGAACTCACCGCTTGGATGTTCCAACACGTGGGTTGATCGTCTATGCAAAGACGCAAGAGTTTCAAACTGCATTCAACAAACTACTGATCGCTCGTGAAATTAAAAAAATCTATCGCGCGTTGGTCGAAGGACAAAATCTTTCTAAGGGAATTTTGACTCATTATATGGAGCCTTCTCCCCGCGCTCCGAAAAAAGTGGCGCGTGAAAAACAAGAGGGCTGGCAAGACTGCGTTCTTGAGATTTTAGATATTGAGTTGAAAGAAGAAAACCGCAGCGAAGTGCGCATTCACTTGCATACCGGGCGCACACATCAAATCCGCGCGCAATTAGGATGCGAAAATCATCCGATCGTGGGTGATCATGCGTATGGTGCTAAAAAATTGTGGGAAGAAGAGAGAGTTGAGTTAGAAGCCTGTGAGCTGAGCTTCATCAACCCGCTCACAGGGGAATCGCATAATTTTAAGATATAGCGGAAGCTGCTTCAGCTCCAGGCCGCTGGCCTTCCGCTCTGCCGGCGTCCGCCGATTTAAAACACATAAGCGTTGGTCATCAAAGAATACTGCGTGTTTTCTGGTTGCCAGTAAGCAACGTCTTTACCCTTGTAGCTTCCCAATGTTGTTTGGTTTTGGAAACCCAAAGTGAAAGTCAAACCGCGCATAGGGCGCATCTCAAGACCCAAGCCCGCTCTAAGGCGAGTCACGTGGCTGCCTTCAAGATCTTCAACGTCAGAAGAGTAATACCAATCTTCATCAAAACCCACTTTAGGTTTTACAGAGAAGTATTTATTGATGTCGATAACGGCTTCTACGTAGTTCTCAAAAGAGTATTGCTTCGTTGTGCTGCGTGGATCTTTTTTGTATCCACCATCATCGTACTGTGGAGTTTCAGGATCGAAGTAAGCTGTTTGTCTTTGCCAGTAGATATCAGGCTTCACCGCATAAGTGATCGAAGAGAAACGACCGATGGCATACTCAAAGTAACCTTCGAAACGAACCTTCGTCACCATTTTAGAATTTTGTGAGTAAGGACTTGTTGGCAAATAAAGTTTTACGTTACCAGAGATGTCGATATCGCCGATGTAGCCCAAATCATATTTTGAATAAGCGAAATGGATATCTTGAAGATCGGCAGTTGCTGCAACTTGGTCGTCGTATTTGTTTCTTCCGGAAGTGTTGTAAGTGAAAGGAAGACGAACAGAGAATTTTGTATCCGCATCGATCTTGTTGTTGAAACCAAAGTAGTTGTAAGACTCCAAAGAACGATCGCCCGAAGCTGTTTTGCCGTAGCTCATGTTAGAGACAGAAGCGATAGAGAAGAACGTCACGTTCCAGTTACGGCGGAAGGAATCACCCGCGGACATAACCAAACTTTCCTCACGCTCTTGGGCATGTACGAATGGTCCAAAACAAGAAATTGCCAGTGTGAGGGCCAAGGCCTTTTTAAGCATGAGAACTCCTTAAAAGATCGGAAAATCCATGGATTTATGCCATATTGCAGCACGTTACACAATATCCAATTTTTAGACAGGCCGAGTCTCAACCGTTTCCTGAAAATCTTTGCGCTTGAGTCCAAAACCCAATCCCCTTACAACTGGGTCATGAAAAAATTACTGTCATTTAGAAACCTGATTCTCGCTCTTGTTCTTTCTCTGGCAACTGGTTGCGCTATTAGCTTTAAAAAGAAGCATTGGGACCTGCCTCCGAAGGCGGATAACGAAGTCTCTGTGATGTCTTTTAACGTCGAAAACCTTTTCGACACGGTTCATGATGAAGACCGCAACGACTATGCGTACTTGCCTTATATGGTGAAAAAAACCAATCCCAAGTACCAACAAGCCTGCAAAGAAATCAACGCTGACAACTCTTACCGCTTGAACGAATGCTTGAGCACAGATTGGAACGATGCTCAGTTGGATCAAAAGCTAAAGAATCTTTCTGAAGTGGTTCTGAATGTCGACACCAACGGTCCTGACGTATTGATGTTGATCGAAGTGGAAAACATCAATGTTCTAAATATCTGGAATAAAAACTACCTGCAAAAAGCCGGTTATCAAACTGTTGTGTTGATTGAAGGCCCAGACAAACGCGGTATCGACGTGGGCTTTATGTCTCGTTTTCCTTTAGTTGGAAAACCTGTTCTTCACCCGATTCCTTGGAAACCAAAAAACGACGAAGACAAAAAATGGATGGAGCAATCTCGTAATGTTCTTGAAGTAACAGTCAAAGCACCCAACGGCGATCCTTTGACCTTCTTGGTGGCTCACTTTCCTTCCCAAGCAAATCCTACTTACTGGCGCCAACAAGCGGCGGAGTTTGTGACGAAATTGATGAAAGAAAAAGGTCCTAACACGATGGTTATGGCCGGTGGTGACTTGAATATCTCGGCTGAAGAAGAAGACAAAGAACACATCTTCAGCGATATTCTTGCAAAAGGCGGAGCCGTTTCTCACTTTGTAGGTTGCAAAGAGTGCCCAGGCACACACAACTATCGCAAGTCTTGGTCGTTCCTTGATGCTCATATCTATGGCCCTGCTCTTTTGGCAGACGGTGCTGGAAGCTATCAAATGGAGCCAAACACAATCGACGTGATTCGCTACAGCGATGTCCATCTTAAAAAAGGAAAATATCCGAAGCGTTGGGATTACGATAAACTGGAAGGTGTGTCAGATCACTTCCCGCTCTATGTTCGTTTGAAACAACGTGGGCCTGCAAAAAATCCGGTGCAAGAACCAGCTCCTAAAGCTGAAGTTAAAAAAGAAACACCGAAGAAAAAAGCAAAAGCTAAGAAGTAATAAAAAAGCCGCGATAACAACGCGGCTTTTTTATTTTCATAGTTTCTACTATTCAGGGCCGATCAGTCTCAACCAAGGCTGCGCATCGTAGTGGCCCTTAATTCCGTTCATCGCATTGATTTGATAATTGCGATAAGCGGAGTCTCTGGAAAGCCCGTTGTAACAAGCGCTGTAACCTGAAGAGTATCTATTGTAAGCGCCTAAAATTTTATGCATGGGATCTCCGGTTTGATTGCAACTTGCCGAGCGCGCTTCCATGTAGTTGTTGTAGTACTCAGTGAAGCCGTAATACAGAGTGCTACCGATGCCGCAGTACTTGCCACTATTAAAAAACTCCGCATTGAGTAATTCATCCGCGCTGAATCCTGAGCGAGCGACTTGCGAAATTCCCCAGTCATCCAAGACATTGTAAGAACCGCCGCTTAAGAAAACGAAAAACCAATCTTTATAACGGACGTAGTGCTGCCAGTTGCTTTCTTGCCAAGAAAGAGCTTTGAGTGCTCTTAGGAAAATGGTTTTTTCCGTTCCCGTTAATACATTGCCATGGTCTGCTAAAAGTTTGGTGCCTGTTTGTTCGATAAGCTTATTCACGTCGCGGTAGTACTCTCCCCTCTTTGTAGTGATTTGCCACTGTTGTGCAGTCAGAGCATAAGAGAGATCAATTTTTCCATGACAGCTTGTTGTGACGTCAGCCCATTTTGATCCACGTCCACCAGAGACTGAACTTTTCAAAGACCAACGATCAAAGAGATTGTAAACGCGTTCACGCGATCCAATATTTTCACGAGAAAGATCCGCAGAAGGAATCGCTGGAATTTCCGTCACTGGTGGCTGTGGAGTTGGCGTTGGGGAAGGAGTTGGTGTTGGCGACGGAGTCTCATTGTCGACGGTGTGATTAGTATCTTCTGAAGGAGGGGAACCCGACGAAGATTTTGAACAAGACACAAATGTCAGAGCAATGAACGAAATAAGAATCGCTCGAAGTGGGGTTCTTAGGACCATGGCACCTCCTGTTTAAGTGTGCTCATTTAATAAGCATCACTAAGCAGTCGGCACTATAAAAATCAACCTTGGCCCCAGTTCCCTCCTTAGGTCTCACGCGTTTCGGAGTATTCTCAAGTTCACTCACTGAAAATAAAAAAGGCCCTCACGCGAGAGCCTTCTTCATTCTTAAATCAGATTTTTCAGGATTAGAAGTTTAACAAACGGCTTAAATCCAAAGTGGGACGTTTACCGCAAGTCACAAGCTTTCTGATTTCATTTTTAATTTGAATTTGCTCATTACCAGCAACAACGTCGTAAGTTTTCTTAGGACCTGCAGACCCTTTAACTTTACCGATAAGCTCAGAGCAAAGACCTTCAATCTTCATTGTCACGTTTGCGCCAGAAACGCCTGAGTTGAAAACGCGATCGTTAGATCCTGGGTACTTCATAGAGGAATTCATAGAAAGAATTTTGACTTCTGAAGTTTGCAATGACGCTTTATCAATTGTCATCGCAAGATCCATTGAGATTTTGTTGTTTACGTTGCCAGCACCTTTAGCGCCGCCAAGAGAGCCTTCAATTTTAACAACCAACTCATAAGCATCTTTGTTGTCTTTTGACGGAACCAAAGCCAACTCATAAACGTTGTCTACAAGATTCACATAAAATCTTTTTTTATTTTTATCAGCGGTATCAACTGAATATTTAAGACCCGCAGCTTTGATCTCAACGCCCAAGTCACCGTTCAACTCGCCATGTGTGACGTCCAAAGATTTAGACGCTTTGGTTTTCCAAGCACCATCTTCAGTCGCGTATTCAAGATTTTCTTTCGCAGCCGTGATCTTAGCTTGTTTTAAACCTTTATCGTTATCCGCCAGTTTTTCTAGAGCATACTGAGTTTTAGTTGCATCCAAAGAACCTGTTGCCAATTTCACAAGCTCTACAGCTTCGATTTGTCTTTCAATCAAGAACGCTGACAAACCATAATCAGTTAAAGAAAACTGATTCGGATTTCTTTGAGTAGCACCGCCACCTTTACCCGCTTTTCTAGCGTTCTGCTGTTGAATTGTAGCGCGCAGATTTTTATCCACCACAGCCTTATCTTGAGGCGTGCAAGCAGAAGTTAACAAGGCAGACGAAATAAGAAGAGCTGAGAAAATATAGGCTGTTTTCATGGCTCAGGAATCTAGCTTGAAAACCGCGAAGTTTCTAGAGGAAGTACAAGGACTTCGCCTAATTCTAACCATTTCCTAAAAATTTACAGGCGTGTCAAAACCGTGAACAGGCAGCGGAGTCCGCCATTATTGATTTTATGCTCTTTTAGGATGCGGTAGCCTTTCGGCACCGGCTGAACCCTCTCTTTTTCGGGGTATAAAATACCTAGCTTTTCTGGCTTATAGCGACGGCAAAGGACCTCGGCCAGGCTTTTAAGCCCCCCTTTGACGGCCTCCGGAAGACGTTCCCCATACGGAGGGTTTACAATCATCCATACACGGCTATTTGCTGGCTGATCTTCGCTTTCTAAGGCATCCCTTAGAAGGAATTCTGCTTCCGCTTTTTTAAAGTTCTTTTTACGAGCCGTCGCGATCTGCTTTTCCACTTCTGCGAAATTTCTTTCCGCAACAGGAATCATCTCTTCATTGATATCAAAACCCACGAACTTTTTAAAAATCACTTCTGGAGGAAGCTCATAGTTAAAAACAAAGCTCGGTGACAAAAACAACTTCGGCGTTTTTTTCCATTTTTGAAAAGCATAGGGACGAACAAACTGCCCGTTCCACAAAGCACGAGCCTCTGTTAAAAAAGTTCCAGAGCCCATCATCGGGTCTAACAAAGTGACTTGGCTGATCTCCGCCGGAGTTGCATCGCCAATCAGATTTTTTAAAAGATAAGCCGCGATCGTTTCGCGCAAAGGAGCTTCGCCTTTTAAAACAGACCAGCCCCTTTTGTGAAGATGCTCACCCGTGGAATCAAGACTGATCGTGCAAAGATCATCATCCATGCGAATGTAAATACTTGCGCAAGGCTCAGCACCCTGTTTATCACCGAAGATTTCTTTTAAAGCCTTCTCGGCACTTTCCTGCAGACGCTTTTCATTATTCAAGCGACTTTTTTGCGCCGCCACTTCCCACTCGACAGTACCGTGAGCAAGAAATTCGTTCCAAGGAAGAGATTTGAATTTTTGATAGAACTTCGGAAGATCGCGGGCCTTAAAAGAAGCCATACGCAACAAAATACGGTTAGCTGTTTTTAAAAAGAAATTAAGCTGCAGTCCCGCAAAGAGTTCTGTTTCAAACTCAAGGCCCCCTTCAAGAACTTGCACTTCGGGAAAAGGCAATGAATGAGTTTTTGCATCCTTCCCCAGAAGATACGGCCACACTTCTTTCATTTCAAGCAGTGCGCTTTCCTCATAATCCAACGGGGTCGCGACGAAAAAACGATTCATGAATTAAAATCTCCAGTAGGCGTCAAACAAAAGATAGTAACCGTCGACCGGAGAAAATTTTAACGACGCAACATCTGTCGCATTCAAAGAAAAACTCAAATGAAACTTATCCCAGATTTTTAAGTACGTCAGATATCCCCCGACAGCTTTCTTTTCAAAGTTATAACTCGGGCCCAGAAGAACGCGGTCCCAGTTATCGAGAATAAATTCATAACCCGTTTGGAAAGAGCTCGTTCCCAAGGATTTGATTGCCGTGGCGTCTTGGGCTTCATCAAAGGTAAAAAGGGCGACCGTTAAAAGCGTGTGCGACACAACACTCTCAGAAGAAATTGAATCCCAGTGCACGTTCAGATTGAGTGTCGAGCCTGTTTGATTGGGAATTTTAGCGTAAGTTAAACCCGCGGCAAAAACATTCGAATACGATTCGTACACTTGCATTTTTGCAGAGGCATTCACCGCTCCTAAAAAATCCGCTGGAACGACCGTTCCCACTGTCAGCCACTTTTTAAGTCCGTAGTTCACTTGGCCGAACCAAGTGATCATGTATTCGCCTTGCCACAATGTTTGCGCCGTTTCACCAACCGCAACACCTTGAGTGAAAAGAGGTTTGTACTTGGAAGAAATATTTTTTCCCGATTGAGTGACAATCAGGTCTGTCGTGCCCTTGTATTTTTCATTCTCCGAACTTAAATCCAAGTGCATCAACTGATCACCGACCTGGATAAAGTTCAAACGCGATTGACGAAGAAGTTCTGCCGTCAGTTCATAAGTACCGTCTTGCTTATTCTCAATACCCGTCACTTCCACAAAACCGATAATGCCGGCGGCCGGAGTTTGCGATTCAAGGGCAATGATCTCGCCGATGTACCAGTCACTGAAAGTGCTGATCGCCTTTAGAGTTTTATTGTCGATGATAGATTGAACGCGGGCACGGGATTCAGGATGAAGAGCGCGGACGTCTTCTGCTGCGGGCTCACGAACAACAATAGGAACTTCGTCGTCCATAGAGGACGCCCAAGTGAAGCTAGAGCCTAGTGTCAGCAATAAGAATAAAACGAGCCTTAAAGTCATTAAGGCTCAACGTATCTTAGTTTTTGGCCTTATTCAATTGATCCTTCAGCGTTCCAAATAAGCGCACAATTTCCATGCGTGTGGCTTCTCCGACACCCCACATTTTGCTGAACTGGAATCCAGCGAGGTCTGCCGCCCCCGGGATGCCACCTTTGAACACTAAATAGGCAAATCCTTCTTTTAACAAAGTCTCGGATTTTGTATCAGTGACAGTTCTAAAAAACGGAATAAAGCGTGGAGAGGCCCCATAAACTTCGTCCAAAGACAGACGCTGATTTTTATCCTGGTCATACATCACAACCACACCTTCGATATAGTGCAGGATTGTCACCATCGTGCGGATGTTCGCTGTTTCCACATAACCGACTTTTTGATTCACGGCGACGGATGCGACAGAAAGATAATTATAGAACTGATCCCATTCCGCTGCGCTCAAAGATTTCACATACTGGACAAGACCTGGGAGGTTATTAAAATACACACCGATGTGTTTTCGAAGCTGATCTTTAAAACAGCTTTCTTTGAAAAATGGCTTATCAAAGACATCTTTTTCAGCAATGGCACATTGAGCGGCGATCATATGATCACTCACCGCCTCTGCCGTTGAAAGACCTGCGGCGAACAACGTGCTCACAAATTCATAAGTTTCTTTTTGATCCATCAGCTCATTGCCGTTTCCGCTGAACGTAAAGAAATTGGCTTCAAGGAAACTGCGTCCTCCGGAATTGGCAGAGCGAGGATCGAAAGCTTTTAAATCCAGACCCAGCTCTTGGAAGTCGTCATACCAGCTGATAAGACCGACCTTTGTCATTCCCGCTTCACTCAGACGACCTTTGGTGTTTTCTCCGTAACCGACAAGCAACATGCGCGAAAGCGCTCGCATAAGGTTGGCCTTCATCAACGAAGCCCATGTTTGTTTTGCTGTAGGACTTTTCTGATCAATCAACAAGCGGCCTTCTTTATTAAAGCTCACTGGCATTTGATTCTTTAAAAGCTCTCCGTAATCAGCCCAGGCATTTTCCAAAGCCTTTTGCTCGAACGCATCCTCGGTCAGTCCTTTTTCAATCACGAAGGTCTTATTAAACTTGTTATAAGCCGCCAAAAGTTCTTGCGGAGTGATGCCTCCGTTAGATTCGGCAACAGGAATGCTGTCGATAAAGCTTTGCTGTAAACGCCAGATATTAAATTCGCCGATCAATGTCGTGAGATGTTTTTTCTCTAAACCCAAAAGCGAACGTGGATCTGATTTTTTATCCGGATCTAAGATTTTGATTAACACCGCACGATACGTTTTCTTCATCGACTTCGGACGGATCGACATCGTCAACTTTGGAAGAGCCTGATCAATCAAATTATCGATGTCTTCAACAGGAATACGCCCGAGTGTTTTCATTTGATGTGAGTTCATCAGAAGTTTCACACCTTGGTATAAAAACTGGCTCGCCTGACGAAGTTTTCCCGAATCCTCAAAATGAAGATCGCTTAATGAGTAATGATATTTTAAGGCCAACTCATAGAGGTCAATCAATGTATCAAGACTTTCGCTCCATTGCTTTAGATCGACAAAATGAGCGCGTTCCCCCATTAAAACATTCTTAACCCCTTCAACCACCGGGATCCACTCACCATAAAGATCATAGGGCGCAAAAGGCTCGTTACCGCGGATGAATTCTGAAAATCCAGAGAGAGCTCTTTTGGCATCGTCAAAACTATATTCTGATTTCACGATCTGCGTATTCACCAACAAGCGCTGCAAGCTTGTGCGCAATTGACTGGTGGCAGACGTGATTTTCTCCCACTCGGCGCTTTTCTGGCTGGTTTGATTTAAGAGAATCTTCACGTGCGGAGCCAGCTCAACAGCTTCATCGCGCACTATATTCAGAATCTCAATCAAACGGACAATTTCATCTTTCGTAATATAAAGAGTGGATCCGCCAAGAAGAGCTTTTTTAATTTTCATCAGCTCAGCCGCGAATTCCGGCGACACGTTGTTCTTTTTTAAGAAGTACTTTCCAAAGAACTTACGCATTTCTTCAACGGTATAGCCGTTCTCAACAGAACCAAAGGTGCGCTTATTAAAATACTTCAGCGCATCGGTCATACAATCAAAACCGCCACGCACGTCTTTTTCTACGGCGTCACCGACGGAGTACTTCTGCAATTGATTAGGAATGTCTTTAAGACACGCAAAACGTGCATCAGAAAACTCAATCACTTCGGGCTCTGCTTTTTTCCCATTCAAAAATTCGCTGCATCCCGCAGAGGAAAGAGCCAGAACCACAGCCATGGCGATGTTCATTTTAGTCTTAGAAAACATACGCCGCTCCTACCATCAAACGATCATTATTCTCGAACTGCGCAATTTCATTTTGATTGTCAGCGGTCAAAGGTCCCGCTTTCACGATTTGCATTTCACCGATCACGGACCACAAGCCCGAAATACGGAATCGCGTACTTAAGCGAATCAAATCAAAAGAGTTTTTATCCGAATGCGTGTAACTGAGTTTCCCAATCAAACGGCGATTTTTCCTAAACGGATAATTCGTTAAAAGAGAAATCTGTTGCGCCTGCTTATAAGGATAGCGGCTCATCAAGGCGGCGCGATTCGGGTTGGCAAGCTCCCCTTCTTCTTTCACGTTTCCACCAAAGACATCCAAATGCTGAACACTCACACCCCAACGGCCGTTATTCCACTCCACAAATGGGCTGACTAAAAATGCATCCTCAAAAACCGGATGAGTCCACTGCTCTTCAAAAATATCATCTTTATTCGGACGATCTAAAGTACCACTGACGCCAAAACGCACCTGATCCATTTTATAGCTAACGTCTCCGCCTAGGAGCGAATGATAGAAAACTTGCGGTTGTAAATTCACAGCTCCTTTGAGCTGCCCGATATCGAGTTTTCCCTCGTATCCGATCGCCAATTGATTGGCGGGTTTATAGGCATAACTCAGCTGGGCGCGAAACGCTTGCGGGTCACCGAAAGAAAGTTTCATTCCAAAAGAGTTTTGCAAAACGATTTGTGACTCGTTGGGTTTTTCAAATTTATAGTCAATCGCCGTCGCCTCACTCCAAATGCGAATGCTTTCTGGAGGACGACGGAACCACGGATTTCCTTTCACGAAACTTCCATTTTCGATTTCAAAACTGGGACCTTGATCAGGCAGATACAAAGGAGAAGCAAAGAGCATCAGCGTGTAATAAGGCTTATCGATTTGCCAAAAAAGTCCGGTCAAACCCTGGCGTTCGGGTGCAAGAGGATTCCACTTAAAAAGCGGCTCCCACACACCTAAATCCCAGCGAGCATCGAGTTCATTCCAAAGCATGCGCTTTCGGCCAAAATAAAAAGTTTCATTCTCATTTTGACGGCTCTGAATATAGGCTTCTGCGAAATTGAGATAATTCAGAAGTGGCGCGCCCATGGCGACACCGCCAGATATATCCACTTTCCAAGTCTCGTCTGTAAAAGGGTCCGTTTTAAGCTGGGCCCCTACAAATTGATAATTGGTTTTTTGCGTAGCTTCAAAGGTCGGGCTGATAAAGGAGTCCGAAAAAAGTCGCATCTCAGTCTGCACCTGAGACCAAGCAAAATGGGGCGCCAACAGCACAAAAGCTGCCGCAATCAAAGATGAGAAAAAGCGACGGACGAAAGGCATAGGCCTCCTATTCAGACGCTTATAGATCAAAGCCCGTGCCCCCTTGAGGGCGACTTTACGAACAATCCTATTAAAAACTTTTAAACAAGTGACCTTTTTCGGCGTCTTTGCTAGGCTTGGCGCTGGGCGCAGGATGTGTAACTGGACTGCGCCCCGAGGTATAAATGAACGCCAAAACTGCTAAATTTTTAATCATTCGCTTCTCCGCCTTCGGAGATGTCGTTCAGACTTTGAGCGTTCCTTCGGCTATCAAACAAACATATCCTGATGCAGAAATTCACTGGGTCACGCGCAAAGACATGGCGCCGTTACTTAAAGGCCATCCGAACATCGATCGCGTGTGGGAGTTTGATCGCAAAGCCGGTCTTGGTGGATTGATAAATCTCACAATGCAAATGCGTCGCGAGAATTTCACGCATATCTACGATGCTCACAACAACATGCGCTCACGTGTGATTTCGTGGGTGCTAAGACCTTTGGGATTTTTGGGCGTTGGCGCGCATTTTATTCGTCGCTCCATTCGTCGTTGGAAAAGGTTTCTGCTTTTCCGTTTTCGCATCAACACTTTTGAAATGCCGTTCTCTGGTCAGCGCGATTTGCTAGAACCCCTTCTTCCTTGGGGTATTTCCAAAACTCCTCCGGCAGCTCCGCAGCTTTTCTTAAGTGAAGAGAGCTATAAAAAAGCGCAAGAGATTCTGCAAGACTACAATGGCTGTGTGGCCTTAGCTCCGTCAGCAGCGCATTTTCTAAAGCGTTGGCCGAAGGAATATTGGAAAGAATTGATTCTTCTTTACCCCGACCAAAAATTCGTTCTTCTCGGTGGTCCGGAAGATTCCTTCATTGAAGACATTCGTGATGTGGCTCCAGAGCGCGTGATGAATCTTGCGGGAAAATGCTCTTTGCCTGTGAGTGCCGGAGTGGTTGCACAATCAGCAACTTTAATTACTAACGATACGTGGCTTTTGCATGCGGCAGAACAATTAGGAAAAAAGGCGATTGCCTTGATGGGACCAGCACCTTTTGGCTTTCCTTCTCGTTCTTCCACAAAAATTATGGAAATCGAGCTGCCATGCCGTCCGTGCAGCAAACACGGACAAGGTCCTTGTGTGAACAAAGAAAAGTTCCATCAGTGCCTTGTCGATATCACACCAAAACAAATCGCCGCTGAGCTTAGAAACATCCTGGATCGTCAACCATGAGCATGCTTGTTTTCTATTTCTATAAATTCGTGATCGTTCCCTTGGCCTATTTTCTTTTGCAGCTTTGCCGCCCCTTTTTAAATGGCAAACTGCGCGAAATGATCGAAGATAAAAACCAGGGCTTCTACCATATCAAAAAAGCTCACAGCGAAAATGAAATCGCTTTGGCTCGTCCTTTTTGGATTCACGCCGCCAGCGGAGAAATCGAATACGCGCGCCCTGTGATTCGTGAACTTAAAAAACAACATCCTGATATTCCCATTCTTGTGACGTACTCCTCTCCGTCAGCAAAAAAGATTTTAACAGGTCTTCATGAAGTGGATGTGTGGGCCGCACTTCCTTGGGATTTAGATTTTTTAATTGCGAAATTTATCAAAAAATGGAATCCCCGCATTCTTTTATTTTCGCGCACGGATGTGTGGCCTGTTTTAGCGTCTGTCGCTAAAAAACAGAATCTTCCGACTGCGTTGTTTTCAGCGACTTTTGCTGACAACTCTTCCCGTCTTAAAGGAATAACTCGTTACTTGACCCGCTTTGCTTTAAGTCATCTTTCAGAGATCCACTGCGTATCTGCGGAAGACATTCAGAATCTTGAATCCTTGCATTTAAAAGTTCCGGTCATGGCCAGCGGTGACACGCGCTTTGACCAGGTCTTTCACCGTCTTGAAAATCCGAAAGCTCTTAAAAGTGAATTGATCCCAAGCCCTGAGGATTTTATTTTTATTGCGGGCTCGACGTGGCCTGAAGATGAAGCCGTTCTTTTACCGGCTCTGGAAAAACTAAAGGCCCTTCACATGCAGGTGATCATTGCACCTCATGAAACCACATCTGAACATCTGGACAGCCTTGAAAAGAAAATGCACGATTTGGGACTGCGTTTTGTTAGATACTCACAAGCGCAAGTATGGCCTGCGGGTTCCATTTTGATTGTGGATCAAGTGGGAATTTTGGCGGAGCTTTACACTTGGGCTGATATTGCCTTTGTCGGCGGTTCTTTTAAGAAACAAGTGCACAGTGTGATGGAGGCCCTCGCGGCGGGTTTGCCTGTTCTGGTCGGCCCTTTTCATCGCAATAACCGTGAAGCTTTGTTTTACCAAAAGAAGAATTTTTCTTCCGGCATGATCGTTCAAGTGGTGCATTCGGCAGAGGATATCGCGGTTCTTTTGCAGCGAATGAAAAAGCATCAGGAACAGATTCCGCATATCAAAGAAGAGATTCGTGCCGAAATTGGCAAAAACCGCAACTCCACGTTGCGCGTCCTTTCTTCGATTGAAAAAGTTTTGCAATAATTAAAGATTGCGAAGGACGTATTCATCAACAGCCTTAGAGAAATTTATTTTCTCTAAGGCATCGTTGAGAATCCGGATTTTTTCCTTATTGTGCTCATTGAAAGAAAAAAACAGCGATTTTGTTTCAATGATTTTCGGATTGATCTCCAAGACCCCTGCGTATTTTGTAGAGTTGTTTTTTAAGTAATACTGCGCCACTCTGTAGTCGATAAGAACACCGTCAACAAGGCCCTCGACCAGTTTTTCAATAGTCGCTATTTCACTTAAAAGCGGCATCACTTTGATCATTTTTTTCTGAACCAGATGATTGAACTCTTCGGTGTTGCCATACCCTTGAGTCACCGCAAAAGTTTTTCCTTTAAGGTCTTTCAACTCTTTCCACTTTAAAGGTTTGTCTTTTCTTTGCAAGAACACGACAGGCGAAGTGAACAAGGCCTCAGAGGAATAAAATCCCGGCAAAACTTCTTCTCTCCAAGCAGGATAGTAGCCTACGAAGGAAGGCTTCGCTCCATTTTTCTGAGCTTGCACCCATGGAGAAAAAACAAATTCAATCGTGATTCCTTTTTTGCTGAGAACTTTGCGAATGGCATCCGCGGCGGCTCCATTTTTAGGGCACGAAGAACAGATATACGGAGGCCAATCCAAGGTTGCCACCACCCATGTTTCCGCAAGCGCCGTTCCTCCAGAGAACGAGATAAGCAAAGAAATTAAAAAAGAAAACGGTTTACGAAACATAGTCTCTATTCTCAAGGAGGAAAGGAACCAAGGCAAGTTACAAGACTTTGGTGTTCTTGTGTCCTATTTCGTCACTGCTTTTAAAAACTTTTCGTTCCCAATTGTTCCCGCACCTGGGTCTGTCCTTTTCTGATATCTTAGATGAATTATGAAACGTTGGATCTTGATACTGAGTTTAATTTCTTCTCCCGCTCTCGCCGATTCCCTTTGCTATCAAAGTGAGGGAAATCCACGTACTGGAAAAGCCTTTGCAACTGATCAAGATTATCAAGAAGAACTCTCTCGGTGGAGATCTCAGGCTCCTAGCACACCGAATCCTTTCTCCCTTTTAAAAGCTTATAATGTTTATTCGTCTGAAAAAGCCTTCGCGAACTCCATGAAATCAGACAAGCGCGCTCATTGCTATATGGGCTGCAGAATCTCGCAAAGCACGAATTATAAGACCGCCGATTACGTCGGATGGCTTAAAGAAGAACGAGATCTCAAAGACTGCAATCGCAACACTCACTATGACGAAGAAGACTATGTTGCGACTCTTCGTGGGGCAACATTTGGCGAGTCTCAGAAAGACGCGAAAGGCTGCCTTCAGGCCTGTGAGCAAGTCTACTAAAGACCCGAGATCTCTTCATATGCCCGCCAAGCCTTGGCGACAAAAAACGCCAGGTGTATAAAGGTGCCCATACCAAACCTTCTATTTTTGAAATGAAACTCCAACCCCTCAGCATGAAACTTGAAATGATCCCTGTAGGAATACGGGGTTGGAATGAAAAGAACCGCAATATCAACAGTTTGTCTCATTATGATACTGACTGCGCAAACTTGGGCGCAAGGTCAGATCAGTACGGCTTTGCCTGAGACAAAGAAGGAAAGCAAATTTTCTGCGGAATGGCGTTTGCGTCTTTCGGGTTCTGACGTGCACGACGAACAAAGCCAAGCCAAAATCGTTGATATCCGTGCAGAAATCAAAGCGAAATATCTGCTGAGCAATTCACTTCAACTCGACATTCAACCGACATTGCGTTTGCAATCAGGTCAAACTCAGTCTGTGGATGGCGCTGATAAACCAGAAAACAAGATCACTTTAAATCAAGCGGCGGCTCACTATCTTCCTTTCCAAGGATTGCGTCTTTCTGCAGGGGCTTTGAATCAAAGGCACATGCACACGCAACTTTTAATGGACAACTTGGCTTTCCCGGCAGCTCGCATGGAAGGTCTTTTAAAATACGGAAACTTTAAATCAAGCTTGGCTCTGGAATCCGCTATTCCAACTTCAACATCTTTAAGCACAAACACAAAAGAGCTTGAAGCAACGCCCTCTTTAAATGCGGCAGCTTTAAAACTCAACTGGCAAGCGGCTAAAAATCTTTATTGGAAAACAACGGCGGGATATTTTGTTTTTAACAATCTTCCCTCTGCAGTAGCTCAGCAATCTCGTCTGCTCGGTAACGAAGTCGACAAAATTTCTGATGCTCAATATGCCTTCACAAATCAATATGAAGGCATCGAAGCTTCGACAGAGTTTGAATTTCCGGTTTTCTCGGCGTTGGATTTGAACTTTGGCGGTGAATACGTGATGAATCAAAAAGCCGTTTCTAAGGACAACCAAGCTTATCGTTATTATGCTAACGGCGAAATTCACCTGACAAAAAATATGGATTTGGTGATTGGCGGAAGTTATTTCTCTGTCGCACCAGAGGCCGCTGTAGCTTATTTCAATGCTTCCGGTTTTGAAACAAACCGCGTGGGTTATGCCGCTGAAAGCTCTTTGGCTTTCAATAAAGAGGGCTTCCTTGTCGGTCTTAAGTATGTTGATTCCGAAGTGATGTTTGCTAACACTGTGCAATCTCGCGAAAAGACTGTGTTCATTAAGCTGGAGACTTTCTATGCTGATCTCTAAGAAAAATCTCATCCATTCATTCTTAGGTCTTTATGCTTTAACGGCCCTGGCAGCTTGTAACTTGCCAAGCCCTAAAGATAAGAACGACACAGGTTCCAGTGCTGCGACATTCACAGCGCAGGCGATGGCGGATAAATCCAAAGCTCTTGAAGTTTCTGTTCAAGGGACTTTCGCTTTACCTTCTTCTAAAGTTTTCAATCTTCAAGCCTGCGTAAAAGACGTGGCTTATGATAAAGCGATTTCCGGTCATGAGTTCATCATCGAAGAAGTAAATACCAAAGTGACTTCCGATAAAGCCGGCTGCCTGACTTGGGCTGAGCGCGTGAGTTTTAACTTTTTGGCCGAATCTCAATACATTCGTATCGAAAGACATATCAAAGGAACAGGACTTCACAAAGGTTCGCAAAAGGTGGCGTTTGCCATCAATCCTTGGTCGCATGGTGAAAGCCTTGCGCCCGTTTTGAATCCTGATGATGGCAATAACATTCCTCGTTTGGTGGATGACGCTCAAGCGGCAAAGCTTGCTTTGAAAGGTTTTTCTCAAGACAACCAAATCACTTCACGTCCTTTGTGGGTGGAAGACGGCCGTCTTTTCGTAACAGAACAAAAACTCACTCGCGATGGTGTTGAGCTTCTTGTTGAAATGCGCCCGAATCCTTCTATCCAACTGACTAAAATGAATGGTGAGATGTTCCTTCGTCCCTTGACGGCGGGATCTTTTAAAGCGCGCTTGAAGCTTGTTCACATCTATCAACAAGGTGATAAAGAAATTCGTCGTCTTTTGACGGAGACAGCGCCGATGGATGTGAAGATGGATAACGGCAGCTTGGCTGTGAAATCCACAATGTCTTTACCTGCAATTCCAACGCGTGGTCAAATCATGTTGGGTCTTGAGTTGCAACCAGTGAACGGTCCGCAAGGTCTTACAAGCTTTGATGGTATTTACCTTTTGGGTGAATACGACCAAATCAAAGGATCTTCATTCTTAAAACTCAATACTCTGGTGGCGCAAACAAAAGATTTCAAGATTTCTAATTACGTGAACGCGACTTTGACTGAAGTGACTCAGAAATCTCAAACAGACCAACAACAAGAAGGCTCCACGACTTCAACAATTGACGCAGAAACTTATCAAAAGCCAAAAATCGAAGTATCTCAGTTGGAATTCCGCTTCATTCGCGTGGGCCAGGAAAAAACGGCCACTCGCGAAGTGTTTTACAATATCAGAGCTTGTGTGCGTAACGGTCTCGACCAGAAAAACACACGTGCCCATACATTTAAAATCACAAAATTTCGTCAATCAGAGACGGAAGAAACTTCCAGCGTCAGCGTAAAAACTGATAACAACTCTTGCCTTAACTGGGATGAAAGCATCACGTTTAAATATTTCGACTGCCAACGCTATCTAAAAGGTTTCGTTCAAATCGAAAACAAAGATTTAGGTATGAACGAAAAACTTGAGATCATCGTCAACCCTTGGGAATCTCAAGGTGCGGTGGCTCGTGATATGCGCTACGTCGATCCAAGCGAAAAATTGATTTTGAGCTGCCAAGAAACTCAGCGCCCGCGCACGCAATTGATCGTGGATGGCTTTAGCTACAACACTCTTTCTTACAACTACAGCGTGGATTCGATGTTGAATCTGACTGTGACAAAGAAGGTGCAAATGAAGATGGACCCTCGTCTTCTTGTTTATTCAAGCTTGGCAAATGGTCGCGCGGAAGTTGAAAAGCTTCGTGACGGTGTTTACTTGCTAAGACTTGCTGTCGTGCAAAACCGCGACTACGACACTTCGAACACTTATGTTACATCTGCAGATAAACTTGTGAATGTTCTGAGTGGTCAAATCAACACGGACATCACTTTCCAAACCCAAGACTTAAAAGCCTTGGGAAATCGCAACAACATGCTTGTTGAGATCTACCCTATTGATGAAAACAAAGTGACTGTCACGAACGGCCAAGTGACTTTGAAAAATGCCAACGACTCTGTAGAGTCTGCGATTGATACTTCAACAGGTCTTGAGACGCCGACTTTTGTAGGTCCTGTGACTTTGAATATTGATGAGGCGTCTCGCCCTCTTCGCATGTTGGATGCTTCCGGCGTGAGCAGCTTCTTGCTCAACGGAAAAGGCACTAATGAAGCCTCTCAAAAATTCGTGGTCAAACAAGTTGTTGAGCAAGGTCTTAAGGTGCAGGCAGAAAAGCGCCAAAGAATTCAAGCTCGCTCTGAAAAAACGCAATTTGCGAAAGAAAACAATTTGGATTTGATTTCATTGAAGGATGCCGATGCTCAAGCTCCCCTTGTAAAAGCTTTGGTGGGTTCAACGAAACTGAATGAACGCTTGATCGTGACGAAGGCGGATTTGCAAGACTTCGTGAATAAAGGAACCTTGGCTCCAGCGCTTGCACAAAAGCTGTGTGCTTTCTGGGCTTCTGATTACTTGCAAAAGATGTATGCCAATAAAGGTGGCGCGGTAAGCCAACAAGCCGTGATGGGTCTTGGTATGAGCTGCTACAATGCCGTTGCAAAAAATCCTTCCGCGTTCTTCCAGGTAGAAAAACAGATGATGATTAAAGAACTTGGCGGCTCTCAATTCGTGAAAGGTCTGAACCAAGGTCTTTCTGTGGGAACAAGTTTTTCAGTAAGCGCTTCTCACTCGACTTCGAAAACTCGCTCGACAAGCATCAGTGCGAAGTTCGGTCTGTCGAAAAAGTTCTTGGATCTTTTCTCTATCGGTGTGGATTTGGGATACTCAATGTCCTGGGCAACATCGGATTCAAATAGTGCCAGCAACTCTGTGACTGTGAGTGGTTCCACATCGATGACGGTGCAACAAAACATCTTTAAGGTGCGTGTGAATAAGTACGAGCAATGTGCTGTGGTTCGTCTAAATCCAATTCTTTTCATCAAAGACACAAAGTCTTGGTTCGGTCGCCGTGACTATTTAGGCTTCTTAAACCCTCGTTTGACGGAAGAAGAAATGGCGACAGCAACGACACGCGGTTTGATGATCTGCGAAGGCACTGTACGCACAGCTCCAGTGGATATCACAGAGAATTACTATTTGATTGCCCAGGAATCTAACAGCTCCCAAATGCAAGACAATGGTGACGCTCGCAACAGGAACTTCTTTATCGCTCTTCGTTCTAAGAATGACTTTAACAGATTCGTCCTTGCGATGAAAGGCAACGCGAAGATGCCGACAACGGCAGAAAAAGAAGAGGACCCACAAGTTCAAGCTACCAAAATGATGGAGCAGCTTTTCCAAATGTCAGGTCCTGCGTATCCGGGAATGTTTTTAGTGCAATAAAACTTCAGTGGTGATGTTTCTTGTACGTCGCCACTAAATCCGCTTGCGCTAAAACATGACCCTTCATGGCTTTTTCCAAATCAGCTTTCGAGGGATTTTCCATATGCGGAAGAACCGTATCCAAGGCATAGATTTTATGGTGGTAGCTGTGTCTTCCAACAGGAGGACATGGACCTCGATATCCAACAGCCATCCAGTCATTCACTCCCTCATAGGAACCTTTCGGTAAACTTGCCACGTCTTCAGGCAAGGAACTCACAGAAGCAGGAATATTAAAAAGCACCCAGTGAACCCACGTTTGTTTCGGAGCTTCAGGATCTGGTGCATCCGGATCATCGACAATGATCGCAAAACTTTTTGTACCGGCCGGAGCGCCCTTCCAGCGCAGAGGTGGCGATTTGTCGTCGCCTTCACAAGTGTATTTTGAAGGAATTTCTTCATGAGGTTTAAATGCGGGTGATTCTAACGTGAAAAGCATAAGACCTCCCTTAAGAATTTTCTTACAGGAGATTTTTTATTTTCTCAGCTTGTTTTAAAGCACGAGTGCCAGAACACAGATTATTTTTTTAACAGAGTTTCGCGCAAAAATTCAATGCCACGCACACCGAACCACGAATAGGATTCGCCATTCACAATGGCACCTTCAATGCCCAGTTCTTTGAGTTCACCGACTTTTTTGTGAAATGGAAATGGTTCTGACGAAAACAAGAAGAACGTGTCTTTCATTTCCTCTAACTCGACAACTGGATACTTCTCCCCTTCAGGATACTCGACAAGTTTTGCGCCTAATTTTTCTAGAACAGAACCGATGTAAGTTTCACGACTGACACTCATCCATGGTTTTTTCCAAATCATATAAGCGATTTGGTTATACTCTTTAGATGGTGCCTTTACCCATTCCATGAACGCGGGAATTTTTTGATAATCCCACGGCGGCACAGGAGCTTCTAAAATATCTAGACAATCGACAGAAAGTTCCATGAGTTGCGGATTTTTAAAATGCTCTCCTAAACGGGCCAATTCCGTCTGTAAACTTTGTAACGAAGAAACATGTGTCGCCAGATAAGGAACAGGACATTCTTCGGCCATTTCCAGCGGATTTTCCTCTTCATCCAGAAGAACCAAATCCGGTTTTAAATCGACAACCAAATCCCAAGAAACTTCTTTGGTGCCGCCGACAATAGGAATATTCGTGATCATTTTCGGAGGATGAATACAAAAACGCGTGCGTCCAACAACTTGCACACCCGCTTTTAATAGCGTCTCGGTCCAAGAAGGGACCATACTTACCACTCGCATTATTATCCTCCAAATCTGAAGATTACCCAGTGAGCCAAGCGGAGTCAAAAGCTTGACCGTCCGTGGTGCCCGGCACAGTATAGCCCTCTAACAGTGAGGTTAAATTATGACGCAACTCTTCCCTCTTCACGAGAAACCCGCATTGAGCCCGTACAAAAAAGGCGACGTTCTTGTGTTATTTGGCGAACTTTTCTCGCGCGGTTACGCAAACGGTTTGGTTGAAGAAGCCGAACGTCGTGGCATGACGATTGTGCGCGCCACTGTCGGTCGCCGTGAAAAAGACGGATCTCTTCGTGCTTTGACAGCGGAAGAAACCGCAAACATTCCCCAACCATTCATCAACGTTCCTCTAGAAGCCGGTTTCGATATGGAGCCCGACTCTAAGGGAGTGACTCCTTGCGATCAGCTTAAAGATATCAAAATGGGAGAATGGGATCAGGCGACGTTGGATTGGAAGTCCATCGATGAGTCTGAAAAGAACGGCACTATCCGTTTCAGAAAAAACACCGAACTTTTCTTGAAAGAGCTTGAAAAGCATATCCCAGCAGGCGCTAACGTTTTATTTGCTCACTTGATGGCCGGTGGTGTTCCCCGCGCGAAAATTTTGATGCCACTTTTGAATCGTGCGTTTAAAGGAACAGGCGATCGCCATATTCCCACGCAAGCCCTTTTGGATTCCCAAATCGGTCAATTCAGTTTGAGAAACTTTAAAGAAGTGACGGCTGAAACATTCCGCCACTTGGTGGACCTTTCAACACCTCTTCGCAAAAAATTGGAAGCGCAAGGCAGTCACGTGTCTTACACAGCTTACGGTTATCACGGAACAGAAGTGATGATTCGTGGTCAGTACAAATGGCAAACTTACACTTGCTATTTCCAAGGTTGGGCGAAAATGGCCTTGGAACAATATTCTGAAGAATTCGCAAAACAAGGTGTGCACTGCTGCGTTTACAACTGCCCCGAGATTTTGACGAACTCAAGTTCTGTGTTTCAAGGTGTTGAAGTATCACTTTATCCTTTGCTTGCAGCTATTCAAAAAGATGCTGGAGATAAAAAACACGGTGAACAAGTGTTGGCACAATGTAAAGCTCTGCTTAAAGATGATGTTACATTTGATCAGATCATCAAATTTACCGATGAATACCTCACAAATGATCTGACTTTGGCGTTCTCAAAATACGAGCAATGGCCACAGCATTCTCGCCAAGATCAAATGGAGTACATGCTAAAAAGCTCGGACTACTTGTTTGACCTTCACAAAGACCAGAAGAATTTGATCACCGCTGTATTAAGCGAAGTGGTCTTTAAATCTTGTGGTTACGTGATGTTGCATGATTCTTGGAAACCAAAATCTCCAGTTGCATGGATCGGTCACGACCTCGTGGCTCGCTGTATGTAGTATGTCAGTTCAAGCCGGAGAGAGTTGGAATTATCAAAAGTATAAATTCTATGGCTTGTCGCTGTCGGGCATTCGCACAGCGATAGCCATGCCGGAACTCTCTTTGAGCTTTGACGTGGCTCAAGGTTACCCCTTTCTTTTAAACTTAAAGCATTTCTTTATCAGTCATGGCCATCTTGATCACGCGGCAGGCATTCCGTACATCATCTCGCAAAAAGCCATGACTTCTCAAGAGCCCGGCAAGTTCTATATGCCGAAGTCCTTAGTGAATCCTCTTGATCAAATCATGAAGCTTTGGGAACAAATCGAAAAGCACCAATACAAGTATGATTTTATCGGCGTGCAAAGTGGTGATGAAATTCCTTTGAACGCGCAAACTTATGTTAAGGTTTTCCCGACCCTTCACCGAATTGAATCCTTCGGCTACACGGTTTTTGAAACTCATAAAAAACTAAAAAAAGAATACGGCGGTCTTTCAAAAGAGGAAATCGTTGAACTTCGTCGCCAAAACATCGACGTCAATGAGGTTCATCACACTCCGGTTGTGAGTTTCACTGGGGACACGCAAATTGAGTTTTTAGATAGTTTTGATTGGGTTCGAAAATCTAAAATTCTTTTCTTGGAAGCCACTTATCTTGATGAAAAAAAGACTGTCGAACAAGCCCGCCATTGGGGCCACACACATTTAGACGAAATCATTCCACGACTGAAAGATATTGAAAGCGAACAGATTGTGTTCATTCACGCCTCCAGCCGCTATTCCGACAAAGAGGCACTTCGCTTAATTCGGGAACGCGTTCCTTCCGAATATCATGAACGCGTGGTGCTTTTTCCGGGACGCTAGTTAGAACATATCTCCCAGTTCCAACCAGATCTTACGACTTTTCATTTTCTTATTCTTAAGATACTCAACCCATTCTGAAGAGCTGCGTTTTTGCCAGTTCTCAGCCAAAGCTGCTGCAAAAATCAAAGGACTGTAACCTTGTCCCAACATATCCTTGGGAGGACGAAGAGCTGTGAGCATTTCCGGGCCATAAAAACCTGTCGGCATCAAACGGTCTCTTTCTCCGAGCTCGCCGATGATAATGGCGCCGTGGATTTGACCCAAAACAGTGCGGCTCAAAGGCCCCGAAGCTTCTGATGTTTTTGGAATGCCTGCTGTTCCAACAATCATCAAACCGGAATCAGCTTTTTTATTTAAAGTTTCAATAAGGTCTTTATTGGCCTCATTCACTTTCATATTGAAATCAAAAAAGACAAAGCTTGTCCCAACAGGCAAAGACTCAACACGTTCGTGCAAAGCCTCCAGATCAACAGCGCCTTCTTTTGTATAAGGAGTGAAGTTAACGATCTCGCAGCTTTTGCAAGGACGGACCTTTTCTTCGAAAACAGGTTTTACCTTCAATTCAAAGTCTTCAGCTTTCTGTTGGCCAAAATAAATCACTGTCGTTTTTGTCGGAGGCAACGCCGCTTGCGCCCATGTCGCTCCGCAAGAAGCCAAAATTAAAACGGCACCCGCCACAGCTTTTCTAAAATTCCATAGATTGCACTTAGTCATATTTCGAGTTTGCCCTCCCCCTTGGTTTGCTGTCGACTTTTTTAATTATTTATTGAACAATCGACATATGGAGTCATGGAGTCAGATTCGCATATTTCATTCAGGAGATGAGTACTTTCACAGTCTCGTCGAAGATATACGCAAAGCTCAGCGTAGTATCACCATCGAATCTTATATTTTTGCCATAGATAAACTTACGCAAACTATTTTGGAAGAATTAACCAGAGCGCGCGAGCGCGGCTGCACAGTTAAGATTGTTGTCGATGGTTTTGGTTCCTACTACTACATTCCGCAACTCGATCGAATGTGTGAAGAGCGCGGCATTGAGTTCCGTGTTTTTCATCCTTTTCCCTACCCTCTTTTGTGGGCAAGACGTCTTTTTGCAAAGTATTCGTTAAATGCGTCACTCATCATGAAACACATGAATCGTCGCACCCACCGCAAGATCACGATCATTGATGAAAAGCGCGCTTATTTAGGCAGTTTAAATTTCACACAAGATCATTGTGAAAGTCTTGTTGGAGAAAAAGCCTGGAGAGACACCGGCGTTTATGTTGAAGGCGAAGAGTTGAGCCGTTTGGTGTTGGCATTTCAAATCAGTTACCTGCGTACGTATGTAAAAAGGCTGCTTTCTTGGGTGTCCCGCTGGAGACTTCGCATGGATGTGCGTGACAGCTTGCTGCGCCTTAACACCACTCAACGCATGCGTCGTCAATTGTATCGTGATCTTTTACGCCGTATTTCTGGAGCGCAGTCGCGACTGTACATTACGACGGCTTATTTCCTGCCCCGCCGGTCTTTGCTATTGGCTCTCTTAAAAGCCGCCCGTCGCGGGGTGGACGTTAAAATTCTTATTCCCGGAAAGTCCGATGTGCCCGCAGTAAAATGGGCGGCTTTTAATATCGTCCGCTTTCTTTTACAAAAAAGAATTTCCATTTACGAATATCAAAAGACGATTTTGCATGCGAAGACGATGATCATCGATAACGATGTTTTTATCGGCTCTTTCAACCTCAATCACCGCAGTGTTTTGCACGATCTCGAGGTGGAGGTCGTTCTGCGCGATGAGGCGAGCCTTGCAAACATGCTTCAGCAATGGAGTGTCGATATTAAGAATTCCAAACTGGTTGCCGAGAAAGATTTTGCGGCTCCTTCGTGGCTCGCAAGGATTGTCTACAAAATCGCCTTCCGACTGCGTTATATGCTCTAGTTTTTTACTTTGACCCTGCCCTCTGAATTAGTGATCCTATATGTATGAATTCTTACGTTAAAGTCGCGATCACTGGGGGCCCTTCGGGCGGTAAAACAACTCTTATCGAAGCTCTAAAAAAAGAGCTTGGACAAAAATGCGCTGTCGTTCCTGAAGCCGCAAGTATTTTATACCGTGGCGGTTTTCCACGCTACAAAGATGCTCAGGGTATCATCCATGCGCAAAAAGCGATTTACTACACACAAAAAGAACTTGAAGAAATGATCTGCTTACTCAGCCAAAAGCCTTTGATCGTCTGCGATCGTGGTTCTTTGGACAGCGTTGCCTACTGGCCTGCAGATGAATTGAATTTCTTTAACTCCATTCAAAGTTCTCGCGAACAGGAGCTGGCCCGTTACGACTGGGTGATTCACCTTGACACGGCTTCCATGGATTTTTACGACACGAACAATCCAATTCGTACGGAAACTTTCCAAGAGGCTTGGGACTTAAATACAAAAATCAAACAAGCCTGGGAAGGCCATCCCCGTCGCGTGGTGATCACTCACAACGAGGACTTCCTTTCGAAAATGACAACGTCTTTATCAGTCATCAAAGCCATCATGGCTCACAAAAGTGCTGAGGATATCAAAAAGGAGCTTCTGCAATGATGAGAACTCTGCTGGGTCTACTTTGTTTTTGCATCGCGTGTTCTTCTTTTGCACAAGGCCGCTCGAAACTAAAGCCTTTGTATTTCCAAGCAGACAAAAACAATCTGCAAGTTCTTCCGCAAAGATTTGAATACACTTTGCTCGACGAAGACCGCTTGAAAGTCGGCGATATTCTTATCGACACGACACAAGTGACTTTTCAGATTGAACCTTCCACGAAAAAACGAGGCGCTTATAGCATTCGTTTTACCTGGCCTGCTGGACTCATCAAAGACGGCGAATTGGCGATTAAGAACAACTCAGGTAAAGCTGTCTTTAACGCCTTACTCACCAAAGACAATTTAAAAATTTCTCAAGGGGCTTCTCAAGAGGGCGAAGAAGCTTTGCGCTCTGAAATTGCAACCTTTGCTATTGACGATGTTGAAGCCAACGTCGTCGACGATATGAAGTACTTCCCGTTCATGGTGTTTTGTATTTACCGTGAAAGCGAAGAAACGCGTTTGTATTTATGTTCCAAGGAACTTTATTTAAGTTCACAACAAGGACAGATGGTTGTGAAAGCGCGCTCAAGCACCAAGAAAGCCGCGCAAGTTGAAATCAACGGGAAAGTCGTCGGCAATCAAGGGATTATTTATCTCAACGACCGCAGTGAAAACGTGGCGTTCAAAGCTCAAACTCAAACAGGCGCTTTCTTAGAAATTGAAACTCGCAAAAAAGACGTTGATTTCAAAGATGTCGTTGTTTCTGATGACGGAGAAAAAATCATCCTCACCGCTTCAGGGGCTGAGCCCGTTGACGAAAGCAAAGTCAAAAAACTTTCTGATGAAGATTGGCAGATCGCTCTTCCTAAAGGCCGCCCTGTTTTGTACTTAAAAGGTGACGGCGATATTCCGATGCGCCAAGAATTTTACGTGCGCGGCACTTTGCCACGTGAAAAAAACAGACCTTATATTTCAGCTAAATCTGTTTCACGCACCTACTCTTCGCAACTTTCTTTTAGTGGCGTGAGCCCCGAGGGCGTGCAAGTCAAAGTTCCTGAAAAAGATCCAGATGCACAATTAGAGCCGACAAAAAAGAATCAGTTTTATTGGACGGTTCGCAACATCCCTGCGGGTGTTGAAACTCGCCGCTACCTTTCAGTGGTCTCCGAGGGACACGACTTCGCTGTTGGTTACGATGTTTTCCGCGGTCAGCCCTTTGGTTTGGGATTGGGTGCTCACTATCTCACACCGTCAGGCATTGCCTTTGGCGCGGTGGACTTCCAATGGTGGATTGAAAACTTCTTAATGATCAACGCCAACTGGTCTCGCTTCCGTTGGGGATTGGCTTTAGAAAGACAACAACATCTGACTGAAAAAGACGATCAACCTAAAGTTGATTTTACAACATTGGAACTTTTGTGGAGAGCTAAAGAAGGCTTCAACTTGATTGATGAAACTTGGGGTCTTTCATTACCTTTACAAATGATTCAAGGTGAAAGTGCGAGTGCCACCGCTTATGGGTTAGGAGCTTTCTGGATAAAAAAACCAGGACGCTGGTTAAAACCATTTATGCAATGGTCAGAATTGAAGTTTCACTATTTCGCGGGTTCTTCAGGAAGTGATTTTAAACTGAAATCAGCCTACATGCTCAAAGCTCAAGCTTACTGGCAATTCTCTTCGCAATGGTATTTGCGCTACGGACTTGATTTCAGCGATTACAAATACGATCCGGCAGCTGCAAAAGAAGAAAGCCAAATTGGCGTGAATGCGGGAATCTTCTGGAAGTTCTAACGCTTCTTAAAGAAGCCTGAGACAACCTGTTTAAGGTCCATATTGAAAACATCCTGCTTTTTGTTAGCCGCAGAAAGCATGGAGATTTCACGGCGCGCAGGAATGAAAGATGGGTCGAGCGCCACACTCTTTTCGAAAGATTTGCGTGCAGCCACCATATCCCCTTTGGTTTTGTTGAATAAACCAATCACGAATGGGAATAACGTATCATAGCGTTCATCCGGTGGAACTTGCATAAGCTCAAGTTCCACTTCTTTTAAGACAAACTGTTTCTTCATAGGATCTACGGAACCCAATTTAGCCCATGAACTATAAAGATGAAGCTGCTGCGTTTGTGGATTGAGTTTCGCCACTTCCGCAAGGTGCTCTAAAGCCTTTGCAAACTGATTGTACTGAAGAGCTTTTTTCACTTCTTCCATCAAGGTCGTGGCTTTAAGTTTCGCTTCCGCTTCTGATTTTTGTGAAGCTTGGCGGAACTGATCGATCTTATTCGTATCACGAGATGTGGCGACAGCTTCTTCGGCTGCTTTTTTAATTTTACTCCATACCGTATAAACTTCAGAGGCAGTATCTTGTGGCTGATCCCCGATAATAGTCATGAAGTCTGCCAACGCAGAATCCATAGAACTTCCACCGGAACCTGTTTCCATATAAGCCACGATCTCATAACCGTTCTTGCCATCAAGCTCGGCCCAGATTTTCTTTAAAACTTTCAACTGCTCTTGCGGATTTGTGAATGCCGCACGCTGAGCAAAGACGATCAAACCTTTCGTCAAAAGGAAATGAATCGCCTTATAAACAGCAACCTCACTGTAGCCTTTGACATCCAAAAGCTGTGTCAATGTCATTTGGTTGTTGAGCTTCACAGTCAAACCATCCAAAGACTTTAACAACGACATCGAAAGAGCCGGATGATCATCACGGAACGTCGGACTTTTCACGATCACATTTCCAGACCACATCACATACAAAGACTTAAGCCAGCTCACAGAAATCTTAGAAGCAATCCAGTCATGCAGATAATAAGACAAAGTGTCAGCATCAATACTTGGGCTGCTCATCTCGACTTCAGCCGAAGCGAAATTCACGCGGATTTTCTGATCCACGATCGTGCGCACCAAGCGGATGTTCATTTGCTCCATCAAAATCAAATCAAACGCATGAGGACTGAGTTGATTGTTTTGAATAAGGTAATTACCAATACGGCGGTTGTTCTTGTCACGCAAAGCCGTTTGCACGTCTTCCGGAGTCGCATAACCACTTTGGATCAACATCTCTCCTAAGAACGTCGTCTTATCGTCCACGTCCACGCCGACGATATTGCCGTTGCAGAACGTGATACCAGAGACAGAGCCGTCGGCATTGTAAATATTCAAATAACCACTGCTCTTTGTTTCTACAAGCAATGAATACAAGAATGGCAAGTCAAACCCGCTCACCTCTTCGATAGATTCAATGACCTTTCTTTTTTGACGATTGGTCACCGTAGGGTTTGCAAACATTTGATAAAGCAATTTACGTGCGCTGGATTCTTCTTTTTTCGGAGCTTCTTCTTTCTTAACAAGTTTAAGAACTTGCTCCATCTCAAAAGGCTTTTTCAAGAAGGCCACGGCTTGTGTACTTTGTGTGGCTTCTTGAATGAATGATTTATCCGTGTAGATACCACTCATCAAAACGACTTTAAAACGCGATGAAGGATAATTCGTGCGCGCTTGTTTGATGAAATCCAAACCCGTCATTTGCGGCAAAAGACAGTCACAGAACAGAAATTCGATATTGGTATTCGTGGATAAAATGGAATTGGCCTCGTCGGGACGGGCCGCCAAAAAGACGTGATGACCAGCGCGACTGAGGACTTCTTTTAAAGCCAGCCCGACACTTTCATCATCTTCCAAAATTAGGATCTTTGTTTTTCCTGGTTCCACATTTCCTTGTCGGTCTATAAGTCGGATCTATTTAGAATAAAAAAGAAAAAGCGGGCCTGTCATCCAGGACCCGCAGCATTTTCTAGACCTATGTCGAAGATTTCTTACTTTTTGAGGAACTTAAAATATTTGGATTCAATAACATCCATTTCCATTTCGTTCCCCTCTTCATCTTTCACAGATGCTGGAGGTGTCACGCCGCCCTCGTTGAATTCTGTCCCATAACGAAACAGGACGTTTTTTTCAGAGCCAGAATCATCATTGTAGTACGGAACAAAAAATGAATTTACTTTGCCGGTTGCAGGCAAAAAGCCATCGACCATATTGATTTGATCGACGATCACTTTCGGGCAATTACTGAATGAAATCTGCGCTCCACCCGCCGTGCCCATCCATTTGATCCACTCGCGAATACCGCAAGAGTTGATACTTTTTAGACCGCTCAACTCCACGTCAATGGCTTGGTTTCCCGTCAAATTAAACTGAGAAAAATCGACGTCCTCATCGATCGTGCCTGCCATTTGAACTGTGAGTTTATCAGCAGCTTTATTCATTTTCACATCGAGTTTACCCATGGTTCTTCTCCTCATTCACGTACAGATTTAAATTTAATTAAGACCTTCTCGTTTGACCACAAAAAATGTGACGTCATCGACTAAGGTTGCTCCCTGACGATGGCCTTGGAAGCTCACAACGAAACGATCCACGGAATCATTCACGCCAGGATAGTCTTTGTTTGCGGCAATGAGCGCCTTAATAAATTCTCTCTCGCCCCAAGCTTCTTTTCCAGGATTTTGAATGTCGGGAATTCCATCCGTATAAAAGAAAACAGAATCACCCTCATCTACTTGAATGCTCGTCTGCTGATAAACGGAATCACGCGCTTGTCCCAATCTGGGATTATTCACTTCATTAAGGGGCACTAAATCTTTTTTCTTAAGAGGTCCCTCACCTTTTTTGATCAAGAACGGTGCTTCGTGAGAGGCATTGCAATACACCAACTCACCCGTATCCAAATCAAAAGACGCCAAGAAGAACGTCATCATGATGCGACCTTTTGAAACATCATAGATACTGCGATTCAAAAGTTCGAGAGCTTTTGAGGGCGAAATATTGAGACGCTCAATAATCGTCGAAGCGGATTTTGCAGCACTCGTAATCAAGGCAGCTGGAGCTCCGTGGCCCGTGGCGTCCCCGATCCACAAGAAGATTTTATTTCCGATCTGACAATAGTGCCACCAGTCGCCACCGCACTCACTGGCAGGCTCATAGTACCCGGCAATCGCCAAAGGACCGATCTTCGCGCGCGTCTCAGGGAAAAGAGTTTCTTGCACTGTCTTCGCCGTTTGAAGCTCGGATTCCATACGCGCTTTTTCCGCCGTTTGATCTAACAAACGTGATACTTCCGCCGCCATGATATTAAAATTATCCGCCAAACTTCCAACTTCATCCGTGGATTTCACATCCACACGAATATTGAAATCGCCTTCCGCCACTTTTTTGGTCGCGTTAAAAAGCTGAGTAAGAGCTTGCGTGATACCGCTGGAAGCAAAAAGACTAAGAATGATTGTTACCGAAATCAAGATTCCAAAAAAGATCAAAGATTTGCGAATCAGGATTTGTACGGCTCCCAACGCTTTTTCTTTTTCTACCGTTGTCACAACAATCAGATCACCAAAGCCCGCTTTAGAGAAAGACACCAAAAGATCCGTGCCATCAGCCGCTTTATCCGTCTCAGCCCCTTGCGCTACTTTCGCAGAAGAGCCTTTCAAGAAGGACGGCGTCACTGTGTCTTGCAATTTCTTTCCCGGCATCCCATCCGGACCAAAGAGCACAGTTCCATCTTGAGAGATCAAATACATTTTTTGCGACATCGCTGCTCTGAACATTTCAGAGGCTTCACTCATACGCACGATGACAAGAAACACCGTATTGCGTGTTTTTGTTTCATCGCTGACTTTTTCAAAGATGAAAATACGATCGTCGCTAAACGGCACTTTCACCACACGGCGCGTGGCTTCCACCTCTGCGAAATACGACGGCATTTGATTTTGCAAAGAAGCCAAAACACTGGCCGTCTGATCCGGAACTTTTTCAAGAGTCGCTGCTTTTTCAAAAGTGCCGTTTTGTGAGGGAGTAAACACCACGATGGATTCAAGATTGAACTCATTCATGAAAATAGAATCAGAAACCGGCGTGAACTTTTGTTGAGTAAGGTAATCTTGAAAGATCGGCTTCGTCGTTCCAAGCACAGCATTGAGCTGTGTCTTAATTTGAGCCGCCATGGTTCCTGACATACTGCTTGAAGAATCAAAGACATAGGCGATCTTATCGTCTTCAAAAATCTTCAACGCCAAAATTAAATACACAGTCAGTGTAATCAAAGGCAGCGAAGTGAGCAGTAAAAGAATCTTATATCTTATTGATATGCCACGTTTTTTCACGAGTTCAGTATGCCCTTTAACAGGAAACCCGAAAAGAAATTCTCATGTAACTTGGCCTAAGGTCCGTAAATCATTCGTCATTTCCAACCGATAAGCCCTCAAGCAGGAGTGTTATGTCACGTTTTGGACAAACAGAAAAAATCATCTTTGTATGCGCCATCGTTGCTTTGTTGGCCTTCTCGTACTTTTTGTACGACGACTCTTTGCTATTCCCGAAAGCCAACAACGGAAAATTAGAACTTATTGGCGATGTCGCGATTTCACAAAACGACGTGCGCCGCAAAAATCTCGACACTTTTAGCTGGGTCCCCGCTTCTCGCAAAGACTCTGTCTATCAAAATGATTCTATCTTCACCGGCGATCGTTCTGAAGCCACGATTCAATTGCAAGACGGAACGCAAATCAAAATCCAACCAAACTCTTTGATCACTTTGAATCTGAAAAACGGTCAGATGAATCTGGATTTGCGTTACGGGAATCTCGTCGGTGAATTAGCACAGGGTTCTTCTTTGACAATCAAATCCGGCACTGAAGAATTTAAATTGGAGAGCCAACAAGGCTCCCCTGAAAAATCAAAAATTCAGTTTAATAAAGCTCACAGCGGTAACGTCGACTTGAAATTGCTTTCCGGTGACGTGAAGTACGTTGATAAAAAGAAACAAGCTGTGAAAGAGCTTCCGAAAAATGCGGTGGTCGCTGTCACTAAAAAAGGTGAAGTGAAACAAGTTGAAAAACCGCAGTTATTCTTAAAAACGGCGGACAATACAAACTGGCTTCGTATCAATCCTGATGATCCTCTTCCTTTTGAATGGGACAGCAAAGGTGATGTGGCCCGCTTTGAACTTGAAATCTCCCCCACAGAAGATTTCAGTCACGTGGCGATCTCAAAACTGACTCAAGATAAAAAAGCTCAAGTCGTTGAACCTTTAGAGCCTGGCTCTTATTTCTGGCGTTTGAAAGCCATGGACCACAATGGCCAGTTGGCGACGACATCACCAGTTCAACACATGCAGATTACTCACTTGGTTGGCCCGCAAATCACAACACCAACCCAAGCTGCACAAATCAATCTTGAGTTGAAAGTAAAACCCCAAGAGTCCTTGGAAACAAGCACTGAAATCCAATGGCGCGCGCAAGAGTCTCTTAAAAACTTCACATGGCAAGTGGCTTCCGATGCGGAATTCACAACCATCGTGAAAGAAGGTCAGACAAATACTTTAGCTGCGGTTACTCCAAAACTTCCTGCGGGAACTTATTGGGTGCGCGTGCAAGGTCAGACAGAATCGCAAAAACCATCACCATGGTCTGAGCCGGTGTCTTTCACTTTGAATCTTTTTGCACACAAAGAAGAACGTCCTAGTCGCCCTATCCTTGTAACAAAGAAAGTCGATTTCAAAGTTCCAACAGGAAAAGATCGCAATCCAGCTTCTCCGGAATCTCCGAAGCTTGCGTGGAAGCCTGTTCTGCAAACGAAAAACTATATTTTGCAAATTTCCAAAGATGCTAGCTTCAAAGAAGTTGAAAAATACGATGTTACACAAAACCAAGTGTCTTGGTCGCAATATCGTCCAGGCCAGTATTTCTATCGCGTTTACGCTCGTGGCCTCAATGGTCTTATGAGTGAGCCGAGTGAAACCGGAACAATCGATATCAACATGGATGGTCTGACTTTAGATCCAATGAAAACCATCAATGCCATTGGCCAAGCTCCGGGTCCTAAAGAAACTCCGATCAGTTGGTCTGAAGTTCCGTTTGCAAAATCCTATCTTGTGCAAATGGATAAAGACAAAAACTTCACGCACCCGCAACAACTTGAATATTCATCCAATGCGGGAACTTTGACAGTGCCAGATCCAGGTCGCTACCACGTGCGCGTGCAAGCCATGGATGAAAGCAATAAGCCTTTAACGGGTTTCTCAAATATTGAAGAAGTGCTTTATACATTCCGCACTCCTCTTTCGTCTCCTTCGTTGTTAGAGCCATTTAATAACGCTTCAATCTTCCTGCAAACAGAGATGGAACCGTTTATCTGGCTTGAGTGGAAAAAAGTGGAAGGTGCGACTTCTTACCGCATCGAGATTTCAGATAAAGCGGATTTCTCTCGCACTTTGATTGCAAAATCACTGCAAGGAAATCGTTATTTGATTAAAGACCGCGTGCCACTGGGAAAAATCTATTGGCGCGTTCGTGCAGAATCTAAAGGCGACGCTGAAATGTCTGAATGGACAGAAAAGCGTGAATTCACTCTTTACCATCAGAAAAATGAGACGTTTGTAAAATGAAGATTCAGTACTCCCTCTTCGACACCCTTTTGGAACCTGTGTTTGTTCTAAATGCCGAACAAAAGGTCGTCTATTGCAATGAAACGGCAGCGATCGTCGCAGGTCTTTCTATTCGCAAAATCACAAGAGGCATGAAGTTCTCTGAACTTTTTGAGTTTAGCGAACCCATTGAAGGTCTGGATAAGTTGATTCATATTTGCGATGCGACTCCCTACAAAGAAGTGAATTTCAAAACTTCTCAAGGAGGCGAAGGTAAAGTACAAATCACGCTGCAACCTATTTTTGACTCTATGGGAGACAAAAATTGGATTGTCTTTGTGCGTGACGTGACTTTGGAAGAACGTCTTCAGAAAAAATACCGTGCTGAACTTGAGCAAAAAGAAGACGTCATCAAAGCCCTTGAAGACGCCAAAGTTCAACTTGAAAACTACAGTAAAAACCTCGAACAAATGGTTGCTGACCGTACACGCGAATTGTCGCGTTTGAATCAAACCATGTCAGCCCTGCTCGACAGTCTTGGACAAGGTTTCTTCATCTTTAATTCTGAAGGACACATCCTTGATGTCTCTTCAAAGGCCTGCGAAACGACGGTTGAATCAAAACCTGATGGAAAACTTATCTGGGATGTTTTAAAACTTCCAGAAAACAAAGTCGAAGGCTTCAAAAAATGGATGCAAACTCTTTTCATGGAAATGCTTCCCTTTGAAGATTTAGCACCCTTGGGTCCGGTCACTTATCCGCACTCGAAAAATCGCAATATCGCTTTAGAATACCACCCGCTTCGTTCCAGCGAAGGCGCGATGGAAGGCGTCGTTGTTGTTGCTTCCGATATCACATCCCTTGTTGAAGCTCAAAAACAAGCTGAGACGGAAAAAGAGCACGCAAAACTTATCATCAATATGATTAAGTCCAAACGCGAGATCCACCGCTTCATCCAAGAAGCGCAAGGTCTTTTGATCTCTGTTCGCGAAGAAGTTTCTAAGGACAACGGTCCTTACGATTCAGAAACTCTTTTCCGCAACTTGCACACTCTTAAAGGTGGTGCGGCTCTGTTCTCGATCAAAGAAGTCGCTGAAGCCTGTCATCAAGGTGAAAGCCTTTTGGCGGAGCTTAAAGAAAATTGGACACAAGCCGGATTTATTTCACTGCGTGCGAAATGTTTTGAAATCGAAGAATACTTCTTTAAATTCCTTGAAGAAACACGCGACATCTTGGGTTCTTCTGCAACATCGGAAGAACGCCAAATTGAAATCGCGATTAGTAAATTAAATGACATCGCTCGCAAAGTAGGCACTCTGCCTGGTGGCGGACCTGTCGCACAAGAACTTTTGTTAGAACTTGCGATGGAACCGGTTTCTCAATTCCTGGAGCCATACAACGAAGTCATGCTTCGTCTGGCAGAAAAAATCGACAAGATGATGGCGCCGTTGCAAATCAATAACGGCACCGTGATGGTGATTCCAGAGATTTACAACTCTCTGTTCTCAACCCTCGTGCATGCTTTCAGAAACGCTGTCGATCATGGAATTGAAATTCCTGATACGCGCATTGATCAAGGAAAAACGGCCGAAGGCCATGTGGAAGTGAATGTTGAAATCAAGAACACAGGTTCAAAACCGTTCTTGATGATTCAAATCAAGGACGACGGTGGCGGTATTGATCCATCGAAGATCCGTGAAAAATTAGCAAAACGCATGGTCGACACTCGCAACAAGTCCGACCAAGAAGTGATCCAACATATTTTTGACAGTCAATTTTCGACTCGCGAACAAGTCACAGAAATTTCAGGTCGCGGCGTGGGAATGGATGCGATCAAAGTCGCCGCCGAAGAACTTCAAGGGCGCGTGTGGGTCGAATCCGAACTCGGCAAAGGCACCACACTGTTCGTCGAAGTGCCCTACATCACCGAGTTCAAAAAATCAGACAAGAAAGCGCCTATCGCCGCTTAAAATATTATTTAGTAACGTCGATCAAGCATGTGAAGTCAGCGACACCTGTGCGCTCGCCGTCTTCCGTGTAGCGCTCTTCCGCAACGCAAGTCACATTCTTAGAGTTATACTCCGTCAAACGAGGCGTATGAATGGTCATAGTCGCACCCGATTTTTCCATTTCAAAAAACAGAGCCTCTGCCTTTTCACCTGTGATCTCCACAGTTTTAGCAAAAGCAGTGACAGACATCATGGATACAGCTAAAACCAAAACTAACTTTTTCATTAAGAACCTCTCTTGATAATTTTCCTCACAAGCAGAGGCTGCACAGCATGTGCCCGCTTAAAAACTCAATAAGACATCTTTGAAGTGCAAAGAGCGCTCAGACAATAAACATGGTGTCCTTCTTGGCGCAAATATCGCCGTCTCATTTTGAGACGACGGATTTTCGCGTAACACCAAAATAAAAAACGCTGAAACTTTCACAAGCTTCAGCGTTCACTCTTTTTAAATTTAAAATTCGACTAAGCCTTGTTGTGTTTCATGTACGCGGCTTTTAATTTGTCTTCGAAAATCTTCGCAGAAAAAGGTTTCACGATGTACTGAGAAACACCGGCAAGAACGGCTTCCGTCACTTGATCGCGCTCAGACTCTGACGTCAAAAGCACAAACGGGAGATTGCTCCACTCAGCCGTCGCACGAACTTGTTTTAAAAGTTCAAGCCCCTTCATCTTTGGCATATTCCAATCTGAAATCACCAATTGAATTTGCGTTCCCGGAGTGTTGCTCTGAACAAGAACCTTCAGACCTTCTTCACCGTCAGCAGCTTCTTGAATATTTTTATAACCCATTGCCTTTAACGTGTTCTTCACAAGATCACGAATGGAAGGCATGTCATCGATAACCAAAATGCGGGTTTCTAGGGGAAACATAGTAAGGGCTCCTCTGCAGTCTTAGTTTAAAGAAAACATGAAGAGAAGCTCAAAGAATCTTTACAACCCTAGACTTTGTGCGGGAGCGAGCCACAAGAAATCAGCACGCGGTCCCTCGACCGGAGAAGGTGCGATCTCGGTCGAAATTTCTTCTTCCGTTAAATCCAGAGTGTTCACTTGAGAAAAGGTCAGAACCGGAACCTGAGGCGCCCGCGCGTGAATGCGGTCTGGGAGTCCTCCACCATATTGAACATGGAACTCACCGACTACAATCACTAGGACTTGATCAGGATGAGCGGCGATAAATTCTGTTGCTTTCCACGCCATCGTATCATCCCAAATAGACTGAGCAGCAAAGTAGCGCTCCCCGGCTTCCGGGTTTGGCAGATGAGGCATCATACTTAAAAAACGATGCTTGTAAGAGTCGCGGCCCAACGAAAACTGCGGCGGAAGCAAGGCCGACTCTTCTGGCGTAAGAGAACTCAAACCTTGCTTAGAGACTTTGCCAGTCAACGAGCGAGGCGCATTCAACGCCAGGGTCATAGCCCCTTCAGAAAGCAGCGGAAACTCAGCCTGACCGCGATAGTAATCATAAGAAGGACTTCCCCAGGCAATGGCTTTAAGGAACTCCGGCTCCGTCAAAGCGCCCTTGCGGTAGGAGTCGACCAGGTCCTGCTGAGTGTATGTAAAAAATTCCATTCCCACAGAGACCTTAAGGCCTTCAGCCCGCAAAGCTGTCATAATCGCCAGCTGTTGGGTCTGATGTTCTTTAAACCCGTGGTTTTCTCCGATAATGACGATGGAACCCGGGGCAACAGAACCGACGGCTTCTTGCAAAAGGACCGGCTGTTGGGTGTTTCCCCTCAAAATGCCACTAGTTTGGGCATGAGCACAGGCCGACAAAAGCACGGATACTAGAAAAAGGCTCCAAGAGTTCACGAATTCTCCCCTTAGACACGAAATTGTCTGTTGAAGTTTCCTTTTTCCTTTGATACCTTGACCCCCTTTGAAAAGGTATTGTCATTTTTTCCATATTACGCATGGCAGTACAAACTTGAAGTTTAAGGGGCACCGCAATGGCTAAAAAATCAGGAAGAATCATCATCACTCTTGAGTGCACAGAAGCTCGCGCTGAAGGCAAACCTGTTTCTCGTTACACTACGACTAAGAACAAAACTAAAACTCCTAGTCGTCTTGAGAAAAAGAAATACAATCCAAATCTAAAACGCCACACAGTTCACAGAGAAACTAAGTAATGATTCTTACGGATCAGCAGATTCTCCAACACATGGAAGCAGGCTCCATTAAAGTTGAGCCTTTCCGCAGAGAGTGCCTGGGAACGAACTCTTACGATGTTCATTTGGGCAGTACTCTAGCTGTGTACGAAGAAAAGACGCTGGACGCCAAGAAGCATAACAAGATTCGCACCTTTGAAATTCCTGAAGAGGGTTTTGTTCTCATGCCGGACACTCTCTATTTGGGCGTTACTTTAGAGTACACAGAGACTCTGAAACACGTCCCATTTTTAGAAGGAAAATCAAGCGTAGGTCGTCTCGGAATAGACATCCATGCCACAGCAGGCAAAGGCGATGTCGGTTTCTGCAATTATTGGACTCTGGAAATTTCGGTGAAACAGCCAGTGCGTGTTTACACTGGTATGCCGATTGGTCAGTTGATATACTTTGAAGTAAAGGGCGATATTTTGACGGCTTACAACGTCAAACCGTCGGCAAAGTATAACGACAAAAAACCAATTCCAGTAGAGTCAATGATGTGGAAAAACTCATTCTAAAGTCCCTCTTAGTATTAAGTCTCTTTTCATTAGCAGCGTGCTCAGGAGTCGAACCGGAAGAAGTTTCTGGTATCGACTCTAACACTATTGTCTCTTCTACTTTTTCTGAATACAGCACCGATAAAATTCAAGGCTCCGGAACCATTCGTTTCAGTGAACTATTGAATGTCTCTTCCAGCAAATCTATCGCCTTAAAAGCCTCGCTGGACACGCTTTCGATGAGTTCGGTGGCCGTCGTTCTTTATTCTTCCAACAGCATCATCCCATCAAACGATGGTATCGCCGTCACCTTCAGCCGCTCCGGCGCCAGCGTGAATGCGCAAGTGAGCTTCAACGGCAACTCGGCCATGGTGAATAGCTCCAAGATGTCTTTTTATTTCCCAACTTCTATTGATGTGATCGTTGAGGTTCACAATGTGAATTCCAAAGCGCGAGTCTTTGTCTGGAGACGCAATATGGTGGAATATGCTCCAGCCACTGCGGATGTCGATACGGACCGTTCGGGAGATTTAAATTCGTCCCTCCCCGTTCAACGAGGAGGCGGTTCATTTACCGGTTTGATTATTCAGAACTCAACGGTGACGGCAGCACGTTTAGATTCACAGAAAGTTCTTGATTAGAACCTTCTGCCTTGGCCTTCTTCGCCGCCGCACTCACTTGGTCGGCGATATACCCTAAGATTTCAGAAAGCTGAACACGGTCGGCCCACACGTCCCAATTGTCGCGTTTGCCTCTCCATTTCAAGACGAAACGAAGCTTTTCTTTGATCGTCTCTGGTGGTTTTCCATAACGAAGGATGTACGTGAAAAGATCCAACAAGTCTGATTCTTTCAACGTCCCCTTCGCGATTTGATCTTTTGCAAGCTCAAGAAGAATACCTTTAAACGCCGGGAAGGCATTTAACGACTCGCCCGTTGAAATGAAACCGTCTTTGTTTTTGTCAAAGCGCGCGAAGACCATTTCAATATATTGCATCACGTGCGGAGCCAAGGAGATGTCTTCCATCTTCGCCATGTTCTGATCATTCGGAACATAACCCGCGGCCTTAAAGACGTTGTTCATGTAAATAGCCCACTCGTCTTTTGAAACCGCTTTCATAAACTTCAAATACTCCGGCGTGGCCGTCATATTTTTGGGCATAGAGTCTTTGTAAGCAGCTCGAGCACAACTCAAACCAACAAGAGAATCGTTTGTCACTTTCTCGCCGTGCTTAAAGCAAACGCGCACTAGATCTTCACGCAACATCGTATTGATGTTCACGCCTGACCAGATCATCGCGACAAGGTCCGTCACTTCCGCGTAAGAGGCCAAGGTATTTCCATCGGAATGCGGAACAAAGATATTCGCCTCGCGGAAACGCGAAGATGCGAAGGTCACATTCTTCGGCTCAATCAATCCCATTTCCACCAGGACTGGTTTCAAAGTAAAGAAAGCCGCTTGAACCTCATCAAGGATGGCTCCTTTGTATGTCGCTACACGCTCTTTGTCGTTCACAAAAGAACGAAGAAGAAGTCTTGTGATGCCTCTATAAAGATTCATCTGACGAAGAGTGTGCTTCGTGTAAACTTGTTCGAACTTGTTCGAGATAATAACGCGGCTTTCACTGTCCAAAGTGATTGGCACAGGAGTGTCTACCGATAAAAGGAACTCACCTAAACCTGCCTGCAATGGCTCTGTCGCGGTATCTGCTTTTTTAGCGTTCTTTAAAACATCGCTCAATGCTTTCGCATTAAGACCGTCTTCAGGTTTCCAATTTTCAGTCAGTGTTGCAATAAAGAGTTCAGAGTCTAACCACACTTGCAGTTCATGACGGATGACCTCAATTGAAGCCAAGTTCAGAGCATTAGGAACGTAACCATCAATGCGCTGATTTGGGTTCACAAAGATATTGTTAAGCACCACACCCAAAACTTGATCGAGCGATTCGGCCTTCAAACCCTTTGGTAGAACTTCTAGCTTAATTAGGTGCTCTGCAATTTTATTAAGTTCAGCGCGAGTGAACTGGTTCTCTTTTTTCGCGATCAAAAGATCGCGCAAGATGTTTAAACTTTGATTTGAGAGTACCGACAAGTAACTCACCGTCAAAGGTTGCTCCATCGGTTTTTCTTTTACGAAGTAATCGTAATAAAGGAAGTCCGAATAAAATCTGGCAGCAAAACCTAAAAGAACACTCCAGTTGCCTTTTCGCAAAGAAGAATCGTTTCCGCCCAGAATCATGTTCTTCACATCGATCACCATTGGCAGATACTTTTTCACTTGTTCTTCGTAGCCCACTTCTTTTGGTGGATACAAAAGCTCCACTTCGTGAATCAGGCTGGTGAGATCCTTAAGATCGTAAGCGCCTTCAAATAAAACACCGGCTTCGCGAACTGTCGCCTCAAGAACGAACTGAGACTCCATGAAAAGCTTTTGCGCTTCTTCCGGTTCGTAAATCTCTGGTTCCCACTCACGGCCATAGATAGAATAATAAGGAAGGAAACGTTCTACTAAGATTTTAATACGGCTGACTTTCAAGCGGGCTGTTTCAAAATCCGTCGTCGTAAAGGAATCAACACTGCCACCAAAGAAGAGTTGCTTCACCTTCATCGCTTCAAAAACAAGTTTGTTTGAAACTTTGAAATCAGGCCACACCACTTGCAATGTTTTAAGGAGTTCCGTCACTTCATCGCGAGAAACAACGCCTTCAGGTTTTTCTGCAACCAAGTCTTGGAATACAGACAAGACATCTTCCACCGTGCGTGAAAGATAAGAAAGGCGATAGCCCGTTCCCGTTTCGGGTACAGATTTAATGAAGTAATAATAACGAAGATATTGAACGTAACCGCGGGCACCCAATAAAGAAAAACGACGCCATTCATTCGGCGTGATCGTGTTCTCATCACCACCGGCCAAAGCTTTTTTAACCTTTTGGACAACCGGCATGTACTTCATGATTGTTTTCGGGAATTCCCAGCTCTCACCAAAGAAAGAACTCATTTCTTCCATCAATGAAACGAAGTCAGAAAGTTTATAACCCTGCCCGTTTTTCTCAATCAAGGAAGCCAAAGTGCGAGCGGCATTTTGAACTTCTTTATTCGCATCTTCAAAATAGCGAACATCCAGTTGCAGCTTGTTTGAATCCGTCACCGCCCAATTGAGCGACAAGACTTTCATATACGGATTCAGTGCCACCGTCATTTCACGGAAGTTTTTAAACAAGACAATGAGCTTATCGATTTCAGTACGAGTGATGTAGTCAGGACTTCCACCAACAAAGACCTGCTTAAGCTTCATGAATTCTGTTTGCAAGCCAACGGTGATTTTAGGATTTTGTTTTGGATCAAGAAAGTTTTTTTCTAAGAAAGTTGCGAGTTCTTGGGGAGTGTAACGATCCGCTGCACGTCCACGCACATAGCGCTTAAATTTTTCAACCGCACTCGTCGCGCAATCCCAGCTTCTTTCAACGTCTTCTTTTTTTGCGTTTCCGACGATGAAATCCTTCACAACGGGATTCATCTCCGAAAGACATTGAGTGCCGCTGAATTCCTGGCTCTCTGGCGGAGGTGGTTCCTCACCGACTTTCGAGTCACAACCCGAAAGAACTCCAGCCGATAAAATGCAAAAAGAGAGTGCTGCGAAGCCTCTCTTTAGATCAGTCTTAGAAAACATAAGTCATGCCTCCGTAGACCCTGTCATTGGCGCGATATTGATTGAGAAAACTTGAAGGGTTGTAGGACTCATCCTGCACCCCTAAAATATCACCGCCCATAACAACGGCCCACTTTTGACTTGGATAATAGAGGAACTCTGTATTGAGCAAAGAGCCTCTTTGATCGTAGTCATATAGATACTTGAATCTTGTTACGAAAGGACGGCGGAAGAGGCTTGCAAGCTGCCCTTCCACGCGGAATGAAAGTGCGTTGGTAAATTTCAGACGCTGATCGAACAATGTGAAATCGTCAGGACTTCCATTCGACAAAACATCTTTAATACCGCCGCCGTCGACTTTCAAATACTCCAACTGAAACGCCAAAGTTTTTGTAAAGATATTGGCTAAGGAGAAATCAAACGCCGCCGAATAGGCTTTGATCGGTTTCAAACTTTGAATCGACCAATCCACCTCAGGAAGTTTTTCTTTTGGTTCATCCTGCAAGTAAGACAACGAAGCTTTGAGGTTTGAGAAAGCGTAACCGATATCCAAAGAATAGATGCTGTGATAGCCCACATCCGGAGACACCGTCACGTCCACCTTGTCTTCAGAAACATCTTTAAAGTTTTTACGTTTCAAGATCAATTCATTCACGGGCAAGTAACCGGCACTCGCAACAACCCAAGGACCGTTTTCTTTATTGCCCAAACGGCCCATGAAGCCCACACCGCCATTGCCTACAAGTTTCGCCATGTCGGGAATATCAAGGTCGTAGCTGATCGTGTTGATGTGGTTGTTGAAGTCGTAATTGCGCGAAGGCGCGCGATACCAACGGCTGTCAGAGACAAGGCCGCCCCCCTCTTCACGAATATCGGGTCCCATGCTCGGAATAAACACAGGAGTTGCAAAGCCCAGGATCTCCCAGCCTTGCGTGTTGTAGTCGACAAAAAGCCCCGTCAAACCTTGTTCCTCGGGGCGAAGAGTGTCGATTGCAAACTTCGGCTGCCACAGGCCCAATTGCCAACGGCGATCCATCTCACTCCAGTCCTTCTTTTTACGCCCTAAGAAGGTTTTAAAGGGCGTATTCCCATGCGAAGCGAGATAAGCCTCATGCACGACGAAGTGAGATTGCCCACGCGAAAAGAACGTACCGCCCGAGATATCGGCGGCCATGTCAATCCAAGATGTTTCTTTAAGAGCGGACAAGCGAGCGGAAAGAAGTTGGCTAAAGGAAAGTTGGGGAGATTCTGGAATTGGAGTGAAGTATTGCATTCCCTCCATACGGATTTGTCCATAGACCTGCGCCGGCGAAGACGAAAGTTTCGGCTCTTCAATAGAGCTCACCCCTTGAGCCTGAAGATCCTTCACGCTCATGGTTTGAGTTTTCGCTTTTGTGGTCACGGAAACACTCGTAAGTGCCGCCGCGATGTAGGTTCTTATCCTCACATCCGCCTCTGGATAAAAGTCCAGACTGTAGAGAATAAGAAAAGGCCTCGGGAGTCAACGGAGCCACGTGTCGATATGCTCCAAATCAAATATAGGAGAGCTGATGGTAAAAAAACGTCATTTGGTTTGAAATACTTACCCCTAAAAAAATACCATAGAAGGTCATTTTTAGAGTAAGTGCTCGACCAGCCAACGCGGATCGTCAATAGGAATATCGTGGCCCGCCCAGGGATGCATTGTGGGTTTTAGTCCCCACTTTTCCGCGATTCTGAGCGTGCACTTTGGTGACACCAAACGATCTCCGTATGAACCCAAAAGTTGGATATCACCAGGGGCTTCCTCTGGAAAACGATAGCGTGATGCCGCGAAAATTTGGCGAAGCATGTTTTCAATGCTCATCGGATGTTCTTTTGTGTAGGCCATCAATGGCAAGATCTCAGCTTCACGACGCTCGTGACTGTTGGTCACCATTCCTAAAATAGTTTTCTCCCACAAAGCTTCATTATTTTTTGCACCTAGCAAGTTCATTGATTTGACATAGTTCACGAGCAAGAAGCGCTGATAAAATGGGGAATATCCTGAAGAGCTTGTGCACACTAAGTATGCTTTTTTGATTTCGTGCGGATACTCGCGCATCCACTCAACGGTGACCATCGCGCCGAGTGAAACGGAAAGGACTTTGAACGGCTCCCCTTTTTTCACAAACTCGGAACGTGAGCGCAGGTCTTTGACATAATCAGAAATATTCGTCGGACTTGTTTCGTCATTGCGCGCGCCATTTCCAGGAAGATCAATCAATTCGAAATTGTCCTCGGGAAAACGCTCTTTCATTTTATCAACAAAAGATCCCCAGTGACCAACACCACGAGCTAAGCCTCGCAATAAAATCCAATTTTTAGTTTGTGGCATACCACAACTCCCGTGCTTTTTTATCAAAGTCTTCTTTTTGCAGTTCGGATAAATTTGCCCACGCTTGCGGTGATGCTACGGCGCGGATTAAAAATTCCATCAGTGTATTATGACGACGAAGCGTTCGGCGCTGACGATGACCTTTGATTGGATTAAACGGTCCTTCGGCGCGGAAAATTTGCCAGGGATTTTTTTTCACCCACAGCCACGAACCCATCTCAAGACACAACGGCAAATATGTTTTTTCGCCACGAGCCTGCAAATGATTGTCATAGAGATAATCCCACAGATCTCCGTGAGTCGTATAACTTTGCGCCTGAGGTTCAAAGCGATAAAAGTGATGAGGATACGTGCGATCTAACAAATCTTTTAACGAGTATGCGAGTGGAAGATCCGGAAATGGTTTGACCGTTTTTGCATAAGGAAACCAAATGCGATCCTGAAAACCAAAACCCGAGTGTACATCAATCGTGACTGCCAACGAACTTTGCGCAATTTCTTTTTCAACAGCCGCAATCAAAGCTTGTGCTTCGACTTCCATCGGAGCGCCCACTTCACCACGATACCACGGCAGACGATTGCTAAAACGCTGACCACCCACCCAACGTGCGGGAGCTTCTCCTTCGACAGGGGCATTACGCATGAGATCCACCCCACGCGGATTGCTGCGTGTTTTTTTGTAAATGCCGATAGGATTCACAGTAGGAATAAAGAAAACGCGAATGTCCTGCAAAGTTCTTTTGATCGTCTCATCCCACAGAGCCAACTCTGCCAGTGAGTTCATCAAAGCCACGCACACCTGCGCGCCGATGCGTTCAAGACCGTGCACGCCACCTGTGAAACCCAAGACTGGTGCTTTGGGGTCTTCACTTCCGAAAGTCACTTTGTAGATGGGAAAACGCAAAGAATCCAGCTCACTGTACGCAAGGACTTCAGAGCGTACGGAACTTCCCAGGCCCTGAATTCTTTTTTCAATTTGTTGGATCTCAGGCAATGACGTCATAGCGCTTATTGTTGGCGAAATATCCTCCAGCTCCAATGAATAACGCTCAAAGTTATGCGCCGGACCCGTTGCGCCCTCGATTTAAGAGCGGTAACCTTCGGTCATTCATTAGGAGAACTGTTTATGATGAGCCTAGAGACACTTTTGGAAAAAATGTGGGTCGACTACTGTCAGATTAATCCTGCTGCTAAACGCATTCACGATCTTTTTGTTGCGGAAGGCGAAACAGTGATTAATGACCACATTGCTCTTCGCACGTTCAATCATCCGCGTTTGGGTATTGAATCTTTGGCAAAACAATTCAAAAAATACGGCTATGTCGAAAAAGGTGATTACACTTTTGTAGAGAAAAAACTCTATGCAAAACACTATGAGCATCCAAACGAAGATATGCCGAAGATCTTTATCAGTGAGTTGGAACTTGAAAAGGTGTCACCATTCATTCGCGAAACTGTGAACAAACTTGTCGACCAACTACCTGATTCTGAAATTCAACGTGAAGACTTTGCGATGGCGGGACGCCCTTGGAAAATGACTTACGCTTTGTACTCTGAGTTGGCGAAAGAAAGTGAATACGCTTCTTGGGTGGCAGCTTATGGTTTCCGTCCGAACCACTTCACTATTAACATCAACAAATTGAAGAAGTTTAACGACATCCGCGTTTTAAATGAGTTTGTAAAAAGCAAAGGCTTTGTCTTGAACACTTCAGGTGGCGAGATCAAAGGAACGACAGCGGATTATCTAGAGCAAAGCTCGACAATGGCGTCTGAAATTCCTGTGAAGTTTGATGACGGCACTTTCAATATTCCAGGTTGCTACTATGAATTTGCGAAGCGCTACCCGCTTGAAAACGGCAAACTTTATCAGGGATTCGTTGCCAAATCCGCTGATAAAATCTTCGAAAGTACAAATAAGATGAAATAGGAAACGGAAATATAAGCAGCAAATGCAAGGCGCGAGGAGAAAGCCGTACTAGAAGTACGGCGCCGACGAGTAACGCAGCAGTTGCTGTTTATAGTTCCGTTTTACGCGATTTTCTTGATAAGGTGGTTCAAGGTATCTTGATCCGCCTCTTGCGTTTCCCATGTCTTGTGCGCTTGCAAGAACGTCTTCACAAGCTGGGAATCGAACTGAGTGCCAGAACATCTTTGCAGTTCTGCGTAAACTACTTCCACCGGAAGGCCTTTGCGATAAGCACGTGTTTGCGACATCGCATCGTACGTATCAACAACTAAAATAATACGCGCCAACAGAGGAACTTCATCCCCACGTTTTTTATCGGGATAACCTGTTCCATCAACACGCTCATGATGACCGCGAATGGCTGGCAAGATTGAAGCAAAAAACTTATCGTGACTTAATGGATTGATAATCTGTTCACTTAAAACCGGATGACTTTGCATGATCAAGTGCTCAGCATCATCTAATTTTCCAGGCTTAGAAATGATCGATTGGGGAACTCCCATCTTACCGATATCGTGAAAAAGACCTGCGAACTCCGCAAGCTTCTGCTCGTATTCGTTAAGACCAGCATCACGAGATAATTTACGAGACATCTCACCGACTCGGCAGCAATGCGCATAAGTCGCCGGATCAACCAGCTTCAACGATTGCATTAATGCCTGCGCAGCCCCATAGGCCCACGCCGGTATGTCTCCCCAGGAAGACGACATTCTGACTCCCTTCCCCTTATACAAATTTTTCGGTTATAAACACGTAAAACTTAAATTCGAGAAATTTTAACGTCTTGTTGTGATTCACGTTCTCGTTGACAGTCTCTTTGTGGATTGAAAGACTTTAGTCTTAAGAGGGGTATATCATAATGAAACACTGGCTTCTTGCATTGACAGTTTTGACGTTTTCTTCGGCATCCTTCGCGCAAAAAATCAAAGTTCGTCGCGTGAAAGGCAACCAAGCCGTTATCGAGTTTTCTGGCGGCAGCCTTCAAAGCGGACAAGTTTATGAACTAGCTCCTGATGAGTTTGCTGATTCTTCGGTTTCCACAACATCTCGCAAATACGTGATCGCTTTAAGCGCAAGCCTTATGAATACAAAATCGGATGCAGCCGGTGCTCAAAACGAAACGGATCTGTCTTTAACAGGTAAATTCGGCTGGAACTTTGGAAGCTACGAATTCGGGCCTTTGCTGACTTATGCTTCTGATCAAGTAGGAAGCATTACGACTACATCCTATAAAGTGGGTGGCTTTGCTGACTACAATCTGATTTCAAACACACCCGGTGAAGCTTTCCTTTACGGTATTGGCGGCACAGCTTCCATAGGACAAATTGACGGCGGCTCTGGCAGCAAAAGAGACTTAATGGACTTTTTCGTAGGCCCTTTTGTAAAGTGGTTCCCCACTGGCAGCAACGTCGGCTTCCGCTTGGATGTCGGCTACATTTATCAAAAACAATCCGGTGGCGTGGGTAGCGAAGCTACGATCTCTGGTCTCGCTTCCGCTGTCGGAATTCTTGCTTACTTCTAAACACGAATTCAGTAAACTGGGCTCAACCCATCCAAAAAGGAAGTTGAGCCATGTTAAATTGGACAGAATATCTTAGCGAAGTCAAAAGTCGCATCGGCGCCATCGCAAAAATGAACCCTGATATTGTTAGAGGCTATCGTGCGATCTCAGACGCAAAAACTCCCGATTCAAAATTAGATCCAAAAACAAAAGAACTCATCGCACTCGCCGTGGCCGTCACCAATCGCTGTGACGGTTGCATTGTCGTGCACGTGGAAGCCGCGAAAAAACACGGAGCCACTCAAGAAGAAATCATGGAAGCTTTGGGAGTTGCTGTGGCCGTCAACGCAGGAACAGCGCTGATCTTCTCTGCTCGCACGCTTGATGCTTACGCGAACTTAGGTAAATAAAAAAACAAAACCCACAACAGAGTTAACCGTTGTGGGTTTTTTGTAGGTCTTAACTAAGAGCCAACTGATTACCAGTTGAAGCTGTTTTCGTCGTAACCCCAGTTAGCAAGAGCTTTTTTGTACATGCCCTTCATGAATTTTTGAGCTTGGTGAGGCTTTAAACCCAACTCAGATGCAGATCTGTTAGTCAAATCTTGCATAGAAGAGCTGTCACCCATTGCCAAGTCTTTCGCAGCAGCTAGAGCGTCAGAGAACTGAACACCGAAAACAGCTTTGAAAGTTTTGTCCATGTCTTTTTCAGAAGTAGTACCGCGCTCAGCAGCAGCTACTGCCCAAGAGTTCAATGCAGAAGCAACTGCAACCGCTTTGTCTTGTTTGAAGCCGTATTCTTTCATCAACTTCTCAGAAGCCATTTTAACAAGTTTCTTATTTGTATCAGAGTTCAAAGCAGCGAAGTTTGTATCTGATGCAGAAGAAGCGTTTTTCTCGTTGATCGCTTGACCGTAATTAGATTCACCTGTGTTCGCATTGTAAAGAACGCCGTTTTTACCCAACCAATAAGTTCCGTTAGAGATATCTTCCCAATAGAAACCAGTTGTTCCTACGCCGATAGTTGTACCACCAACGTAACCGGCAAACTCAGAAACGTTTGCGTAGTATTGGAAGCGACCCAAATCGTCGTAAACAGCGGCTTTACCATTAGAATCGAATTTAACATACCAAAGGTCGTCAGAACCGTGACCGTAGTCATTGTAGTGAGGATCTTCAGTGACTGTGATTCTCTTTCCGTTAGAAGCGAAGAACGTGCAACCTGGAGTTGCTTCTTGAGTTTTACAAGCATCACCGTAAACAGTCTCATAAGGATAGTAGAGTGTCGTTCCGCCGCCGCCTGGTGTTCCACCACCGCCGCCTCCGCCGCCACCGCAGGCTGCGAAGCTAGTTGCTACAACTGCTGCTACCATCGTACGCAATACATTTTTCATTCGTGGTTCCTCCTATGGAATCTTTTTTTAATTTTCAAAACCGCTAAAAACGATTCTTTATTTAGTAAGTCAAGTTAACTCGCAGCAATTTATCGCCGCAGTAGTAGTCAAACGAGTGGGCTCCTTTGGATCCTTCGAAGACCGCCGTTTCCATTGAACGACAACCTGACGACTTAAATCTCAAACGAGCCGGTGACACCAGTTCGACTGCAGAGCCATCCTTTGCAAAAATCGGTACCAACATTTTGACACCACGACTGAGCCCCGCTCCTTCGGTTGTAAAGATGGCTGGAAGCTTCGTTGATGCGTCGCGCGCATCGCGGATCGTGAGCGGTATATAGAGAGAGACAAAGAGGTTGTCTGGGAAGAACGTGTAACGGTCTAAGCTGCGGCTCCAAACTTGGTTCGTGATGAGGTCATGATATTGAATTTCGGAGTTTGTAAGTACAAAGGCCCCCTTACGTTGAAGCCCCGCGAAAACCGCTCTGACACGCAAAGCGGAGTCAAATTGGGACCGCTGAGCTGCCAACTGACGATCCAAGAGATCCCAGTTTTTATTATCAAACAACGTCAAACGCTGCTGACGACTGAGTCCTTCACCAAACCAGAAGCTGCCAGCGAATTCGTCTTTGGCATAATCAAGGCTTTGGATTTTATCAACGCGGGTATCTAAAATATTACGGTAGACGTTCGTATCATGGAACAAATCAAGCTCCATGAAGTTTTCAATCTTTCCGTTAACCACGTCGGCCACCGCGAAGTTGTACAGATAAGACGGCTTCGCTTCAGTGCCTTGGTTTTTCGCAAGCAAGATAGAAACACGGCCAGCTTCAATCTGATCTTGGCGCGGTTGAATCACATCAACAATTTTATAGTCTTCGTACTCTTCCAGGGCTTTAAGTTCATTCTTGTCATTCAGGAAGTAGAAACGAAGTTTTTGTTTTTCGATATCGTTTGGATTTTCCCAACGGTCTCTCAAGCTGCGTTTACGGTCCGGATCTTTACCGCCGCCAATCCAGGCTGGGCGCTTGGTCCCACCGATTTTCTGCCAGTAGATTTGAGAAGCATCCAGCGGCATCGCTGCCATCTCACCATTGTAGCCAAAGCTTTCAATGAGCTTCATCGATTTATCAAAAACGAAGAAACTCATTGGCGAACCCTTGGCATTTTCGTCGTCGCTCCTATCTTCAAGCACGCCCAAAACGTATTCGCTTTGGCCGTCGCCATTCATATCCATGCGAGCCGTGACTTTATCTAAGAGATTTTCACTGTTGCCTTCGATACGAATTTTTGTGCCACCCACAGCGTTGTAAGAGCCCGTGCCGGAATCCGCAATCACCCACAACTGCCATTGATTTTTGTTTTCCATCAACGCCAAGTAATCGCGTTGTTCGGGATTTTTATCCAAGTTTTGATCTAGAGGAATGAAAGAAACACGTCCCTTTGGCATTCCCACGATTGGATAAGTGCGGATGTCTTTTCCCGCCATGTTTTCGTTTACATCCACCGTGATTTCAGTTTCAAAAACATAACGGCGCGGCTCTTGGTCCCCGACTTTCACGTCCACTGTTAAATCCAACTCACTTGGAATGCGGGATTGTGAAGGATCGGCATTGTCGACAATCGACATCGCAACGACATACTTACGGACTTCGCCTGATTTCCATAGTGACGGATACGGCGCTACTTCTTTGACTGACGTAATCCAAGGACGAACCGCCTCTGGGTGAGGTTTGATGAATTGCGGGTTCATCTTCACTTTGGAAATATCCACGTCAGACCATTTATTTACAAAAGAAATTTCGAAATAAAGATCTTTGCTTTTACGATCCCAAGGGATTTCTGTTTTTTCTTTATTCGCGATCGTGATGAAAGGCTGTGGTTGGACTTTCAAAGATCTTTCTAGATCCAAGTTTCCGGCCACAGAATATTTCTTATAAATTTCCCTTTCTGGGCTGAGAACTTGTCCTTTCTCATGAGAGCCGCCTTCAAGCAAAGAAAGGTTGCTAAGAAGAGGCCTCGCTCCCAAAACAAGGCGCGGGTAAATTTCGTTGGCTGGAATTCCGCGTGCTAACATTTCTGCGACAGCCGCAGCAACGAAAGGAGACGCTTGCGAAGTCCCCGAAAGATATTCATAACCCAGTGTTGAACGGAAACGCACAGGACGTTTGCCTTCCGGGAACGTGCTCAGAATATTTAAACCTGGAGCCACGATATCAACGCCACTTCCGTAGTTTGAAAAGTGTGTCATCGCTCCATCTGGACCGGAAGCACCAACGCAAATCACGTTGGGATAAGCGCAGGGTCTCAACAAAGCTCTTGTTGAGTCATTCCCCGCTGCGGCGACGATAATCACGCCACGCGCTTGAGCTTCTTCAATCACTTTTCTCATGAATTCAGAGTCGGAAGTTTGTGGCCAACCCATAGAGAAGTTGATCACTTTCGCACCTGAGCGCATCGCATAGATCACACCACGTGCAACGACATCACCAAGACTTCTTTTGATGGATTCTTTACCCGCTTCTGTGGGGTCATCATAAATAGACAAAGGCTTGATCGGTTCACTTGGTTGAACGCCGATCACTTGCACTGGCAAGATCTCTACGTTCTCACTTAAACCACGTACGCCGATATTGTTATCCGCTTCAGCAGCAATAATACCCGCGACGTGTGTCCCGTGACCTTGTTCATCGTCAAAGTCGGGACGGCCCAGGATTCCAGCAGCATTTACGCCACCAAGAAGACTCCAGCCTTGGCAATCCAATGGATATCCATTTTTATCTTGATCGACTTCAGGATTTTTTAAATCCATCCATTTGGCTTCGCAGACCTTACGATCATTTTCTTCCAAGCACGCCTTGAATTTCGCTAAAGCACGGCATTCCGATTCATTTCTATGAATCACCGTTTTTAAATCCGGATGACTTTTCTGAATACCAGTATCCAAAACAGCGACAAGAATTTTCTTTTGCGTTTTTTGACGGGCTGGCAAACGTACATCTTGCTGCGCGCGCGCAGGAACTTTGTACGTGTGCAAAGGATCAAGATCCACCATTTGCGGCTGACCTTGATTGTTAAGCCCCCACTGATAAGCAGAAAATGGGTCCGCCGCATGAGCGGACACCGTGGTTAAAATCGAAAGAGCTAAGATTAGGTGTCTCATCGGAAGCTCCCTTGCGAACGATCGAGCTCAATTGGAGAGATGCGTGTCTTATTTGCAAACATCGCAATCAAACCACTGGCGTAATCGATATTCTTTTTTGGATCTCCCAAAGTGTTTGAGAAGTATTCCAAGTCACCGTCTTCATCGCCGGTACGGAAACCATTGATGCGAACAAAGAAGATGTAATTTTCTTCGCCTAAGAATTTCAACAACTGAGGAAGTGGGATCGCTTCTTCAAGCACGTAGATCACATTTGTCATCCACTGCGTTTGTGACAGCTTGTCTTTCGGATACTTTGCAGAAAGGTCCAAAAGCTTTTCCATCCAAGGAACCATACAAACGTAGTTCGTTCCGTTCACCCATGCCGACGTCGGAATATCGCTACCACCACGGTCATTGTTACCGCCCCGGCTTTTTTGCTGGGCTTCCTCGCACATTTCCCAGTATTTGCCTTTGCCCTTTTCCATGTTGCCGTTACCAAGGATCAACATCATATCGTCGAACATTTCTTTATCGTTGGCGCGAGCTTTATGGCCCATCTTTTCGCTGAGTTTTTGGAAAAGACCGCTCACAAACTTATGTCTTCTAGCTGCCTTTCCGTCGGCATCGGGCTGTGTGATCAAATTGCGGATCTTATCTAAGCCACCTGGCAAGATCGAAAGATTCGCAGTGATACGATAGAAGTCCACCGCTGTGACATTGGCAAAAGCTTCCGGTTCAATCAAACGGTAGTTCATCAATGGCGCTCCATTGAGCTCGCCTTGAACTTCATCCAGAAGTTTAAAGAATTTTTTGCGGTTTAAATGCCATCCGCCCCACACGTGCTGAACAATAGCTACGGATGGATATTGTTTTGAGTTCACCGTAAGGTCAGACTCTGTGTTGACGGTTCTCCAGTACGCTTTACCAAATGGCGTGTTCGCCGGATTTGGATCGTCACTGCGAGCTAAATCAATGCGGCTCTTCGGAGACCATTTGTTGAGGATGCCGTCGATCCAGTCAGAGGCAAAACCAAGAAGGTCACGACCTTTAAGTTCCCCTTTTTTATTTGAGAATAACGTCACTTCTTCATCTTTAGGATCGATATCCGGGGCTTCAGAGCTGCGCGGGTAACGGATCTTAAGCAAGTGATCTTCATTGAATGAATTCACGCGCCACGCAAGGAACTTCGTGCGAAGTTCTTTGGTTTTAAGATCATGATCGATCTCAAACTTTTTGTGCGAGAATTTCGCATAGAGCAACTCAGGATCGTTGCTCTTAAAGAGCGCACGAAGAGCTGGCTTCAAATTATCGCGAGTGTCGACGAAATCTTTAACGAATTTTTGGTCGACTTTGCCCGTATCCAAAAGTTCTGCGTATTCAGGATTGTAGTCGATGACAAAGGCGTCCGTATTTAAATCCGTCCATGTCGTGTTAGCACGGATGCGCATAACGTTGATAAAGAAGTTAAAGTCTAAAGTCGCACCCAAGGCTTTGCCCGTTTGCGCGCGCACGTAAACTTGAACACCTTCTTTAGTTCTCATGAAACTTGTTTGACGAAGAATCGCTCTTGAACCATCAGCGCCAACAGAAACAGACGTGATGAAACTCAGTGGTGAAATACCCATCAATACATCTAAGGAAGAAGACAATTGGCCGTAAGCTGACAAAGCGATAGAGTCTGTGATGGTGAATACTTCACCTTCACGCATATCCGCTAAGAAGGCATCCAAAGGTTGGCGCATGCTCTTACCGTCGGCTGACTTCACCAGATCTTTTTCCGTCAAAACTTTAGAAACATTGTTCATGAATTTCGGAATCAAAAGGTCCTGCCATGGAACTTTCGTACCTTCTTTAATTGAAAGAAGAGGACGAACGTGAGTGTAATCTCTCATCACCATGACGTTAGCGCCAAATGCTGGAATCACATTTGGAACTCCATCCAGAGTCATGAAGTAACCCAAACGACCTGCCACACTTAAATTATCCACCAATTGAATTGGCGCGGAACTTCCGAAGTAAGTTCCCGTCGTGACGTGACGAGTGGCTGCAAGATTGAACCCGCCTACAGGACCGCCCCAAGCTTCAACATTTTGGTATAACGGCTCCAGAGGTTTTTCTTTAATATGTTGAGCAATTCTTTGTGAGATCTCTTCGCGACGACCTTGGTAAAGATCACTGACCTTCAGAAGATCCAATTTTTCGTTGATATGATTTAAAGCCGTACCGATGGCTGCCGACTTCGCGCGAATACCGATGTAGCGTTCCAAATCACCGTCTTGGAATGGCGATTGACGGTCACCGTGCGCAAAACGCTGAGGATAACCAGGAACAAATTCCTTCATCACTTTTCCGTTTTGAACGATGCCATTTGCAGAATTGATTCTTTCTAAATCTGGAAGAGGCAAACCGTTATTGCCTTTGAGATTAAACAACTCAAGCGCGTTGTTCACGCGGTAAAGAAGTTTTGCGAGCACCAGCTCTTCAAGTTCTTTCGGGAATGCACCCGCTTTTACGATGTCTTGAATATCCTGATAGCGAAGATCCGCAAGACGTCTTACCAACCAGCGAGCATCTTCATAAGTACAAGCAGAAAATGATTCCGCCGAGGGATGGTTGATCACCACATGACCGGAAAGAACCGAACCGAATTTCGCAGAGAAACGGTTGATACTTTCTGGAACGTCGACAAGAGCAAATGGAAGAATCAACGCACGGTACGCTCTGTAACGAGAGAATCTTTGCACCGCAGGCAATTGATCTGGATTGTTTGGATCTGGAGCGTAACCCCATTGAATATCGAAATACTCTGCCAAAGCCGGTTCAAGAACGGCGTCTGTGAAAACGACCGAGTGGCTGCCCGCATCGTCTTGGCTCACCCAACCGCGGCTTTGGAAGTCTGAAATCATGCTTTCTTGAGCGTGCTTTAGGAAAGATTTTTTCTCTTCTTCATTGGCGAAGAAAACGCGGAGGTTGCGGTAGTATTTTGGAGATGGAACATAGTAGCCAAGTTTTCTTAAAAGAGCCGCACGCATCAACGTCGTGTGGCTATAACGGCTGAGACTTAAACGATAGAACAATCCTGGATTTTCGCGGGATTGAACACGCGACATATAGGTGAACGGCAAAGCGGCTTCTTCAGAAAGGAACTGCACACCATTGTTTGCCACAGGGTACGTGCCCGCGATTTCTTCTGTCGCGGGGTAAACGCGGTTTTGCCACATTTTATTTTCTTGAGGATTGAGACGACTGAGATCAGTTCCTTGATTCGCCAAAGCGGCAGCTTGACCGACATCCAAGGGATTACCTGAACTGCCGATAAGATCTGAAGAGGGCTTTTTCACGGATTTTAAAGGCAATGAGACGCTTTCAGCACTCGCTATGGAGAGCATCATCAGGCAAAATGCGCAGACTATGACTATTCTCAAAGACATTTAAACTCCCTTATTAGGGTAAAATTGGCACCGTCCGGTATTTAGCAAGGACTAAGCCATGGCTTCACATACGAAACGGTGTTAATTCCGTGTTTTATTCGTTTTTACGCAAAAATGCGGCCCCCGTTCCACGAGTTGCCGCATTTTTTATCTTGGTGTCAGACTTCTCGACACTATCTGCAGAGGACTTTGTAGTGAGCCAGCATGGCTGCTTCAAGCTGTGTGCGCTCGCCTTCATCCACGATGTACACGCCCAAAGCGCGAGTTTCATTTTCTAGGACGAAGCGACCGACGATGTCTGGAGCGTAGAACTGTTGAGCGTTCGTACTAAAGTAAACCGTCGCGTCTTGGGAAGGATTGTTGGAGTCGTAAACTGTAAACGCAATAGTTCTAGCAGAAAGTTTTTGATAGGATTTCACCATTACTACGTGCTGAGCCGTGCGACCTGCGCGCAAATTGATAAGGGTCAGACGTTTGCCATCGAGATTTTTCATCAGCTGTTGTGCTGTGATTACGTTCGTACCACCAGCGCGAGCGCCGCTTCCCATAGCTAAAGTGATATTGCTTGCACGGAAAAAGTGAGAAGCCTGATTTGCTTCAATTTCATCTTTGAAATTACGAGACACTCTTTGACCGTTGAACTCTTGTTCATAACCACGCATCAAGCCATTCCAAAGACCGTTCTGATAGTCTTTAGAACTTTCATACAAGCTTCCCTCTGGTACTGGGAACACGGTGTAAAAACTCAAATCGCGAGAGATAAAAGGCTGTTGCTGACTGTTATTATTCGGATAATCGTGATTGTTACCACCGATTTTAGCTTCGAGTTTGCTTCTGCGAACCATATCTAAAATGCGCGGGACTCTTTGATCCATGCGACGGTTGTCAGGAGTGTTGTAACGAGCCATATAAGAAACCATTCGCTGTGTACTACTCAGCGCCCAACAACCTGCGATTGTCGCCAAACCACTGCGGAAGGGCCAATTACGAACCGGCATATTGCGGCTTTCCGCAAAGGCATCAGCACGGATGGCGCGATAGATATTGTCGACATTCAAGGTGCGGCAACTTAGGTTTTGCACCAAAGAATCATTGATCACTTTATTGGATTGCTGTGCGTAGGCTTTTTCGGAGGTCACGAAAAATGACGAAAGCAGTCCCAAGACAAATAGGAAAAACAAAAATAGTGCTCGCATTGAACGTCCTTTCTTTAGCAACGCTGTTCCTGCGAGCAAACATCAAACCAGGCTGAAAATATGTTTAAAGCCTTTTCAACTGTTCAAAACCTAAACATGTGACTTTCATGGGCGCCAAATAAATATCTTGTTCCGAGAGTTACCAAGAAAAAAGGCGATCTCGCCGAGATCGCCTTTGCGTATTTTTCAGAGTGAAAAATCTTAGAAGTTGATACCTAATCCCACCGTACCGTAGAAGGTGTTCAACTCGGCCTTTTGATTGAGTGACGAATCTGTAAAGCTGTAACGTTTCATACCGAATCCCGCTTCGCCGAAATAACGATCTGACCACAAAACTTTACCGTGGAAGTTCAGTGACATCGGCGCATTCAAAGTCACTTTGGAATCCATCGAGCTCATATAATAGATAAACTCCATGTCCACCCATTTTGGATATCGCATGATTGGCAAAAGATTGAAGAAGTCATCAAACACTTTTGGCATCGAGCGCGCCCAGAAAGCTCCCACACCGAGCATCGGCGCTTTCAATTTATCAAAAGTCACGTTCTGATAAGAGAGCATTCCACCGACAGACTCATCACGTCCCCACAAGCCCGGAGTCACGCGATATTTTAAATCCACTGTCATTACACTTAGCGGAGCCGTGTTCCCGGCCGTATCCACTTTCAACTGATTGAAAGATTGGAAGTACTTCGCACTAAAGCCCCATCTTTGACGAGACAGCCAATAGTTTGTCCAACCGAAAAGATCTTCGAACCATTGGTTGTAAGCCACTTCACCCATAATGATGAAGTCACTCTTTGCTTGAACGCCTGTGAAACGCCCCGAAAGCTCACGCGGGAACCCTTTATAGATTTCGTAGTACGACTTATAAGTTTTTCCGTCGACGGTGACATTTAAATACGAGCGATTGATTTGACCGCGCTCTGTCGCCTTAAATTTCCAAACGAAACTTGCTGGGTCACGCGGATCGACCTCCACCGAGTTTTGATCGGAAGACACTTCCGCCACAGGTTGTTTACGACCTTCCAGCTTAATGCCATCAATATACGTGCCTGTCGGAGTGCGTTTGCTTAGGTAAGCACGAGATTGAGTGCGAGGAATTTCTGAAAGCTCGAAGCGTTGTTTGAAAACGCCTCCGCCTTGTCCCGGCAAATAAATTTTCGGATCGTCTTTCTTGATAGCCGCAGCCCAGAACTTACGAGGATCACCGATCGTCGCTTCAAATCCCAAGAGCTTCGTTAAAGAAGAGTATTGATCTGGATTGAGAATGATAGAGCGGCCAATCGGACGCGTGTCATAGCCTACTATTCTTAGAACACTGGGCTTTTTCGTATCGGCGATATCCATCAGCTCTAATTTGTTTGGAACCGTCACGAATTCGTAAGATTCTCCACTTGCAAGCTCTGCAAAGAACGACGTCGGCATATCTGCCGCGACAACCACAGAGTTTTTCATGGGAGCTTCTTCATTTTGCACAAGCACACGCGGAGTCGTGGCATCCGTGCGCACTTTCCCCATGATCACGTTACGACCTGAAGATTTCGTTCCGTATCTTTGCGAGCACATTTTTGTCGAGTTGCGACCGTCTGTTTGAGTTAAGCAGAAACGGAAAGATTCTTTCTGCCCCCAGAATGGAGCTTTCGCTGCTTCGGCATCCACGATCGCAAACTGAGAACCGAAAACACCGGCACGAATCAAATCTTTTGCCGGAACACCTTTTGTGATCAAGGCTTTGCGCCACTCTTCAAGTTGTTTGGCCCATTTTGTATGATCCGCTTCCGTAAAATTATACGTCCAAAGAACCGCACCGGTTCTGGAAATCATTTCCAAAGTTCCGTGGGTCATAAGCTTATCCGGCCATGCCATCACAAGAGTGGTTTTTGCAGCTTCACTGCTACCAAGAATTTGGTTGAGCTGCGAATGAGTTTTACCTAACGGCAAAAGAGCAAAGAAAAAGTTTTTTTCATTGAAAAGGACGTTCCCGATTTTCAGGGTCTTTCCTTTGTCTCCCGTAAGATCGTATTCCAACTCCAAAGGAGGTAAAATCACGCCGTTATCGATTTGATCGAAATAAAGGGGTTTGTTGAAGTCGCGCGTTGCTGCTGTTTTCAACAACGAACGTTGAGGAGCTGGAATTTCCTCTTGAGCTTCCGCCGGAGCTGGGGTGGAAGCTGGCGGGGCTGCCGGAGTTGGCTCCTGAGCCTGCGCGAACGTACCGAAACTAATAAGTGCAGATAATACCAGATGCTGCGCAATATTCACGTTGTTACCTCTTTGCTGTTCCTACTTAGGATTTTGTTGTCTCGGGCTCTCCTGCCCTCGTCCCTCCGGGCTGGCGCGATAAAATCCCCTCCTAGGATTTTATTTAATGCGAGGTTTTGTAACAAGCTAAAATATTGGACTGTCTGGGATTTTTGGAATATTAAGACCAAAGCAAACCTGAAGGAGCTTTATGTCTTCCGCACGCACGATTTACCACATGAAAGTAGAACAAATCATCGATCACACTCCGACAGTGCGCGAACTGGTGCTTAAAACGGATTCTCCAGCTGAATTTTCCTTCAAAGCTGGTCAATTTGTGATGCTCAATGTCCCTCAAGGCGAAGCAAAGCCGATTTTGCGTGCTTATTCCATTGCCTCTGATGACCGCATCAAGAATGGTTTCCGCCTTTTGTTTAAGTTCGTTGAAAACGGAGTGGCCTCGACTTTTGTTTGGAACCTCAAAGGGGGCGAGACGCTCAACTTTACCGGACCTTTTGGAAAAGTGTTTTTCCAAGAACCACCGACAGAGCAAATCGTTTTCCTCAATACCGGCACCGGACTTTCTCAGCACATCTGTTATCTGCTTTCTAAAAAAGAACAGTATCCGAATCTTCGCTATCGCATGCTCTTCGGCGTTCGCTCCGAGAAAGACATGTACTACCAAAAAGAAATCGATGAACTGCAAAAAGAACTCAAAGATTTCAAATTTGAATTTGTTCTTAGCCGTCCGCAAGATGATTGGAAGGGCAAAAAAGGTTACGTGCAAAACTTTATCAGCGAATTTGATTATAAAAACATTCCAACGACGTTCTACCTCTGCGGTAACGGCGGCATGATCAAAGAAGTGAAACACCAACTTCTTGAAGTAGATGGTTTTGAGAAATCACGCATCTGGGCGGAAGCGTTTGACTAAGAGTCGCGCGGCCATCGAATTGATCTTTGCCGGGGTCCTTTGGGGCTTCGGCTTTGTCGCCACTGTCTGGGCTCTGAAGGCCTTCACTCCCATCGAGACATTAATTTATCGTTTTATCATCGCCTCAGTTTTTGGCGAGATTCTTTACATCATTTTTCGCGGAATCAACTTCACAACGATTCGCGAAGAGTTATTACGCGCGCTTCCCGCGGGTCTTTTTCTTGGCGGAATGCTACTTTTACAAACCATCGGACTGAAATACACGACAGCGACAAAGAGCGGATTTCTGACGAGCCTTTATGTGATTTTTGTACCGCTTTTCAATGCGTGGTTTTTCAAGTCGCGTTCCGGATGGAAAAATTATGCTTTGGTTTTGTTGGCCCTGACGGGAACTTTTATTCTGATGGACGCCAATCTTCAAGGGGTCAACACCGGCGACCTTTGGACGATTGGTTGTTCGGTCATCGCCGCTTTTCATATTATTTATATCGGTCGCATTTCAAACCGTGTTGGCAATGCGTTTCGCTTTAATAATTTTCAATCTTTGTGGTGCTTAGCTTTTCTGACTCCCCTTTTATTAACTCAAGATAAGATCACCATGAGTTCAGAGCCCTGGCTTCCTTGGGTTGGCGTGATCTGTTTGGGGGTGGCTTCGAGTGTGATTGCGTTTTATCTGCAAGTGCGCACACAAAAAGTTCTGTCGGATGGGACAGCGAGCATGCTGTTTTTATTGGAGTCGCCATTTGCGGCAATCTTTGGATATTTTATTTTAAGCGAGCGCCTGACCTTGTTTCAGCTCTCAGGCGCCTTGATGATTTTAATCGCTTCTATTCTGCAGATTCTTTGGGACTCTTCTTCAAAGACCACAGGAACGAAACCGCAATCACAAGTCCTCCACTAAGACCTGTCACCCATTCAGGAATGTGCAGGAATGGATCTGCGAGCATAATCATAGCTAGAATACCGATAGCGTAAAAAGCGCCATGCTCAAGATAGGCAAACTGCTTGAGTGCTTCCTTTTCAACAAACATGATTGTCAAACTTCTGACGAAGAAAGCCCCGATACTGAGACCAATCATGATAATGAAAAGATTGTGCGTGATTGCAAAGGCTCCCACAACACCGTCAAAACTGAAAGAGGCATCTAGAACTTCCAAATAAAGGAACATGCCCGCGCTGGCTCTGTGCACGTCCTTCATTGTTTCATCAGAAGCTTCAAGCCATGAACCGATGCCGTCCACAATCACGTAAGTGATAAGACCCGCCATTCCCGCTTTCAAGAAGGTCAACGACTCTTCCATAGGCAGGAAGTGAGAAATCAATGCAAGAATGACAAGACAAAGAGCCACCTCGATCGCTTCGACTTTGCTGCCCAAGTACGCTGTTGGTTTTTCGATAAAAGAAATCCAGTGCAAATCCTTGCTTTCATCGTAGAAGTATTTAAGGGCCACCATCAACAAGAACGCACCACCAAAGGCCGCAACCTGCAAATGGGCGCCCAACATCAGTTTTGCATAATCATCAGGGCGAGTGGCCGCCATTACCAGTGCCTGCCACGGATTGATGTCAGCAGCGAAAGTGACGATCAACAATGGAAAGACCAAACGCATTCCGAAAACGGCGATCAACATCCCCCACGTCAAGAAGCGATGACGCCATACGGGAGTCATTTCTTTAAGAACAACGGCATTCACAATCGCATTATCAAAAGACAAAGAGATTTCAAGAACGGCTAAAATCACCGCAATAAAAAGAGCACCGAAACCTGCGGCTGCAGTTCCGCCGTAATAATGACCGACAAAGTAAGACGCAATAAGTCCGATAACTGTAAAGAAAAAGGAGCCAGTAAAGTATTTCATGGCTCCACATCCTGCGGCTCCAGCCACGAAGAATCAAGATTATTTCAAAACAGGCTTTAAAAATTTACCAGTTTCACTGCCTGAAACTTTAGCAACCTGCTCAGGAGTTCCTGTGGCGACGATATAGCCTCCGCCTTTTCCTCCATCGGGTCCTAGATCAATCACATGGTCTGCCGATTTAACAACTTCCATATTGTGTTCGATCACTAGCACCGTGTTACCCTGATCTGCGAGCTCTTGAATAAGTTCTACAAGCTTGCGAACGTCATCAAAATGCAGACCCGTGGTTGGCTCATCGAGAATGTATAAAGTTTTTCCGGTGCCGCGACGAGAAAGCTCTTTAGAAAGCTTCACGCGTTGCGCTTCACCCCCGGATAAGGTTGTCGAACTTTGCCCTAGGGTCATGTAATCCAAGCCCACGCGGTGCAAAGTTTCAAGCTTGCGATAAATCTGGCTATGGTTTTTGAAAAACTCCAAGGCTTCACTGACGCTCATTTCAAGAACATCCGCGATGGATTTGCTTTTGTATTTAATATTCAACGTTTCACGATTGTATCTGCGCCCCTGGCAGGTATCACAGGTCACAAAGACATCACTAAGGAAGTGCATCTCAACACGGATTTGTCCATGCCCCATACACGTTTCGCAACGACCACCTTTGACGTTAAAACTAAAGCGGCCTGGTTCATAGCCACGAAGTTTTGAATCCGGAAGATTCGCAAAAAGATCGCGAATCATTGGGAAAAGCCCCACGTATGTCGCTGGCGTAGATCGCGGTGTTCTGCCAATCGGTCTTTGATTGATGTCGATGACTTTATCGATCTTATCAAGACCTTCAATTTTTTTATAGGGTGACGGCTGTGCCGACGCTTTATAAAAATGCTGCGCTAAAATTTTATAAAGAGTATCGATGATCAGCGTACTTTTTCCTGAACCTGAAACACCGGTCACTGCCGTGAACGTGCCCAGTGGAATTTGCATATCCACATTGTGCAGATTGTTTCCGCTAGCTCCTGTCAGTTTTAAAAACTGACCATTGCCTTTGCGGCGTTCTGCTGGAACAGGAATGCGCATCTCACCTTTAAGATATTTTCCTGTCAGTGATTTTGGATTGTTCTCAAGTTCTTCCGGAGTTCCTTGAGCCATCATCTCGCCGCCTAAAACACCGGCACGAGGACCCAAGTCCACAACAAAATCCGCATAGCGAATCGTGTCTTCATCATGCTCAACCAGAAGAATCGTATTTCCACGATCTTTAAGCTCACCGATAATATTTAACAAACGATGATGGTCGCGCGGATGAAGACCAATACTCGGTTCGTCCATCACGTAAAGAACTCCGATCAACGAAGAACCGACTTGTGTTGCCAAACGAATGCGCTGAGCTTCACCGCCAGACAAAGTTCTTGAGGGACGACTTAAAGACAAATATCCCGTTCCCACACGAATCAAGTAATCCAAGCGTGCGACGATTTGTTTTACGATTTTTTCAGCAATCAATTGGTCTTTGGATTTCCACTTGAGTTTTGAAATCCAATCACGCAACTCAACGGCACCGAGGTCCGCAAGCTCCGCGATCGTCTTTTCACCCAAACGAATGTTGAGCGCTTCCGGTCTTAGACGTGAACCATGACAATCAGGGCACGCCGATAAAACCATTTCTTCATCTTCTTCGTCATCTTCATCTGAAGTTTTTTTGCCTTTGTATTTATAGACGACTTTATCTAATTTTTTGCAGCCGACTTCCGAGTCTGAAAATTGTTCTTCTTCAACAAGATCAATGGTTCCCAAACCATTGCACGTCGGGCAGGCTCCACGCGGGTTATTGAAACTAAACATACGCGGTTCAATTTCAGGAAAGCTGTATCCGCACTCAGGACACGCCGAATGAAGTGAATAGGAAACACGTTCTCCGTCCAGAGTTTCAATAATAACTCGGCCGTTCGCCATCGAAAGCGCGGTGTTGATACTCTCTGAGAGACGAAGCTTCATAGAGTCTTTAAGAATCAACTGATCGACAACAAGATCGATATCGTGGGTTTTCGTTTTTGCAAGCTTCGTCGCTTTATCAAGATCAATCATCTTGCCGTCGACTTTGGCTTTCACGAAACCTTTTTTAGCCCAGCGCTGGAACTCCGCTAGGAACTCCCCTTTTTTTCCTGAAGCCATAGGAGCCAGAACATAGAACTTCGTGCCCATGCTCTTCTTCATGACGTCTTCAATGATCTGTTGCGGAGTTTGGCTGGTCACGGGAATGTGATGAATCGGACACTCCGGAATTCCCAGTTTTGCAAATAACAGACGAAGATAATCGTAGATCTCTGTCACCGTTCCTACTGTGGAACGAGGATTTGTGCTCACCGATTTTTGATCGATTGCAATCGCCGGAGAAAGTCCCGAGATGGAATCCACTTCCGGTTTTTTTAATTGCTCGAGGAAATTTCGCGCATACGCTGAAAGACTTTCCACGTAACGACGTTGGCCTTCTGCATAGACGGTGTCAAAAGCGAGTGACGATTTCCCACTGCCGCTCAAACCCGTGAACACCGTGATTTTATTCCGAGGAATAACCACGCTGACATTTTTCAGATTATGCTCTTTTGCGCCTTTTACTATGATTCCATCTTCAGCTTGTGACATAAGCCCGTATTGTAGAATGGAAATCGCGGAATAGACAATACAGGTCTAGAAATTAGGAAGGAGGGTCAAAGATTTCGACCCTCAGATTTATTTTGCCTGGCAGGCTGTGCAAACGCCGTACAGCTCTAGGATATGATGTGTTAGTTTAAATCCGAATTGATTCGCAACTTTTTCTTGAAGACTTTCAATCGCTCTGTTTTCGAATTCGCAGATTTTTCCGCACTTCACACATGTCAAATGGTCATGGTGACCCTTTGGAGTCAGCTCGTAACGAGCAGGAAGTCCGCCCATACGAACTTCCGTCACAAATGTGCCTTCAGTCAGAGTGCGCAAGAAACGATAAACAGTCGCAAATCCAATCTCAGGATGAATCTTGTTGAGCTTTTCATAAAGCTCTTGCGCTGTGACGTGACGACGGCCCTCATGAAGAGCCTTTAAGATCGCCATACGTTGAGTCGTGACTTTCAAATTGAGCGCACGGATAATACGTTTAAGCTCTGATTCGTCAAAATCATCATGATGAACAACAATGTCTTCATCGTGCTGTCTTGGCAGAAATGGAACTGTGTCTTTACCCATGGTCACCTCGAGGGTCAGTTATAGGGGATCCGCTTTGGGAAGTCCAAATAATTAAGAATCATTATCAATTGATTATTAAGTAGCATGCGAGTTCAGGGAGCTTAGCCCCCTAAACCATTAAAAACTGCGAAGTTTTTTACCTTTGGAAATATGAGAAACGGCATTGTGAGGATGCAGACTTTCGACATGGCTGAACTCGGCAACGTAATCCAAAATATCCGCCTTCGCGTCCAAAGCTTCTTTCACACGGCGAGCGGCGTCTTCACAGAACATGAGATTCTGTCCGTTACGAAGAGCAAACTCCTGCTCGTCTTCTCTTTTCACCGCGCCTTGAACTGCCGTCTGCAAAGCTTCTTCCACGATATCAATCAAATCCGCATAATTGTAATTCGGACCGACTTCCGCTTTCACGCGAGCAAAACTTCTTTGCGCATGTGGAGTCGCGACGATTCCTTGCGGAGTTCCAAGCCATGAATGAACCACATCAAAATCCAAAGACTGATCTTGGAATTGTTGTTTGAAACCATCTTGGATCAACTGACGAGAAAGAGCCGCCGAAGCCGGGCACGTGCTTGAGTAAGTCACAACCACTTCAACAAAGTAGTTCTTTGCTCCTTCTTGATTAAACGAAGAAAGCACAACCGGATAAGAGCGCCACGCTTGGTTTGTACTCTTCAAGGCCTTGCGCACCAAGGGAGCTTCAAACTGCACTTGCACAAGAGCTTGAGTGGAAAGATCTTCGTGAGTTTTTAAAAACTCATCTGTTGCTTTTCCCAAAAGTCCCAACGTCATTTCGTTCTTAGTCAGGATGTCTTGCGTGATTAGATACAGACGCGACATGTGAATGCCGCGCGAAGGTTTTTTATCAAGGCTGACTTTCGCGTCTGCGCGCGCCGGGATACGATAAACACCGTCAGCTTGTTTGAGTAATAAAGGTAATTCGATGGAACCCATTCCCACCCAATCAATAGGCGCATATTTTTCTAAATGAGTTTCTTTAGCTACGTCAGGAAGATTCGTTTTCGTCATAAGAGGTCTGTCCAATTCGAGGATGTTCTACCTCAAATTTGCTTGCTTGGCTCTTAAATTATAGTTTTTACAGCCATAATGCACTATAATGCGGTTTGCGCCGCAGGATGTGGAGCGAGCTCGGCTCGCGGAACTGGACTTAAAAAAAATGATGCAAAAACAACTGATCCTCGCAAGTACTTCGAAATACCGCCAAGAGCTGCTTTCTCGATTGGCTTACAGCTTCACGGCCCAAGCCCCTTTGATCGATGAAGAAAAAGAGAAAGATCCGAGCCTTTCTCCAAGAGCTTTGGCAGAAAAATTGGCGGAGCTTAAAGCGGCCAGCCTTAAGGGCGCGGACCGCGTCGTGATCGGTGGCGATCAGCTTGTGGCATTTGAAGGACGCATTTTAGGAAAATCTCATACCGCCGAAAAAGCGGTCGAACAGTTGATGGCCATGCAGGGAAAAGTTCATGAACTGATCACCGCGATCTGCATTTTTGATGGCGATAAAAAGATTCCTTATACCGACATCACACGCATGCACATGAAAAAGCTTTCCCGTGAGCAAGCGGAACGCTACGTGAAGTTGGACATGCCGACGGATTGCGCTGGAAGTTATAAAATTGAAAAACACGGCATTATGCTTTTTGATAAAATTGAAAGCCAAGATTTCACCGCGATTCAAGGTTTACCCTTGATTGAACTCAGTAAAATATTAGAGAATGTGGGACTATGACAGAAACACAAAAAAAACTTTTCGATGCCGCTAGCGACGCTCAAAAAAGAGCTCACGCTCCCTACTCTAACGCTTTGATCGGCGCCGCGGTCCTGATGAGTGATGGACGTATTTTCTCTGGATGCAATGTTGAAAATGCCTCTTTTGGCGGAACGGTTTGCGCCGAACGTGTGGCGATTTTTAAAGCCGTGAGCGAAGGCGCTCCAAAACAAATCAAGGAAGTTTTGGTTGTTAGCGACGCTGAAAAGCCTTGGCCTCCGTGCGGATTTTGCCGCCAGGTGATTGCCGAGTTTGCCAACGAACAAACAGTGATCCACACGGCCAACCTTCAAGGCAAAATGAAAAGCTTCCAGTTCCCAGAGATTTTCCCCGAAGCTTTCACACCAAAACATTTAGACTAAGAGGGAAAAAGGTACCTGGTACCTTTTTCTTTATCGGAATTTTTCGAAGTAAGAATTGAAATTGCCCGTGCGATTTTTAAGCTGACCAGAAAGCTGCTGCACGAGAGTGATATAAGGTTTAAATTCTTCACCTTTTTCTTCTTTTAAGATGTACTCCGCGACCGCCAACATTTCAATCGTGTCTGTGCGACGGGCTTCCAAAGCTTTTTCCGTGATTTGCGATGTTTCAGGTTCTACGGAAAGCTCGACACGCACACCATAGTGATCCGACCAAGGCTCGCGAGGACTTCCGCGCATGTTGACTTGACCTTCTGTTGCTTTCAAAGTCGTTCCCGACTCACCTACATTCGAGAAAAAGATATAGTCAAACGTATGATCTGAAAGCATCCAACCTAAAGGGTTCCCGAAGCAATACGTGCAATAGCCTTTGGGATATTGCCCTAAATACTCTTCCATCGAGTCATGTGCCCCTAATGTCTTCATTAAGAACTTTCTTTCCACGCTGTCGATATCGGAATTAAAATCTCCGGAGAATACAAGCTTCAACTGTTGATGCTTCAAACGCCATTGCAGGATGTCCAAAATCTGTGTGATCCGCACGGCTTTGGAGGTCGGATGCAAATGGGTATTCATGAAAAAGAAATCTTCATCGATACCAAAAAAATTGGATCTCACGATATGATAAGCTTTTTTAACGTTAAAAGCAGAGCGAACCGAATCGAGAACTCCGCCTTCATTATTGACGTTAAAGTCCACGGTTTGGCGGCCTTTGATATCGCCCATAAAAAAGGACATCAGACCAATCTTTTCATCTTTATTAGGAGCACTGATGTTGTATTGGTGTTTTAGACTTTTTTCGAATTGAACAATGTGGGAGTCATTCCAAACTTCTTGCAAATGCACGACATCGCACTTGGGAATTCCTTGTAAGAAACCTGCGATACGCTCGGTACGGCCTTCAATATTTTTTGCGTAAATCGGTCCGTAAGCATTGAAGTTCTGAACACAAAAACGCGGTGGACGAGGGTCCGCCTGCCAGTATTGTTCAGCCTTCGCATGTGTTGAAAACAACAACGTTCCAAGTACTAAAAGCTTTGAAATACCCATAGTCTGCCCTCACGGATTTATTCCTAAGGGTCTACATTCAATTCCCATACAAAGCCGAGAACCCTTTCAGTTTGTTTTAAGCTGTCTAAGTTTGATACAGGGCGCTCTTTCGCCTACATCTTGACCCAGACATACTTACCGTTTGAGACCTCATCGCAGATCAACTGCACCAACTGATCTTGTTGGTTCTTACAAGAACCCGTGGTTCCCACTTGCACTTGCGCTGATCCCAAAAGCTTTCCTAAAAAGTTTTTAGGTCCCAGACATTTTTTATTTTCGAACTCCGCACATGTTGGATAAACAGGTTTTGTTCGTCGGGTATCGACATAAGAATAAAAATTAGCGGTAGGCCCAAAGACATCGTCCCACAAGCCAATGCTAATTCCCTGATTGCCCTTCATCGCCATATATTGGTTTTTTCGAAGCTGAGGTTTCACGTGCTTAAGAAGATAACTTTGCAAGTCCTCGCTGTCACTTGTCGCTAAGCATGCAGTGTTGTCGTACTCAATAGAAATTCCTTTGCTTTTCATTGCCGGTAAAAGAACATAATCAATATGGTTCTTGGTTTGATCACTGCTGCTCCAATGCCCTACGTATCCTAAGATCAATTTATTTCCGGCCATATGAGGAAGATTGAGAGGCGCATAGCGATCACCGATTTCACGCACATCCCAAGTGTCGCATTTGTTCTGTTTGATAAGACGGTTTAACCAGGAGTTGCAGCCCATGCGGTAATATTTCATTTCCGCTTTAATCGTCGTGTCGATTTCACAAAGACAAGTGGTGGCACTTGCCGCGGAAGAAAGACCTAAAACGCTTGCCAATAACAGGAAAGATTTTTTCAAGAACATGCTGGGCTCCTTGCTTATGATGGAATCCTTAGCAAGACAAAGACCCGCGGAAAAATGTGGGGAAACGCATTTAAAGCGATTCCCACTCTGGTTTCTCAAAGCGGCCCTGTTTAGGCTTTTGCATGAGAGACAAAAGAGGACTCCTTTGTTCGCCAAGAGAAAACGGCCGCCATAGAGCTTAGAGAGTGAGTTTGTAGTTTTCCCCGAGATATTCGATTTCGATATTTTGAACTCGGCTACCGGAAGACAACCGGTGGCCCAGACATTTCGCAAGTTCCGCGCGAAGATCTTCGGAATCTTTATTGGCAAGAGGCTTTAAAAGTAAAAAGCCTTCGTGCTGATAATCAGCTTCACACCCCTGCACTCGTTCCCAATCAAAAGCGACACGCACTAAATCAAAGGTCCCTTCTTTAGGAATTGATTCAATGTAGTGTTTGTATTGAAACGTCATTTCCTCTGGTGCTTGGGCAGAATTCCAAGAAAACGACCATCCGCGCTCTTCACGGAAAGTAAGGCTTGAAAGAGTCACTCCCAGTTCCGCCGCTTTTTGCGTGAGATTAAGGCGAGTCACCGCCATGATTTCTGCAAAAGCGTGGTTGAAACTTTCTCTAGAAGATATAAAAGGATCTTTTTCTAAATCCTTTTTTAGCTTCCACAGCCACTCATCCACGAACATTAAATTCACGCTCATCCCTGACAAAGAATCAATGTCGTGACTGAATCCTGCAGCAAGATGAAAAAGAAAGCCCCGTCGTGAAGACAGGGCTCCTTGAATTACGATTCGAATGGGAACTTCGCGAACGAATTGCAACATTATTGAAGTTGCAACGCTTGTGTGTTCATTGTGACGTGCGAGTTTGAACGGAATTGGTTCACCCACGCTTCAAACATACCGTCGCCGCGACGTTTTTGCATCATTTCAGCCGTCATTGGTTCTAAAGCTTTCACTTCTTCAACTTTAGATTCTTTCAACTTCAAAACGTATTTGGAGTTGCCATCACGAACCAGGCGCTTCAACAATGGCTCTGTTTTCTTAAGCTCGAAAACCGCTTCTGTTGCCACAGCGCTTGTGATTTTTGGGAAGTTATCAGATCCCAGCTCTACCAAACCTGTTTCTTCCCAAGATGCTTTCAATTCTTTAAGCTGCGCGTTTACCGCTGCTTCGTCGCCTTTAGTCAAAGCTTCATCCAAAGCTTTGATAGCTGCTTCCGCTTTTTCTTTTGTCATCGCTTTAGAAGCTGCTTCTGAATCAATTTTCACAAAAAGAACGTTGATCTTTTGCGCTTTCAAATCTTGAAGCTTCTTAAGTTCCGCCGCTGTTGGCGCAGAAACAAGTTCAAACATTTGACGAACGCGCACGTTCGCAATGTCTTTACGAACTTTGTTTTCAAAATCGCCTGGGTTTGAACGAGTGGATTCAAGATAACGGCTGTAGAATTCACGTTGGAATTGACCGTTTTGTTGGAAGAAAGGAATGTCTTTCACGATAAAATCGCGAACTTCCGCGTCCGTCGCAAGAATGCCGTTTTTTTGCGCAGCTTGAGAAACAAGCTCCATGCGCACAAGATTTTCTAGCGCTTGCTGACGAAGCAGTTGACGCTGAGAGCTAAAATCCATCTGACTTCCAAAGAGATTTTGGTAGTACTGCTGAATACGATTTTCTTCCTGCTGGAAGTCAGCCAAAGAGATCAAACTGTTGTTCACGCGCGCCACGGAACCAACACCAGCTCCCAAACGGCCTGGCAAACCGAAAAACACGAAAACCAGAATGATCGCACCGAAGAGAACGATTGCCGTAACACTCTTTGTAGAGAGCTTTCTCTTCATTTTATCAGCCATACTATCGCTCATAACTTTTCCTTCCTTAAACAAGCCTGCTGTAAGCGGATTCCATTACCTAACGAATTTCTTATTTTTTCAAGGGGAAATTGTTGAAATCTCTCGGCACTTTGACTAGCGTTTGATTATTAATACGCGTAATAGAAGGTGACTTTTGAATTTTTTCAACTTTGATCTCAAGAAACTTGTGATGATCGGGATTGTTTTGGCTTTGCCGCTCATTTCCATCAACATGCAGCAAAGACCTCAAGAATCGAACTGGCTCTCTAAACCCTTCACTCTTTTAGGCAGTGCTGTGTCCGAGACTTTTTACGGATTCAGCCATGGCGTGAAAGACACGACAGCGATGTACGTGAATCTTATCAACATCAAAAAGCACAACGAAGAGTTGCAGAGTCATAACAATGAACTGGAAGCTCGTTTAGAAAAAATGAATGAGTTGCTGTTAGAGAACGACCGCTTGCGCGGACTCTTATCTTTCAAAGATCAGACGAAGATGAATCTCATGGCAGCACAAGTCATCGGACGCGATCTGGTTATTGATCACAGCACCGTGACAATTAACAAAGGAACTGCGGACGGTCTGAAGTCAGGACAAGCCGTTATCACAACAGGCGGCGTTCTTGGTTACATCTTTAAACCAGAACCTTTCACTTCCCACGTGATGTTGATCACAGATCGCTATGCGGTGGTAGACGGTATCGTTCAAAGAACTCGCGCCCACGGTATTGTTGAAGGTAAATCTCAGTACGGCAGTACACTTTCTTTGAAATACGTCGAGAAAACGGAAGACGTGAAACAAGGCGACCTTGTTGTGACAGGCGGACTTGATAATATCTTCCCGAAAGGCTTCCCTGTCGCGGTTGTTGAATCCGTTGAAAAGAAGACGTTCAGCGTCTCTTTGAAAGTGGATTTGCGTCCTGTCGTGGATCCTTACAAAGTCGAAGAAGTGTTTGTCGTTCTTTCTGCTGCCAACGAAGACTTTGGCGATAAATATGCGCCACAAGCTTCTACGGAAACGCCGATCACGGCAGAAGGTGTGACTCCGGCAATTGCTCCGGCAGCGCAAGGACCTCTTCCTGCGGCAACACCTGTCGCTCCCGCTCCTACAGCTCCAACGGCTCCGAAAAAACCTGAGGAGAAGCGTCCGTGAAAATCCGTTGGAATGTGATTCTGAATTTTCTCGTATTATTTGCAGTTTTGATCATGGTCGCGGGATTTCAAACGACGTTTTGGTTTCAACTCTTTGGCAATGTTCCTTCTCCGCTTCTGTGGCTGAACTTGGTTGTGTATGTGACCCTTTATCGCAAACCATTTCCAGCGATCATCACTATTTATGCGATGGGCTTTGCACTTCTCGCATTCACAGCGATGCCGCTTAAGATGATGTGGATCAGCCTTTTGATTCTCTTTACTTTGGTCTATGGAATTAAAACTCGCGTCTTTTGGAGTGGCTCAGGATATTATACTATCATGTGTGCATTCTCGGCTGTGGCCTATCACCTGATTTATTTCTTTGGTTCCATGGTGATGGAAAAAAATCCCGCGAGTTTCGAAATTGTCGATCGCCTTGTACAAATCATCCTGACGCCCTCCTTTGCTTTCCCGATGTATTGGGTTCTCGCCAAAATCGATAAAGTTTCGCAGGATGAACTTGTTCACGAGCCCGGAGGATTGGAGTTATGAGTACTTACGTCAGTAATCCGGACGAAGCAAAAGAGTATCAGAGTCGATACAAAATATTTTATATCACCATCGCCTTCACTTTGGTCGCTTTCACCATGCGCTTGTGGTATCTGCAAGTCATTTCGGGAAACGAACTTCGTGAGTTCTCGGAAAAAAACCGTATCAAGCAAAATAAAATCTCGGCACCCCGTGGTTTGCTGCTCGATCGTGATGGCAAAGTGTTGGTGGAAAATCTACCGGGCTTTGAAGCGATCTTGTCTCCTCAATATATTGAGAACCTGGAAGATCTTGCGAAAACCGTGGGTCCCGTGCTCGGCATGGAGCCTGACAAGCTTATGGTGAAAGTTCAAAAGAGCCGCAAACAAAACGGTCCTTTTGCACAGATTCGTTTGAAAGAAAACTTAAGCCGCGAAGAGGTCTTTCGTTTAAAGCGCATGCGTCTGGATACGCCGGGACTTGAGATTCGCGAATCCATCGTGCGCTACTACCCGCTTCGTGAAAACGGCGCGCAGCTTTTTGGCTATGTCAGCGAGATTTCAAAACGTCAGATTCCGCTTTTGAATGATTTTTACAAAGGGGCCCTGAAGTTTGATCAAGGTGACATCATTGGCAAAAGCGGCCTTGAAGAAACTTTGGAAAAAGACATCCGTGGGACTGACGGGATCAGCTTTATTCAAGTCGATGCCCACGGTCGTGAAGCAGCGACACAGACTCCAAATATTTACGGAGAACAGATTAAAGATCAAATCGCTGTGCACGGTAACAATGCGGTTTTGACGATTGATCGCGATCTTCAACAACAAGCCTTTGAGTCGTTCAACAAAACGGGAGCGGACAACCGCGGTCATATCGGAGCGATCTTTGCCATGAAAACAAATGGTGAGGTTTTGGCTTGGGTTAGCAACCCGTCTTTTGATCCGAATGAATTCTCAACGGGCATTTCGCCTTCGACGTGGTCAAAGTTGATCAACGATCCGTTCAAACCTTTGCGTAATAAAATTATTCAAGATCACACGGCTCCGGGATCAACATTTAAACCGTTGGTTGCGGTGGCGGCTCTTGGAGAAAAAGTGATCACTCCAACAACCGTAGTTAGTGCACCTGGTGTGTTTTACTTCGGTCGTCGTCCTTACCATGATTCCTTGAAACAGGGTCACGGTAACATCACAGTGTACCAGGCGATCGAAGAATCTTCGAACGTGTTTTTCTATAAAATGGGTATCGCTCTGGGCGTAGATAAAATGTACGACTATATCCATAACATGGGTATCGGACAGAAAACGGGTATTGAACTTTCTCGCGAGATCTCGGGTATCATGCCGAACTCGGCATGGAAGAAAGCCACGGTCGGTGAAGAATGGCAGGCCGGGGAAAATCTCAGTACGGCGATCGGTCAAGGCTTCGTGACGGTGACTCCGATTTCCATGGCGATTGCTTACAACGCTATTGCGACGGAAGGTAAAGTTGTGAAGCCGTTTGTGATCCGCAAAATCATGGATCAAGACGGAAAAGTTTTACGTGAAAACTTCCCGGAGGTTGTGCGCGATTTAACTCAAGCGCAACCCAACGGGGTGAAAATCAGTCCTGAAACTTTCAAAGTCGTTAAAGAAGGCATGCGCCTGGTTGCCAATGGAACAAAGGGAACGGCTCGTTACTGGAAAGTTCCTGGAGTTCAGTTCGCAGGTAAAACAGGAACGGCTCAGGTCATGGGTTTCTCTGCCGATCAGATCTATGCGAGCTGTACATCTCGTCCGATGCACATGCGCCACCATGGTTGGTTTGTGTCCTACGCTCCGGCAGAAAATCCAGAAATCGTCATTGCGATTTTGGCAGAGCACTCTTGCCACGGTAATACGGGAGCGGTTCCTATCGCTCGCGAAATTTATCAGAAGTATTTTGAAAAATATCATCCAGAGATCATCGCAGAGGCGCTGAAAAACAAAGGCGTTAAAAAAGTTAAAGTGGAAGCTGCGACCACAAGTGAGGGAGAATAATGTTTAGCTCACTGCACGTTGAAGAGAGAACTCTCTTCAAAAAATTAGATATCAACTTAATCATCGTAATTTTGGCGCTCAACGTGATTGGTCTTATCAATCTTTACAGTGCTACTCACGGCCCGACATCCACGGACGTGGCGTCTTTATTCATTTCGCAAATCATGTGGTTGGTTGTGGGTTGGACGGTTTTCTTAGTCATGACACTTCTTGATTATTCCATCGTGAGTCGTATTGCGCTGGTGGTGTATGTCTTAAACCTGGGTGCCATTATCTACGTGACCTTCTTTGGTAAAATCGCCTTGGGAGCGCAACGTTGGATTGACCTTGGATTCTTCCGCTACCAACCATCAGAAACGATGAAGCTTGCTTTGATCATGATGATGGCAAAAATCCTAGCGACAAGAAACACTCACGGTTCAGGCATGGGATTTAAAGAAATGTTCACTCCGCTGATCATTCTGGGTGTTCCCTTCGTGTTCGTCGTTGAGCAACCCGACCTGGGAACCGCAATGATGTTGGCAGCGATCGGTGGCTCGATGTTGATCTTCTCAAAAATCAAACGCGTTATCTTGGCTTCCATCATCACATTGGGAATCATCGCACTTCCCGTCGCATGGAAGTTCGTCCTTCATGACTATCAAAAAAATCGTATCTTGACGTTCTTATCGCCAACGAACGATCCGCGCGGAACTGGATATAACAGTATCCAATCCAAAATCGCCGTGGGCTCAGGTCGTTTCTTCGGAAAAGGATTTATGAAGGGAACCCAATCCCAACTTGAATTCCTTCCGGAACGTCACACCGACTTTATTTATTCCGTTCTCAGCGAAGAACACGGCTTCGTAGGATCTATCTCCGTCATCGGTCTTTTCTGCTTCCTTTTCGTAACAGGAATCCGAATCGCCACCAACGCGAGAGATAAATTCGGAGCCCTCTTAACCGTCGGCGTTTTGTGTTACGTCTTCTGGCACATGTTTGTAAATATCGGGATGGTAATTGGACTTCTACCTATCGTAGGAGTTCCACTACCACTCTTATCTTACGGTGGTTCCAGCATGCTCACCACGATGGCCGGCCTAGGAATCATCTCCAGCGTCGCCTACAGAAGATATCTCTTCTAAAAAATAAAAACAAAAAGGCCCTACACCAGGGCCTTTTTTATTTTCACCAGCGCGCGTACTCAACTCAACTAACAATTGAATCAACAAAACGGCAAATCAGCCCCTGTTGTCTTTGAACCGCAGCACTTGCGGTTCTCTAGAAAACTCAAAGGCACAATTTGGCTGTGGGCTTGATTTTCCTTTGAACGAAGTGGGCCTTTGCCGGCGCATGGATGCGCGAACCGCACGAAGTGCGGCGGCAACGAGCCAGGATGGCGTGCCCACGTAGATCAAAGGAAAATCAAGCCCACAGCCAAATCCCCGTGCCATCGACGTCTCCCTAGAAACCACCATCCAAGAGCGAAACGTCTCGAAGAGAGAATCCGTCCTAATTCGACTAACCACTAATCAGACATTGTCTAGACATTGATTGACACCCGCTTTGACCACCTCGAAGGAATGCCTTTTGAGGGGTGATTCATTCTAGGAACCCATTCATTCCGCGCACTTAAGGTTTCGGCACGACACTTGAACTTACCTCTCTGTAACAGGAGGTCGCGGATATGAAAACGAAACATCTCAAAATCGGACTCGCTCTAGCAGCCGCCACGCTCACGTCAGCTCTTTATATGAACTTCGATTTCTTCCACTGGAACACGGTCAATGTGTCAGCGTTAGAAGTCGTTAATGAGGCTTCACGCGTAGAACACGCCAAGGAACTTCTTGGTCGTAACTACAAAGGCAGTGACGCTCAAAAGCTTGAAGGCCGAAGAGCTTTAAATGAAATGATTCACACTAAAGTACAAAACTCTTTAGCTCCTCGCTGGAAAGCTCAGGCCCGCGCTATTGCTCGCACTGTCATCACAGAAAGTGCCAAATATAAAATGGACCCTGTGTTTGTGTTAGCGGTGGTTAAAACAGAAAGTAAATTCAATCCATTGGCTTTAGGTCGCTTTGGCGAAATTGGTTTGATGCAAATTAAACCTGACACTGCAGAGTGGATCTCAAAAAAATATGGCATTGCGTGGAATGGCAAAAAAACTTTGGAAAATCCATCTTCAAACATCCGCATCGGTCTTGCCTATATGAACTACCTGCGCACAGAATTCAACGGCAAAGCCGTGAAGTATGTCAGCGCATACAATATGGGTCCCAAGAATGTGCGCCGCTTACTTGCAAAGAATATGAAGCCTGCTGAATATAACACTCGTGTGATGAAAAACTATGGCGAACTTTACGCAAGAATCTCAGATAGCAACAGTCTTATCGTAGCATCTAATTAATTCAGACGAGAACAGAACAAATTTTCTTCTCGTTTTTACAAACAAAATCAAAAAAACTGTAAAAGCCACTTTACAGTTTTTTTGATTTTGTTCATTTCTTTTTGATCCGCACCAAAAGCAGACACGAATATTAAAGTTTTGTTTATGTTTGTTTCCCTCTAACAAAAAAACTTTGTTACGCCGACAAGTTATAGCGTTGCAAATCCATCATGATAAAGCTGCAAACATTCCAGAAAGATTAACGCTAACAGTTCGCCTGTTTTTGCAGGCGGGAGAAAAATGCCTATGAAGGACAATGGTTCGATTTCACCTTTACTGTACGATTTGGACTATACGATTATCACGGGTAAAGATCTTCACGATCGACAACCCACGGAGCTGCACAACAAAGCTTACGCTTATTGGAAAGCCTTCTGGAGAAATGTCTTCAAAGAAAATGGCATGCAAGGAGACGTCCTCAGAAAAGAAGATTTTTTACGGGAAGATTTTATTACCATTCTTTCGCACAAAGATGAAATCGCGGGAATACATCTGTATTGCCAATTTGATTTAGAACTCGAAGCTTCGCGCGATCATATTTATTTCATGCACAACTACGGGCCTCAATTTACGGAACAGCTTAGAAAAAATGGCATCCGTCACGTCATGACCATTGAGTATCTCACGGTGGACCCTGCCTGGCGAAAATCCAAAGTGGGTGTAAGTTTGGGCCACGTTTTTTGCGCTTTGGGCGCTCAAGTGGCTGCCTACTTGGATGTAGATGCTGCCGTCAGCGCGTGTCGAATGGACGTCGGAGCCAATGACATGCTCGCCAAATGTGGAGGGGTTTCCTACGGAAAAACGGACCTCTACAACACTCCCGTGGAATACATGGTTATTCCACGAGAACTCAATCGCACTCATTCAGATCCCGCTGTTGCCAGTTTAGTCAATCAGTATTGGAATCGCCGGATTGATTTAACAACTCGTTTACCAAAACGAAGTCATTTAAAAATTGCAGTTTAATTATTGGAGAACACATGAAAAAACAACTGGCACAAAAGTTTGAAGAAAAAATTTTGCAGACACAGGTGCTTTTCGATAACTTCCCCTGGGAGCAAAAAGAAGCGTATGCAGAACTGCTCGCGCAAACGTATTACTATGTTCGTCACACGATGACATTCATCGCAACGAGCGTTGCGCAGTTTAATTTAATAGACCGTCCCCTTCACCGCCAATTGATAAAACATTTGGCCGAAGAAAATGGTCATGACATTATGCTGATTAACGATTTGAAGGCCTTAGGAATGAAAGTCGAAGACTTCCCGGAAAGACCTCAGACGTCAGCACTTTATCAATCACAATATTATTATTTCGATCATGAAAATCCGTATGCCCATTTTGGCTACGCCTATTACTTAGAGGGCGTTTCAGCTCACAGTCTTCAGGCTATTGCGGATACAACGACAAGAATTTACGGCGAAAGAGCCTCCACCTTTTATCGCTTGCACGGTGAAGAGGATGTAGGTCACTTTGCCAAGGGTTTAAAACTTCTTGAGGGCCTGCCTCCGGAAGCCTTAGAGAGCATTGAGAAAAATCTCAATGAAACAAGTTTTTTCTATATGGGAATGGTCGAAGCGATCAGCCAAAAATGGGCGAAACAAAAAGGACAGAAAGCAGCCTGAGAGGTTTCTATGACTACAAACAGACAAGATCTTTTTCTTCAGTTAGTAAAAGATAATATGGAGTCTCCACAGATTTTACAGCGCACGCCAGAACCTTCCGGCGTGACAGACGGTGAACAAAACGTGAATCAGTACAATCGCGTACTGAACACGAACATGACTTCAAATTATGCCATAGCCATGGATTTAATGTACCGCTGTCGTTCTGAGAACTCGAACCATAGCGCTTTGGATTTATGTTCGGGCCCGGGCCTGCTTACGATGGGACTTTCAAATTATCTAGGCTACAAACACGTGCTCGGAGTTGATCTATCTCAACCGATGACGTCCATCGCCCAACAAAATGCGAAGCTCGCCGGACTTGAGGGAAAAGTGCGATTTAAAACCGGCGACGTTATTAATCTCCATGAGGCGGATCATTCATTTGATCTGGTCAGCTTTACAAACGCCGCCCATCACCTGCCGGATCTAGCGAGTGTTCGCAGAGTCCTCACCGCCAGCGAGAAGGCCGCCAAACCTGAAGGCATCGTTGTCCTTACGGATATAGGTCGCCTTAAAACAGCCGAAATCACCGACCGTTTTGTGGCTCTTGCCGGAGAAGAGTTCATCAAGCTCAATATGCCGGATATGTATGAGGACTTCAGAAACTCAATGTATGCAGGCTGGACTGCGGAGGAACTTGCCACCTGCGTTCCAAAAAACACAAAGAGAGTTTGGGTGCAAATGGTCCCCACTGGATTGACTTCACATTTGGCTTTATTAGGTCTGCCCGCCGGACGAGAGAAGATTTTTTTACGTGAGAGTTACGATTGGCAGTCGTCAGGTTTACTTAGAAGTGACGAGGCCAAGTCGGACTGGCAGGTGTTACGGCACATTGTGAACACAGCCAACTTTAAAAAGCTGGCTGCGTAACAAGAATTAATTCCAAAGACCTTTCACAGTCTCGATAAGCACGATGGCTTCAGTTTGTCTGTTCTTTTTAAGAGGACTGATTAACTGGATTTCCATGTAACACTCTCTTTTCTCGCTTGAATTGATTTCCTTCAAGAAATGAGGGCCCAAACCAGGAGCGTGACTTTCAGTGATTTCACCATTGAAAACTTTGCTGCAAACTTCGAAAGTTTTCATTGTTTCCTGAGGGTCACGTTCATAAAGATGCCACCACTCTAAAGAGTACAACTCCTCCAAAGTGTAAGTGCAGCATTCAAAGAATCTGAAATTGCGATAAAGCTGTTTATTATCCGCGGAGTAAACTTCAACTAAGTTTTCATCGGTTAAGTAATTGAAAACGTCAGAACGTGGAACCAATCCCAACTTAAGGAATGCTTTCCAAACGAATGTCGAGTTGTCTCTAAGCTTGTAACCCTCAGCAACTTGTTCTTCGCAAAGCTCTTTGAAGAAAGTCAAACTTTGCACGACTTCTTGTTTTTTCTCTACAGAGAGTTTTTCAAAATAAGGAAGTCCTGGAACGTAAGGCTTACGATGAACGCCTTCCGTCGCAAATAGCATGCAAACTTTTTGAGCTAGCGACTTGAATGACTCATTGAGTTTAAGGGAGGTTTCATCTTGGGTTTTTAGTATTTCCACAAATTTCCTCGAATTTAAATAAAAACTTGTTGATTAAAACAAGAGATTCAACAATATTCTGATTTTTTTATTTTGTCCATCTTGTGAATGTCACTTAGAAGAATTTCGCCGTAATTTTTCTTATCATTACCCAAATGCAATCTTCAAGCGAACTAGACTTTTCGATTTTCCACCAGCGTTGCAGATTCGATGACCAGAATCGCATCGACACGCTTGTCCCGCTTTAAAGGACTCATGAGTTTTATTTGCTGCATAAAAACTCTTTTCTCTTCACTGCGAATTTCTTTTAAAAGGTGGGGTTCAACCTGCGGGACATAACTCTCTGTAACGTCACCTGAGATGACTTTCGAGGCCGCGTTAAAAATTTTCGAAGTCATCGCCGGATCTCTTTCATAGAGATTCCACCACTCCAAAGAGTAGAGTTCTTCGAGTGTGTACGAACAGCATTCAAAGAATTTGAAGTTACAATAAAGCTGCTTATTGTCCTTTGAGTAAATCTCCACAAGATCGTCATCCGACATAAAATTAAAAACATCGGCGCGCGGGACATATCCTAGTTTGCGAAAAGCTCTCCACACGAACGTAAAGTTGTCTTTTAACTTATAACCCTCGGCGATTTGCTCTTCACAAAGCTCTTTAAAAAAGACCAAGGTTTTTACGATCTCTTGTTTCTTTTCTAAAGAGAGGGACTGGAAATGAGGAAGACCTTCCACATAGGGTCTGCGATGCACGCCTTCGGAGGCTAACATCATACAAACTTTTTGCGCTACGATCTTGAACTCTTCAAGGAGCCGCAGAGATATATTTTCTTGAAAATTGACTTTAGCCATAGAAAGAAAAAAGACAAAAAAAACCCCGCTCGAAGCGGGGCTTCGTGAACGCTTACACGTTCTTATTTAAAAAATCCAAGATCGCATCTTTAGGATGGTTTCCTACAAGCTGACCGATTTCGCTGCCGCCTTTGAAAAGCAACATCGCAGGAATACCGCGGATGCCGTATTTACCTGGAGTTCCAGGATTCTCGTCCACGTTCACCTTCACGATTTTTACTTTTTGACCAAGCTCTTGAGCGACTTCTTCCAACTTTGGAGCCAAAGCACGGCAAGGTCCGCACCACTCTGCCCAAAAATCTACGAGGACTGGTGTTGAAGAATTCAAAACTTCTGTTTCAAAAGAACTATCTGTGACTGGTGTTGTAAATGTGCCCATGAATGGCCTCCGTCTAAATCAAGTACCGATTTCTTATATTAATTTGAACATCAAAAGGTCTACCGTCAAGATGCACAAGGATCAATTATTTTTTAAACATAGCCTTCGTGAATTGACGTCGTAACTCGTCGAGTTCGTTGAGGTTTTGCGGGTCCCAATCCGCTTCTAGCTCACGTTGGCGACGACGCGCCTCAACTCGAGTCAGCGTACTTTTTGGAGAGACCTTCACATCTGCAACAATTTCGCTGTATTTTGCAATACGCTCTTTAAGGCCCTTTTCTGATTTTTGCAGGTCATTTTGGGCCTTAACTTGAAGTTCCTGCTCCTCCGCATCGACTTCGACTCTCTCCACTTCCGGAGTGCCTCCGCCCAAAAGTTCGCGTTCTAAGGACTTTAAATCGACATCCGGAAATGCGGTTTCTTCATCTCGGGTGGCAGCACGCTCTTCGGAGGCCGCCGACATTCGATCGCCAAAACGAAAAGAGACTTTTCTCTCTTGTTCTTCTGTATTTAGCGTGAACTCTTGAGAGTTTTCATGAACTCTCTCGACACCCAATGAAGCCTGATCAGAATCCGCCGAAGGCTCCCCTTCAACCGTTCCTTTAACATAAATGGCTTCTTCTTCTGTCGAATATTTTCCGCCGGCAACCGAGGAACCGGTCTTTTGAGGACTCTCCACATGCATTGATTTGTTCAAGCGCTCCAATAACACGGCTTCATCGTGCCCTAAGATTTTTCCGATCACTTGAACTAAACGCAAAGGGGGAACCGGGGCTTCCAAAATCATATCAACACGAATGCGAATAAGATCTTGAGGATTGGGTTTAAAGTTTGCCGGGAAAATAAGCACTGACTTTCCCTGCCAGCGGGTCATTTCTTTCAAACGTTTTCCGACGCCCAAGGAATTTACTTTTCCTCCGCGCCCAGCACCCACAACAAGATCCGGATTGAATGCCAACATTTGCTCCGCGATTGCGTATTCGCTGGAAAGACCGATGACATCAAAGCCCACTTTTTTCAGTGTGGCTTCCACCTCCATCAGGTCGGCATAATCCTCGTAAACCAAAAGAATCTTGTTCATATCATCATTGTCAGATAAGGATGCTTTACCGTCAATAAGCTTGGTTCTGGACAATGGGCGCGATGACACGAATGAGCCCTCAGACTAGAATAGACAGCATTCACAAGGAGACTCCTTTTTGAGTATCTTTTACGGAAAAAAAGCCGCGCAGTACATTTTCTTTGAGATGCTTCCGAGCTTCATTTTGGGACTCTTGGTCTTTATTTCAATCATCCTCATGTTTCAGGTCTTGCGCCTGACAGAGTTCGCCCTGGTTCATGGGGTGACACTTAAAACCATCGCCGAAATCATTGGCTATGTCGTGATTTCACTTCTCCCCGTTCTTTTTCCCATGGCCTTGCTCTTTTCGGTTCTTTTGACATACGGTCGCCTCAGTCAAGATTCTGAGATCGTGGCCATGAAGGCTTCAGGTCTTCCTATGGGAACCTTACTGATGCCCGCTTTGATTTTAGCCACGTTTGTCGGAATTATTTCAGCGCAAATGTCATTCAATATTGCGCCTTGGGGAAACCGACAGTTCGAGGTTCTTTATTCTCGTCTGGCGAACACAAAAGCAGGTGCTGTGATCAAAGAAGGAACTTTCTCGGAAGGTTTTTTCGATATGGTCGTTTACGCCAATGAGGTGAACTCTGACAAAGGACTTCTCAAGAAAGTCTTCATCTACGACGAAAAATCAGGCGATGTGCCTTTAACGATCATCGCCAAAGATGGCGAGATTATTCCCGATCCAGAACGTCCCGGTCATGAAGTTTTGTTACGTCTTAAAAATGGTGAAATTCACCGCCAGGCGAAAACACATACGAAGATCAGCTTTGATACTTATGACGTGCATTTTTCTGAACCTGTTAACACCGATGAGAAAGCAAAATCTCCGCAGTCCTTAACTTTGGAAGAAGTTCGTCATCGCCTCAAAGAAGATCTGAAAGACAAAGATCTAGAGCGCACTCTGCGCACCGAATACCACAAGCGCTGGGCGATCACTGCACTCTGCATCGTCTTTGCGATGATTGGTGTGGGTTTAGGAACAACGACCAACCGTCGCGCTGCTAAAGCTGGTGGCATGATTCTTTGTATTGGTCTGATTATTTTTTATTGGATTTTATACGTCGCCGCCGAAGGTGCCGCACGCAGTGGATCACTACCCGTGGCTGTTGCAATCTGGACACCTAATTTGATTTTTGCAATTTTGGGTGCTGAGGCTTTAAGAAGAAATTGGAACTAAGCTGCAGAGGCGGCGGTCTAAAAATTAGAGCGATGCAGTAGCATCCATACTACCACGGTCATCCTTGACCACATCGCCCCTCCCTTAACTCAAATGGTAGGGGCAATCCCGGTGGCTTGCAAAAGAATTTTTTAGATCATTTCATTTTTTTCTTAAGAATTTTAGTCACTTAACAAAGCCACTACAGGTAGTGGGCGGACTCTCGAGAGCTCGCTATCCCTACTGGGGACATTTTATCATCACTTAATTCCGAATTAAAAAACATGGATAAATCTTGAGCATCCCTCACGAGCTGTGCCCCCTCCACCAGCAAATCCAAACTTCCTGCAAAGTGCGGATCTAAAGGATGACCGGGGACAATCCATACCGCACGGCCCAACTGAATTGCTTGTTGAGCTGTGATCAAAGTGCCGCTGCGTTTGCGTGCTTCCACGAGCAGTGTGGCTTTACCGAGCGCTGCGATCAGGCGATTGCGGTGATGAAAAAGATGTTTGTGCATTCTTTGTTCGTGCGCATACTCGCTTAAGAAACATCCACCTTGATCAACAACAGACGAAATCCATTCCTTCAAACTTTCAGGATACATGGCTCCCAAACCTGACGGCAGAACCACGACGGTCGCTGCATCTTTGCGCAAAGCTGTCGAGTGAGATTTCTGATCCACTCCCCTGGCGCCACCACTCACTACGCAGGGTTTTTCTTTTTCGCAAAACGGAGCAAATTCTTTCTCCATCCACTGCACGGATTCAAAACTAGGCTCGCGACTTCCCACAACCGACAACGTTCGTTCATTCAACCATGCCGGTGATCCTAAAAAACTTAAAGTCAGCGGAGGTTCCGCCATCCAATAACATTGTGATGGAAAAAGCTCTTCGCCATAGCAGACAAGCTGCACACCTTGCATTTTTAATTTCAAACTGTCTTCACAGTGCTTCTTGAAAAGTGCGTGGTTTTTCTGAATAGCGGCAAACAGCTCCGGCAGATGATCTTTCAGTCCCGACATCAAACTGTCAGCGTGAAGATTTCCGGCATTCCCGAGAGTTCGATAGAGATGATGGATCTCGTCTCTTTGCACGGTGTATAGAGGATGCGTTTTGATTAATTGTGAGAGCGAATAAAGATCATTCATAGCAAAAGGGCCCTGCAATTCGCAGAGCCCTTCCGTTTCTTTTTAAAGTTCTAGATCAGAATCGTCGGTTCCGGAATCCGGCGCCGGCGCCGTTTCGTTAGAAGGAGTTGATTCTTCAAACTCTTTCTCGAAGTCATCATTGGATTCTTTTTTCGACGGAGCTTCCATCACAGGCTGCTCGTTAAAAGCATGGGTGACGGCTTTTCCAACGTAATCGCCCAAAACAATGTCATCGGTAGCGCGAGACACGTAAGCTGTCGCAAAGTTAGGTGACACGCGAACGATTTTCACGACACCGATCACGCGGTCATTGATCACAGCCTCCGAGTTTTTATTGCGGATTCTTTCATCGGCATAAATCGGAAGACTTTGGCCCACTTGCAAACCTTGATTCGAGCCTCCATCCAAGAACACCACAGAGTTGGATCCGAAAAGAGTGCGCTTTTTATCAAACTGCCCACCCATGATTTTAGCACCCACACCTGACGTCAATGCTGTCACCGAAGGGTCAATCATTGGAAGTTTTCCGGGAACAAGGAATGATCCGACCTCTAAAGGTTGAATCGCTTTTTTCACAATTGCGCGATAAACATTTTTTTGATCGTTCACACGCTCAAGGATTTCGATCTCACCTTGAATTTCGACCATGTAGCCTTGGCGTTCTTTCACTTGCGGGTCTTTGACTTGCGTTACATTTTTCTGTGCTACAAATTCTTTGCCGCCAGCCTCATCAAGACGCACAAACACGTATTGATAATCACCCGCTGTTTTCATCGACATCTCTGTGCCGGTGATGACACCCACACCCTGCATGGGACTATCGTTGATATAGTACTCAAGATACTCTGGGCCCGTCGGGAATTGATTTTTAGGAAGATCCACTTGAACTTCTACAGGTGGCGCATTCACGGCTCCCATGCGGTACAACGGCAAACTATCGGGAAGATGCTTCAACAAAGGAGCGCGTTTTTTGGGTGGAGGAAGCGTCGTCTTTGTTGTCTGCTTGCGGACTTCCTCTGTGCCGTCTTCTTTCACGACTTTTTCTTCTTTAGTCGTCGTGACTTCCAAAGTCGGAGCTTCATCCACACTTCCGGCGAAGAACTGCACATTCATGCCCGGTTCAATTTCATGGGGATTTTCGATCTGTCCTTTATTTAAAGACCACACCTTCGGCCAAAAGAACTGATCGCCAAAAAGCGTTGTCGAAATTCCGGAAAGAGTATCTCCCTTTTGTACTTGGTAAATTTCTGCCTGACGATTGCCCGCGGCTTTTTCCCAAGATTCTTCAGAAGTGGGTTGTTCATTGTAAGTTTTGTAAATGCGATGAAACTCGGCTTCACGAGAGTAATCAGGCTCGCTGCTGCCAAAGGCTGTTTCTGTACTTGGCGCTGCCTCATGCGGAGTGACCGAAGGTTCTGCAGGAATATCCATCGGAACTGTAGGCTCGGCGTACTCAGAAGGTGGCGCTGGCGTGGTTTCATGACCGCCCGGCCCGACTTCTTTAAATTCGGGAACCGTCGGCTCTACGATTTCAGTTTTTTGTGGTTCCAGAACGTCCAAAGGATCAGATTCCCAATTGGCGTCAGGAGGCGTGTCTTGCGCCTGAGCAACAAGCGCACAAAAAATCAGAGTTAACATCACGGAGAACTTTTTGTTCATCACTCTAGCATCCTTGCGAGTCGTGTGAGTTATTTAAACATTTTCAATTCAGCGTCAGCGCGGAAAGACTCAGGACTTCCTGGGAATTTCACGCGCACTTCTTGAAGATTGCGTTTCGCAAATTCTGGCAAATTCATTTTTTTGTATGTCATTGCTTTCGCGAATTTCGCTGCACCTAGTTTGTTACTGCGTGGATATTCTTTTTCAAGACGCGCAAAGTATTTAATCGCCTCTGCGTAGTTATTGTGATCCACCGCCATGCGCCCTGCTAAGAACAAAGCATTGTCAGCGTAAGCGCTTTGCGGAAATCTAGCGAGCAGACTTTGCAGACGACTCTTAAATGCAATTTCATCGTCGCTTTGATAAGCGCTTACCATTTCAGCATATAAGGTGATGTCATTTTCTTTCGAAATATCTTTTCCTGTGAGCTCCACAAGAAGAGATTGCTGACTTAAGTCTTTCGAAGATTGTTGATGTGCTTGTGCGGCAGATTTCGCCAGTACGCTCATAGGAACACTTAAAAGGACCGTTGCTGCTAATAGTCTAAGTTGCTTCATCTCTCGACACCTCTTGATCTTTCTCCAGTATGACACGCATTGAGAAGTGCAAACAAGCAGGAGTTATCCACATAAAATGTTGAGTTATTGTAATGCTAGACCTTGGACCTGTTGGTTTTCAAGGGTTTCAGCGATTTGCACAGAACTTACGCACAAGATAACCACATGAAATAATTAAAGATTAATACATTAATGCCGTGTAATTGAGCGAGCAAATGTCAGATCTTAAAATCCGACCTCAGGAGACGCGCGGACTCAATGACAGATTATTTTAGAAATCGCATGCGTTATGAAATTTGCTAAGTGCTGAGAACTATGATTATTCTACTAGTTCTTGCTTTGAGCTTAAGCACACCACTTCCTACTTCTTTGCTTACAAACACATCAGCACTTGCCTCTACTTTCCAACAAAAATGTGTACAGATTCTGCCAACGAATTTTGAACATCACACTTCGTTAGCATCTCTTGTTTGTGGCGAAAAAATCACAGACACAGAGTTGAAAGAAAATCTAAGCAAAACTTCTTTAATTCATATCTTTGTGATCTCCGGTTCTCACCTCATTTTGCTTGATGAACTTCTAAGCATTTTCAAAATTCCAGTCATTGTAAGATTTCTTTTTTTGGGTTCGTACTCTTTGGTTTCAGGTTGGCAAGCGCCCGCTGCGCGAGCATTTCTTGGACTGGGTCTGCGCGAAGTTTTTCGACGCAGACACCTTCACCTCCCCGCTGACTTTTCTGTTCTTGCAGCGGGTTTTACGACGTTGATTCTGTTTCCTGGGTGGTGGAACTCATTGTCTTTGCAAATGAGCTGGTGCGCGGCTTTGGCTCTTTCTACTTCCTCGGCACTGCGAATCAGAAACACCTTGGCACGCACTGTTTTCTCACAAGTCGCCATTTTCTTTTTTATGAGTGCACCTCTTTGGGGATTAGGAAGTCTTCACCCTTTGAGCATTCTCTATAATTTATTTTTGGCGCCGGTAGTTTCTTATATTTTGTTACCATTAAGTTTCTTGGCAGCGGTGCTGTCTCCGTTTTTAGTTTTGTTTGAAAAAATCATGACAGTGTTCAGCGAAACCCTTGTGGTTCTTGCTGAACCCATTGAAATTCACAAGCGTCCCTTGCCATCGGTTGGATTGCTATGGACTTGGATTTTAGGTTGGCATTGCGTGATGCACTTTCTCCGTTTGCATTTGTGGCAAGGGAAGGATGCGCCATGAAGTATTTTGTTTTTCTTGTTATTACTTTAAGTGCAAGCCTGCTAACCGATCTTTCGGCGCACTCCTACGTCGTTGTTTGGAATGTCGGACAAGGTCAGTGGGTTACGGCGGTTTCTCCATCAAGCTGTATTCACTTTGATATGGGTGGAGAGTTTTTTCCGTGGGAAAAAATTCTTCGTTCGTGTGCTACTAAGAAAAACATTGTTTCTTTGAGTCACTGGGACTGGGACCATATTGGAGCTTTATCCAAAAATCCGGTTCGTTCTCAGTTGAAAGATCTCTGTATTTTTCTGTCTCCGCTCGGGACGTCGAGCGCACGGAAAATGAAACTTTTAAAAAGTTTTCGTTCTTGCGAAGAGGCTTTAGACTTGCGGCCCTTCGATCTGCAGGCGGGAGTCGACGTTTGGACTCCGCTAAAAAATAAAAAATCTAACGAGCAAAGCCGTGTCGTTTTATATAAAAACATTCTTTTGCCTGGCGACTCCCCTTCGACTCAGGAAAAAATCTGGCGACATCTTTATTGGGTTCGACAAAGTCGAGTTCTGATTTTAGGTCACCACGGCAGTGCCACGAGCACTTCGGTAGAGCTTCTGCAGTCACTTCCGTCGCTAAAACTTAGCATTAGTTCGGCGCGATGGGCGCGCTACAAACATCCTCATAGTGCGACAGAGTACCGACTTATGAAGGTCCATATTCCCCTTCTTCGCACCGAAGACTGGGGGAATATTTGGCTTGAACAAGTTTTGTCGGAAAAATAATCTAACCTTCCACGACCAGGCGCAAATCCAAGACGGCCTGTTGCAGACTTCTTGATTGCTCCTTCAACATTTCGCTGGAAGCCGCAGCTTCTTCCGCGGACGCCGCATTCGCCTGTGAAGCTTGATCTAACTGCTGAACCGCTTTTGTGATTTGACTCACTCCTGCCAGCTGCTCGCTTCCCATTGACACGATTTCTGAAGTCAAGTCTGTGATTTTTTTGATGGAGTTTACGACGTCTTTAAGCACGGCTTCATTACCATTGGCGATTTGCGCACCGTCTTCGACCTTAGCAACGCTGTCTTTAATAAGCGTTGAAATGTCTTTGGCAGAAGTCGCACTTCTTTGCGCCAAGGTTCTGACGGCATCTGCGACGACCGCAAAGCCTTTTCCTTGCTCACCGGCTCTAGCCGCTTCCACTGAAGCATTGAGAGCCAGAAGATTTGTTTGGAAAGCAATGTCGTCAATGACAGCAATGATTTCTTCCATTTTTGAAGAGCTTTTTTTGATGTCGTTCATGGAACGAATCAACTGAGCCATCTCCGCCTCACCTTGCGCTGCGGTCGCGTTCCCGTGTGCGGCTAATTTTGATGTTTCTATGAGAGATTCATTGGCTCTTTTCGTCATGCCGGCAATTTCCTCTAAAGAAGCCGATGTTTCTTCGACAGACGCTGCTGTTTCCGTATTGGCATTTGCCAGCTGATTGCTCGCAGTCGCGATTTCGATCACGGCACCGTCAATGCTTGACGAAACTTTTTCAATCGAGTTTGAAACACTCGCCAAGCGACGGGAAATTTTCCCCGACATAAAAGTCGCAACGATCAAGACAATCATCATCACCGTGAAGGCAACGACAAAACCTGTAGCCATCGTCTTGCGAATAGCCTCCGCACTTTCTTTGCTCGTCGCTTCGAGCTTGCGTTGAAATCCTTCAGTGAGTTTATTCAAAGACTCTACTACAGGGCGATCTTTGCCTTTAAGCGCGATATCCGCCGCTTGATAATTATGATCACCCGTTTTTAGAAAGCCTTCTTTAGCTTCCTGGTACTGTTTGAATAGATTCGCTTCTGCCGTCAAAAAATCTTCGGTCAAAGCTCTGTCTTTTGAATCTGTTAAACGTGACTGCAGACCTTTAACAAGAGCGCGGACTTCATTGCTTTTATCAGTAAGCTCCGCAGAATACTTCGCGTAACTTTCAGGGTCATGCCCTCTGATAAGAATGTCTTTCCAGGCTTGCACTTCGCTCTTGAAAGCGAATGATATTCTGCCGACATCGCGCATTTTCTGGGCACGCCCTACTAAGTTTTCGACGACGTGACCGTTTTGATCGGCCGCCATCAGTAGAACGACTGAAAACACGGCGCCGATTGAAACCGCCGTTAACAAAGTTAAAAATAGAACCTTAGAACGTAAACTCAAACTCAACTTAGAAAAATCCATAACGCCTCAATAAATTAAAAGTTGTAGATGTTTCGGTCTTTCTTTAATGAACTTAAGTCTGAAAATCCAACCAACCCCTAGGGCCAGATCAGCTGAATGAGGTCCAATAGAAGCGCGCATTTCGCGGACCTGACTACTTACTAGACATCTGAACACGAAAAAAACAGCGCATTTAGGATAATTTCCCCGGCATGGATCATGAAGAAAGGGCATCGAACCTAAATTGAACGTCATTTAAACAAACATAAGGAGTCTCTATGAAAAAAATGGTTATCGTTGGTTTATTGCTCGCTTCTACAATCGCTCAGGCAACTGAGATCTCTCAAGTTTACTCTGCTTCTGTCACAAGCACAGTGGACTCTATTTTAGCGATCCCTCTTTTGACATCTGCGGGAACAGCGGGCACTTCAGCTGCTATCTCTGGCAACACTCATAAGCTCGTTCTTGCGGCTAAAGAAGACGCTGCGACTTTCGTGGCTTCAGACGCTACAATCCGTGGCGCTGCTCTTCAAAAAGCTTTGGAAGCTATCCGCGCTGAAAACCCAGCGTTGCAGGCTTCTGATCTTGATCTCGCTCAAGGCATCTTAAGAATGTAATTTAGATTTCGGCGGAGCTTCCCTCTCTCAGCTCCGCCGCTTCCTTCACTGTCTCGCTGAAAGGAGTTCTCAATGAAATTATTAGCTCTACTTTCGCTCAATCTTCTTTTGACAGTGCAGGCCTTTGCCTTTGGATACGATCTCTCAGACAAAAGTATCCCGACGGCGGCTCGTCCCGCGTTACAAACTCTTTTTGCGAAGTCTTCAAGTTTGCTTCCAGTGAAGCTTAAACAGGCTCTTAAAAAAGACCTTAAAGTTGAAATTTCTGATCTTAAAGCTAAAAACAAAGATGCGATGGCGCTTTATCGTCGCGGTCATATTTATTTAGATAAAACTGTGCTTGTCGAAGTGATGCGTGGTGAAGCCAAAGCCACTCCAACCAACAGAACTCACAAAACTCTTTATAAAGAAATTCTCGCAGCTGTCCTTCACGAAACGGCCCATGCCTATGACCATGAAGATGTGCATTCTTCACAAGAATACGCGCAAATCAATTACTGCAAAAACAGCGACGACAACCGAAATAACAATCGCAGTGATCCAGAGTGCCGTGCTTACATCAATATGAACCGCAGTTTTTCGCAAAATCCATATTTCTTGTTAATTGCGGGTTTTGAAAAAGACGATGAAAGCTGGATGAAACATCGTAGCCCTGACATCTATGAACTGACAGATCATGAAGAATTCTTTGCGGTGAACATGGAATACTTTCTTCTTGATCCTGAGTACGCGTGCCGTCGTCCGACGTTGGCGCGTCTTTATAAGTCACAATTTCAACATGATCCGTTTCCGGGTGTGAAATGTGATGCTCCGTTGACTTATGTGGTTCCGAACTACAAAGAGAACGAAAATCCCGTCAAAAAAATTGATTTAAGCCGCGTTTACCAAGTTCATTATTTCTTGGCTGACGAAGGTGAAGACATGTCGAGCGGCTGGGGACACTCGATGTTCCGTCTGGTGATTTGCTCTCCAGAAAGAAAAGTCGTTGGTCCTGAGTGCATGAAGGACGTGAATGAACACATCATTCTTTCTTACCGCGCGTTCGTAAATGGAATTCAGATCAACACTTTAAAAGGCCTGAATGGATCTTATCCATCGCGCTTGTTCTTCGTTCCACTTTCGCAAGTGATTGACGAATACAATAAAACAGAAATGCGCGACATTAAGAGCATTCCGTTGAATCTCACTCGCACGGAGATTGCCCAGTTTGTGACTCGCGCGATTGAAACGCACTGGAGTTATGACGGTAAGTACTATTTCGTTTCTAATAACTGCGCCACCGAAAGCTTGAATCTTTTAAAGTCCTCTGTGTGGAGACCTGGATTGATTTACGCTTCAATCAAAACTCCAATGGGTCTTGAAAAAGAGTTAGTTAACAGAAAAATGGCGAACAACTCGATGTTTGGAAATCGTTTGAAGGCTATTGAAGATGCTTATCTTTTTGACTCTTACAGAAGTCGTTATGACATGAGCTATGGTGTCATTCAAAAAACGCTGCGTCTCCCCTACAAAAACTTTACGGAGTTTTTAAAGCTCTCTGCAAAAGATCGTAGCGCTCTTTATCAGGGCATTAGCCGTTTGACAGGGAAAGACCGTCTGAAATCCGCAGCGGCCCTCTTGATGTTAGAAACAGCGGCTCACCGCTTTGTGATCGCAAATATCCACACGACTTTGCAGAAGTGGGTTCTTGAGGACATGAAGGCGGCAAAAAAGAATAATAAGAAATCGGACGTTGTTGAAGTGACAGAAAGCATTCTTAAAATCAGCAATATGTTCTCACAACCTGCAGCCTTCCTTGCAGGAGCTCCAGGTTACGGTCTTCCTTCAGGCAGCGATTGGGAAATTTTAGAAAACCGCACTCGTCAAAGCCAATCTCAAGGTGGCATGGTGTACAGTCAGGCGGAAGCTCAGATGTTGCAATTGATTTCTCCAGAGCAACAACGCGAGCTTGATCAAATCAAAAAGAACACCGAGTTTGGATTGTCCTTTATCAAAGCGATTTAATTTATTGAATCGCTTTTTCAATCATGTTTTTCAGTGCACTCATCTGCGAGCCTGACTTTGTCATATAGTTAGGCCCTGTAAATCCAAACCAGTCCCAACAGGCGTAAGGATTGTCCTTAGGAATCTTTGCTGATTGCGGATAAAGCACGATAATACGATTTGTCTCTGCCCACTCGTTATAGCCTGCCAAAGTCGCAAACTTATCTTGAATAAAATCTGGATTCATCTGGCAACCATGAAGAGCCACATGCAAACGGCATTGGATTCCTTGCTGACATTCGCTGGGCACGTACACCCAGCCCTCTTTATAAAGCGGTGTTTTCTCATCGCCGAAATCACCTTGTGAGAACTTAATTAAGTTCTTTGGTTCAAAGTTTCCACGCTCGTTCAAAGATCCATAAGCTGATTTTAAAATTTCTCCTGCAAGATCAAAGTTGCACTTTAAAAGCCACGGAAGGAATCCCATCTGACAAGGGTTTCCTGAACTGAGGGTCGGAAAACCGTGAGCTGAAACAATGCTTTTCTCTGTTGTGATTTGTGATGGATTCGCGAAGACTTTGTAGAACTCTTCTAGCTTCTCTGAATTTAAGGCATGAATGACGCTGTCTTTGACACTTGCATAGAGGTAAATTTTCTGGCGAGTTATATTTGTTAAAGAATCAATCTGCCCTTCGTCAGCCAATCTTCTGGCTTCGGCAATCTGCACGTTGGAATCAATCCCTTGAGGTTGCCCCATACAACGACTTTGCGCTTTTTGTGAATCCCCTTCCGAACACCAATAAATTCCTCCAGCGACACTCGCTACGGCCGAGATATTTTTAGAATAGGCGACCCCCATTTGGACTGCCATATAGCCGCCTGAAGAAACGCCGGAAATTGAAATGGCATTGCGATCGACTTTCCAAGAACCCAACGGGGCCGTCGTTGGAGATTGGTTGGGTTGAGAGGCAAAAAGAGTCGTGATTAAAAGTGCGAAGAAAGCCGACATAAATCCTCCAGGGTTGTAACAAGTTTTTCTCTGGAGATTTTTCTTGTCAATGAGGGCTTATGATTTTGCAAAATAAAAGGCCCGCATTTTCATGCAGGCCTTTTGAAATTTCTAGAGTAGAAACTTAAGGAATTAACCTTTGTAAGGTCTGTATTCCATGTGAAGGTCTTTAGCTACTGGCTCGTAACATACGTAACCACCGTAAGTGTTCAAACCTTTGAACAACGCTGGTGATTTCGCAATAGCGTCTTCAACGCCCATTGCAGCTAGCATAGAACCGTATTTCGCAGTGACGTTTGTCAAAGCGTAAGTCGAAGTTCTAGGTACAACGCCTGGCATGTTAGGCACACAGTAATGGATCACACCATCAACTTCGTAAGTTGGGTTTTGGTGAGAAGTCGGACGGCAAGTCTCAATACAACCACCTTGGTCCACTGCAACGTCAACAACAACAGAACCTTTGCTCATAGAAGCGATCATCTCTTTAGAAACAAGAGTTGGAGCTTTGTGGCCCGTGATCAAAACACCACCGATAACAAGATCAGAATCTTTCACTGAATCTTCGATGTTTTTAGAGTTCGAGAACAAAGTCATGCAACGACCTTGGAAGATATCATCAAGATATTCCAAACGTGCTGTGTTCACATCAAGGATAGTCACAGAAGCGCCAAGACCCACTGCCATTTTCGCTGCATTCGTACCAACAACACCACCACCGATGATAGTGACTTTAGCTGGTTTTACGCCCGTTACACCACCCATCAAGATGCCTTTTCCACCATGATCTTTTTGAAGGTAGAAAGCACCGATTTGAGTCGCCATACGACCTGCAACTTCAGACATAGGAGTCAAAAGCGGCAAAGAACCGTTGTCCAATTGGATTGTTTCGTAAGCAATCGCTTTCACTTTACGCTCGCAAAGAACTTTCGTTAGCTTCGCTTCTGCAGCCAAGTGAAGGTATGTGTAAAGGATTTGGTTTTCCTTCATGAGTTCGTATTCGTCAGGAAGTGGCTCTTTCACTTTTTGGATCATGTCTGCTTTTGCATACACTTCTTTTTTAGTGTCGATGATTTTCGCACCAGCTTTTTCGTATTGCTCGTTGCTGATACCAGAACCGACACCTGCGTCTTTTTCAACGATAACTGTGTGGCCTTCTTTCACGTACTGACGAACGCCAGCTTCAGTGATACCAACACGGTTCTCAGAAATTTTAATCTCCTTAGGAACACCGATAATCATGATTACTCCTGTCGGGGGTTCTTATTAAAACCCCTTCTGTTAAACCTCATTTTGACAACCCAGGAAATATGCCAGATCGGCAATAAAAAGCAACGGGCCCAAGGTGCCTGACGCAGTATGGGCCGAAAAAAGAAGCAGGCACCTTTTACAGGCTTGTTTAGCGAATAACGGCGGTCCTTCTGAAAAAGGGCCTCAAATGCAATTAAATCGACTTATATGCCGTATTTTTTGGCAGAGGTGTTGCTCCTTCCGTTCCCGAATATAATCGTGGAGAATTTCTATGAAGTTTCTAGGCACCCTCTCGTTCGTTTTCCTGGCCTCTTTTGCGGCTCAGGCCCAGTCTGCGGCGACCCAGTGGCGTATTACTCAGCCGACCTGGACAGACCTGCATGAACGGCAATTTGGCGAGTTTGTTACACGTATTGGTGAGGCCGTTGAAAAACGTCAATGCTGGAAAGTGGATAACTGCCTAAAAAGTTCCGCCAATCCTTATTTCAATTCTGATCCTGCAGGTCTTAAATATTTCGCAGACTGCGCGGATCTTCCTTATTACTTGCGCGCTTATTTTTCATGGAAAAACGGTCTTCCGTTTTCGATCGTGAGCGAAGTTAAAGCGAACTTAGAGCCGGGACAAGATCCTAAAGACGTGAAGGACCTTCGTTACAACAACCTCGGCAACTACGTAAATAAACGCTACGACGTTCTCACAAAGAACGGCCTTTTCAAGAACACATACCCGAATGCTCTTGAAGTTTTGAATGACATCGTTCCAGGTTACACGTTCTCTGCGACTTATCGTATGTTGGGTGATGTTGATCAAGACCTTTTCACAGATTTCTATCCTGCTAAAATTGATCGCAATGGTGTTCGCCCTGGAACTGTGATCTATGATCCTAATGGACACGTGGCGATTGTTTATAAAGTCGCTGATGATGGACGTGTGTTCTATATCGATGCTCATCCAGACAACTCTTTGACGATGGGTATGTTCACTCCAAAGTTTGTTCGCAGTCGTCCTGCTCAAGGTGCTGGATTTAAAAACTTCCGTCCTTTGGCGGTGGTGGATGCGAAACTGGATTCATCTGGAAACTATATTGGCGGAAAAATTATTGCTGCCGCTAATACGCAACTCGCTTCATTTGGCTTAGAGCAATACTACGGAACACAACCGGATCCTCAAGGATGGAGCAAAGGAAAGTTTGTCGTCAACGGACAGACTGTGAATTTCTATGACTACGTTCGCATGAGCTTGATGCAAGGTGAACAGCACATTGATCCACTTAAAGATATGGCACAATTGACAGACGATATTTGCGTGAGTCTAAAAGACCGCGTTGATGCAGTCGAGGCCGCTCGCACTTCGGGCGTTTATTTGAAACCTCATCCGGAAAAATTGCCGGCGAACATTTACGGAGCTGAAGGCGAATGGGAGGCTTATGCAACTCCTTCACGTGATGCTCGTTTGAAAGTGGCTTTCATTGATTTATTGAATCAAACAAAATCAAACATTGAGCGCTACAAGAAAAGAGATCCAGCCATCCGTTATAACGGCGGAAACTTAGCTGCGGACTTGTTTGCGATTTATGCGCAAAAAGCTCAGGCTTGTCAGTTTTCTTACACGACGACAAACGGTCTGACCGTAAGAATGAACCTGGAAGCTGCCCGCCAAAGATTGTTTGCGATGAGTTTTGACCCTTATCACTGTATTGAAAATCGTTGGGGCGCAAGACTTGATCAGGAAATGGCCTCTTGCACGGACGACGAAAACAAACGCGCGTGGTACGAAAAAGAAAAATGGTTGCGCAACCAACCCGAGCGCAAATACGACGCCCGTATGGATTACACGCTGGATGAGATCACGGGCCCGATGCCCGGCGGAGTCGGCATAGAAACCGCTCCTGATGTGGATATCGTGGGTTATCTCAAATCACAGCGCTAATAAATTTAATTCGTTTCCCGCGAAGAGACACAAACTTGAGTGTCTCTTCGTATTTCTGTTTTTTCGGCACCTAAGGTTATCTATCTTTAATGAAACTTCGCTTCAGGCAAGCTCACTCCACACCGATGAATTATTCATCGGCAAAGGAGTTGCCCATTGAAAAGATTAAGTCTTAAAGCACGTTTCCTGTTAATCTTCGCTCTTTGTATCTTCAGCATTCAGACGTTTAACTACATCCAGTTTCAAAAATCCCTTAACACACAAAAAGAGCATATCGTCGACAATTTCAATCTGCATTCTGAGGCGCTGGCTTCGTCAATTGCAGCGCAGTTTTACGAACGCTATGGTGACGTCCAGGCTTTTGCTAAAAACGAAATTCTTATGAGCACCGAAAAGCCCCGCATCATTGAGGCGCTGAATTCTTATGTCGCTCTTTATGGCATTTATGATCTTATTCTTTTCGTGGCTCCCGACGGGAAATTGATTGCCGTGAACAACCAGGATCCGAAAGGAAAGAATATCGATACACAGGAACTCTACGGACTGGATTATTCGTCGCAGGAATGGTTTCAGAAAGTGATAGCAGGACAGACGACGGATGATTCCAGCAAAGGTTTTACGGGAACCTACGTGGAGCAACCGCAGAACGATTTTTACATCCATCAAGTCTATAAAGAAGACCGCAAAGCAAATAGCTTTAGCGCCATCGTTAAAGACTCTCACGGTAAAGTCATCGGAGTTCTTTCCAACCGTGCAAACTTTAAATGGGTGGAGGACGAGCTTAACTCTGCCTTTCACAACCACCAGTCAAAAGGTCTTTCCTCTGTCTTGCTAACTTTGGTAGGCCCTGATGGCAATATTCTTGCGTCACGCTCCGACAAAGACTCTGTGAATTTCAACACAAGTTTGCAGGCCTTCACTCCCGTTGAACAAATCCGGAAAAAAGGAAGCGGCGTCTTTCAAGGGATGGATCCTCGCCGCGAAGGCGTTGAACAAGTCATTGGATATAGTTTTTTAGAACACCATAAATTTATTTCGAATCTTAATTGGGGTGTGATGGTGCAAGCCAATGCGAAGGACCTTTTCGCAGGATTGATTTCAGCCAACACATATTTCCTCGTGGGGCTGTTTGCCTTTACGACGGTGGCTTTAGTTCTTTGCTGGATTGTTATCAGCTCTTTGGCCAAACACATTCAAAGTATCACCGTGCGTATTGCTGAAAACACGATTGATGTGGCGACCTCCAGTGAGCAGGTCAGCTTTGCAAGCCAGACAATTTCCAAAGGAGCTGTTGAATCTGCAGCCTCTATTGAAACGTCGGTTGCCTGCATGGAAGAAATCTCTTCGGTCACTAAGAAAAACAACGACAGCGCAGAAAACGCAGCCCTGCTTTCTCAAGACTGTCAGCAAAAAGCGAAAGTCAGCAGCGATGTTTTGGGAGACCTTCGAGTTTCGATCCAACAAATTCACGCCTCCTCAAAAGAAATCACCGAAATCACCTCTGTGATCGAAGATATCGCCTTTCAAACAAATCTTTTAGCTCTGAATGCGGCTGTCGAGGCAGCTCGGGCCGGCGAACAGGGAAAAGGGTTCGCCGTCGTCGCAGACGCCGTGAGAACTTTGGCACTACGAAGCTCTGAAGCTGCAAAAAACATCAGCCAGCTGATCACTAAAAGTGCGGATATCGTCAGCATCGGCACAAAAAAAGCCGAAGAAACAGAATCCGCCATTAAATCTATGATTCAACTTATTGAAAAAATCGCTTACTTAAATCAGGAGATCTCTCAAGCTTCCAGAGAGCAAACGATCGGGATTCAGCAGTTCGGAAAAACAATGAACGAAATAGATTCTGCATCACAAAGTAACGCCTCGGTCGCTGAAGAACTTTCCGCCACGGCGGAAGTCATGATGCGTAAATCTCAGACCCTCAAAACGGTCACGCAGGAATTAGAGTCCGTGGTCAATGGAGACAAGGCCCACGACCCTCTTCCTATGGGAAAAGAGCCCCAAGGGACTCTGTTATTGGCAAAGTGAGCTGATGTCGCTGCGTCTTACATTGGAACAGTCCAGCCGTTGTAGCGCTGGACTTCTTCTGAAATATCCGCTCCCAGTTCGACGTGACGGAAGCTGGTTGGTGAATCCCAGATTTTCTTAACGAGCTTATTCATCACATCGTGGCCGGCTTTATAAAGGACCACATGCCCCATTAAAGGCATTTCCAAAGTCACCAGATCCCCTAAGGCATCTAAGGCTTTGTGACGAACGAATTCATCTTCCCAACGAAGACCTTCGGGATTGATGATGGCCTCGTGATCCAAAACGATACAATTATCAAGGCTACCACCTTTGGCAAGACCGCGAGATTTTAAAGCTTCGACATCTTTCATAAAACCAAAAGTTCTGGCACCTGCGACATCGCGACCGAAAGATTGTTCATTGATATCCAGATCAATGGTTTGCTTTCCGATTTTGGGATGTGGGAAATCAATCGTCACCGTCAGACGTAGTCCGTGGTAAGGAACAACGTAGGCGTGCTTCTCCCCTTCACTAAAATAAATTGGTTCCGTGATGTAGCAATATTTACGAGGTTGATCTTGCTCCACAATGCCGACCTCTAAAAGAGCTTTCAAAAAGTCGCGAGCACTGCCATCGCCGATAGGAATTTCAGGGCCATCAAGTTCAATAAATAAATTATCAATACGAAGAGCCGACAATGCTGACAAACAGTGTTCAATCGTTGCCACAGAAAAAGCGCCGCCACCAATGGTTGTTTGGTGAGACGTCGCTTGAACATTTTTGGCTGTGACTTTGAGTGAAGGGCTGCCCGGCAAATCATTGCGGATAAAGTAGACGCCCGTATCAGCAGGTGCTGGCCTGAAAGTGAGAGTGCAAGGATCACCGGAGTGAATCCCGATACCATGAACAACTGTTTTTTTACGGATCGTTTTCTGCAAAAACATACTAGTTAGACATTACTCTAACTAGCGGGCCTTCGCAATGCGCATTTGCCCGACGACGTCGCCCTTCCAGTTCGTCACTGTCGGCATTGTGTACTTGGCCAAGGCTTTGAACTCCGTCTCATTAAGACCGCCTAACTGCAGTAATAACGAAGCTGTTGCCACTTGAGCGGCGCGACCCGCGCCATCGGAGGCTTTGATTGCGAAAGCGACTCTTTTTTCTGGAAGAACTCCGCAGAACACACCTTCAGCTCCGCCTTTGATGATGGCTCTTCCGTGTGTCTTTTCAATCACAGCTGTGGCGAAATTGTCACTGCCGGAAATGTAAAATGGAAAACTTCTCACAGCTCGCAAAATACGTTCTGATGCGGCTTTCCTGACTGGAGACTCTTTGGAGTTGATCAAAACAGACATCCCTACTGCCATGTTTTGCAGAGGAACGGCATAAGTGGGAATTCCACAACCGTCAATGCCGTAGGCGGTTTTTGAATGATCGTAGCGCATGGTTTCGGTCAAAACTTTGCGCAAACGTTTCTGCGCCCCGTGTTCGTACTTTTCATAACCAGTTGGATCTTCACCTAAGTGCAAACATGTAGTGATGAGTGCTGAATGTTTTCCCGCACAGTTGTTGCAAAGAACGGTGGGTTTTTGCCCTTTGCGGGTCATCTCCAAAGCGCTTTCTTCGTTATACGGAAGATGTGGAGCGCAGACATAAGACGATTCTTTGATACCAACCTTATCCATCCACTGCGTGAGTGCGGTGATGTGATCTTTTTCCCCGCGATGAGAAGAACAAGCTAAAGCAATGTGCTTATCTTCAAGTTCAAATTTATCCGCGGCACCTGATTCAATAAGTGGTAAAGCTTGAAGCATTTTGATCGCACTTCGAGGCATCGTTAGAAACTGCGGGTGCCCCCAGTACTGAGTGATGCTGCCGATTTCATTCACAACGACAGCCATGACTTGATGAAGGGACTCCACAACGGGGCCCCGTAATACTTCAACAACCAACGGTTGCTTTGAAGCCATATTATTTCTCCGACATTAATACTGTGTTCTTCGCAAACTCAGTGATGACACGTCCACGCTGAGTTTTTTGAATAAAGCCTTCTTGAATCAAGAAAGGCTCATAGACCTCTTCAAGAGTGTCTCTCTCTTCACTGAGGGCCGCTGCTATTGTATCAATGCCGACAGGTCCACCGTTATATTTTTCTTGGATCAGGCTCAAAATACGACGATCCATCAGGTCCAAACCGTATTGATCCACGCCCAACTGGTTCAAAGCATAGACGGCGATATCCTTGGAGATCGTACCGTTGCCTTTCACTTGGGCGTAATCGCGAACACGTTTTAATAATCTGTTCGCCACGCGAGGAGTCCCGCGAGAGCGACGAGCGACCTCTTCAGCCCCTTCAGAATCCATTTTCACTTTGAGAATTTCTGCGGATCTTATCAAAATTTGTTGAAGAGCATCCTTGTCGTAGAACTGCAAACGCTCGACAATTCCGAAGCGATCTCGGAATGGAGGATTTAAAAGCCCCGCTCTGGTTGTCGCCCCGACCAACGTAAATGGTGCAAGTTGAAACTTCATCGAGCGCGCGCCAAGACCTTCTCCGGTCACGATGTCGATATAATAATCTTCCATCGCTGTATACAGATATTCTTCAACGTGACGACTGAGACGATGAATCTCATCAATAAATAAAACAGAATGCGGCTTCAGCGATGTGAGAACGGCCGCGAGATCGCCTTTTTTATCGATCGCTGGTGCTGACGTCATTTTGATTTCAGCGCCCATATCGTTGGCGATAATTTTTGACAGCGTCGTCTTACCTAAGCCCGGAGGACCACATAAAAGAACGTGATCCAAAGACTCGCCACGGTGTTTGGCTGCCGCGACGAAAACTTTTAGTTTTTCTTTAACGTCGGTTTGACCTGGAAAGTCTTCGAACTTCTGCGGGCGCAGTTCGTTTTCCCAACTCTTCTCCCCTTCAACAGGGTCACCTTCTAGGATGCGACTCATGACAAGCTCCCAGACAGAGTCTGCAATCCTTTACGAACGCCATCTTCTAAAGATGTATCCGTTGGCAAAGTGGAAACAAATTGATCGACCAGTTGAGATTTGTAACCCAAGTTGAGCAACGCCGAAGTGATCTGCGTGTGCGATTCTGATTTAGATTTGATTGTTTCTTCGATGGAAACAAGTTTTCCTTTTAAAGTCAGAATAATTTGTTCCGCAGTTTTCTTTCCCACTTTTGGAAGACCCGATAGACCTTTGGCATTTCCAGCTTCAATCATCTCTTGAATTTGCGCAGGACGGCCTCCTGAAAGAATGCTCAAGGCCATTTTTGGCCCCACACCATTGACTTTCAAAAGAGATAGGAAAAGATTTTTTTCATCTTTCGAATGAAATCCAAAAAGTTGCAAGGCATCTTCACGGACATGTGTGTGAATCCAAACGATGATGTCTTTACCCAAAAGTGATTGCAGATCGACCAATGTGTTTGATGAAGCGTGAATTTCATAACCGACACCTTGCACGTCGATCAAAGCGGTGTCGCTTGCTACTTCAATAATTTTTCCGCGTAAATAACCAATCATAAACTCACCGCTCTCTCAAGAATCGCTTTTTTCTTTAATTCAAAGGCATGGTGGCAGGCCATAGCCAAAGCATCGGAGGCGTCAATGCGATTGATCACCTTAATGTTGAGCACCGCTTTTAAAATCGCCTGCACGTCTTCTTTGGAGGCCCCACCGTTTCCGGTCACACCTTTTTTTACAACCCGCGTGGCGTATTCGTAAACGTCGGCATCACCCAAACCGGCTTCATACATCACGACTCCGCGAGCATGACCGAGCTTAAAAGCACTGTCGGCGTTTTTTCCTAAAAAGATTTTTTCAATCACCACTTGATTCGGTTTGTATTTTTCCATGACTTCCCGAAAAGCAGAGCCCAATTCCTTCATGCGGCCTGGAAAGGCTTGATCGGCATCAAGCAAAATCACGCCGTGATTGATATGCTCAATCTTTCCGTTCGTGACTCGAACAACACCAAAACCTGTAATGCGGGAACCAGGATCGACCCCGAGAATCGTCAATGACATCAAAACACCATCCGTCGCCCTTATTTGAAGCTGAAGCTATTGCTTAGTCAATAAATCTGAAATAGTATTTAAGTGTATCCACGAACGGAACGGATTAATGCAACTGATGAAAATAGATGCAAGCACTGTTGAAAAGTATCAAATGATTCTTGAGAAAGACCCGAATTCTCAGGTGTTTGCTCCGTTGGCTGAAGCGTATCGTGAAATGAAAATGCTTCAGGAAGCGCAGAAAGTTGTGACTGCTGGCGTTCAACGCCACCCGCAATTTGTTGGCGGTCTTGTCACTTACGCAAAAGTGATGCGCGATTTAGGACAACTTCCCAAAGCCCTGGAAGCCTTGAAGAGAGCGACTTCCCTGGCGCCCGAGAATATTTTAGCGCACCAATTGTTGGCCGAAGTTCAACTGGCTTCGAAAAATCCGAAGGACGCTCTTAAAGCGTTTAAAATGGTTTTGTTTTTAAATCCGAATTCTCAGTCAGCGCAAAAAGCTGTGCAAAAATTAGAATCTTTGACGGCGGATGAATACGACGAAGAAGTTTTTTCGATGACAAAACTTCCGGAAGTGAATTTAGAAAAAACTCACGAAACTCCGGTGACAAAATCAGAACCCGTGATGGTGGTTCCTCCGCAACCGACAACTCCAAGCAAAGCCATGGAGCGGATGCTTTCTTTGATTGACGCGTTTATCGTGCGCAACGACCTGGAAAAAGCGCATGCACTTTTAAAAGACACGCGCATCGAATTCGGCGATCATCCGGAAATTCAAAGACGAATGAAGACTCTGCAAGTCCGTTATAATGACACGGACGAAGCAACTCCCCTGCGTCCTCTTCAACCTCGCGATAAACTGATCCGCGAAAAGAAGTTGGAAGTTCTTGAAGCGATGCTGCGCCAGGTCGAAGAGTATCGTTCTCAGGGGCTTTGATTAAACTATAAAATTACGAACACTGCATAGCCGAAGGAAGCGAAATGCCGCCCTTCAAACTAAACTCTGTATTTTCATCCAATCCATTGCATGAATTGCACATCGGAACAATCCGTTCACCTTCAACTTCCGGATGATGAACGTGTGCCCCCAATTCGGCAGAGTTAGAGCAACCTTTGACTGAACACTCACTCGGCCAAACTTTATTTGCCAGCTTAATCCAATGATCCTTCCAAGTTTTGCATGGCGAACATTTTTTCCAGCCAGTTCCAGCTTTATTCTTCCAGCCATTTGCAGACAACCCCATTATTTCTCCTTCACTTTATATGAGATGCCACTAGCCTGCTTCCTCATCATTTACATTTCAAGAGCTGGTCTTCTTTTCCTCACGCGGCAACATCATTTGTAATGTTGTTTTTCTTGACGTGATTTTCGCGTCTCCTAAAGGAGGCATGATGTGTTTAAAATAATTTTCCTCCACCTTCGACAGAAACAATTCGATCGCGAAATAGTGGCGCGATTATCGATTTTCAGAAGCCTTTAGAAAAGGACCTGCAATGCACTTTCGATAGCAAAATTAGGCAAAAATCGAGTTATAAAATCGATGATATAACTTTCACAACCGTAGCGGAGGTGGAAATGGATATCAAAAAACTTTCAAATATAGAACTTATAAATCGCTTTGGAAAACTTGTACAAACAGAGAGAAAAATCACGCATTTGGTTTTGGAATGTATTGCCGAAATTGATACCCGTAAAATATATCTTGAGCGAGCTTACCCAAGTCTTTATGAATTCTTGATTAAAGAATTTGGATACAGCCCGTCGGCAGCGGTTCGCAGAATTGAATCTGCGCGACTGCTTCGCGAGGTACCTGAATTTTCTGAGAAGATTGAAGAGGGGTCCTTGAATCTATCGCAGCTTTCGAAAGTTCAGCAGGCCATTCGCATAGTTCAAAAAACGAAGGCACGAAAAGTTCATGTTGAAGAAAAACGCGAGCTTTTGCGGAAAATCGAAAATACGAGTCAGGATCAGACAGAGTTGATTTTATCTCAAGAGCTCTCGCTTCCCATATGCTATGAAGAGCGCGAAAAAATCCATAGAGATGAATCCGTCACTTTGACGATTCCCTTTTCAAAAGACCAGATGGCTTTACTTGAACAAGTGAAAGACTTACTCTCACATTCTGTTGAAGGTGGCAAATGGGCTGACATCATTGCCTATTTAGCTAGGAAAGAAATCCAAAAAAAGACGAAGATTAAAAGACAATCGAAACCCGCGATTCAAACCAAACCTGCCGCGATAGTAGAAGTTCTGAATGGCGCGGATAAGGATACTAACTTATCTTCTACTAAGCCATCAATAGCGGCCACAAGAAAACCAATAGCTATAAGTTTACGAAAAGGTATTTTTACGAGAGACAAATGTTGCCAATATCGAGATCCCGCGACAAATAAAATCTGCGGTGCCACTCGATTTCTGGAGATTGATCACGTACAACCTATTTGGGCCGGCGGCACGAACAAAATAGAAAATTTGCGTGTTCTTTGCTCTCAGCACAACAAATTTAAATACAGAAAAGAAGCGGGTTTACAACCGTAGCGGAGGTGAAGATATCACTCCTCTTTTCCCCAAGACCATTTTGGTTTTTCTCCTTTGAGATAACAAAGGATGATCAAACCGATGGTCAATGGAATTGTGATTGCCAGAAAAACCGGAGCTGAAAACGAACCGTCCGCCTCAGTCAGCAAGGGGTAAAGAGCGACTAAGATTGTGTAGACCAAGATAGTAACCCATCCTTGAATGGTGTTGGGTGTCCACCCCCAACCGTAGCGCTTTCTTTTAAACCAAAGTGTCTTTGAATTTTGATTCTGCGTCATAGAAACCTCTAGCTGTGCTCAATTTACGCCCAAGTTTAGCAATCGAACACAGGGGAAACGGCGCAAAATCACCCCTGACGCATCAAGACTACCCATCCTCAAAAAGCCCAATGTTGACCAAATACAACCGTTTAGGACAATATGGCCCTTCTGTAGTTTTAATATAACAAGGATTATACAATGTACGAAACGTCGGATTTTAAAAAAGGTCTTAAAATCATGATCGAGGGGAAACCCTATGTGATCGTGGATTTCCAACACGTGAAACCAGGTAAAGGAAATCAATTCACACGCACAAAACTAAGAAACATGCTCACTGGCCAAAATTTGGAATCGACTTTCAAATCAGGTGAGAAATTTGAAGTTCCTAACGTTGAAAATAAAGAGATGACTTATCTTTATAAAGACGACTCTGGCTACAACTTCATGTCTCCGGAATCTTACGAACAAATCGCGATGTCTGAAGACGATCTTGGCGAATCTAAGTACTACCTGACTGAAAACTTGAAAGTTGTGATCTTGTTCTACAACGAAAAAGCAGTCGCTTGTGACGTTCCAAAAGCTGTGAACTTGACTGTGGCACAAACAGATCCGGGCATCAAAGGGGACCGCGTGACTGGTGCAACGAAACCAGCAACGATGGAAACAGGCTTGTCTGTAAACGTTCCCCTTCACATCAATGAAGGCGACGTTCTTCGCATCGACACTTCTTCTGGTGAGTACGTAGAGCGCGTTAGCCAAAAATAAGACTAACGCCCAGTATTAAGTCTCCGCAACCACTGAATTTTATCGCAAAATAAAGCGATAGTTTTAGGATAGGGTCGCGGAGGCTTTTCTTTGTCCACATATATTGAGTTAGAAATTCAAAATTTACTCAATGAGATCGATGATCTTGATCAGGTGGGCGAGCGCCTTATTCAACATCTTGAAGCATCTCCAGATCATTTCACTCAAGATAATATCTACTCTCTTTGTCGCTTTCTTTTGAAAGCAAAATATCCCATCAAGCTTGTGAACTTTGTTCTTCGCTATGTCGAGAATGAACACTTCCCTATTCCTTGGCCGTACTTCCTTGAAGCTTTAGGAATGATTGGTGCGGAGCTTGATGAAAAAACTTTGAAAGCTTTGATCGAAGGCATCGAAGAAGACAACGCAGAATCTGAAGCCGCCAGATCACAAGCGCTTAATAAAAATATCGAGCAGCTTGGCGAATGGCGCAGCAATCGCAAATATAAAATTCATAAAGATTATCTGAACAACAAAAAACTTTTGTTAGAGCAGTTGATCACTCTGCGCACACAGCAGCTTTATGAACAGGAAAAAAATCTTCTCGCGCGTTTGCAAAAACTTTATCCCGGTGATTCTGAAATTCGCAAGGAAGTAAACGAACACAAACAGCGTTATGCTCTTGAGATTTTGCAGCGTCGTTCTCCGAAGGCACGCACCATCAACACCGAAGAATTTGCTCCGAAAGATCCTGAAGTGGAAAAAGCTTTAGAAGCTTTGATGCAAAGTTTGCTTGAGCACGCCGAACAAAATCCAGAGATGTCTTTTGATTTTGCAGTGGCCGCTTTCATGCTTGAAAGCTACGAGACGGCTTTAGAACTTCTTTCTTTCAGCGAAGAGACAACGTCCCTTTTGTGGTTCCGCCTGGAAGTGCTGTTGAAGTGCCGTCGTTTTATTGAACTACTGAATGAACTGGCGCGCATTGAAGTTCTGCTCGCGCATGAACCGGAAACTTTTTTTGCGACCGCTTATTTGCGCGCACAAGCTTTGTGGGGCTTAGGCCAAAAGCACACGGCTATTGAAGTGATGGAAGGCCTGATGGCTTCTCGTCCTCACTATCGTGCGGCAAGTGCTTTGATCAGCATCTGGAGCGGTCAATGAAGCGAGCGTTCTGGATTTTAATCACGCCTCTTGCGGGATTTTTAGTGCTTTGGATTTTGGGCTCCATGGTGATCGGACCTAAGATCGAATCGTGGGCACTGAATAAAATCCAAACGTATTCGGATTCCTCACTCCCCGTCCGCATTCGCGCACAGAATTTAAATCTAAAACTTTTTAAACCTTCGCTGGCTTTAGAAGGTATTGATATCGAAGGCAAAGATGAACTGGCCGAACCGCTTAAGAAAATTCATATCGGCGGCGTTCGTGTTTTTGTCGACTTCTTTCATCTCCTCAGCGGTCGTGTGACTCTCTCAGCGGTGATCATTGACTCACCGGAAGTGGAATTGAATATCGATCCATTTTTAAAAAGCGACACTCCCCCGAAAGAGCTTCCAATGGATGCTCTTTTCAATCAGCTTGAAAAGCTGCCGCTGCAAAGAGTCTTTTTGCAAAACATCCAGCTTCGCGTGACTTCGCAAGATTTGAAATTGGACACCGTTGTTCAAAGTGGTGATCTTCTTTTAACGAACATGGGAAAGAACATCACTGCGAAAGTCGATGTTCCGGCTGTGGCCTTAACGTTGGGAAGTTTTGGAAGCTTCCAAGGATCATTAGACGCGCACTTGTATTTGACCCGTCAATCCTTGCGCATCATTCAACTGGGCGCACGTTTCGACGAATCTGAAATCCTAGCCCGCGGTGAACTCACTCGTTTTAGCGAAATCATGATTAAGCCCTCAGGGCTTTTAGATATTTCAGGTCGCATCAACCTGGCTGATATTCACAAGGAACTTAAAAAAGCCCGTCCACAAATGAAACTGCCAGGGCTTTCCGGCGAAGTGAATCTGGATGTAGAAACTCGTTTCGACGGTTTAGAAAACCTGCGTGGCAAAGCCGATATTACGACGCGCTCTTTGGTGGTCGATAAATTTGAAATCGGCGATGCTCGTATTCAGGGTGAATATAAAGATCGCACCGTGACTTTCTCGGAAGTTAAAGTTCAACATCCGGCAGGTGATGCGACTGTTACAAAATCGCAGATTTCTTTGCGTGATGATTACGAGTTCAAAGCAAAAATCAGTGTTCCTGCTCTGGATCTGCAAAAGCTGTTTCAGTCTTTGGATTTAAACAACATTCCTGTGGGAGCAGAACTTCAAGGAGAACTTCCTTGTGCAGGGCAAATTTATCCACACTTCCAGGTGACTTGCACAGGCGCATCGATCTCAGCACAGAATCTTTGGGTGAAATCTGGAATGAAACCCAAAGATTTAGCTATTTTAAATCTGGATTCAATGAGTGCTCAAGGTCAGGTGCAAGTCACCCCTCAAGCTGTGAGTTATGCGGCGGCTTTGAGTCTTGGCACGAGCACTGGCAACAGTGACGGCGTGATTGATTTTAGCAAAGGTTTTAAGATCAATTTTAAAACCAAAAAACTGGAACTTAAAAATATAAAAAATCTGGCAAATCTAAAACTCGAAGGTTCAACAAGCATCGAAGGATCTACCTCAGGGGACTCTGCCGCAGCGATCTTTGATATGAATCTGAATGCCCGCGATTTTATTTTCGAGGATTTCGCATTAGGAAACTTGATCAGCAATCTCAAATACCGCGGAGGCACGCTGTATTTTGATGATATCGCGGGGGCCGTTAATAAAACTCAGTATTTAGGCGATTTAAAAGTGGATTTGAATCACAACACCCTGGGCGGCGAATTCAGTGCACCGACAGCGGATCTTAACGACATCGCTTTGGTTTTTGCGCGCATTTATAAATTCCCAGTGGATGTTGCGGGTATCGGTGCCGCGAAGGCGCGCGTGCACGGTCCTTTGAACTTTTGGAAAATGAATTACAATCTGGAGTCTGCGTTTAAAAACGTGATGATCGGTCCTGAAAATTTCGACATTCTTAACTTCAACGTCTCAGCGCAAAACGGAAATATCAAAACCGATAAGGTCCTTCTGCAAAAAGGCAATGCCACTTTAGCGGTTCAAGGGGGTATCAGCTCTGAGCAGGTGATGAATCTTTATGCTGATGGAAAAAACTGGAAGCTTGAAGAATCCGACATCATTAGCAAAATCAATTCGAATATTCTTGGAAACTTAAACTTTGCAGCGGAACTTAAAGACTCCGTTAAAAATCCTCAGGTGATGATCAAAGGTGCCGTGACGGATACTTACTTTGAGGACCAGGAGATTCCTAATTCGAATTTCATTCTCACTTTAAATCGCAACAGCTTTGGCGCGCAGCTCAGTCTTTTCGGTGACAAGGTTCAAGGGGAATTCCAACTGCCGTTTGAAAAAGGCAAAGCTCCTTTGCTAGTGAAGATGAAGACCAATAATTGGAATTACTCCTCCCTGCTGGGCCTTATCGGCGGAGCCAATCTTGCCAGTGAGTACAGTTCATCTTTGACTTCCACAGTGGATCTGCGTGCAGATACGGGAGACTTCTTTAAGTCATCGGGAAAGATTCATATCCAGACATTCGCTTTAAAACGCGGGACGCTTTCGACTTCCAATAAAAATGGTCCCATTGATATCACCAGCAACAATGGCGTCGTCGATATTAAAAATTTTCACCTGGAAGGCCCGAACAACAACTTGGTCGTCAAAGGTGAAAACTTCACGGCCGAGGACTTGAATGTGGCCGTGAATGCGCAGATGGACATCCGCCTTTTGCAAATCTTTATGCCATTCTTAGATGATCTAGGTGGAACTCTGCATGCCTCGACAACGGTGTCTGGTTCCATTAAAAAACCTGAGATCTTGGGAAATCTCAATACAGAAAATGCGTTCCTAAAACTCAAGGGCTTTCCTCACCCGCTTGAGCGCCTTTCGATGGAAGTGGTCTTCTCGCAAAGCAAAGTTCTGGTGAATTCGATTCGCGCCAATATTGCTGGCGGAACTTTGACAGGTGACGGTGGCATTTTAATCAACGGCATTCGCGACATTCCGACATCCATTCGTCTGCGCATGGACAATGTCACCTTCAATGTGCCTGACAAAGTTCGCAGCAGTGGAAATGCCGATCTGCTCTTTTCGGGCCGTTGGTTCCCATTCACACTTTCGGGAACTTTCCACGTCAGCAGCGCTTTGGTTGAAAAAGAATTTACGGAAGAGGGCGGCGTCGCCGGAGTTAAACAAAGCGTTTATCTTCCGAAAGTCATTCGTGAGAGTCACTTTGAACCGATTCTTTTAGATCTACAGTTGATTTTGGATCGCAATATTGTTGTGAAGAACTCCCTTATCGATGGCTCAGTGTCAGGTCACTTGCAAGTCAAAGGGGCCCCAAGCAATCCGATCTTGCTTGGAAAGATCAACATGGAAAAGAAATCCAAACTGATCTTTAAAGATAAAGTTTTCGACATCCAAAATGGTGTTATTGAGTTTAATGATCCTGATCAGATCAATCCAAATCTTTATATTACGGCTCAGTCGCGCATTAACGACTACGATATTTCGCTTTTGGCGCAGGGACCTTCAAAAAACCTGACCATTCGCTTAACGAGTGTGCCTCCTTTACCAGAACAAGATATTATTTCATTGATTGCACTGGGCGTAACATCCTCGGCGATGGATCAAAACGTTCAGTCGCGCCAACAAGCAGAGCAACTGGGTTTTGAAATCGGTGGCGCGGTGTTGGCAAAACCGATCGGCAAGGCTTTTGAAAGTGCGACAGGATTTAACTTACAAGTGGGTTCACAATACGACTCCACTCGCAACATCAGTGTTCCAAAGGTCACTGTCAGCCGCCGTCTTTCAGAACGCGTGAAAGTTTCAGGAAGTCGTCCTGTTCGTGATACGCAGTCTTACGACTTAAAACTGGAATATTTTATCAACAACAATTGGACAGCCATCGGTTCTTTTGAAAATCGTGGTATCGAAGACAACACGACTTTGCAATCCACACAACCGGAGGCGCAAAGCATCTTCGGTTTGGATCTTGAGTTTAAGAGGGAGTTCAAATAATGTTCCGTTCTCGAACCCTTTTATCTCTTTTGCTTTTAACCAGTGCTTTGGCCGCTCCCCTTCCGGGCTGGGCGAAGAAGATGTTGAAGTATTCAAATCTTCCGCCCGAGATTCAAACGGAATTGTTAAAAAGATTTCCGCAAGTTGAAAAAGAAAAGCTAACACTCGAACAAATCGACGAAGTGATTCGCTTCTTACAATTGAAACCTCAATTCACTTCAATCCGCGTCATGGATGACGGCAACGGCAGTCCGTATCGTATGGAATTCCTAAGAACCCGCCGGGTGACGAATTTGAAATTCTTCGGCAACAAAGGAATTCCTGACACCGAAGTTGAAAATATTTTCGGTGTCAAAAATGGAGACGTTTTCGATCAGCAGAACTTAATTGAAGGTGCGGAAAAAATTCGTCAGGCCTATAAAGAACGCGGCTACTATAATGCCATTGTCGATATTGAAATGCCTCCCGAAAACGAAGACCTGGTTGGCGTGGCCGTTAAGATCACGGAAAACAAGCAAACCGTAATCCATAACATCGTTTTACAAAGTGCGAATGTAGAACTGAATAAAACTCTGGCAAAAAAACTCAGCAAGTATTTGAATGATCCGTTTACGGACAACACTCTTTCTGAAGTGAATAAAAAAGCGCGCGATTACTTGCGCTCCAACCACTATATCCGTGCGGATATCACGGGCCCTACGACAGAGTTTAGTGCTGACGAGTCTCAGGTGACTCTGTTCTATAGCATTGATAAAACGGAAAGCTATACGTTTGACTATCAAGGATACCAAGGCGTCAAGATCCTCAAAATCCGGGACGTTGAAAAGGCTTTGGATTTGGATAATTTTTATTCGGGCAACCCTGCCGTGGGCACGGAGCTTGGACAGAAAATTCGCGCTTACTACCTGGCGCAAGGCTATGCCCGCGCTGAGGTAAAAGCTGAAGAAACCGAAGGAAAGAATCGCTTTGAGCGCAAAGTGACTTTTTCAATCAACGAAGGCCCTCGCGTTAAGATTCAGAAAATTAATTTTACGGGCCGCTTTAGCAAGAGCGAAAGTTACTATGCGGAATTTATTGAAAAACACAGCTCCCCAGTCGTTAGCGAGCGTTATTACAATAAAGACGATGTCGATACAGGAATTAAGAACTTGGTTTTGGAACTCCAGAACAACGGATTTTTGCAAGCCAAAGTGCTGTCTTCACGCACACAGTACAATAAGGACAAAGACGCTGTCACTATTTACGTGAACTTGGATGAGGGACCTTTGACGGTTGTTGAATCGGTGGAGTTCACCGGGAATTCTTCTTTTAGCAATGAAGAGCTTCTTAAAGTCACTCGTCTGCGCGCGGGGCCGTTGCGTTTAGGCCATATCGAGGAATCAATCGGCCGTCTTAAAGACTTCTACCATGAGCGTGGCTATATCGAGATGATTCTGCTCAATGAAAAAGAAGATCTGGTCACTTATGACGAGACAAATACCAAAGCGTCTTTGCATTTTAAAATCTTTGAAGGACCTCAGGTTCGCGCAGCCTCTATTATTTTAGAAGGTAATAACTTCACCAAAGATTATGTGATTCAAAAAGAGTTAGAGTTCACGCAAGGAGATCTCATCACTCCAAGCAAAGTTGAAGAGTCCATCGCTCGCCTGCAGCGCACAGGATTTTTTAGCTCTGTTGAAATCCGCACTCTGGAAGAAAAAACCAACGTCGCTAATCGCACGGTTTTAGTGAAAGTCTCTGAAAGAGAGCCGGGCCTTTTCACGATCGGGGGCGGTGCAACGAATGAACGAACGCTGACTTTGCGCGGTTACTTGGGTGTGGCCTATCGCAATTTGTGGGGAACCGGTCGCGGAGTTTCTGTTCGTCTGGAAGGAAACTACAATGTCGCGGATATCAAGTTTCTCGAAAGCCGCATCATCCTAGGCTATTTAGAGCCTTATATTTTCGGCACGCGTGTTCGCGGTCGTATTAATTTAGCGCGATCTAAAACTGTGACTGATTATGATCTTCGTAAAATCACCGAAGTGAATTCCACAACTTATTCGCTTGAAAAGGATTTCACGTCCCATGTCTTGGGTATCTGGGATCTGTGGTCTTTAGCGACGATCAAAGACTACAGCTTGGAAGACAAGTTCCCTTCGATCACGCAAGATATCGCGACAACAGGACCGACTTTAGATGTCGACTTCCGCGACAATCCATTTAATCCGACCAAAGGAACTTTCACGCGTTGGAGTGCGGAGTATTCGTCTCCGGACCTAGGCAGCACGCGCACGATTGAATTCTGGCGCAGCACTTTAAGTTTCACGCATTACTGGACAGTGGCGCATTATAAAATGCAACCCGTTGTTTGGGCGAATCAGGTGCGCGGCGGTTACTTAAAAAACTTAAGCGATAACGGTGGCGTTCCTTGGGATAAAAAAGGTTTCACTTTGGGAGGCCAATCAACAATTCGTGGTTACGAAGCTGGAACTCAAGAAGTCTTTCCGAATCGCACGGATCTAGGAATCGGTCCGAATGATTCCACTTATTACCTTAGAACTGACTCCACAATGTATCTGGTGAAATCAGAACTTCGTTTTCCTATTTACGGAAACTTGGGCGGAGCTGTTTTCTATGACGGTGGCTCCGTGCAAATTCAGGGTTTGCATTTCCAAGACAGCTATCGTGATTCTGCGGGATTCGGTATTCGCTATAATACGCCGGTAGGACCTTTGAGCTTGGAATGGGCTTGGAAATTAGACGCGCGCCCAACGGAAGAACCTTGGCGCTTCCATCTGTCGATCGGAACTTTCTAAAAAATTTTTTAGTATAAAAGAGGACGGCAATCAATAATGCAGGCAAAACCCTCAACGGCCTCTTTTTGCATTAAAGGTAAAAGATGAACTCCATCAACGGTGATAGTCACTCTTTCAAGAGAAGCTTTCTCAGTCAGTAAATGTTGATTTGGGACCAAAACGCCCTCGGGTCCCGCAGCCTTGGTAAGGACAGCCCCTACTCCTTGAATTAAAAGATTATCGATTTCTTCATCGCGGATATAAAGATGATTCCAAGGACGACAGTAAAGGTCTTCGATTGTGTAACTGGCGAATTCAAAATAGTTAATTGTTCTGAAAATCTGCGTGTTCTGAGGCGTATAAAACTCAACAACACGACTTTCTTTTTCCACCATTTCGAAAATGGACGGATGGCATTGATAACTAAAATATTCCAAACCTTTTTGAACCAAGAATGCCGAGTCTTTGAGACTGTGGTTTTCCTTATAGACGGACCGACAGACCTCAAGATAGTTTTGCAGGGTTTCAATGGCAGTTTGTTGGCCTTCTTCTGTCAGCTGTTGAAAATAGGACAATCTCGGATGACTATAAGGACGAACCGCCATCCCCTCTTGTTCAATAAACGAACAAAGCTCTTCGCTTAACGCTTTAAACAGTTTCGTTCTCACCAATTCACCTTGCAAAAGAAAATTTCGAATTCATCTGCCAAAAAAACAAAACGAGCGCCATAACTGGAGCTCGTTCCAAATTTAACTCTACAAACTGGTATAAATTAGCGAGCTTTGCTGCTTGCGAATTTGCGGCGAAGATCTTGAGTTACCTCTTGAACCGTCGCATTGAGTGTCACCTCAAAAAGATCATCAGCTGATACTCTATAAAGCTCTCCCAACTTCTTAAGAGCGTTGATTGGAGGATGAGAAACTCCTCTTTCCCAGTTAGAAATAAACTGAGGAGTTGAGTATCCCAATTTGTCAGCCACGTCTCTTTGAGAAAGACCTGCTGCTACACGTTTCTGCTTTAAAAAATCTGCTAACATATTTTTTTGTCTCATGTGCAATCCACCTAATAATAATTAGCTTAAACACAACCAAGGGAACGTGACAAGTATTTGCTTTGAAGGTTTTTCGTTTTTCACGCCTCTAAACAAATACAGTATACATTGTTTGGGTCTAAATTACTTCCTGTTTTTTTGCAATTTCTATGTTTGAGATACGAGTTATTTCATGTTTTCGCGCACGAAATATGGAATCATAGGTGCATGAGCAAATCGGAATATGCCCTCTGGACAGAAAAGTATCACATTACAAGTTTGCTAGTGAATCCGCTGGGACGCCTGGGACTTTATGGCACTCTCAATCTTATCCAGGAGACCGCCTGGATGCACGCCGAGCGCTTAGGTTTTGGAATGCAAGATATGGAAAGAGAAGGCCTTTATTGGGTGTTGACCCGCCAAACTCTGCACATGAAGGAATGGCCTCGATTCGGCCAGAACATCAAAGTACAAACGTGGCTGCGTCCACCTGAGGGCGCTTTTGTGACACGGGAGTTTGCTATTTTGAACGAGAACGACAAGGAGATCGGGCTTTGCGCAACTTCGTGGTTGGCTTTGGATCGCCAAACTAAAAAAATTCTTCCTGCGCAGAACCTTCGGGACTGGGATCATTTAACTTATGAACGTTCTTCAGGTCTGACACCCGAAAAAATTCCCGTGGCTGGCGAATACGAAAAGCTCGCCAAGTACCGTGTTCGTAACTCTGACTTGGATATCAATCAACACGTGAACAACACGAAATACGCCCAGTGGATTCTGGACGCTATTCCTTATGAGTACCACAAGTCTTTGCTGTTAAAGTCCTACTCGGTCAATTTCTTGGCAGAAACTCACTTGGGAGATAAAGTTCAGATTGATCGCAGTCTGCAATCGCCCGATGTTCACAATAATTCTCAAGGAACAACGAACTACAAAGGAGCCCGCGTCGGTGACGATAAGGTTCTATTTACAGCAACGCTGGAGTGGGAGAAACGTTCATGAAAAATCTTATTCCGTTTCATTCTACGAACCGCACGAGTCAGTTTTCCATTGAAGCCGACTGCTTTCAGACAAAACCCACGACTTTGACGATTGAATTTAAAATCACCGGCCCTCTTGAACATATTGTGTGGCCTTCCCCGGGAGTCATTGAATCCCGTGAAGACGGCCTTTGGCAGAGCACCTGCCTTGAGGTTTTTGTCTCTGAAACTCGTGATAAAAATGAACCCTATCTCGAGATCAATTGCTCACCGAACGGCAATTGGAATGCTTATAGTTTTAGCAATTACCGTGAAGGTATGAAGTCTTCCTCGGATATCACCGTGCGTCTGAAAGAGCGCAGCTCCGAAAAGAATGAAGCGTTCTTTCGAATTGAGGTGAACAGCTCTCAGCCATTAAATCCCCGTATTGTGGGGTTAACGGCGGTGGTGGAGTTTTTAGGTGGCGAGAAAAGCTATTGGTCGCTTCGCCATGCGGCTTCTCAACCTGACTTTCATGATAAAAACGGTTGGGAGTAGCCCCGCGACGCACTGAGTGAAGCGGACTCTCCCCGTCTGATTCTTGACCCTTTCAGAGGCCCAAGTTAGGTTCAGTTGTTTTATTTTTAACCCCTGAAAGGACCTTTCATGAAGAAACACACAGTTCGCGTTTATCCTTCTAAAGAAAAGCTTGATCGCAAAGACCAACTTGCTTGGAAAATTGCTGAAATCGCTTCTGACAATGCACCTATCAAAGCTGACGTTACTGATATGGTTATCAACCGTATCATCGACAATGCTTCCGTTGCTATCGCAGCAGCAAACCGTCGTCCTGTAGCTTCAGCTCGTGCGATGGCGATTGCGCATCCTCGCGCTCATGGTGCGACTGTATTCGGTATGCCAAACGATCAAAAATTTGACTGTGAGTGGGCTGCATGGGCAAACGGTACTGCCGTTCGTGAATTGGATTTCCATGACACTTACTTGGCTGCTGACTACTCTCACCCTGGTGACAACATCCCAGCTATCTTGGCGGTTGCTCAACAAATGGGTAAAAACGGTAAAGAACTTCTTAAAGGTATCGTGACTGGTTACGAAGTTCACGTTGATCTAGTAAAAGCGATCTGCTTACACGAATACAAAAAAGACCATATCGCTCATTTGTGCCCTGCTCAAGCTGCGGGTATCGGTACATTGTTGTCTCTTCCAACTGAAATTATTTTCCAAGCGGTTCAACAAGCGGTTCACGTTTCTTTCACGACTCGTCAATCTCGTAAAGGTGAAATCTCTTCTTGGAAAGCTTACGCTCCGGCACACGCTGGTAAGTTGGCAGTAGAAGCTGTAGACCGTGTTATGCGTGGCGAAGGTGCTCCATCTCCGATTTACGAAGGTGAAGATTCAGTTATCGCTTACATGCTTTCTGGTAAAAACGGAAAATACGAAGTTCCACTTCCAGAAGTGGGCGAAGAAAAACGCGCAATCCTTGAGACTTACACAAAAGAACACTCTGCGGAGTACCAATCTCAAGCATTGATCGACTTGGCTCGTAAAATGAAGCCAATGATCAAAAACTTCGACGATATCGCAAATATCGTGATCCACACTTCTCACCACACTCACTACGTGATTGGTACTGGTGCGAACGATCCACAAAAAATGGATCCAAATGCATCTCGCGAGACTCTTGATCACTCGATCATGTACATCTTCGCAGTGGCTCTTCAAGATGGAACTTGGCACCATGTTAACTCGTACGCTCCAGAGCGCGCGAAACGTGCTGATACTGTGGCTTTGTGGCACAAAATTTCTACTGTTGAAGACAAACAATGGACTGCTTGGTACCACGAGACAGATCCAGATAAAAAACGCTTCGGTGGCCGCGTAGAAATTACGATGAAAGATGGTTCTAAAATCGTTGATGAACTAGGTGTGGCTGATGCGCATCCAGCGGGGGCTCGTCCGTTCAAACGTGCTGACTACATCCGTAAGTTCGATACTTTGACTGAAGGGATTATCACGAAACAAGAACGTGATCGTTTCATCGGTCTTGTTGAGCGTCTTGAATCTTTGACTGCTGAAGAAGTTCAACAGTTGAACGTTCAGATTCCTATCGACAAGCTTGTTAACAACAAACGCGATAATAAAGGGATCTTCTAGGACGGAGATCTCGGTGCGGGAGAAGCGGAGGGAGTCCTTTTGGCAAGCTCCGCTACGCCGGCGCGCTCTTCCTTGAGCTCGCCGCCATCGCCCGCTTTCAGCGGTCGAACGCATCACGCTTGGCGGAGGCCTGCTTCGGGAGTTGCCAAAAGGACTCCCTCCGCTCCTCCCCCAACGTTCTCGGTCTACAAATCACGTTTCTTTCGTTCTTTTGAAAACACACTCACGTTAGAAAGTGATACGATGCTGGTGATCTTTCAGAGTTAAATCTTTAAGAGTCACAAAACCGATCTTGAAACTTGGGCCAATTGAGAGATGTGCATTCTAAGTTTTTGAATGCTTATCTTTGAATTAGAAAAATATAACTGATTCACGACTACCGAAGCCACGCGGGTCGTGAGGAAAGATGAGGATACTGTGTTATTCCCAGAAATTACTCCCGCTCAGAAGCGTAAAAATTTTCGTGAAGCCTTAAAATCTGGAAAACTACTTCAATTCCCGGGTTCTTGGTCGCCGCTTGTTAGTATGGCTATTGAAAGAGAAGGATTTGATGGGGTTTATATCTCAGGATCGGTTCTTTCTAATGATCTTGGGTATCCTGATATTGGGTTGACGTCTTTGACTGAAGTCGCTCAGCGTGGTCGTCAGATTTCTCGTACGACGAAGCTGCCTACTATTATTGATATCGACACTGGATTTGGTGAGCCGATGTCGGCGACTCGTACTGTGCAAGAGATGATTGAGATGGGACTTGCGGGTTGCCATATTGAAGATCAAATCAATCCGAAGCGTTGTGGTCATCTTGATGGGAAAGCTCTTGTGACTCGTGATGAAGCGACTCGCAAAGTGGCGGCGGCAGCTCGTGGTAAAAAATTGGATGAAAATTTCCTTTTGATTGCTCGCACCGATGCGCGTGCTGTCGAGGGTATTGATAAAGCCATTGATCGTGCGAAAGCTTATATTGATGCAGGAGCGGATTGCATCTTCACTGAAGCTCTTGAGAATGAAAAAGAATTTGAAACTTTCCGTAAGGCAGTTTCAGTTCCTCTTCTTGCGAACATGACGGAATTCGGTAAAGGCCGCCTTTACACTTATGAAGAGCTTTCTAACCTTGGTTACAATATCGTGATTTACCCTGTGACAACATTCCGTCTCGCGATGGGTGCGACTGTTTCAGGTCTTCACGAGATCAAAACTAAAGGGACTCAAGAAGGTCTTTTGGATAAGATGCAGACTCGTAAAGACTTGTATGCGCTTTCTCGTTATGACGAGTACAACTCTTTTGACACTAGTATTTTTAACTTCACCTTGAAGTAAGAAAAAAGGGAGGCATCAGCCTCCCTTTTTAATTCTGAAGAAGACGTTTGTATCTGTGCGTGGTCATGAGACCCAAAAGCAGCAAAATCACCATGAGCATGTGAATTAAAACATCCGGCGGAGTCCTTGGGCCGACACCTATGGTGATCATGATAATTCCCACGAAAACTCCCAACAGTGCAAATCCTTGCGCCGTCATCGCGAGTCTGTGAGTCCACTCTTTAGCTAAAAAACTTAGAATCAATCCTAATGTTAAAACACCACCGATGACGGTTTCGGCGGTCCCCGCTTTTTGGTGTTCATAGCCGGTTGTCAGAATACCGAAATGGAAAAGAGCCGCCAGAAAAAAGACGACGGCTTCCAGGACTAAAAATGATCGAATCACATTGATCTTCATGGCGACCCCTTTTCATATCTCAAACAAGGTCTTTTAAAAAGGCAATGGATTTCGGTGGCGTTGACATTTCCCGGGATTTTGTCATTTTAATAACTAAGAGGTTTTTATGAAAAGCATCTGTGTGTTTTGTGGCTCCAGTGCTGGCGCTCAGCCCGAGTATATGACTGCCGCACGAAACTTGGGAAAAAATTTGGCAGCAAATAAAATCAACTTGGTCTATGGCGGCGCTAGTGTAGGCCTTATGGGCGCTGTTGCCGACGAAGTTCTTGCCCATGGTGGGCATGTCATCGGCGTGATTCCAAAAATTTTGATGACCAAAGAAGTGGCTCACCACGGACTCACCGATTTACGTATTGTTGATTCTATGCACTCGCGCAAAGCTTTGATGGCCGAACTTTCTGATGGCTTTATTGCCTTGCCGGGAGGCTTTGGAACTTTTGAAGAACTTTGTGAGATTGTTACTTGGTCACAACTGGGACTACATCAAAAACCCATCGGCGTTTTAGATGTGCTGGATTACTACAAACCTCTTAAAGAACTTGTGAACAAAGGTATTGAAGAAAAATTTATTCGTGAACAATACAAAGACCTGGTCGTTTTCGCGAATTCATCAGAAGAACTGCTGCAGAAGTTTTCCACTTACCAGCCGCTGGATGTGCCTAAGTGGATTCGGTCTCCGTCACAAACCTAAAATTTTTGATAGCTATGAAAATAAAAAAGCCAGTAAGATTTTTCCCGACTGGCTTTTTCTTTCTAACGGCTGTGTTTTTTATTAGCAGCCTGAACCTTCCATGATGATTTGGTGAACAACACCGTTTTCAGTGTCCAAAATCATTAATGACGGGAAAGTCACACCACACTGAACGGCGCCCATGGGGGCCACACCGTATTTTACGGATTTGATAGAGCGAAGAACATTGAAAGCTTTATTCAATTTTAAAGTGCCATCGGCAAATTTGATTTTGTCTTGTTCAGATTGCTCGCCTTCTTCCAAAGCGTTCTCTAAAGAGTTTTCGATGTAGCTATAAGCGCCGCCGCGGTCTTCTTCAGCCCACAACATTTCGTCAACACCCCAGGCATTTTTGGTTGTCGCTTCCCAATGGTCGTCAAAGTCTTTTTGGTCTTCAACCATTCCTTCATTTGTCGCAAGTTCGAATAAGATTTTTTTAACATCCGCACCTGGAGTGACTTTGTACTCTTGAGAACCTTCAGCAATAGAAGCCAAAAGATCCGCAGCGTAACGAACACGTTTTTCGATATCTTGGTTTTTCGCAAAAGCCGAAGTTGATACCAACAATGAAAGAGCAATTACTAAGTGTTTCATAAATACTTCCTTTTGTATGGGCGTCTTATACAAAGAAACACTTAGACAATGAAATGAATAAAGCGACATTATATATGCGCCCCAGGAATGGTAAAAAATGCCTCTCTTAGTGGGAGCCCGAGGTGACTTTCAGTCCGATAATAGAGACCAAAAGCAACCCTAAAAAAAACAACCGCGCCGGAGTCGCCGCTTCTTTAAAGAGAATAATCCCTAAGATCGCAGCCCCCAAAGCACCAATTCCCACCCACACTCCGTAAGCCGTTCCAATAGGTAAAACGGTCGCCGCGCGCGCGAGCAAAAACATACTCCCCGCCAAAGCCACGAGAGTAAAAATACTGGCATTTAATTTTGTGAAACCTTCTGTATATTTGAGACCGATAGACCAACCGACTTCAAGAAGACCGGCAATTGATAAGAGAATCCATGCTACTGTGTTAGACATACCAACACTCCTTTCTATTAGAAAAAAGCGTCGTCTTGTCCTAACCGGGTACGTCGCACATCGTCCGGGCATTTCAAAGAATGAAATACAGACTCTATTTAAGCCCTAAGCGCGAAAAAAAGTCAAGGTTCCGGCCTTAAACGAATATATACTCTTAGATGTCTCGTTCCTTGACCAACGCTCGCTGCAAGAATAGGTTTCGCTCATGCAAAAGCTCAAAGTTTTTCTTTCAGATAGTTTTAATCCTCATCTTAATCTTGCCACCGAAGAATGGATCTTTCACAACCTCGATCCTTCTCAACAAGTTCTTTTCCTGTGGAGAAATGAAGAGACGGTGGTCATCGGAAGAAATCAAAATCCATGGTCTGAGTGCAATCTTGCACAAATGAAAAACGACAATGTTCACCTTGCCCGTCGCACGACTGGCGGTGGCGCTGTATTTCATGATTTGGGCAATACGAATTTCACTTTCTTATCGCCGAAAGAGGCTTATAAGCGCGACAACAATGTTCAAGTGATCTTCAATGCACTTAAAAACTTCGGCATCACAGGTGAAGCTTCCGGAAGAAATGATTTACTGATTCCATTCCATGATGGCCCCCGCAAATTTAGCGGCAGTGCTTATCGGGAAAAGAAAGACCGTGCGTTTCATCATGGAACTTTGCTTTTGCACACCGATCTCACGCGTCTTGGAAATTACCTGACTCCGAATCCTAAGAAGCTGCAAGCCAAAGGCAAAGAGTCTGTGCGTGCGCGCGTTGCCAACCTCAACGAAGTTTCTGCAAACATCAAGCACGATCAAATTGTTGAAACCATGGTCGCCGCTTTTGAAGAATTTTACGATGCCAAAGCCGAAATCGAATCTTTGACGATGGAAAGCTTAAAACGCATTCCAGAGCTAAAAGCTCAGTACGACACCTTAAGCTCGTGGGAATGGTTGTACGGAAATACTTTGGAATTCAATCATAAGATGGACGAGTATCTGTCACTCGGTTTCTTTGATTTCCAATTCCAAGTTGAAGATGGAGTTATCAAAGAACTTAAGATCTTCACCGATTGCCTGTATCCGCAATTGATTGAAGATTTAACTATGAGTATGCGAGGTCAAGCGTATCGCGGCGAAACAATTCGCCAAGCTCTTGCAAAAGCCCGCGAAAAGTTTGCCGATCTTTCTGCGGGACTGACAGAGCTCGAACAGTGGCTCTGCCGCCAGATCGAAATTTAAATGCAGGTCACTGTGACAGTGTGGCTGTGATCGCCATCAAAACTGGAAAACTCCATAGCACCTTCATTGTTTCGCAGTCTCTTAAAATCACCAGCGGTCATAACTACAGTATGCGTGTGACCGCTTCCATTGTCTTCTAGAACATAAATCTTATCCATGCCCGCGTTTATATCTCGAATTGGAATCACCAGTGTGTGGTTCGTCGCATGCACTTGCTGTATATCGACAACCGTTCCGCTTTTCAGACAACTCGCTCCCGGTTTAGTTGGAGTTTTTCCGGGAGGATTTGTTTCTTCCGGATCGCTGCTGTTGTTTATGCTTTTTGAACTGCCACCGCAGGCGTCTAAAATGGCTGCACCGAAAGAGAGGGCCAAAATTTTAACCGAGGTCCCTAAAAAGTTGCGACGATTCATAAAGGCTCCTTGGTTTGAAACCTTTTTTTATTTTCGGTCTCTCTGAAACAATCGCAACCTGTAATCTCACAAGACTTTGTTAAAGTGACGGAGTTCTTCCCCCATCGACAGGCAGATTAATACCGTTAATATACGAAGCCGCAGGGCTCGCTAAAAATGCAATCGCCTCCGCCATTTCTTGTGGCTCCCCGATTCTTCCTGCGGGAATTGTTTTCTTCCAGTTTTCTTCGACCGCCTCAACAGAGGTTCGTGTGGCTGTCGCTGAAGAGCCCATCAAAGAACGCAGCCGGTCGGTGCGGATGTAGCCAGGCAAAACATTGTTTACTGTCACACCAAAAGGCGCGAGTTCTCCGGCTAAAGTTTTTGACCAGTTCGCCATGGCACCACGGATGGTATTTGAAACTCCCAAACCTGGAATCGGATTTTTGACAGAGGTCGAAATCACATTAATGATTCGCCCGTATTGAGATTTCTTCATGGAAGGCAATAGCGTCTGCACCAGAAGATGAGACGCAATCAGATGCGCACGCAGAGGAATTTCAAATTCAGTGATATTGGCTTCATGCAAAGGCCCGCCTTTGGGGCCGCCGGTATTGTTGAGGAGAATTTGCACGGACTCTTGTTGAAGCAACGGAAGAATATCGGTTTGAAGTTTGTCGGTGTTTGCAAGATCGATGACAAAACTTTTGTGTCCTTCTCCAGGCAAAGAACTTAGAAGAGCTTTTAATTTTTCTTCCGTTCTTGCTAATGCAAGAATTCGTGCGCCTCGTTCAGCTAAAAGTTTCGCGGACGCTTCACCGATACCGCCCGAAGCGCCACATACGACTGCTGTTTTACCTTGCAAGCTCCAAGAGTTCATTCACTCCCCCAAGTCAGATATTTGAAGTCTATCACTTCTCAATATCATTCCTTACTTTAGGAGTGATTTCATCTTATTTGACTCTTTTCAGATTGCGGCACTCATATTGTTTGTAAGTACGAGTTCCGTCTTTGGCAAATTCGTGGTCAAAGTACATGTTTGCAGCCAGGACTTTTCCCGTTCCGTTGCTGGCGATTTTCACTTCGATGGAAGACTCTTTGTCCATCTTCAACATATAGGCATGGAAACCGTCGCGATAAAGATAAGGCTTCGTCACAGAAACCGTGTATTGAGCTTTGCGGGCATCACCTGTGTTAAAAGCTTCTGGAACTTCCACTTGCATCGTTTGGATTTCGCCTTGGCTCACATTCAAAGCCACCGCGCAGGCTCTTTGGTTTAAAGACAATTTTTTGCATCCCAAATCCGTCGCAAAAACTCCGCCTGTGTCAGCACATTGTTTGCGAGCAGCCACAGTTCCGTGGAAAATCATTGTCTCGGCCCAAGCTCCCTGAGCGAACAACGTAATCAAAGACTGCAGTAAAATCACCTTCTTAAACATAAACGCCTCCTGATAATGAGTTCGCCAGGAATAAAAGCAACCTTCATTCCCTGGAGAACTCAAACTGAGGCTACTTAGGCCAAAAAAATCGCTAACATTTTAGGCACATGACGAAGAGGGGCCGCTTGTTCGCTTACACTACTGGCAATAGACGCAGGCGTAACCAACAAAATCGCCGGCTTTATCATGGTGCTCAGTGCACGCGTTGGCGTAAGAGGCACAAGCTGAACAATCCTGAACCTGAACGCTGGAGCACGTGCCGCTGACTTTGACATTTAAAAACAAGGGGCGTCCTCCACGTGGTGGGCAATCCGGGCCTCTTGGCGGGTTGGGATTTGGGTTGCTTCCGCAGGGTCTGCCATTACAACAGTCTCCCGGAACACAAGCTATGGCCGCTTGAGATTCATAACCTGACATCATGAGTACAATGGCCGCAAAAGCCGGAATAAATATCTTCATGGATCCTCCTAGGACCTCACCTTAGCGGGCGTTGCCGTCTTTGGCTGTTGACTTTTATGCACTATCAAATTTACTTTTCGTCAACATTATGGCTTTTCAAATTCCCCTAGATGATTGTTTGGTTGTTTTAGAATTCCGCGATGGCTCTTCCTTAAGAGACGTGGCGGCACGTCTTAATCTAGACCCTTCTGCTTTAGTCAGAAAGGTTCAAAGAATTGCCGCTGAACATGAATTGCTGGAAAAAATCAAAGGCCGTTGGGTGTTGACGGCCAAAGGTCATTTAGTGAATCGCTGGACGGAAGACACTTTGATTTCCCAGCAGCGCCTGTTGGATACCAAACCGCAATTGCGAATCGGCACCAGCATGTGGCTTTCTGAACAAGTGATTGTGCCTTACTCTGCTTGCTTAAATCGCGACACCGGCCACAAATACAATTGGTTGATTCTCACCCCGAACCGTCATTTTGAAACAGAGCTTCTAGAGGGCACGTGCGATTTTATTATTACTTGTGGAGCACCTGTGGACCCGCTGATTGCGTATAAAAAAATTCTTCCGGAAGAATGGATCGTGATCGTTCCCAAAACCTGGCAGAAAGACTTTAAAAATCTTAAAGACGAAAAACTGCTTCAAGCTCTTCGTAAAAAAAGTTTTGTGCGACACATAGACATCAATGCCGAAGAGTTTTTAAACTTTCCGGAGAGAATGGAAAATATCTCGGTCAGTGTTGATAACCTGATCGGTATTCGCTCTGCCGTCGCTAAAGGTTATGGGTGGAGTCTTGTTCCTCGGTTGGCGGTATTAAAAGAGCTTCGCGCTCAAGAAATCGTTGAGGTCTCGCTCTCGGAACTTCAAGGAATTAAAAATAATCATTTAAGTCTTTGGTGGTCGCGCGCGCGTAAAGAACATCAACAACTGGCGCCGACGCTCCAGCAATGGCTTTTAAGATCCCTTCAGGATTCTTAGGTCTTAGGTCCTCGTTCCCCCACCCGTCGTCGAACGGCGATTTTCGCCGCGCCAAGCAAAGTCGCTTTTGCGCTGTCCATCTATTGACCGATGCCAAACCCCAAGCTAGCTTGAACCATTCATTTTTACATACATTACGCGCCGCACTTCGAAAAGGTACGGCGTACCCATCTTCGGAGGAAAAATGGCTGAATATATCAATCCAGATTACGTTCCAGAACCAGAAAAAATGAACGTGAAAAAGGGTCTTGAAGGCGTTGTTATGGATACGTCTTCTGTATCTAAAGTAAACCCTCATACAAATTCTTTGATCTACCGTGGTTACCCAGTTCAAGACTTGGCTGAAAACTGCTCTTTCGAAGAAGTGGCTTACTTGCTTTACAATGGTGAGTTGCCAAACGCTTCTCAACTTGCTGACTTCACGAAAAAAGAGCGCGGCTACCGTGAGATCTCTACAACTTTGTTGAATGTGATCAAAGCTCTTCCGCAAAAATGTCACCCGATGGATTCTATCCGTACGGCAGTTTCTTTCTTGGGAACTGAAGACGCTCGTATCTGGGATGCGACTCCGGCGACAAACATGGACAAAGCGATTCAATTGTTGGCAAAAATCCCAACTATGGTTGCTGCTGACTACCGCTTCAAAAAAGGTTTGGATTTCATTCCACCAAAAGCGGATTTGTCTATCGCTGAAAACTTCTTCCACATGTGCTTTGGTAAAGTTCCACAAAAAGAAGTTGTGAAGGCTTTCGACGTTTCTTTGATCCTTTACGCTGAACACAGCTTCAACGCTTCTACTTTCACAGCGCGTGTTGTGACTTCAACTCAATCTGATATCTACTCTGCAACTGTAGCAGGTATCGGTGCATTGAAAGGTCCTTTGCACGGTGGTGCGAACGAAATGGTTATGCACATGATGAAAGAGATCGCGGATCCTGCAAAAGCGGAACAGTGGATGCTTGATGCCCTTGCTCAAAAGAAAAAAGTCATGGGCTTCGGTCACCGCGTTTACCGCTCTGGCGACTCTCGCGTTCCAACTATGAAAAAATACGCACAAGTCATGGCTGATGTGACGGGCGAGCAAAAATGGATGCAGATGTACTCTGCGTTGGAAAAAGTTATGGTTGAGAAGAAAAAAATCTACCCTAACTTGGATTTCCCAGCGGGTCCTGCTTACTACATGATGGGCTTTGAGATCGACTTCTTTACTCCGATCTTCGTGATGGCTCGTACAACAGGCTGGTCTGCTCACATCATGGAGCAAGCTGCTGACAACCGCATCATCCGTCCTCTTTCTGAGTACGTGGGTGCTGAACAACGTAAAGTAACTCCTCTCAGCGAACGCAAATAGGAAATTACTTAGCAATGAGCTTGAAAAGCCTCTGCCGAATGCAGGGGCTTTTTTTTGCCGTTCGCAAAACTTATTCGAATGATTCTTTCAAGAATAAAACCTGACATCCCTCCGGTTTTGAATTTAGTTAAGCCCACAATTCAAAACAATGGAGATCATATGATGAAAAAGTTAATTGTTATGGCTGCAATATTTGTCGGATCTTATGCTTCCGCTCAAGTCGGTGAAGCCACTGTGTCTTTGGATTTTCCAACTCCGAGCCAGTGGGCTCTTGGTATGGTGAACATGGCTTGTGGTTCAAGCTTCCATGCGGATCAGGGCTATGTAGGCACGATCACAAGAACGGATGACGGTGTTATCTATAAAGTTTTTGCTGACGGCGAAGTCGTAGCCCGCGCTCACGCTTCGTCGACATCGATTTTCGCTAGAAAAAAATGTTTTTAGTTTTTAGGAAGGGCGCTCTCAGCGCCCTTTTAGTTTTCGGCAATGGAAATCATTTTGTGATCGAATTGCATGCGTTCTTGATTGTAAGACGCTAGAACTTCGCGAACAGTTTCTATGGAGTCTTCTTCTTTGCTTAAGTGTTCAAGGCAAGACTTGGTAACACTCAATGAAAGCAGATAATCACTTTTGCGAATCATATTTTGAAAATCGAATTCTCGGAGCTTTGCAAAGCCACCTTTTTCCCGACGCATTTTTAGAATCGAAGTCATCGCTTTTAAATGCGCGATCATATCTTTTGAGTATTGAGTTTTCATAGAGTCAATATCAACTCCACGGCGCCAACGATCAAAGCCACTCATCGACGAGACCGCAAGAAGATGCAAAGACTGCGTATCCAATCTTTCCGCCCAGCGTTTTGCGGACTGCATATTCATCTCAAGCATTTGGCGCTTGGGCATTTTGTAAACAGAGACGCCGCTTATCGGCTGTCTCATTGCGAGAGAACGCTGCTGAACTCCAACAAGAGTGAGTTCCGCTGCTAAAATCGCAAACGCCACAAATCCCAAAGCCGCTGTTCGTAAAAATAAACGCATTTTATCTGTCATACAAAGTATCCAATACAAAGTGCGTGCCTGTCTCATATTGAGATTGACGCCTCTAGGGGACGGACTTACTTTTGGTAGTGCAACTGCGCTACGGCATTTGGAGGTTTCATGAAGAAGTTATTGCTCTTAGCTTTATTGCTCACGGCTTGTGCGCAAACTCCCAAAGTTTCTGAATCAACACCTGTGCAACCCCATGGCGTTGATACTTACGTTTCTTCTTTGCCTGCCCGTGGAATTGATTATTCAAAGACGCTCACGAAGATCGCTTTTGGTTCCTGCGCGAATCAAGATAAGCCAGAGCCTCTTTGGAAAGATATTGGTGCTGCAGATCCGGATTTATTTTTGTTCATGGGTGACAACGTGTATGCGAGCAGCCCTTCCCAACAACCTATCGCGGAACAATACCGCAAGCTTGATTTGATTCCTGAATACCGCGCGGTTCGCGAAAAAGTTCCTTTTATGGCGACATGGGATGATCATGATTTCGGTTTACGCGATGGCGGAGCTGATTGGACAGGTAAAGACAGCGCTCGCAAAGACTTTATGAACTATTGGACTTACGTGAGAAACTCCATTCCGTTAGAGCAAGGTGGCGTTTACCATTCAAAAATCATCGGTCCTAAAAAGAAATCCGTGCAAGTGATCATGCTCGACACTCGCTACTATCGCAGTCCCTTGAAAGAACGTCCCGGCATGGAAGGAAAAGCCATGGACTATGTTCCGTCTGAAGACGGCACGATGTTGGGAAAAGCCCAATGGGAATGGTTGGAAGCGCAACTAAAACGCCCCGCGGACGTGCGTTTTATCGTGAGCAGCATCCAGCTTGTTGCGAACGATCCTAAGTTTGAAAAATGGGGCAACTTCCCGAATGAACGTCAGCGCTTTTTTGATCTTCTTAAAAAAACGCGCGCAAAGAACGTGATTGTCTTAAGTGGCGATCGTCATCTGGCGACCATTGCGAAAGTGGATATTCAGTCTTATGGTCCGTTGTACGACATCACTTCAAGCTCGATCAATAAAGGCAACAACTACAACGATGCTGATAGCCACTACATCGGACCGATCTACAATAAAGAAAACTTTGGCCTAGCGACAATTGATTGGGCGAAGAAAAAAGTTTTGGTTGAGATTCGCGGCTTCAACAACGAAGTCGCGAACTCCGTGGAAATAAAACTAAGATAATTTTTTGCTGACAGCGAGATCTGTGGAGTAAGCGCCACCTCCACGGACGACCAAAGCCAAAGCAATGGCAATCGCTAAAAGGTGAAACTCCCAGCCCTCACCTTTTTGATTGCCAAACCAATTCATAAAAAAACCGTTCTGCACGTGGGACGTAAGAGCCACCGCCATAACCGTTCCAACAAGAATCGCGGCCCAGCGAGTTCCAAGTCCCAAAATCAGAGCCAATCCTCCTGCAAACTCAGCAGCGATTGCCAAAAATGCCAAAGGTGCTGGAATTCCCATCGTTTCCGTAAAAAACTGCATCGTGCCTGTGTAGCCATAACCGCCAAAGGCACCAAAAGTTTTTTGCAATCCGTGAGGAAGAATCATGACTCCGAGAGCCACTCTTAAAAAAAATTCAGTATAACTTTTGTCTGTCGCCAACGTTTTTAAAATCAGTGATTTCATATTTACATCCTTTATTACAAGTTATTTTACAAGATGGTTTCCGGCCTTCACCCAGCCTTCTTTACCCTGCTCAAAGGCATATACTTTTTGATATCCCAAAGAGTTCAAGCGCAAAGCCAGCTTCATAGAGTTAGGACATTTGGGACCACTGCAATAAGTGACAATCTCCGTGTTTGGATTTGGCAGGAATGAACGAATCTCTTCGTCTGTGACTTCCAAAGGCAGATTCTGAGCATTTGGCAAATGGCCTTGATTAAAATACTGCGACGGTAATGCCTCAACCAAAGTGAGTGTTTTATTTTGAGAGATCTTTTGCTTCAATTCTTGAACATCAATCGTATTGGCCATTAGGCCTCCTTTTTTTAAATTAGTTGCACGTGCAAATATCTAGAGAATACCAGATTTAGTTGCATGTGCAACTATTTTATGGCATGCTATAACCATGGATGATAAAAACTCTGCAAATCAGCTAAAAGCTTGGGAAATGTTAATTTGGCGCCATTCTCTTGTTTTGAGAAAGATCGAAAAAGATCTGGAACAAAGAAAAGGGGTCCTTCCCCTTCATTGGTACGATGTTCTTTTAGTTTTATATCGTTCCCCGGAACGACGATTGCGGCTCAGTGAAATTGCCGATCGCATTGTAACCAGCCGAAGCGCTTTAACAAGATCTGTAGAAAAACTCGGGCAGGAAGGTCTTCTAACAAAAGAAGTGTGTGCTGAAGATAAACGAGGCCAATATGCGCACATCACACCGGCGGGAAAAAAAGCGCTGAAAGAAACCTGGGTCTATTATAAAGCCGCCATCGAAGAACATTTTGGCCAGTATTTTACAAATAGCGAGGCCAAAGAGTTTCAAAGACTTTTAGAGAAATTGCCTTCTTAGATTAAAAATTCTGATCAAGCTAGTCCGGTCTGCGGTCCGACATCCCTCAGTGTCTCAATTTAAAACATACTAATAAGTCTCTGACGTTTGCATAGAGAAACGCCAAAGGAGATATAGAGATGTTTGATACTTTAATGTATGCTAAGAGATTAGAAGCCGCTGGAATGACCAGAGAACAGGCTGAAGCGCAAGTAAACGTTATCGCGGAGATGGTTGTGGACGGTGTTGCAACAAAGCAAGATATCGCATTACTCAAACAAGATATCGCCTTGCAGAAGGCCGAAATGGGAAAAGAGTTCGCCGAGATGAGGACCGAGTTCGCAAATGTATACTCAGAATTCTCAAAAATCCGCTCTGAAATTCATAGTGAGAGTAATAAGAACTTAAAAATAATGGGCAGCATGTTCATCGCTAGTACGACAATCACTATAGGAGTGCTGGGTCTATTGCTTAAATAGGCCTTAGAAAATGCTTCGAGTTATCTTGTTTAACGAAAGCTGGTATAACCATTAACCAGACCATGCTTCGTTAAAACAATCTGCCACAATTGCGTTCTGCGCGCTCGGAATGTGCCTGCGCAGCTTAAAAGATAATACTTCCATTTGCGATAGAACGTTTTATCAAACTTGTCTTGCAACTTGGACCAGCCGTGTTCGAAGTTTTCAAACCAGCTCAGTAACGTCTTATCATAGTCAGGACCGAAGTTATGCCAATCCTCCATAACAAAAAGTCCCTCAATCGCAGTAGCGACATGTGAAATAGAGGGAATCATGGAGTTTGGAAAAATGTATTTCTCTATCCATGGATCTGTTCCGGCTCCCGAAACTTCACTGTTTCCGATTGTATGTAAAAGAAAAATTCCGTCGTCTGTCAGACACTCCGCCGCTTTCTTAAAAAACGTCAGGTAGTTCTTTTTCCCAACATGTTCAAACATACCAATAGAAACGATGCGATCAAACTGGCCGACCGTTTCGCGGTAGTCTTCCAAACGAATATCTATGTCAAAACCTCGGCAATTTTTCTTGGCTTCACTCGCCTGCTCTTTTGAAACTGTGACACCCACACCTTTAATTCCATAATTTTCAGCAGCGTATTTTAAGAAGCCACCCCAACCGCATCCGATATCAAGAACTCGCATGCCGGGTTCAAGATAAAGTTTGTCACAGATGAGTTGCAGCTTGTTTTCCTGCGCTTCATCGAGACTTAAGGCATCTCGCCAATAACCACAGGTGTAGATCATTCTTTTATCCAACATCACACGATATAAATCATCGCCGATATCGTAATGAAATTGTCCGATTTTGTAGGGGTCATTTCTGCCCAAGGTAAGAACTTTGGATTTCAATGATTGCAGTGCCAGAGTTGCAGGATTCACGGCTTCATCTAAACGCGCGCGCAAAAGAAGAAAGAAAAATTGACTGAGATCCTCGCAATCCCACCAGCCTTCCATATAGGACTCACCCAGTCCCAACGAGCCTTGAGCCAGAACCCGGTTATAAAACTTTGTGTTGTGCACTTTAATATCCGAGGCCCTAGGTCCATTGACGGTAATGCCAGCGCGATAAAAAATATTCGTAACAAACTCTTGGGCACTGCTTAGTGACAATGTTTCTGTATTCACGGGTTCTTCCTTTGCAGTTTAGAACCCTATTTTTTCTAGGCCGCGTGGTTATTCAATTTTCATTGAGGTAATCTGTGAAGTCGCAAAATCCACAGCGACAAAGTCATTTTATTTATCTGAACGACTCCAATCGATATTTTGCGGCTCGTTTTTTTGTTCAGGCAGACTGCCGTTAAACAAGGTTCTGGTCCAAAGGACGACTTCGTCCACGGCAGAGTCCAAATGAGTTTCATCGATAACTATAGATGGAATTTCTAAATCTCTTGTGACATTTTGAGAATCATCAAACGGCCCCTGCAACATGATAAGGCCTTTGCAGTAATTCGTTTCCCTGCAAACTTGAGCCATATATTCTGCGCCGACGCTGACTCCGACGCCGACGATTTTTTCGCTGTCTACCGCCGCATGTTCAATTAAAAACCGCAAGGCGGCCTTAATATCCTCTAGTCGCTTAGAGGGAGATTCCCATGGCTGAGCAGCACCCTCATCGTCACCGTAAAAACTGTGATCCATCACGAGACACACAAATCCCTGCAGGGAAACTTCGCGTGCTATCAACTCTGCAATTTGGTTGGTTGCGCCTGTCATGGAGCCTTCAAACAAAAGGCCAGGAACGACACCTTGACTGCTTTCTGGTAAAAAAAGAAGTCCTTCAAGCATGCGTCCTTGCGACGTAAAGGTGACGGTGATTTTCATAACTGAACCTCCCGCCCCTCTATGATAGATTTGCTTTCGATTTAGACGGAGATATTTCCCAAACCTTTGTGATTTTACAAAGAAATTTCCCCCAAAAAATTTTCAGACGTCGCCTTGACAAATTTCAGGCGCATCCCAGTTTTTTATTAGAAAATATAAAAGCGTATAAACGCTTTCATTTAACGGGGCATTAAATGAGAGGAGCTTATGGGTTTTTGTAATTCCAGAATGAATATTCCGCCGCCATCTGAGGCATAAATCTTATCTTAAAAATATCACAGTCTACGACAATAACTCGAATGAGGAGGCAACTTATGACACTCACGGGGTGGCGTAATCTGCTCCATAAGTTCATTGTTGTTATTGGATTTATGGCGCTTATTGCGGTGATAACTGAAACAACATAACCAACGGTGGCCTGCCGGGCTCCCGGCAGGCGCCGAAAACGCAACAGTTCCCCTTGCCGGGTTCCCGGCAGCCCCCTTTTCAAATGCTCTATATTGCAGCTGCGATCCTAAAAAGTTGGTATCACCATTGCTTTTAGAGGAAGGCATTAACAATCCTTTGAAAGGGAATACAAATGAAATCACTTACTAAAAAAATCGTTCAAACTTTAGCTTTCGCACTTCTTGCTTTACCAGCGATGGGTCACGCTTCAATGCGCATCGATAACAACACTCAGCATATTGTCAAATTTGCGATCTACCAGGGGGATGTGATCATCTCTAAATGTTTCGGTATGCTGCCGGATCAATTCTTTATTACTCAAGACGATCCAATGTTAACCGTGTCGGCAACCACTATTATCCGCGGTAACACGTATGTATCACAAAGCGTCGGCATCGAGACCGACAGATCTGCCGATTACGATGCGGTTATCCACGCAGGGACAAGACAACAGCAGTTCACTCTCGAGCAACGTGATGGCTCTACTGTGGGCGCTCTAAATATAAGCAATACTTTATCCGAAGAAACACAGTTCACATTTCAATCTAATGGTCAGACGGTACAAAGCATTGTTGTCCCCGCCAACTCACAAAAAACACTTTCATTAGCAAGACAGTATAAAATTGTTGTAGTGGTCGACGGTGTGACTTTGGATCCCGTGGTTACTACAAATCCGAATGCGAACTTCAGAGTGATTTCAACCGTTGACCGCGATGGCAATGAAGGTTTCGAAGTGCAGTACTAAAAGGTTACTTACTTTCTTTACTGTCCACGTTTTGAAGATGTTCTAAATAAAAATCAATATGGCGGTTCGCCTCTTCGACAGAACTAATTTTATTGAAGACCTTTAAAAGAGCCTCGTTATCCGGGCTCTTTTTTAGTGCTAATCCGTATTCTGTCATAGTGATGAACTTGGGATTGATCTGCAGAGTTCCTTGAAAAGATTGCAACTTCGGTTCAACCAACATCTGGTACTTGAAAACAGTTGCATCCATCGTGATGAAATCGACCCGTTTATTGGCGAGCTTCAATAAATTATTCAGGTCACTCGATGCATTCTCGACATTGAGTTTATGTTTCTCAGCTAATTCTTTAATTCCAGGGCGAAGCTCCACTCCTATCACATTACCCATAGTGAGCTTGCTCAAATCTTCGATCTTATGCCAGACAATGGGATTCTGTTTTCTTTCAACGACGACCCAATTGGCCCGATATATGGGTTTGGAATAAAGAAAATCCGGCATGTCCTTCGCCGCATATGGAAATAAACCATTCACGCTCTCGTCTGTACGCGCGATCGTTTTGGCTCGCTCCCACGGAGCAAAGCGAACCTCAAGCGCGTAACCGGCCTTTTTTAGGAGTTCACGAAGAGCGTAAATACCAGCTCCTTGCTCTTTCATGCTCTCAGACAGAAACGGAGGAGATTCCGTGGACATCAATACTAATTTTTTGGACTTTGTTTTGGCGGTCAGCGAGAGCGGGAGAGATAGAACTCCGAATAGAACAAAGCTGCTTAGAATTCTTCTTAAAAGCAAAATGTGCATTCTGTCATTACGTTAACCGCAATTGAAAAATATTGGTATAGGTTTCGACTTGCATTCGTATTAAACAGAACGATTTCTGGGCTTATACAAAATTGGCTATTTCCTACCAGTGGGCTGCTCCACACCAAACGGACACGTTGACTGCAGAATTTCGCGAACATTTTTTTGAAACCTTTTTATTAAGGCAATTCGTTCGTCCAATGCATCAAGTTTTTTGTTCAGCTCAGAACGGATCTTATCTTTTGTCAAAGCTCCCTGCTGGAGAGCCCTTGCTAGAGATTGAATTTCTTTAAGGGTGAATCCTAAATCTTTCGCCTGTAATACCAAAAGAAGAAGTTCTTCTGATTCAGGAGGGAAATCCCGGTAATTAGAGTCGCCTCTTTTGGCCCGAATGATTCCCAGTGTTTCATAATAGCGCACTTTAGAGACGGACAATCCCACTTTTTTTGCTAATTCGCCAATTTTCATAATTTTCCTCTTGAGTCTAAAGTATACATTAAGGTTTAGAGTAAAAGTATGAAATCAAAAAGATATAAAAAAATAGTACAAGCCAGCGCACTCTATGACTTAATCGTGTCAGCCCCATTTGCAACTCCCTGGACGTTCAAATGGCTGCATCATGGATTAGGATATTTAGTCACGCTTCCAGAGTATCAACCTATGCATATGTTGTTTGCTAACCTAATGGGAAGTGTCGTCGTCGTTTGGTCGACGTTGCGTCTTCGTCAATATAACGAAATTTTTGGTTTATATGATGGAATTGCCCGCATCTTATTTTTTACGTGGCAAATGTATTATTTTATAGGATTTCAAGCTCCTTGGATCGTCGGAGTTTTTGCGATATTTGAAGTTACTTTTGGAGTTTTGCAGTTGGGCTTTAGAAAAAATCTTCAACGAACTTAAACAGATCAAAAAAACCATGTCTCATTCTGAGACATGGTACTAACCGTGCATTTTATTTTTTCGATGACTAAAAATAAACCAATGCACTTATACAAGCTTTTGCTGTCGATATTTTTTTCCATTGTCACTTTTAATTGTTATGCTCGCGCCAACGAGAGCCATCCACTGGCATTAATGTACAACGGTCCCGGTGTTTGCGAGGGCTGCGCAGAATCTTTAGCAGTGCTTGTCAGTAAAGCTGGCTACCATGTTCGCTATGTAAGGCCTGACGACTTAACCGAAGAAAATTTTAATCAGGCCGCTTTATTTGTTCATCCCGGCGGATCAGATCGCATGGAAGATACACTTGAAGCAATGTCACCAAAATCCATTCAAAGAATTCGTAAATTTGTTTTTAACGGCGGTCGCTACTTAGGCGTTTGCGCCGGAGGTTACCTAGCCGGAACATGGACTGACGACAGTCATCAAACAAACTCTTTCGGCCTTATTCCTGGAAATGTCAGCGAAGAAGATGAAAACAGTGACCCACAGCTAAAATCAGTTGTCTGGAAAAATAGATTAGTACACGTGTATTACCAAGCTGGTCCTTATTTTAATATTGATAAAATTCCTGATGCTGATGTTTGGGCCTATTATAAAAAATCACATCACGTAGCCGCTTTCATGGCTTCCTTCGGAAAAGGTCACATAGGATTGATCGGTCCACACCCCGAAGCGGATCAGGAATGGTTAGATGATGACGACCTCAAATCACCGGATGGAGTGCATCTGGGGTTAGGAATTCAATTTATTCGTGCTTTACAAAATAGATAATTACTTAAGTCTTAATTCGGATCCAGCAAACTCAAATTAATCATAAAGTTGCGCGCAATACGCATGGCGCGCTCTTTGGCTTCACTGGCTTTTAGACCGATGAAATGTTCATCTACAGTTTCTGTGAACAAACGAAGCCAACGTTCGAAGTGACCGAATTGCAAATTGAGTTTCATGTGTGGAGGAAAGGGGCGACCGCGATAAGTGTCGTCACCTAATAATAAATCCGACCAGAAATTATATAATTTTGGAAGATGCTCATCCCAATCCACTTTCGCAACGTCGTTGAAAATCGGACCGATCAAAGTATCTTTGCGAACTTTGGTGTAAAAGCTATCCACGAGTAACTGAATGTCTTCTCTAGTTTCAATCGGTTTCCGTTTTTCCATTTTAAAAATCCTTATTTATCGCGCCGCAATTCAAAAAGGTACGGCGTACCTCTTAAGCGATCGGCAGTACATCCAAATCTTTTGGGCGAATCTTGCGCAGTTCCTCGGGGATTGATTTTAGAATCGCTTCTCCTAGGCTTTCGATCAACTCGCTTTTGTAGTGTTCGCGGCGATAGACCAAACCGATTTCCCGTGCGGGAATCGGGCGCTCAAATTGCACGACCTGACTATGCTCCCCGATTTGTTCCGTGGCAAGATGTGGAAGCAAAGTGTACCCCCCGTAGAGATCTACGAGATTCTTGAGTGTTTCTAAGCTTCCGCTTTCAAATTTGTATTTACGATGAACGCCGCTTTTATTTTTCTTAATTGAACAAAGGTCCAAGACTTGATTTCTCAAGCAGTGACCTTCTTCTAAGAGCCACACGTCTTCCATACGAAGACTTTGATATTTCACCTTTTTAGATTGTGCATATTCATGATTTTTTTCGCACAAGACATAGAAAGGTTCGTAATAAAGAGGAAATTCAAACATCTTCGCGACTTGCGTTGGAGTCGCCAAAATCCCGACATCGATTTCATCGTCATCCAGAGCTTTTAAAATTTGATCTGTTTGCAACTCTTTGATGTTGAGTTCTACTTCAGGAAAAAGCTCTTCACACATCGGAAGAAGACGCGGCAACAAATACGGCGCCACTGTCGGGATCACTCCGACAACGAGCGAGCCTTGTTTCGCGCCTTTTTTCTCTTGCTGGATCAGATTCTCAATTTTTCTGGCCTCAAAAAGGACCGTCTGCATTTGAGATATCAACTTTTTTCCCATGTGTGTCAGAAGGATCGGTTTTTTAGAGCGGTCAAAAATCACCACACCTAAGTCCTCTTCCAACTTCTGAATTTGCATGCTTAAAGTCGGTTGCGTCACAAAACAGGCCTCTGCCGCCTTCGCAAAATGCCCATATTTATGGACAGCCATGACATATTCGAGCTGCGTCAAAGAAAAGTTCACTTTTGGGACCATAAAATGCTCCTGTCTTAAGCAATTTTATCTTAATAGACAAAATCTATCAATCCATATTTATAATCGATTTCATTAAAAAAGGTTGATCCCCTACTATGAAAGACGAAAGATGTCCTCTGGTAACGAAGGCTACTAGAGGCCCTCACTTTTTTTAACCACGACTCCGGCGAAATCGGAGTGCAACCATCTAAGGAGAAAACATGCAAACTCTTATCAACACGAAAGTGCCTGACTTTAAAGTTCAAGCTTTCCACCACGGTGATTTCAAAACTGTGACTCAAAACGATCTTAAAGGTAAATGGGCGATCTTCTTCTTCTACCCAGCTGACTTCACATTCGTTTGCCCAACTGAATTGGGTGACATGGCTGACAAATATGCTGATTTCCAAAAATTGGGCGTAGAAGTTTACGGTGTTTCTACAGACACTCACTTCACTCACAAAGCATGGCATGACGCTTCTGAGACAATCAAAAAGATCAAGTATCCAATGCTTGCAGACCCTACATTCCAATTGACTCGCGCATTCGGCGTGCACATTGAAGAAGAAGGTCTTGCTTACCGCGGTACTTTCTTGGTGAACCCAGAAGGTAAAATCGTATTGGCTGAAGTTCAAGACAACGGTATCGGCCGTAACGCTGATGAGTTGTACCGCAAAACTCAAGCAGCTCAATACATCGCTGCAAACCCAGGCGAAGTTTGCCCTGCTAAATGGACTCCAGGCAAAGCAACTTTGAAACCTGGTTTGGACCTTGTTGGTAAAATCTAATCCACGGGCCGATATTTGAGGCTGGTCAAAAAGATCCAGCCGCAAGGCGGAGGGTCTTATCCGCAACGCAGGCGTACTCCATGTACGTCGGAGTGAAGGATAAGGCCCGACAACGCAGTCGGATGGGTCTTTTTCACCTGCCGAACAGGAGGCTGTTATGTCACTCGATTCCCAAATTAAAGAACAACTTACTTCCGTATTCGGAAAACTTGAAAACACCGTAGAACTTATCTATGAAAACAGCTCGCATGAAGATCAAAAAGATTTGGTCGAAATGCTTGAGGATGTGGCTAGCACTTCTTCTAAAATCGTTGTCAGCAAAAATGCCGCTGGCAATTCGCCTATGCCTCAATTTCACATTGCCTACAAAGGCAAACCTACAGGAATTATTTTTAAAGGAATTCCTGGCGGACATGAATTTACTTCTTTGATCCTTGCTATCTTAAACACAGACGGCAAAGGAAAAGTCCTTGATGAAGTGATCGCCGATCGCGTGCGACGCTTAAAGAAAAACATCACCGTGCAGTCATATATTTCTCTGACTTGTGAAAACTGTCCTGATGTTGTGCAAGCTTTGAATCAGTTTGCTTTAGTTCACGGAAGCCTTCGTCATGAAATTATTGACGGCGGTTATGTGCAAGACGACGTGAAAGCTCTTGGTATCCAAGGTGTTCCCTCTTTGGTAGCCAATGCAAAAATGTTTCACTCAGGTCGTATTTCACTTTTAGATTTATTAGCAAAACTTGAAACCACATTCGGTGTGGATGAGACAGCAGCTCCGGCTGAGCCTGTAAATAAAAACCTTGGTCACTTTGAAGTGCTTGTTGTTGGTGGCGGCCCAGCAGGCGCCTCGGCTGCGATCTACAGCGTGCGCAAAGGTTTAAGCACAGCCATGATCACTGAGAAAATCGGCGGTCAGGTGCAAGAAACCAAAGGTATCGAAAACTTGATCTCTGTGACTTACACGGAAGGACCTCAGTTGGCAGCGCAACTCAACCAACACGTGGCCAGTTATCCAATCAAAGTTTTTGAAAATCGCCGTGTTAAAAAGATCCGCACCGAAGGTGGACTTAAAGCGATTGAACTTGAAAGTGGTGAACACCTCACGGCGGATTCGATCATCGTCACAACCGGCGCTAAATGGCGTGAACTCGGTGTTGAAGGTGAAAAAGAATATTTGGGCCGTGGTGTCGCTTACTGCCCTCACTGTGATGGACCTTTCTATAAAGGTAAAAAAGTGGCTGTGATCGGCGGAGGAAACTCTGGCGTTGAAGCGGCTATTGACCTTGCGGGGATCGTGCGTGAAGTGGTTGTGTTTGAATACAACGATCAACTCAAAGCCGATCAAATCTTGGTTGATAAACTGAAATCATTGCCAAATGTTTCTATCATCACCAGTGCAAAAACGGAAAAGATCACTGGCGATGGAAGCAAAGTGACTCAGCTTGAATACGTGGATCTTTCTATTAACAAACCAGAGAAAATCGATCTTGATGGTATCTTTGTTCAAATCGGTCTTGTTCCCAACAGTCAGTTTTTAAAAGACACAGTGGAACTTACAAAATTTGGCGAAATCGTCGTCGATGAAAAAGGTCGCACATCCATGCCAGGCATTTACGCTGCCGGAGACGTCACAACGACTCCTTATAAGCAAATCGTGATTGCCATGGGCGAAGGTGCGAAGGCTGCTCTCGCTTCTTTTGAAGATCGTATGTACAAACACTAGCTCTTGCGCGTCTCTCGGATTTTTTTCGCCATAAAAGCGAAGGATCGCGAAAGCCTGCCGATTTCATCTTTACGTTCAACGGGCAAGACGATTTCGTCTTCGCCCTTTGCAATGCTTTCAGTGGCCCGGATGAACTGTTCTAGCGGTTCAGCCACCTTCCTTCTGAAAATCAAATATAAAAGCGCAATATCCAAAAGCAAAGAGCCTATGCCGACAAGAATAATGAAAATCGCCGCACTATTCGCCGTTTGTCGAATCAACGACTTCGGAGAAACAGTAACAAAGTACCAATCCGTTTCAGGTATGTAACTGACGGCCAAAAACTGGTCGTACTCACCCTGGTTGATGATTTTTTCCGCCGTATTTTCACGAAAACTTCTTTTTATCTCGTTAAAAATATCCACGAGTTGCGGGTCTTGGGCGTTGTCGACGGAAAGAAGCCCTTTCGCCGCGACAATACGGTCCATTTTCTGAGGATGCGCGATCAAACGCCCGTTACCACTGATGAGGATATTATAAGTTCCCGGAAGGCCCTCGTTCGTGGTTCGGCTGATCAAGTCATCAATCATCACATCATGTCCGATAACTCCGGCAAAAAATCCGCGACTGTCATCAAAGGGCGTGCTTGCTGAAACCATCCACTTTCTGATTGCGTCGTCAAAGTAAACTCCTGACCACTGCGTTTTGCGTTCAGGATTGTTTTGTTTCTTTCCAATTTGATAAAGTTCGTAACTTGAATAATCAAAGTTAGCAGGCGTACCTGCGCTCCAATCTGGAAACTCGGGCCAATAAACCAGGTTCGCATTTTCTGACAAAGCAATATAAGTATCCGTGAATCTCACATGAAATGCCGGGGCATAACGCAAAAGGATTTTTGAAAATGCGACGACCTTTCTGCGAAACAAAGCGTCGTTATTGGCATTTTTTGCAACCCAGATATCCAGTTCTTTTTTTACACCCGGCTTTGAATGGGGCGAGCGCAAAGCTCCGTCAGGTTCCCTGTGAACCAGAGAACCGAACTCAGCCACCGGATCTTCATTGGATTTTTCTAGTTTTCGGAAGACCTCGATCAGTTCACTTCTGAGAGCATAATGATTGTCGCGGGCGAGCTTAAAGATTTCTCTTTCTCTAAGGGAACGCTCGCGCACGTACTTTTCAAGAGTCGTCAGAGACGTCTTTTCTATTTCGTGGGATAAATGCCAATAAGTGAGTCCTGCCGTAATTCCCACTACAAGAGAAACACGCAAAACAATCGCTGTGAGCGTCGTCGAAGTTAAAGAGTGACGCTGTTCCTTCAGCTTCGTCCAAAAACCCATTTATCCTACCGTGCCTTTAAATCAGCTGTAAAAGCTCATCGTATTCGGTTTCAAGCATCTGCTGCTTGGATTTTTGCTCATTGGATTCATCAGGACGATCGTTATTTTGCACGGGAACTTGATTGTAATCCACCAATTGCAAACTCAATTGATAAATTCTTTCGCTTAAGTTGAAGATCAACTTCTTGATGAACTCCCCGTTTTTGCCTTCGACAAGTTTTGGATTGATCTTCGCAAGCTGAGCTTTGGCCATTTGCCAATCCCGATTACGCATACTTTGAATGCCTTCGCCACGGATATAAAGATCTGTCTTATTCTCCAAGAGTCCTGAGTTGCGGATTAAGTCATCCACCCACTCGGTGTATTCACGAGCGAATTGGGGAACATTACGCAAAAGCATTCCGTTATTTGTATCCATATAGAAACTGCGCACATCTAAATTCGCGGAACCAATCAAGACGTCATCACCAAAAACAGAGACTTTTGAGTGCAAGGAAAGCTTTCCACCTTTGTCATCAGTTCCTTTGTATTCCAAATACTCAAACGTCGGAGCTGATTTGTTTTTTCTGCGGTAGACGTCAAAGAAGGCCCGCAATTGGTATTTTGCGAAAACGTTCATAAAGAACAAATCCGTTGATTGCTCGGAATTCGTGATGAATGTCACTTTCACGTTTTTGCAATTCCAACGACCATCGAGCATTTTCCCAAACGCACGTACAAGATTTGCCGGAGGCATATAATAAGCGCTATGGAAAATCACGCGCTGGCTTTTTCCCGTTGTACGGGAAACTTCACAGACGTTTTCAAGTTCTTTCATCCAAGCTGCGTGGATGTTTTTACCGTTAAGCTCTTCACGATCTTCTCCCCACGGAGCCCAACTGCGCTTAGAAGCCCCATAGATGCGATCTTGGTTGCTTTGATCTTTATCGACAAAACTAAATGGTAAGTTCTCAACATAGTACGCCGCCATTTTCTGTGCATCGCCGTCAGAAATTTTAAAATGTTTGTCTGACGGTTTTCTGACATATTCACGGTAGAAGGTGTCCGCCTTTTGCTGCCATTCTTTTTCAATGCGCGTCTGACGGTCTTGTTGCACAGTGAAGGAGTTTGCCGACACACGGTTCGACAAGCAACTTGCTAAAGCAGAGCGATTTTTACCCATTTGTGATTTGCAAGACTCAAGACTTTGTTTTAACCAGTCTACATTCACAACCCAGTCATGAGGCATGAAGCTATAGGCGTCGTTGGCTGTCCACACCATCGGTTTGTAATTCCAAAGACGGTCATAGGCGTTGGCAATATCACGTCCACCGCGTGTGATGTTGGCAAAAAGATCGGTGTCTCTGAAGATATATTTATCTGTGAGATGATTCTTTTTCATATGATAAGAGTTTTCGATGTTACGACCACCCAATTGCACCATGCGATCTTCTAGCAAGATCATTTTATGGTGCGTATAATCCGTGAAATGAAGCCAATCATTCCAAGAGTGAGGTTTGGGTTGATCGAGTGGCACACGTCCATACACCTCATAAAGAATGGGATTCAGTGTACTTCCCATAAAGACCATACCTAGAGCGATCTTCAAACGAGCAATGTAATTGCCGTCGATTTTATTCTCTTTAAGAAGTTTCAGATTTTTGAAGATAGATTCGAGATCTACATCTGCCGCAGCTGCGACATTACGTTTTTGCGAATTACTCCAGCGATGTGACACACTGAAAGTTTTAAGATCCAACTCTTGCCCGCCCATGATCGCGAGCTTTAACAAATCTAAGTTCTGCGCATAAATCGCAGAAAGCAAAAGACGTGCATAGATATCGGCATCTTTGGCATTTCCCGTTTTAATTTGCGCCCATTTTGCGTCTGAACAGTCACTGGCTTTTGACTTCGCGTCCTTCTTTGCACAAGGCATTGTTAAGAAACGCGCATCACGAATCATCAAATCTGTTGGCTTTCCGTAAAAACGAACCTCTAGATTTCCTCTTCCTAATTTTTGCATCAAAAGAAGTTCATCTAAAGTTTTGTAGTTCACAAAGAAGTCCAAAAGAATGCGCACTTTCACACCGCGAGCCGTGGCTTTTAACAGCTCTTCCGTCATCACCGAGGACGAGTGATCATGGCTATAGATGTAATAAACCAAACGAATGGTCTCACCGGCTTTAGCCGCGCGAATCATTTTGATCTTGGATTCAAATGCGTCATCGTTATCCACTAAAACTTCTGTGTCAGAAAGACGTAGATCTTTGGTGGAAGAAAACTTATCCAGTTCTTTTTGTGTGATCAGGTCCATTCCTGACAAGAAGGAATTAGGCTCACGCGTAGAAGACGGCGTCACCGTGGTGCATGAGTTCAATGCAAAAACAGCACAAAACAGAAAACCAATTTGTTTTTTCATGATTTGGTACTCCAACAAAAACTTATCGGAGTCCGAGAGATTCTCTAAATAGACCTAAGGTTAGTGCTCGCTCAGTTCGATCGAATGACCATCGGGATCTAACACAATGGCTTTCATTCCGTCGGGCATCTCTGTCGGGTCCAAAATGCACATGGCCCCGGGTATTTTCATCAGTTCTCCGACAGTTTTTTCCAAATCTGTAATCCTGAAACCCAATTGCAGACTGGGAATTTGAGATCTCTGCGCATTTTGGATGGAGTATAAAGAAAACTCCACAGCGTTGTGAACGGCTCTGTGCACTTCACTCCCCTTATCAACTTTTGACGCTGTAAATTGAAAGCCGATAATTCGATAAAATCCCAGCATGTCCTGTAGGCGCGGGGTATTTATTGTGATAGAAGTGATTAACAAACTCATTGGTCTATTATCTGAATCGAGGCATTATGAAACAAGAAAAAATTTATCTGAAAGACTATAAAGCCCCTGCTTTCACTGTGGAGTCAGTGAACCTCGACTTCAACCTCAATGAAGACTTTTGTCGAGTCATCGCAAAAAGCCAAATAAAAAAAACTACTTCCGGAGCTGAGCTGCGCCTGAATGGCGAAGAATTGAAGCTTGTTTCCGTGAAAATCAATGGAGCAGCTTTAGGTCCAGAGCAGTACCAAGTGACAGCAGAGGAACTCATCATTCCAAGCGTTCCCGATGTTTTCACCATGGAAATCGAGACGGAACTGCAACCTCAGAACAACACTTCCCTTGAAGGCCTCTACAAATCCAGCGGTATTTTCTGTACTCAATGTGAGGCGCAAGGCTTTAGAAAAATCACTTACTTCTTCGACCGCCCTGATGTGATGACGTCCTACTCCGTCACTATCGAAGCTGACAAAAAGAAATACCCAGTGCTTCTTTCAAACGGTGATCGCATCAAGATTGAAGATCTTGGCAATGGTCGCCACAAAGCTTTCTGGCGCGATCCACACAAAAAGCCTTGTTATCTTTTTGCGTTGGTTGCCGGAGATCTTGGTGTGATCCGTGATACGTTCACAACTAAATCTGGTCACAAAGTGAACTTGGAAGTTTACGCCGCTCACGGAAAACAAGAGCGCTGCTGGCACGCTATGGATTCTTTGAAAAAATCCATGAAGTGGGACGAAGACACTTTCGGTCTTGAGTATGATTTAAATGACTACATGATCGTTGCTATTGACGATTTCAATGCGGGCGCGATGGAGAATAAAGGTTTGAACATCTTTAACTCTCGCCTGGTGCTGGCTGATTCGAACTCGGCAACAGACGTCGACTTCCACAGCATTGAATCTGTTGTTGCGCACGAATACTTCCACAACTGGACAGGCAACCGTGTGACTTTGCGTGATTGGTTCCAACTTTCTTTGAAGGAAGGTTTGACTGTCTTCCGTGATCAGGAATTTTCAGCTGATATGACGGATCGTGGAACGCAAAGAATTGAGGACGTGGATGCTCTTCGCGCAGGACAGTTCGCAGAAGATGCGGGTCCGAACGCCCATCCTGTTCGTCCAGAGTCTTGCATGGCTGTTGATAACTTCTTCACCATGACGATCTATGAAAAAGGATCTGAAGTCATCCGCATGATGCAAACGATTGTGGGTCGTAAAGGCTTCCGCAAAGGCATGGATGAATACTTCAAACGTCATGATGGGCAAGCTGTCACGACGGAGGATTTCGCTTCTGCGATTTCTGAACCGAATGGCAAAGACTTCACTCAGTTTAAACGCTGGTACAACCAATCGGGGACTCCGGTTGTGACAATCACAGAGAACTTTGAGCCTGCCAAAGGTGAATATCACCTGACATTGGAACAACACTGCCCGCCGACTCCGAATCAACCTAAAAAAGATCCGTTCCACGTTCCATTGATGATGGGTCTTTTGGATAAAGCCGGTAATGAGTTGAAATTGAACTGCGATAAGATCCAAGTAAACTCAGACGGAAAAAATCTGATCGAGCTTAAAGAAGAAAAAGAAAATTTCGTCTTTAAAGGACTTTCCGAGCGTCCGGTGCTTTCAATCTTGCGTGAGTTTTCGGCTCCCGTGAATTTGAAATGGCAAGCCAGCCAAGATGATCTTTACTTCTTGATGGAGAAAGACACGGATTCTTTCAATCGCCGTGAGATGGCACAAAAAATCGGTATGGGCGTCTTGCATGGGCTTATTCAGCAAGCTCGTGCAAAACAACCGCTGGTTGTCGATGCAAAATACTTAAAAGCATTAAGCGCTATCATCCGTGATGAGACGATGGATCCAGGCTTTAAGGCAAAAATGCTTCAACTTCCAAGCTATGCGATTTTGGCGCAAGAAGAAGCCGTTTTGGATGCCGAGGCTTTCCACAAAGCTCGTATCACTTTGCGTACGGCGATTGCCCGTGAAAACCGTGCGCAGCTTTTGGATATCTATCGCAAATATCATGGCGTAGAACCAAAGAGCCGCAATACGAAAGTTTTCGGTCACCGCTCATTGAAAAACCAAGCTTTGGCTTACCTTGCCGACCTTCGTGATCCGGAAATTCTAGAGATCGTGAATAAGCAATACTGGGAAGCCCAAAACATGACGGATCGTATGACGGCAATGATGATTTTGGCGGATGCAGAGACTCCTCTTCGTGAAAAAGCTCTTCAGAATTTCTATGAAGAGTGGAAAAACGATTCTGTTGTGATCAATAAATGGTTCACAACTCAAGCGACGTCTCACCGCCCACAAACGCTTGAGGACGTCAAAGCTTTGACGAAACACCCAGCGTTTAACATCACAAATCCTAACAACGTTTATTCATTGTTAAGAGCTTTCGGTGCGAACATTGTGAACTTCCACGATCCAAACACTAACGCTTATGAATTCTATGCGGATAAAATTTTGGAAATCGATGCGAAGAACCCGCAAGTCGCAGCTCGCCTGTGCGCGGCCTTTAACTTTGTCCAAAAGTTAGATCCTGCGATGAAAGAAAAAGCCATGAAGCAGATCAAACGCATGGTGGCGGTAGAAACTCTCTCTAAAAACTCAAGAGAGCTTTTGCAGTCCGCTTTGACTTAACCTTCCTTTCCCGACCAGGAAGGTCGGGAAACAGCTCGCTCACGGACGGCGGAAGATCGCGCCATTGTCTCTGCTGATCGAAGTTAATCCCTAGTTAAACTTACTTCGTTCGGCAGTGTTGCAAGAACTCTTCACGAGTTTCCTGGCGAGATTTAAAGTGCCCACGCAAATCCGCCGTTGAAGTTGTGCTGCCTGTGTCTTCAATACCTCTCATAATCACGCAATAGTGTTTGGCATTGATGTGAACCGCGACGTGCTCCGTACCCAGAATGTACTGCAAGCAGTCCGCAATTTGCTTCGTCAAACGCTCTTGCACCTGAGGACGGCGCGAGAAGTACTGCACGATGCGATTGATCTTTGAAAGACCGATAACTTTCTTGTTGGGAATGTAAGCCACTGTCGCCCATCCGTCGATTGGCAAAAAGTGATGTTCACAGAACGAAAGACAGCTAATATTTTGGACCACGATCATCTGATCGTAACTCATTTTGTTTTCAATCACCGTCATTTTGGGGAACTTCTTAGGATCAAGACCACCGAAAACTTCGTTCACGTACATCTTAGCCACGCGATGAGGTGTTTCTCTTAAGCTGTCGTCTTCCAAATCAAGGCCCAATGTCTCCATGATATCCGTGAACTTCTCAGTGATCTTTGCAATTTTTTGCTCGTTGGAAAGACCATTGTGAACCATCGGTGTGGGGCGAACATTTTCTAAAATCTTACGAACCTCCACTGGAATTTCGTGAGCGTGTTCGTCTGTCGTGACGGGCTTTTTTGCGGTTTTTTTCTTTGTTGTTTTAGCCATGATACTACCTTAGGTGAAAAGCCCTCTTATGCCTTAAAATCAGGCGGCGCGAAAGCACTAAGTCGATTTTGTTTAAACTTTCTTAAGGTCCTGAGAATTCAACCACTGACGGATTAAATCCTTTTCAGAAGCCGAAGTCCCCTCGAAATGAACGCGAATATGGTCCTCTTTGACATCAACAACACGCGCCTTGCAGCTGATGTCGTTGATTTCAGTCAACTGCAGAGCCACAACGTCCCCCGATTTAAAGGTCGCAGAGCCCGGAATGGTGATGCGCGCACCCGTATAGGAGAGGTCGATGGTTTGTGTTTCAGCTCCGCCTAAAACCACGGACGAAACAATAGCAAAACGATCCCCTGTGGGAGCGAACCAGTTTTGACGGCGATCCAAGTAAGGGTAACGGAAAAAATAGGACACCGTTCCCACGATAAATATAACTAAAAGACAGTCTAAGAGCTTTGCAGAACTAACGATAGGATCCACCGTATCCATCTCGCGCACCAGACTCACACCTGTTGAAATGACAAAGACAGAGCACAGGATAATTCCCAAAACCCAAGAGGATTTGTGACGAACCAAAAGGCTCACTCCTGCGCCAAAAATCAAAATCCAACTGAAAACGCTAAAAACCTGCGCTCCGGTTCGTTGAGACATCATCATATCCAACACAGGAGCCATAATAAGCACTGCAGCAGCCATCTGCACAGCGCGCGGACGTTCTAAGGTGGTGGTCTTTGTTTCCATGGAACACTTATCGGTTAAGAACGCATGTTGATATAGATTTTTATTGATTCTCAACTCTCGTCCAATAGAATTTGTGTCATTGTGAGACACTTTAAATTTTCATACGCGTTTTTCATCCTTGTTTCTTTCATCCTTGCAAGCCAGGCACAGGCTTATCCCGATTTTATCGGCTATAGCTACTCCTCTTGCATCACTTGCCACTACAACGGCCTGGGCGGAGGCGGACTGAACGATTACGGTCGCGCCCTCTATGCGACAGAGATCACAGCCCGTGATCCTTTCTTTCCTAAAAAGATGGAAGAGGAAGAAATCGCTGCCAAGTCAGGTTTCTTAGGCTCTAAGCCTATGCCTTGGTGGATTCGTCCGGGGCTCAAGTATCGCGGTCTTTGGTTGCAAATGGATCCGGGATCAAAAGCCTCCATGGAGCGTTTCATCAACATGCAAAATGACGTGAATCTCACGTTCTTTGGCGACAAAAAACAAACGTACACGTTGGTGACGACCACGTCTTACACAGGGATTGAGCCTTATTACGGAAAAACAAATACGTGGTTTGCGAAGGAATATTATATTCGTTGGAAAAAGAGCAACAACTTCTGGCTCTACGTGGGTCAGATGGATAAGGCGTTTGGTATTCGCAACGTGGATCACACGGCTGTGAACCGTAAAGCAATCACACTGGGACAGTTTGATCAGTCTCAAGGAGTCATTGCGCACTTCACTTATCCAGATTGGGATGTCGCTGTGAATGCCTTCTTTGGCAATGGTGCACAAGAAGATGCTGAGAAACAAAAAGGGTTCTCTGTCGCTGGCGAATATCAAGTGTTTGAGAAGTTTAAAATCGGTGGTTCGGCGTTAAGCTCACAAAGTGATCTTGCGAAATGGAATCTTTTAGCCTTCACCACTCGCATGGGGCTTTCAAAAGGTTCGGCAATCATGGCAGAGGCTGGCTTTAAAGAAAAAACCGATAAGCTTGCCAACACCAAAGCGCAATTGGGAACTTATGCCCTGGTTGAAACGATGGTGAATCTTACTCGCGGTTACAATCTTCTTTCGGTGATTGAACATAGCAAGTCTGACATTAGCAAATCGTCTTCAGAAAATATGAAATGGAGTTTGGGGGCTTTGATGTTCCCACTTCCCCGCTTAGAGCTTCGCGCGATGGCGACGAATGCAAAAACTTATACGGACTCAACAGGCGCTCAAGATGCTTGGGCCTTGCAAGGTCAAATTCACGTGTCTTACTAGGAGAGAGCCATGAGAAAAATCTTTCTTTTTCTTTTCTTAAGTTCTTTGCTGGCTCACTCGTCCTTTGCGCAAGAAGCGGCAACGGAAGAAGAAGTGGCACCAACGACAGAAGCCACACCTTCTGAAACAGCGACTCCGGCAGAAAATTCTGCGGCTCCCACAACAGAGCCGACAGCAACGACAGAAACTCCTGCACCTGCAAAGACTGCAGCGCGCGTGGTTCGTCCTAGATCTTTGCAATCATGGGGTGTCGGGATTTCAGCTTTGCAGTGGAATGAAACTTTGAAACTGCAACAAGGTATTACGGCTGATAAAGACGTTGCAAACTATAACGGACTTATTCTTACGGCCCAAAAAGAAGTGACTTACTACCGTTGGGGTTGGAGCTTTGGTGGCTTCGTGGGTGCTGGTCGCGCGAATGGCGGCGGCAATAGCACCGTTATTAGCTACGAAAAAAGCAAAGTGGCTTTTACAGTTTACGGTATTGCTCCACGGGTGTTTTATCGTTTATCTGGAAGAATCAACGCCGGATTATCTGCAATGGCATTCATGAAGAATGTTGATTGGCCTAAAGATGCTACGAACCAAACGATTGATTCTGGTCGCAATCTGAATGTCATGGGAATGGCTGATTTGAATGTTCGTCTATTTCAGAAGTGGGAATTTTACTCTGGGATTGGCCCCCTCGCTGAGGGAGCCACTCTTTGGAAAATCGGTGTGAATTACCGCTTTTAATTACTTAACGGGGACGGCCACGTGAAGTGTGATTTCGTCCTCGACACCGACACCCATGTAGTTGATGTCTTTGATATCAAAATCAGTCAAATTCAATTTGAAATCAGCCTTGAGAACTTTACCTTCTACTTTGTAAGTTCCGGCGATGTCTTTTTCAACACCTCTGATTTTGATTTTGCCAGTACCTTTACCGCCTTTTCCTGTTGCAGAAACAAGAACGGCTTCAGGAAAAGCTTTCGTATCAAGATATTTTTGAGTGTGTTTGTCTCTCAATTCCACACCTGTTTTTAAGCTCTTCAAATTCACAACAATGTTTTCAGCCGACACTTCGTCGCCTTTCACTGTTGCTGCACCTTTTACTTCGCCTGTTTTCGCTTTAAAATCCCCCATCGGATTTAAAACCACATCCACAGTCACACTTTGTGCCATCGCGGTGTATGAAAGCCCCATAGTTAGAAACAAAGCTGCAAAAAACTTCATTTTAAGATCCCCCTAATTTTTGGTGATTGTTTTTCTCTTTTTAAAAATTATTGAATGCTGTTAATCCAGTCAGCGATGGCTTGAACCTCAGCCGCACTGATGCTTCCACCTGATGGCATATTCTTCGTGCCCGGTCCTGTTGAACCTTGCAAACGATAATAAAGCTTCGAAGCTTCAGGACTTCCTTTAACGACCCATCCATTGCCCACAGCTTTAGACTCTGTGATATTCACGAAGTTTGGATCGTATCCACCTGACTTATGACAGCTGATACATTTTGCATCGATGATTGCTTTAGCCGCGACGAACTTAGGATTCACAACATCGCCGCCACCGGAGCCACCGTCGTTAATCAACGATGGATCGAAAATCACATTCGCAATCATATTGTCATTGGCAACATAGCGAGACATGACGTTGAGTTCTGAATTCGTCAGCTTTCCTTTTTTGTAAAGACTGTCACCGCCATACACAACGTACTCATACACTTGTCCGCCAACAGGCGCCGAAGAAAGACTTCTCAATGTGTAAGAGTAATCAAAAGGGGCTCCCGTTTTTTGTACGGTTCCCGACTGAACGACACCATTCACCATCAAAGAAATGTCAGAAGCTTTTGCTCCGAAGGAAGCTGCAACAACCATTTTATCACCGCTTGATGGGAGTGGAACTTCAAGGTATTCCGTGTAACTTGTGCCTACAGTATTCAGACGAGTCGCACGAATTTTTCCCGCCACCACGGAAATAGAAGATTCATCCACACCGGCACCGGATCTCACGTTGGCCAATGTTCCTGTTGCAGATCTGTCGGCTGCAACAACGATAGAGACTTGATCTCCCCAAACTTGTTTGTTCACGAAATTAGGTTGGCCCGGTTTAGACCACAAAGAAAGTTCTTCAGATTCTAAAAGTGCAGGAAGAGTTTTCGCATCGAGAGCTTCGCGAGATTCAAAGAGACCTTGTTCGTAGAGAACCTGATCTTGCAAGGCAAAGTCACTGCAGTTTTGGAAACCCAAAACTAACACCACAGCCGCACTACCCGCGATCAGCGCGCTTTTCATCCCAGCTTTCATCTACTTTTCCCCCAAAACGAACTCTTTTATTGTAACTGCCACCCTGGTGATTCGCAAACTTGAAGTGCCAAAGCTCGCCATCTTTCCAGCGGTGTCTCATTTTTCACCGCCATAGCTCGATCCAACTCCAGAAGCGAATTAATCACAAGATCAGAGGGTTCATCACCGCGATAAAAAAGACCATAGACCTGTTTCGCTGCACTCGCATTCGGAGCCGTCGGACGGTTCGAAATTTTTGCGAGAACAGCGTTCACGCCCTCATCCATTCCTAAGACATTCTCACAGAACTGAACGCGAAAGGATTCACGTACAGTATTGTCATCAACGTGAGTAGAAAGATTCGCATTCGAAATATCTCCACCACAATCACGACCTGAATAAGAACTATAAGGATTGCAACCTAGACCATACTGCGCACCCCGATTGATAATCCATTGATTGATCAGCGCTTCTAAGTTGGGAACAGGTGCTGCTGGATTCGTAAATACTTCGCGCACCAAAGAGGCGACGTACTCGCGATTCCCCACTTGGATTTTTTGCGTCGGTAAGACCACGTCTTTTTGCGCCGGATGGTTTAAGTCTGTGGAACCTTCAGAACCCAATGAAAGATTCATTGAAGACATGTCCAATGCCTGGAACTCTCCCATCTGCCCGCAGTTTTGGTACATTTGAGTGAGCACAAGACCCGACAAAACAAGAGTGAAGATTTTCGTTTTTTGCGATTTCAGCATCTTCATCTTTATTACCCCACGATCTTCGCCGTTTTTAAAACGCGCAGTTGACCGTTGTTAAGCTCAACCAAAGGAGCTGCCAAATTTTCATAAGGATTTTTGGGAACACGTAAAAGAGCTGCAACAGTGGAAGCCGCCATCGTCGGAGTAGGACGACCTTTTTGATTGTAATCATCAATCGCGGCCCCAATACCTTGAGTTCCCGTATATCCACCACCATGACCGGATTTTTGAATATTACCGACAACAAAAGGACCTTTTTGAATGGCACCTGAAAATACGCTCGTCACCATTTGATTAAATCCGTGATCACTGCCCGTGCCATTTGCACGCGCACTGCGATTGAATTCTGAAATCACTTGCACCACAGTTTCTGACCAAAGGTTTGTGCTATTGGTTTGAACTTTTTTAAGCTGATCGATCAACTCTAAAAGACCTGCAGCTAAAGCGCGGTAGTAAGCCGTTGTGATAAGAAGCCCCGGAATGGCTCCCGTTTCATGCATGTCTTTGATCGCCGTATGCACGGCCTGTGCGCCATTGGCGGCATCTTTCAAAATCACATTCGCCGGATCACCCATTTGCAAATTCAAAGACGTCACAAGATTTTCTTTTAAAACGTATTCAGCAAGAGCTAAGCCCTCTGCCAAAGAGCCTGGAGCTGTCATGTTCTTCACAGACTCGCGCAAATCGAAGTCACTGCTTACAAGCAAACGACGATTTCCGTCGGCTACGTGCACGCCCCAATAAGCTCCACCATCAGAAATCATCGGCACATCGCTGATTCCCATCAAGCCTGACTGACGCATACTATTTTCAATCACAGCCCTGTAGCGAGCCACGGCTGGATTCCAATAACCGTCAAGATTGCCCGTGCCTTTTTTCATCAACTCTGAAGCATTGGAAAGATTTTTCGCTAAAACAGTTGAACCGTTAAAATCCGATTGAGCATAAGCACGCAAACGAGCTTGCGCTAAATCATAAGCATCACGATTGCGGTCTTTCAAAGAGCGACCTTTCACACGGCCACCTTGCGGACCACCGAACCCCTCAAGCAATGAATACAAAGGATTTCCTGTAACTTTGTTAAGAGCTTTTCCTTTTGAAGAAGTGTAAGTTCCAAAGTCACCGCGCTCAGGCCATTCGACGGCTTCAAAAGTTTTTGAAGAGTAATCGGCAGCAAGACCTAAAACAGAAGACACACCGCCGACCGGTGCTTGTTGAGCTGTAGCATTAAAAGGATGTCCGTCGAAACCCGTTCCGAATCCACGAATCACCAGCATGTGATTAAGAAGATCGGTCAGAGGTCTTTGTGCGCCTGCACTGTTAAAGACGGAGTGAGAAAACATATGCGGCACAAGAACGCCGTTATAATTGAATGTCGCATTTTCTACTCCAACAACACGACCGCCGGAGTTCACGAACTTTGTGGCTACCATTGGATTAAAATCAAGCATGGTGTCATTCACGTTCGTGCGCATCCACGCATCAAAAGCGTAGCGCATCGGTCCGCCCGCCATAAGAATATTAATATAATTACGTGCGCCAGCGTTACCGCTCGCTTCGGCTTGTGCTTGTTGGATAAAACCGGAACTTAAAACATTGAGCAGTCTTTCCAACGGAGTTGGAACAAGGGCCGCGGCGCCAGCAACAGCACCACCTGCGATAAAACCCCTTCTTGATAGTTTATTTCCATCCCCCATGTAACGCCCCCAAAATTATTTTTCTCGATAATTCACGCTGCGATAGTATTTTGAAGCCATGATATCTTTAATCAGCAAACGAACAGACTGCGTTTTCTGAAGCTCTTCGCCAAGATATTCAATAAACTTTCTATCATCCATAGCTTCTTGAGATAATTTACGATTCACTTCTGCGTTTGCAGGATTTGTACGGTCATAAAGAGCGACTTGAATTCCCGTAAAGAATTCAAAATATCTTTTCGCCGCACAATAATAGTAATCCTTCGTCTGCGTCATCGCAGCACCAAGGCCCGCAATATTGCTAACCGGTTTATCGACAAGCTCTCCTGTCATAGATCTAAAGAACAAACGACCCGTCGGAGTTTGACGATGGAAATTCGCAACAGGCTCTGAAGGCCATCCACCGACCGACGCGAATTCAGGACGATAACTTGTTACATGAAGAGCCGTTTTTGAATTCGTTCTGGAACCTTGGGACATCACGAAATAGTCCGAATTCGCCACGACCAAGTTACGGGCCGTGTAAGCCATCGGATCTAAGGTTGCATGGCACATCACGCAGCTTGCAGAGTTTCTAAAAGGTGCTGAAGAATTCCCTACGACATATTGCTTAATATCCGATTCACGCAAAGCAGGAAGTTCTGCGCATAAGAATGAATTCATATTCGTCTGTGACCAGCGACGAGGAACTTTTGTTGAGCCATTAGCTTCAACTCCACGGCCATGACCGTAGTTGAGCATAAAATAAATAGGTGTCCCTAAAACGCCGCCACCAAATGTTTTAAACAGATCAAAGCTGTAATTCAGCCCCGGTTGGTCGTTACCGCGCTTATCATCTCCCAACGGATGCAAAGAGACGTTTGGAATATTCGCGTTCTCACCTGTGAGACGAATACCCACAAGTTCACCGACTTCAATTTTCGGAAGATTGACGAACATTGAATTCGTTGTGTCTGAATTTCCGTCAAATCCACCTGCGTACGATCGGAAGTTAAAAAGATTTTGATCAAAACCACCGTTATTTCCGTACATCAAGCGACCCGGAAAGTTGACGTTCCAACCAATCATATTTTTGACGGCCATGTTTTCTTCGCGTTGGGCATGAACGCCCGTAGAAAGAGTCAAAACGTCAGAATATTTTGCGTTACGCGCAAACATCGCGCGCGTAAGAGCAAGGCCTGGTTCCGTCGTGTCGTAAATATCAATGGTTCCGCGCGAAAGCTCTGCGCTGTATTCTTGAATCTGATCAACAGTATTGGCCGAAAACCAACTGCGATGAAAGTTATAAAAGTTATTGAGGATCGAACGAGCTTCAACGTCGTTGCGATTATAAAGAGGTCCTGTTGGATCCAGCTCTGCTTTATCCAATAAAGCATTGCAGGCGTCCAAGGCCCTCATCTTCCCGGCACGAATCTGCGCCATCGTTCCATTGCCGAGTGGAACGGGTTTTCCAGTTAAATGAGAATAGCAACGGTTGAATAGGCCTACTTCAGATAAAGTTTGCCCAAAGGCAGACGACGTCGCCACGAGTACTATCAAAAAAGTACCGATAGTTTTGGACACGGTCATTCCCCCATTGAATAATTCCGCGATATATTCATCTTATCGGACTTGGGAGCAGAAACACGACCGTGCTTCTCACATTGAGACAACTTTTTAGAAACTAAATGTTTCCACCACGTTCCACACACGGTTTTTATGGTAAATTTTCTATTCTATCTCTTTCAGTTCCCTTCTTGAAACACTTTAGTTTCATTTTGATTATGTCGATAATCCTCTTATGAAGATCTTGATTACAACATTGTTGCTTACATCTTTGGTTTCACCGGCATATGCCTTCAAAACCCTGGTCGTTAAAAACGATCGGGCCCTTATTGACTTAGAAGGCGAAGACCTTAAGGTCGGCGACAAACTCGGAGCGCGCAGCCCCGACGGCAAACCTCGCGCTCTTCTTGAAATCAAACAAGTTAAAGACGGTAAAGCGGTGGCCCTGATTTTAAAAGGCCGCATGCAAAAAGATTTTAATGTCGAGAGGTACACTCCTGGCGGTTCTGCGGCCAAGTCTTCGACGGCGCCTACAAAATCAGTGTCGAAATCCAAATCCGCTTGGGGTCTCACTGCGGGTTATGCCATGAATAAGATGACCGTAAAACCCAGTGGTGCTTCTTCAATCTCCCTTTCAGGAAGCAGCTTTAACGTATCTGGTTTTTATCAACTGCACCTTGATGGTGGCTTTAGCGCTCGTATTCTTGGTGGCTATGAAACATTGCAAGCCTCCGGTTCTTCTGCGGCGGCTTCTTGCTCTGGAAGTTCCGATTGTAAAGTGGAACTTAGCTACTTGGGTCTCGAAGCATTGGTGCGCTATTCTTTCATTCGCTCACAAAGTATGGATGTGTGGGCTGGCGCCGGTTTAGGATTTCTTTTTGCCATTGGCAAATCCAGTAACGTTTTGGATACAAGCAAAGTCAGCACGAATCAAACAATCGTCGGTTCTTTGGGTTTAGATTACCGTTTGAAAGGTAACAATTTTATTCCTGTGCAACTCGACTATGCGATGTTCCCGGACAATAACACATCCTCTGCGAATCAAATCATCCTTCGCGCAGGATACGGATTTAATTTTTAGGATAAAACATGAAGAAACTTTTAGGACTGGCCATTGCTCTTACGGCCGTGGTTACTTCCGTAAAGCTTTCTCTTTCAAGATCGACTCCCGGCGGGAGTCTTTCTCTTTCTTCTCTTGAGTCCTCTTTAGCAAACAGAACTTACACACCTTTGAAACTTCTTCCTTTTCCAAGCACGGGTTTAAATCTTTTTAATTCTTCTGCGGAAGTCGCAAACTATCTTGAAACTTTTCACGAGCGAAAAGCCTTTAATTGGAATCCGTCGTACCCGATTTACATTCCTGCTTTTGATAATCAAAACAGGCCCTACTTAAGAAAACACGATCGCGGTCAAACGACGGCACTCATGAATGGATTTAAAAAGTATGAATTAGGTTTTTGGCGAGACCTGCCTCTAGATCTCTCCGCTTTACAAAAAAGTTTTCCTCAAACGTCCCTTGAGCAACTGGCTAACTTTAACAAACAAGACATTTTGTGGGATCCGAAGATGGCCGTCTTTGATAAGAACGACGTCTTGTACACCGTCGTACGTATTAGAACAGAGAATCCTTCGCTGAAGCATTATGTTTTGATGTATTCAAAAGACCACGGTATTTCGTGGCAGAGTAAAATCTTGTTGAGTGATGCCAATCTTCCGGAGTGGTACGACCTGGAAAGATCCTACTCTCCGAACCCATTACCTTCAACCCCAGCATTTTTGTATTATCAAAAACAAGGAAAAGCTCCCGGTTACGAAACAGGTTTTGAATATTGGCAAGGCACTGTCGGACGTCTGACTTTACAGACGACTTCATTTAATGACAAAGGCGAGCTTGTTGTCGATGCACCTGTTGAGATCAGCACTACTGCACAACCCATCGGCTATCGCAGCGGGAGTGCCGTTAAGGTCCTGCGCTCTGGTGACAAATATTTTGTGACATGGCTTGAAGCAACTTTGGATCATAAGCTTGAGAAAAATAAGAATGGTCGACCAGTGAATACAGTTCCGGACAAAAAAGGAAATCCTTATTCAGGAATTTGGGTGGCCGAGTACGACATAAAAACAAAGCTTCTTAAGAAAACAGAAGTTCTTAAAACGTGGCCTTTGAATGACAGTCATAATCAGCCCGGCATTGTTCGCACAAGTAAAGGTATTCTGCATGTCATAGGCGGAGCGCATGGGGCGCATTTTACTCATGCGTTTTCGTTAAAACCTGATTCAATCGATTCTTGGAGTGCTCCGCAATTTACGAACACAACAAATAGCGGATATTCCGCCAATTTCAATATTCCTGAAGTGCCCGGCGGCAGTCAGACCTATGTGTCTTTGGTGATCGACAGCAAAGATCAATTGCATCTTGCCTACCGTTTGTGGGCGTCAGACAAATCGGTTTTCAATGCGGAATACTTCGGCGCTCTCGCCTATCAAAAAGCGGACTGTGGTTTCTCTGATCAAAAAAACGTTTCAAAAACTTGTCGTTGGAATTATCCACAAATTTTGGTCTATCCGAATGCTCCAGAATACACACATTATTACCAAGTGATGACCATCGATAGAAAAGACAATCTGTATTTGGAATACGCGCAGATGAGACCGTACGCGCCTTATTTCTTCAAGACGCCAACAGAAGAGATGATCAATACTTCACCGATGTTGAACTCTGCCCTTTTAAAATCCGAAGACAACGGCAAATCCTGGTTCCTTGTTAACGACGAAGATTTCGCACACTGATTACTAATCCCGCTTCTTTGGAATATTTGTATCTATTGTGCTTTCCGCAAAGAACTTGCAAATTTCGAGCTTCATGACTGCCACCAATCCAACGCGAAGTTTTATGATCGATCTGCAGGCCATAAGTGCTTCGACAAATCTTTCCAGTTTGAGGATCGCGATACTGACAGCAGGTATCACGCTTAAGAATAAGCTTACGGGTTTTCGGAGTTAACGTTTTATTCCAATCATTCACCACCGCATCGGTTCTGCTAAGCGTTGCAGAATTGGTCTGAGCTGCATTGTCGTGTGAGTTTACGTCCGTTGCCGTATCTTCTTTCGATGTTTCTACTTTTGAATTCTCTGTGTGGCTTTTTCTGAAAGTCTTTTGCAAATATTGATCCGCCAGCAACTCGAATAAAGAAGCCCAAGAGGAATCCTTATGGTTTTGTTCCAACAAATGCGCCGCCAAGTCTTTGCACTGAAGAAGCTTTTGATATTGTTCTTTGCTTAAAGTGATTTCCAATCTTAAGGACTCATCCTGATGCATTTTCTGTTTTTCAAATTCTTTAACTGGTAAATCCAAAGCTAAAGCTAATTCTTTTTGAGTGTCCGGTGTCGTTTTATTTTCAATCTTTGCGACAAGTTCACGCTTTTGAAATGATGATACCTTTTGGCCGGTCGTTTTCTCTTTTTCTTTAATGGAACGGGAAAGTTCACCGATTTGAGAAAGGTTCAAAGAACCTTCTTGAATCTTTTGAGCCATAGCAGGAACTTCCTTTAAAAGTCTTGCAATTCTTCTCATGGCGGCTGATCCAGAGTAACCAAATTCTTTGATCAAATATTCATACAATGAGGAATAAGCTCTTTCCAAATACAGCCTTCTCGAATCAATTTCTTTAATATGCTCAAGAATTACATGAAGAAGCTTACGCTCTTTTTGGATAAGATCTTTTAGATTTGTTTCAAGTTCTTGATTAGAAAGTCTCTTCAATACTTGCATAAATTCCTCCATAAAATTCATAGGAAACTTATAGCATGGTTTTTTTGAACGTAATTTTATATGCCAGAGTGGTACTTTTAATTCATTCGCAGATGGAATTTATCGCTCCTATAGAAGGCGATCGGAATCTATTATGAAAAAATAAAATCTGTTATTGAGTTCGTTTAACTGAACGCGTTTTAGACCTTCAGAAAACTCGTCAAATGTTTTTTTGATTTTGTTTTTTATTATTTTTTGTCTTGTCGTTACTCCGATAATTCATTTTGCATAACGGGAAATGTTCGCCTAAGGCCTCAAAGTAAATTTGAAAACTTGCTCTGAGCCCACGGGGCAAAATAAGACAAACGTAATGAAACTTGTTGGTGGATAGACCTTTGAAAAAGCAATGACACAGTGAAGAACCGATGCGGTGGTGGATACAGCAGAGGCTGTTTTGCGTTCTTCCTGAGCGGGAAAGGAAGGTAAATGGGAGAACTGTTTTTTATTTCTTCTTTCTTTTATCTTTTCTTCCACAAAAAAACCTCCCTTTTACATCCCCTGACGAGCACGATGCTCGTCAGGAAGGCCACTCACGGATGGTCAGACTTCGCGCTACAACAAGCAGCTGTTAAAAACTCACTTCCAAAACATAAGCCCACCTCCCCACAAACCGCCATTTTGGTCCCCTGTCTCAATCTTAGACAGTCGTCAAATCCCTGAGCTGCACTACAATCGCCATAAGGCCTTATATTTCTGGAATCCGGCTTGCAACGATCCCGAGCGGACAATAGCCCCCAAAAAGATGAGGTTTATTAAATGGTACGTCGGTTTCACACATCTAAATTGTTGATGCCCCTGTTACTGTCCCTGCAAGGATTGACGGCGCACGCTGCTTCTGACAGCAACCCACAGATTGCGAACAAGCATTTATTAGGTAATGCGGTTCAAGTTCAGGTCACGTCTCGCGGGATGAAATACTTTGATACCCGTCTGAGTGACATCCTTGGAAACTTGGGAGTGAAGCTGGATGAGGGTTATTTCCCTGCGATGAAATACACATTTGAAAAAGACATCAATCCTGATGACTTTATCAATTCCAATCCTGAAGCCGTTAAAATGTACAAACAAGTTCGCGACTTGCTGACTCAATGGTTGGTCGGCTTCTCAATGAACAATCACCGCCCGACGATTGAGATCGGTGAATCTGGATACGTGGCGCAGTTTTCCCGTTTTGGTTTGGTGACAGATGAAAATTTAATGCGCGCTCTTGGAAAAGTGGATGGCGCGGTCTTGGCTATCGAACTTGAAGTGAAACAACTCACGGTTTCAACAAGCTCTGTTGTTGCGTGGGATTTGAATAATGAATTCTTAGGAAAAGCCGGTTTTGAAAATGTCACACTTGCAGCGGGAGACCAAAGAACTCCGTTGAAACTTCGTTTGCCATTTTATATCCGTATGAACGCTTACGGCGGTCTTGATTTTGAAGCTCTTGAGATTGACAACAATCTTGATCAAGTTTCGATGTCACTTAAGTACGGAAAACTCATCGTTCCGACATTTGCCGTAGAAATTAACGGCAAAAAATTCTACTTGAATAACAAAGAGGTCGATAAGCTTTTCAATGCTCAAGCGCCTGTGATTTTAGAACAGATTCGCAAAAACTTAGGAGAGTTTGCTCGCAAACAATTGCCACAAATGCTCAATGAAAAAGCCAAAGAATTTTTGGGCGGTTCTTTAGAGCAAGTTCAAGACATGGCTCCTCCGGGTAAAGAAGAAAACGACAGACGCCCTGATTTTAAATGGGGTCTTAAGCTTCAAAACATCAATTTGAAGAAGTCTTTGAATATCGCGCTGACAGCTTACGTTGAAGATCCTGTGAACGGCCAAAGCAATCCTGTGAAGTCCCATGGATCTCGCGGTCCCGTGACTATGGGACTTGTTCCCCAGGAGAACTTCGACATCGGTTTGAGCCTGGATCGTGCGTTGATCAATCGTATCTTGCAGCTCAGCTATGAACGCAGGAATTTCGAGCAAATCAAGCAATCCGACGGTTCCGTTTTGAAACTGAAAGCACCACCGCTCATTGACTATGTAAAAACTCCAGCGGGTGCTGTTTTAAAACCTACGGAAACCTTCGTTAAAATGCGCGTATCCGTCGAAAACAGACCCGGTTCCATGTTCTTGAAAGACGTCATCGTGGTCGACTTCGATATTATTGCAAAACTTCGCCAATTGAGCGATAAGAGCGGCATGCAGCTTGCGCTGGTCTCTATCGACACAGACAGCATGTATTTGGATGACAAGTACATCTCTTTTGCCGGCTCCTTTTTCAAAGGTAAAGTCCGCGAAGGTGTGAAAGATGAGTTGCGCAAGAAGAGCGCGGGATGGGCGAAATCAGACGAGGTTATTCCTGGAAGTCTGCCTCTGCCTCCTGAGATTTTAGGAATTAAACTTGATATCAATCGCGTCGCGATGGATCCAAACGGTCACTTAGTGATGTACTTGGATTACGCAAAAACAGGAGCGAAGTAAAAATGAGATCTCTAAAACTCATCATCATTAACGCACTCACATTGATCATTGGTTTAGGTCTTATGAGTGGTTCCGTTTCTCAAAGAAATGCAGAAGCAGCTCGCTTTGAAACGATTCCTTCTTTGCAAGTGAATCGTTTGGGCAATATGCGCGGTCAGTACCTGACAGTTCTTTATGCTGTGGGTTCTCGCCCATTCATTTCAACAGACTCTTCGCAGATTTCTATTTCTCAGGTGAAAGAGTCACGCACGGTTTACATTTCTGAAGACGCGATGACATTGCCTTCAGTGCAAGTTGAAAAAGAGGGTTTCCGTCCTTCTTACAACATCATCGTTTTTGTGGTGTCTCCGCAGCCGAATTATAGCTGGGTGAACGCCGATGGCAGCGTGCCTCAAGGTATGAGCCTTACAAACAATCACATGAGTTCTTTGATCAATGCGATCAACAAAACTGATGTTGATGGTTTTGTTTCTGCTCAAGGCGAAACAGCGACGTTGCAAGTTAATCTTGTAAAGTAATTTAGATCACGATTTCGGAGGCGGCCTTTATGCCGCTCTCCAAAGCTCCCTGCAAAGTTCCCGCAAATCTTAAACTTGTGTGCTCCCCGGCAAAAACAAATCGACCTTCGTACTCTGCTTCTGCGGCAGCGCCTTTGTAGCGCATGTACTGACCTGGTTTGAACACAGCCATAGAACCTAAAGCCCATTTTCTTTGAAGCCAATTCACCGCTTGTGAAGAGTCGCCCTCCAGCGAAGGAACATCGTTATAGAAAAGTTCTAAGTCTTTCAACGCTTCTTCGGGAGCTGCCGCCCCCGCCTTTGCACCTGAAGAGCCGCCTCTTTGAAAAGTTAAAAGACCTTGAGCTCCGTTTTGAGCTCGTCCTGAATCCCAAATTTTTTGAGAGACAAAATCTCCGGTGAAGTTTCCAAGATTGGCCACCGTCGAACCGCGACGAGTGCGCCAGAATGGTGTCGCGAAGCTCATCACACCTTTGCTGTGAGTAGCGTAAGCTTGGGTGCGAATGGCTTCTTGTTTGAGTGACGAAAATTTCAATTCACTTAAGCCTTTGACCTCTCGCAATTTTGAGAATGGCAACGTGCAAATCACGTTGCGGGTGTTGAACTTTTCTTTGCCATTCGGTCCTGCGAAGGTCAGTTCAAAGACACCACCATTTTCTTCGATTTCCACCAACGGGAAATTCAAGCGCAAGATCTGATCGGGAATCACTCCGGCCACACGAGCTGCCAAAGTTTGTGTGAGTTCTGAAAGACCGCCTTCCAAGCGATATGTTGAGCGCCCCGAAAGAAGAGAACTTCCTTCTGCATCAATGGTTGAAAGGAAATGCAACGCGGATTGATCTTTGGCATCCACTCCGAAACGGCTCACCGCTTGAGTCTCGATGATTTGCAAAACCAAGGGATCGACTTCACTTTTCCACGAATCCAAAAGATCTTTTAAAGACAAGGTGTCGTAATAAACAGAGCGCTCAAACTGCAAAGAGTTTTTGTAGCTAAGAATGACATCTTGATCGCGGAACAAGTCACTGCGAATACGACGATAGACGTTTTGCAATGTCTTTAAGCGCGGTACGACATCTTTCACGCGATAGGTTTTTCCCTCGAAAGAAAAAAGATGCGCTTCGAGATCCGTGGGCGTTTTGAGTTCGCGCACGGGTAAATTTAGTTCTTGTGCTAAAAGAAAAACTTGGGAGTGTGAGGTTTCAAAAAACTCGGCTCCCAGTTCCGCGACGGGTCCTCCTTCAGGAAAGACCGTGACGGATTGCACACGGCCGCCGACTCGCGAGGACGCCTCAAATATGCGGAAAGGAATTTTGCGTTTTTTAAGTTCAAAGGCAGCGGCTAGACCTGCGGCTCCCCCGCCGAGGATGACGACTTCATTTTTGAGGTTTCGGGAGTCGCCCATAAAGAAACGGTCGAGGCTTGTGCAACTGCTAAGCGCCATAGCCGACGTACCCAATGCTGAAATCTTTAAAAACTCGCGGCGATTCAAAGAACTTTTTGCCATCAATCCCTCTCGTCCCATAGAATGGCAACACTTTGGAACAGAATCAAATCAATCTCATAGAGCTCGAAAGAATGTTCGATGAGCTGGCCACTAAAAACTGGTCGAGCTCAACGCAACTCTTTCCACGAGAGTTCTGCAGGAAGCTCGCCCAAGAGTGTCAAAGGCTTCACGACCAAGGGGAATTTAACAAAGCCTCGATCGGACGCGGAGCCACAAAAACAACACATTCAGAAATTCGCGGCGACTTCACTTTGTGGATCGACGAAAATACCGCCTCACCTCTGCAGCAGAACTTTCTCTCACATCTGCAAACTCTTTTAGAACATCTCAATCAGTCTTTTTACTTAGGACTTAAAAGATTTGAAACACACTTTGCCCTATACCCACCGGGGGCAGGTTATGATAAGCATATTGATAATCATCGAGGTTCCGGAGCTCGAAAGATTACTTTCATCCTTTACCTCAATGAAAGCTGGCAAAAGGGACATGGTGGCGAATTAAGTCTCTATCAGCCTGATCACGAAGACACTCTGATCACTCAGATTGAGCCTCAGCTTGGCACTTTTGTTTTGTTTCGCAGCGACCTCTTCCCTCATCAAGTCGAGAAGAGCTTTCAACCACGCTTAAGTATCACGGGCTGGTTTAGGAACGATGCATCATGAAGTCGCTATTCTCAGAAGTTGTTTTCACTCGTTTTCACGCCCGCGTGTTCGTTCTGCTATCGTCTTTAATGGCGGCTCTTTTAGGTCTCTTGGGTCCCTTTTTTCAAAAAGAATTCATTGATCAACTGACAGGTGTTCAAGGAACTTTGCATCTAATTCGTTTCGACAATCCGTTGACGTACATCATTGGTGCCTTTTTATGCGTGCTTTTGGCGCAAGCCTTTTCACAGCTGACAAATTACTTGAGCGTGCGTGAATCGCTTTACATGCAAAAAGTTTTTGCACAAAGACTGTACGAAAAAACTTTGCATCTGCGTGTCGATACCATGAGTGGCAAACCTGTGGGAGAAATTGTTTCTCTTTACGCAACAGACGTGCAAGGTGCGACGGTGTTTTTGGATCAAACCCTGCCCGCGGGATGCTCAACTCTTTTTCCACTGTTGTTAGCCCCTTTTGCGATTTCCGTTTTGTTTGATATTCCTCTATGGCCGACGCTGATCTTGATGTTCGTTATCACGCTTTTTAATTCGTTCATGGCCTTTCGCCAATCGAAGTTCTTTTTTCTTTTTAAGCAATTGGCGGCTGAGCGTATTGGTCTTGTGAACGAATGGGTGCAAAACATCCGCACCATCCGTATTTTGGGATGGACTCGTCATTTCGAAAAAAATATTTTTGCCAAACGTATCGTCGAGACGCAAAACCGCATCACGATGGTGACAAACGGCCAAATTATGAATGCCGTTTCTTCTTCTATTACTTTTATTTTGAATGTGATTGCTTTGGGAACTTTGGTTCTGCACTCGAAACATCAACTCACCAGCGGCGAACTTTTGGCGCTTCTATGGATTGTCGGTGTATTTTTGACTCGTCCGTTTAGACAGATGCCTTGGTTTTTCACTTTTGCGTTTGATTCCTGGACGTCGTTAAAGCGTTTGGAAGATTTCTTTAGTACAAAGAACAATCAAACAGCAGACAGCCCTGAACGCATCACAAAAGAGCAAGTGCGCGATCAAAAGTATGCCCTGCAAGTGCATGGTTTGAATCTTGTGATCGGCCAAAGACACATTTTGAACAATCTTAATTTCAACATTGCCCATGGCGAATTTGTCGCCGTGGTGGGTGAAGTCGGTGCTGGAAAATCCATGCTGCTTCTTTCACTTTTGCGTGAGACCGGGGCCCGCTTTGATTCATATCATTTAGGAAATAAAAATGCGTTAGAGGTCCCTTTGGATGAAGTGCGTGGGCAGTTTGCTTACGTTCCTCAAGAGGGTTTTATCATGAGCGCAAGTCTGCGTGAAAACGTGGCCTTCCTTTATGATATTGAGCCAGAACGTGATCCGATGGTGGAAGAATCATTAAGGCTCGCGCAATTTGATTTAACTACGGAACGTGTTGAAAAAGGTTTGAGCACTGAGATCGGTGAACGTGGCGTGAATCTTTCTGGAGGACAACGTCAGCGTGTCGGTTTAGCGCGGGTGCATTTCCATCAGGCTCCGATCATGCTCTTGGATGATTGCTTAAGTGCTGTTGACGTCGATACCGAACACAAACTTTTTGAACAGCTATTGCTGGGAGCTTGGAGTGAGCGCACCAGAATTTTGGTCACACACCGTCTTAGCGCCCTTCATCGCGTCGACCGTATTCTATTTATGGAAGACGGAAAGATTTTAGACCAAGGGACCTTCGAAGAACTTTTAGGTCGCAATCAAAAGTTCCGCGAGTACACGACAAGTGTGGCTAAAGAAGCTGCCGAGAAAAAACAGGAGGCTTCTCATGTCTAAAAAACAAATGGCGAAGCCCGTCGTAAAACCTAAATATCTTTCTGACGGAGAAATCCGTAAAGAAGGTGGCTATAGCAAAACCATCTTTGAAACTTTGGCCCTTGCTTACAAACCTTTTGCGGGAAGAATTATTTTCTTTCTGGTTTTAGGAATCGTGGGACGCGGTCTGCTTTTAGCCAATGCCAATGTGATTGGTTATTGGGTTGATGAACTCGTTGGAAAATCCACTCCACTTTCTGGTCTTAGCCAAAAAGGAATTATTACTCTGTTAGGAAGTATGGCTTTCGGTGGGTTCATTCTCACGGTGACTTTCCGTACGAACTTTTCGCGTTTGTCGGCCCGGGCGATTTCTACGGTCTATGATGAAGTGACGTTGCGTACCTCCCGTCTGCCGATGAGTTTTTTTGACAACACTCCGGCAGGAAGAATCATCACACGTTTTTCAAGTGACTATGGAAACATCTTCCGTCTTTTTGGTGGGCCTTTAGCCGAATTCATCACGATCATCTTTGAACTTGTGATGATGGTGATTTTGATTTCAGTGGCGAATCCGATTTATCTGATATTCGTTGTGTTCATCGCGGTTATGAACTTCTTGATATATAAACTCAACCAGGAAAAACTGCGCACCTCCCGTCGTGAACTTTCAGCGAGCCGTTCGCCAAGCATTGCGCATTTTGCAGAAACAACTCAAGGCGCAAGCACGATTCGCTCCTTCCGCCGTCAAAAATCTTTTGGTGAGCGCTTTGAACGACTGGATCGTTATTTTCTAACTCAAAAAATGAACACCACAAAAAGTCTGATTAGTTTTTCTTTTCAGATGAACAGCTTAACGGCATTGTTGTTACTTATCACCGGTGTTTCCGCCTACTTTATGGTGGAAAAAGGCTGGGCAACCGTGGGCTCTGTCGGCGTGGCGTTTAGTTTTATCGCGCTTTCAGGAAATACAGTTCAGATGTTCTTTGAGTGGCTCACGCAATTTGAAGAGGCGATGATTGGGGTTGAACGTTTAGACCAATACATGCGTATGGATATTGAAAAAGGCAGCCATTTGCCTTCTTACGCTCAGTTTGCAACGGGACATCCGGTTTACTCTGACTCCGTGGAAAAGTATCTGCTTCATCGCCGCCTCACGGAAGATCGCAGTGCCTCGGTGCAAGTGAATGATGTTTGGTTTCGTTACCGCGAAGACCTTCCTTGGGTTCTTAAAGGTGTTAATTTCGAGGTCAAGGCCGGAGAACGCTTAGGAATTGTGGGCCGAACAGGTTCGGGAAAATCGAGTCTTATTCAGGCTTTGTTTTATTTGTACCCGATTGATAAAGGAAACATTTCTATCAACACTCACGCTCCGAAACTTTCCGAAGCGGCCCAAGGTGTGGATCTGAATTTATATCGCCAATCCATGGCCTTTATTGCGCAGGAACCGATCCTGTTCCAGGGAACTTTGCGTTTTAACTTGGACATCAAAGACAATCTTCCCGACGAACGCCTTTTGGAGGTCTTGGACCAAGTGGGTCTTCGTTCTTGGGTCTTAGCTCAACCGGGCGGACTTTTGATGAAAATCGAAGAGCGCGGCAAGAACTTGTCTTTGGGTGAAAGACAGCTTCTGTGCATGGCCCGTTGCCTTTTGCAGGAAGCTCCGATTGTGATCATGGATGAAGCCACAAGTTCCGTGGACCCTCAATCTGAAGAAATCATGGTTAAAGCGACCGAGGAGTTCTTTTCCGATCGAACGCAGATCATTATTGCTCATCGACTTTCTACTCTAGCGAAGTGCGATCGCATCTTGTGGTTGCAAAACGGAGAGATTGTCGCCTTGGGACCGACCCATGAGGTCCTTCCCCGCTTTAAAAATACAGAACTGGTCTAAAAAATAAGTTTGCGGCTGCCGATGAAAAGGAGTATTTCATCGGAGCATTATTTATTTTCAGCTAGAGCGGAGCGGTGATGGAAAACAACAACCAAACCCTTGAAGAATCACAAGACCAAGACTCCGTCATGAATCTTTCGGACACTTGGTCTGCGCTGACTCCCGATGAACGTCGTGAGAAATTCAAAGAATTGCCCCGCACCGAGGCCGAAGAACTCTTTTTAAGCCTCAAGACTCATGACCAGGCCGAACTCATTGCCGAAGCTTCGCATTTGGAAAAGCGCTCGTGGATCCGCCTGCTCGCTCCCGATGACGTGGCCGATTTGATTCAAGAAATGGGACTGGACCAAAAAGAGGACCTGTTGTCTCTTCTTGATCCACAAACAAAACGTGAAGTCATAGCGCTCCTAGCTTATGCCGAAGATGCCGCCGGGGGTTTGATGAGCTCCCGCTTCGTACGTTTGCGTCCTGACATGACAGTCGACGAAGCAATCAGCTACATCCGCATTCAGGCAAAAACTCACGTTGAAACGATTTACTACGCTTACGTTTTGGATTCTGATCAAAAACTTTTGGGTGTGGTTTCTTTTCGCGAATTATTCTCTGCAACTCCTGGAAAAAAGATTTCCGAGATCATGCATACCGATATTCTCAAAGTTCCACCAGAAATGGACCAGGAACAAATCGGTCGTATCTTCTCACAACAAGATTTGATGGCGGTTCCCGTTGTTGATGAACATGGTGTGATGAAAGGTATCGTGACGTTCGATGACGTGGCGACAGCAATTCAAGAAGAAGCGACAGAAGATATCCATAAGATCGGTGCCGTTGAAACTTTGGATGCTCCATATTTGAAGATCTCGATGTTTGAGATGTTAAAAAAACGCGGCGGCTGGCTGATGATCCTTTTCCTGGGGGAAATGTTCACGGCCACAGCGATGGCGTTTTTTGAAGATGAATTGTCTAAAGCCGTTGTTCTTTCGATGTTCATTCCGTTGATTATTAGTTCCGGTGGTAATTCGGGTTCACAAGCTTCGACTTTGATTATTCGTGCGATTGCTTTGCGCGAAGTGCGTTTGCGTGACTGGTGGCGTGTTTTAGGACGCGAACTTGTGACGGGACTTTGCTTAGGGGCTTTGCTTGGTGTGATTGGTTTTACTCGTATTATGCTTTGGCCGAATCGTGAAGCGCTTTACACAAGTCACTATATGCTTGTTGCGGCTACTGTATGCGTGAGTGTTATTGGGGTTGTTCTTTGGGGAACTATTTCTGGGTCGATGTTGCCGTTTGTCCTTAAAAAAATAGGCTTCGACCCCGCTTCTGCTTCTGCTCCTGCTGTTGCTACTCTTGTTGACGTCACGGGGCTGGTTATTTACTTCACTGTTGCTAGTATGATTTTGCACGGGGTTCTTCTTTAGGCGCTTCGAGCGGGGTTTGAAGTGGGATGGAGTTTGGGAATGGCTGTCGCTTCGGTCGGCACGCCTTCCGGGCTCGGTCGTCGCCACTGCTGCGCAGTGGTTCGCGCCGTCGTGGCGCCGACGAAGACCTCTCTTCGGACAGCCATTCCCAAACTCCATCCCACTTCAAATTTGCTGAACTTCCTAATGAATAACTGCGTACTGCTATTGCGCAGTTGTTGAGTTAATTTCCATTGAGTCTTTAAGAATGAAATGCAGGAACGGTTCTCTTTTTGGCCGTTGTGTTTTTTCGTTGTCCTTGTTGAATTTTGTTTGTTCTGTTCGTGAACGCAGAAGGCTTGCGCCGTTTTTTTAATTTGCGTTGGTTTGAGAGTTGGTTCTATGCTTTTTGGTGTAGGCTTCATCTTTTGATCAAACTTATTTTGCGGAATGGACGTTGTATGAAAGCATTTATTTTTTCTTTTGCTTTGGTTTGTTCTCCCCTTTTTGTGTTTGCGGGGCAGCTTAAGTGTGAGTATGGGTTTTCTGGGAGTCCGCTTGGGACTGTGACTTTGGCTGTTGATGATAAGGGTGTTCCGGCTGAGATTGCTACTGTTGCTATGTTTTATACTCCGGCTCGGGAGATGCCTGTTTCGAATGAGAATCCGCAGAGTGGTGAGATGCTTCGTTTGATTCTTTCAAAAGATGATCCCAATAACGAGATTCACATGATGGTTTATCCGCCTCAGGGGAATACTTATAAAAGTAAGCTCATCAATCCTGCGGCTCCTCCGGTGATGAAGGAGCTTTCAGGCAGTTGTCAGCTTCTTTAAGAAGCCCTTGTTTGAATGACGTTGTGGATGTGTTCCAGGAATTCTGGGTACTTCGCACAAACGTGTTCGAAAGAATCTTTTTTTAGAACGTACAAATCGCAGAATTGAGTGGCACTGGCTGTGGCGTTTCTTTTGCCGTCAAAGAGCAGAGCCATTTCTCCGAAGAAACTTCCTTCGACTAATTTTGCGATCACTGCATCTTGATCCGAGATGATTTCCACTCCGCCTTTGTAAATGAAATACATGGCGTCGCCGGAATCTCCGGTTTTAAAGATTTTTTCCCCTGGAATGCAAACGCGGGATTCCAGTTCGTGCATCAAGTCCTCAACGAGTTCATGTGAGGCTCCTTTCAGAAAAGGAACTTGCTCTAGCACCGGACGATTGATGTGGAAAAATAATTCCGACTGAATTTTCTTAGGAAGATCTTCCAAAGCTGAATGATCGCGATAACCTTTTTTATGTTGCCACATGTAGTGATAATAAGAACGAACACGTGTTCTCGTATCACTCGGAATGCGATGTGAACGCATGAAGTTTTCAACTTTATCCAAGTTATCCATATGATGTTCACGAGCCGCATCTTTACGAGCCAGAAGACTTGCCACGTTACTCAAGATAAACCCAAAGACTCCAACACCTGTCACCTGCACTAAACAGGTAAATAACATCTGCGGAATAGTCTTAGCAGAGATATCTCCGTAACCAACAGTAGTGAGAGTAGTAAACGACCAATAAATCGCTTTCACATACTCATATACTTGATCCGTATCAGGCCCCGCAGTCCCACTCCCCAAAGAGATCCAAGCACAAGCAATCAAATGCAAGAGCAAAGGCATCATCACAAAAATAGGCACAAGTCGATAAGTGATAGGCTGAAGATGCCCAAAGCTATCCAAAATCCCCTTCACATGACGAACATGCCGAGCCGCAAGCAAATTAAAAATCAAAAGCCCACTCACAGTGGTCTTAAAAAAAACAAAAGCCATCAAGGAAAGCGGAAGCAAACAAACAAGATCAAAACAAAGCCCTAAGTTGAACCAAGAACGAAAATCAGAAACATTTTTTTCAGGCCTCTGAAAATAAAGATAAACATTGATCCCCGCCACCACAGAAATCAAAAGATCAAAAACAATCTCCAAAGAAGGATCCAAAACATACCCAATCAACCGAAGCGGAATCCAAAACCCAACTAGAAATGCCCCAGCCACCGAAATCATCTTAAGAATCAAAATCTTACTCTTCATAAGAATCTCTTCGGAACCCAAAGCACCAAATCCAAGTCTGGAAAAAACGCAAAATGCCTCAGGACCAAAGGCTCATCCACATTCATTGCAAAAAAAATATATCGATGGAGTTCAGCGAAAGATTTGAAGAGCCTTTGCTTTGGTGTGTCTGTCCGAAGAGAGGCCTTTGCCGGCGCATGGATGCGCGAACCGCGCGAAGGCGCGGCGGCAACCGAGCCCGGATGGCGTGCCGACCGAAGCGACAGACACACCAAAGCAAAGGGGCTTCAAATCCGTCGATCGAAGCCCCTCAGAAATTACTTATTTAGCAAAGACTATGTCTTGATGAGCCCTGCGGTCCAATCGCGAATCATAGCAAGAGTTCCCTGCTTGGCATTGGCAAACTGGACTCCGTAAGCTTGGTTCTTTTCGCACCAGACGACTTGTCCCGTGACCTCGATGATTTCATGGCCATCAGGGCTTTGGATTCTCATCGTGACGATACCGCCTTTTTCCAAAGCTTGGTCTGTGTTGAATGAAAGACCGCCCTCGGAAATTGTATTCATAGCACCCACGAGTTCGCGGTCTCCCACTTTCACGCGGATTTCAGAACTCATTTTAAAGCGATCGTAACGACGTTTGTCTTTTGGATCAGCTGAAGCCGCACTTCTTACACGCAACACTTGCCATACTGCGAGTGGCACTAAAAGAAGTCCAACAACGATACCAATCGGTGAACCACCAGAACCATCACCTGAGCCCGGACCGTTTTTCGTGACCGCTTTCACCAAACCGCAACCGCCTCCACCAGCGGCGTCACTGGCTGGAGATCTGTCCGCCAAGTAAGACGGTTTGTAACTTGGTTGCGCTGAAGCTGTCGACACCATTTGCTTAGCTGATTGAATCAGATAAAGAGCATCAATGCGGGCGCTTGTTGAAACAAGGCCATTTAAGTAACCATTTTGCTGAGCTGTTTGCAAAATAAGCTGCTTCATCTGATAGCCAGATAAAGATGGTGCTTCACGGAATGCAAGCCCCGCCATACCGGCCACAAATGGAGTCGCCATACTTGTTCCCGACATCGACATTGTCGCGTTACCAGGAACGGTACTTTCAATATACTCACCAGGGCTTCCAATATTAACGGTGTTTGCACCGTAATTCGAAAAACTTGAAAGATCATCATAGCGAGATGTTGAAGCCACCGCCAAGTTGCTTGGTACATCGTAGTTCGATGGATACATTGGATTCACATCATTATTATTCGAATAGTTACCTGCTGCGGAAACCACAAGAACGCGGTGATCGTAGGCGTAAATAATCGCATCGTGAAGAGAACGACTGTAGCCCGCTCCACCCCAAGAGTTGTTGATCACGCGAGCGCCGTTATTAACGGCATAATAAATCGCGCGAATCGCATTCGACGTAGAACCGGAACCACTCGCGCCTAAGAATTTCAAAGGCATGATCAAGAGTTTTGATTCTTGCAAAGGACGCGCGAAAATATTTTGACCTGTGCCGACGATAATTCCCGAAACGTGTGTTCCGTGATCGTCATCGTCAAAAAAATTATTTGTGTTATTGATGAAGTTCCAACCATTGACATCGTCGACAAAACCGTTTTGGTCGTCATCAACTCCAGGTAGGCCATTTGCTTCGGCCTGATTGATCCAAAGAGCTCCCGTTCCGCCGTTGGCAACAGGTTTAAAGACATCGTGATATCTATCAAGACCGGTATCAACAACCGCGACAACGACTTTATCACTGGAAGATGCTAACGGAGAAAGTATCGGCCACGCTGAAGCTACCCCGGTATTTGCATTTGATTGTGAGTAAACCGATGCATTTGTAGAAGCCGCATTCGCGTTGACCACCTGCTCATATGTCAGACGCTCAACAGGGCCATTAGGCTCTACTTCACTTTTTTCTAAAACGAAGTTTGGTTCAATATATTCGACGTCGGGATCGTTTTTAAGAGCCTCAAAGTTGACTTTTTCATCTGCGGATTTCATGGAAACCTGCATGATTCCCATCCCAGGAAAGGAGGCTTTTAAAGAGGCTTTGCCAGAGAGTTTTTGTTGCGCAATCGCTGCGCCTCCCGAAGAAGCCTTAAACTTAATCAGGTACTCGCCAGGAACGACTTTAGGTTGTACTTGCGCCATCGCGAGTCCACCAACCAACGTACTGCATGAAATAAAAAGACTTCTTAGAATCGGTTTCACCGGTTCTCCTTCTCAACCCTATTCTCTTCGGCCAGAAGTCCGGGGGGGTTGAGTGAAAAATCAGTGAAAAAAATGTCTCGTTTTGAGAACGGCGTAAGAGCTTGAAGAGCCTCGACTAAGCTGATATTTAGTTTCAACCGATATGTTAAAAAGCGAACAGGACATCCAGCTATGAAACAACTTCAGAAAATCTTCTTGCAAGGTCTCGTGACTTTCCTACCGATTGCGCTGACGATTTATATCATCTACGCAGGTATCGCGATCGTTGATAGTTTTCTTGGAGATGCTCTCCGCCAAATTCTTCCCATCTACATTCCGGGTTTGGGTTTCTTACTTACAATTGTCTTGATTCTTCTTTTGGGTTTGATTCTCAACAACATCCTGGCTGGCGGTATCTTCCAAAAGCTGGAACAAAAGCTGACGCAAGTTCCATTTATCAAAGCGATCTACAGTCCCCTGCGCGATCTCATGAATTTGTTTTCAAAAGGGGGCGGTCCGGGTGGTTTGCAAAAAGTTGTGCTTGTGGACTTGTCCGACTCTGGAGTTCGCGCGTTGGGTCTTGTGACACGCGAAAGTTTTAAGGACGTTCCTGCCATTGAACAAAATGCGGGAGATCGTATCGCCGTTTACATTCCGATGAGTTACGGTTTGGGTGGTTTTACTTTGATGGTGCCGCGCTCTCGTATCACTCCGTTAGATATGCCGATTGAAAAAGCCATGAGTCTTGCGATCACAGGCTGGGTGAAAGCTGAAAAAGAAGGCGAGAAAAAATAATGTCCGAGTATTCTTCTGAAAACACCACGGGTAAAGCACTGCGAATCAATATCGACACCACTCGCTATGGTGTGTTTGCAGAAATCGGTGCTGGTCAAGAAGTGGCTCGTCACTTTTTCCAAGCGGGCAAAGCTTCGCAAACAATTGCTAAAACTATTTCCGCTTACGATATGATCGTCAGTGACGATATTTACGGTCGTGAACCCAATGGTCGTTACGTGTGTGAATCACGTTTGGAAAAAATGCTGGGTCACGAATACGATCTTTTAACGGATCGTTTGTCGGCGACACGCGGTGCCCACACGAAGTTCTTCTCTTTTGCAAACACGGTGGCAACGGCTTCCTCAAGCAGCAACAAACAAACACAAAAACAATCTCACGGTTGGATGGGTGTGCGATTTCAAGCAGATCCCAACAGCCCTTGCAACGACATTATCTTGCATGTGCGCATGCTGGATCGTCACCGTTTGCAACAACAAGAAGCTTTGGGCGTTTTAGGTGTCAACCTTCTGACGTGCGCCTTTTATCACTTAGATAAAGTTGAAGATTTTATTACTCATCTTGTGGAAGGTCTTAAAGAAGGTCAGATCGTTATTGATGTGATTAAATTTAAAGGCCCTGCGGTAAAACATTTCGATGGCCGCCTGATGAATTTAGAATTGGTTCGTAGAGGTTTAGCTGAAGCCATCTTGTTTTCACCCAACAATGAGATCCTCAACGTTTCTGATGCAATTTACGGAAAGGCGTTGTTGATTCAACGTGGAACTTTCCGTCCCGTGACCAGCACTCACCTGGATGTCTTGCAAAAAGGTTTAGCACAAATCAAAGACGATGTTCGTAAAAGCGAAGGCAAAGATCTTGATGTGTTGCCGATTATGGAACTCACGATGCACAACTTGCAAACCGATGGCCATATCAATGAGAAAGACTTCTTAGCTCGTGTTGAAACTTTGACGAATCTTGGAATGCACGTTCTGATTTCCAATTTCTTCTTATTCTATGGACTTAAACGTTTTATCCGTCGCTACAATCCGCATTTTATGGCGTTGGTCGTGGGCGCAAGCCATTTAGAAAAACTCTTTAAAGAAGAACACTATAAAAATCTTGAAGGTGGCCTTCTTGAGGGTTTAGGGAAACTTTTAGAGCAAAAGACGAAGCTCTATATTTACCCGCATAAAACATCGACTTTATGTCTGACAACGAAGAGTTTCTTCCCGGCTCCGCATCTCCGTCATATCTATGCTTACTTTACAGAGAATAAGCAGATCGTGGATATTTCAGGATGTGACGAAACGGCAGATTACTTGCACTCCATTGATGTCATGCGCATGATTGAAAAAGGCGATCCGGCTTGGGAAAAACTTGTGCCTGAAAAAGTGCGCGATCTAATCAAGACCAAAAAACTTTTTGGCTATCAATAAACAATCACGCTAAATCCAACGGCCGCTCTTCAGGACGCGGCTGCTTAAGATCTTGCATCAAGGTTTTTATTTCAGACTCCTGCAAGGTTTCTTTCTCTAAAAGAAGATTCGCCCCTTTGTCTAAGATATCCCTATTGGCTTCTAGGATTCGTCGAGCCAGGCTCGCCGCCTCGTCAATGGTTCGGCGAATTTCAGCATCAATTTTTTGCGCACTTTCCTCACTGTGATCACGGTGCTCAATCCCCGGATAAGTTCGTTCTAAAAATGAGGGCGGTTGCTGTTCAAAAACGACGTTACCTAAAGAAGAACTCATGCCGTAACGAGTGACCAGGGCCTCTGCGATATTGGTGACTTTCACAAGATCATCAGCGGCTCCAGTGGAAATTTCTCCAAAGACCAAACTTTCAGAAATTCTTCCTCCCAATAAAACAGCCATCTTGTTTAAGAGCTCTTCCCGGGTCATCAAATAACGATCTTCTAACGGACGCTGGATGGTGTAACCCAAAGAACCGATACCGTGAGGGATGATAGAGATCTTTTGTACCCTGTCTGTCCCCGGCAGCGCGCATCCAATCAACGCATGCCCCATTTCATGAAAAGCCACGATCCGTTTTTCTTTCGGACTTAAAAGACGGTTGCGTTTTTCTAAACCCGCTACGATTCGCTCCATGGCCATAACAAAATCTTCTTCTTCGACAACGGAAGATTTTCTGCGAGTAGCGACCAGCGCTGCTTCATTTACAAGATTGGCAAGATCTGCTCCTGTAAATCCAGAGGTGAGACTGGCGATATGTTCTAGATTTAGATTTTCAGAGATGCGGATTTTTTTAACGTGAACTTTTAAAATTGCTTCGCGGCCTATTTTATCAGGACGGTCGACAAGAACTTGACGATCAAAGCGCCCCGCTCGCAGCAAAGCGGGATCTAAAACTTCAGGACGATTGGTTGCCGCCAATAAAACGACACCCGATTTCGTATCAAAGCCATCAAGTTCGGCTAAAAGTTGATTCAGCGTTTGTTCTTTTTCATCATGCCCACCAGAAAGCATTCCCGGTGCTCGAACTTTTCCAAGAGCATCAAGTTCATCGATAAAGATAATGCACGGGGCTTTATTGCGAGCTGTTTCGAACAGATCACGCACCCGAGCGGCTCCTACACCCACAAACATTTCTACGAACTCAGAACCACTGATAGAAAAAAAAGGCACTTGAGCCTCTCCGGCCACGGCTTTAGCAAGCAAAGTTTTTCCCGTCCCGGGAGGACCAATCAATAATATTCCTTTGGGCATCCGCGCGCCCAGCCGTTCATAATCAATAGGATTTTTTAGAAACTCCACCACTTCGCGCAGTTCATCTTTCGCCTCATCAACACCCGCAACATCTCCAAAAGTGGTTTTTACGTCAGTTTCAACGTAAAGCTTAGCGCGGCTTTTTCCGACGGACATCAAGCCACCCATTCCGCCTTTTTCAAAAACGCGACGACTAAAGTAAACCCAAAGAGCCACAAAAATAATGGCCGGAAGAGTCCATGAAAGAAGATCTCGAAAAAATGTACTCTCTACCGCACGCGTATACGTGATGCCTGAGCCCTGCAAGTCTTTGGCAAGCTCCGGCTCAACTCTGGTTGTGATGAAAAGTTTTTTGTTTCCTCGTGGTTCTTTGAACTCGCCCCGAATGGTTTTATCACCGATCACCAGGTTTTCGACGCTGTTGGATTTCACAAGAGACTCAAATTCACTGTAGGGAATATTTTCGACAAAGCCTGAGCGAATCCACAGGTTTTGCAGCCAGAAGAGAGCGACAAAAGTGAATAACATAAAGAGCAAAAGATTGCGTCTTTCTCTAGGCATTTATCGCCTCCAATTTTAGAGCCCGGTGGTGTCCTCAATATGCAAAGTGCGGCCCGCCGTTCTTAGGCAGTGTTCTCCGCAATAGATGATGCTATCTTCTTCCACCCCCTGCCCGATAATCCGACAGGAGCAATTCGCACACACGGGTGCTAAGCGATGAATAGCGCATTCAAAACAGTCAAATTCATGACTGATGTTTTTCAAGATCACTTTAAAAGTATTTTTGTAGTGGTTCCCACAAGTTTCACAGACACCCATGACGTTTCCTCTTTTCTTAAAATCTTAAGAGGAACCCAGGGAAAGACGAAGTTACACCACGGAAAATTTAAAGAACATTCGTGCCAGAAAACAAAAGGGCTCCGCCGTGGGAGCCCCCTTTTACTAAAAACTATTTGAGTGCGCGATCAGAAAGGAATTCGATCAAGCATTGCACTGGTTGACCGCTGCCTCCGCTAGAGAGCAAAGCCCCCTGTGCTTTGTCAGTCCAAGCGTACACGTCTAAGTGCGCCCATTTTTTTCCACGCACGAATTTTTGCAGGAACAAAGCCGCTGTGATGGCACCACCGAATCCGCCGCCGGAGTTTTTGAAATCTGCAAATGGAGAAGACATTTCTCCCCAGTATTTTTCAAACAAAGGCATGCGCCAGTTTAAATCCCCCGCACGTTGTCCAGCGTGAGTGAGAGCGGAAGCCAGTTGATCATCATTCGAGAAAAGACCTGCGATCTCTGCACCGAGACCGACTTTAATAGCGCCTGTCAAAGTCGCCACGTCAATCACATATTCAGGTTCATCAGAACCTTTTTGTGTGCAAGCAACATCCAAGACGTCCGCCAATACCAAACGACCTTCGGCATCGGTATTGTCAATTTCCACTTTCAAACCGTTACGAGCTGTGACCACGTCACTTGGACGGAAAGATTTTCCGTCAACAGCGTTTTCAGCCAAGGCCAAATAGAAATCCACAGGTCCTGGGTAGTTGCTGTCTGCCACCCAAGTTGCAAGTGCGATCACACTGGCAGCTCCGCCCATGTCTTTTTTCATCAAACGCATTCCTGAAGAAGGTTTGATATCCAAGCCACCTGTATCAAAGGTGATGCCTTTACCTACAAACGCGACAGGTTTTAGTTTTGATTTTTTTGTCGGACGGTATTTAAGGTGAACCATGCAAGGACCGTTTTCAGCGCCTTGTCCAACAGCCACGTGAAGACCCATGTTTTCTTGCATTAATTTTTTTGTGTCCCACACCGCCACCTTTAAAGTCGATGGGAAGGAAAGTCTTGTTGTCGCAAATTCTGCAAAAGTTCTTGGATTAAGATCATTCGGTGGCAAGTTCACCAAATGGCGGGCAATATTCACCGCGCGAGCACGAAGCATGGCTTCTCTGATAAGATCTTTATCCAATCCACCCAAAGATTTTTTCAATGCAACTTTAGGAAGTTCGGACAATTGTTTTCCGTCAACAAATTGGCGGAAGTTGTATACTGCCACATCAAAACCAACCAAAGCTCCCAAGTCTTGAACTTCTTCTGTTCCATGGAACTCGATTTGTACGGCTTTTAGGTGATGGGCTTTAAAGTGACTTACTAAGGAACCAAATTGATCGCGAGCCCAAGTGTAACTTGCTTCATCAATCAAACCGTCGTGGCCCACTGAATTTTTGGAACGGGAACGCAAAATCCAAACAGGTCCTTTTTGGCCTACAAAGTAAAGAAATTCACGATCGCTTTTCTTTAAAGTGTCGAACTGCCAATCCAGCGCATGTTGTTCCACTAAGGACGTGAATTTATTTGAATCATCCACTCCCAAGAAATAGACGAAGCCTGTCAATTCATTCTTTACTTTAAGTTCTTTGCCAAAATCAAAAGTCTCAATCCATGAATGAAATTGAAGCTTTGTTGAGGTTTTCTTCGGAGTCGATTTTTTAGCCACTGTATTTCCTCACTTTTAGTTTGTGATTCGGGTGATAAATTCCGTAAAATCATAATATGACGTGGACAGAGACCACAAATTTAAAATTTTGCTTACTCAATGCAGAGAATCTCTTTTTGATGTTCGACGGGACACCAACAAAAGATGTCTTGAATCTGAAGGAAGCTCAGTGGCAACGTCTGTCCTCTTCCATTTATGAGAATAAGTCGCTAAAGAAAACTCAAGACATCGCTAAAGCTCTCAAAGAGATCAACGCGGATATTATTATGCTCTGCGAAGTCGGTGGTTTTGAGTCCTTAAAAAACTTCAACCTCCTCTTTATGGATGATGCCTATTCCCCTTGTTTGATTGAGGGAAACTCCGAAAGAAATATCGACGTCGGTTTTTTGATCCGCAAAAATCTGCCGTTCTACTTTGATCTTCAATCCAACAAGAATCGCCCGATCAATTACCTCTACCCGCACGAGCGCGAAAGTCTTTTGCACGGCTATCCGGTGAAAGGTGGCAAGGTCACAAGCAGTCACAAGTTTTCGCGAGACGTGGCGGAGCTTCGACTTTTTAAAACCGACAAAGAAAAACCTTCCCTGATTGTTTTGCTCGCCCATCTAAAATCTCGCTTAGATCCTGAGCGCATTGATCCGAATGGTTTTGAAAGACGCCAGGCCGAGCTTCGCACTTTGCTTGAAATCTATCATGAGCTTGAGATCGTGCATCCTGATTTGCCATTGATTGTGGCCGGTGACTTTAACGGAAATGCTAGCAAGATTAATACGGATGAAGAGTTTAAAGATCTGTACTCTTCCACTCCTTTAAAGGATGTGCTGGAGGTCAGCGGTCTTCCGCAAGAGGCGCGCGCCACTTTTTACCAGGTTCGAAACGGGTCCCGCGCGGAAGGACGGCAAATTGATTTTGCGTTTTTGTCGCCACACACGCAGCAGTTGGTGAAACCCGGTGGCTCGTATGTGCATCGCTATAAGGATGAGTTCGGGATGGAACATGACATCCCAAGAAATATGGATGCCAAACTCAATCTCCCTTCGGATCATTATCCGTTGGTGTTTGAAATTGAGAACCTCAAACTCAAATAAGCGACAGCACACGCTGCATTATCTTTGGTTTCATTTGTTATCTGTCATTCTCTTTTTAGCTCGTTGACGTTTATATGCGTCGAAATTATCCTAGATGACACTATGGCAATGCAAAAAACAACAACCCCGAATTTTCAAATCACTGCGAAGGTCGTCTACGTTCCTGCGGAGTCGCGTCCAGAGCAGGGTTATCACTTTTTTGCTTACAAAATTTCAATCAAAAATGTGGGTGAAGCTCCGGCTCAATTGATGAGTCGCCATTGGGTTATTACAGATGCTCGTGGCCACAAAGAAGAAGTTCGCGGGCCGGGTGTTGTTGGAATGCAGCCTAAAATCCAACCGGGTCAGACGTTTGAATATGACAGTGCCTGCCCTCTTCACGCTTCCACAGGCAGCATGCAGGGTCGCTACCATTTTGTTGCAGAAAATGGAGAGAGCTTCAGCGTCGAAGTTCCTGAATTCTATCTAATAGCTCCTCACGCTCTTCATTAATCCATAAGGTCTAGTTTTTAAGAAATCTTCTAGATCACTCAAAGAAAGCTGTGCTAAACCCTGTTCCCGATCGGAAGGGGGCTTTCATGGCTTGGTTCAAAAATCTGCGCGAACTTTTAGGACTTCAAAAAAACTCTACGATGTGTTTGTGCATGGTTGTTTCCGAGCAAGAAGGCGCAGAGATCTGGCTTAACGATAGAAAAACTAATTTCGTAACTCCGAAAGCCGTGGCGATTCCCAAAGGACCTGAGACCAAAATCACTTTGAAACTTGTCGGTCACAAAGATCACACTGCTTACGTTAAAAGCGCTCATACATTGACCTATTATCATTGCAAGCTAGAACGAATTCCTCTTAGACTGATCCGTAATGAAGTCTATCAAAGTGCCTCTTTATAAAAACACCAAACGTCTTGTTATTCGTCCTTTAGAAGAAACGGATTACGAAAACTGGGCCCAGGCCCATTCCTGCCTTCGTCCTCCACAAAATGAGTGGGATGAAACCAACTGGAAAGACTCTGAACTCACAAAGAAAAAATTCAAAGAGCTTTTGAAAATTCAAAAACTTCAACGAACGAAAGACATCTTTTATTCATTTGGAATTTTCAGAAAAGATGACGGTATTTTATTGGGCACAGTAAACCTCATGGATATTTCTCGCGGGCCTTTTCAAAATGCTTACCTGGGTTACCGCATTTTCAATAACTATTGGGGAAACGGTTACGCGCAAGAGGCTTGCAAAGCAGCGATGCAAATCGCTTTCAAAGATTTGAAACTTCACAGAGTGGAAGCCGGGATTGCTCCGACAAACAAAAAATCCATTAAAACGGCAAAAGCCATCGGCCTTCGCAAGGAAGGTCTTAGCCGCAAACGCCTTTTAGTCCATAAAAAATGGGTGGATTTAGTCTTGTACGCTGCCACTAAAGAAGATTTCTAAGCCCACTGCGAAAAGCAAAAGCTTTGAAATTCAAATCCCCTTTGTCTTTTTCGGAAAACTTCCTAAAATAAAAACATAAAGCTGGTGTGAACCAAGGAGCCACAATGAAAAACTTCGCCATCGCGACTGCCCTTGTCCTTTTAGCGCAAACTTCATTCGCTGCTGAAACTCGCACCATCGATGGCGAAAAAGGCTACGACATCCAGCAAGGCTTGATTGAACTGACGGCCGTATCTGACTGCGAAGAAGAAACCTGCAAATACACTCTGACAAACGTGAACTGCTCTTACGACGCCGATGCAAGTCCTTCAGGCGGAAGAATGATCCACGTTTCCGCCGACAACTCCGCAGGCCAACACGTTGATATGTACGAATATCCCGACGATGACGAAAAACTTTGCAACGGCAAAGAAATCAACGACGAAAACTGCCACTACGGACAGATCTCTCTCATCCAAAGAATGATCGAAGAAAATTTATTGAAGGACGGCGACAGCCACACAACAAGACTCTTGTGGGCCCAACTCAATAAGATCGAATGCACATCCAGCGACTACAACTCCGCTTCCTGCACTTTCGAATACAAATAATTTACGGACTTCTCATAAACGTCTTCCACACTTTACCGTCTCGTTGATAGACGTAGCGTTCGTGCAGACGACCAGTAAGACCGAACCAGAATTCAATTTCTGTGGGGATGACTCTCCATCCGCCCCAGTGCGGAGGGCGAGGAACGACTTGTCCGTCGAATTGTTTTTCATACTCAGCCACACGGCGAACCAACCAATCACGATCAGGAATGATCTCACTTTGATGAGAAGCCCAGGCTCCGATCTGACTTAAGCGCGCGCGAGTTGCAAAGTACGCGTCACTTTCTTCAGAAGAGATCTTTTCGGCTTTTCCAGTGATGCGGATTTGTTGCCACAAAACGGGCCAGTGGAAATTCAGACAGATATTTTCATTGATAGCGATGTCTTGGCCTTTATGACTTTTGTAGTTGCCATAAAAAACAAAGCCCCCCTTGGAAACGTCTTTTAGATAGACGATTCGTACGGAGGGCACACCCTCTGCATCCACTGTCGCCACTGACATCGCATTGGCTTCAGGGACTTGCTTTGCGATCGCCTCTTTAAGAAGGCGATCGAAATGCTCAAAAGGGTCTTTGCTAAAATCGATCATTATTTCTTTTTAGCTTCAGCTTTTTTGTCTTGTTTTACGATGTCGATCAACTCAACGTCGAAAACTAGAACTGAATTTGGTGGGATGCCTGGACGACCAGAAGGACCGTAAGCAAGCTCAGGTGGGATGAAAAGTTTAGCTTTGCCGCCCACTTTCATCAATTGAAGAGCTTCTGTCCAACCTGGGATCACGCCGCCAACTGGGAATTCAGCTGGTTGACCACGATCGTAAGATGAATCGAATTGTTCACCGTTCGTCAAAGTTCCTTTGTAGTGAACTTTTACTACGTCTTCTTTTTTAGGAGAAGCGCCAGTGCCTTCTTTTTCAACGATGTATTGAAGACCAGAAGCTGTTGTTTTAACTCCAGCAGCAGATTTATTTTTCTCCAAGAATTCTTTACCAGCTTTCGCGTTACCTTCAGCGGCTTCTTGTTGTTTTTTCATCGCCATTTCTTGAAGTTTCATCATCGCAGCTTGCATGTCTTCTTTAGACATTTCGTTTTTACCTGCGCCTGCATCTTTCAAAGCTTGCGCCAAAGCGTCAGCATCGAAATCGATGTTTTGTTGTTTCAAGTTGCCACCGATTTGTTGGCCGATAGCGTAGCTCGCTTTTTTCATATCAGTGTCGAGCTTAACTTTCTTTTGGCAAGCTGTTGTAAAAGCCATTGCAGCTACAACAAGACCACCAAGAACTAACTTATTCATGTTGTCTCCCCTTAAAGGTTGTTAATTTGCTAACGCCATATCTTGCGACGATTTCTCGCCGTTTCAAACAGATAACGCGCAGAGAAATAACGATCAGGGTTTCAGATTTTTAAGGAACTGCAAAGCTTCTTCAGCGGAACCTTTGAAGATCGGCCTTACCTGTCGGCGTTCCAAAGAGGAAAGATAAAGAGGGTCATAGTAATACTTAAGAAGTTTCTCGATCCAGATCTTGTTCGACTCGACTTCATTTTTATTCAAATAATCCTGCTCGGCATTTTCCAAATCCGCCAAGACTTCTTGAGTCCGCAATCCCCCGAGCTTCTTAGAAATAGCGTGCAAAGAAATTTTGTATTTTTCAAAAACCTTGAGAGCTTGAGACGTCAGAATCTGCTGCTCTTCTAAGCAACGCGGAGCTTGTCCGATATGTTGGCCGATCGCGGTCTTTAAGACGTAATCTTTATAAATATTCTCCAACCGAGTCTCAAAAGGCTCATCCAACCAGATGACTTGTGAAGCTCGCAAACGATCAAAGAAACTTGTAGGCTGATAAACCTTTCCGATTAAACGACTTTCATCTTCGACGATGGGTCTTAAATTCCCAAGCCCCTTGTCCTCAAGCTTAAGAAATCGCACAGCCAAAAGATTTTCAAAATTAATCTGGGTCGGTTGCGCCCCATCCAAAGCCCCAAAAGCCGAACCACGGTGTTGCGCGAAGAATTCCAAATCTATCGTAGGATAAAAAGCATCAGCCTTTGTTAGAAACTCGGTCTTTCCACTTCCCGTCGGCCCGCACAGAGCCAGCAGTTCTTGGTTTTTTGAAAACCGTTCGATTGTATCCATCAAGAACTGACGACTGGCTTTGTAGCCGCCGACAATCAAGGGACGTTCAACGCCTGCATCCTTCAACCATTGCTGAGTGATCTGCGACCTTTTTCCACCGCGAAAACAATAAATCACTGCATTCGGATTTTGCGCGATAAAACTTTTCCATTTTTCGAGGCGCTCTTCTTTGACCAAGCCAGAGATCAATTCGTAGCCAAGCTTCACAGCGGCTTCTTGCCCCTGCTCTTTGTAGGTCGTCCCGATACGGGCGCGTTCAATGTCATTAAGAATGGGAAGGTTCACAGATCCAGGAAGGCTTCCTTGGACAAATTCCACCGGAGCGCGCACATCCATCAGTGGCACATCATGAACAAATAAGTCTTTAAGATGTTCCGGTTTAATATTCTTCATTTAGTCGAAGATCACTGCTTTATCTTGGCGAGCAACAACCTCTCCAATGATCTCAGCAGATTTAAACTTCGCACGCAAGGCCTGAACCATCAAACCACTCACTTCCGGAGACACGCTTAAGAGCAAGCCGCCGCTGGTTTGTGGATCGTGGATCAATAACTTATGAAGAGCGTCTAGTTTAGAAACCTCAATGGAGTCTTCCGTGTATTGAGCATTGCTTCTATGAGCCTTCGTCAGAAAACCCTTCTCTAAGCAATGCATTGTTTTCGCAAAACGCGGAAGTTTTTGTGAGTGAATTCGTAAACTCACTTGGCTTGCTTTCGCAAGTTGCATCGAGTGCCCTGAAAGCCCAAACCCTGTGATGTCTGTGGCCGCATGGATCTCGTTCACCATATTTGCAGGAATAAAGTCAATGGCGTTATTCACGGTGGCCATGCTGAGCAAAGCCTCCATGATGTCTTCTTCCGTAGATTCTTGACGTTTCAAAGAAGCCGTCATGGTGCCTGTACCCAAAGCTTTTGTGAGAATCAAATGATCCCCCGGCTTCGCTTTGGCGTTGGACCACACATGATCAGGATGAACAAAACCTGTGACCGAAAGACCGAACTTCAAAGTGTCGTCATCAATCGAGTGACCTCCGACGAAATTGGCGTCGGCTTCCGCGATTTTATCACTCGCCCCTTGCATCACATCGACGATCACGTGCTCTGGCATTGTCGCAATCGGAAACGCCAAAATACCCATCGCGGTCTTTGGTTTTCCGCCCATGGCATAGACATCGCTCAGCGCATTGGCCGCAGCGATTTCACCGAAAAGTTTGGGAGTATCAACAATGGGAGTAAAAAAATCGAGAGTTTGAACGAGCGCGATTTCGTCGTTCACTTTGTAAATTGCCGCATCATCAAAAAGTCCGCCATCCACAAGAAGATTGGGATGTGGGACCGGAAACTTCACCTGTTGCAAAATTTTACGAAGTTCGGAGGCAGCCACCTTTGCGGCACATCCTCCTTTTTGCACAGTTTGAGTCAGGGCAATTTTATCTGAGCTCATGACTGTTTGTGAGAATCTTTTTCCTCTTGAGTTTGATTCAGAGGCTGTTCTTGATTTTGAGGAATTTGTTTACCAACTTCACGTTCTTGAGAAGCGTCCTCGTTCAGGCCTTTTTTAAAACCACGGATCGCCTCCCCCATAGAACGTCCCAATCCGGGAAGTTTGCTTGGGCCAAAAAGAAGTAAAGCAATGCCGCCAATCAATAGGATTTCAGTCCAACCAAGATTCATAAGGTCTCCTCGTTACAATCGTGGACAGTACTATAAGCCCTATTGCGTGGCAACAAAAGGCCGTGCATTATATTGAGAAAGGGGGAAACAATGCTGAGTTTCATCGTCGTCTTATTCCTCGCGGGTGATGCGCAGGCCCAAGAACAGGCCCCGCCCAAGAAGATCAATACAAACCTTTACGAACAAGAAGCGGAACCTGAAAAAACCAAAAGCTTTAGCGCTAAAGTGAAAGTGGTGCGCGAAGAAAGCGATGGTGTTGAGGTGTTTTTTGAGGGAGAGAACAAAGGAGCCTACAGTCTTTTGCGCTCTACGGAGCACTATGCCAAGATGCTTAAAGATCTCGAAGACAGTCGTAAACCCACAGGCAAACCTGTGAAAGTTGTCGCGACGACTGAAAAACGTATTAAGACCGTTGAAAAAAGCAAAAGCACGGAAGGTTCCGGAGACCCGAACAAACCTTGGGATTTCGGAAAAATTCCAGACTGACTCCGTTCTGATTCATCTTGCGTAAGCGCTCGGGAAGTGAGATTTTCAGCCTTCAATGAAAACATCTCGGGCGCAGTGGCTTAACCAATCTTGGCTGTACTTAAAACGCATTCTGATCGTGAATGCGGTCTTCATCGTGATTGGCTTTTTGTGGCGAGTCGCTTTCTATCTTTACTACGGAAATTCTCAAGAGCTTTCGCAACTGCACGGTGACGTTCTTCACGCGTTTGTTTTAGGCGCACGCTTTGACAGCACGGTTTTATTTTATATCAACGCCATTCCGTTTTTGATTTTGTTTTTGTTAAGTCTTTTCTCTTTCTGGAAAGGCTTTGAAGGATTTTTAGGAAAAGTCTTTTCTCGCTTTACGAAGTTTTTAATCCCCTACTACACCGTCATGCTTTTGATCGTAACATTTATTTCTGCGGTGGATTTTGGGTTTTATAGTTTCTATCAAGATCGCATCAATGTTTTGATCTTTGGTTTTTTCACCGACGACACGACGGCCTTAATCAAAACCATGTGGAGAAATTATCCGATCATTTGGATTTTCTTAGGGCTTGGCGTTTTCACTTACTGTCTATGGAAGGGTTTAAAAATCAATTTCACGGAAGGTCGTGAATGGCTTCCGCTAAAGTCCCACGCCGTTTCTTATCCTATTTTCGTGTTGTTCTTTTTTGCATTGTTCTTGCTTAACGGTGTCGGAGCCCGCGGTTCTTTAGCACTTTTTCCTTTAAGCGAAATGGACACGGGGATTTCTAAAAGTATTTTCGTGAATCACTTGTGCTTTAACGGCACTCGCGCTTTTACTCGTGCGATTGAGCTTAAGTCTTTACAGACTTCCAAATGGGACAGCAACCTTCGTCATTATGGTTACGGTGACAACCCTGCTTTAGCCTTTGCGGATTTTTATCAGATTCCTTTGGAGAAAGTCCCTGCTGATCCCTTGGAATTAATGAAACACAAAACCGCTCCAAATCCATGGGCTGAAAAAACGCGTCCTCATGTCGTGGTTTTGACGATGGAGTCTTTGGGGGCTTATTGGTTTAAATACCAAGATCCAAGCTTTGATTTGGTTGGGAACTTTAAAAAGCATCTTCATGAAGACACTTATCTGACGCATTTTCTTTCAAGCACGAATGCCACGATTGGAAGTTTAAGCTGCTTGATGATTGGCTCCCCACAAAGACCGATCAGCGAGTTTTTGACAGAGAGTGATTATTTGCAAGTGCCTTTCCGCTCAAGTCCTGCACGTGTATTTAAAAGTGCCGGTTACAAAGCAAGATTCTTGTATGGTGGAAATCCCGGCTGGCGCGAAGTGAATAAGTTTGCCTTGATGCAAGATTTTGACACGGTTGAAGGTGAAACAGAGATCGCCGAGGGCCTTGGCGGACTTAAAGAAAAACATGATTGGGGCATCTATGATGAAGATGTTTTTGATTATGTCTTTAAAACTTTGAGTGACGCAAAGGAACCGCAATTCTTGCTCACAATGACGACGACCAATCATCCTCCTTATCAGCTTCCCGCAAGTTATAAATCTCCAGAATTAAAAGTACCTGACGAGTTGGCTTCTCGTCTGATTGTCGATAAGGCTTTAGCGGCTCAGCGTTTTGCGACTTATCGTTATTCTACTGATAAGCTCGCTGCGTTTTTGGATCGTATTAAAAAATCCCCTTTGAAAGACAAAGTCATTATCGCTGTTACTGGTGACCATACGTTTTGGATTGTGAACTTCACCGAGCAAGAACTTTTACAAAAAGGCTCAGTCCCGTTTTACATTTACATGCCTGAAGCCATTCGTAAAAAATTAGATCCAGAGACTTTTGGTTCGCAAGTCGATATCGCTCCCACTCTATACAATCTGGCTCTTTCAAATCAGGAATACAATTCCTTGGGACGCGATCTGTTTTCAAAAGGTGATGACTTTGCCGTGAACGCTTCCAACCTGATTGTCGACCGCACTGGCGGAGTGTTGGCGGCTGGCAAAGCGATTGATGACCACGCCTTGGATTGGCAAGGCTCTTATGAACGTTTGGTCCCTGGTGAAAACACGGAGCATAAAAAATCTTTGTCTGTGAAATACAAATCCTTGATGGGCGTCCTGGATTATTATTTCATGAAAGAGAAACAAGATAAGAAAGGCATGCAGCATGCGAATTCTCGTCGTTGAAGACCAAGCCAAAATGGCGAACTTTCTAAAAAAAGGTCTGAATGAAGTCGGCTATGCAGTGGATATCGCCGAGTGCGGATCTGCAGCCGAATCTTACATGGCTCAAGGTGATTATGACCTTGTGATCTTGGATGTGATGTTGCCTGATCAAAGTGGCATCGATACCGCCCGCCACATTCGCCGCGATGGTTATGATGGCCCGATCTTGATGGTCACAGCTCTTTCTACAACCAAAGATAAAGTTCACGGACTTGACGCTGGGGCTGACGATTATTTGACGAAGCCTTACTCTTTTGACGAGCTTCATGCTCGTGTGCGTGCTTTGCTTCGTCGTAAAACTCCAGCAGGTAACGGAGTTGCTTCAAACACTTTAAAGTATGCGGATCTTGAGTTGGATCTAATTCAGCGTAAAGCGCGTCGCTCAGGCCAGGAGATTTCTTTAACAACCAAAGAGTTTGCCCTGCTTGAGTATTTCATGCGCAATCCGGAAAGACCTTTGGGTCGTGTTTCCATTGCCGAGCACGTCTGGGATATTCACTTTGATTCTGAAAGTAACGTCATCGATGTCTACATCAATTTATTGCGTAAAAAAATTGATGCTCCTTTTTCAAAGCGACTGATTCATACAGTGGTAGGCACGGGTTATGTTCTTAAAGAGAATTTATAATTTCTTTTCAAGCTTCAGCATCCGTCTGCGCCTGTCTTTGATCTTCGTTCTGATTTTCGGAGCAACGACCATCTTCTTTAATATGTTCTTGTTCAAGGCGATGATCGATACGCTTCAACAGGATTTCGACGATGCGCTTTTCAACTACTCTGTTGACGTCTCGGAAGGGATTGAGATTGGTGTGAAGGGTGATCTGAGCTTTCCTCCCCTGCGCTTAGATCACGGTAAAATTCTTCCGTTTCCTTTAGGAACAGCCTTGATTCAAGTGCGCCACAGTTCCGGCGCTGTTCTCGCTCGTGTCGGAAACTTCGGGGAATTTAATCCACCTTATAAAAAAGATTTCGAACGCATTTGGGCTGGTGAAGAAGCGACTTATCGAACCATCGAACACATTCGCAATATTCCTTCTGCCGAAGCGGATTCTTACCGATTGATTTCGTTTCCTTTAGACAACGCTGCAAAACCGCAGCTTCTTTTGCAAATTGCGGTTCCCATGACGTTGATGGAAACACAGATCTCGCAGCGTTTGACGTTGTTGCAAGTCGGTATTCCTTTTGTGCTTTTGATTGCAACTCTCGGCGGTCTTTTCCTTTCTGCGCGGGCGTTGAATCCGTTGAAAAACATGATTAACACCGCCAAAGAAATCAAAGCGAGCGAACTGTCTCAACGGGTTCCGATTCCCAATGCCAATGACGAGATTAAAACTCTCGCTTTAACTTTGAATGAAATGCTCGACCGTATTCAGCAGGCCTTTCAAAGTCAGGAACGCTTCGTAGCGGATGCGTCTCATCAGTTGTTGACTCCTTTGACGATCATGCGTGGGGAATTGGAACTTCTGCAAAAGACTGAGAAAAAAGATATCGAACAGTTCATTAAGAGCGGCTTGCAAGAGGTGGATAATCTTTCAAGCATTGTGCAAGAGATGCTGCTCTTGGCGCGCGTAGATGCGGGCATTGGCGCTTTGAACATGCAAGAGATTGCCTTGGATGAGCTGATCTTTGAAGTGCTGCCTCGTTGTGAGAAGCTTGCGAGTTCTAAAAATATCAAAATTAAACTCAACATCAACAACGAGACCTCCGAAGATCGCAAAATGGTCCGTGGCGATAATGATCTTCTTCAGAATCTTGTGACGAATGTGATTGAGAACGCGATCAAGTATTCTCCGAACGGTGAAGTTGTGACTGTCACTTTGATTTGGAAAGAAGATGTAACGGAACTTATCGTTGATGACAACGGTCCCGGCATTCCTGAAGAACTTCTTCCGTTCATTTTCGAACGCTTTTCGCGCGGGTCTAATATGGAGACACGAGTTAAGGGCTTTGGTCTAGGTTTGGCGATTGCTCAAAAAATAGCCATTCTTCACGAAGCAAAGCTAACTGCGCAAAATCACTCAGGACACGGTGCAAGATTTAGCTTTGAAATTAAAAACATTTAATTCGGTTTTAATGGGGGTTTTAACACTGTTTGCTAATCTTCTAGTGTTTCCAATTGAAGCTAACAATAACCATTAGGAGGTTACTATGAAAATCGCTTCTGTTTTGATGACTCTTGTTTTTGCTGGTGTAGTTGCTCAAGCTAACGAAACTGCTCCTGCAGCTGCTGCAACAACTACAGCTCCTGCTGCTCCTGCAGCTGAAATGAAAAAAGAAGAAACAAAAGCTCCAGCTAAGAAAAAACACGCTAAAAAAGCTGAGAAAAAAGAAGAAGCTGCTGCTCCTGCAGGTCACTAATCCCCGCTATGCGGAGGAGGTGTCGCTTGCGACACTGGACTGCGCAGCTTAGGATAAGTGAGAGCTTCGCTCTTATGAAAAAGGGAACCGCAAGGTTCCCTTTTTTTATTTGTACACCATCAACTCTAAAGTTCCGGATCTCGTTCCCAAGATCGACTCAGCCCCTTCTCTCTTTAAGCCGATTTAGGCTCCATTCTTGAATCATTTCGCCTTCGAATTATTTTAAACCTTTTAAATCACATAGAATTTTCACTTACACCTAATAGGTGAATCTACTATTGAGAAATTCACCTACTAGGTGTAAGGTAATCATGATAACGACGGTAATCCTTAGTCGAAAGGCCCAGAAGGACCTAAAAAAGCTACCTCGATATATTATCGAGGCTTTGGCGGCCTGGGTTGAAAACGTGGAAACTGATGGCCTCGAAGAAACTAGAAAGATCCCCGGCTATCACGACGAACCTCTCCGAGGTTCTCGAAAAGGACAACGCTCTATTCGACTTAACAGGTCTTATAGAGCTATTTATGTAATTAAATCTGATCAACGTGTCGAATTTGTTTCGGTGGAAGAGGTTCATAACCATGAGTACTAAAAAGAAAAGCCCCACTATGAAGTACTTAGAGCAGCTTGCAGGAAGGTCTTTGACCTTGGGCGGACTTTTAGAATCTCTTCGTTTGGCCGAGGAAAAATCCCTCACGACTTTTGCAAAAACTCTGCATATTTCACCGTCGCATCTTTGTGATATTGAAAAAGGCCGCAAATCCGTGAGCCCTGCTCGAGCGGCTGACTTTGCCACCATTCTGGGAAAATCAAAATCACAATTTATACGGTTGGCTCTTCAAGATGAACTGACAAGATCAGGCTTGAAGTTTAAAGTTCATGTGGAAGTGGCTTAAGCAGTCCTAAAAAAGCCCCGGAAATCCGGGGCTTTTTTTACACCAAACTTTCTTCGATTTCTTCTTTTGAAAACTCTGTGGGCCTGCGGATGGATTTGACTTCTCCGGCAGAGATCTCGACGATCTGATCACAGTCGGCAATGGTTCCTAGGCGATGCGCAATGATGAGCATCGTGACGCCCGTGAATGATTGACGAATTACTTTCTGCAACAACGCATCTGTTTGCACATCAACGCTGGCCGTGGCTTCATCCATCACAATCACGCGGGCTTTTGTTAACAAGGCACGCGCCAAACACAAAAGCTGTCTTTGACCTTGGCTTAGATTCAACCCGCCTTCTGTCACTGGCGAATGAAGTCCTTGCGGAAGGTCTGAAACATACTCCCACATCGAAGCATGTCTTAAAGCGCCGATCACTTCTTCATCTGTGTATTCATTGTAGCGATCCAAGTTGTTACGAATCGTTCCCATGAAAAGTGTCGGGTCCTGCGGAATGATCGCAAGGCTGCGACGAAGTTTTTCTAAAGGTACTGACGCTGTTTCAACTCCATCAATCACGATGCGTCCGTCTTCGGCTTCAATAAATCTAAAAAGCGATTGGAAGAACGTGCTCTTCCCAGAACCTGTGCGACCAATGATGCCCACGCGACTTCCCGCTTCGACTTTAAAAGTGATTCCTTTTAAAACCAAAGGCAGATGATCGGCGTAGCGGATTTTCAAATTCTCGACGGAAATTTCACCAAACTCCGGCCATGTCGGACGAAGAGGTTCAGCGCTTGGCTTCAGCACTGATTTTTCCGAAGGAAGATTTGAGAAAAATTTCAAGCGTTCAATCGAAGTCATGCGTGATTCGATATCGGCAAAGACACGAACGCCCCAGTTTAAAAATCCCCAGAACGACAACGAATACAAAGTCACAAGACCCGCGGTTCCCGCATCCATCACACCTGCATACGCAGACAAGGTCACACCGATGGTTGTCGTCATTGAAATAAGTCCCCCAATCAGAGGAATGCGTGACGAGAACCAACGGTTGATCAAGTAGTGCGAATAAAACATGCGTTGGCTGTGCGCAAGCTTGTCATAGAAGTTACGCATAAACCAAGACGTTTTATTAAAGCTGCGAATCACAATCAAACCTTGCAGGCTTTCTTTGAAATGCGCATAACGAGGAGATCTCGCCACACTGTCGAAGCGTTTCACTTCGCGCGCGGGACGACGATAGTCTCTTTGTAAAACGTAATACAACGCCATCACAGGACCAATCACCACGATCATCAAAGGCATCAATCCTAAGATCAGAACCAAGGACACGACGACTTGTAAGAAGCAGTGAACGGCCGAGTCAAAACTCCATTGCAAATACACATCCACAGATTCAATATCGCGAGAGAATCTTTGGATGATACGACCAATCGGTGTCGAATCAAAAAATCTCACTGGCGAATACAAAACACTTTTCAGCATTTTATCGTGCATGTTTTTACCGGCACGAATTCCGCGCTCTAACCAGAAAAGATGATTTAATAGCGAGCCCACAAGAACTGACAAACCAATCAAACCGTATATTCCTACAGCCGACAAAGCTGTCCACTGAGTTTGATGATCCGAATAATATGACAGCCACGCTTTTTGCAAAAGCGGAAGCAAAGTCACGCCAACCGCCCCACAAAGAAGCACAGTTAAAATCAATGGCTTCGTATAACGGCCATCACCACCGAGTGAGCTGATGTAATCCCAGTAGACGGAGCCTTTCACGGCTCCGACTTCGCGCTCTTCATCTTCTGTCACGCGGGATTTTTTATCATTCACACTTTCAACGGCTTTAGCTTCCTCGGCTTCCATTGCGAGATTTTGACTTTCGGTTTTGCCCGCGTCAGCACCTTCAACGGACTCCTGCTCGCCTTGCGTTTTTCCGTGTTCTTTATAAAACTCTGCAAAAGGCTCGCAGACTTTCAAAAGTTCTTCGAAAGTGCCAGAGCCTTTGATGACACCGTCTTCAATAAAGATCACTTGATCAAATTGTGGCAAGTACTCCAAACGATGCGTCACCACGATGCGCGTGATATCTTTCCAAGCGCCAAAAATCAGACGGTCACACAAAAGTTTTTCTGTATCCGCATCCACAGCAGAAAGAGGATCATCTAATAAAACCAACTGAGGCTTGCGCAAATAAGCACGTGCCAAAGCGACACGCTGTTTTTGACCGCCAGAAAGGTTCACACCTTTTTCGCCGATCTCTGTACGAAGCCCGCCCGACCATTCTTTCAAGTCACGACTTAAGCAGCTGTTATGCAAAGAACGACGGAGTTCTTCTTTAGAAACATCTTCCCCGAAAGAAAGATTCTCTAAAAGAGTGCTATTAATAATGTACGCCTCTTGAGGCACATAGGCCATGCGCGGTCTTTCACCTTTTTCTAGAGGCGAAAATTCAACCGTTCCTTTTGTAACCGGCACTTCACCAAGCAAACCATAAAGAAGAGAACTTTTCCCTGAGCCTACAGGTCCAACGATCGCCAAAGACTGCCCTGGTTTTACGTTCACATCTACACCGCGCAAAACATCTTCTTGCGAACCAGGATAAGTGACTGTGACATTTTGCAATGTCACTCCCACCGGCGTATCAAGTTTCGTGTTTTCAACGGTAGAGATTTCCACTTCATCTTGCTTTAAGAAATTAAGAATACGACCCGCACCCACAACCGCTGTTGTGTAGCGTGAAATCAATCGCGATAAATCTCCAAAAGGTCCCTCTAAAAGACCGAACAAAGAAATACACGTAAAGATGATCGCCGCGTTCAAAGTTTCTCCGCGCCAGGCGTGCACTGCTAACGCGACAAACAACACCAATGTCGATACGGCCAAGTACCCTAGACTTGAAATCACTTCTGCGCGCGCCAAACGGCGGCGACTTAAAAGTTCTTTTTCGCGAACGTCGGTGACTTCCTTAGAAACACTTTTTTCCCAGGCAAAAAACTTCACAACGCGGATGGCATTAAGAGCTTGAGTCATCAGTGTCACACGGTGATCACGATGCGCCATCATCTCTTCATCAAGGCGTGTGAACTTTTTTGCTACGTAACTGGTTAATGGCGCTAAAGTAAATAACACAGCCAGCGCCGCAAAAGCCGACCAACCAATATAATAGAAAAGCATCACAACAACGCCGGTGATTAAGAAAATCGCCGATACCAAATCTCCGATCACCAACGGAAAATCAGAGACCGAATCACTGTCGGAACTCATGTGGTTCACAATATCGCCGATTTGATTTTTCTGACGCGCACTTTGGCTGAGCTTCAAACTGTGGCGGAAGATCTTTTCATTCAAAACATTTGTCGCGATTTGATAAGACCTTAAAGTGTTATAAAAATAGTGCTGCATCCAAAGGCCTGATAAGAATCCACACAGGCCTAAAAGCACACCATAGAGCAAAGCCCAGGCAATATTCTCTTTCGTCACTCCGGAAGAAATCACTCCGACGAAACGATTGACCAGCACTGGTGAAAGCAATGCCATCACGGAACTTGCAAAATACCAAGTGTAAGCCGGACGCGTGTAGGCGCTCATGGCCTTGATTAAAGAAAATAAAAAAGCTTTCGGCGTCGTCCAAACAAGTTTTTCTGTCGGGATCGCCGTGTGCTCAGGATTGAGATCTTGAGGCAAGGGTAATAAATCCTCTTCGGAAATATTCTTCGCCTTAGCCAATTTCACCAAAGGACTCACCTGCGAGAACAACATACGTCTAAAGAAATTCATAAGAATCCATAACTGCTCTAACGAGCATTAAATAACTATATATATTTGTATTCAGATCTTTACGTCGGGTTGAACGAGGATCTTATTTTTGGGACAGAAGAAGTACCATCATTGAAATCATAGTATTCATAATCATGATGACCTCCTTCTTACGTGTGAGATTTTTTAAGCGTAAACAAAGAAAAATGCTTTGTCTAGCCCCTCTTAAAAAGAAAAAAGAAAAATATTTAAGAGGGACTTGGCATTCAAAAAGCTGTTAAAGAACCCAAAGACAGAAAATCGCGACGGCTGTAGGAATGAGAGCTGCAATCAACAAGTTCAAAGGCTTGATTCCTCCGGGGAATTTATGACTGAGAATCGAATAACCTGCCGCGTTTGGCGCGTTGGCAATGATCGTCAGCCCCCCGCCCGCGATAGCTCCCGCGACCAGAGCGTATTTGCTGGCTTCACTTAAACCCTCGACCTGAGAACCTAAATAAGTAAGTGCGGCATTGTCAGTAATTGCAGTCAATCCCACCGCTCCTTTAAACAAAAGCAGATCACTCATGTTTCCTAAAAGTGGTGCCAACCACCATTTTTGGAACGCTCCGAACTGAATGATTCCACCTAAGAACATAGAAACCAAAAGACTTTCTTTGAGGCGCAAAGTATCTTGATAACGTTGAGTGACAGTTGCGACTCCTAAGAAGAGCAAGAAAATTCCCAAGAAGGCGTTTTGATGGTGGCTTGTCACAACAATACCCGCGAGGAAAATTAAATGGACCAACGTCACAGGAAATGGAATTCCAGCTTGGGATCCGTGCAAACGTTTTTCTACATCACGCAAAGTGATACAGCTCGTGGCAAATTCGCGACGGAAATATAAAACCAAGGCGATCGTATTTACCACAACTGCAATTGCGCTCTTCCAGCCAAAATGAGTCAGGATAAACGTAAAATCCCAACTCCATTTGTGCGCCACCATTAAAATCGGCGGAGCTGCAAAGGGAGTCAGTGCTCCCCCAATAGAAACGTTCACGAAAAGAACGGCAATCAAAGCATAAATCAATTTATTAGATTCCTTGTGCAACATGGAATTGAGCATAAATGCTGTCACCGTCATTGCCGCAGGTTCGGTGATAAAACTTCCTGACAATGGGCCAAGAATTAAAACCACGGCAAGATCTGTGAGAACCGCAGGAGTTCTAAAAATTTTTTGAATCGCCGTGCTTAAAAACAAAATCCCCTGCCGAGCCGCCGCTAGAACAGGTCGTGTTGAACACACCACCATGATTGCGAAAATAAAGAACGGCTCCATGAAGTTTAAGGAGTTCTGATAGGCAATCGCAGCACCCCAACCTTCAAGAGAAATATAAATGATCATGAAAAGTGCAGCCCAGATTGCAAAGACTGCTTCGATTTCACCTAAAAGATGAAGAACATTATTCCACAAAGAGTGTTTTGGGAAATGATGGGCCCATTGCAGGATACGTCCCACCATGAATGTGTGCACCACTGCCAAACCAAAAAATATCGCGCCTAGAAGTTCAATCGTTGTGTATGTCATCCCCACATACTAAACAATTTTGGAAAGAGCTCCAAACAGAACCGAACTCAATGCGTTAATTTTGCATTGAGTAAAAGCGAGAGAATCTCTTCTCGCATCTCTAATTTCTCAAGCCAACGCGCTGGAATCGCTGAGGCTCCATAGTAAGCACCACAAAGCGCTCCCGCCACGGCACCGCAAGAATCCGAGTCATCACCGCGGTTGATCACAGCAATCAGCGCATCTTCCAGTGTGTTAAATTTCGTAAAGGCCCAAAGCCCGGCGCACAATGTATCAACGCAAAATCCTGATGTGGAAAGTTCTTCCCAAGATGTTGTTGGAATTTTTTTTAGTTTTTCTGCAATAAGCTTTGAAACCTTCTCTGCTTCTTTTAAAGCCGCAGCGAAAATCACTTCTTTGGAATTTCCATCAAGCGCACTTTTTAAAGCCGCGATTAAAACACGATCGCTATTCACGCAGTTTTGATGCCCATGAGTCATTTTCGTTTGTGTCTCGATGATTTCTTCTAGTGAATAGATAAAGCCACCTTGATAAGTACCTACAGCATCATCGTTTAATAAACAGAGCGGAGCCACGCGCATAAGTGAACCATTGCCCTGAAACTTATTATCCACGTAGCCGCAAAGGCGAAGCGGCAGACCCGCCTTTAAGTTTCGTAAACCGCGAATCGTCGTCGTGCCAATATCGGGAGGCCGACTGTCAAACCACTTCAGCATTTCTGTTTTTAGAGTATCAAAGGAAATTCGCTCAGGACTTTCAATAGCACGCAAAACACAGAGCATGAGATCCGTATCGTCAGTAGCCTCGCCCGCCTTCCAGCGAAAAAATCCTCCGCCCACAATCTCTGTATGGAAATGCCATACGGGTGACGGTGGTAAAAATTCAAAAGGAGCTCCGAGAGAATCTCCCGCGTGCAGCCCCCATAACATCCCTAGAACTTTTTGATGAGAATACTTCATTCCCTCTGATTACTGACAGAGGTTCATGTTGTCAGCAATAAAACGTCTTTGCTGATCTAATTCTTGCACACTGTAAGTCATTTTATTCAAGTCACAGTGGTTCGTGCGAAGAAGCTCAAGCACCGTCTCTTTTTCTGGAGGCGTGAGTCCCAAAGACCAAATCAATTTCACCTTCAACCACTGCGCAATGTACTGGCATTGATAAGCGGTATTGGGAGGCATGTAACCTTCTGGAGTTTTATCACTCTTCGAAGTATTTTCTTTTCCATAAACCGCGAGAAGGTGGAAATCGTTACCAAGAAAGTTCGCGTAAAGGCAGCGCTTTTGTCCGTTCCACTTATAAGCGCCACTGATGTAAGCATTTTTCAGAGGTACAAAGTGATCAATTTGCATGTCACCCGCATTCGTGTAATCACGACCACCATAAGGATCGCTCCACTTACCAGAAGAAACCGTGCAACCGTTTGTGCGGAAATCCACAGGAACCGAAGAGTCACGAATTAAGACCTTTGCGCGCGTGTTGTAGCAAGTGTTATCGCGACGGTCGTTCACCCAAGTGCCGAAATGTTTTTGACGGTTGTAGGGTTCGTTCACGTCACCGTATTTTTCATGGTGATAATCGAAATCAATCAAAGAATAAATTTTTACGGCTAATTCGTAGAGGCTTTCAGCGTCGGACCAGAGGGATTGAGCTATATCGGCGGGATTGACAGAAGGAGTGTCGGCTTCGTGGCTTTTCACCACTTGCTCTTTCACGGTGTAAAACTCATCGAACCGCGGGTTTCCCAATGTGTCTGTGGCGGCGTTTGATACAGACACGACAAGCAACATGATCATCAGAAGCAAGGTCTTCATGAAGTCTCCCAATCCCTAGGAAGTTGTTGTTTTACTTAATTAGATGCGGCCTCGGCGCGGTTGGCAACGAGTAATTTGTTAGACTTCCGTTAAGGATTTAAATACAACAGAGATTATGTTACGTGCCGGTCGTTTTCGCCATCGCCTCTTGGACGATGAATTTTTAAAAAATCAGGGGCCATTGGCTTTTCAGTGTTTGCAAAGTTTTTTACAACTCTGGCGCACGGGAAGCCTTAATGATGTCGAAATGGCCAGTGCCTACATCCTGACTTTTGCGTTTCTCCGTCGACCTAAAGATTTTTTAGGTGGAGTCCATAACGAAATTTTAGACCGTGACAAAAGCCAAAACGCCGTTTCGTCAGAAAAAATCTTAAGCGTTCTACAAAACTCACTGCCCGCTTCTTTGCGTGATTCGAAATCTCTACAAAGGTTGAACAGTTCGGCTTCCTTTGTTGAACACTTTTGCTCCATGAGCTGGCGGTCCATTCCACTTTCAGTTCAGCAGTCTTTAAGTGCCTGGAGTTCGGGACGTTATCCTTTGCGTCTTCTGACAACAGTGCCCACTCCCGAAGAAGTTCTGGAAATGCAGGCCCAGGGGTTGCGTTGTATCAGCATGTTGATTCAAGAAAATGAAATCTGTCATTTCGTGGAAGAAGGTCGCGATGTTTTGGGTTTTATCGTTCACGACCTGATTCACGCCGATCATTTTTTTGCGGACCCCGTCAAAGCTCAAGCGCAGATTCACTTTTGCCAAAAACTTCTCGTGGTTGAGAAACTTCCGGAAATTCAAAAAATGCTCTCGGGCGATATCACCTTTAAAGGTGAGTTTCACTATTTAATGTCGGATATGAATTCGGTACCATTGCATTTACTGAAGACTTTGAAAGCGATTTTATTGGGGTATTTCAAACGTCGGGAAAGTGCCGCCATGAATACTCCTTTGCCTCCTCAAGTTGAGACGGAGTTTTTAAAGCTGTTTAAAGCGATTTTGGATCCTTGGTGTTTCCCGCAAGCCGCTCTGGAGGCGGCTTATCGTCTTAACACACCTCTCTACAAAGGTCTCGCCGACAGTGAAATGTTGCACCTGGCTCTTTCTCGAGCCGAGAGAAACTTCAGTGACGAAAGTACTTTTGTTTGATACTATTATCTTTATATGTCAACGAAACGAGACTGTCCTACGCCTACACACAATTCGTCCTGCCAATCCTGCGGAATGCGTTTTGATAGTCTTTTGTGTTCTTCACCAGATGTACTTTTGATGATTGAAAAAGCACGTGTCACTTGCCGTTATAAGGCAGGTCAGGTGATTTTTTACGCTGGCAATGACCCTTTGGGAATTTTCACGATTCAATCAGGCTTGGTAAAGCTCGAAGTAACTTCGGCTTCTGGCGGAGCCCATACTTTGCGCATGATCGGCGCCGGCGGAGCTTTGGGATACCGTTCTCTTTTTGCTGGTGAACCCTATCACGCTTCGGCCGTCGCAGTTGAAGACTGTGAACTTTGCTTTCTTCCGAAGGCAGAAATCATGAATATCTTTAAGACCCATCCGGACCTTGCGATGAAACTTTTGTCGCACATTTCTAAAGATCTCCGTATGGCGGAAGAAAAGTGGATGGATCAAATGGATAAAGGAGCTTCAGAAAGAATTGCCGAAGCGCTTTTATTCCTCCAAGATCACTTCTCGCACCAAAACTGGACTCGTCGAGAAATCGCTCAATGGGCCGGGACGACTCCCGAGACTGTAATTCGTACTCTTTCTCAGTTTGAGAAAGAAGGCCTCATCGACCAAACCGACGGACGGAGTATTCGCATTCTTTCTAAAGAAAAACTGCGCGAGCGCGCCGACGTCCGCTAGTCTAGAAGTATTTAATTGCGCAACAATTTGCAGCACCCTTCCACCCTCCCGGTGTAAAAAAATATTCATTTCGTCCTCATATTTACCAAGACTATGATGTCCGTCATAGAAATAACCCTTTAAAAAATCGATAGTAGGTACAACGGAGACAGCACATGGACCTAAACGTGGCTACAAATTGCAACTACTGCGGCATCCCTACTCAAGGGGATGCGTACTGCTGTCGTGCTTGCGAAATTCTTGATACGCAAGTCAAAGAGATGCCAGTTCTTGCCGTCGCTCAAAATCCGTTTTCTTATTTAGATCAGCCAGAGTTCCGCGATCTCTATCGCCACAAAAATCAAGACGATTTCAATTTTCTGTTCTTTGCAGAAGGCCTGCACTGTTCCTCTTGTGTCCATCTTTTAGAAAAACTTCCTCAGTTTTACGAACACGTAGAAAAAGCCCGAGTGAATTTCGGGCAGTCTACAGTGGCTGTCAAAATTTCTGATGCGGGTTCTTTGGCACAAACGGCCCACGTTATTCAGGAGCTGGGATACAAACCCACTTTGCTTTCACCGCAAGACAATATCGTTGAAAAATACAAGAAGGAAAACCGCACTCATCTTAAGCGTATTGCCGTGGCTGGATTCTGCGCCGGGAACACGATGCTTTTTGTGATTCCCGTTTATGCGGGACTTGCGGGAACTTGGGCTCACGTCTTTAATTTCTTAAGCTTTCTTCTGTTCCTGCCTATTTTATTTTACAGCGCTATACCCTTTTATAAGGGCGCCTGGAATTCTTTGAAATATCAAGTGGTGAATGTCGATCTGCCCATCACCGTCGCGATGCTTTCGGGATTTGCACTTTCAACAGTGAACCTTGTAAAGCAAGATGGCGCTATCTATTATGATAGCACGGCGAGCTTTATGTTTTTTATTCTGTCGGCTCGATATCTACTAAAAAGAGTGCAGCAGAATTATCTTTCTCCCACACGCGTACAGTCTTTTTTCAAAACTGAAAAGTACATTCTTATGGAAGACGGCGAAGAAAAAAGCATTCCATGGTCAAGTGCCAAACCCGGTGATCTTTTAAAAATTCAGCGCCATCAAACTTTGCCGACGGATTCCATATTGGAGTCTTCGCAGGCGAACTTAGACATGTCTTTATTTAACGGTGAATCTTTGCCAAAAATATTTTCCCGCGGCATGTCGCTCTTTGCTGGAACAAAAGTATTAGATGAATCAATCTTGGTTCGCGTGAAAGTTCCTTTTACCGAAAGCAAGCTTGGAATCCTTCTAAAGCAGCTTGATCAAAATGCTTTGCAAAAAAGTCATTTTATTACTCTGTCCGATAAGCTCGCGCAAAAATTAATTGTCACAGTTTTTAGTATCGCTTTGCTTTTCTTCTTTTTATACATGAGCGTCAATCCGACAGAAGCCTTTAATAGGTCATTGGCATTGATTGTCCTGGCCTGCCCTTGCGCCTTGGCTTTTGGTTCGCCTTTGACTTTCGGTTTGGCTTTAAAGAAGGCTCAGAAACTCGGAATACTTCTAAAGGATGCCACAAGTCTTGAGCGCATTCTTAAAGTTCGTCATATTTTCTTTGATAAAACAGGCACCCTCACTGAAGGCAATTTGCAAATTTCTCATTCAGAGCCTTCGAATATTCCAGAAGATCTTAAAAGGGCAATTTTAGGCCTTGAAGCCGCTTCTTATCATCCCGTGGCTTTTGCTCTTCGCAAAGCCTGGGCTCATAATTCAGAAGTCACTGAAGCTTCCAATGTGCAAGAAACTTTGGGCCGTGGAGTGCATGGTGATATTCAGGGATGTCATTATGAAATTCGTCATCTGGCAGAAAGCACTCACGAGGTAGAATCCGGCATCGAAGTGTTAAAAGATGGTACAAGTGTCGCACGCATTTACTTTATCGACGCTCTTCGTGGTGATTCTCGCTCCTCCGTACAGGCCTTGCAGCGTCAAAACATAGAATGCTTTTTGCTTTCCGGTGATAAAAAAACGCGCGCCCAACAAGCCGCCGACGCTTGCGGAATTTCCCGCGAGAACACCTATGGCGAGCTCTTTCCCGAAGATAAAAAAACGATCCTTGAAAAATACACCGACACTTGCATGATCGGCGATGGTGCCAATGACTCTTTAAGCCTGCAGTCCGCCGATGTCGGTATCGCAGTCAAAGGAAGTGTCGACTTAAGCTTACAAAGTGCTGACATTTACTTTATGCGCGGAGGACTTTCTCCTTTGTTTGATCTGATGAATCTGGCCAAACAAACACGCCGCGTGCTTGTGCGCAATCTCACTATTTCTCTTGTCTATAATACTCTTGGCGGAACGTTAGCATTGATGGGGTTTATCAACCCAATGATGGCGGCCATTTTAATGCCTTTGAGCTCTTTGGCCATCATTCTTTCAAGTCTTTGGGGGTTCCGATGAATATTTTAACTCTGATGGTTCCGATGGCTTTGCTTTTAGGAATCGGTTTTGTGTCCGCTTTTTTGTGGGCCACTTCAAAAGGTCAGTTTGATGACCTGGAAACTCCTGCGCATAGAATTTTAAATGATGATAACGAAAGGAAACACTCGTGAAAACAACTGGAAACCTCATCGAGAAAATATATTACGATGACGATATCGTAAAAAAATTCATTCTCGCCACTCTGATCTGGGCCGGAGCTGCCTTTTTATTTGGCTTGCTTGCTGCCTTGCAACTCGCCTATTGGCCTTTGAATGCCAATATGGAGTGGATCACTTTCGGTCGTCTGCGCCCTCTTCATACAAACGCGGCGATCTTTGCATTTGCGGGAAATGCAATCTTTGCCGGAATTTATCACTCTTCGCAAAGACTTTTAAAAGCACGCATGTTTTCAGATTTGCTTTCAAAGATGCACTTCTGGGGCTGGCAATTAATTATTCTTTCTGCCGCGATTACTTTGCCGTTGGGTTACAGCCAATCCAAAGAGTATGCAGAACTTGAATGGCCGATTGATATTGCTATTACTGTCGTTTGGGTGATTTTTGCCTTGAACTTCTTTATGACGATTCACAAGCGTCGTGAAAAACACATGTACGTGGCAATTTGGTTTTACATCGCAACAATCATCACGGTCGCCGTTTTGCACATCATCAACTCCATTGAAATTCCAGTTTCACTGTTTAAGTCTTATCCGGTGTATGCAGGCATTCAAGATGCGATGGTGCAATGGTGGTATGGTCACAATGCGGTGGCGTTTTTCCTAACGACTCCGTTCTTGGGTTTGATGTACTACTATGTTCCTAAAGCCGCTAATCGCCCGGTTTATTCTTACCGTCTGTCGATTGTGCACTTCTGGGCTTTGGTGTTTATCTATATCTGGGCCGGTCCTCACCACTTGCTTTACACTTCACTGCCAGAGTGGGCACAAACATTGGGAATGGTTTTCTCGATCATGTTGTGGGCTCCTTCTTGGGGTGGAATGATCAACGGTCTTTTGACGTTGAAAGGCTCTTGGCATCTTCTTCGTACAGAGCCACTGATCAAATTCTTTGTCGCAGCTTTAACTTTTTACGGAATGTCGACATTCGAAGGACCGCTGCTTTCAATTAAATCTGTTTCAGCACTGGGTCACTATACTGACTGGATCATCGGTCACGTGCACTCAGGAGCCTTGGGTTGGAATGGTTTCTTAACTTTCGGGATGATTTACTATCTTGTACCTCGCCTTTGGAAGACAGAGCTTTATTCTAAAAAACTTTTGGAAAATCATTTCTGGATTGGACTAACAGGTGTTCTTCTTTACTACATCTCTATGGTGGTAGCGGGAATCACTCAAGGTCTTATGTGGAGAGCCGTCGATGCTGACGGAAGTTTGACATATCCTGATTTCATCGAGACGGTTGTACGTATCGTGCCTTTGTACTGGGTGCGCGCGGTGGGTGGATTCCTCTTCCTGACTGGTTTCTTGATGATGTGTTACAACGTATTTAAAACAATTCAAATGGCGCCAAAGACTGTTGAAGCCAAAGAAGTTTTGGTAGAACGCACAGGCTTTGACGAAGTCACCAAAGAAGCTCACCGTAAACTTGAAGGCATGGGATTGGCGTTCTCTATTCTTGCTTTCTTGGCCATTGCGGTTGGCTCGGTGATTGAAATTTACCCGACACTTTCTTTACACAAATACGTAAGCCCTAATAATATCATCGATCCTTACACACCTCTGGAACTTGCGGGCCGTGATATTTATATCAAAGAAGGTTGCTACGTTTGTCACTCTCAACAAATTCGTCCGATTGCTTCTGAAGTGCTTCGTTACGGAAAAGCTTCCACTGTGGAAGAATCCATGTACGATCATCCGTTCCAATGGGGTTCAAAACGCACGGGTCCGGATCTATCCCGCTTAGGAAAGAAATATCCGAATCTTTGGCATTATAGCCACATGATGGATCCTCGCGCTGTGACTCCAAAGAGTATTATGCCGAACTATCCATGGCTTGCGGAAAAAGACACGGATTTCATAGTTCTTCGTAAAAAATTATCCGTGATGAGCGAGCTTGGAGTTCCTTACGAACAAGATGTTATCGCCAACGCCGATATTCATGCGCAAAAACAAGCACAGGAAATTGCCGCAGATCTAGAATCCAATGGCGCTCCGAAAGGACTTGCGAAAAAAGAAATCATCGCTTTGATCGCCTACCTTCAGTCGTTGGGTCAGAAAGGAAAAGTACAATGAAACAAGAAGGATTAAAATTTTTCACAGACACACACCTCACGGCTTTGGGTCTTTTGATTTTCTTTCTGTTTTTCGTTGGCGTCTTATTCTGGGTTTATCGTAAATCCAGTTCAACTTTGTACACGAAGATGGAACAAATGCCTTTAAAGGATGGGGAATAAAATGAGCGATCAAAAAGAAAAATTCCACGAATACGACGGCATTATCGAACATGACAATCCTCTTCCAACGTGGTGGCTGTGGTCCTTTTTCATCACGATTATTTTTTCGTTTATGTACTTTATCCACTACCAGCTTGGCGGCGGTGGACTCACATTAACGGAAGAACTCAAGGAAGCCATGGCCGAGTTGGAAAAATCCAAAGCCACAGCGGCCTCCTCTTCTCCGATGGAAACAGAAGATTCTTTAAAGGAAGCTTTTGGTAAAGACGGTGTTGTCGCTTTGGGCGCATCGGAATTCACAGCAAAATGTGCTTCTTGTCACGGTCAGGAATTGCAAGGTCTTATTGGTCCTAATCTAACGGATAAATACTGGCTGCATGGCAAAGGCACGCGCATGGACGTCGTCAAAGTCATCCGCGAAGGTGTGCCTGAAAAAGGAATGCCGCCTTGGGGACCTGTTTTGAAAAAAGACGAGATTTATGCGGTGGCAGCATTTATTCTTTCTAAAAAAGGTTCTAACCCAGCCGGAGCTAAAGAACCTCAAGGAGATCCTGTCGAATGAGCTCGCTAGACCCCAGCAAACTGACCAGCGTTGATGAACACGGTGACCGTGTCGGAATTATTCCTGCCGAAGTGCGTGGGTTTTTCCGTCGTCACCGGACATGGACGCAATTGGTTTTGCTGGTTGTGTTTTTGGCGCTACCTTGGACAAAAGTAGGCGGCCACCAAACAATACTCCTGAACATTCCTCAAAGAGAGTTCGCTCTTTTTGGGGTCTTGTTTAAAGCTCACGATGCGCCTTTATTATTTTTTATTTTCGGCACATTGGCTTTGGGTTTAGCTTTTGTTACATCCATCTGGGGACGCGTGTGGTGTGGATGGGCGTGCCCGCAGACAGTTTTTATTGATGCTGTTTTCCGTCGTATTGAACAATGGACGGAAGGAAGTTACATCAAACGTCGCGCCCTTCGCGATGGTCCGATGACTTTTGAAAAAGTTCGTAAGACCGGATTGAAATGGATTTTATTTGTCATTGTGTCCTCGCTGATCGCGCATAGTTTTATGGCGTATTTCGTGGGTGCAGCGGATCTGATTGAAATGATCCAGAATGATCCTTCAAAAAATCTGACTTATTTTTTACTGGTGACTTTCTTTACGGCCGCAACCCTGTTTGATTTCGGTTGGTTCCGTGAACAGTTCTGCGTGATCATGTGTCCTTACGGACGCATTCAATCTGTTTTGCTCGATCAAAAATCCATGGCCGTTGTCTATGACGTGCAACGTGGGGAACCTCGCAAAGGCCAAGCCCCTCCGGGAAAAACAGCGGGTGATTGCGTGTCATGCAATCGCTGCGTGCAGGTTTGTCCGACAGGGATTGATATTCGTAACGGTCTGCAAATGGAATGCATTGCTTGCACCGCTTGTATTGATGCTTGTGATGAAATCATGGAAAAAGTGAAAAAGCCTAAAGGGCTTATTCGTTATGACACCTTGGATGGCAGTCCGATTTCCTTGATGAAACCGCGATCAATTATTTATATTGTTGCGATTGTAAGTTTAATTTTAGGTTTGGGATATGCGGTCGCAACCCGAGAGTCTGCGCACTTTACTATTTTGCGTGGAGCCGGACTTCCTTATTCTTATGTGAAAAACTCCCGCGGGGAAGAAGTGATCCTAAATCAGTTCCGCGTCCACATTCAAAACCAAGGTAAGGAGACGGCTCGTTATGAACTCAGTCTTCCGGCCGAGTTTTTAAAACAAGATGTCGAATTCAGTGTCGCAGAAAATCCTTTAACACTGGCTTCGGGTGAATCTAGGGAATGGTATTTCTTTGTTAGAATCGTGCCTTCGCTTTTTGATGCTAGTGGAAAAATAAAAACGCAATTGCAGATTCGCGATTTGAATAATGAAAAGTTTCAGTCTCAGCGCGAATTAATTTTGGTGGGCCCCAAACAATGACCCCGACTCTTTTGCTTGCATTAGGAATTCTTTCTTCCAGTTTCTTCGGGAGCTGGCACTGCGCTGGAATGTGCGGGCCTATTGCAAGCATGATGAGCGCGAAAAAAAGTTTACTGAGTTATCACTTGGGACGACTTATTTCTTACACAGCCTTAGGCGTCGTCTCTGGCGCCTTGGGACAGTTTTTCCTAAACAGTGACTTTGTGGTCTTACGCTGGATTTCGAGCGTTCTCTTAGCGGCTCTGCTTTGTCTTTCTGGCTTCGCTTTGATCTTTCCTCAACTTGGAGCGCGTCTAAAGAAAAATCCATGGCGTCTTCAGGTCTTTCAGATAGGCCGTTCAGGTTGGGCCGTGGGACTTCTTACGGTGTTTTTACCTTGCGGCTGGCTTTACACTTATGCGATGGCAGCGATTGCAACAAGAAGTCCGTGGGCCGGTGGATTGACTTTGTTTTTGTTCTGGCTGGGCGGACTTCCCACCCTAAGTGCAGTTCCCATGATGGTTCGAAAGACCATTCAATCCGCTGGACTTCGTCAACAACGAATCGCCGGGGTTGTGCTCTTGATTTCAGGACTATACTCCATTGGCAGTTTTATGTTTTTGCATTGAATCCCCCGAGGCTTTATTGAAAAATAAAGTCTATGAAAAACATTTTAATCACTTCCGCAGCACTTTTTATTTTATCAACATCGGCATTGGCCCAAGAGGCTTCCTCTGAAACGAAGGAAACTCAAGCGCCAGAAACGGCAGCGGCCGCAGTTCCAGCGCCCACAACTCCCGATCATCAAGAACAACCGCGCGAATGGCCACGCAGCCTTTGGGGTGTTTATGGTGGCCTTGGTCTTCCTCATGGATTGAGTGGCGGTCTTGAGTATTTAGATCAATCTCGCACCTGGGCCGTTTCTGTTGATGTCGGGGCTTTTTCTTATAAACCAAAAGATGAAGCGAATGATAAAGAAGAAGTTTCTCTGGGAAGCTTTGGTCTTGAGGGACGCTATCATCCTTTCACAGGTTCTTTCTTCTTTGGTGGCGTGATCGGAACACAAGTCGTGAAAGCGAAGAAGACAGCAACCTATGTTGGTGAAACCGTGTCTCCGGAAGTGAAGGTCGGCAACACTTACCTTACTCCTAAAATCGGCTGGTTCTGGCAGTTTAATTCAGGTCTTAATTTCGGCGTTGAATTAGGTGCACAGATTCCCCTTTCAACAAAAGTGGACATCGATGACGGAACAACAAACCCTCTGGTGTTGAATGATCCTGACTATATTAAAAACAAGGACGACGTGAAAGACACAGCAGAAAAACTTGGCAAAATGGTTTTGCCTCACGCTTTGGTTCGTCTTGGTTACGCATTCTAAAAAATATAAAAATTCAATTTAAGAAAAAGGAGAGCCGTAAGCTCTCCTTTTTTTTTCAAGTTTCAACCTTGCAATCCAATTCTTCACTTTAGTAGGTACTCCTTTGTTAACGGACATCTAAACCAGGATTGTCATCTGTTTTTCTTGTTCTCTTTGATTTTCGGGGATTAGCCTAAATTCAAGAATAAAAAAATATCTGGCCGATATCGAAGACTGGTATTTGCCAGCACAAAGGAGACGTTATGACATCGCGAACAAAGCAGTATGTTGCAGCCGTGGCTCTTGCGATCGCCATTGCCGGATGCGCCGGTAAACCACCTCAATATCAAACTATTTCTTCCAGCGCCAACCCTACAACCGAAATAGAGCGCACCGAAGAAATGTTGAGAGATGCGCAGGGCCGTCAAGTGGACGTTCTTTCTCCAAAAAACTTTGCTGACGCACGAAAAGCTTTAGAGAAAGCAAAAGACAAAAAAGAAAAAGGCAAATCCAATGAAGATATCTTGGAACAAGTTTCTTACTCACGCGGTTGGTTGAATGAAGCCAATGCCAAAGCGGAAATCGCGGAAACGTCCATGAAAGATATCACCGATGCTCGTGCAGGAGCTTTACGCGCCGGGGCCCCTAGCCTTTATCCTAAAGAATGGAAAAAAGCAGGCGACGAACTTGAAGACATCACAGCCGCTATTGAAAAAGGAAACTTAAGTCCTTCAGAGAAAAAAGGAAACGATTTAACAGCCCGTTATCGCGACTTAGAGACCATGTCGGTGACAAAAGCAAATCTGGGAATTGCTGATGAAAATATTAAATCCGCTAAAAAGGACAAGGCAGATAAAAATGCGCCGAAGTCCTGGGATCTCGCTGTCATGAAATACAACAATGCGGAAAAAATGATTAAAGCAGATCCGCGTAACACCGAAGCCATCCGTCGCGCGTCTGAAGATGCCACTCGTGAATCCGTGCATCTTCTTGACGTCACTCGCCGCGTGAATGCAGGCAACACGGAAGATCTGGTTCTAATGGCGGACCGCCAACAGCGCACGATTTCAAGCCTCCGCAATGAATACTCTTCAACCGAAAAGGAACTGCAGGAATCCCAATCGCAATTAAGTGAAGCGGAAAAACAAAAGCAAGAGTTGGCTAAAAAACAAGAGGCGCTTGAAAAAATACAAACTCTCAACCAAACTGCAGCGGACCTCCGCAAACAGTTTAAGCCGAACGAAGCAGAGGTTTACACGGATAATGGCAAGTTGATGATTCGCCTCAGAGGTTTGCAGTTTGCAAGCAACCAAGCGACCTTGGGACCTAAGAATCAAGCCCTCTTAAAAAAAGTTGAAACGGCTCTGAATGATGTTGATGCATCTCACGTCCGAATCGAAGGTCACACCGACGCAACGGGAAATCCTGATCGCAACACTGTTCTTTCAGAAGAAAGAGCGAAAGCAGTGGAAAACTTCCTCGTTAAAAACGGAGCTATCCCCGAAGATCGTGTGGATGCTGTCGGCATGGGGTCTGATAAACCTATCAGCGACAATAACACACAAAGAGGTCGCGCAGAAAATCGCCGTATCGATCTTGTGATCGAAACGGAATAAGGAGGTGCCCTATGGCAACACACCTTCCAGGTCATAAATGGACCGAGTTAAAACGGGAGCTCATGGAAAAATGGCATGAGCTCACCGAACATGACCTTGAGCGAACCCGAGGCAATGCTCAGTCTATTGTCGACCTATTGGAAAAAAAGGTGGGTATGGCCATTGAAGATGCCAGCGAGAAATTTGCAGAGATCGCATCTCATTACCATCTCTATGATGAACCCGAAGAAAAACCCACAAAAGTTTCTGAGGAAAAAAAAGAGAAGGTTTTGGAACTCAAGCCAAAAAAACCGGCCAATCGGGATCGAAAACCGAAAGACGATTTTAGAGCTTAGAGTTGGATAGTCCTGCTCACCTCGAAGAGTCCCGCATTTAAGCGGGATTCTTTTTTCTGACAACAGAGACAAACGAGCAAGGCATTGAATCAACAATGACAGGCTTTCCGTCTTGTTTCTCTGTCACTTCCAACACGTCATAGCCTAAATAATGCTGGCGAACGAAAATCATGCGTCCGCCTTCTTTAAGCTGCGTAAATAATTTTTCAGGAAACTCCGTCGAGCCTGCTGTAAAAATCAGGCGATCATAGGGGGCTTCCGCTTCATACCCCTCAAAGCCATCTCCTTCAATCGCGAGCACATTGTTCACCGAAAAAGATTTTAAAGTCTGCTTGGCTCTTTCCGCCATCTCCGGAATAACTTCCACAGAAACAACTTTGCCAGTGGGTCCAACAATAAAAGCCATGAGTGCCGTATTCCACGCGCTGCCCGTTCCAAGCTCAAAAACTTTTTGTCCTTCCTCTAATTTTAAAAGATCTAAAATTTTAAGAACAAAACTGGGTTGAGAAATCGTCGAAACAAAGGGACCTTTCGCGTACAAAGGCAAGGCTTGATCAGAGTAAGCTTCTTCGATGGTGTATTCAGGAATAAAGAGATGACGCGGATGATGGTAATAGGCTTCCACCACTTTCTCAGAGAGAGGAAGTGCCCGTTGTAGCACATACTTCTGATAAAGCTCTATTTGCGACGCCATGATTAAGCTTGCAAGCTTTTTTCCCTAACGGCAAGCTTGTATCATGACACTGACTCAACTTGAATACATTCTTGCCGTTGTTGATACAGGAAGCTTTAGCCAAGCCGCACGCCAATGCCACGTGACTCAGCCGACTCTGAGTATGCAAATCCAAAAGTTGGAAGACGAATTGGGTGTGGTGATTTTTGATCGTACGAAACAGCCGATCAAACCGACTTCCATAGGTGAAGAAATTCTACAACAAGCACGTCTGGTCGTGAAGGGCTCTCAACATCTTAAAGAAATCGTAGATGATGCAAAAGGTTCCCTGAAAGGAGAACTGCGAATCGGAATTATTCCTACGTTAGCTCCTTATCTTTTGCCACTCTTTTTAAAAAAGATGAAAGACGTTTACAAAAATCTTCATTTAACCTTTGAAGAACTTCAAACCGAAACGATGGTTGAAAAAATTCGCAGTCACAATTTGGATTTGGGCATTGTTGTTACTCCCATTGATGATTTAAATATCGCAAGCCATGTTTTATTTTACGAACCGTTTATGGCGTATTTCGCCAAAGGACATCCGCTTTTAAATAAGAAATCTATTGATGAAAAAGATCTCTCTGTGGACGACGTTTTACTTTTGAACGAAGGTCACTGCTTTCGCGAGCAAAGCCTTTCGCTTTGTCGCAATAAAAAACAGATCGTGTCAGCAGACAAAACTTTTACATTTGAAAGTGGCAGCTTAGAGACTCTTAAAAAACTGGTCGATCAGGGCGAAAACTTCACCCTGCTTCCTTGGCTTGCAACCTTTGATGTGCAGGATAAAAAGCGCCTTCGTGCCTTTTCGGATCCCGTTCCTACCCGAGAGGTCAGTTTGATACATGGTCCTCACTTTCAAAGAAAAGCCCTGCTCAAGGCCCTAGTTGAAAACATAAAGAAAAACCTGCCAGAAGGTCTTAGTTCTTCTCGCAATAAAAACCAAATGAAGGTGGATAATCCTTTAGGCCATATCAAATAGTTTTCATTTATGGTTAAACGACATATATAGATTTTGTCTATATAGCTCATAGAAAAAGAGAACTGTTCATCCTCCGCCCCTCCTCTTATCCTGTATCTAGGCAAGAGGAGGTATCTTTATGAGATCTACAGCACATGCTTCAAAAGAAACAGTTCGTGAAAACAGAAACCTAAGTCCCGTTAAATCCGAAGAGGCTGACACATCGGCCGTTGTTGAAACACTGAAAAAAACTTTAGGGGATGTTTACATCCTTCAATTAAAAACACAAAACTGCCACTGGAACGTGGAAGGTCCCTTGTTCTTTTCATTGCACAAACTTTTTGAAGAGCAATACAAAGAACTTGCGGAGTTTGTTGATCGCACAGCTGAAGTTTTGCGCGCGCTCAAAGTCCGCGCACCGGGTTCTTTTAAAGAGTTCAAAGAACTTTCTTCTTTACAAGAAGTTCCAGTTGAAAAATTAAATAGCACTCAAATCATTGAGATGCTCAGTCAAGATCACACCAATGTGGCGATCGCGTTAAGACCTCGTCTTGAGGCTGCCGAAGAAGCTGAGGAAACCAGTGCCGTTGTCCTGTACGAGGATTTAATCAGCTTTCATGAAAAAGCCGCGTGGATGATCCGAAGCCATAGATCCTAATTAGAAAGGATATTTTATGGGTAGTGCGTGGATGGGATTATTAGCAGGATTGATTACAGGTCTTTCAACCATGATTGGTGCTCTTCCGATTTTAAAGAAAGAGTCTAAAGGTTGGAATCCTTGGCGCAGCTTGAATCTCGATTTTGCAATTGGGATGATGCTTGCCGCCGCTGCTTTTAATCTTATCGGTCCTGCCTATACTAATTCCAAATCGGGCGCCTTCGGGGTTTCTCTTGCCCTGGCGCTTGGCGTGGTGTCGATTTATGGGCTCAGTCATCTGATCCATAGTTTTTCTCCCTCCGAGTGGTCGCTTCATCGCCGTGCTTGGTTATTTGTGACGGCCATGATGCTGCACAATCTTCCCGAAGGTCTCGCATCGGGAGCTGCGCTAAGTGCCGACTCTTTATCGCAAGCAAATGGCTGGACGGTTGTGGGCGCCATCGTCTTTCAAAACTTTCCAGAGGGTTTAGCCACAGCCGCCGCATTTCTATCTATAGGTCTTTCACGTAAAGCCGCTTTGTATGGCGCCTGCCTTACTGGCGTGATGGAAATTTTAGGGGGCGCTTTGGGAGGAATTTTTGCCTCCTTAACTTCAGCGACATTGCCTTACATCTTAGCGTTCGCCGGTGGTGCCATGATCAGTGTCACTTTGGAAGAAATCTTTGCGAAACTTAAAGAAACGAAGATGAGATATCTTGTGCAGAAAGAGTTCTTAATGGGAGCCCTTTCCGTGGTCGTTATGAACTGGATTATCACATAGACATAAGGCACCTTAGCATTTACGCTTAAGAAATGACATTAACATCACTACAAACTTTGGCACTGGCAGCGTTGGTTGTTTACTTTGGACGTTTTCTAAAAAAGAAAATCCACTTTATCGATAAATACAACTTACCCTCCCCTGTTATCGGCGGATTTATTCTGGCTTTTGTTTTAGCGATTTTAAAAAGCCATGGTCTTTTCGAGTTGAAATTTACAAAAGCTTTTGAAGAAACTTTGATGATCGCCTTTTTTGCGTCCATCGGTTATTCCGCTTCTTTAAAACTTCTTAAAGAAGGCGGCAGAACTGTTGTCTTCTTTTTAATTCTCACAGTGGGCGGTCTTCTTTTACAAATTCTTGCCGGCATTGGTGCTGCCAAACTCATGGGTCTTCCTCCCTTAATGGGAGTTCTCACAGGAGCGGTCTCTTTAACCGGAGGCCCCGGAACAGCTCTTGCCTTTGGACCTTCATTTCAAGCAGCCGGTGTTGAAGGAGCTTCTGCTATCGGACTGACAACCGCGATGGGTGGAATTCTTTTAGGCGGTCTTATTGGAACTCCGTTAGCGACGTATTTGATTCATAAAAGAAAATTAAAAGACCACGCTCAAGCTTTGCCTCTTGAACACGAACAACCGCATTCACTTAAAGCTCGCCCTGGATTTGATCTTCTTTATCATTTCTTAGGATTCGCGTTGATCATGGGAATTGGAACCACTTTAAGTTCGTGGATCAATGATCAAGGCATTACGCTGCCCATTTATATTGGCTCAATGGTTATCGCCGCAGTTTTTAGAAACGTGGAAGATGTGCGCCCTGTTTTCAAACTCAATGCCGATTGGGTTGAAGAGATTGGCTCTGTGGCTCTGACACTTTTTATTGCGACGGCTATTATGACATTGCGTTTAGATGAGCTTAAAAACGCCGCTTTACCGATTTTAATTTTCCTGGCACTGCAAGCTGTTCTGGTTATTATCACCGCACTGGGCCCCGCTTTTTGGGTTGCAGGGCGCGATTATGAAGGAGCCATTATCAGTGCAGGTTATGTTGGTTTTATGATGGGAACTTCTGCGAACGCCATGGCTAATATGTCATCGCTTTCGCAAAAGTACGGACCAGCTCCTAAAGCGTTCTTAGTGGTTCCTCTAGTTGGGTCTTGTTTTATTGATTTTATCAATGCTGCTTTTGTGACGTTTTGTTTGAACTATTTCACGTAACACTAGACGACAAGCTCAATAATTGCGCGGAAACCGTGATTCCCTGCCATAGCTCCGATGATATTTCTAAGAGATGTGATGTTTTTTCCTTGAGATCCGATAAGCTTCCCTCTGAATTCCTGAGGGAGCGAGACATTGTAAATCGTCGTCTTGTCACCTGTCGCATATGTTACATGCACTTCGAGACAAGAGGTCATTTCCACAATCACACTTTGCAAGACGCCAGCAAGGCGGTCTCTAATTTCCGTTTCCTGATTAACAACTTCCGCTAACACACGAGCCTCCGATGACTCCATTGTGTAAGAAAATTTGAAACTTGAGCAACCCTCCATTACAGCGTCTAGCCTACAATGTGTTCCACCAATATGACAGAACACAGAACAGAGAACACTTCTGAAGAGACACCGTCGATGTTAAAATAGGTTAACCGAAGCGACAGAGTCTCGTGTCTATGATTGGCGGACAAGATGTCCCGACCAAAAAGAGAAGGAATACTCGATGTTAAAAAAATTAAACACGCTTCTATTAGTCCTCCTGCTCGCGGCCTGCCAAGCTCAGGACACCGCCTTAAAATCTGTTCCCACAGAAGGTTCTGAGACTATCGACGAAAAAGTGATTTATGGTTCGGATGATCGTAAAGATGTTTATGAAGTGACTTCTTCGTTACAAAAACGCTTGGCCGAATCCACGGTTGCGCTCATTAAGGCCAGCTCAATACAAACCGGAGCAAACACGTCGCGAATTGTTTCCAAGACTTTTAAGGAAACGTATGGTTTGTGTTCCTCGGAACGTTTCGGGGAACAGGAAAATGCGGCGTTTTGCTCGGGTTCTCTTGTTGCTCCTGACATCATCGCCACCGCGGGACACTGTGTCCGTTCAGCCAGCGATTGCGCTTCAACGAAGTTTGTCTTCGGTTACGCGGTGAAAGTAAAAGGTGTTTTGCCGCGAGAGATTGCCAACTCCGAAATCTACTCTTGTGCTGAAGTGATTCATACAGAGGTTCTTGCCAGTGGTTCTGACTTTGCGCTTGTCCGTTTAAATCGTCCTGTCACCAATCATGCTGTTCTTAAAATTCGTCAAAGAGGAGCCATAAAAGTCGGTGATCCTTTGGTCGTCATTGGACATCCCGTTGGCCTACCCACCAAGGTTGCTGCCGGTGCGAAGGTTCGTAGCGCGCAACCAGATCAGTATTTTGTTGCCAACTTAGATACCTACGGAGGCAACTCAGGCTCTGCCGTCTTTAACTCTAAGACCGGTGTTGTTGAAGGAATCTTAGTCCGCGGTGACGATGATTTTGAGCACCATGGATCTTGCACCGTCTCACATCGTTGTAAGGACACAGAATGCCGCGGTGAAGATGTCACACGAATAACAAGAATTCTTCCGTATCTTTTTTAACACTCGCTCGATAATCTCTCCTTATGACAGAAAAATCCAACTGGCAAAAACTGGATGCGATTGAAATTTTAAAACTCAAACCTCTTCAACAATTGGAAATCAATCGCACGAAAATCGCTTTGATTTATAAAGACAGTGAGTTCACCGCGATCTCTGGAATCTGCAATCACGCAGGAGGACCCTTGGGAGACGGTCGTCTTGAAGGCGACTATGTCGTTTGCCCCTGGCACTACTACAAGTTTCACACCAAAACAGGACAGGGTGAGCCCGGCTTTGAGCAGGACCGTGTGCCAAGTTATCCAGTGAAAGAAGAAGACGGCGCGCTTTGGATTGATCGTGCCGCAGGTACGTCTCGTCACAAATCGCATCATGCTTCTCACCCCCTGACTCGTCAGCTAGGACGAGCACCGGGACCTTTGCGCATCGTTGGAATTTCAACGACGGTGATGGATACTAAAAATCCGCGTGTCTCTACTTCGGAATTATTATTAGAAGAAGCTTTGAAATACGGGGCGACATTAGGATATGAAACGCGTTTAGAAAAAATCCGTGAGTTGCAGTTCCGGCATTGCGAAGGATTTTATTCGAAAAGCTCGCATGCGTGCACATGGCCTTGCTCTATCACGCAAATGGATCCGAATGATCAGCTCGATCGAATATACGAAGATATTATTTATTGGGCCGATGTGATGTTGATTGCAACACCGATCCGTTGGGGTTCTGCAAGTTCTTTGTACTATAAAATGGCCGAACGCTTTAACTGCATCCAAAATCAAATCACTCTTCGCAACAACCAGCTTATTCGCGATAAGGTTGCAGGGTTTATCATCACCGGTGGTCAAGACAATGTGCAATCTGTGGCGGGTCATCTCATGGGATTTTTTGCGGAGCTAGGATTTCATTTGCCGCCATTTCCTTTTATTGCGCACTCTTTGGGGTGGAGCATGGAAAACATGGAGCACAATGTTCGTTACGTGCAAAAGAGTCACGCGTTGGTTGATGCCGCGAAAGAGCTGTTAGATCGGTGTGCGGATTTATCAGGAGCCTTGATTGAAGCCAGTTCACCTTATAAAATCGTTCACCGTGCGGGCCGCAAAGCTTACGACGCGGAAAAGCACCACGAAAAGTAGTTTTTAAATTAATAGCACTCCTCGCTTATCCCCAGAAAAAAGTCTTGTTCCTCATGCGAAAACGCTTCAGCTTGAGATTTTTTGTTAGGCTGAATTTTCGAGGAGAATCGCATGCAAAAAATTTTGTTAATGATTGTCGTGAGCTTTTCTTGTCTGACCGCGTGCTCACGACTGGATATTGCCTACAATTGGGCTGACACCTTTATTGCTTCTAAAGTCGACGATTATTTTGATATTTCTTCCAAGCAAAGCAAGGCGCTAAAAAAATCGCTGCAACAAGATTTCGAAAAAATGAAAACCGCTGTTCTTCCTGATTGGATCAACAATGCCAAAGAACTTGAACAGGACATTGCTCAAAACAAATTAAATGAAAATAAGATCTCCAGCGTATTTTCGTTAGTAATGAGAAATGTCGAGCATTTCACTTCTTATTTTACCGATACAGCCGTGAACTTTATTTCTTCAACAGATCCTCAGCAACTGGCTTACTTCTCAAAAGCCTTTCATGAAAAGAATGAAGAGGATTTAAAGAAATTCCGTGATACGAAAAGGTATCAACGAGAGTACAAAGAAAAATATTACAAGTACTTTAATATGTTTTTAGGTTCACTGACTGATTCGCAAAAGTTGTTGATTGAAAAGCATATTCAAAACTCCCCATTCCCCTTGGAGCTGAAGATCAAAAACAAGGAATGGGTTTTTCAGAAGTTCACCAAAGAGTGTAAAACTCCGGAAAGCATGAAAGCTTTTGTCCGGGATTTTTATGCGCATCCTGAATCCTATAATGACCCTGCTTACCAGGCGGCCTTTAAGAATTATCAAAAAGACCTACAAGGTCTGGTGGTGAAAATACTTTTAAGCCTTAACTCTGAACAGAAGAAAGAACTTCTTCAGAACCTTCAAGAAAAGGTCGCTCAGCTAGAAAAGATTCGCCGACGCTCGTAATCGTCTCGTTTTAAAACACTGTTTCCGTTATTTTTTCTCTTTAATCTTCCGAAAAGAACCGTGATGAAAATCTTTGCGGTTCTTTTTATTTTTGTGCTTTCATCAGCAAGTTTTGCAAAGGACGATTTAAAGTCCTTTGCTACAGGTTTGGATAAAACCCTTCGCCATTTGAACCGCTCTGACTCCCGTCCTTGTGATGCCGAAAATTTGACGCCGTCGTCAGCCCGTTTAGTCAATTACAAGGGAACTCCGGCAACCGTAATGTCTGAAGAAGATGCGCAGGCTTTATTTACGGAACTTAAAAACAAAAAAGACATTCCGTATGATTTTTCCTTGGCCGGTTGCGAACAGCGGGCTCATGAAATGTCGCGCTTGATGTTATTAAAGGGCATCACGCCGCTTAAAGGATTTGCTTCGGTAGATGAAAACAAACCTCCTCGTTTGGAAATTCCTCATCCCAAGAAAAAGAATGAGCGCATTCGTTGGAAGTATCACGTTGCACCAGTTGTTCTTATTGAAAAAAATGGTGAGCTTATTCCTTTCACGATTGATCCTTCGATGGAAGCGAAAGCTGTTCCCACTTCTCAATGGGTGGGAGATATGTCTAAGCACAACAAAGCCATGAAAGTAAAATTGCAGTTCACTCCGGCGAACCAGTACGATGTCGACGGCCGTTTGCGCGTAGATCCTCGTGATAAAGAATTCACTCAATCCAATCAAGAGTCCTTGCGCGAATTTAAAAAGTATAGCGAAGATCCTCATGGCGAAGAAGAGTGGATGTTCCAGCAACAATTGATGGAAGATAAATTAAACTCCATGCCCGGTTACTAGTTTCTTGTCCTTTGACATTCGTGACAATGCCTTAACGTAGACATTTTTTCTTTAAGGTTTCCCCCAATAGGATGATAGTTAAACCTAGAGATGTTTTAGGGAGACGAACGTGCGGATTCTCCATTATTTGTCAGGCATCCTTCTAATTTTAGCAATTGCCCTTCTGACGCATGTCACAGAAGGTACTGTATACTATCTGCCGAATCCGGCGTCTTTGCTTGTTTTAGCCGTCATTTTTAATTGTTTCTATGGAGGCATCGGTCCAGGACTTTTCACAAGTGTCATGGCTTGGCTTTACCTCGCTTACTTTCTCTCTGATAACGGAACCTTTGACGATGAAAGCACTCGACGGTTAATTATGTGGATCGTGTCCTTTCCCGCGATTGCGACCGTCGCGGGTCTTCTTAAAAGACGGTCCGAGGCCCATTTTCTAAAAGAAATCGAAGAACGGAATTTACGCGAAAAACTTCTCCGCGAAAGTGAAGAGCGCACTCGAGCCATTATCAACTCTGCGCATGATTCTTTTATCGCTATTGATACAGACAGCCACATTCGGGAATGGAATCCTCAAGCAGAGAGAACTTTTGGGTGGACGCGTGAAGAAGTTTTGGGAAAGTCTATTGCGGAAGTTGTCATTCCTGAAAAATACCGAGAAGCGCATTACGAGGGACTGCGTCGTTATCTGGCGTCTGGCGAAGGACCTATTTTAAATAACCGCATCGAAGTGCCTGCCATACACAAAGACGGTCACGAAGTGATTGTGGAACTTACTGTCTATCCAATTCAGCAAAAAGACTTCGTGATATTTGGAGCTTTTCTTCACGACATCACGAAAAGAAAAAAAGCAGAGCAATTGAGTCTTATTCAGTATTCGGTGACCCGTATTTTAACTGACCGACATAATTTAGTAGAGGCCATCCCGCCATTCCTTAAAGCAGTAGGCTCAGGACTCAATTGGCCCGTCACTGAACTTTGGCTTGTTGACAAAGAGCGGAAATTTTTAAGCTGCGTAGGGATTTGGTCTTTATCTTCAGAGCTAGAGGAAAATTTTAAAGCGGCAAATGCTTCGGTTAAAGTTTCCCGTGAGGAAGGTATGGTCGGCACTGTCTCCACAATCACCACTTCTTTATGGATATCCGTCCCAGGACGCAATATGCCACGGGCAGAGTTTTTAAAACAAAATGGAATTCAGACAATTTTGTATTGCCCGATTTACGAAGGTACGGAGCTTATTGGAACTTTGTTAGTGCATCATACAAGTGCATTGCCGTCTGAAGTGCAGGTTTTAGATCTTATGAATGATATCGGAAAACGACTAGGATTATTCGTTTTACGTCGTTGGGCTGAAAACAAACTCACTCAGCTTTCAAAAGATCTTGAAGTGAAAGTCCAAGAACGAACGGAAGAGTTGGAAAATCTTAACAAACAGCTTTCTCAAGAAGTGACCGAAAAACAGATATTGTATGAACAGGCACAAACTGCCAATCGTTTAAAAGATGAATTTTTAGCGACGATTTCTCACGAACTGCGCACGCCGATGAATGTGATCTTGGGCCACAGTGAAATGCTTCATGATGAGGACTTAACGGAAAATGAAAAACGAAAATCCATCGAAGCGATTTATCGGAACACCAAAGCTCAAATGCACATTGTGAGTGACATTCTGGATGTTTCTCGTTTTATCACAGGTAAAGTGCAAATAAATATGGAAGTGGTTGATATGGCGGATATTATCTCTTTGTCAGTGGAATCTATTTTGCCTGCGGCGAGTGCCAAAAACATCGAGGTCATTGAAAATATAGGAACTGACATTGGACCTGTCGCAGGCGACCCTACTCGTTTGCAACAAGTTCTTTGGAATTTACTTTCTAATGCGGTGAAGTTCACTCCTCGTCACGGAAAGATTTATGTTTCCTTAACAAAAGCCGAATCCAACGCGCAGATCACTGTACGGGACACTGGAAAAGGAATTGATCCCAGCTTTCTTCCATATGTGTTTGAACGCTTTCGTCAAGAAGATGCCACTACAACAAGGAAATATGGCGGTTTAGGATTGGGCCTTGCTATCACTCGCAGTATTGTTGAAGCCCATGGCGGAAATATCCAGGCGGCCAGCGAAGGAAAAGGCAAAGGGGCCACGTTTACGGTGATTTTACCAATGACGTCTTTAAAAAATCGTCCCACACCCAAAGATGATCACGAAGTGTCTGCCGGGAAGACGCCTCTTAAAAACTTAAATATCTTAATTGTGGATGATCAAGCCGACGCGCAAATTTTGGTAGGCACGCTTTTAAAGAAAGCCGGTGCGAAAATTTATACAGCGTCCTCCGTTGCTGAAGCCTTTAAGTCTTTAATCAAGAACCGTCCTGATGTTGTGATCACGGATATCGGCATGCCCGAGCAGGACGGTTATGATTTGATTCACATGATTCGCAAGCTTCCTCCTGAAATGGGAGGACGGACGATTGTCATTGCCCTAACGGCTTACGCTCATGGCGAGGATCATGATCGGGCTCTGCAAGCAGGTTTTCAGGAACATCTTGCGAAACCTGTGGAAGGAAGACAGCTTGTGAAAACTATTTGCAAGCTTACGGGTCGTTATAAACCGACGCACTAAGCTTCTTCCTGATTGCGCATATGATCGGCAAGTCTTAAAAGAGAATGCAAAAGTTCTGATCTAAGTGGCTCTGCGATTTTTAAATCGTCAAAAGCTTGAACCATGCAAATCATCCACTGATCGCGTTCGGATTTTCTGATTTCAAAGGGCATGTGCCTCGCACGCAGTCTTGGATGACCGTAGCGTTGTTCAAAAAGCCCCGGGCCGCCAAGCCAGCCTGATAAGAACATAAAAAGTTTTTCTTCAGAGCCTCTTAAGTTTTCGGGATGCATATCGCGCAGAGGTTTTACCTCTGGCAAGGTGTCCATGATTTCGTAAAAACGTTTTGTGAGATTTCTTAAGACCGGTTCCCCGCCAAGAAGTTCGTAGGGCGTTTGTTGTTTTTGATCCACTTAGTGTTTCTCTTCCAAATAACTAAAGTAAGCTTTGCAATAATCTGTTTCGGATTGCACACGGTTAAAGCGCACAGACTTATCCATCTTGCGAGCGCTGCAACGACTGAGAGCCGGCCAGATCAATCCCGTCGGACGAGCTTTGATAACGTCAGCCAATTCTTGCTTGCAATCCCCGATAGCTTTATCCCAGATTGTTTTGCATAAGTCAGGTTCAAGTTTGTAGCAGGCGCCTTGCGGCGATCGTGAACCACAGGGTTCTTTGGCGAGATCCTCTTCAATCATCTTTGGAGTCACCACCGCTGTCATAATGTAGATGAGAAAGATAATGACCGCTCCCGTTCCGATCCCCATGTCCCAATAAAGCGGACTGCGCGTTAAGCGCCAGATCGGACGAACGATGATAAAAAGAAGGCCTACCACTAGAACCACACTGGATATAACTGTGCCTACCATAAGCTTATTATAAAATGTCTGTTTGCAATTGAAAGACAAATATTAGGGGTCGGTAGGATCGAGGCGTCGGGGTGTCAATTAGTTTTACTTTTTATTCAACTTTCTTGGGTCTAAGGTTAAAGTTTATCCATGTTTTCGGAGGAGGTTTCGCCCGTGTTTTCCAAGAATCTTAAAAGCGGTTACGTGATTAAAGAGGTTTCTCAAGAAGAACTTTGGAAAGCCTTGGATGAACATTTCGAGCAAGCCTTTAGTAACCGCACCGACGCAAAACCTCAGTGGACGATTGATGATTCTTCAAAGGCGAAAATCAAAGAGCGTCAGCAGAGCATGGTTCGTTACCAGCTTCGTTTTGTGGTTTACTCTGGAAATGAAGTCGTTGGGTGGCACTATGGATATTCGACGGATGCTGAAACGTACTATATGCAAAACTCGGCTGTGCTTTTGAAGTATCGCAATCAAGGTGTCTATGCTGAACTTTTGACGGCGGTTTTAGAAAAGCTCCACGCCGATGGATTTCAAGTTATTACCAGCACTCACCATCCGAACAATGCAGCGGTTCTTATTCCGAAATTGAAAAAAGGTTTTGTGATTAGCTCGATGCTTCTGCATGAGCGTTTTCGTTTATTGGTGGAGCTTAAATATTTCTTTGATTCGGAACGCCGTAAGGCTTTCGACAAACAGATGGGATTAGAGCTTACCCCTTAAACTCTTCCCATGTTGTCAGACCGTATTTCTTTCTTTGGCTTTTGTAGTAGATCGCCATAGAGATTCCGAAGAGTGTTCCTGCGAAAACTGCAGCGGCTATTTGCATCGTAACTGGCATATTGTGACGACGCCAAGAAACAAAGTGCATGGCAAGTCCCCACCCGACTGCGAAGTTGATGCCTAAGGATAAAGCGATTTGCCACATCTTGCAGAAAATGATCGGCGGAACGTTTTGTCCCATGCTGATGAACATCACTGTCGGTGTTGTGGTATAAGCTCGGGGCATTTTCTTTTCTTGCGCATAGGCTTTAAAGATCGTGACTTTTTGTTCATGCGTGAGTGGTGACATGATTTTTCCTACTCGTTGTACTTTCTGTTAGAGCCTTTGGCCTTTTCCACCGGATACTTTTCAGCGTTCTTCTGCATTTTATTTTGCAACGCCTCAGCAAGATCAATGGAGTTCATCTGCGCAAATCTTAGAACAAAGAAAAAGACATCAGCAAGCTCTTCAGAAACTTTTTGCCGGAACTCCGCCGTTTTCATCTTTTCCTGAACTTCAGCATCGGATTTAAAACGGAAAAGTTCGAGCAACTCGTTGGCCTCAGTGGACATGCCGATGGCAAGATCTTTCGGTGGGTGGAACTGGTCCCAATCGCGGGCTTCGCAGAAGGATTTGATGAGCGCTGTGAGGGTTTGCATATCTGTCATGAGTTGAGGATATGCTTTTTTTCTGAATTCTACAAGGTCACCTCGTCGAGGCTTAAAGCCTCGGAGGTTCGTTATTCCAAATGAGATAAGCAGGAAATAACTGTTGAGTTTTCAAGATCGTTCAGTGAGTTACCGAAGATTTTTTCTTTTAGAGATGAAATCAGTTTCATCATGGAAGCCTCCTTTTTTTGTTATTGCTTCATACGGAGTATAATAACAAAAAGTTGAGGAGTTTAATTCCCTCATTCAGCAAATTCGAATATGCGCAAAATGCATGAATAACTGTCTAATTATTCGTCACTGCTGTAGAAAAGGCTAGTTCATAGACTGTAAATAGCTTGCAACGGCCGCTGTTTCGTTAACAACACGCTGGGAAATCGCTGGCCACGCCATAAAGTAGCCGAAGGCTCTTAGCTGATTTGTTCTTAAAGGGCCTTTGCTGGTATTTTCTAGATTCCACGAGCTTTGATAAGCGATATTTTTAAATTCGTTTTTCCAGTCCCATTGTTTGAAGTTCAACTCTCCCCATTGATGAGCCGTATTCGCTAAATGGCAACTCGCGCAGTCCAGTGTTCCTGGATTGTGCTTTTCTGGGTTTTCGTATTCTTGGACTTTTCCCATCAAAGTTTTGATTTGCGCTTCTGTGAACTTTTTCTTTGTCGTTGAAGAATCAGAAACAAGTTTTGCAAATTCAAGATCAGCTTCTGGAGGTGGCATCATTCCACCCGTGAAGCTTTGGAATTGCGACGAGCTTTGAATGACTCCTTGAGTTCTTCCTTTAATTCTTGGAATGGTCATTGGTTTTGGTTGGCCGTTTTCGATATCAAAACCTGAAAAAATCCAAAGCTGTTCGCCTGACATAACGTTCATAGCTGTCATGCGGATAAGATTTTTCTCTCCACAGTAATTTAGGATTAAAGCTCTTAGATATTTCCAGTAAGGACCTTTAAGTCCTTCGGCTTTCATTTGTGGATGGATTTGTAGTGCATCTGTTGATAAGCCTGAAGAAAGTTTCTGCCAGTCTTTCCAAAGTTGATTGAATGTCTCTTCATCGAACTCGTAAAAGCTATGCACGGCTGCATCGCGAGTGTCTGCCGCTTGATCTGCGTGGAATACTGGTTGCCAGATCAGACGAATTTGATGGCGACACTCAAGCGGCCCCTCACCTTCTGTGAAACAAGGATCAATGCGGATGCCGACAACTTTTAAAGAGTTTCTCCATGTAATGTGATTTGGAACTTCAGGAACAAGTTGCACGATTTCTTGATAAGTCTTTTTTGCAAGCAATGCCCCTTGAGGTCCTTTGTCTTCAGGACTTAACATCAAGGACATTTCTTTTTCTTTGGGAAGAGGAAGAAGAATCGTGAGGTCGTTCAAACTCATTGCTTGGACCTGAGAAACAGATAAAACAATACCTAGAAAAAGACAGAATAACTTTGCTCTCATGACCCGAGCTTTTTCCAGAATCGGGCCGGTAATTCAACAAGCAAATTTAAATGAAAAGGAATTGAGCCTATAAGGCGCAACGCATCCTAGTCTTCTGACTTTTTCGGGAAGAGGTCTTCGACTTTCACATTGTTTTTACGACGAACACGGGGTTCTTTGCGTTCTTCTTCGTAGAACTCCCCCTGCAGTCGGCGCATGGGCATTTGATCTAGTTCTTTGATGAGACCATAAATTGCAATAAACCGCTTTTTTGTTTTTATAAAAAAATGTTTCAATTGTAAGCTCCACGAATTAAGAGCTCTTAGTTTAACGCAGGAATATCGATTTATTTCATAATATTGAAGATAGAAAATTTTCTAGACATTTATATTGATTCTATAAAACAAAAATAAAACATTTATCATTTTTTGATTGATGTCGTTTTTCATATATAAAAATTCTTATCTGTCTAGTTAACTTTTATTTATTTATTTTTTTCTTTGCTTCGACTTGATCTCCGGTCGCTGTTGAAGCTGATGCGACAGCAGGTGCCGCATTTCTTGGATGAAATGGCCATAAGTCATTTGCCCATTTTTTAATGTCCAAATCAGGTAATCCGAGGCGACCGAAGTCCTTCGCAATCAAACTTGAGATATTCTCCCTAAACGGCGAATCAATTGAAGCAACCCTTGAATACTTCCCATCAACTGACTCACCGAGTGTAATTTGATCCCAAGAAAGTAAGCTCAATTTTTTTAAATCAACCAAGAAGCCAGGCAAATCTGGATCATGCAACCTAGGCAACAGAATTCGTCCGCCCTCAGGCTCCTTTTGACGGTGGCTACCAATTCTATCTGCCAATTTATCAACATTCGGAGCATCTTTGAATTCGGGTTTACCAGTTAATAAATCTGGAACTGTATCGAGCTTGGCAACCAAAACGTTTTCAATTTTAGGGCTACGACCGCTTTCTTTTACAAGATCACACGAAGGCGATAAAACAAGAACATAAGATAAAGTGGTCTTATTCAATAGTATATCACCAGTTAATAAACTCGTATCGGGTATAGGTGGATATAAATATATCTCCCATGGACTCAAGTAATTTTCGCTCAAATGAACAGTAAAATCGAGAGATGCCGCAAAACGCCGCATAAACAGCCGCGCTCTTTCTTCGTTTTTTAAGGTCACTTCGGAAAGCTTTGGATACCAATCCATCAAAAGCTTATAGTTAATGTCTTTAAATATTCTCTTTGCGTCTTCCAAAAATCCAATTTTTTGTTCGACTTCCTTCAATTTAGCCAAGAGCGAGAGGTCCGACCCAGCGCCTTTTTGAACATATTCAACAAGCGGATGCCTCATTATTCTTTCGTCTATGTCTGACTTGTCTAAAGATGTATATACAATAACCGGACAGATCTCATTCTTAAAAATATAATCAAGAATTGTGTTGCCGTCACGCTCATTAGTATTCTGATTTTTTATATCAACAATCAAAATTGAAAATTTAAGCCTGTCGAGATTGAGTTTCGCACGCTCAAAATCATTTGAATCATGAATTACAAAATTTTGATCCTCATTGCAGTCTTTCAAAGTTGCTTTAAAAGTATCAACTATATTCTCGACTTCATCTTCTATCCAAAAAATATTCACGCGTTACTCCAAAGGAAGAACTAGCTTAAAGCTGGCTCCATCTAATTTTTTTGAATTACCTGCAGAAACTGAGCCACGATATTTTTCACATATTTCTGCAACAACCGTTAATCCCATCCCAGTGCCGTCTGGCTTCGAACTTACACCAGGCATAAAGACAGCTTCCAAAAAATCCTCTCTGATCCCTGTTCCGCTATCTTCGATGTATATGGTCACAAAATTATCAATCTGCTGACCGACTCTGATGTGAATTTTTCTTCGCTCCTTGTCAACTTTACTCAGCCAATAGAGAGAGTTTTGAAATAAATTTTGAAGTAAGACAAAAAGCTCTCCTTCTGTCATTGCCAATTCGATATTTGTTCCTGAACGAATAATTTCCGTCTTGGAACTCTCAATGACTTTTCGGTTAGCATCGAGACAGCTATCGATAAGTTTATCTAATGCAACTTTTTGTCCGGCCTTTCTGCGGAACTTTGCTCCCGCTAATGGCAAGATCGCCGAAGAAAGACTTTCTAAAGAACTTAGCGCTCTATCGGATGTGTCTAACCGTTTTAAAATGGCTTCCTTGTCTTTAGAATCGCAAACTTCGAGAGCTTTTCTCCCCTCACGATTACTGGCGGAGATTGCCGTGCTCGAGTTGCGTACTTCATGAGCCATATATGAAGCAATTGTTCCCACAGAAGCAAGCCGACTATAATAACCCAACCTTTCAGCGATGGTATCCTTTTGCTTTTGTATTTCCGTTTCAAGTATCTCGAAGTTTTTGATTACTCTTTCTTTTTCTTCTTCATTTTCGATTGAATCACGAATAATTTGTAAGGTGGAAATTACTTTTTCACTTTCAAGTAAGTTATAAAAAGACTGCGTTCCTTCCGATTTAAATTTATATATTTTTCTTTCGTCTTCTAAGATCTTTATTATCTCAATAAGTGACGCCGTCAATTGAGCACTGGCTGGATTGCTTTCAAGAGCTTCCCTATCTGCCGTATCTTTGATTTCTGGATTTGTTTCTATACCAATATCAACAAATGCTATGATATTCGCGGAGGACAACTTATCTCCAACGCGACTAACACGTCTCTGCTCAAGCTTAAGCCAGTCGTTACCAGCTGTCTTAGGCAAAACTAAAATGTCATCCCTATACAGGGAAACACCTTTATTCAAGCGAATTGCATCTCGAACTTCTCGGTTTCCTAATTTATATTCATAACCAATATCTTTAATTGAATCAGAATCTAAATCCCACACGCGAAACTCAAAAGAAAATGGCCCGCATGATGCGTGATCGCTCCAGGCTTCAAGCTTCTCATTAATCGACTTTTCGTCGTTAATTCCTCTCTTCCGGACAAGCATTCTCCCTTTTACTTGACCTCTTTCATCAACTTTACCCTTGAGGAAGTAATGTGGTTTATCCAAAAATGAAGGTGCATTATCCGTGAGACATAGCGGTGAAGGCGAAAACACAGGATGTTCTACAAAAATATCAAAACCTTCATATCTTCTAAGAGGAGGTCGGATCCTACTCAATTCGGACGTCATCTGCTCAAACAGCTCTTCATTGGAAAGCCAATCTTTTCGTTTAAGCTTGGAAAGTCTAATCAATGTACCGTGCGAATTTTTTAAAAATGGAGATGCCGCAGCTTCTTCAATCACAACACCGAATCCAGAGAAGTCGAAATCTGTGTAGTTCGAGGGGGAGTCGAGAGAATCCAAACTACTCCAATCCAAAAGCAGTTGAATGCATTTCTTTCCTTGCTCCTGAGTGTAGATTTCAAGCTCTCCTCCTAAACGTGCTGCCGACAATCTACCAATTCCTTTTTCTCCGGACAGAGCTCTTCCCTTCTGTCCTTTCGCAGCTAAAATCTTTTTATATGGAGTAAAAAGAACCGTCCAAACTTCGCGAATTAACGTTTCGGACATCCCATATCCATCGTCTTCTACTTCGATAAAACTGCCTTGCGAATCTTCGCCAAAGCGAACAGTGACCTTTTTAGCCATAGCATCATAGGAGTTCTTAACGAGCTCAGAAAGTGCCACGAAGTCATCGGTCACTAAACGTTCGCCAAGTTCTTTAATTGCACGAGGATGAATTCTAAATGGAATAATTTTTTGTTGCATTAGTATATGCTAAATTTTGTTTATGCTTACGACAAACAATAAGCGTATGTCTCGACGAAGGACTATCAACAATAATTATTCTTTTGAAATTAATCTTTTAATTTGCAAAGCCTGTCTTCTGATGAATTCAGGAGGCAAGGCGTTTCCTACCATGAGTGCAGCTCCGGTCTTGCCCCTTTTCATAGAGAAAAAATAATTTTTTGGAAAAGTCTGAATTAGCGCTGCTTCACGAATGGTAATGGCTCTGTTCTCCATTGGATGCAAAAATCTACCCTTCGATGGTTCAACACAACCTCCTGTTATTGTTGGAGCTACATCGTTCCATTTCATACGCCCATATACGTCATTGAAGCCGTTCGTTCTTTTGTGGCAATCCATTAACAATTTTTTGGGCAACGCAGATCTACTGCCGCCATCCAATGGAATTAAAGATACGATTTTTTGTACTTTTGGAGATCTCTTTTCTCCATGATTGTGAGCCGGATCTTTACTTTTTTCCGGTTTCTCAATCCCCTTCAATACATCCGAAACCACTACTTTTTTTGAGGCAGGATCAGCGAAAATTAAATTACCAACGCGGCTTGCAAGAAGAATAAATCTCTTTCGTCTTTGCGGAACTCCAAACTTTGCCACATCAAGAACATCATATCTTACTTGATATCCCATGCCATTTAGTTCGGAAATAAACTTTGCAAGTCTTTTCCCTTTAGCAAGGCCTGGCACATTTTCCATCATCACAGTTTTAGGAAGAAACTCGCTAACAAAATCTAAAAAATTAAACATTAAGTTATTTCTATCGTCCCGAACAGAAACATTTTTTTTTCGGGTTCTCAAAGTAGAGAATCCTTGGCATGGTGGACAACCAGCAATAAGACCCAATTCGCCTCTTCTCAACCTCAACTCTTTCCTCAACACGGCAGGGTCAATTGTTCTAATATCTTGGTGAAGCAACTTCGTACTCTTGTGATTTACTCGATACGTTTCGGCGGCTAAGTCATCAATTTCTACAGCGGCCAAAACATTAAAACCAGCTTTTTTTAACCCTAAGGTCAAACCGCCGCATCCGGAAAATAAATCAATAGATGTAAAACGAGATTGATATGATTTCATACAGCTGTCCTCACACGATGCATATTCTTATAGTGCAAATCATCTATTGATAGGTAAACAGATTCTACTATTTACAGACAATCGTCCAGCAAGGCAAGAGTGAAACATTATTCATCAACGAGCATTGCAAGTTTGATTTGCCTTAAGACTTTTTCTGGCCTCTTCAAAATATCTGATGCCCATACTCTAATCACAACGAAACCCAAATCTTTTAATTCTTTTGTCACTTTTTTGTCTCGTACAACATTTCCACCTATTTTCTGAAGCCAGAAATCTTTTCTAACCATTTTTTTATTCTGCATTTCCTTTAAAAATCTACCGTGCCAAAAATCTCCATCACAGAAGATTACAGTTTTATTTTTAATACTGAAAAAATCCGGATGACCGGGCAAGCTTAGAGAATGCCTGCGAAACTTGAAGCCATTCTTCTTCAAAAGCCTATCAAGCAGTAATTCAGGTTTTGTATTCCTAGACTTCACTGCTTGCATATTTTTTGATCGCTTCTCTGAAACTCGCCCGCGAATTTTCGCCACATAGTCTCCCGACCGTAAAAAATATCTTCATATTCTGAGGTTATTCTAAAGCGAATTGGGGCAACTTTACTGGAATTTATCGAGTTGTTTTTTTACAGCTCACTCAAACGACTATGACTGGGAGAATTTGGATTAACAGCTTTCTTTTTTATTAAACATTGTAATTAAAAAAAATCCCGCAAGAAGCGGGGATTTTAAAGTTAATATTAGCACATTTATGCGAAGCTACTCCGCATCCGCCCCATCACTCTGACCACCACTCTCATCCGACTCATCAGAATCATCCGGAGGAAGCTCTTGCTTGGTCTTCGTCAAAGTTTCATCTTTCACAGATGAAGGAGTCTTAGCCAAAACCGTATTACAAGAAGCTTTCACTCTAAAGAAATGCTTCCACATCTCTTCATCAGCTTTTCCCTTGATCTCGGGTTCTTGCAGCTCTGAACCCATGTAGGAACCGAATTTGGCAAATTCTTTAAGACGTTTTAAGCGAGGAATTTTGCGTTCTCCATCACACTCCCCTTGAGATGCTTTTCCACCTTCAGCAATAAAGCTGAAAGCTTTCGGAGGAGTTTTTCTTCTCGCCAACGCAAAAGAGCCAGGGCTCATCATTGGTTGAAGAAGTAATACGCATGCAAAGATCACTGATTTTTTAAATTTGATATTCCACATACGGAAAATGCTAACAGAAAGTGTCGGCCCGCGAAAAATAAAAAAGGCAGCACAATGGCTGCCTTCTTAAAAAATTTGGTAGTGAGAGGCGGACTTGAACCGCCGACCTACGGATTATGATTCCGTTGCTCTAACCAGCTGAGCTACCCCACCACACGAATCACGCAAAAGCGTGAAGCAGGATTTTTAATTGGGGACGTGCATTATGTCAATCCTGGGCTTTGCGTTAAATTACGTTTTTTGAAATATGCTGAATATTCCAAAGTTTCCTCGTCTTAGGTCTTGACCTCCACCTCAATCCGCCATGCAATTACAGATGATGTAAGAAAACCACGGAGGGGGACTTATATGAAAAAAATAATGGTGGCACTTGCCGTGCCAGCGCTACTTATTGGCTGTTCCAAGGACGACAAATCTAAAAAGCCAACTTCCTTTGAGCCTACGACGCTTTCAAGTCTGTTTTGGGCTCAGCAAACAAACGTTATCACGATCAAAACAATGGATGATCAACCACTTGCGGGTGCTCAAATTTTGATCGGCGATGCTCTGAATGCTCCTTTTTCAGGCAACTTCCTGACAACGGATGCAAATGGTCAGGTGGAGCTTCCTGCGGGATGGACTTCGGCTCAAGCAGTCACAGTTCAAGCTCCGGGATACTTGCGCACGACTTACATGTCGCAGGAGCCGGGTTCTTTGACGATCAAACTGCGCCCGATTCCAACAAAAGTTCAGCATGAAGTGCGTGGCGGAACTCAAGGACTTCCGATCCAAGATAAAGACGGCTTCGTCGATTTCGGTCTTGTGATGCCAGCGTTTACGAAACTCGATATGCTCTCTTTTGACATTAATAATGTCATCAGCCCGCAGTACGATCGTATTTCAGCGATGGGCCAAGATATCGATGTTCCTGCTAACATCTCTTTGCCAAAACAAAGCGAAAAGTATTCTTTGTTCACAATCACTTTGGATAAACCAACGTATCGTATTTATTACGGACAACCGGGCGTAAATCGCGTGTTCGCAGCTCGCGGTCGCTTCCCATTTAAATCCACAGTGGATGCTTTGCGCGGCGGAGCTGAGTTCTATGAACTTATCAATGATTTCAAAATCAACGGCGGAGCTGTTCGCGATATCGAAATCAAATCCGGCCAAACAAAATTGGATATGCCGACTCGCGAGTTGAATTTCTCTGAGCCTAAAAATCTGACGGCTCCTCAATTCCGCGCCGATGAAATGTTCATCGCTGTCGGTGTAGCGAACCAATCTGGTTACTTAATCCCAACAGACGTTAAGAAGATCCCTCAAGGTCAGAAAATGGCTTTGAACACGCTTCCTGGCTCTGAACAGTTGGTTTTGGGTGTCCTTAAGAAATCGGCAGACATGAAGAGCGGCGGAGATCGTATGAGTGCGACCCTGCTTCCTTTTGCAGCAGGTGCGGCTCCTTCAATGCTTCCATTGATTCCTGATCCAACGATTTCAGGCGATGAAGTCTTGATGCCTAAGTTTAACTCAGTTGCGGGTGTAAATCCGATTGCGACTTACTCTGTACTTTCTAAAGAAGAGGAAGTTCAGCAAGGAAACGCCAAAGTGAAGATCTATATGGCGCAATGGGAAGTATACGCACAAAACTGGCTTGAGCGCATGAAACTGCCCCAATGGCCAAGTGACTCTGCGATTCCTGGTAAAAAACGCTGGGAAGTGAACTTCGTCGGCAGCCAAACTGCTTCACAAGCAGCCCTCGGACCTGCTATGATCGAAGCCGCAACACATGTTACACACAGCTCAATCTCTTTCTAGAAAAATACTTCTTGGACTTGTGATTATCACAGGCTGCACTCTTTTTGGGTGCAGCTTGTTCGACAAAAAGCCTTCTGCCCATGCGCGCATGGGACAAATCAACAAACAAAAAGTTTTCTTCGCCACCTACGATCAAGTGTGGAGAGCCGCTCACGCTGTTCTTAAATATCCTATCGCTCAAGAAAATCAGGACACTGGTGTTATCGAAACCGAATACATCAAAGGCATCGACGGCTGGCTTCCACCGAACGAACAACGTCCACCTTCCAGTGGCATCCGCTACAAACTGACATTGACGTTTGCCAAAGGAAAAACCGAAGGTCGTGAATCTGTGCGTGTGACAGTTGATAAGCGAATGGAAATTCTAAGAGATTTCTTTTCTGAACCAGAAACCATGGAATCCGATGGCCTTGAAGAGAAGATTATTTTCTATCGCATTGAACGAGAGCTTGTGATCAACGACGCTCTTAAACGCGCCAACTAATATTTATTTCTCAGGATGCATTTTCATTCCACTGATTTGAAGGAAGATCTTGCCAGCCCAAGGATCATTTCCGTAAGCTTCCGTCAAAGTATTGGAAATAAAGTATTTTGACACCGAGACACCCGCTTGAAAATCCATATTCGCAAATGAAACTAAGTGATGGCTGTAGCCAAGCGTCGCCTCCGTGATCCACTCCGGATGAGCAAGATCATCGGCGCTGACCGCCAGTTGACCAGGAGTTCTTTGCAAAACTTCGATTCGTCCCCAGATCGTCATGGGTTTTCGAAAGAAAGCGAATTCTTCCAGAAACGAAGTAAGATCCGGGATAAGATCGTAATTCTCAACCCGACCATAAATAAACGTATTGTAGCCTTTCCAATAATCCGTTACCTGCCATTCGTTATATAAAGAAACAGAGTAGCGACGATAAAATTTAATTTGCTCTTCATCTGGCTCTGGCTGATGGACATAAGCAAACGAAACCAATCCCAACATTTTTTCGCTCAACTGATAACCGATGCGGGCGGCTCCAGAATCAAGTGCTCCTAATTTAAGTTCGACAACGTCAGGCTCTGGCTCTGTCCCGTGAAACGCTGAAACCTCCAATGACGTTTTTTCTTTATACAACTCGGCTCCTAAAACAGTGCTCGAAATATGCCCCACATCTTGTCCAACGTGATGCCCTAGTGGAGCATCCGGATTTACCATTCCCGTATTTCTGTGCATAAATGCAATCGGCCCCTCGGTCGTTTGTCCTCGAGGAGAAAAAAAGATTTTGAGGCGGTCCTTGGAATTATCATCCCATCTATAAGTATCACTCAATGTCAGTCCCATGACCGGAGAAGAATGCGGATGTTGAGCATCAATATACGGCTCTCCATCCGAATTTTTCTCTCCAATCTGAAAGAGCTCCGGATATCCTTCTTTCGGGAATGTCCATTTTTCAAAAGTAAGCATTAAGTTGATTCCGAAAGTGTGGGAAGATTTGTTGTTCTTTTGATAATCGAACATCAGCATGTTCGGTGCCGCGAATTTATCCTCCCCCCTTGGGCCTTCTTGACTGATCCCGACAAGAAATAAATTGCCGTGAGTCATTAAACTTCCAAATTCTTTTTCACCCGTAGGAACTACCAAACACATTCCCGTCAGGAGATCGAGAGACTCATTCGGAGAAGCGCAGAATAACGAAGACATATGCGAATGTTCCATCATCCCCATTTCGTGGTGAGTTTCTTCAGCCAAGACTCTCTTCGTGATGAACGCGAAAATAATAAGAAAGATCAAACAGCGCATATTTTTTCCTCTGACGAGGAAGTATCTCATGATCACTAAGAGGTTCGCAGCGGGACCTGAGCTGATTGCCAAAATACCGATTGGACACCTTGAACAAAAATGGTGCAAAATAGAATCGTATTTAAGGAGCAAAGTTTATGGCGGATCACAATCATGCACATCACCCACATCATGATCATGATCATCAGCAAGCACCCGCTATTGAGGATAAGCGCATTTACACTTGCCCTATGCACCCGGAAGTTAGACAAGTCGGACCTGGCAATTGCCCTAAATGTGGCATGACTCTGGAACCAGTAGAAGTCAGCGCTGAAGAAACTGAAAATCTCGAGCTGACGGATTTCACTTACCGCTTGAAAGTCTGCACGATTCTGACAGCCCCCCTTCTTCTTTTGGCCATGTCCGATTTAATTCCAGGACAACCTATTCAGATGAATCTTCCACATTGGCTTTACGCCGGAGTTCAACTGCTTCTTGCCACACCCGTTGTTCTTTGGGGAGGCTATCCATTTTTTCATCGCGGATGGCTTTCGATTAAAACGTGGAACTTGAATATGTTCACTCTGATTGCCATTGGAACAGGCGTTGCTTACGTCTTTAGCGTGATTGCGACTTTCTTCCCATCTATCTTTCCGGAAAGCATGCTCGCACACGGTGGACAAGTGCCACTCTATTTTGAAGCAGCCGCTGTCATCACAACACTGGTACTTTTAGGACAAGTTCTCGAACTGCGAGCAAGAAATCAGACGGGAAATGCCATCAAGGCTCTTCTGGGTTTGGCTGCCAAAACGGCCCGACGAATCAAATCCGACGGCACGGAAGAAGATGTTCCGATTGATGCCATTCACCCAGGTGATCTTTTGCGAGTTCGCCCCGGAGAAAAAGTCCCCACCGATGGTGACGTCACCGAAGGCAGATCGGTTATTGATGAATCAATGATTTCAGGAGAACCCATCCCCGTTGAAAAAGAAGTTGGCGATAAAGTCACAGGAGCCACGGTCAACGCGACAGGTTCTTTCGTGATGAGAGCCACCAAAGTGGGTGCTGATACGCTTCTTTCACAAATCGTAAAAATGGTATCACAAGCGCAGCGAAGCCGTGCTCCGATTCAAAAACTTGCTGATACGGTCTCTTCATACTTTGTTCCCGCTGTGGTTTTAATCGCCTTCATCACGGGACTTGTCTGGTATTTCATTGGGCCTGATCCAAAACTAACTCACGCCATTATCAACGCTGTTGCTGTACTAATTATTGCGTGTCCTTGTGCTCTGGGCCTTGCAACTCCGATGTCGATCATGGTGGGAACTGGCAAAGGGGCCACTCACGGAGTTTTAATTAAAAATGCAGAAGCTCTAGAACATCTTGAAAAAATAACGACTCTTGTCGTTGATAAAACTGGAACTCTTACTCTGGGAAAACCAAAACTTTCGGAAGTGAAAGTGCTTGGTGATTTCAAGGAAACCGAAGTTCTTTCATTTGCGGCATCACTTGAAAAATCAAGCGAGCATCCTTTAGCTGAAGCCATTGTCTTAGGAGCTAAGGAGCGTGGTGCCCCTATCGTAAACGTGGATGACTTCGATTCTGTCACCGGCATGGGTGTAAAAGGAAAAGTCTCTGAAAGAAGTGTCCTTATTGGCAACAGACGTTTGATGGAAACAAATGGCATTGCCTCCTCTGAGTTAATTCAGATTGCCAAAGATCTGCAGGCAAACGGTCAAGGAGCCATGTTGGTCGCCATTGATGGAAAACCTGCAGGCGTGATTTCGGTGAAAGATCCGATCAAGACCTCTTCCAAACCTGCTATCAAATATTTCCACGATCGAGGAGTTGAAGTTGTTATGCTCACAGGCGACAACCCCAACACCGCAAATGCCGTGGCCCGCGAACTTGGAATTGACCGAGTTGAAGCCGAGGTTCTGCCTCACCAAAAAGGCGAAATTGTAAAGAGGCTCCAAGATCAAGGAAAACGAGTTGCTATGGCTGGTGACGGAATCAATGATGCCCCAGCTCTTGCCCAGGCTGACATTGGGATTGCGATGGGAACTGGAACTGATGTCGCTATTGAAAGTGCGGGAGTCACACTTCTCAAAGGAGACCTTTCGGGAATCGTACGCGCCCACAAACTAAGTCAAGCTACGATGAAAAATATTAGGCAAAATCTTGTCTTTGCTTTTGGTTATAACACTCTTGGGGTTCCGATCGCGGCGGGAGTTCTTTATCCTTTCTTCGGTCTGCTTTTAAGTCCGATGATCGCAAGCCTTGCGATGAGCTTAAGTTCTGTTTCCGTGATCGGGAACTCCTTAAGACTTCGATCTATCGACCTAGATAAGGGATCCCAATAACATGATTGATACGAAGACTCATCATCTTCCACCCGACGACACGACAATTATTTAGCTCTTTTCAACAAGTCTTCTTCTTCGATTCTTTTATCGCCGTTCACATCAAAGGACTTCCAATACTCAACACAACGAGGATCCGGTTTTAATTCCGAGAACTCAACAACTCCATCGCCATTCTTATCTGAATCCTTAAAAAGCTCATAAGGAGTTCCGCACTTTACCGTGTCAAATTCAGAAGATGATTTCGACTGCGTGGCGCATCCACAAAGACCGGTAATTAAAACAAAGATAGAAAAAAACTTATTGCACATACAATAACCTCAACCTAGTACAACACGACTTCTAAAGAGCCTGCTAAATAAAGAATCGTCACGGAAGCTTCGGGCTTTCCGATCATTCCGTACGTATCTAAAAGAGTCGCTCCACAGTAAGAAAAATAAATCTGCCCCAAAGAGTTACTTTCTAATTTCTGCTTAATCCAATCTTCAAGCACCACCATCCAAGGATCTTTACGCAACGAAGAACACTTCGCCGTATCCGGAGTTAAAATATAAATGATGGCATTGCGAGTTCCTGAGTTGTAACCAAGAGCCAACGCTGCGTTTCGCGGAAACTTAATTCCTTCTGGAATGGAAAGCTTTTTTCTCCAATGAGATTCGGTTGCAGCCGTTAACTTCTGAGCCCGCTCTGCCGTCACAGGAAGCGCCGAGAGATAAACAGATCTAATCCCCGGAGACTTTGGATCTTGGGAAAGTAAAATAGTTCCTGTCGCCACGTCGCGCTCTTTGCCTGGAGCGTAAGCTCCGAGCATAAATGCAGCTTCTGAACCTTCACAAATATTTGTACACCGTTCAAATGGCAAAGGTTCAAGATCGCCAAGAAGTGATTTCCAGATTTTTAAGCTTGCGACCAAATCATTGCGACAAACATTTTTGCATTGTTCAGAAGACTTCAATGTTTGACGAACCAATCGCACCGGACGGCTTTGTTTTTCAACTGTCGCAACTCCCGAAAATTCATTTTCGCCTTCTCGACGAAGCTCCACTTCAAAGCCTTGTGTTTTTTCGTCCTCTTTACCGCCAGGTTTTATCGTCAGGCGATTGTCCATTAAGCGAACCGGAAATGCCGAACCATTGACCGTTGCACGAAATGTGTCAGCACTGCCTCCTTTAGTAAAAACAAAATCACCAATCACGCGGTTCTTGTCTTTGCCGGAGCCCTTGTTCTCCTTTACCTCCAGCGTCCAATGTCCCTCGGTAATTGGTGTTGAGAAAGCCTCTGCCGCGAAGGCTTTAAAAGGAATAACAAGATTTAGTAAAATAAAAATCGAAAGCATATCTGCCTTTTCTTCAAACAATCTATTTGCAGTCCGTCTGTTCGTGATTATTATTGAAACATGATCAATTTAAAAATTGGAATCGTATTTTTTGTAAACCTTCTTGTTTCTTTATCTGCGTTCGCCGCAGCTAGAGAAATGACCATCTCTATAAAAAACAGAATGCCTGACGACCTGACAATCGTCGATTTTCGAGCCGCCGAAGGAGAATGGAAGAAAGCTCCTACTCGCGGTTACGTTATTAAGCCGGGCGAAACTCTTAAAATGTCTCTGGGCTCCAAAGATTTTATGGGAGGGGTTCGCGCGATCCTTACGCTGCACACTGAGGTCTTCGCAGGAGATGTCGTGTTTGAGAATCCTTATTTTGGCGCTAACACTTATAAAGTTGGAGATATGGGCGGATGCTTCCGCATTGGTGGTTCTGTCGTAAATGAAAGATCTAACGATGTTTTATTCGATATGGTCACTTGGGGAGGCTATTGCGGCTGCCCGTACATTCACGCCAGACAAACCCCTTACTGCCAGGACCTAAAAAGATTGTTTCCACCAAATTAAGAATTAAAGCTCGATCTTTTCTTTCTTAACGTAGTCTTTCCACATGCCAACAAGAGCGGACTTGGTGACTTTGCCTTCGCCAAGTTTTACGCCTGTGAGTTTTTCAAGACCACGAATTGCCGGGATATGAAGACGGTCGTCTTTATCAGATAACAATCCCGCAAAGATCTTCGTTTCACGATCTAAAGGTTTCTTCGCCAAAACTTCAACGATCTGATGGCGGATCCAAAGACTTTGGGCGTTTTTAAAGTTGTACCCTTGATTGAGCTCTTCCCACAAAAGATCGCGAACATCGCCAGAAGAACTTTTCTCTAACACACCGACTGCCGCAGAACGAACAACCAAAGCTTTATCTTTAAGAAGTTTTTGCGCGAGTTTCTCCCCTTGCGATGGATTCACTTCGCTCAAGGCCACAAGGGCTGCGTTACGCATGTACCAATATTTATGACTGGAAGCTTTTAAAAGATCCGGAGTCGATTTCTCACCGCGAGCCTCAGCTGCTGCCATCAAAGCGCGCCAGCGAATGTTCATGGGTTGTTCTTCATTAAATGCAACGGAGATAAAGTTTTGATAATACTTATCGCCCTGACCTTGAATAACCATGCGACGGTTTTCACTAGGAAGCTTAAGAACTTCCACCGCTGAAGTTAAAGTACTGGATGAAGGTTTAGCTCCGACTGCGAAAGCACTTGAAGATAATCCCGCAACTACAACAGACGCCAGAATAACTTTATTCATAGTCTAACTCTTTTTCGATACGAAGTTTTCAAACTCACTCATCAACTTATCTGATTCATCATTGCCCGCTTTAGCAGCTTCACTGCCGTCACCAGCTTTTTCAGCGGCTTTATCTAAAGCTTTTTGACCTTCAACAGCGGCAGCGAATTCTCTCATCAACTCATCATCGATCAAATCAGATGAAGGTTCTTGTGCGGGAGCTTCGGCGGCGGCTGGAGCAGGTTCTTCTGCCGGAGCCGCTGCCACTTCAGGAGTTGGAGCTGGTTCCGGTTCTGGTGCGACTTCCACTTTTGGAGTTTCAGGAGCTGGCGCTGCCGCCGCTGCTGCTGGTTTTGCACCACCCGCTTTTAGAGCTTCTAACTCCTTTTTCAATTGATCGTTTTCTTCACGATAACGAGAAAGATCGGCGATGTCTTCACTGATGATTTCGTACTCAGCCAGACGCGCTTCCAAATCACGAACTTTGCCAGCAAGCTCATCATTGGCAGCAGAATTGGCACCACCTTCAGAAGCACCCGCTGCTGAAGCACCACCTGATGCCGCAGCTTCTTCTGCAGCCGTTAATGCTTCTTTTAATTGTTTTTGCAGAGTTTCAATTTTTTGATGGCTTTCAGTTAAAGACAAACGAAGCTGTGACACTTCCGCTGCAGATTCTCCCGACGCCGCCGCAGCACCAGCTGCTTTCGAAGAAGACACTGATGATTTTTCCATTTCATCTAAGTCTACATCCACATCAAAATCTTCAGAGGCTCCACCGCCATTGCGTGATGCGGGCTTTCCCGATTGCGCTTGGTTGTCGAGAATCTTCTGCAATGTTTTTTCAAGTTGAGCCGCGTCGAGACCGTGGCCCAAATCTGAACCTCCCTCGCTGGACTTTTTCGCAAAAAAACTGCGATACGCCAGGAAAAGAGAGAGAATAAGAACGAGCGCAACGAGGCCCTCGATGATGACGGTATTATGCTGATCCCAAAAGGAGAGAAATGTATCAAATGTCACAATTCAAATTCTCACCTATCCCAGAGGCCCCGTCAACGCTAGACCTTAGATAGAGTATAGTGGTATGGTTTTTTGAATCCGAGGTGATACATGTCTCAGCGCCCTTTTGATCTTCTTATTCAAGGTGGAATCTGCTTACTCCCCCATCCTTCGGGAACGGGCTTGATCGAACAACAGGCCGATATTGGCATTCTAGATGGCCGCATCGAAAAAATTCGCGACTCTATTACAGATCCTGCCGTCAGAACGATTAAAGCGGAGGGATTGCACGTCCTTCCCGGTATCATCGATAGCCAGGTTCATTTTCGTGAGCCGGGTCTGACTCACAAAGAAGATCTGGAAACGGGAACCAAGGCCGCCATTCTTGGTGGTGTTACGAGTATTTTTGAAATGCCGAACACCAATCCACCAACAACCACGAAAGAAGCTTTCGCCGAGAAACTTCAAAGAGCCCAAGGTCGAGCTCACAGCAACTATGCTTTTTTTATTGGCGGGTCTCATGACAATGTCGACCGGTTGGCAGAGCTTGAAAAATTGCCTCATTGTTCTGGCATTAAAATTTTCATGGGAAGCTCCACGGGAAATCTTTTGGTGGAAGATGACGAAACACTCGAAAGAATTTTGCGCCAAGGCACTCGTCGAGTGATTTTTCACAGTGAAGATGAAATGCGACTGCGCGAAAGAAAGCATATCGCGGTTGATATGGCCGATCCTCATTATCATCCGGTGTGGAGAGATGTAGAGACCGCAGTGAGCTCGACAACAAGACTTTTGCGTTTAGCGCGTAAAACAGGACGCCGTATTCACGTGCTTCATGTTTCCACGGGTGAAGAGATGGATCTTTTAAAAGATCAAAAAGACATCGCCACTGTCGAAGCTCTTCCGCAACATCTCACACTTTATGCTCCTGATTGTTACGATCGCTTAGGAACTTACGCTCAACAAAATCCGCCGATTCGTGAAAAGCGACATTTGGATCGCATTTGGAAAGCGGTTTTAGATGGCACAGTGGACGTGATTGGTTCAGATCATGCCCCCCACACACGCGAGGAAAAAGAACGTCCTTATCCGCAAAGTCCTTCAGGCGTTCCTGGCGTGCAAACACTTCTTCCGATCATGCTGAATCACGTTCATGAGGGCCGCCTGACTTTGCGTCGTTTTGTGGAGATGGTGACGGAAAATCCTTGTCGCGTTTTTGGAATCCAAAACAAAGGACGCCTTCGTCAGGGTTTTGACGCTGATATCACTTTGGTTGATTTGAAAAAAACAAAGACCATTGATAATTCTTGGATCGCAAGTCGCTGCGGATGGACTCCGTTTCATGGCATGTCCGTGACAGGATGGATGACTCACACGATTGTAGGCGGTCACCTTGTGATGGAAAACGATCAAGTGCTGATGCTTCCCCAAGGAAAACCCGTTAACTTTTTGGAAACAAATTAATGCAACCCAATTCTTCTGCCAGTCCCAAAGCTCAGGCCGCAAGTCTTTTCTTTGCGGGCCTTCTTCCCGTTATCGCTTTTACATTGATTGAAGAATACTACGGAACCGTAGCTGGATTGATTGCCGGGATGGTTTTTGGTGTCGGAGAAATTTCTTGGGAGCTTTATAAATACAAAAAAGTTCAAAAACTCACTTGGTTCGGGAATGGAATGCTTTTTATTCTGGGAGGCATTTCACTAATTTCTTCTGAAGGTCTTTGGTTTAAACTGCAGCCTGCTTTGATGGAAGGTCTTTTTGCTTTGATCTTGTGGGGCTCGGTCATTATGAAAAAGCCTTTGTTTGTGTATCTCGCTGAACAACAAGGTCATCAATTTCCTGATATTGTTAAAACCCGCATGAATGGCATCACGATTCGCTCTGGATTTTTCTTTGCTATTCACACAGGACTTGCCGTGTGGGCCGCACTGGCATGGAGCACGACTGCTTGGGCTCTGCTCAAAGGTATCGGCCTAACCGTGAGTTTCATTCTGTATCTTGTCATGGAGGGTTT